>JANSXT010000041.1 GCA_024742765.1 Phyllobacteriaceae bacterium | reverse complement strand
GAGTTCTTCCGATGCGCCGCCAATCGAAGCGGTGGCGCGGAAGTCGATGCCGCGGGCTTCGTTCGTATAAACCGGCGAACCATCACCCAGACGCGGGCCCAGTTCTTCGCTCATGCCGTTGCCGATGGCGGCGGTGGCGTTGAAGTCGATGCCCGACTGGCTGACTTCGGGGGTGAACACGTCCAGCGCGGACGACTGGGCAAAGGCGCCGGTGGTGGCGGTGACAGCGATGGCTGCGGCAAGAAGGATCGTTTTCATATCAGGTCTCCATTTGGTCCGTTGTTGATGCGGCCCCTTTTCGGGTACCGGGCTTCGGCGGGGCGTTCTGCGTTGCCGCCTTGGCTGACCGGAAGATGGGGGACCGGGTCCGATAACTGCCAATTACAAAAATGTAAGCGGACTCACGCAGCTGTGATCTTGAAGGCCATGGTGGGGCGCACTACCGATCCGTTTTTTCTCATTGTTTCAAAGACTTGGAAGATCGGCACGACTCACGGCATCCGTGATCGAAGCCCCATTGTTCACGCAGATGGACCGCTGCGTTCAGTGACGTGTGAACGAAAGGCCGGTTTTCGTGACCGGTTAAGAGTCGAATTTCGTTCTCGACGGCGTTGCGCCGATGGTGCCGCCGGGCCGATCTCACGCGTTTCGTGAGGTTTGTGATCGCAAATCGATGGTCGGTCGGTCGGCACGAGAGACGATTCCGTTGGGGCAAGCCCCCATTTCAGCGGGCGTGACAGGGTCTGCGCCATTGGCTAAGTGCGCTGCATGACACAATTGCCAACAGACCCGGCGGCGAACCTGGCCGCCCTGATCCGATGCCCGTCCGTTACGCCGGACGATGCCGGCGCGCTCGACACGCTGGCCGACATGCTTGCGCCGCTCGACTTCGTCTGCGACCGGCCGGTCTTTTCCGAACCGGGTACGCCGGACATCGACAATCTTTATGCGCGGCGTTCGGGCAACGGTCCGCATCTGATGTTTGCCGGGCACACCGATGTGGTGCCGCCGGGCGATCCGGACGCCTGGACCCAAGATCCGTTCAGCGCGGCAGTCTCGGATGGCGCGATGTACGGACGCGGCGCCGTCGACATGAAGGGAGGCATCGCCTGTTTCATCGCCGCGTTGGCCAGAATCGTTGAAAGCGGACAGCCGGTACCGGGCTCGGTGTCACTGCTGATCACCGGCGACGAGGAAGGGCCGGCGATCAATGGATCGGTCAAGCTGCTCAAATGGGCAGCCGACAAGGGCGAAAGCTGGGACGGCTGCCTTTTGGGCGAGCCGACCAATCCGGATGCGATGGGCGACATGATCAAGATCGGCCGGCGCGGCTCGCTGTCCGGCGCGATCATCGTCGAGGGAACGCAGGGCCATGTCGCCTATCCGCATCTCGCCGACAATCCGGTGCGCGCGATCGTGGCGCTCTGCGCCGCGCTGAACGCGACGCCGCTCGATGCGGGCACGGGCGATTTCCAGCCATCCAATCTCGAAGTGACGACGATCGACACGGGCAACCCGGCGGTCAATGTGATCCCGGCACGGGCGACGGCAAGCTTCAATGTCCGGTTCAACGACAGTTGGACGGAAGAGACGCTGAAAGCCGAGATCATGGCCCGGCTTGCGCGCGGCGCCGCATCGGGCCGCGAGGACGGCGCGCCAGTGCGCTTTTCGGTCAACTGGAAGGAACCGGTCAGCCAGGTCTTCCTGACCCGCAACGATGCCCTGACGGGGGCGCTGGCCGCCAGCGTCACGGAAGTGACCGGGCGCACGCCGGTGCTTTCCAGCTCCGGTGGCACGTCCGATGCGCGCTTCATCAAGGATTACTGCCCGGTGGTCGAGTTCGGCCTTATCGGCAAGACGATGCACATGGTCGACGAACGCGTCGCGCTTCAAGACCTTGAGACGCTGACATCCATCTATGCGGACTTCATCACCCGCTGGTTTGCGGACCAATCCGGCCGATGATCAATCTCGACTACGCCTTCCACCATGTCGAATGCGTCGCGGCGGCCATTTTCGGCCGGCCCGGCGCGATCGAGCGGATGGACATTTCCGCTGACGGATTCTGGCGCTCGTTTTCGGCAATCGCCGTCGCTCTGCCTGCCATGTTCTTCGTCTGGGTGATGAATGCGCGGGCCAACCAGGCCGAGATGCCGCCAATGGGCGTTGCGCCGCTCGTCGCCGGCGAAGCGGTGTTCGAACTGGTGGTCTGGCTGCTGCCGATCCCGATCTTCGCGCTCATCCTGCGCCCGCTGGGCCTCGGCCACCGTTTCGTGCATCTGGTGATTGCGCGGAACTGGGCCAATGCCCTGTTCAGCTATGTGATCGCCGCGTTCTACGTTCCCTATATGATCGTTGCCGACGACAATGGCGCGATGAGGGTGCTGGGCGGCGTTCTGATGGTGCTGATCCTGATCGCCGCCGTCCGGCTGACGCGGGCCGCGCTCGACAGTTCCGTGCCGCTGGCCATCGCCTTCATCGCAGGCGAGTTCATCGTCTCCATCGCACTGGCGATCACCTATCTGGGTATGCTCGGTCTTTGACCTGCGTGCTTACCGGATCGCACCGATCAGCGCCTTGGACGGGAAGCATGTTGGAGACCGGCCGTTCTTCTGCTGCCAGTCGCCGATCGAGCGGCGGGTCTTGAGGCCGGGCAGCCCGTCGGCGCCGCCCACATCATAGCCCTTGCCTTCCAGCACGCGTTGCATCGCCGCGATCTCCGACCGATAGAGCGTGTCGACGCGGCCCCAGGACGCCTTGAAACGGCCTGACCCCCATTCGATCCGGTCGCCGGCATGGCCGACGAACAGCGCGTAGAGATCGCTCTCATTATATTCTTTGAGCACATAGAAGTTCGGCGTGACGATGAAGGCCGGGCCGCTGCGGCCAGCGGGCATCATCAGATAGGCTTCCAGATCCATCTCGTGCGCCGGAAAGGGCCGGCCGGAAATGCGGGTGATGCCCATCGCCGCCCAGTCGCGGATCTTCAGGCCCTGATCCGGCCCCTCGAAGCTGCAGGAGATATCGGCGGGGACACTCACCTCAAAGCCCCAGTCGCGGCCCGACACCCAGCCGAAATGGTCGAGATAGGCGGCGATCGAGCCCAGCGTGTCGGGCACCGATGTCCAGATGTTGGGCCTGCCGTCGCCATCGATGTCGACGGCATGTTCAAGGAATGATGTGGGCAGGAATTGCGGCTGGCCGAGCGCGCCGGCCCAGGACGATTTCATCTGCGCGGGCGCCGCGTTGCCGCGTTCCACCATCTGGAGGGCGGCGACCAGTTCGGCGCGGAAGAGTTCGGGCCGGGTCGACATGAAGGCCTTGGTGCCGAGCACCTGGAACGCGTCGTGCGGAATGTCGACGCGGCCAAAGGCGCTCTCGCGGCCCCAGATGGCGAGGATGATACGGCCGGGAACGCCATAGCGCCGTTCGAGCGCCGCAAGGGTCGATGCGTGCTGGCTGGCAAGGCGCCGGCCCTGGCTGACGATGGCGCCCAGATTGTTCTCGTTGAAATAGCGGGCCGGCGCCGAGAACTCCGCCTGGCGGATGCGTTGCGGCGTCGTCTGGCCGGGACGGACGAGGCCGGGAATGTCGGTGTTCAGGCGCTTGGACCCCAGCGCACTGTCGAACGTGGCGCGCGAGACGCCGGCGGCGCGGGCTTTGGGCCACATCGTGTCTTCCAGAAAGCGCTCATACTGGCTCTGGAGATTGGCATGGGCCGCGCCGGTCATGGCAAGGGCGCACGCAAGGATGAGGGTTGCAAGACGGACCATTGGTCGTTCCCCGGTCAAATCGGTGAAGGCAGGCTATCAGGTGATTCTGGTGCGAAACAGGCCGATGCTTCAGAAGTTGGTGCGCGCGCGCAACGCCGCCGACAGCGTGCCTTCGTCGAGATAGTCCAGCTCGCCGCCCACCGGCACGCCATGGGCCAGCCGCGTGATCTTGACCTCCGACTCCTCCAGTTGGGCGGTTATGTAATGGGCGGTCGCCTGCCCTTCGACGGTCGCGTTGACGGCAAGAATGAGTTCGCGCACCGCGCCGCCCGAAACCCGGTCGATCAGGCCGGCAATGTTGAGATCGTCCGGGCCGACGCCGTCCAGCGGCGACAGCGTTCCGCCGAGCACATGATAGCGGACGTTCATTTCGCCTGCCCGTTCCAAGGCCCAGAGATCGGCGACATCCTCGACGACGATGATCGTCGCGTCCTCGCGGCGCGGATCGGTGCATATCGAACACGGATCGCTGGTGTCGACATTGCCGCACGTCGAGCAGATGACCACTTTTGCGGCCGCCTCGGCCATCGCGCCGGCCAGCGGCTCGAGCAACTGCTCGCGCTTCTTGATCATGTGCAACGCGGCCCGGCGCGCCGAGCGCGGGCCCAGACCCGGCACCTTCGCCAGCAACTGGATCAGCCGTTCGATCTCCGGACCTGCGATTCGTTTCGATGACATGGCACTGATTTAGGCTGTCGGGGCCGGCCTGCAAAGCCGCAACGCGCGGTCTTCAAGAAACGGGTGGCGGGCAGCGCGAGCCAGCGCTAGGGGAACGGGGTCGCTTTTTCCCGAAGACCGCCTCTCCCATGTCGCAGCCCGCCGTCCTCAACGCCTCCATGTCGCCCGTCCAATGGGCGATGCTGATCATGCTTTCGATCGTGTTCGGCGGCTCGTTCTTCTTCAACGGCGTGATCGTGCGCGACCTGCCGCCCTTGACGATCGTCTTCTTCCGCGTCGCGCTCGCCGCCGCGGCGCTGCACATCTATCTGCGGGCGACCGGGCGGGCCATGCCGTGGACCGGTGCCGTCTGGCGCATGTTCTTTGCGATGGGGGCGCTCAACAATGTCATCCCGTTCACGCTGATTGTCTATGGCCAGACGCAGATCGCCTCGGGCGTCGCGTCCATCCTCAATGCGATGACGCCCCTCTTTACCGTCGTGGTCGCGCATTACTGGACCGATGACGAAAGGCTGACGGGCACGCGCATCGCCGGCGTCTTTGCCGGGCTTGGCGGCGTCGCGGTGATGATGGGCGGCGCGACAATCGGCGGCGGCTGGGGCACGATGGCCGCCTATCTGGCTTGTCTGGGCGCCGCGCTCGCCTATGGGTTTGCCGCCGTCTATGGCCGGCGCTTCCGCAAGGCGGCGATCGACCCGCTAGCCGTGGCGACCGGGCAGGTCACCGCATCGAGCGTCATGATGCTGCCGCTGATGCTTGTGGTCGACCGGCCCTGGACCCTGGCCATGCCGGGGCTCGACAGCATGCTGGCGCTGATCGGCCTTGCGATCGTTTCGACCGCCTTTGCCTACCTGCTCTACTTCAGCATTCTGTCCGGCGCCGGTGCGACCAACCTGTCGCTGGTGACGTTCCTGGTCCCGGTCAGCGCAATCCTTCTCGGCATCGCCTTTCTCGATGAAGTCTTGCTGCCGCGCCACATGATCGGCATGGCGCTGATCGGCCTGGGGCTGGCGCTGGTAGACGGAAGGCTGTTCAGGCGGCGGATTCCGCCGGCGCCTTGACGTTAGACGGCTGGCTGCTCGCGCGTCGCGCAGTGGATGCCGCCGCCCACTTCGCCGACCGGATCGACGTCGAGCATGACGATTTCCCGGCCGGGGTAGAGTTCGGCCAGCGTGTCGCGGGCGATCGCGTCCGCTTCCCGGTCGCCGAATTCGGCGGCGATCACTGCGCCATTGCAGACAAAATAATTGACATAGGACGCGACGAAATCGTCCGACCGGATGCGCGTATCATAGGGTTCGGGCAGGACCACCAGTTCGAACGGTTCACCACGCGCATCGGTCGCCGCCGCAAGAATGTCGTGCGTCTCGAACGCGGCTTTCGACCATGGGTCGCCCGGCACGATGTCTTCGGGCATCTGAATGACAATTGTTCCCGGCGCCGTGAAGCGAGCGAGCGCGTCAATATGGTAGTCGGTAATATCGGCGCCGGCGATGCCCGGCGCCCAGACCATTTTTTCTGCGCCCAGCGCATCGAGCAGCAACTGCTCCACCTTCGTTCGCGAGCCGGCATTGCGGTTGGGGTTCACCCATGAGCTTTCATGGGCGATCAGCGTCCCGTGGCCGTCAGCCTCGACGCCGCCGGGCTCGCCGACAAGGCCATTGTCGAAAACGGACAAGTCCATGATCTCGGCAACCCGACGGGCGATGGCGCCATCATGGCCGTGCACCTGTTTGCCGCCCCAGCCATTGAAGTTGAGATGGCTGACGGCCATGCCGCCGTTGCCGTCGACGACGAACATGGGACCGGAATCCCGCGCCCACAGATCGTCGGTCGGCACATCCCAGATATCGATGGCATCGGACAGTTTGCGCCGCGCAGCGCTTTCGAACTCGCGATCCATCAGCATGACGACCGGCTCGAACTCGGCGATGGCGTTGGCGATATCGGCGATCGACTGCTGCAACATGCCGAGGAACACGCCGTCGGTGTAAACCCTGCGGTTGACCGGCCATTGCATGAAGGTGCGCGCGTGCGGATCGTCCTCGGCCGGCAGGCGAAAACCGGCGGCGCGAGCGCTGATCATCTCATCGGCCCCGGCGAAGCGCGGCAACAAGGCGGTTGCGCCACACAAAGCCGTGCCCTTTGCAAAGCGGCGACGGGACAGCACGAAATCGCGCTCAGAATGGCAGCTTCATGCCGGGCGGCAGGGGCAGGCCGGCGGTCATTTCCTGGGTCTTTTCGGCGACGATCTGCTCGATCTTGGACTTTGCGTCCGCATGGGCGGCGATGACCAGGTCTTCAAGGATTTCAACGTCATCCTCGGAAAAGACGGACGGATCTATCTTGATCGCCTGCATGACGCCTTTGCCGTTGAGCGTGACGGTGACCATGCCTCCGCCGGCGGTGCCGTCGGCCGTCATGTCGTCCAGCTCGGCCTGCATGGCCTGCATCTTTTCCTGCATTTCCTTGGCCTTGCTCATCAGGCCCATAATGTCGCGCATCAGTGTCTCCAGATCAGTCGGTGTCGGTCGGTTCGTCGGGGTCGGCGACAATCTCATTCACGTCCATATCGGTATCGCCGGGCAGTTCGTCCAGCGGGCCGGCATCGTTGACGCGCACATCGACCACGCGCGCGCCCGGAAAGGCGCCGAGAATCGCCGACACGTCGGGGTCGCGCGCGGCATCGGCGAACAGCGCATCGCGTTTTTCGCCGTCGATTTCTTCCAGCGTCTGCCCGCCGGGTTCGCGGCTGACTGAGACGATCCAGCGCGTGCCGGTCCAGTCGGCAAGCTTGCGCGACAGATCGCCGAGCAGCGTCGCCGGCGCATCCTCGGTCAAATTGACCGACAGGCGGCCCGGTTCGATGGAGACGAGCCGCACGCATTTGCGGATCGTCACCTTCATCAGCGGGTCGCGATGCCGGTCGGCAAGATCGGCAAGGTCCTGCAGGCTGGCGATCGAGACCGCAGGCGCAGCCGGTTCTGGCGCGGCAACAGGCGGCTCGGGGGCGGGTGCCGGTTCGGGATTTTCAGCGACCAGGCGCATGGCCGATGCGCCGCCGCCGGGCTGCGGCTGAACGGCAGCCATGGTCGTCGCCGGCTGAGGAGACTGCGGAACGGGATCGCGCGGTTGCGGCTGTCCCATTGCCGGTGGCGCTTCTGATCCGGAGTTCGATGACGCGGAGTGCGATGGCGCCTGCGCGCCCTGCGAAACGTTGGCGGGTTGCGCCGGGGCGGCGGGCGCGCTGTCGAGCTTCTTCAAGGCTTCGTCCAGCGTCGGCAAAGTCGATGCGTGCGCAAGGCGGATCAGCAGCATCTCGGCGGCTGCGAAGGGCCGTGCAGCGATTTCGCATTCGCCGATGCCCTTGAGCAACATCTGCCAGGCGCGGGCCAGCACGGTGACCGGCAGCTTTTCGGCAAAGGCGATGCCGCGCTCGCGCTCGTCGGGCGACAGGGACGGGTCGTCATCGGCGGCGCCGGGCACATAGCGCAGCCGGGTCACCAGATGGGTAAAGCTCGCCAGATCGTTGAGGACGACGACCGGATCGGCGCCGGCCTGATAGAGCGATGAAAATCCGTCCAACGCTTCGGTCACGCGGCCGGCCATTAAATGTTCGAACAGGTCGACCACACGGGTCCGGTCGGCAAGGCCGAGCATGTCGCGCACCGCGCCCGCATCGACCGTGCCATTGCCGTGGGCGATGGCCTGATCGAGGATCGACAGCGCATCGCGCACCGAGCCCTCGCCGGCGCGGGCGATCATCGCCAGAGACGTGTCGTCAACGGTCACCTGCTCGGTGTCGGCAATGGAACGCAGATGCGCGGTCAGTTCGGCGATCTCGATGCGGCGCAGATCGAACCGCTGGC
This sequence comes from Phyllobacteriaceae bacterium, assembly GCA_024742765.1. GTDB lineage: Bacteria > Pseudomonadota > Alphaproteobacteria > Rhizobiales > Rhizobiaceae > Roseitalea. The sequence continues at coordinate 279 of JANSXT010000041.1, read as the reverse complement.
AGCGCGACAGGACGGTGATCGGCACCTTCCTGATCTCGGTGGTCGCGAAGATGAATTTGGCGTGGGGCGGCGGCTCTTCCAGTGTCTTCAAAAGCGCGTTGAACGCCTTTTCAGACAGCATGTGGATTTCGTCGATGATGTAGACCTTATAGCGGGCCGACACCGGCGCGTAACGCACCGAATCGATGATCTGCATGATGTCGACGATGCCCGTGTCGGCCGCCGCGTCCATTTCGACCACATCGACATGCCGGCCTTCCATGATCGCTTGGCAATGGG
>JANSXT010000018.1 GCA_024742765.1 Phyllobacteriaceae bacterium | reverse complement strand
GAGGTCAAGGGTTATGGGCGCCAGAAGGGACACACCGAGATCTATCGCGGCGCCGAGTACGCGATCAGCTTCCTGCCCAAGCTGAAGATCGAACTGGTCGTCGATGACGACATGATCGACAAGGTGCTGGACGCCATCGCCGGAGCCGCCAAGACCGGCCAGATCGGCGACGGCAAGATCTTCGTCCACTCCATTGACCAGGCGGTGCGCATCCGTACCGGCGAAACCGATTCCGAAGCGCTGTGACGCCGCTTCGCCATTCAGGAGTTCTCCACCCATGACACAACGCAAACTTGCAACACTGGCCGGCACGAGCCTCGTCGCCGCCGTCCTGATGGCGGTGCCGGGTTTTGCCCAGGAAGCGGCTGAAACCGCCGAGGCCGCCGCTTCGACCGCGCCGTCGGCCGAGGTCCAGTATATTTTCAACACGCTGCTGTTCCTGATCGGCGGCTTCCTGGTGATGTGGATGGCGGCTGGCTTCGCCATGCTCGAAGCGGGCCTCGTGCGTTCCAAGAACGTCTCGATGCAGTCGCTGAAAAACATCGCGCTCTATTCGATCGCCGGCCTGATGTACTGGGTCGTCGGCTACAATCTGATGTACGCCAATGTCGATGGCGGCTTCATCGGTTCGTTCGGACCCTATTCGTTCGATCCGGTCGGGGGCGACGCGCTCGATACCGGCTATTCGACGGCGTCCGACTGGTTCTTCCAGATGGTGTTCGTCGCCACCGCCGCTTCGATCGTGTCGGGCACCGTGGCCGAGCGCATCAAGCTGTGGCCGTTCCTGATCTTCGTGGTCGTTCTGACCGGCTTCATCTACCCGATCGCCGGTTCCTGGCAGTGGGGCGGCGGCTGGCTCAGCGAAATGGGCTTCTCCGACTTTGCCGGCTCGACGCTGGTCCACTCGGTCGGCGGTTGGGCAGCGCTCGCGGGCGCGATCCTTCTGGGCGCGCGCAAGGGCAAGTTCGGCGCCGACGGCTCGGTTCATCCGATGCCCGGCTCGTCGATCCCGCTGGCAACGCTGGGCACGTTCATCCTGTGGCTGGGCTGGTTCGGCTTTAACGGCGCATCGCAGCTCGCCATGGGCACGATCAGCGACGTCACCGATGTCAGCCGCATCTTCGCCAACACCAACCTTGCCGCCGCATCGGGCGTGGTCTCGACCATGATTCTCTTGCAGATCCTCTACAAGAAGATCGACACCACCATGGTGCTGAACGGCGCGCTGGCCGGTCTCGTCTCCATCACCGCCGAGCCGCTGGCTCCGGCGATCTGGCAGACCATCCTCATCGGTGCCGTCGGCGGCGCGATCGTCGTCTTCACGGTTCCGCTGCTCGACAAGCTGAAGATCGACGATGTGGTCGGCGCCATCCCGGTGCACCTGTTCGCAGGCATCTGGGGCACGTTGATCGTGCCGTTCTCCAATGGCGATGCGAGCTATGGTGTGCAGATTGTCGGCATCCTCGCCTATGGCGTCTTCACGCTGGTCGCGTCCTTCGTGGTCTGGTTCATCCTGAAGGCTGCGCTCGGCATCCGTGCCAGCGAGGAAGAGGAAATGAACGGCCTCGACATGTCGGAAACCGGTGTCGAGGGCTATCCGGAGTTCACACGCGGCTGACGCCGCTCTGCGGGGCCGGCCACACCGCCGGCCCCGGCATCCCGATCAGGCCCGAACGGGCCATCTCAATCCCGTCGTGATGGTCACCATCACACAAACTGGCCCGGTCCCTGCGACCGGGTCTTTTTTGCGTGTCCGGTGCGTTCAGGCGCCCCCCGCATGGTTAATGTGCGTTTAACCAGTGCCCGCTAGGCTTCCGCGCGAGATCGATCCGTTTTTCAGACCGCATGCGCACGGGACCCACAATGTCGGCAGACCGTTTCGACCCCCATCACGGCCACGCAGACCTCGCCGACGGCGCCTTTGCGGCGGACATGGGGGGTGCGCACGGGTCTGTCGCCGACTGGCTGCGCCGGCAGGTGCGTTTCGGCGCCGGATGGGCGCTTGTTGCCCTGGCAGGCTTCATCGTCCTGTCGCTGCTCGGCTGGAACGTCGCCGATCCCAGTTTGAGCCACGCGACCGAGGCGCCGGTGACCAACTGGATGGGCTATCCGGGTGCGGTGGCCGCCGATCTGGCCATGCAGTTCTTTGGACTGGCCGCGCTGGCCGCACTCGTGCCGCTGGTTGCCTGGGCCGTCGCGCTGATCCGCGATCAGGCGCCGAACCGCGCCGGCCGCCGCATGGCAGCCTGGCTTGGTGGTGCCCTGTGCGCCGCGGCCGCGATCGGCTGCCTGCCGCCCACCGCCGGCTGGCCGCTGCCGTCGGGCCTTGGCGGGGCGCTCGGCGACATGGTGCTGCGCGTGCCCGGCACGTTCACCGGTGGCTATCCGACCGGCCTTGGCGCCATCATCGTCGCCCTCGTCATGGCGCCACTCGCCGCGATCCTTCTGGCGCTGGCCAGCGGCATCGGCTGGCGCGACGCCGAGGATGATCAACCTTTCGACGCCGACGATGAGGAAGAGGGCAGCTCTCTGATCACGATCGGCGCGCTTTTGCACGGCGTTTATGCGCTGCGCACTGCTGCCCGCCGCGTGCTGCCCGCCGAGATGTTCGGCGGCATGGTCCGCCGTCGCGGGTCCGCTTCCGCCCCGGCGCCCGCCATCGCCCGGGCCGAGCCGCAGATGGAGCCTTCCATGGAGGCGGTGCCGGCGATGGACGATATGCACGACGCGGAGGCATGGCGGGAAGCCGAAGACTGGGCACCGCAGCCTGCTCCGACCGAACCCGTGCCAGGTCCGATGGCGGACGAAACCGGAGCGTCCCGTGTCGCCGCGCCCGCGCCGCCGCCCAAGCCCAGCGTGCGCGTGCAGCGCGAAGCGCAGCCCTCGCTGATCAAGGATGGCGTGTTCGAACTGCCGCAGATCCATTATCTGAACGAACCCAAGAACATCGTTCGCGACGAGACGCTGTCGGACGAGGCACTGGAACAGAACGCCCGGCTTCTGGAGGGCGTGCTCGAAGACTTCGGCGTCAAGGGCGAGATCATCCAGGTGCGCCCCGGCCCGGTTGTTACGCTTTACGAACTCGAGCCCGCGCCGGGCATCAAATCGTCGCGCGTCATCGGTCTCGCCGAAGACATTGCCCGCTCGATGAGCGCCATCGCGGCCCGTGTCGCGGTCGTCCCCGGCCGCAACGCGATCGGCATCGAACTGCCCAACGCCAAGCGTGAAACGGTCTATCTGCGCGAACTGATTTCGTCGCAGACCTATGACAAGTCCAAGGCAAAACTGTCGCTGACGCTCGGCAAGACGATCAATGGCGAGGCGGTGATCGCCGATCTGGCGAAGATGCCCCACCTTCTGGTCGCGGGCACCACCGGCTCGGGCAAGTCGGTGGCGATCAACACGATGATCCTGTCGCTGCTCTATAAGATGACGCCCGACGAATGCCGGCTGATCATGATCGACCCGAAAATGCTGGAATTGTCCGTCTATGACGGCATTCCGCACCTTCTGACGCCGGTCGTTACCGATCCCAAGAAGGCCGTTGTCGCGCTCAAATGGACCGTGCGCGAGATGGAGCAGCGCTACAAGAACATGTCCAAGCTCGGCGTGCGCAACATTGACGGGTTCAACACGCGCATCCGCGAGGCCAGGCGCAAGGGCGAGGAGCTGAGCCGCACCGTGCAGACCGGGTTCGACCGGGAGACGGGCGAGGCGATCTACGAGACCGAGGCGCTCGATCTCGATGTGATGCCCTACATCGTCGTGATCATCGACGAGATGGCCGACCTGATGATGGTCGCCGGCAAGGACATTGAAGGCGCGGTGCAGCGCCTGGCGCAGATGGCACGTGCGGCGGGCATCCATGTGATCATGGCAACGCAGCGCCCGTCGGTCGACGTCATCACCGGCACGATCAAGGCCAACTTCCCGACACGCATCTCGTTTCAGGTGACCTCGAAGATCGACAGCCGCACGATCCTGGGCGAGCAGGGCGCCGAGCAGCTTCTGGGCATGGGCGACATGCTCTACATGGCCGGCGGCGGGCGCATCCAGCGCGTGCACGGGCCTTTCGTCTCCGACGAAGAGGTCGAAGACGTCGTCAGTCATCTGAAGGCGCAAGGGGTGCCGCAATATCTCGACGCGGTCACCGAGGATGATGAGGAAGACGAGGTCGGCTCCGATGGCGGGGCTGCGGGCGCCGGCGGCGGCAGCGACAGCGAAGACCCCTATGACCAGGCGGTCGCCATCGTCGTCCGCGACCGCAAGGCGTCGACCAGCTACATCCAGCGGCGGCTCGGCATCGGCTACAACCGTGCCGCCACGCTGATCGAGCGAATGGAGCAGGAAGGCGTGATCGGCCCGGCCAACCATGCCGGCAAACGCGAAATTCTCGTGCCGTCCGAAGAAGAACGCATGGCGGGCATGTGAGTTGCCGCGCCGATTGTGACCAACGTGCCGCGTAACTGTCCCGGCTTCGCCTTAGTGAAGTCAAACTGTGTCTCCAGATGAACCGCAAATGACGACCGACTGATTCCGGAAACCGACCATGACCGAGATGAAACGACCCTACCGGACCCCGATGACCCGCCGCGCGGCGTTGACCGCAGGCGCGGGCCTCCTCGCCGCTTTCGCACTGCCCGGCGCGACGCGCGCCCAGGCGTCCGGCGCGCCGCAGCAGATCGCCGACCATTTCACCCGCGTGCGCACGATGATGGGCGAATTCGTCCAGTTCGGCCCGTCCGGAGAGCAGACCGGCGGGCGCTTCTTCATCCAGCGGCCCGGGCGGGTCCTGTTCCTTTATGAGGCGCCGTCCAACATTCGCGTCGTGGCCGATGGCCGGTCGGTGCTGGTCAACAACACCAAGCTCGACACATGGGATGCCTATCCGCTCGACAAGACGCCGCTCAACCTTGTGCTCGGCGACCGGATCGATCTGAGCGGCGGCCGGGTGCAGAGCGTGGTCGAAGCCGAGGATTTGACCACGATCGTCCTGCAGGACAAGCAGATTTTCGGTGATTCGACGATCACCATGATGTTCGACCCTGCGAGCTATGATTTGCGCCAGTGGACGATCCGCGATGCGCAGGGCAAGGACACGACGGTGATGATCTTCAATGTCCGCGAGGGCGTGACCTTCGGCGACGACACGTTCGACATCGACTATACGCGGGTGCGCGAGAAGGATTCGAGCTACGATCGCTGATCCGCCCCCGGCGGCATCAAGGAAACTGTGCGCGACGGCCGCTCCATCGGGGCGGCCGCTTGTTTTTGAGCCGCTGCGAGGCGAGAAGACACCGGTCTTTCCCGCCACGATCCGGCCCTCGCCATGACCAAGCCTTTCTCCATTGCCACCTGGAACATCAATTCGGTGCGCCTCAGGCGCGGGCTGGTCGAGCGGTTTTTGGCCGATCATACGCCGGACATTCTGTGCCTTCAGGAAATCAAGTGCCAGGACGACCAGTTTCCTGCCAAGGCCTTTGCCAAGGCGGGCTATGAGCATGTCGCCCTGCACGGTCAGAAGGCCTATCACGGCGTCGCAACCCTTTCGAAAATCCCGTTCTCAAGCGTTGAAAAGCGCGACTTTTGCGGCATGGGCGATGCTCGTCACGTGGAATGCACGGTCGATGTGAACGGCAGCCGCGTTCGCGTGCACAATTTCTACGTGCCGGCGGGCGGCGATGAACCTGATCCCGTCATCAATCCGAAGTTCGACCACAAGCTGAAATTCCTGGACGAGATGCGGGCGATTACGACGGAGACCGGCACGCATGATGTCGCGCTTCTGGTTGGCGATTTGAACATCGCGCCGCTCGAAAACGATGTCTGGTCGCACCGGCAATTGCTCAAGGTGGTCAGCCACACCCCGGTCGAGACCGAGACGCTGGAAGAGTTGCGGACCGACGCGGGCTGGGCGGACCTGATGCGCCACCAGATGCCGGAGCCGGAGAAAATCTTCACCTGGTGGAGCTATCGCGCCAAGGACTGGGCCGCATCCAATCGCGGCCGGCGGCTCGACCATATCTGGGGATCGGAAGGATTGCGCGGGGCGCTCAAATCGATGACCGTTCTGACCGAGGCGCGCGGCTGGGAAAAACCGTCCGACCATGTGCCGGTCACCGCGCGGTTTGCGCTGTAGGCACCGTCAGAGTTTCGGCGCCTGCCGGAACCGCCGTTCGGCGCGCTCGATATCCTTCAAAAGCTGTTGCAGTTCATCGGAAAGCTGGCCGTGGATCGCCATCGCGGTTTCGGGATATTCGGCCAGCATGCGGCGGAACAGGGTGCGGCTGATCCGCAGCACTTCGGTTTCCGTGTCCGCCTGCGCGTCGGTCATCCACTCGGTCTCGGTGATCAGCGCCAGTTGGCCCAGCACGCTGCCTGGGCCGGCGGTCTGCACCGGCTTGCCGCCGCCGTCCGACTGCCGTGACAGGGTGACCGATCCGCTGACGATGACGAAGCCACAATCGGCGCGATCGCCCTGGCGGTACAGCGTCCGGCCGGCGCGAAATTGCAGCCGCTCGGCACCGAAAGCCAGAAGACGAAGCTGTTCGGCGCTCAACTGCTCGAACAGGCCCGCTACCGACAGGGCGCGTATGTCATCATCCAGCGTCATTTACCGGCGCCATCGGCGTGATTGCCGGCGTCGCTGTTACATGACCGGCGCGTTGTTGGAAAGCACGGCGCGCCCGAAGGGCCTGTCGGCGTGTGGACAGATGGTGGTTCTATTCTGAGGCGTCCGAATTCGGACAATCAACACTCACGGCACCAGCTTGTAGCCGCCGCTTTCCGTCACGAGGATCGAAGCGTTCGACGGATCGCTCTCGATCTTCTGGCGCAGGCGGTAGACATGGGTTTCCAGCGTATGGGTCGTCACGCCGGAATTGTAACCCCAAACCTCTTCGAGCAGCGTGTCGCGGGTGACCACCTGGGCGCCGCTGCGATAGAGATATTTGATGATCGAGGCTTCCTTCTCGGTCAGCCGGATTTTGCGGCCATTGCCGTCGACCAGCATTTTCTGGCTTGGCGTGAACGTATAGGGGCCGACCGAGAACGTCGCGTCTTCGCTCTGTTCGTGCTGGCGCAGTTGCGCGCGGATACGGGCCAGCAGCACCGCGAATTTGAACGGCTTGGTGACATAGTCGTTGGCGCCCGCTTCCAGCCCGAGAATCGTATCCGAATCGGTGTCGTGGCCGGTTAGCATGATGATCGGCGCCTTGAAGCCGCCTTTGCGCAGGATCTTGACCGCCTCGCGGCCATCCATATCAGGCAGGCCGACATCCATGACCACCAGATCAATCATCGCGCCGCGGGCCGCCTCGACCCCCTTGGTGGCGCTGGCCGCCTGCAGCACGTCGAATTCTTCATAGAGCGAAAGTTGCTCGACCAGCACTTCGCGCAGGTCATCGTCATCATCGACAAGCAACAGCGTTCGGGTCGTCATGGTTCACCTTCATCTGTTCGGCCCGGGCAGTTGCGCGGGAAGGGTCAAGTGTCTGGCCCTTTTGGCATCTTAATGGCAGTTTGCGTGTCAACAAAGGCTCAACTTTGCGTGTCTGCCATGTCAGCGCGCCGTGAACGGTCCGGGTTAAAAAGGGCGCCTGCACCCATGCTCCAAACCATTGAAGTAAGGCGCAAACCGGGCGAAGCCATGCGCGGGATGTTGATCGCCGACGGGCGGGCGTTGCCATGCGCGCTGGGCCGGGCGGGTCCTTCCCTCTTCAAACGTGAGGGCGACGGGGCGACGCCTGCCCATGCCGCGATGCGGCCGCTATGGGGCTATTGGCGACCCGACCGCGGCGTTCGACCGCGATCGGTACTGCCGCTGCAGCCGATCGGGCCCGAGGACGGCTGGTGCGATGCGCCGACACATCCGTCCTACAATGGCCCCGTGCGGCTGCCGTTCGCGGCCTCGCACGAGGTGATGCGCCGCGCCGACTGCCTTTATGACATCTGCGTCGTGCTCGACTGGAACATGGCGCCGCGCGGCCGTTCGCGCCATCGCGGATCGGCGATCTTTCTGCACATGGCCAAGCCGGGGTATCCGCCGACGGCCGGCTGCATCGCCCTTGGGCGCCGCGATCTGGAATGGCTGGTCGCGCGGATCGACGGGCGCACCCGGATCATCGTTGCGCGCTGATCAGACGCCGATCAGGCCGATCACCGCGCCCATGACGATCGCGACCAGCAGCCAGTGGGCGCCGTCGATCAGCGTCAAATCCCATCCCGCGTTCTGGTAGCGGTGGTTGATCGTCATGGTGGTGGCCATGAAGCCCGCCCAGACGAACAGGCCTGAAATGATGCCGTTGCGCAAGGTGACCTGTCCGTCGCCGAGATGGCCGATCAGGCCGGCGAGAACGAAGGCCATCACAAGCTGACAGGCAAAGGTGATGGCGAACAGGGCCGGGCCGAAACTGGCTTGCTCGGGTGTGATGCCCGAGGCCTTCATCCATGGCTTGGACAGGACGCCGTAATAGACCGCGCCCACAATGAATGCGCACACGGTGGCCGAAGGCACCGCCCAAAGGTTGATACCACCGAAATCCATCGCTGCCTCCCGCTTTGACCGATGGCACACAAGCACCATGCGTCGGCGGTATCAAGCGGCCGGCTGCGGCAAGCTCAATCGCGGCCCGCGCATTTTTTGCTTGGCAAATCAGTTGCAAGACCCCACCTTGTCGGCGTGTTCAACGCAGTGAAAGGAGGTGATCCGATGTCGAGTGGTTCCATGGGTCCGGTTCGGTCTTTGCGGGTCATCATCCGTTGGAGCAGTCTCTGACGGCGTGAGCGTCACGCGCAGCCGGTGACGCCCTTTGGGGCGCAAGGCCTGACGGCCGACCGGAGACATGAATTGCGGAAGGGCCGCCCGAGCGATCGGGCGGCCCTTTTTGCCGGCACGTACTCGGTACATGGCCGCGCCGGCAAGCCGGTCAGTTGACGAGCGTCACGCCGGTGATGTCCTTGGCGATGGCCTCAAAGGCGGCATCGAGTTCGGCGCTGCTGCCGGCGTCGTAGAAATACTGGGTTTCTGTCGTGTCGGGCGAAGCGCATTTCTGCATCAGCGCGGCAGCCTGGCTGGGGGCGTTAAAGGCGATCGTGTAGACCAGAATGCCTCGCGCTTTCATGTTCTTGCACAGCTTGCGTGCGTATTTGCGGGACGGCTTTTCCTGTTGACAGCCACCGCCACTGGACTGATGTCGGTTGAAGATGCCGTCGGTCATGATGATGGCATATTTGCGCGTGCCCGGCGCATAGGGCGCTGCCTCGGATTCGGTCGGCCAGGCGGCGTCCCAATTGGGTGACAGCATGTAATAGCTCCATGCGATCGCGACGTGGCCCGCCGTGCAGCCGCCGGTGCCGAAGCTGTCGATGTGGTCGGTGAGAAGCGTCTCGTCATTGGTCATCGGCACGATTTCCGCGCCGGGGCAGTTGGAGGTGGTTCCCCCGACAGGGTAGAGCGGCGAGGCGAAATCGTCGGTGAAGCGCTTTGGGCCGGTGCGTTCGTAGACACACCCGTAGGATGTGCCGGTATAGCTGATTTCGTCGATCACCGGGCTGGCGTCGACCGTCGCCGCATAGGGCACAAGGCCGATGCGCACGCGATCGTCGGCGCCGGGCGCCGCCATCATCATGCCGACCGCATTGGTGGCGGCCGCCTTGAGTGCGTCAATGCGTGTCTCGCTCGTGCCCGGAAGCGCCTCGGCCATCGAGCCGGTGATGTCGAGCGCCATGGCCACTTCGATCTTGGTGTTGGAAAACTGGCCCTTGGAGCTGGTCGACACTGTGCGGCTGTTTTCGGAGAAGACGCTGCTGATCGTCATCGGAACGCGCAGGCTGGCCACCACCTGCAACGTCTTTTCAACCGGATCGACGATCACCTGGTCGATCTGCACGGGGTCGCCGTGATAGTCGGCTTCGTCGATGTTGGCGAGGATGAACTTGCGCACCAGTTCTTCGGCGTCTTCGGGCGCGACCGCGCCGCTGGTGATGACCCGCGTGGTCGACAGAACCGCCGCGTCGAGTGCGTGATTGAGCCGCGCCTTGCCCGATGACATGCGCGAATAGTCAAGCGCCATGCCCGCGGCGGACAGAAGCATCACGCTGCTCAGCGCAAACATAATGCCGAAATTGCCGCTGCGGTCCCGTGCGAAATCGCGTCCGCGTCCGGCAAGGGCGGTCGCCGAAAGACCTGTCTTGAGGAATGCGCGCATACTGGCCTCCTGTGATGCGCGCACATTGACCGGGCCTGCTTACCAATTGGCTGCATGACGCCGGCGATCTTGCTGAATTTGTCCTCAAAACACCGATTTTCGATCAAGCCGGTTAACCGCGCGCTCGTCCGGCGCGGCAATTGCGGCGCTTGGTTGCAAGCATCTGTTAACCGTTCATCCGGCGTGCGCCACGCGTGCGCAGGGCCCGGTTCAGAAATCGATCGCCAGGCCCTTGATCTCCCAGTCGCCATAGCGGGCCGGGTCTTTGCCGCCGCGTCCGCCGCGCTCGGCCTGCGCCTCGGCCTCGAAACGATCGAGGTCGGCGCGGCGCGCCTCGGCTTCCTTCAGCGCGCGCTGGGCGGCGGGCGGCAGATCCTCGAAACGCCGCGCGGGCACCTGCGCGTCGCGCGCTTCGGCGCTGTCCGGATCGGTTGTGATGTCATCGCCGACCATGCGGGCCTCTTTGGTCGATTGTTGAAACTCTCAAGTCACTCATCCATCTATATGGCGGGTTGTCCGGCCGCGTCCAGCAGCCCGTCCGATTTGCGCTGATGATGGAGCCCGAGCGAATGAACATGATCAAGACCGCCATGCTGATCGCCTTCATGACGGCGCTGTTCATGGGTATCGGCTACATGATCGGCGGCACCGGAGGCATGATGATCGCGCTGGTGATCGCGGTCGCCATGAACGGCTTTTCCTACTGGAACGCCGACAAGATGGTGCTGCGCATGAATGGCGCGGTGGAAGTCGACGAGCGATCGGCGCCCGAATATTACGGCATGGTGCGCGATCTGGCCGCCAATGCCGGCCTGCCGATGCCCAAGGTCTACATCATCAACCAGGAGCAGCCCAACGCGTTCGCCACGGGCCGCAACCCCGAAAATGCCGCCGTTGCGGCGACGACCGGCCTTCTGGGCCAGTTGACGCCCGAGGAAGTGGCCGGCGTGATGGCGCACGAACTGGCCCATATCCAGAACCGCGACACACTGATCATGACGATCACCGCGACGCTGGCGGGCGCGATCTCGATGCTGGGCAATTTTGCCCTGTTCTTCGGCTCGGGCCGCGACAACAACAATCCGCTGGGCATTGTCGGCGTGCTGATCGCGATGATCGTCGCACCGTTCGCGGCGATGATCGTGCAGATGGCGATCAGCCGGACGCGCGAATATTCCGCCGACCGTCGCGGCGCGGAAATTTGCGGCCGGCCGGACTGGCTGGCGAGCGCCCTTGCCAAGATCGCCCAGGCGGCCGGCCGTTCGGTGAACGTGCCCGCCGAGCGCAATCCGGCGACCGCGCACATGTTCATCATCAATCCGCTCAACGGCCAGCGCGCCGACAGCCTGTTTTCGACCCATCCGGACACGCAGAACCGGATCGATGCGCTGATGGCGATGACCGATGTCGGCGGCCCGCCGGCCGCGGCACCGCAACCCGAGCCGTCCCGGCCGCGCCGCACGTCGGGTGTTCCGGGCACCGGCAAGCGCTGGGGTCGGTCCCATGACGGCAATGACGGCAATGGCGGGCCCTGGGGTTGAGCGCGCCGGCGCGACGGCGCAAGCCCAAGGCACGACCCGCGAGCCATGACGCCGCCCAACGCCCCGGCCTTGCCGCGCGGCTGGCGGGACAACGCCTTTTGAGCGCAATCGTCGATTCGCGCACCCCGATGGACGCGCTGACCGACGATGCGCATGGCCATCCGCACTATCTGGCGCTCGATGCGCGGGACCGGTCGCTCGTCCGCGCCATGCTGATGGCGGCGCTGCGCAACCGGGGCGATCTGGAAGCGCTGATCGACCGTTTCACGGAGCGCCCGCTGCCGGCCGGGGCGAATTCCCTGCGCGCCATCGTCCATATCGCGCTGGCGCAGATACTGTTTCTCGACGTGCCCGATCACAGCGCCGTCGATCTTGCGGTCGAGGCGGCGCGCTCGGACCCGCGAAACCGCCGTTTTGCCGGTCTTGTCAATGCGCTGTGCCGCCGCGCCGTGCGCGACCGCGACGCAATTCTCGGCCTGATCGCGCAATCGCCGGTGCGGGCGCCGGCATGGTTCACTGAACGGCTCACCGCAATCTATGGCGCAGAGACGGCCGCCGCGATTGATGCCTGCCATCGAAGGCCCGCGCCGGTCGATCTGACGCTGGCCGACGAAAATCCTCAAAACTTTGCGCGCTGGGCCGAAACGCTCGACGCGATCGCGCTGCCGACCGGATCGCTGCGGCTGACGACGCCAGGCGCCATCACCGCGCTGCCCGGCTATGAAGATGGTGCCTGGTGGGTGCAGGATGCGGCGGCGGCGATCCCCGCGCGCCTGTTCGGCGATGTTGCCGGCCGGCAGGTGCTGGACCTTTGTGCTGCGCCGGGCGGCAAGACCGCGCAACTGGCCGCCGCCGGCGCCCGTGTGACGGCGCTCGACCAGTCGGCCAACCGTCTCAAGCGCCTGTCATCCAATCTCGACAGGCTCGGTCTTGCCGATCGCTGTGAGACAGTCGCCACCAGCCTGTTCGATTTCGAGGCTGATGCGCCCTTCGATGCGGTGCTTCTCGATGCGCCATGTTCGTCGACCGGCACGGTGCGGCGGCATCCGGACGTGCCCTGGACGAAGACGCCTGAGGACATCGCCAAGCTGGCCGCGCTGCAGGCGCGGATGCTCGACAGGGCCGCCGAGTTCGTCGCGCCCGGCGGCACGCTGGTCTTTTCCAACTGCTCGCTCGATCCGAGCGAAGGCGAGGATGTCGCGCGCGCCTTTTCGAGCAACCACGCCGATTTCACGCCCTTGCCGGTGACAGGCGACGAAGTGCCGGGCCTGTCATCGACGATCACCGGCGACGGCCATCTGCGCACCACGCCGGCGGACCTGCCGCTTTCGGGCGATGCGGCGCCGCTTGGCGGAATTGACGGGTTTTTCGCCGCGCGCTGGCGTCGCGCAGTCTGAAAAACGAGAAAAAAGCATTGGTTTGGCTTCACTTGGCAATGCGGCTATGGTTTTGCCGGATTGGGGAATCGAGGCGGACGCCGTGGTACGTTCTCGCTGGAACGCGCAGCCGGGATATTGGGGGGTCAGCGCCGGCCTGATGTGGGAGCGGCTGCGCTACAGGTTGCAGTCGGGTTCGATCACAAACTGGCAGCTTGTCGGCCCGGTGCCGGCGCGGCTGCTCTTGTCCCCCTCCTGCCTCCGGCCAAGCGATCCGCTGCTGGCGCGCGACTTCTATCAGGGACGCTACAGTTTCGGCGGACGCACGGTCGACACCGGCAGCCAGTCTCCCTTTCTTGCCGAACCGCCATCGGCGGCCTGGTATGCGGAACTGCACGGGTTCCGCTGGCTGCGCCATCTGGCCGATGCCAACACTGATCTTGCGGCGGCGCAGGCGCGCGCGCTGATCGAGGACTGGATCGCCGGCTATGGCAAGCGGCTGCGCGATCCGGCCTATGACCTGCCGACGACCGCCAGCCGGCTGATCGCCTGGATCCAGCATTCGCGCTTCGTCCTGCAGAGCAGCGAGCACGGTTTCTACCGCCGCTTCATGATGTCGCTGTCGCGGCAGGTGCGCTATCTGCGCAACGCGTTGCGCGGCTATCCGGACTGTATCGACACGCTGCAGGCGCTGATCGCCCTGTCGGTTGCTTCGCTTGCCATCCCGACGCCCGAGCGCCGCCAGCAGCGCATCGCCCGGCTGCTCGAATACCAGCTCAAGCGCCAGGTCCTGCCCGACGGTGCCCATGTCAGCCGCAATCCGGCGCATCTGCCCGAACTGCTCGCCGACATGCTGCCGCTGGCGCAGTGCTATGTGGCCGCGTCACGTCCGGTGCCGTCCGAACTGGTGCGCGCCATCGACCGCATGTTTCCACGGCTGCGCGCCATGCGGCACCGTGACGGGCATCTGGCGATGTTCCATGGCGCGGGCTACGACAAGACCGACCTGATTGCAGCCGTGCTGCGGCTCGACCAGACCGAAGGAAAGACGGGCCCGCACGCGGTGCAGAGCGGCTATTACCGGCTGGAAGCGGGCGACACGGTGATCATCGCCGACACCGGCACGATCCCGCCGGGCATCGATGGCGCCAATTGCCATGCCAGCGCGCTGGCCTTCGAGATGTCGACGCCGCGCAGCCGCATCGTCACCAATCTGGGGGTCGACCGGCTGTTGCGCTCCGATTACCGGCCGGTCGCCCGCGCCACGGCCGCCCATTCCACCGTGTCGGTCGGCGATAACTCATCGGCGCGCTTCCGCCGTTTTGCCGGCGCACCGCCCGGCCATGACTGGCGTGCCGTGGCCGGGCCACGCCGTGTCGACGTCTCCGACTGGCAGAGCGACGGCATGACCGGCTTTTCGGCCGAGCATGACGGTTATCAGCGCGGCTTTGGCCTTGTGCATGAGCGCGGCATTGCAATCCGGCCCGATGGCGGCCGGGTCGACGGCTACGATCTGCTGCGCGCGCCATCGGGCCGCAAGCCGCAGCCGGTGACGGCGCAGTTGCGTTTTCATCTGCATCCGGCCGTCAAGGTTAGCGCGACGCAGGCGGCCAACACGTTCATCCTGACGCTCGAGAGCGGCGAGCGCTGGGCGTTTCGCGCCATCGGCGCGCCGGCCGCCATTGAAGAAAGCCTCTATCTGGCGGCCGTTGCCGGACCGGTGCGCACGGCGCAGATCGCCATTGCGATCGACTGGCCTGAGACCGAGCGGGTGAGCTGGCGGTTCGAGCGCCTTTCGGACTGACAGTCGGCCGATTTGCTGTGCGTTGCCGAGCCTTGGCGGTGAGCGCGCGGTGGGCAATCGGCGTGGCGCCATGATAAGCGGGCGGCATCATCCATCCCAGCCGAGGAAACCCGCCCATGGCCGTCGCCGCCAAGACCATCGCCCCGCCCGACCGCGTGCCCGTGCGCCGGGCCCTTTTGTCGGTTTCCGACAAGACCGGGCTGGTCGATCTGGCGACCGCGCTTGTGAAGATGGGCGTCGTGCTGGTCTCGACCGGCGGCACCCGGCGCACGCTTGCCGATGCCGGGCTGGCGGTCACCGACATTTCTAAGGTGACCGGGTTTCCCGAGATCATGGACGGCCGGGTGAAGACGCTGCACCCCAAGGTGCATGGCGGGCTTCTGGCGGTGCGCAACGATCCCGACCATAAGGCCGCCATGGCGGACCATGGCATCGAGGGGTTCGATCTGGTGGTCGTCAATCTCTACCCGTTCGAGGCGGTCGTCGCGGCGGGCGGCGATGACGCGACGACGATCGAGAACATCGACATTGGCGGACCGGCCATGGTGCGCGCATCGGCCAAGAACCATGGTCATGTGGCGATCGTCACCGATCCGGACGATTACGCCATGGTGCTCAACCATCTGACGGACGGCGAGGGCACGACCGATCTCGCCATGCGGCGCCGGCTTGCCGCCAAGGCGTTCAAGCGGACGGCGAGTTATGATGCGGCGGTGGCGCGCTGGATGGAAGGCGCGTTCGACGCCGAACCGTTCGAGGTGAACGATGCGCTGGGCGGGCGCCGCGTTGCGACGATGCGCTATGGGGAAAACCCGCACCAGGCCGCCGCGCTCTATCTGACCGGCGAGGCCCGTCCGGGTGCGGCGACGGCCAAGGTGCTGCAGGGCAAGCCGCTCTCCTACAACAACATCAATGACACGGACGCCGCCTTCGAACTGGTCGGCGAATTCGGCGCGGAGGCGCCGGCGGTGGCGATCATCAAGCATGCCAATCCGTGTGGTGCGGCACGCGCCGGCACGCTGATCGAGGCCTATCGCGCCGCGTTCGATTGCGACCGAACATCAGCATTCGGTGGCATCGTCGCCTTCAACCGCGAACTGGATGCCGAAACGGCGCATGCCGTGCTCGATGTCTTTACGGAAGTGGTCATCGCGCCGGCGATCAGCGACGGCGCGCGCGAGGCCTTTGCCAAAAAGCCCAATCTGCGGCTTCTGGAAACCGGCGGGCTCGCTGATCCGCGCGCGTCCGGCTTTGTCGTCCGCCCGGTCGCCGGCGGCTATCTCAAGCAGGGGCGCGATGCGGCAGTGGTCGCCGACATGGCGCTGCGCGTCGTCACCAAACGGGCACCCGATGCGCGCGAGATGGAAGACCTTAAATTCGCCTTCCAGGTGGCCAAGCACGTCAAGTCGAACGCGATCGTCTATGCCCGCGACGGGGCAACGGTCGGCATTGGCGCCGGCCAGATGAGCCGGGTGGATTCCAGCCGCATTGCGGCGCGCAAGGCGGTCGACGCCGCCGAGGCGCTCGGGCTGTCTGAACCGAAGACCAAAGGCGCGGTGGTCGCCTCGGATGCGTTTTTCCCGTTCGCCGATGGTTTGCTCGCCGCCGTTGAAGCGGGCGCCACCGCCGTCATCCAGCCGGGCGGCTCGATGCGCGACGATCAGGTGATTGAGGCGGCCGACGCGCACGGTATCGCCATGGTGTTCACCGGCACCCGCCATTTCCGCCACTGATACGCATAGCCAATAGGCCGACGTCACGCTTTTGCCATGCGTTTGCCGCATTCCCGGCTAAGGTGCGGCGCCGGGATTGCCGCGCCTTTCTGACATGTTCGTGATGGGCCTTGGGGGAAACCTTGCGGTAACTTTCCGTCAACTATATTGCGTGGATCGGAAGCGACTATCGGGACCTCAAACATGCGTGTGCGTTCGGCTCTCACCGCATTGGCGTTGTCGGCAGCGGGCGCGCTGGCCTCGTGCCAGGGCAGCGACGTGCTGAACCTTGCCGCCGAGGCGCCGCTGCCGCGCGATGTCGTCAACATCATGAGTGCGAAGGGGATGACCAAGTCATCGCCCATCATGATGCGCATCTTCAAGGAAGAAGAGGTGCTGGAGGTCTGGAAGCAGACCGATACGGGCCGCTACGATCTCGTCAAGACTTACGAAATCTGCGCCTTCTCCGGCGACAAGGGGCCGAAGTTCCAGGAAGGCGACCGGCAGAGCCCGGAAGGGTTCTATTTCGTCAACCGGAACCTTCTGAACCCCAATTCGAGCTATCATCTGTCGTTCAATCTGGGCTTTCCCAACGCGTTCGACCGGTCGCACGGGCGCACCGGCTCGTTCCTGATGGTGCATGGCGATTGTTCGTCGCGCGGCTGCTACGCGATGACCGACGAATACATCACCGAGATTTATGCGTTTGCGCGCGAGGCGCTGCGCGGCGGCCGGCAGAACCAGTTCCAGGTGCAGGCCTTCCCGTTCCGGATGACGCCGGAAAACATGGCCAAGCACCGTGACAACCCGCATTTCGACTATTGGAAGATGCTGAAATCGGGCTACGACCATTTCGAGCTGACACGCACGCCGCCCAAGGTCGATGTCTGCGAGCGCAAATACATTTTCAACCAGATTCCCGATGACGGCGAATTCGAAGCTGCCGCGCAATGTCCGCAGACGACGATGCCGGCGCCGCTCGCCATCGCCTACAACCAGCTCAAGCAGCAGCATGCGCTGCAGTTCGAGCGCGCGGTGGCGCGGCTCGAGGGCCGTCCGCTCGATCTCAGCGAAGGCATGACCGGACTTTTGGACCTGCCGCCGACGCCGGTGCCGCAGGCCGAACCGCTGACGCCCGCCGAGGTGCTGCCGACTGTCGGCCAGCCGCCCGAGGCGTCGATTCAGCCGGTGCCCGGCCAGCAGCCGGCTGCCATTCAGCCGGCGGCGGCACAGGCAACGCCCTCATCGGCCCAGTCGACGCCGCTGACGGCGATCACGCCGGGCACGGCCGGCCCGATCATTGCGACATCGAGCGCGTCGGGCATCACCGCCAATGTCGGCACGCAGGCGACAGCGACGTCAGGTGCGGCAACCGCCGCGCCCCTGCCGGCCTCGCGGCCGCTGCAGTGACCGCGCCATGAGCGGTGCCGACCTTGCGGACGACTATGATCTGCGCGGGCTCAACTGCCCGCTGCCTGTGCTGAAAACGCAAAAGAGGCTGCGCACCTTGGCAACGGGCGACCGGCTCTGGGTGCGCACCAGCGATCCGCTGGCGGTGATCGACATTCCCAATTTCTGCCGCGAGAAGGGCCACGGTCTGATCGAGACCGAAAGCGTCGATGACGGGCACCGTTTCCTGATCGAGCGGGGCTGACCGGGCTCGTCAGCCGCTTTCGGGCCTGTCGAGCGGCACGGGCACGTCAAAGCCGGGACGCAACTGGTAGCGTTCCATCTCCGCTTCGCTGGCAAGAGAGGGCCGATAGGGCCGCGGTGCCGGAACCGGATAGGCGTCGATCGCCGCATCGCCGAGAACGATCGCGGTCATGCTCGCGCCCTCGGCGCCGCCGAGCCCGACCCGCGCGGCGCGCGGCTCCCGGTCCATCGTGCCGATCAGGTCGGTGTCGAAGACAATGTTGCCATCGACATCGCGTCCGTCCCAGCGGGCGGCGCGGGCCTCTTCGGTGCACACGACCGGCCGCAGATCGGCGGGAACGCCGTCGGCATCAGTGCCCGGAACGCTGTCGAGATCGACGGCCCCGGCCGACACGGCGCCGCTGAAACCGTTCTGCAGCAGCGTTGCGCTCTTTTCGGCGCGCTCCTTTTGGCTTTCGGTGCCCATCACCACGGCGACCAGCGTGCGCCCGCCGCGCGTGGCCGATGCGATCAGGTTGAAGCCCGATGCGCAGACGAACCCGGTCTTCATGCCGTCGGCGCCGTCAAAACGCCCGAGCAGCAGATTGTAGGACGGGATCAGTTGCTCACCGAAGCTGATCGCCTCGATGGAGAAATAGTCGGCGCGGTCGGCGAATTCAGTCCTGAGCGCGCGGGCCAGCACCGCCATGTCGCGCGCCGTCGTATATTGCTGTTCGTCGTGCAGCCCGTGCGGATTGACGAAATTGGTGTTGGTCATGCCAAGGCGCGCCGCTTCCTCGTTCATACGCGCAACGAACGCCGCCTCGCTGCCGGCCACCGCTTCGCCGAGCGCCACGGCGATGTCGTTGGCCGAGCGCACGATCACCATCTTGATCGCATTGTCGATGGTCATGACCGAGCCGGACGGATAGCCCATGCGGCTGGGCGGGGTGGAGACGGCGTTGGCCGTGACGCGCACCGGCGAGCGCAATGTCAATTCACCCGCATCGAGCGCGCGGAAGGTGACATAGGCGGTCATCAACTTGGTCAGTGAGGCCGGGCTCCACAGATCGTGCGCCTGCTCATGATGCAGGACGGTGCCGGTCGCCGGTTCGAAGACCAGTGCAGGCGCCGCGTTTGCGGCACCTGGCAATCCAAGCGCCAGAGCCAGCGCGGCTGCGATCCACGCCGGCATTGCCCTGCGTTCCATTGGTTTGATCATCATCGTCCCCGGCCAGCCCGTTTGCGCCGCTCACCGCGCGGCATCTTGGCGCATCAAACAAATCGGACCCCGTCATGGCAACTGCCAAATGATGACATCGGCGCGAGCAGCGCGCTATATGATGAGTGACGGACCGGTGAGGGTCCGGCCCAATCCAGAGAGAGATTTCATGCCCCTATTGAACCGTGCGGCCGAATTGCAGGATGAAGTCAGTGGATGGCGCCGGCATCTGCATGCCCATCCCGAACTGATGTTCGACGTGCACGAGACGGCCGCCTTCGTCACCGACAAGTTGCGCGCGTTCGGCTGCGACGAGGTGGTGACCGGTCTCGGGCGTACCGGCGTGGTCGGCGTCATCAAGGGCAACCGCGGCGAGGGCGAGACGATCGGCATGCGCGCGGACATGGATGCGCTGCCGATCCGCGAGGCGACCGACGTGCCGCACAAATCGACCATTGCCGGCAAGATGCATGCCTGCGGCCATGACGGACACACGTCGATGCTGCTCGGCGCTGCCAAATATCTCGCCGAAACGCGCAATTTCGCCGGCACGGTGGTGGTCATCTTCCAGCCGGCCGAAGAGGGCGGCGGCGGCGGCAACGAAATGGTCAAGGACGGGCTGATGGAGCGGTTCGGCATCGACCGCGTCTACGGCATGCACAACATGCCGGGCGTCGATGCGGGGGCGTTCGTCATCCGGCCGGGCGCGCTGTGCGCGGCGACCGACGAATTCACCATCACGGTGACCGGCAAGGGCGGCCATGCGGCGATGCCGCAAAGGAGCATCGATCCGATCGTCATCGGTGCGCAGATCGTCACGGCGCTGCAATCGATCGCCTCGCGCAACACCGACCCGGTCGGCTCGATCGTCGTCTCGGTGACCAAGTTCAACGCCGGCACCGCCTATAATGTCATTCCTGAAACGGCCGTTCTGGCCGGAACCGTGCGGACGCTCGACGAGGACATCCGCAAGCTGGGCGAAGAGCGGTTGCATGCCATCGCGCACGGGATCTGCGAGGCGCACGGCGCCGAAGCCCATATCAAATGGCATCGCGGCTATCCGGTGACGGTCAACCATCCCGAAGAGACCATGGTTGCGGCCGATGCGGCCGAGCAGATCACCGGCGCGGGGACCGTGCCCACCGACATCAAGCCGATGATGGGCGGCGAGGATTTTTCCTACATGCTCAATGCAAGGCCGGGCGCGATGATCATGATCGGCAATGGCGACAGCGCCGGGCTGCACCACCCCGAATATGATTTCAACGACCAGATCATTCCGGCCGGCATCAGCTTCTGGGCGAAGCTCGCCGAAACCAATCCGGCGCGCTGAAAGCGGGGCGTTGTCTATTCGGCTTTCTGGGTTTCCTGACCGGTCGCGGCGGCTTCGCCGTCCATGCCGTCGGGGCAGTAAAGATCGTGCAGCACGGCGAGCACCTCGGTCACCTCGCGGCCATGCAGCGAATAGTAGATCGTCTGCGCGTCGCGCTCGGTCTTGACCAGGCCCGCCTCGCGCAGCTTGCGCAGATGGTGCGACATGGCCGGCTGTGACAGGTTGACCGCATCGGCCAGCTTGACCACGCTCCATTTCTGTTCCGACAGGGCGCACAGGATGCGCAGCCGGACCGGCTGGGAGAGCATTTCCATCAGCTTGGCCGCTTCGGCGATGTGCGGTTCGAGCTCATCCATGTTCATTATATAAGCCCTCTTGAATATTAACTGACAAGAATATAACTATCGCATCATCGCGGCGCAAGTCAGGCCGCCAAAAGGGGCGGAAAGCCCCGTGCAACCGGTTGGGATCAAGGAAAGCTTTATGGCCACCGAATTCACACCCTTCATGTCGCTGTTCGGCGGCATTCTGATCGGCGTCGCCGCCATCGCGCTGATGGCACTGCACGGCCGCATCGCCGGAATGACAGGCATTCTGGCGGGCGTCCTGCCGCCCGTTGGCAGCGACTGGCAGTGGCGCGCCGCGTTTCTGGCGGGTGCCATCATCGCGCCGGCCCTTTATCTCATCGCCGGCGGATCGGTGCCGTTCGCGGTTCCCGTGCCGGTCTGGGCGATGGTCCTCGGCGGCGTGATCGTGGGCATCGGCGTTCATTTCGGCTCGGGCTGCACATCGGGCCACGGCGTTTGCGGCATGGCGCGCCTGTCGCCGCGCTCGATCGTCGCCACCATCACCTTCATGATCACGACGGGGATCACCGTCTATGTCATGCGTCATGTCCTTTCGGTCGGAGTTGCCTGATCATGCATATCGTTTCAGCCCTTCTCATCGGCGCCGTCTTCGGCCTTGGCATCGCCATTTCCGGCATGGCCAACCCCGCCAAGGTGATCAATTTCTTCGATGTCGCCGGCACCTGGGACCCGAGCCTCATCTTCGTGATGGGCGGCGCGCTGGTCACAACGGCGATCGGCTACCGCATCGTCTTCGGCGCACGCGCCCAGCCGCTGTTCGCCAAGAGCTATTCCCTGCCCACGCGCACCGATCTCGATGTGCGGCTGATCGGCGGTTCCGCCCTGTTCGGCGTCGGCTGGGGCATTTCCGGCTTCTGCCCGGGCGGCGCCATCCCGGCGCTCGGCCTGGGCCAACCGGCCGTGCCTGTCTTCGTCATCGCAATGGCCGCCGGCATCGTTCTCGCCCGCACCGCGCTCAGCGCGATGATCGACAAACCCGCATCTGCCTGATTGGCGAAAGGAGTTCAAAATGACGCTTCAGTTCCAGCCCGACATGCAGGTCAAACCGGAGGTCACGGCCTTCTTCGATCCGCAGACCAACACGATTTCCTATGTCGTCAAGGACCCGGCGAGCCAGGCCTGCGCGATCGTCGATTCGGTGCTCGACATCGACTATGCGGCGGGCCGGCTGTCCTATGAAAGCGCCGACAAGATCATCGATCATGTCACGGCCAACGGCCTGACCGTCGAATGGATCATCGAGACCCATGTCCATGCGGACCATCTGTCGGCGGCGCCTTACCTTCAGGAAAAGCTCGGCGGCAAGATCGGCATTGGCGACCAGATCACCATCGTTCAGGACACGTTCGGCAAGGTGTTCAACGAGGGCACCGAGTTCCAACGTGACGGCTCGCAGTTCGACCGCCTGTTCGCCGACGGCGACACTTATCAAGTCGGCGCGATGACCGCCCATGTGATGGCGACACCCGGCCACACGCCGGCCTGCCAGACCCATGTGATCGGCGATGCGGCCTTTGTCGGCGACACGCTGTTCATGCCCGATGGCGGATCGGCCCGCGCCGACTTCCCTGGCGGCGATGCGGGCGTGCTCTACGACTCCATCCAGCGCGTTCTGGCGCTGCCGGAGGCGACGCGTCTGTTCATGTGTCACGATTACGGGCCGAACGGCCGCGACATCAAATGGGAGACCACGGTTGCCGAAGAAAAGGCCCACAACATCCATGTGGGCGCCGGCAAGAGCCGCGACGAATTCGTCGCCATGCGCACCGCGCGCGACGAAACGCTCGACATGCCCAAGCTGATCATCCCGTCGCTCCAGGTGAACATGCGTGCCGGCGAGGTGCCCCAGGACGATGACGGCAACCCGATGCTGAAAGTGCCGATCAACAAGCTCTGACCGCATTGCATGACGGACCGGACCCTGCGTCCGGGCCGCCCGCGGCCTGCTATCCGCAAGAAAGCCCGCACCATGCGCAAGCCCGACAGTTCGTTGCGCCGCTACCTGCCCGTGCTCGATTGGGGGCGCGGCTATGACGGCGAGACCCTGACCGGCGATTTGGTCGCTGCGGTGATCGTCACCATCATGCTGATCCCGCAATCGCTGGCCTATGCGCTGTTGGCGGGCCTGCCGCCCGAAGCCGGGCTTTATGCCTCGATCGTGCCGATCATCCTCTACGCGCTGTTCGGCACGTCGCGCGCGCTCGCCGTCGGCCCGGTTGCGGTCGTGTCGCTGATGACCGCGGCAGCGATCGGCAAGATCGCCGAGCCCGGCTCGTCCGACTACATCATCGCGGCGCTGACGCTGGCTTTCATGTCCGGCGCGCTTCTGGTCGCGATGGGGCTTTTGCGTCTCGGTTTCGTCGCCAACTTCCTGTCGCATCCGGTTATTGCCGGCTTCATCACCGCATCCGGCATCCTGATCGCCGGGTCGCAGCTCAAGCACCTTTTGGGCGTCAACGCGCACGGCCACACGCTGCCGGAGATTCTCGGGAGCCTTTTTGCCGATCTGGGCGCGACCAACTGGGTCACGCTTGCCATCGGGATCAGTGCGACCGCGTTCCTGTTCTGGGTGCGTGGCGGGCTGAAGCCGCTTCTCGTCCGCATCGGCATAGCAGAGCGTCTGGCCGGTCATCTGGCACGCACCGGACCGGTCTTCGCCGTCGCGCTGACCGCCTTTCTCGCCTGGCGCTGGAACCTCGGAGAGGCGGGCGTCAAGCTCGTCGGCGACGTGCCGCGCGGCCTGCCGCCAATGACCCAGCCCTCTTTCTCCCCCGATCTGTGGTTGGCGCTGGCCGGCCCGGCGCTGCTGATCTCTGTGATCGGCTTTGTCGAATCGGTGTCCGTCGCCCAGACGCTGGCCGCCAAGCGCCGCCAGCGGATCGACCCCGATCAGGAACTGATCGGGCTTGGCATGGCGAACATGGGCGCCGGCATGACCGGCGGCTATCCCGTCACCGGTGGCTTTGCCCGCTCGGTCGTCAATTTCGATGCGGGTGCGCGGACGCCCGCCGCCGGCGCCTTCACGGCGATCGGTCTTGCCATCGCCTCGCTGACGATCACGCCCTTCATCGCCTTTCTGCCGCAGGCGACGCTTGCCGCCACGATCATCGTCGCCGTTCTCAGCCTGGTCGATTTCTCGATCTTCCGGACGGCCTGGGTCTATTCGAAGGCCGATTTCGTCGCGGTTGCCGCCACGGTTCTGGTGACACTGGTGATCGGCGTCGAGGCGGGCGTGACCGCCGGCGTGCTGCTGTCCGTGCTGATCCATCTCTACAAGACGTCCAAGCCGCACATGGCGGTGATCGGCCAGGTGCCGGGCACCGAGCATTATCGCAACGTCCTCCGGCACGATGTGATCACCGACCCGCACATATTGCAGCTTCGCGTCGATGAGAGCCTTTACTTTGCCAATGCGCGCTATCTCGAAGACAAGCTCTACGCGATGGTCGCCGACCATCCCGAGTTGCGACACGTCGTCCTCGCCTGCCCGGCGGTCAACGCGATCGACATGAGCGCGCTTGAATCGCTGGAGGCGATCAATGAACGGCTCGAAGCGCTGGGTGTCAAATTCCATCTCACCGAGGTAAAGGGCCCGGTGATGGACCGGCTCAAGCGCAGCCATTTCCTCGATGCGCTGACCGGCGAGGTCTTTTTGAGCCAGCACCAGGCGTTGTGCGCGCTGTCATCCGCCCGGGCGGGCTGAGGCAAGGGTTTCGACGCGCCGGTGGCGACCCCGACAGGATTCGAACCTGTGACCTACGGATTAGGAATCCGTTGCTCTATCCTGCTGAGCTACGGGGCCGACGGCATGTCAAATACAATATGCGGGTGCCGAAATCCATCGGCCTGAGCGCCCGTTTTCGCGACCGGTCAGCCGCCTTGTCGGTCTTGTCGCATGGTGCTGCGAACGCCCTTGACCTTCCTGTGACTGGAAGCCCTACATCCGGTTCTCGAACGCAGGAGAGATATGCCGATGGACCGGGCGCCCGACGATAACCACACCCATGACGGTGCGTGCTGCGGTGGCCATGACCATGCCGGCGGGCACGCCCGCAAGGCCCATGATCACGCCGATGACAGCGCCGCGATCCTCATGGCCGCGACCGAACCGGTCGACGGCAAGGTCGTCGATCCGGTGTGCGGCATGTCGGTGGCGGTCGATGCCGGCAAACCGTCATTTGCGCACAAGGAATGGACGTTCCACTTCTGCTCTGAGGGGTGCCGCGACAAGTTCGCAGCGGACCCCTGGTTCTACCTGTCGGGCAACAAGGCCCGCAAGAAACCGCCGGCCGCGCCGAACACGCTCTATACGTGCCCGATGGACCCGGAGATCGTGCAGGAAGGCCCCGGCACCTGCCCGATCTGCGGGATGGCGCTGGAGCCGATGGGCGGCGTCGCCGAAGGGCCGAACACCGAACTGATCGACTTCAGCCGACGCATGTGGGTCAGCGCGGGCGCTGCGATTCCGCTGTTGATTCTCACCATGGGGCCGATGCTGGGCCTGCCGGTCCGGCAGTGGCTCGGCGAACAGGTGACGCTCTTCATCGAGTTTCTGCTCGCGACGCCGGTGATACTGTGGGCGGCGAAGCCTTTCTTCCATCGCGGCTGGGCCTCGATCCGCACATGGAACCTCAATATGTGGACGCTGATCGCGATCGGCGTCGGCACCGCCTATGTCTATTCCGTCGTCGCGACCTTCCTGCCGGGCCTGTTTCCGGCCGGGCTGCAGATGCCGGGCGGGCACATGCCGGTCTATTACGAGGCGGCGGTGGTGATCGTGGCGTTGGTCTTTGTCGGCCAGGTGCTGGAGCTGCGCGCCCGCGAGCGCACGGGCGACGCCATTCGCGCGTTGCTGAACCTTGCGCCCAAAACGGCGCGGCGCATCACTCCCGAGGGCGACGAATATGATGCGCCGCTCGACAACATCATCGAAGGCGACCGGCTGCGCGTGCGGCCGGGCGAAGCGGTGCCCGTCGATGCGGTCGTTCTCGAAGGGGCGACCAGCGTCGATGAAAGCATGCTGACCGGCGAGCCGCTGCCGGTCGAAAAAGCCGCCGGCGATACGGTCACCGGTGGAACGATCAACGGGAACGGCTCGCTGGTGATCGAAGCGGCGCGCGTGGGCGATGAAACCATGCTGGCGCGGATCGTCGCCATGGTGTCCTCGGCGCAGCGGTCGCGCGCGCCAATCCAGGGATTGGCCGACCGCGTTGCGTCCTATTTTGTGCCCACGGTCGTCATCATCGCCGTTCTGGCCTTTTTCGTCTGGCTCTTGGTTGGGCCCGAACCGGCCTTCGTGTTCGCGATCCTGTCGGCAGTGTCGGTGCTGATCATCGCCTGTCCCTGCGCGCTTGGATTGGCGACACCCATGTCGATCATGACCGCGACGGGCCGCGGTGCCCATGCCGGCGTTCTGATCAAGGATGCCGAGGCGCTCGAACGGATGGCGCGGGTCGATACGCTGGTGGTCGACAAGACCGGCACGCTGACCGAGGGCAAGCCGACGCTGACCGATGTGATCGTGTTCGGCGGCACCGATGAAGCACATATGTTGGCGCTAGTGCGCGGGCTTGAGGCAGCGTCCGAACATCCGCTGGCCGAGGCGATCGTCGCCGGCGTCGCGGAACGGGAGATCGCCGCCGCAACGGTGTCGAACTTTGAAGCGGTCACCGGCAAGGGTGTCCATGGCACATCCGACGGGATGGCGATCGCACTCGGCAACGCCGCAATGATGGATCTGGCCGGCGTCGACCACGCCAGTGCCGACGATGAGGCCGATGCGCTGCGCGCCGACGGCAAGACGGCGATGTTCATTGCCATCAATGGCCGGCTTGCAGGGCTGGTTGCGGTCTCCGATCCCGTCAAGGCCAATGCGGGTCAGGCCATTGCGGCGCTGCATGAAGCCGGGTTGCGCATCATCATGGCGACCGGTGACAATGAACGCACCGCGCAAGCCGTCGCTTCACAACTGGGGATCGACGAGGTGCGCGCCGGCGTTTTGCCCGAAGACAAAAAGGCGCTGGTTGACGAACTGCATGCGCAAGGGCGCAAGGTTGCGATGGCCGGCGACGGGGTCAATGACGCCCCGGCGCTGGCTGCCGCCGAAGTGGGCATTGCGATGGGCACCGGCGCCGATGTGGCGGTCGAGAGCGCCGGCATCACGCTTTTGAAGGGCGACATTGGTGGCATCGTGCGCGCCCGCAGGCTGGCCGAGGCGACGCTCCGCAACATCAAGCAGAACCTGTTCTTCGCCTTTGTATACAATTCCGCCGGCGTGCCAGTGGCGGCGGGCGTGCTCTATCCGGTTTTCGGCGTGCTCCTGTCGCCGATGATCGCCGCGGCCGCGATGAGCCTGTCGTCCGTATCCGTCATCTCCAATGCGCTCAGGCTTCGCTCGGTCAAGCTCGACGCCTGAACGGCGGCCTGCCGCCGCCCCACCGGTTCGGGGCGGCGCTTTGTCGCCGGATTTTGCATCCGCGACCATCGGGTGGGAACGGGTCGCGCTTTCCGGCGTTTCCCCAGCGGACATCAACCGCAAAGGAGCTTTCCATGAATTGGGATCAGATCGAAGGCAAATGGACCGAGTTCAAGGGCAAGGCGCGCCAGAAATGGGGCGAGCTGACCGATGATGAACTCGATCAGGTGCAGGGCAATCGCGAGGAGCTGGCCGGCAAGATTCAGGCCAAATATGGCAAGACCCGCGAGGAAGCCAAACGCGAAATCGACGAATGGGCCAACTCGGTCTGACTGCGCCTGCACAGGCCGGTTCATGACGGCGGTTGGGCCGGCAACCGCTTTGAGCGCCGGCGGCACTTCCGTACTGCCGGCGCCGCTCCCACGCGCAATCTTCGCGTGTTGCATCGCTCACCCTGTTTGGGATGAGCATGCGTAGCCGTACGCTCGATCCGGACGATGCTGTTCACCCCGGGGCGGGGCGCTTGGCGCGGCGGGTCGAGAGGTAAAGGCTCGTCTGGGAATTGGCGATGCCGTCGACCAGCCGGATGCGGTTGAGCACCGCATCGACATCCGACAGCGTGTCGGTGGCCAGTTCGACCACGAGATCCCAGCGGCCATTGGTGGTGTGGACGGCGCGGATTTCGGGAAACCCGCCGAGCGTTTCGACGATCCGGTCCTTTCCCTTGCCCTCTATCTCGATCATCGTCACGCCACGGACGCCGCGTTCCTCGACATCGCCGCGCAAAACCACCGAGTAGCCCAATATCTCGCCGCTTGCCTCCAGCCGCGACAGGCGCGCGCGCACCGTCGCGCGGGTGATGCCAAGCTCTGCGGCCAGTTGCGAAATCGAAGCGCGCCCGTCGCCGCGCAGCGCCGACAAAAGCCGGTAATCGGTCTCATCCATGAGATGTCTTGTCCAAACTGGTCGTTTCCATTGATCACAACCGACAATCGGAATGCAAGTTTGGTCATTCTGCCGGCTTGTGACTGCGCACATCATCATGATCGGTTGGACGGACGGGCAGACAGCGAACGGACGTGTGCGGACCATGGGCAACAGGCAGGACGATCAGACGGCAGGTCTGCCCGAGGCGGCAATCGCCCCGCGCCGGGACATCACGCTTCTGGGTGCGCCGGTCGATTGCGGCAGCGCCTATCGGGGATGTCTGATGGGGCCGGACGCGCTGCGCGTCGCCGGGCTGGCCGACAGTCTTTCTGAACTTGGTCACCGCGTGTCCGATGCCGGCAATCTGTCGCCCAAGCTGCGCGGGCCGCGCGATCATCCCAACCGGGCGATCCACGATCTGGGGCCGTCGGCGGGCTGGGTGTCCGCCCTGGCGGATGCGGCATTTTCCGCCAGCGACAACGGCCTGCCGATCTTTCTGGGCGGCGATCATCTGATGGCGGCGGGCACGGTCGCGGGCGTTGCGCGGCGCGCCGGGGCACGGGGACGGCCGCTGTTCGTCCTCTGGCTTGACGCGCACACCGATTTTCACGATTTGAACAGCACGCGCAGCGGCAATCTGCACGGCACGCCGGTGGCCTATTTCACTGGCCGCGCCGGGTTCGATGCCTTCCCGCCCATGCCGGCCCCTGTCGCCGAAGAGCGTGTCGCGATGCTGGGTATCCGGTCGGTCGATGCGGCGGAAGCCGCGCGGATCGGCGCAACGGCGATCAATGTTGCCGACATGCGCGCCATCGACGAAGGCGGCATCGCCCGGCCGTTGCGCGCCTTTCTGGACCGCGTCGTGGCCGAAGACGGCGATCTGCATGTGAGTTTCGATGTGGACTTTCTCGACCCGGACATCGCGCCGGCGGTGGGCACCACCGTGCCGGGCGGCGCGACCTTCCGCGAGGCGCATCTCGTCATGGAGATGCTGCATGACAGCGGGCGGGTGACATCGCTCGACATCGCCGAACTCAACCCGTTCCTCGACGATCGCGGCCGCACCGCCCGGTTGGTCGTCGACCTCGTCGCTAGCCTGTTCGGCAAGCGGGTGATGGACCGGCCGACCCGCGCCGCCTGACAGGGGCTTTCAAGGGAAATGGACATGACCGCGATGACACCGACACCGCAAAAGCCGCTTGGCCCGCCCGAAGGCTCGAACCTCGTGCCGTTCGTGTCGGTCGACAACATGATGAAGCTGGTCAATGCGATCGGTGTCGAGCGGGTGCTGACCGAGCTTGCCGACTATATCGAGGACGACTTCCGCCGCTGGCCGCATTTCGACAAGACGCCCCGTGTCGCGTCCCATTCCAAGGTCGGCGTGATCGAATTGATGCCGACCTCGGACGGCGAGTATTACGGCTTCAAATATGTCAACGGCCATCCCAAGAACACGCGCGAAGGGCTGCAGACCGTCACCGCCTTCGGTGTCCTGTCGTCGGTCGAAAACGGCTATCCGCTGCTGTTGAGCGAGATGACGATGCTGACAGCCTTGCGTACGGCGGCGACATCCGCCGTGGCGGCGCGGCATCTGGCGCCCAAGGGTGCGCGCACCATGGCGATGATCGGCAATGGCGCGCAATGCGAGTTCCAGGCGCTGGCGTTCAAGGCGATGGTCGGCATCGAGGCGGTGCGGCTCTACGACACCGATCCCGGCGCGACGGCCAAGGCGGCGCGGAACCTTCAGGGTTCCGGTCTTTCCGTCACATCGTGCCGAAGCGGCGAGGACGCGGTGGAGGGCGCGCAGATCATCACCACCTGCACCGCTGACAAGCAGTATGCGACGATCCTGACCGACAATATGGTCGGTTCGGGCCTGCACATCAACGCGATCGGCGGCGACTGCCCGGGCAAGACCGAACTGCATCGCGACATCCTGCTGCGGTCGGACATTTTCGTCGAATATCCGCCGCAGACGCGCATCGAGGGCGAAATACAGCAGCTCGATGCCGACCATTCGGTCACCGAATTGTGGCAGGTGATCAATGGCGATACCGCCGGGCGCACCGCGCCCGAACAGATCACACTGTTCGACTCGGTCGGCTTTGCGACGGAGGATTTTTCCGCGCTGCGCTATATCCACGACAAGCTGCGCGGGACCGGCTTTTTCGAGGAACTGGACATGTTGGCCGATCCGGACGAGCCGCGCGATCTCTATGGCATGCTGATGCGGGCCGCAGCGGCTTCCCCCGCGGACTGAACCGCACTACAAGCCGGGTGGAACATCCCACCTTCGGCAAGAGCCATGAACATCATTATCAAGATCACGTGCCCGGACCGGATGGGCATCGTCGCCGGCCTGTCCACCGCGCTTGCCGCGCATGGCTACAACATCATCGAGAGTTCGCAGTTCCACGAGCCGGCGCCGGGCACGGCGCGCCGCGCGGGCGAGGGCCGCTTTTTCATGCGCGTCGATTGCGTGCAGACCGCCACCGGCGCCGAGTCCGAAGACAATGCCGCCGGGCTCGACACGTTTCTGGACCGGTTCCGCCGCGACTTTAGTGCCGAGGTCGCCGTCGCGGACAAGGACCGGGTGATCCCGGCGATCATCATGGTCTCAAAGTTCGATCATTGCCTTCAGGACATCTGGTACCGGGTGCGCACCAGGACCCTGCCGATTAGCCTTGCCGCGATTGTCTCCAACCACACCGATTCGCAGGCCGATGCGGCGCGCTGGGGCGTCGATTTTCACCATCTGCCCGTGACGCCGGAGACCAAGGCCGAACAGGAGGCGCGGCTCGAGGCGATCATGGCCGAGACGGGCGCCGAACTGGTGGTGCTCGCCCGCTATATGCAGATCCTGTCGGACGGGTTCAGTTCGCGCCATTTCGGCAAGGTGATCAACATCCACCATTCCTTCCTGCCCGCCTTCAAGGGCGCCAAGCCCTATCACCGGGCATGGGATCGCGGGGTCAAGCATATCGGCGCGACGGCCCATTATGTGACGCCCGATCTGGACGAAGGGCCGATCATCGAACAGGGGACCGAGCGGGTCAGCCACACATCCGATCCCGACGATCTGGTCA
The DNA here is from genome assembly GCA_024742765.1 of Phyllobacteriaceae bacterium. GTDB lineage: Bacteria > Pseudomonadota > Alphaproteobacteria > Rhizobiales > Rhizobiaceae > Roseitalea. Next base: position 56,541 of record JANSXT010000018.1, on the reverse strand, counting down.
TGCGCGGCCGCGATGTGGAGGCGCGTGTCCTGTCGCGGGCGCTTCGGCTTCACGCCGAGGGGCGTGTCTTCATCAATGGCAGCCGCACGGTGGTGTTCGAGCCGTAAGGACGCCCCGGCTCACACCCGGCCGATGATCCGTTTCATCGCCGCCTTGTAGCGATCGGCGATATCGTCCCGCGCGACGTGGCGCCCTTGCCGCACCATATGGCGGCCGGCGGACCAGACATCCGTGATGGCGTTCGCGCCGCCGGCAAAGACGAACCCGTCGAGCAGTTGACCGTTTGCCAGCGGCGCCAGCCTCTCATGGTCGCGATCGAGCGCGACAAGATCGGCGCGCATGCCCGGCGCGATCGCACCGCAATCGCGGCCAAGCGCTTTCGCGCCGCCGGCAAGCGCTCTGCGGTAGAGCGTTTCGCCCGTCGATGCGCCGCGTTCGGCAATCACATTGCGGGCGCGGTGATGAAGGCGCTGGCCATATTCTAGAAGGCGCAATTCGCCGGCCAGCGTGATCTCCACATTGGAGTCGGTGCCGACGCCGAATGCGCCGCCCGCGTCGAAAAATTCTGCCGCGTTAAACAGCCCGTCGCCGAGATTGGCTTCGGTGACCGGGCAAAGGCCCGCCACAGCGCCGCTCTGCGCCAGCCGGCGTGTTTCGTCGGCGGTCATGTGCGTGGCGTGGACGATGCACCAGCGCTGGTCGATGCCGACCCGGTCGAGCAGCAGTTCGATCGGCCGGGCGCCATGGGCTGCGACGATGGCATCGACTTCGGCGGTCTGTTCGGCGGCATGGATATGCAATGGCCCGTCCGGAAACGCTGCCTGCAATTCGGCGATCTGGTCGAGCGTGACCGCGCGCAGGGAATGGGGCGCGACGCCGAGAATGCCGTCTTCGGCGACCATCGGGCGCGCTGCTTCGGCGATGCGCAGCAGGCTTTCGGTGTCGTTGCCGAAACGGCGCTGGCCACCTGACAATGGCTCTCCGCCTGTGCCGGCATAAGTGTAGAGCACCGGCAGGAGCGTCAGGCCGATGCCGGTTTCGGTGGCGGCGGCGATGACGCGATGGCTCAGTTCGGCGGGGTTGTCATAGGCCGTGCCGTCCGGCTGGTGGTGCAGATAATGAAACTCGGCGACGCTGCCATAGCCGGCCTCCAGCATCTCGATGAAGGCGAGCGCGGCGATGGCCTCGATCTCGTCGGGTTCGAGCGTTCCGACGAAGCGGTACATCAGGTCCCGCCATGTCCAGAAACTGTCGTCGGTTGCGCCGCGCCGCTCGGTCATGCCGGCCATCGCGCGCTGGAAAGTGTGGCTGTGCAGATTGGCCATGGCGGGCAGCAAGGCGCGACCGGTCAGACGCTGGTCGCCATCTTCTGCCTGCGCGTCCGCAACGACCGATGCGATCCGCCCATTTTCGATCGTCACGCGGACGTTTCGGGCCCAGCCGTCCGGCAGCAGCGCTTCGGGCGCCCACAATGCGGTCATGATGCCGTCTCCGATTGGTTCAGCCGCCCGCGTCGAATGCGATTGACAGCGTCATCAATGGCTTATTGAGTTGGCCGCGTTCAAGCCAATTCTGCGGGGGAGGGCGGATGGCCGGGCCAATCGACATGGTGATCCGCAATGCATGCCTCGCCACCATGGCGCCGGGCGGTGCGGCCTACGGGCTGGTGCGCGACGGCGCCGTCATCGTACGCGACGGCATGATCGTCTGGGCCGGTCCGGCGGCGGAGATACCGCCGGCCGATGGCGCGGAGGTTCGCGATCTCGGCGGACGGCTGGTGACGCCGGCGCTGATCGATTGCCACACCCATCTCGTGCATGGCGGCAACCGGGCGCGCGAATTCGAGATGCGGCTCGAAGGCGCGAGCTATGAAGAGATCGCGCGGGCCGGCGGCGGCATCGTCTCGACGGTGGCCGCAACTCGCGCCGCCGATGAGGACACTTTGCTCGCCAGCGCGCTGCGCCGTGCCGATGCGCTGATTGCAGAAGGTGTCGGCACCATCGAGATCAAGTCGGGCTATGGGCTCGATACCGACACCGAACTGCGCATGTTGCGCGTCGCGCGGCGCGTTGAACGGGAGCGGCCCGTGCGCGTCCGCACCAGCTTTCTGGGCGCCCATGCCGTGCCGTCGGGAATGGAAGCGGACGCTTACATAGACGATGTCTGCATCCCCGCGCTGCGCCGCGCCCATGCCGAAGGGCTGGCCGATGCGGTGGACGGGTTCTGCGAGGGCATCGCCTTTTCGCCGGCGCAGATTTCACGCGTGTTCGATGTGGCGGCGGAGCTAGGTCTTCCGGTCAAGCTGCATTCGGAGCAATTGTCCGATCTTGGCGGCGCCAAGCTCGCGGCTTCCCGTGGCGCGCTGTCGGCCGATCATCTGGAATATCTCGGTGCCGACGGCATCGCCGCCATGGCCAAGGCCGGCACTGTGGCCGTCATCCTGCCCGGCGCCTTCTACACGCTGCGCGAGACGCAAGCCCCGCCGATCGCCGGCTTGCGCGGGGCGGGCGTTCCGATGGCGGTGGCGACCGACGCCAATCCCGGCTCGTCGCCGATTACATCGCTGCTGCTCGCCATGAACATGGCCTGCACACTGTTCCGCATGACGCCCGAAGAAGCGCTGGCCGGCACGACGCGCAATGCGGCGCGGGCGCTTGGCCTTGACGATTGCGGCATGATCGCGCCGGGACTGCGTGCCGATTTTGCGGTGTGGGATGTCGAAGAACCGGCCGAACTGAGCTACCGGATCGGCTTCAATCCGCTATACAGGCGGATTGTGGGAGGCCAGTTTTGACCCAAACGTTTGAGCCCGGTCATCTCGACATGGCGCAGATGCGCGCCTTTTTCGAGGGCGCGCGGGCGCCCGTGGTCGATCCGGCCGCGCATGCCGATGTCGACCGGGCCGCGGCCGTGATCGCCGGCATCGCACAGCGCGATGTGCCGGTCTATGGCGTCAATACCGGCTTCGGCAAGCTCGCCTCGATGCGGATCGCGCCGGACGACACGGCGCGGCTACAGCGCAATCTGATCCTGTCCCATTGCGCGGGCGTGGGCGATCCGCTGCCGCGCGCCGAAACGTCGCTGATGATGCTGCTCAAGGTCAATTCGCTGGCGCGCGGCGCCTCGGGCGTCCGCTGGGAGTTGATCGGTCTTCTTGAAGCCATGCTCGCCCACGACATCTGGCCGGACGTGCCCGAACAGGGCTCGGTCGGCGCATCGGGCGATCTGGCGCCGCTCGCCCACATGGCCGCGGTGATGATCGGCGAGGGGCAGGCATGGGGCGCCAGGGTGAACGGCCATCCCATGCCCGGCGGCGATGCGCTCAAAAAAGCCGGTCTCGCGCCCATCGTGCTCGGCCCGAAGGAAGGGCTTGCGCTGATCAACGGCACGCAGTTTTCGACGGCGGTGGCGCTCGGTGCCCTGTTCGACCTGTGGCACCTGCTCGAAAGCCAAATCGCGGTGGCGGCGCTTTCGACCGATGCGATCATGGGATCGACTGCGCCGCTGCGGCCGGAAATTCACGCGCTGCGCGGCCATCGCGGGCAGATCGAGGTGGCGGCGGCCATGCGCACCCTGCTCGACGGCTCGGAGATCCGCGAAAGCCACCGCGAGGGCGACACGCGCGTGCAGGACCCTTATTGCATCCGCTGTCAGGCGCAGGTGGCAGGCGCGGCGCTCGACCAGTTGCGCATGGCCGCGCGCACGCTATTGATTGAGGCCAATGCGGTCACCGACAACCCGTTGGTGTTCGAGGATGGTGCGGTGATCTCGGGCGGCAATTTCCACGCCGAGCCGGTCGCCATGGCCGCCGACCAGATTGCCATCGCGATCGCCGAACTGGGTGCCATCGCGCAGCGCCGCATCGCGCTGATGGTCGACCCGACGCTGAGCTTCGACCTGCCGCCCTTCCTGACGCCCGAGCCGGGGCTCAATTCCGGCCTGATGATCGCCGAGGTCACCTCGGCGGCGCTGATGAGCGAAAACAAGCATCTGGCCAACCCCTGTTCGACCGATTCGACGCCGACCTCGGCCAATCAGGAAGACCATGTGTCGATGGCTGCCCATGGCGCGCTGCGGCTGCGGCGCATGGTCGACAATCTGGGCCACATTGTCGGCATCGAATTGTTGTGCGCGGCGCAGGGGGTCGAGTTCCGTGCGCCGCTTGAAACCAGCGCACCGCTGCGAAAGCTGATCGATGCGCTGCGGGCCGAAGTGCCCGCGCTCGGCGAGGACCGCGTCGTTTCCGCCGATATCGGCCGGGCCGCCACGCTGTGCGCGAACGGGCTCGATCTGTGTTCCCTGGAGATGAATTGATGATGGATGCGCGTCACAACATTCGCGACGTGTTCCCGCCGACCGGGCCGGAGATCACCGCGAAAAGCTGGATGACCGAGGCGCCAACGCGGATGCTGATGAACAATCTGCATCCCGATGTCGCCGAGAACCCGCACGAACTGGTCGTCTATGGCGGCATTGGCCGGGCGGCGCGTACATGGGCCGATTTCGACCGGATCGTCGAGGCGCTCAAGGGGCTCGACGAGGACCAGACGCTGCTCGTCCAGTCGGGCAAGCCGGTCGGCATCTTCCGCACCCATGCGGATGCGCCGCGGGTCTTGATCGCCAATTCCAATCTGGTGCCGCACTGGGCCAATTGGGATCATTTCGGCGAACTCGATCGCAAGGGCCTGATGATGTACGGCCAGAAGACGGCTGGCTCGTGGATCTATATCGGCACGCAGGGCATCGTGCAGGGCACCTATGAGACGTTCGCCGAGGCGGGCCGGCAGCATTATGGTGGTGATCTGACGGGCAAGTGGATCCTGACGGCCGGCCTTGGCGGCATGGGCGGCGCGCAGCCGCTGGCGGCGGTGTTCGCGGGTGCCTCCTGTCTGGCCGTCGAGTGCGATCCGACGCGCATCGATTTCCGCCTGCGGACGAAATATCTCGACGAGAAGGCCGAGACGCTCGACGAGGCGCTGGCGATGATCGATGCCTGGACCAAGGCGGGCGAGGCGAAATCGGTCGGCCTTTTGGGCAATGCCGCCGACATCTTCCCCGAGCTGGTGCGGCGCGGCATCCGGCCGGACATCGTCACCGACCAGACCTCGGCGCACGACCCCGTCCATGGCTATCTGCCGCAGGGCTGGTCGGTCGCCGAATGGCGCGAGAAGCAGGAGAGCGATCCCAAGGCGGTCGAAGCGGCGGCGCGTGCCTCGATGAAGGTGCATGTGGCGGCGATGGTCGATTTCTGGAATGCCGGCGTGCCGACGCTCGACTATGGCAACAATATCCGCCAGGTCGCGCTGGAAGAGGGGCTTGAAAACGCGTTCGCGTTTCCGGGGTTCGTGCCCGCTTACATAAGGCCGCTGTTCTGCCGCGGTATCGGGCCGTTCCGCTGGTGCGCCCTGTCCGGCGATCCGGAGGACATCTTCAAGACCGATCAGGCGATGAAGGAATTGTTCCCCGACAACGCCCATCTGCATCAATGGCTCGACATGGCACGCGCGCGGATCGCTTTTCAGGGATTGCCGGCGCGCATCTGCTGGATCGGGCTCGGCGACCGGCACCGTGCCGGCCTCAAATTCAACGCAATGGTTGCCAGCGGCGAACTGAAGGCGCCGGTGGTGATTGGCCGCGATCATCTCGATTCGGGTTCGGTCGCCTCGCCCAACCGTGAGACCGAGGCGATGAAAGACGGGTCGGACGCGGTGTCGGACTGGCCGCTGCTCAATGCGCTTCTGAACACGGCGTCAGGCGCGACGTGGGTGTCGCTGCACCATGGCGGCGGGGTCGGCATGGGCTTTTCGCAGCATTCGGGCATGGTGATCTGCGCCGACGGCACGGAAGATGCCGCGCGGCGCATCGGACGCGTTCTTTGGAACGATCCCGCCACCGGGGTCATGCGCCATGCCGATGCCGGCTATGACATCGCGCGCGACTGCGCCACCGAGCACGGGCTCGATCTGCCGGCCATCCTGTGAGCGGCTGACCGCCGTCAGCCCGATGCCAGCGGGCTTACATAGCCCGGCGGCTTCACCGTCAGCACCGAGCAGTCGACCGCGTTGAGCACGTCTTCCGCGGTGTTGCCGATGATCAGGCCCGGAATGCCGGTGCGCACCAGCGTGCCGATCACCAGAAGGTCGACGCCCATCGCCTCGATATGGGCGGGGATGACATCGCGGGGCCGGCCGCGCGCCAGATGCGGCACGATCGCGGCGGGCAGCGTCCCATCGCTCATATCCGCCCTGGCCTGCTCCGTCAGCGCGTCGAGCGCGTTGCGGCGGCGTTCTTCGGTCGCGTCCAGATAGCGGCGCACATCGCCCTCGTCATTGGTCCAGCGGCGCACGAGATCCTCGGCCGGCGCGTCCCAGACATGGGTGATGTGCAGCGTGGCGCCACTGGTTGCGGCGATGCGGCAGGCGGTATCGACGATGATCCGGTTGAGCGCATTTTCGGCTTTGCCGTTCTCCTCGTCCAGATCGACGGCGGCGAGGATCGTCTTTGGCGGCTGGGCGGCACCGGGCATGGCGAGCCAGACCGCGCAGGGGCATTTGCGCAACAGATGCTGATCGGTCGAGGTGAAGAGAAAACGATGCTTCTGGTCGAACGGTTCGGCCATCTTGATGACCAGATCGCGGCCGTTTTCGATCACATCGCCGATGATCTCGCGGAACGGCCGTCCGAGCCGGGTCTCGATGCCGATCTCCAGATCACCGGCAAAGGGCGCGATCTTGGCGGCCAGCCCGGCCTTGAGTGCGTCCGTCATGCCGGCTTCGATCTCGGCCGGATCGACGCCGGCAAAACGCGCCAGTTGATGAATGTCGCCATGCTCGTCGCCAACGGCAAGCGCGGTCAGCCGGGCGCGGTTGGCGCGGGCGAGATCGACCGCCATTGCAAGACTTCCGGCGTCCGTGTCACCGGTGTCGCAGACCGCGACGATGTCGGAGAAGGGGGCTGCCGGCGGGCGCTCGCTCATGGTTCGACTGTCTCCCTGCTGTCGCTGACCGGACTGCCGGCATCGGGCGTGCGTCCGGTGCCAAGCACCAGGCTTGCCGCCTGCGAAGCGGCATCCCGATAGGGCCTCAACACCAGATTGGCGCCGGCCTCGGCCAGCCGCTCCGCATTGCCGTCGCTGTGCACGGCTACGGCGATGCGCCCGCCGAAGCCGGTATCGCGCAACGACCGAATCAGCGAGCGGCGCGGATCGTCATGGGTGATGCCGGTATCGTGTTCGGGCACCGCCGAGATCGCCCAGCGCACCGGGATGAGCGGCAGATGTGCGATGAATTCGGGGTCGGTCGCATCGCCGAACATGACATCGAACCCGTGCTGGCGCGCTTCGCGCGCAGCCGTCGGGTTGAAGTCGACGCCCAGCACCTTGAGGCCGGCAGCGTCCAGTTCGTCGGCAATGGCAAGGCCATAGCGGCCGAGCCCGAAGATGACGACATCGTGGCCGCCGGCGCTCGGCTGCCAATTGTCCTCCTCGGTGCCCGCGCCGCGCCGTTCGAACGGTCCCAGAACCGGTTCGACAACACGGTAAAGCTGGTGCGACCAGGTGATCATGTAGGTCGAGGCGGCGATGGTGATCAAGCCGACCAGCGTGACGAGCCCCATCGCATCGGCGGCGACATGGCCGATGGCGACGCCCATCGCCATGAAGATCAGGGAGAACTCCGATATCTGCGCCACGGTGAGGCCGGCAAGGAAACCGGTGCGCTTGCGGTAGCCCATGGCACCCATGATGGCGAGGACGATCAGCGGGTTGCCGATCAGCACGAACAGCGAGAAGACAATGGCTGCGCCGATATTGTCGCCGAGCACGGCAAGATCGAGCGAGGCACCGAGCGCGATGAAGAAGAACAGCAGCAGAAAGTCGCGCAGCGATGCAAGCCGTGCCGCGATCGCTTCCCGGAAGGGCGTCGAGGCGAGCGACACGCCGGCGAGCAGGCCGCCCAGTTCCTTGCCGAAGCCGAAATAGTGGCCGAGCGCGGCGAGCAGCGCTGCCCAGCCGATGGCGAACGAGATCATCAGTTCGGGCGAGCGCGACAGGCGATCCATCAGCGGATCGGCCAGATAGCGGATGAAAAGGCCCACAGCGACCAGCATCAGCGCGCCATAGCCGAACACGGACAGGATATCGGCGAGCGCTGAATCGCTCTGTGTGCCGACGCCGATCGCCGACAGCATGATCATCGCCAGCACGACGACGATGTCCTGGACGATCAGGAAGCCGAGCGCGATGCGCCCGTGCAGCGAATCGATCTCGCGCTTGTCCGACAAAAGCTTGACGATGATGATGGTCGACGAAAATGTCAGCGCGATCGCCACATAGATGGCCGTCACCGGATCGAGGCCGAGCCCCAGCCCGATCAGAAAGCCGAAAATGGTGGTGAACGCCACCTGGCCGAGCCCGGTCAGAAGCGCGACCGGGCCGAGCGTGCGCACCAGGTTCAGGTCGAGCTTGAGCCCGACCAGGAACAGCAGCACCGCGATGCCGAGTTCCGCCAGAAGGTCGATATATTCGTCCGACCGGGCGATGTTGAGCACCGAGGGGCCGGCCAGAATGCCCACCGCGATGAACGAGACGATCAGCGGCTGGCGCAGCATGAGGCCGACAAAGCCGACGCCGGCGGCCAGCACCAGCAGCGCTGCGACCTCATAGAAGATGTAGTCGGTGATCGTCTCGGTCATGGGGTTTCATCCACCTGCGCGGGCGCGCGTTCGCCATGGGACGCGGTGCCGCGCCGGTCGCGCCACGCCCACATGGCGCGCTTTTCCAGTTCGAGGATGACCAGCACGGCGACGCCGACCAGAACGATCTGCGCACCTTGCAGGAGCGACAGGGGCCGCGTGTCGAAGAAGGCTGCCATGAAAGGCGCGTAGGTGAACAGGAACTGCAGCGCGGTCACGGCGGTGATCGCGATCAGCACCGGCCGCGTGCCGAACAGGCCGCGCAAGGTCAGCGATGGTTCGCCCAGATAGCGCACCGAGAAGAGATAGAAGATCTCCATGACCACCAGCGTGTTGACCGCGATGGTCCGTGCTTCCTCGACCGACGAACCTTGGACCTGTGCCAGCGCGAACTTGCCGAAAATCCCGGCCATGAAGAGGACCGAGACGAAGCCGACGCGCCACAGCACGAAGGGCGACAGGATCGGCTCGGAGGCCGGGCGCGGCGCGCGCGCCATCACGCCTCTTTCGGACGCTTCGAAGGCCAGCGTCATGGCGAGCAGGACCGAGGAGACCATGTTGACCCAAAGGATCTGAAGCGGCGTGATCGGCAGGGTCAGGCCGAGCAGGATCGCGGCAACGAGCGACAGCGATTCCCCGCCATTGACCGGCAACAGGAAGATGATCGCCTTTTTCAGATTGTCGTAGACCGTGCGGCCGGCTTTGACCGCGGCGGCGATGGTGGCAAAATTGTCGTCGGCGAGCACGATCTCGGAGGCTTCCTTGGCCGCCTCGGTGCCCTTGTTGCCCATGGCGATGCCGATATCGGCGCGTTTGAGCGCCGGGGCGTCATTGACGCCGTCGCCGGTCATGGCGACCACCGCACCGCCCTCCTGCAGCGCTTCGACCAGCCGTAATTTGTGCTGTGGGCTGGTGCGGGCGAAGACATCCACCTCCGCCACCCGCCGGCGCAACTGGTCTGCGTCCAGCGTGTCGATTTCGGCGCCTTCCATCACCGTTGCCGTGTTGGCCAAACCCAATTGCCGGCCGATGGCGGCAGCGGTGCCGGCATGGTCGCCGGTGATCATCTTGACGCCGATGCCGGCGGCGCGGCATTCGCGCACCGCTTCGATCGCCTCTTCGCGGGGTGGGTCGATCAGGCCGACAAGGCCGAGCAGCGTCAGGCCGGTTTCGACATCGTCGAAATGCAGTTCGCCATGGTCGCCATGGGTCGGTTTGACCGCGATGGCAAGGACGCGCTGGCCCTGGTCTGCAACCGTGGCGGCCTGGTCGCGCCAATAGTCCGGATCGATCGGCGTGTCGGTGCCGTCCTTGATGCGATGGGTCTGGCACATGGCGAGAATGCGTTCCGGCGCGCCCTTGACGAAGATGGTCGCATGGCCGGCATGGTCGTGACGCAAGCTCGCCATGAAACGATGCTGCGCGTCGAACGGAATGGCGTCGGTCTGCGGCCGCTTTGCGCGTTCGGCGTCCGGCTCGAAGCCCGCCTTGCAGGCAAAGGCGACGAGGGCACCTTCCATCGGATCGCCGATCACCTTCCACTGGTCGTCGGCGCCGACCAGATCGGCTTCGTTGCACAAAAGCGCGGCGCGGCCCAGTTCGGTTAGAACCGGATGGTCGGCGACGCGTGCCTCAGTGCCGTCGAGTACGAAACCGCCATGGGGCGCATAGCCGGTTCCCGTCACGGCGTAGGCATGGTTGGCGGTGATCACGCCGGCGACCGTCATCTCGTTCTTGGTCAGGGTGCCGGTCTTGTCCGAACAGATCACCGAGACCGAGCCGAGCGCTTCGATGGCCGGAAGGCGGCGGACGATCGCGTTGCGGCGCGCCATGCCCTGAACGCCGATGGCGAGCGTCACCGTCAGGATGGCCGGCAGACCTTCGGGAATGGCTGCGACCGACAGGCCGACCAGCGCCATGAACAGTTCGGTGAAGCCATAGCCGCCGAGCGTCAGCCCGAAGACGAGGATCAGCGCGCTGAAACCGATGATGAAGACGGTCAGCCATTTGGCGAACACGGCCATCTGGCGGATCAGCGGCGTTTCGGTCGATGGAACCTCAGCGATCATGCCGGAAATGCGGCCGATCTCGGTGTCCGAACCGGTGGCGACGGCGATGCCGCGTCCCTGTCCGGCGGCCACCATCGTACCGGAAAAGGCCATCGATCGCCGGTCGCCGAGCGGCGCTTCCGCCGCGACCGCGCCGGTGGCCTTGTCGACGGGGACCGATTCGCCGGTCAGCACCGCTTCTTCGACTGTCAGGCCGCGTGTCTCGCAAAGCCGCAGATCGGCCGGGATGCGGTCGCCGGCCTCGACGATGACGATGTCGCCGGGCACGATGTCTTCGCCCGGGACGGTCTGGCGGCGTCCATCGCGCAGGACCGTCGCCTTTGGCGCCAGCATGTCACGGATTGCGGCGAGCGCGCTTTCGGCCTTGCCCTCCTGCACGAAACCGATGATCGCGTTGACCATCACGACCGCGAGGATCACGGCAGTGTCGATCCAGTGGCCGAGCAGGGCGGTCGTCGCACCGGCGGCCAGTAGGACATAGATCAGCACATTGTGGAACTGGCGGACAAAGCGGCCGAAGGGGCCGATGCGCTTGGGCTCGGGCAGCTTGTTGGGGCCATAATGCGCAAGCCGCTCCTGCGCTCCGGCCTCGTCGAGCCCTTGCTCTGCGCGCGTGCCGAATCGTGTCAGCGCATCGCCGAACGGTTGGTCATGCCAACTCATCATCATGTCCTTTTGGTTGGGGTTGCGCGTGCTGGTTGGGGTTGCGCGTGGCTCAGCCCTTGGCGCGCTCCCAGGCCGGCGGCCGTGTTGCGTGGGCGTCGACGAAGGCTTCCAGATCCTTGACCGCGACGCGGAATTCGCGGCCGAGTTTGACGGCCCGCAGGTCCTCGCCGTGAATCCAGGCCCGCACGGTCGCCTCGTTCACCTTGAGCAGTTCGGCAATCTCATGGGTCGTCATGAAAGGCTTGCTCAGCATCGTGTTCCTCCACTGGCATAAGGTGATAATAGCTGAGCTCAGTTGAGCGTGGTTTGACACCGATCAAGCCATCTGATGATTGCTGGCCGAGGCGGGCGTGCCGGATGTTTTGAAGACGGACGCGATTGGTCCGATGGCGGTTTTCTGTTGGCCAGCCCTGCAGTATGACAAGGCCACCAATGCCCATTCCGGAGAAATACGCCCGTGTCCCAGAAAGTCCGCAAAGCCGTCATTCCCGTCGCCGGTCTCGGCACGCGGTTCCTGCCCGCCACCAAGGCGGTGCCCAAGGAAATGCTGACGGTCGTCGACAAGCCGGTGGTGCAATATGCCGTCGAGGAGGCCCAGGCCGCCGGTATCGAGCACATCATCTTCGTCACCGGGCGCAACAAGAACGTCATCGAGGACCATTTCGACCACCAGTACGAACTGGAACACACGCTGGAACAGCGGGGCAAGGACGAGCCGCTGGCGATGCTGCGCGCCGACCTGCCGCAGGCGGGCCAGATCAGCTACACACGCCAGCAACAGGCGCTCGGTCTCGGCCATGCGGTGTGGTGTGCGCGCGAGATGATCAGTGCCGGCGAGCCGTTCGCGGTGCTCTTGCCCGACATGGTGATGACCGGCGAACCGGGCTGCCTGTCGCAGATGGTCGCGGTGCATGGCGAGCGGGGCGGCAATGTTGTTTCGGTTGAATCATGCGCGCCCGAGGACGCCCACAAATATGGCATCGTCTCGATGGGGGAGACGTTTGGCGATGGTTCTTTCTCGATCACCGGCATGGTCGAAAAGCCCGAGCCGGGCTCGGCGCCATCGACCTATTTCCTCAATGGCCGCTATATTCTCGATGCGTCGATCATGGGGCTTCTGGGCCGGCACGAGAAGGGCGCGGGCGGCGAGATCCAGCTCACCGACTCGATGCTGGCGCTGATGGACGCGCAGCCCTTCTACGGTGTGCCGTTCGAAGGCGAGACCTATGATTGCGGCTCGAAGCTGGGCTTTCTGAGCGCCAATATCGCGCTCGGGCTTGCCAATGACGAACTGGGCGCGGATCTGGGCGCCTTCATCAAGAGCCTTGATCCATGAGCGCCTATTCGGCAGCGATGTCGAGATAGCCCATTGGGTTGCGCGACTGCCAGCGCCAGGCGTCAGTGCACATGTCGGCGAGATCGCGCCGCGCGCTCCAGCCCGTCAACGCCTTGGCGCGTGACGGATCGGCATAACAGGTGGCGATGTCGCCGGCGCGCCGTTCGGCGATCTTGTATGGTATCGGCCGGCCGCTGGCGGCCTTAAAGGCGCGCACCATGTCGAGCACCGAGTAGCCCTGTCCGGTGCCGAGATTGACGGCGGTGCATTGCGGTTCATCGAGCAGTTTCAGCGCCGCGACATGACCCTCGGCCAGATCGCAGACATGGATATAGTCGCGCACGCCGGTGCCGTCGGGTGTCGGATAATCGTCTCCGAAGAGGGTCAGGTGCGGGCGCCGCCCGACCGCCACCTGGCTGATATAGGGCATCAGATTGTTGGGTGTGTCGGCCGGATCCTCGCCGATCAGGCCGGACGGGTGCGCACCGACCGGGTTGAAATAGCGCAGGATCGCGATTGCCCATTGCGGATCGGCCCCGTGCAGCGCGCGCAACATGTTTTCGACCACCAGCTTGGTGTGGCCATAGACGCTTGTCGTCGACAGCGGGTGGTCCTCGGGGATCGGCAGGTGCTGCGGATCGCCATAGACCGTCGCCGACGATGAAAAGATCAGCTTTTTGATACCGGTGTTGGTCATCGCAGTGAGAAGCCGTTCGGTACCGGCGACATTGACCTCGTAATATTTCAGCGGTTCGGCCATGCTTTCCCCGACCGCCTTGTAGCCGGCGAAATGGATGACCGCCTCGCAGCCTTGCTCGGTAATGGTCTTTTCGAGCGCGCCCACATCGCGAATGTCACCCTCGACGCAAGTGACCGTCTCTTGGAAGAGCTGGCCGAGCCGGTCGAGCACGCGCGGCGAGGCGTTGGAGAAATTGTCGAAAATGACGGGCTGGTGGCCCGCCTCGCGCAACGCCAGAAAAGTGTGCGAACCGATATAGCCGGCGCCGCCGGCGACCAGGATTTTCATGACGGCTGCTCCTTGCGGTCGGGCCGAAGTTGCGGCCAGCCTGTCACGCAAGGGTTGAAAAAGCGTTCGCGCCGCCTGTGCCGCTATGAACGCCAGACTGCCGGCAGCGGCGCACCGTCGCGCAGGATCGCAAGCGCTTCGATCGCCAGCGGCCGCAAGCGGTACGCATCGGGCGCCAGCAGCCGGACGATGCATTTGCCGGCAAAGGCGCTGACGCCGGCGCGCATGTCTGCGCCGCTCATCGGCGCAAGCGCTTCGCGAAGTCGTTGAACTAGGGCCGCACGCTGTTCGTCATCGCTCGGCGCGACATGGACCAGCGTGGCGATCGCTGTGCAGCCCGCAAGCGTGGCCGGACCGTCGGCGAGCGCCGAGATATCGCCGTCGAGGCGCAGATTGTCGGCATGGATCAACGCACCGGCGCGGCGTATCCGCCACCGGTCACGCAGAACCGTTCGCCGCACCGTCTCGCCCATCGCCGCGCGGCCGAGCACCAGCGTTTCAAGACCGGTGAAGATGGCATCGGGCGCAAGATCGATCTCGATCGAACGGTCAAGTGCGCTGTCGTCGAACAGGATGGTTTCCTGCGGTAGCCAGTCGAGCCGGGCCCCCGCGCCGATATCGAGTTTTGTCGACTGCCGCGCCGCGCCGCCGGCGCTCTTGTAGATGCGTTCGCAGGCCTGTGTGGCGATCACCAGATGCGTGCCCGCGCCGGCGGCCGCCGACCAATCGAGCCGGTCGCCGCCGGTCAGCCCACCAGCAGTATTGATCAGAACCGCTTCGAGCGCGGGCCCATAGGCTTTCGGGATGCGGATCTTGGCGTTGGCTTTCTGGTGCAGCGCATCGAGCCGGGTCCGGCGGTCCGGTGCGGCCTTGACCGTGATGCGCCCGGCACCGACCGAACGCTGCATGGCTGCCGGTTCGGTCCGGCGGCGCTCAATCGTCACCGGTCCAGGGCCCATCGCCGATATGCCGTTCGCCGCGCGCATGGGCCATTTCTACCTGTCGTTGGCGTTCGGCGAACCGGGCGCGGTCCGCTTCGCTCATCGTGCCGGCGCAGTGCGGGCACTGGATGCCGGGCTTGTAGTCAGGGCTGCGCAAATCCTCGGGCGAGAGCGGGTGGCGGCAGGCGCGGCAGAGCTTGTGGGTGCCTTGCGCAAGGCCGTGACCGACCGCCACGCGTTCATCGAAGACGAAACATTCGCCGCGCCAGGCGCTTTCGTCCTCGGGCACCGTTTCGAGATATTTCAGAATGCCGCCCTTGAGATGAAACACATCGTCATGGCCGAGCGATTTGACGAAGGCGGTCGCCTTTTCGCAGCGAATGCCGCCAGTGCAGAACATCGCGATCTTCTTGCCGCGCAACGCGTTTTCGTTACGGCGCACCCAGTCGGGAAACTCGCGGAAGGTGGCCGTTTCCGGGTTCACCGCGTTCTCGAACGTGCCAATCTTCACCTCGTAATCGTTGCGGGTGTCGACAAGGATCGTGTCCGGTTCGGCGATCAAATCGTTCCAGTCCTCAGGCGCGACATAGGTGCCGACGATCCTCGTCGGGTCGGTGCCCGGCACGCCCATGGTGACGATTTCCTTCTTCAGCCGCACCTTCAGCCGGTAGAAGGGCATGGTGTCGGCGAAGCTTTCCTTGTGCTCAAGCTCCGCGAGCCCCGGTTGCGCGCGCAGGAAGGCGAGCATCGCGTCGATGCCCGCGCGCGGGCCGACGACCGTGCCGTTGATGCCTTCGGAGGCCAGAAGCAGCGTGCCTTTCAGCCCGGCCTTGCAGCACAGTTCGGCCAGCGGCTTTTGCAACGCCTGATAAGTGTCGAGCCGGGCGAAATGATAGAGGGCTGCGACGATGACGGGTTTGTCGGTCATGCCGGCGTTCTAGCGTTTGATGGCGAGAGCGGGAAGTGGTTCAAAGCGTTACAAGGCGTCCAATGCTCAGCCCGCGCGGTTGCCCGCCTGCCTCATCCTGAGGTGCGAAACGCCAATCCTTGAAGGGCGGAGCAAGTGGACATGGCGTTTCACCGCATTCTGCGTCATTCCGGAACTTGATTCCGGAATCCAGCAGCGCCGAGCCAAGTCATGGATCTCGGAATCAAGTTCCGGGATGACGGCGTGTGAAGTGGCGACCGCCGCGGCTCTGGATCCTTGGCTCGGAGGCCGAGGATGACGGCGTGCGGGGTTGATATCGGGTGTTCCTTTCTTTTGGCCCGCTGACGGCCGCAAAGCCGGTTCCATCCTCCGTCATCCTCGGGCTTGTCCCGAGGATCCACAGAGCAATGCGGCCCTTGGCAGATCCTCGGGACAAGCCCGAGGATGACGGCGTGCGGGGCTGGCGCCGGGCTTTCCTTCCTTTGACCTCGGGCGCAGCCCGCAAGGCCGACGGGCCGTCGCCGACTTTTCGGCGCGCACGCGCAGCCGTCCCGCGCCAGCGAGACTGGCGTGAGCGCAAGAGAGACCAGAACAACGGGCGGTTTGGTGAGCCGCGATCCGAAGTCTTGTAGTTGCGGTCGCCAAACCGCCCGTCCGGCGGGCTTGCGGTGATCGTCATTTTGGCTGGTTTCGAAAACCTGTCCGCCTCGTTGGTCGCTCAGCGGGGTTCGAAGCCGTTTGCGGGGGACGCCCGCTCACCAACGCTGCCAGCCGATTTTCAGGCGTAACAGCGCGCCAAAACCTTCATTCCGCACCGGTTTGGGGGTTCAGCACCCAGGTGAGGCTACCATGTGTGACCCCGGCCCTCCGCTTGCGCTTCGGGCGTTCGTCGTTCCGAAAGCCAAATCGTTGGCTTCCGGCCGACCAAGGGTCGACCACTCCTCACCCAACCGGTCCACCGCCGCGCCCGCCGTTGGTGGTGGCCATCCGACGTTCCGATGGGCGCGGTGGAAAGAGTATGGGGGAGGAAAAAGGCGGTTGGATAAGTTTGCCGTCCGGCGCAACTTATCCAACCGTCCGCGCTCCGGCCGATACTGGCCGCTCCCTAGCCAGAGGAGCGCAAGGTGCCGGCATTTTCCGACGAGACCCTTCAGGTCATCGAGCGCGTGGCGCGCGACAACGGCATCGAGCCGGCGGCGCTCAAGGCCGTGGCGGAAGTCGAAAGCGGCGGCCGCGCCTTCGCCATGGTCGGCGGGCGCAAGGAACCGCTGATTCGCTTCGAGGGCCATTATTTCGACCGGCTGCTCTCCGATGACAAACGCTCCGAGGCGCGCAAGGCGGGGCTGGCTTCGCCGCGCGCCGGCGCGGTGAAGAACCCGCGCGGACAGGCCGGCCGCTGGCAGATGCTCGAACGCGCCGCGCGGATCGACCGGGCGGCGGCGCTGCAATCGGTCTCCTGGGGCATCGGCCAGGTGATGGGCGCGCACTGGAAGCATCTGGGGTTCGGATCGCCGGACGCGCTGGCGCGCGAGGCGCGGTCGGGCGTTGAAGGCCAGGTGCGGCTGATGCTGCGCTTCATCCATGCCAACAGGCTGACATCGCTCCTGCATGCGCGCGACTGGGCCGGTTTCGCGCGGCGCTATAACGGGCCGGCCTATGCGAAGAACCGCTACGATGTGCGATTGGCCGCGGCCCATGCGCGCCATCGCGATGGGCGCCCGTCATCGGTGCCGGCGACGTCCAAACCGCGTCGAAAGGGCACGCTGTTGCGGCGCGGCGACCGGGGTGAGGCGGTGCGCGACATGCAGCGCATGCTGACGGCGAGTGGCCATCCGCTGTCTGCCGACGGCGTGTTCGGCCCGCGCACCGAAGCGGCGCTGTGCGCCTTCCAGAGCCGTCACGGGCTTGCCATTGACGGCATTTATGGTCCGGCGAGTCGGGCCGCGCTCGCCGACGCCGTCCCGAAATTCGGGTCCTGGCGCGGCCTTGTGATGGTTTTGATACGTTTGGTGGCCGCATGGGTTGGCTGGCGGCGCCGGTGATCGGACCGCATGGACAGCGATGTTCAACCGATTTAAAGACGGCGGAACACAGCGGGATTTGGGGAAGGGACAACCAGATGGGTCAGAATGTCGAAGCGCTTGCACCGATCATGACCGGCCAGCCGGTGATTCCGGTGATCGTGATCGAGGATGCGGCCAAGGCGGTTCCGCTGGCGCGGGCGCTGGCTGCCGGTGGCCTGCCGGCGGTCGAGATCACGCTGCGCACCGAAGCGGCGCTCGATGCGATCCGGGCGATCGCTGCCGAGGTGCCCGAGGCGATCGTTGGAGCCGGTACGGCGCTGAACGCGGCGCAATTTGAGGCTTGTGTCAAAGCGGGTGCGCGCTTCGTCGTCTCGCCCGGCTTCACGCCCGACCTGGCCGATGCGGCGAATGGCGGCGACGTGCCGCTCCTGCCGGGCTGCGTGACGGCAAGCGAGATCATGGCCGCGCTCGAAGAGGGCTATACGCATCTGAAATTCTTTCCCGCCGAGCAGGCGGGCGGCGCCGTCTATCTCAAATCGCTGGCATCGCCCTTTGGCGGCGTCAATTTCTGCCCGACGGGCGGCGTTTCGGCATCCAACGCATCGGACTATCTCGCCCTGCCGAACGTTCTGTGCGTCGGCGGCTCATGGGTGGCGCCCGCCGATGCGGTGGCCGGCGGCGACTGGGATCGGGTGACGGCGCTGGCGAAAGAAGCGGCGGCACTGGCGTAGCACGGATGGATCGCCTCATCCTGAGGTGCGAGCCAACATCACCCTCGCCCTTCGAGGCTCGCTTCGCTCGCATCTCAGGATGAGGGTGATGTTGAGCGAGCCTCGAAGGGCGAGGCGGGACCGTGGCAGGATTGCTGCCCCTCTCCCCGCCTGCGGGGAGAGGGATACGAGGCTTCGCGAATGAAGTGAGCGGTAGCCGCAGTTGGGTGAGGGGCGGCAGGCACAAGGCGCACAACCCTGCGGAAAAAGGCGCTGCCCCTCATCCGACCCCGCGCGCAGCGCGGGGCCACCTTCTCCCCGCAGGCGGGGAGAAGGGCTAATGCAGCATTGGCATCAACAAAAAAACCCGGGATGAAACCATCCCGGGCTTTTCTTTTTGCTGAGGTGCGGGTCGCTCAGAGGCGGCCGGCGCGCTGCTGCAGCATGAGGAACGTGTCGAAATTGTATTCCGACAGCTGCATCCACAGATAGGCGTCCTTGCGGTAGCCCATATAGCTGTCATGCACCTTCTTGAACATTTCGTTCTCGGCGCCGATCTCGGCATAGGTTTCCTGGGCCGCGTTGAAGCAGGCTTCCAGGATCTCCTGGCTGTAGGGGCGAAGCTGGGTGCCCGAAGCCGCAAGCTCTTTGAGGACCTGCGGGTTGAGCGTGTCGTAGCGCGCCATCATCACCGAGTTGGCCAGCGCCGAGGCGCTCTTGATGATGCCCTGGTAAATGCCCGGAAGCTCGTTCCACTTGTCTAGGTTGATCATGTTGAGAAGCGCGACGCCGCCTTCCCACCAACCGGGATAGTAGTAATAGTCGGCGACCTTGTTGAAGCCGAGCTTGGAATCGTCGTACGGACCGACGAATTCGGCCGCGTCGATCGTGCCGCGCTCGAGAGCGGGGTAGATGTCGCCGCCCGGCAGGCCCTGCGGCACAACGCCGATGCGCTCGATGATGCGGCCGCCAAAGCCGCCGATGCGGAATTTCAGGCCCTGCATGTCTTCGAGCGTGTTGATCTCGTTGCGGAACCAGCCGCCCATCTGCGCGCCGGTGTTGCCGGCCGGGAAGGAGATCATGTTCTGCGTGGCATAGAACTCGTTGAGAAGCTCAAGACCACCGCCCTCATAGAGCCAGGCATTGGTCATGCGTTGGTTCAGGCCGAAGGGCACGCCGGTGCCGAAGGCGAAGGTCGGGTCCTGGCCCCAGAAATAGTAGGACGCGGTGTGCGCCATTTCGATCGTGCCGCTGGTCACCGCTGCCGCGCCTTCCAGCGCGCCGACGATCTCGCCGGAAGCAAAGACCTGGATGTTGAACTTGCCGTCGGTCATCTCGTTGACGGCATCGGCGAAGACTTCGGCCGCGCCGTAGATCGTATCCAGCGCCTTTGGGAAACCGGACGAACAACGCCAGGTGATGCTCGGCATTTCCTGCGCGATGGCGGGCGCTGCTAGGGTGGTGGCGGCTGCCGCACCCGCGCCGGCTACGCCGGCTTTCTTCATAAATGAACGACGATCCATATGATCCTCCCGTGAACACAATGGGTCGAAGGCGGCAAGTCTCCTCTCACCGTCTTCAACTGGGCGCAAACTTGCAGCTTTCGCGTGCGCTGTCCACCATCGGGGCCCCAACTGGTCAATTTTTTTTTCCACTTAATCGATTAGGGTGCGAAACCCCCGCCCATGCGGGTTATTCCGTCCGGCCCGCAAACGCATTATTGGACGTTATGCGCCGGCCGAAGCGGGCCGGCCCCGATGTTCGAGACCGAGAAACGGAGCCGCCATGCAGCCCATCGTTGCCGTCGTCTGTGATGTCAGGCAGTTCGACACCTACACCTGGCACGCAACGCCGGAGACCTATCTGAAGGCGGCGGTCGAGGTGGCCGGAGTGCTGCCGCTGATGGTGCCCGCCTTTGGCGAGCGGATCGATATTGACGGGCTGCTCGGCCGCATCGACGGCGTGATGCTGTCGGGGTCGAAGTCGAACGTGCATCCGGCGCTGTACGGTGTCGAACCGGCCGCCGAGTATGAGCCGTATGATCCGGCGCGCGATGCGACCAGCCTGCCGCTGGCGCGCGCGGCGGTCGAGGCCGGCGTGCCGCTGTTCGCCATTTGCCGGGGGCTGCAGGAGTTGAACGTGGCGCTCGGCGGGACGCTGGCGACCGAGATCCAGGAACTGGAGGGCCGCAGCGATCACCGGGCGCCGCAGCGCGAGGCCCATGACGAGCGGTTCGCGATCGCCCATGATGTGGCGCCCAAGGCCGATGGCTGCCTTGCGGCGATCGTCGGCGGCGGGCCGGTGCCGGTCAATTCGCTGCACCGGCAGGCGATCAGCGCGCTGGCGCCGCGCCTTCAGGTGGAGGCGATGGCCGAAGACGGCACGATCGAAGCGGTGTCGGTGATCGACGCGCCGGGCTTTGCGCTGGGCGTGCAGTGGCATCCGGAATATTGGGCAAAGTCCGACGCGCCCTCGCGGCGGCTGTTCGAAGCATTCGGCGAAGCGACCCGGATGCGCGCCGGCGGGCGGTTGGCGGCGGCTCAGTAGGCGGCCAGCGACACTCTCACATTGTCGGGCTCGACCACTTCCCAGGCGAAACCGTCGCCGGGGGCAAGGCGCATCAGCGGCGTGCCGCGATGGTCGGTGATCGTCACCGTGCCGCGCGTTGACTCCTGCCAGGCGCGGGCGCGGGCGAAACGGTCGCCCAAGCGCGCGCAGGAGGCGCCCGGCTCGACGCGGTGCACGTCATAGCCGTCGGCGCGATGCAGTTTGAAGCTGCAACTGATGTTGGTGCGATGGTCGAGCGCCATGAAGCGGTCGCCGGAGGCGGCCGCGGCCGACGCCACCGATGCGGTGGTGATCGGGTCGACGCCGGACGGTGCGGAACCGGGTGCCATTGCCCCGGCCGCGATGATCATCGCAGCCGCACCGGCCACGGCAAACCCGTTCAGCCATTGGGTCGTGTTGAACCGCATCGCATTGCCCCCTTGATCGGTGCGGGGAGCATGATCGGACAGGGTTAACGATTTGCTAACCATAGGGACGGGCCGCCGATGCGGGCCGGTCAGCGGGTCAGGCCGGCGGTTTCGGGCACCGGCGTCAGCGGTGCATCGCCGGCGAACCAGGCGGCCAGATTGTCGATCACCAACTGTCCCATCGCCTGCCGGGTGGCGACCGATGCCGAAGCGACATGGGGCAGAAGGCAGGTGTTGGGTGCGCCCAGCAGCGCCTGCGGCACGTTCGGCTCGTCCTCGAACACGTCGAGCCCGGCGGCGGCGATCGCGCCGGCCGTGAGGGCGCCGGCCAGCGCCGTCTCGTCGACCACCGAGCCGCGCCCGACATTGATCAGAACGCCATCGGTGCCGAGCTTTTCGAGGATCGCCGCATCGATCGCATGGCGCGTTTCGGCGGTGCCGGGCGCCACCGAGACCAGCGTGTCGCAGGCTTCGGCCAGATCGGCGAGCGTTGCGTGATAGGGATAGGCCACATCGGCGCGCTGCGACCGGTTGTGATAGTGGATGGCGACACCGAACCCTTCGAGGCGCCGCGCGATGGCAAGGCCGATCCGGCCGAGGCCGAAAATGCCGACCGTGCGGCCGCGCAGCGTCAGCGGCGTCAGCCGGTAGGCGCCGTCCGATTGCCACTTGCCGGCGCGCAGCCAGGCTTCGGCGCGCGGCAGTTCACGCAACGTGTTGAGCAAAAGGCCGATCGCTGTGTCGGCCACTTCATCGTCGAGCACATCGGGCGTGTGTGCGACCATGACGCCGCGTTCGGCCGCATGGGCCGCATCGACATGGTCATAGCCGACGCCGAAGGAGGCGATGATCTCGAGGTTGGGGAGCGCGTCGATCAGCGCCGGCGTGACCGGCGACATCAGCGTGGCAAAGCCGGTGATCGCGGCGCGCGCGTCTTCGTCCATCGCCAGCACGTCGTCGGGCTCGGCGATCACGCAGTCGAACCGTTCGGTAAGCCGTTCGCGCGTCCAGGAATGGCCACGCCGCGAAACCAGGACCTTGCCTCGGGATGCCATCGGTCAGTTCTCCACGGGATGGGTGGTCGACTGGCGCACATGCAGTTCCGGCCGCGTCAGGTGCAATGTGCCTTCCAGTGACTTCTTGCCCTCGATCCGATCGAGCAGGGCGCGGGCGGCATCACGCCCGACATCGCGCTGGCCGTTCCAGACGGTGGTCAGGGCGGGGGTCGCGATGGATGCCTCTTCAAGATCGTCATAGCCGGTCACCGAAATGTCGACGCCGGGGTTCAGCCCGGCGCGGGCGATGCCGTTCATCAGGCCGATGGCGACCAGATCGTTCCAGCACACGGCGGCGGTCGGCCGGTCGCGCAGGGCGAGGAACTGGGTCGCCGCCTCGAAACCGGCCGCCTTAGTGCGCGGACCGGGAACGCGCCATTCGGGCTCGACCGGCAGGCCGGCCTTGTCCATCGCCTCGCGATAGCCGCGAAAACGGTCGCGGCCGGTCGAGGTCTTGTCCGACCCGCCGATCATCGCGATGCGCCTATGGCCGAGCGAGATCAGATGGTTGGTGGCCAAGCCGATGCCGAACGCATCGTCGCCCCGGAACACTGGCACGTCGGCGCCCTCGACCGAGCGCGCGATGAAGACGAAGGGCAGTCCGTTCCTGATGCCCAGTTCGATGTCCGATGGCGGCGTGTCGATGGCCGGCGACATGATCACGCCATCGGCGCCAAGCTGCATCAGCGTCTCCAGAAAGACGCGCTGCTTGTCGACCGAATCATAATGGTTGGACAGAAGGAATGTCTGACCCGAGCGGTCCAGTTCGGTTTCGATGGCGCGCAGGATTTCCGCATAGAACGGGTTCATGATGTCGTGCACGACGACGCCGACAATGCCGGACTTGGAGGTGCGCAGGCTGGCGGCGCGGCGGTTGTAGATGTAGCCGATCTCCAGCGCATGGGCCTTGACCCGCTCCTTTGTCGCCTCGGCGACGAGCGGGCTGTCGCGCAGCGCCAGCGACACGGTGGCGGTCGAAACGCCCAGCGCTTCGGCAATGGTCGACAGTTTGATCTTCTGCAACGCGCGCCTTTCACAGACACGTTTAAACGGGTGAAAGACGTTTAAATGGCTTTAATCGGACGGTAAAGGGCCGCGCGGGCGCTCAGTCCGGCGGGCTCTGGTCGGCTTTGTCATCCTTGTCGTCCTTGTCGCGGACGACCAGATTGCCCTCGATCTTGCCGAGGATCTTCTCGAGCTGCTTGCGCTCTTTCTTCTTCAGGCCCTTGAGCGCCTGTTTTTCGGCCTTGGCGACCGCCTTGCCCATGGCGCCCAGAACGTCGCGTCCCGTGTCGGTCAGTTGCACCAGAACCTGCCGGCCATCCTCCTTCGACGCGGTGCGCGCGACAAAGCCCTGTTCCTCCAGCCGGCTGATCGTCTTGGTGATGGTCGGCGGGCGGACCTCAAGCGCCCTGGCGAGCGCGCCGGGGGTCATCGGGCCGGCGGTGGCCAGCGCCTCGATGATCTTTTCCTGGCCGGCATAAAGGCCGGTCTTGAGCAGATGGCGGGCATAATGGGTGCGCCCATGGCGCGCCACTTCCTGAAGGCGCGCCAGCAAACTTCCGCCCTCGGGTTCTTCGGCGGGAATGTAGAACCGATTCATGGCCGCACGTTAGGCTGACTGGCGACCGCCGACAAGCAAGGCACGCCAACTTGGCGCTTGGCCGGGACAGGGTGATGCCGTAACGGTAGCCGGGCCGGTCGGGTGGACGGTATCAGGGAGAATGCGTGTTGGCCGATGAAAGCAAATCGCGGGCGCTCTGGGTTCGCAATCCGCTGGCGATCCTGGTGCCCGACGGTGCCGATGCGCGGGGTGGCCTTCTCATTCGGGACGGCGTGATCGAAGCGGTCATCGGGGCAGGCGAGACGCCGGCCGAACCGCATGATGTGTTCGACGCCTCGCGCCATGTGGTGCTGCCGGGGCTGATCAACACCCATCATCATTTCTACCAGACGCTGACCCGCGCCCATCCGGCGGCGATCAACCGCGAACTGTTCGACTGGCTCAAGGCGCTCTATCCGCTCTGGGCGCGGCTGACGCCGGACCATTTGCGGATTGCGACACGGCTGGCGCTGACCGAACTGATGGTCTCGGGCGTCACCTGCGCGTCCGACCATCATTATGTGTTCCCGGACGGTCTTGACGACGCGATGGACATCCAGGCCGAGGAGGCGGCGTCGCTCGGCATGCGGATCGTGCTCAATCGCGGTTCGATGAACCTGTCGGTGCGCGATGGCGGATTGCCGCCGGACAGTGTGGTGCAGGATGCCGACACGATCCTTGCCGATTGCGAGCGGGTGATCGGCCGCCATCACGATCCGGCACCCGGCGCGATGACGCAAGTTGCGCTGGCGCCGTGCTCGCCCTTTTCGGTGACGCGGGACCTGATGGCCGAGACCGCGGCGCTGGCGGGCCGGTGCGGCTGCGCGCTGCACACCCATCTGGCCGAGACCTTCGACGAGAACGCCTTTTGCGAGGCGACCTATGGCTGCCGCCCGGTCGACTATCTCGAACAGACCGGATGGCTGACCGACCGGACATGGCTGGCGCATGGCATCCATTTCAATGAAGATGAGATGGCGCGGCTCGGGCGCGCCGGCGTCGGCGTCTGTCATTGCCCGACCTCGAACATGGTGCTTGCCTCCGGCCAGTGCCGGACGCGCGAACTCGAACAGGCCGGCGTCGCGGTCGGCCTTGGCGTCGACGGCTCGGCATCGAACGATTCGTCGAACCTGATGGAGGGCGTGCGGCACGCGCTGATGATCGGGCGGCTGACCTATGACGCCTCGCTGACCCATCTCGATGCGCTGCGCTGGGCGACCGAGGGGTCGGCGCGCTGCCTGGGGCGCGACGATATCGGGACTATCGCGCCGGGCCGGCAGGCGGATATCGCGCTTTTCACGCTGGACGAGTTGCGCTTTTCGGGCGCGCATGATCCGCTCGCTGCGCTCGTTCTGTGCGGCGCGCACCGGGCCGACCGGGTGATGATTGCCGGGCGCTGGGCGGTCGAGGACGGCGCGCCGGTCGGTGTCGATGTCGGCGCGCTGCGCCATGCCCATGGCGAGGCGGCGCGGGCCTTCATGGATGGCTGACGCCGCCGCGCGCCGCCCTATATGGCGTGTGGTCGGCGAGGAACCATGACACGATCTATAGCCATCATCGGCGCCGGGCTGGCGGGCGCGGTCTGCGCGCGGACGCTGGCCGCTGCCGGCCATGCGGTGACCGTCTTCGAGAAATCGGGCGGCACGGGCGGACGCCTGTCGACGCGGCGGAGCGATGCCGGCGGTTTCGACCATGGCGCGCAATATCTGACCGCCCGCGGCGCGCCGATGCGGGAACTTTTGGACGAACTGACCGAAAAAGGCACGGCGGCGCCATGGGCGCCTGGGGGCAAGGACCGGCCGGGCGACTGGCATGTGGGACTGCCGGGCATGAGCGGTTTCGTCAAACCGTTGCTGGACGGCATCGATGTGCGGCTGCGCGCCCGCATCGAGGCGATCATGCTCGACCAGAGCGGTCGTGTGCGGCTGGCCGATGCGGACGGGCTTGGGTACGGATTCGGGCGGGTGGTCGTCACCGCGCCGGCGCCGCAGGCGATGGCCCTGACCGCGCCGATCGATCCGGTCTTTTCGGCGCTGGGCGACATCGTCTATGCGCCTTGCTGGGCCGGCATGTTCGCCTTTGCAGAACCGGTCGCCGAACTGCCCGACCTTGTGCGCGGCGACGATGACGGACCCGGCGGACTGATCGTGCGCAACGGGTCCAAGCCGGGCCGCACCGGCGAGACCTTCATCGTCCATGGCGGCGGCGTGTGGAGCGGCCGGCATCTTGAAAGCGAGCCGGAGGCGATCCTGCCGCATCTTTTGGGCGTGCTGGAGCGTTGCGCCGGGCGCGGCCTGTCGCCGGTTCATGCCGTCGCGCACCGGTGGCGCTATGCGCGGGTTGACCGGGCGCTCGGGGACAACCATCTGATGTCCGATTGCGGCCGCGTCATCGTCTGTGGCGACGGGCTCGTCGGCGGCCGGGCGGAAGCGGCGGCGCAAAGCGGATGGACGGCGGCCGCCGTCCTGCTGGACCAATAGACGCGCCGCGTGGCGCACGACAGACCTTGAAGGGTTGGGGAACCGGACAATCATGGACACGCTGACCCGGATGCGCGCCTTCATGGCGGTGGTCGACAATGAGGGTTTTTCGGCGGCGGCGCGGGCGCAGGGGCGCTCCAAGGCGCTTTTGTCGAAATATGTGCGCGAACTGGAGGACGATCTGGGCGCGCTTTTGCTCAACCGGACGACGCGCCAGTTTTCGCTGACCGAAGCGGGCCACACCTATTATCGCCGCGCGCTCGATCTTCTGCGCGAGTTCGACGATCTGCGCGACGAGATCCGCGACACACGATCCGATCTTGCCGGGCCGATCAAGATATCCGCGCCGCGCTCGCTCGCCGATGCGGCGATCGGCCAGTCGCTGGTCGACTTCGCCGTCGCCCACCCCGAAATCAAGCTCGACATCCATCTGGACGACCGCTTCGTCGATCTGGTGGAGGAAGGGTTCGATGTTGCGATCCGGATCACCCAGCTTGAGGATTCGACGTTGATCGCGCGCCGGCTGAACCCGTTCCGGCTGGTGCTGTGCGCGACCCCGGCGGTCATCGAACGCCACGGCACGCCGCAGTCGATGACCGACCTTGCCGATCTGCCGTTCATCGTCGACACCAATGCGCGGCGGCGCAACATCATCCCCTATCGCGACGGCAACGGGCAGGCCGCGTCGGTGACCGTCGACGGGCCGATCAGCGTCAACAGCCCGCTCTCGGTGCGCATGGCAGGGCTCGCCGATCTGGGCTTTTTCGTTTCGCCCGATTTCATCGTGACCGAGGATCTGAAGGCGGGGCGGCTGGTCGAACTGCTGCCGGGCGAACTGGAAAACGATGCGGGCATTTATGCGGTCTATCCGCACCGGCGATACCTGCCGGCGCGGGTTCGGGCGCTGGTCGATTATCTGGCCGAATGGTTCAAATCCAACTGCCGCCCGGCGCGCGGCAATGGCGCGTCATAATTCGGCCCGCTTCGCGTGGCGCATACGGCCCAAGCCGGATCGGGGGTAAGGTGATTTGACCCGCCAGACGATGTTCGCAACTTTCTTGGCGTCGGCCGCATTGGCCGTGCCTGTGACGGCGCATGCGCATCCACATGTGTTTGCCGAGGCGCGGCTTGAAGTGACGGTCACGCCGCAGGGCGTGGTCGACCGGCTGCGCCATGTCTGGCGTTTCGACGATTTGTTTTCCTCAACGGTCCTGTTCGAGTTCGACGCCGATTCGAGCGGCGCGCTGGAGATCGGCGAACTTGAAACCGTCGCCGATGTGATCGTCACCTCGATCGCCGATTTCGGCTATTTCCAGTCGGTGACGGTCGGCGACAAGGAGATCGCCGTCGCCCAGGTGACCGATCTGCGCGTCGACATGGTCGACAACCAGTTGCTGGTCCTGTTCACGTCGCAGCCCTCCGAGCCGGTGGCGCTGGCCGACAATCCTTCCTTTGCGGTTTTCGATCCGACATTTTATACCGCGATCGATTTCTACGAGGACGCGAACATGGTGCTGATCGATGCGCCGGCGGGCTGCGGGCACCGGATGGTGATCCCCGATCCGGACGAGGCGATCGCGCAGAACCAGGATACGCTGACCGACGCGTTCTTCAACGATCCGGCCGGCAATGACTGGTCGAAAATCTTCGCCACGCGAATGGAAGTGCAATGCTCTTAAGACGCGCGACGGCCATCGCGCCGGCTGTTCTGGTCGCCCTTGTCGCGGCGGCGGGCACGGCGGCGGCGCAATCTTCGCTCGGCATCGGCGTTGCCGAGCAGACACCGCCCAGCAGCGGTCCGCTCGCCGGCTTCTTCGCCTGGGTCGCCATGCAGCAGCGCGAGTTCTACGATGCGATGCGCGCCGCGCTGACCGCGATGCGTGACGGCGGTTCGGGCGCCTGGGTGCTGGTCGGCCTGTCGTTCCTTTACGGCATCCTGCATGCGGCCGGGCCGGGCCACGGCAAGGTGGTGATCTCGTCCTATATGCTCGCCAACGAGACCGCGCTCAGACGCGGCATCGCCCTGTCGTTTGCCGCTTCGCTCGTACAGGCCATGTCGGCCATGGTGATCGTCGGGCTGGGTTTTTTGGTGCTGCGGCAACTGGCCGTCAGCCAAACCGACACGACCCGCTTCTTCGAGATCGCTTCCTACGCGCTGGTGGTCGCGCTCGGGGTTTGGCTGCTGGTGCGCAAACTGCGGCCACTGCTTCCGCCGGCGCCCAGGCCGGCCGCCCTGTCTTCGGCGGCGGTGGTGCACGACCACGGTCATCATCATGGTCATGCGCACCATCATGATCACCATGATCACGCCCGCGACGCCCATCATCACGATCACAGCCACTATCATGGCCATGCGCACGATCACGGCCATGATCACCATCATCACGATCATGGCGCGGGCGAAGTGTGCCCCTCATGCGGCCATGCGCACATGCCGACGCCCGATCAGGTCTCCGGTCCGATGAATCTGCGCGACGCCGCGGCGGTGGTCTTTTCGGTGGGTCTTCGGCCCTGCACCGGCGCGCTGATTGTCCTGACATTCGCTTTTTTGAACGGATTATGGGTCGCCGGGCTGATTTCGGTGCTGGCGATGGCGCTCGGCACTGCGATCACCGTCTCGGCGCTGGCGACGCTCGCGGTGACGGCGAAGAATGTGGCGCTTCGCCTGTCGGGCTCTTCGGCGCTGACAGGGCCGGCCAGCCACGCGATCGAGATCGGCGGCGCGCTCCTGATCATTGCCATGGGCCTGATGCTGCTGGGCGGCGCGCTCGGCGCCTGACCGTCTGTCGTCAGCGCTGCCTGCGGCGTGAACGGCCCCTCAGCCACAGCCCCAGAAACGGCAGGACAAGCACGGCGCCGACTGCCGCGCCGGCGGCCCAGGGATTGTCGCCGCCGATGGCGGTCATGATCGCCGGCAGGAAATAGAGCAGAAGCGCAAAACCGACGAAGATGAGGCCGGCGACGATCAGCGTGCTGCGATCATATTCGGGCGGCTTGGGCGCGCTGCCCTCATCGTTTTGCGGTGCGCTCACAGCGTCCAGCCTCCGTCGATCACCATGGTGGCGCCGGTCACGAAGCCCGCTTCGTCCGACGCCAGATAGACGGCCATATCGGCGATTTCGCGCGGCTGCGCAATGCGACCCATGGGCTGGCGCTGAAGGAACAGGTCGAACGCGGCTTCATAGCCGCCCATCTGCTCGCCCAGCGCTTCCATCCGGGCCTGCAGGGAGGGCGACTCCACCGTGCCCGGGCAGATGGCGTTGCAGCGCAATTGCCGGGCGGCGAAATCGGCGGCGATCGCCTTGGTCATGCCGATGATCGCCGCCTTGGTGGCGCCATAGACATAACGGTTGGGGGCGCCCTTGATGGAGGAGGCGCCCGAGGACATGTTGACGATCGATGCGGTCTTGCCGGTCTGTTCGGCGCGCTCCAGCATGGCCGGCAGGAAGGCGCGGATCGTCCGGTGCATCGATTTCACGTTCAGGTCGAACGAGAAATCCCAATCGGCCTCGGTGCAGTCGAGCACCGTGCCGTGATGGACGAAACCGGCGACATTGGCGAGAACGTCGATGGCGCCGATTTCGGCCGCATAGGCATCGACCGCCGCCGTATCCGTCACATCGAGCGCGCGCGCATCGGCAAAGTCGGGGTTGGCCAGCTTGGACGCATCGAGATCACTGGCGAAGACCTCAGCGCCCTCCTCGGCGAAGCGGTCGGCGATGGCCTTGCCGATGCCCTGTCCCGCCGCCGTGACGATGGCGATCTTTCCCTCAAGCCTGCCGGGCATGGATATCGCTCCTGATCTGTTCGAGCCGGCGCTTCTGGCCGCCATCGGCGTTGAAATTGGCCGGATCGAGCCAGCGTTCCATCGCTTCTTTGGCCACCGGCCATTCCCTGTCCAGCATGGAATACCACGCCGTGTCGCGGTTTCCGTAGGGCTTGACCTCATGCTGCCGAAAGACGCCCTCGAAGGTGAAGCCGAGGCGCCGCGCCGCCCGGTGCGAGGGCTGGTTGGGGTTGTTCAGCTTCCACTCATAGCGCCGATAGCCCAGTTCGTCGAAGACGCGACGGGCCATCAGATAATGGACTTCGGTCGCCGCCGGGGACCGGGCCATCGGCGTGCCATGGGCGACGGCGCCCACTTCGCACACGCCGTTCTTTTCGTCGATGCGCATATAGCTCGCCATGCCCATGACCACGCCGGTTTCAGGCTGCGTGAAGACGCAGGTGACGAAGCCGCCATGGGTGTTCAATTCTTCGATCACCGCGCCCAGATCGGCGGCGCGCTCCATGCGCGGCCAGCCGAAATGGTGGATCAGATCGTTGGTTTTCTCTTCACCGAAGGCGGTCCAGAGCCCGCCTTCATGGGCGGCGCGGTCGAACGGGACGATGGCGGCATGGCGGCCGGCCATCTCGGCGTTGGTCGGGGTCGGGCGCGGGGTCCAGCTTGAGAGATCGGTCATCATCGGTCGTAGGTCCGGGCTTGCTTGACTCGCCGTTCGCATCGCCCCATGCCGGCGCGGGGAGGCCAGCCATGCACGACATCAATCCCTTCTTCAAGCGGATGGGCGAGGAAAACGCGTTTGCCGTTCTGGCGCGGGCGACACAGCTTGCCGCCGAGGGGCGCGACATCATCAATCTGGGCATCGGCCAGCCGGATTTCGCAACACCTGCGCACATCGTCGAGGCCGCCGTCAAGGCGCTGCGCGACGGCGAGCATGGCTATACGCCGGCCAACGGGCTGCTTGCGACACGCGAGGCGGTTACCCGCCGCATCCATGCGCTGACCGGGGCGGACGTGTCGCCCGATGCGATCATGATCACGCCGGGCGGCAAGCCGGCCATGTTCGCCGCGATCCTGATGTTCGGCGCGCCGGGCGCCGAGATCCTTTATCCCGATCCGGGCTTTCCCATCTATCGCTCGATGATCGAGGTGACCGGCGCGACGCCGGTCCCGGTGCCGATGCGCGCCGAGAACGGCTTTGCGGTGAGCGCCGACGAAGTGGCGTCTCTGATCACGGATCGCACGCGGCTTTTGATCGTCAATTCGCCGGGCAACCCGACCGGCGGGGTGACGCCGCGCAACGAGATCGAAACGCTCGTCGGCGTGCTGGAGCGGCACCCGGACGTGGCGGTGCTGTCGGACGAAATCTACGATGTGATGACCTATGATGGCGAGGCGCATACGTCGCTCTTGGAATTTCCCGATCTGCGTGACCGGTTGGTTGTGCTCAATGGCTGGTCCAAGACCTGGGCGATGACCGGCTGGCGGCTGGGCTGGTCTGTCTGGCCCGCACCGCTCCATGACGCGGTGCGCAAGCTGGCGGTCAATTGCTGGTCCTGCGTCAACGCGGCGGCGCAGCATGCGGGGATCGCCGCTATCGACGGGCCGCAGGACGATGTGGCGGCGATGATGACGGCGTTCGATGAACGGCGGCGGTTCGTGGTCGAGCGGCTGAATGCGATCGAGGGAGTGAATTGCGCGACGCCGAAGGGCGCCTTTTATGCCTTTCCCGACATATCGGCGACCGGCTGGCAATCGAAGGATCTGGCCAGCCGGCTTCTGGAAGAAGCGGGCGTCGCGCTGATCGGCGGTCCGGATTTCGGCGTCCTCGGCGAGGGGTTCGTGCGCGTCTCCTACGCCAATTCGCTCGCCAACATCGAAGCGGCGCTCAACCGGATGGAGGCGTTCCTCAGCCGATGAAGGCGAGGAACGGCCGGCCCGCCAGCGCTTGGGCAAAGGTGCCCAGAACGAAGGTGGAGAAGCCCAGCGCGACAAGCTGCACGGCGCGGACCGCTTGCGGCCGGCCAAGCCAGACAAGGGCGAGCGCGAAGGCGGGCACAAAATGCATGGCGTGGGTTGCGAAAAAGTGCGCGACGCGCAGGTCGCCGCCGTCGCGCAGCCAGCCGATCAGCCACAGCCCCTCGGTCCCCATGCCGCTGCCGCCGACATTGTGGCCGTTCAGCGACGACATGGTGCCGGCGGTGACGAGCGTCAGTGGCAGGGTGAGGCCGAGGCCCCAGACGAGCCCGGTCTTGAGTGCCGGGGCGATGGTCAGCGCGCGGTTACGGGCGATCTGCCATGCATAGACGGCGCTCGCCGTCGTCAGCAGCGTCGCCATGGCGCCCATCACCGGATAGAGCGCGGCCCAGACCGGTTCATCCACATTGAAATGGGACGATGTGCCCATCGCAGCCGCGGCGCCGATCCAGATCATCTCGGCGGCGATGGCGAAGACGACCGCGCCGGCGAACAGCCGGTAGGCAATGCGGCCGGTCGTGCCGGCGGGCAGAAAGCGGGCGAAGATGGCGAGCGTCGCCGTATAGACCGAAAGCGCCACGGCGAATTTGATCGGCTTGATCCAGATGTTCTCGCCCAGATGCAGGCGCGGATCGATCATCGCGGCAGCAAGCATCGGGATGACGAGCAGCGCCAGGAACAGGGCGGTCGCGGCAAACAGCGGTTCGTCGCTGCGCATGCGGTTCCACAGGGTGAGCGGGCCGGCGCGAACCGGTGCGGGGGCGGGCAGGGCCAGTGCGGTCATCATCGTCTCCATCGGATATCAGGCAAGGGCGTGGGCGGGCCGGCGGGCGGCGCGCAGGGCGAAATAGGCGGCAAGACCTGCGGGGCCGAACAGCAAGGTCAGCGGCAGGCAGGGCAGCACCAGCCAGAACGGCAGGGCGCCGGTCTCGCGCGCATCGCGGACGATCCAGGCGCCGACGAACAGGTCGAACGCCAGAAAATGCACCCAGCCGGCGAGCAGCAGTTCGCGGCTTTCGAACAGGCGGGCGACATTGTCGAGCGTGTCGAACCCGCCTTCGCCCGACGACCAGAAGGCGAGGATCAGCGCTGTGTAGCCGACCGACAGGATGAGCGGGATGATGCGGCCGGAGACGATGTGCGCGACGCGCGGCACGAACGGGCTGATCAGAAGGACCAGCCAGCCGACCATCGCCAGGCTGGATGCGGTCGAAAAGAGGGTTTCAAGCGGCATTGGAATGGCTCCGTTTGTCGTCGATGCGCTCGATGAACGCGGCAAGCAGCGCAGCGGCGCGATCAGGCTGTTCGGCGGCGGTGATGTGCGCGCTGTCATTGACGATGGCGAATTCCGACCGGCCGATGCGGCGCGCCTGCTCCTGCAGTGTCTTGGGCGTGTAGAGCCGGTCCTCGGCGCCGGCGACGACCAGCATCGGAATGTCGACGGCTTGGGCAGCGTCGGACGGGCCAGCCCGGTCACCGCCCAGAACCGAGCGGACAACGGTGGACAGGCCGGGATTGGCAAAGCCCTGCTGGCTGACGAAATCGGCGACAAGGCGCGGGTTGTCCCGGTGGGTTGACGGCGCAAAGAAGCTGCGCGCGACACCGTTCCGGAAAAGGGCGGTTCGAGGCATCGCCGCCGACATGGCGATGATCGCGCGGTCGCCGAGCGACGGCCGCTCCCTGCCGGTCCAGGGCGGGTTGAACAGGACGGCACCGGCCAACAGCGGATCGCGGGCCTCGGTCAGCGCGAGGGCGACCTGCGAGCCCCAGGACGTGCCGACCATCACGAACGGGCTTTTGCCGAATGTGTGGTGCGCCAGCTGTGCTGCCGTCGCCGCAAGGGCGGGCAAGCCCAGGCCGGACGGATCGACGGTGGAACGGCCATGGCCGGGACCGTCGACGATCACTGCCGGGTTGGCGCATCGTTCGACCAGCGGCAGGTAGAGCGTGTGATCGTAGAAGATCGACGGCCAGAGAAGGAGCGGTATGCCCTGCCCGTCGCGGACGCGCAGATGGAGCCGGCCAGAAGGTGTGTCGACGAATTCGGAGCGCATGGCGCGGCCTTTCTTGTCAATGTCAAGATCGAAGGGTAGCGCCAATTTTGTCAGTGTCAAGATTTTTCTTTGACACTGTCCAGATCGTGACCTAGACTCCCGCAATGTCTGGTCGGGAAAACAACGCTGCAACAAGGCGCTATCACCATGGCGAGCTGCGCGAGGCGCTGCTCGCGGCGGCCGAAATGGAACTGTCGGAGAAGGGCGAGGACGGGTTTTCGCTGCGCTCGACGGCCAAGCGCGCCGGTGTCAGCCATGCTGCGCCGGCGCATCATTTCAGGGATGTCACCGCGCTTTTGTTGGGGCTGGCGCAGCGCGGCTTCGAGCGGCTGACGGCGACGATGAAGGAGGAACAGGCCGAAGCGGGTGACGACCCCGAAGCGCTCTATGTGGCCTCCGGCGTCGGCTATATCCGCTTTGCTGCCGAAAACCCGGCCCTGTTCCAGCTCATGTTCGGTCCGCGGTCACAACACGGCGTGCCGACCGAATTCGCCAAGGCGGCCGATGCGAGCTTTTCGGTGCTGGTCAATGCGGTCGCGCGGCTGCGCGGCGCCGAGTTTCTGAAGACCGAGGACGGCTGGCGCGATGTCGCCGCCGCGTGGATGATGGTGCATGGCTATGCGTATCTGGCGATCGGCGGCAAGCTTGGCTGGCTGACCGACCAGTCCTTCGACCGGCAACGGCCGGTGATCGCGGACATGGTGCGCCGCGCGCTGCGCCTGTGACACCGGCGATGGTGTCAGCGGAGCTTCATGGCCCTGCCGACGGCTTTGGACAGATGCTCATATTGTTGCGCATTGGTGTCAACAAACGCTTCATCGCGATCGCTGATGACATCTTCATAGCCAGGCGGCGCTTCAAATTGGCTGTCAGTGAAGTCATAGCGCGCGCCTTCAATGATATTGTAGAAATGCCAGATGTCCCGGAAGGGCGTTTTTGCGATTTCGCCGCCAAACAGATCGTGCACGACGAGCGCCGTCACGCCGCAATGGCCGGCGGCCGGGTTGTCCTTCGTCCAAAGCGTGCTTGAGCTCAGGCTCCAGCACTCAGGCAGTTTTGATTGAAACTCGGACAGTCTGTCGAGCGGCAGTTCGGGCAGCTGCGATTTGGGAATGGACATCGTTGGACCCTAATATCCGCACGGCGCCAGGGCAACGAAGGCCGAGACGTGACTGCGCCATGTGTTCGGTCACGCGGTGTGCATGTTGCCGATCATCCCGAGGATGTCATGGTGCGCCGTGCGTTCCGGCTTTGATCGGAGAGAAGTGGGTCAAAAAAGCGGGCGAAGGATCCTTTTGGATCGATCGCCCGTTTTCCGCAGGGCCGGGGTGGGAGGAGGAACCCGACCTGCTTTATGCCCATGTATCATGATGGACCCGATGCATTAACGAATGGTTAACGCGTGTAGCGGCCCGGTTTGCACGCAATGCGACAGACGGCGCGCGCGGCTCCCCGGCCATGCGGCGAACAGCGTTTGTGCGCGCTATGCCGTGGCGCCGGCGATGGTCGCCTCGATATGGTCGACCAGCGGATCGGGCAGTTGCAGGCGTCCGGCGAGCATGTCCAGATAGCCACGTTCGGCACGGGTCTTCGGCTCGATGGCGAGCCGCGAGGCGGTGTAGAGTTCGACCCGCTGCGCCTCTGTCTTTGCCGCGCCGACGATCGAATCGAGATCGACGGGTCTGGCCAGTTCGGCGCGGATGAAGCTCTGCTCGTCATCGTCGATGCCGCTGACGGCCAGCTTGTCGATGATGCGGGCACGCTCTTCGTCGTCGATATGGCCGTCGGCGCGGGCGGCGGCGATCATGGCGCGCACCAGCGCGAGCGGGAATTCGCCGTCCTGGCTGTCGGCCTCGATGTCGAATTCCGAGCCTTGGGGCGGCGGCAGGACCTCCGGCTCGGCGGGGCCAGCCTGTTCGACAGCGCGGCCTTCCTTGTAATTCTTCCACGCGGTGTAGGCGAGACCGCCGACGGCGGCCGCCGCGCCCAGCTTGACGGCCGACCCTGTCAGTTCGCGTCCGACGCCGGTGCCCAGAAGGACAGCTGCGATCGCGCCGGTCGCCAGCGGATTATCTTTGGCCAACTGCCCGGCCTGCCCAGCCCGCTCGCGCACGGTGCCGCCGGCGCCGGGTATCTGGCTTCCCAGAAAATCGTTGAGCAGCTTCTTGGGGTCGAGCATGGGTTCCTCCTTTGGCCGGACCGGGTCGTCGTGCAGGTGGGTATTGGCGAGCCATATGGCAAGGCGATGACACGCCCCGATGCGCTTAATGCCGGACAGACAGGCGGGTGACGGGCCGGAAAAACTCTGAAATCATGCCTGGGGTCAGGACCCTAGTATCTTCGGGAGGCCGGTGGCGTTTTTGCCTCCGGAGAGGCAGGGCAGGGAGGATCAGATGGGTTGGATGAAAGACGAGACCGGGCTCGAAAAGCGACCGGCCAATTATGTGCCGCTGACGCCGCTGTCGCATCTGAGACGCGCGGCATCGGTCCATGCGAACCGCGATGCGATCGTCTATGGCGCATTCCGCACCAACTATGCCGAATATGAGGTGCGCGTTTCGCGGCTCGCCTCGGCGCTGGCGCGGCTCGGCATCGAGCCTGGCGATGTGGTCGCCACGGTCCTGCCCAACATTCCCGCCCATGTGGAAGCGCATTTCGGCGTGCCGGCCTGCGGCGGCGTTCTGAACGCGATCAACATCAGGCTCGACCAGCACACGATCAGCTACATTCTCGATCATGGCGAAGCCAAGGTCGTGCTTGTCGACACCCAGTTTCTCGGCGTCGTCGAGGCGGCGATCGCAGAGATGGAAAACGAGGCGCAGCCGACCATCATCGAGGTGCCGGACGAACAGGCGGGCTTTCATGCCTCCGGCCGTCACGCGACCTATGAGGCGCTGATCGCCGAGGGCGATCCGGACTTCGACTGGATCATGCCGGACGATGAATGGGAGAGCATCGCGCTCAACTATACGTCCGGCACGACCGGGCGGCCCAAGGGCGTCGTCTATCATCATCGCGGCGCTTACCTCATCACGCTGGGGACGCCGATTGCCTGGCGGATGACGCTCTATCCGCGCTATCTGACCATCGTTCCGCTGTTTCATTGCAACAATTGGTGCCATGTCTGGACGATGCCGGCTGTCGGCGGCACGACCGTGTGCTGCCGGGACATCACCGCCAAGGCCATCTATGACGCCATCGCCGATGAGGGCGTGACGCATTTTGGCGGCGCGCCGATCGTCCTGAACATGATCGTCAACGCCAGGGACGAGGAGCGGCGCTCATTCGATCACACGGTGAATGTGTTCACCGCGGGCGCCCCGCCGGCCGCGGCGACGCTGGCGGCGATCGAGCCGATGGGCTTCAACATCACCCAGGTCTACGGGCTGACCGAGGTCTATGGGCCGGCCACCGAATGCGTCTGGAAGGACGATGAATGGGCCGGGCTCGCACCTGATGAAAAGGCGACCATCAAGGCGCGGCAGGGCGTTGCGTTCCCCAACATGGACCATGTGACGGTGGTCGATCCCGAGACCATGCGCCAGACGCCGATGGACGGCGCGGCGACGGGCGAAATCGTGATGCGCGGCAATGCGACGATGAAGGGCTATTACAAGAACCCCCGCGCGACCAATGAGGCGTTTCGCGGCGGCTATTTCCACAGCGGCGATATCGCCGTGCAGCATCCGGACGGCTACATCCAGATCACCGACCGGGCCAAGGACATCATCATATCGGGCGGCGAGAACATTTCGTCGGTCGAGGTGGAAAGCGCGCTGATGCACCATGCGGCGGTTCTGTTGTGCGCGGTGGTCGCCAAGCCCGACGAAAAATGGGGCGAGGTGCCGTGCGCCTTTGTGGAACTGAAAGACGACGGATCGGCGACCGAGGACGAACTGATCGCCTTTGCGCGCCAGCGGCTGGCCGGCTTCAAGGCACCCAAGCGGGTGGTGTTCGGCGAACTGCCCAAGACATCGACGGGCAAGGTGCAGAAGTTCGCGCTGCGGGAGCGGGCAGCGGCGCTGTGATGCTTGCTCATATGCTGAACTGAAACGGCGCGGATCGGCGCGAAAACGCCGGGGCAAGCCCCGGCGTTCTGGTTGATGGCCCGCCTGTCTACTGGTCTGTCGGCGGCGGTGTCGCGTTCAGATCGAGCGGCGGCAGGCCGAAGGCGGGCGCCGGCGCCTCGCTCGCGCCGTCGGTTGACCCACTGTCGTCGCCGCCCACCGATGGCGGACCGCCAAGCGGGGTGAGTTGCAGGCCCGGCAGGCCGGAGCCGCCATCATTGCCGAAACTCGGCGCCGCCGGCATGCCGCTGCCGCCAATGCCGGGCAGACCGACCGCATTGCCTTCGGCGTCCTGACCGCCCAGCGAGGGCAGTTCGATCGTCACATTGTCGACATCGATGACCGGCGCGTCGTCATTGTAGTGGGTGACGATGCGCGGGAAGAAAATGACCACCATGATGGCGACGAACTGGATGGCGATATAGGGGATGACGCCGCGATAGATCTGCATCGTCTCGATGCCCTTGATCCGCTCGCCGGTGACCTCGTCGTCCCAGTCCTGCTTTGGCGCGATGGATCGCAGATAGAAAAGCGCAAAGCCGAAGGGCGGTGTCAGGAACGAGGTCTGCAGGTTGATGCCCAAAATGATGCCGAGCCAGATCAGGTCGATGCCGAGCGTTTCGGCCGGACCGACCAGCAGGGGCACGACCACGAAGGCGATCTCGAAAAAGTCGAGGAAACAGCCCAGAATGAAGACGATCACCGTGACGACCACCAGGAAGCCGGTCTCGCCGCCGGGCAGTGACAACAGCAGTTCCTCGACCCAGATCTTGCCGTTGATGCCATAGAAGGTCAGCGCGAAGACGCGCGCACCGATCAGGATGAACATCACGAAGGCGGTCAGCTTGGTGGTCGAATCGAGCGCTTCCTTGAGCGTCTTGAGGTTGAGCCGGCCCTTGAGCAATGCCAGCACCAGCGCGCCGGTGGCGCCCATCGCGCCGCCCTCGGTTGGCGTGGCGATGCCCAGGAAGATGGTGCCGAGCACCAGGAAGATCAGCGCCAGCGGCGGGATCAGGACGATGATGACCTGTTCGGTCAGCCGCGAGACGAGGCCGAGCTTGAAGTGCCGGTTGATCAGCGAGACGCCGAGCGCGAACAGCGTCGCCGTCGTTGCCGACGCCACGAAGCGGTTCTCATAGCTCATCTCCGCATAAAGGAAGTTCATGCCGGCATAGTGGATGGCATAGGAGATGATGATGATCGCAAAAAGCGACAGGATGCCGCCGCCGAGCGTCCGCGTTTCGGGCGGCAGCGCCGGCACCCATTTGGGCTGAACGAGCGTCAGGACGAAGATGTAGGCACAGTACATGCCCATGATCATCAGCGCCGGATAGAGCGCGCCGACATACATGTCGCCCACTGAGCGGCCGAGTTGGTCGGACATGACGATCAGGACGAGCGAGGGCGGAACGATCTGCGCCAGCGTGCCGGCGGCGGCGATCGTGCCGGTGGCCACTGGCCGGTTGTAGCCGTAGCGCATCATGATGGGCAGCGAGATCAGGCCCATGGCGATCACCGATGCGGCGACGACGCCGGTCGTGGCGCCCAGAAGGCCGC
The DNA here is from genome assembly GCA_024742765.1 of Phyllobacteriaceae bacterium. Taxonomy (GTDB): domain Bacteria; phylum Pseudomonadota; class Alphaproteobacteria; order Rhizobiales; family Rhizobiaceae; genus Roseitalea. The sequence goes on along the minus strand of JANSXT010000018.1, from coordinate 16,597 downwards.
CGACGATGATCACCGCAAAAGCGAGGCCGCCGCGCAGCGGGCCGAACAATTGCCCGATCGTGTCGAGCAGGTCTTCGGCCATGCGCGAGCGTTCAAGGATCAGCCCCATGAAGGTGAAGAAGGGGATCGCCAGCAACACCTCGTTGCGCATGATGTCAAAGGTGCGATTGGCGTGAAGTCCGAGAAATGTCGGCGACAGGGTGATTTCGCTTGGCGCGAAAATCGACAGTTCGACGGCCAGGAAGAAGAAGATCAGACCGCCGGCGGCAAGCGTGAAGCCGACCGGATAGCCGAGCAGGAGCATCGCCATGACGGAGATGAACATGACCGGCGCGAGATTGTGGGCGATAAGCTCGATCATTTGTTCTTCATCCGATCCTGGAGGTCGGCGGCGCTCTCCATCTCCTCGATCATCGGCGGCAGTTCATGCTCGGCGGTCGGATCGTCGATGAGGCCGCGGATCACCGCGATGCGCTTGATGATTTCGGAGATGCCCTGGAATGTGAGGAGCACGAAACCGGCCAGAACAAGGAACTTGGCCGGCCACAGGATCAGGCCCGATGCATTGACCGAGATCTCCTTCGAGGTGAACGAGACCCAGAAGAAGGGCCAGGAAATCCACACCATGATCAGGCAGAAGGGCATGAGGAAGAAGATGTGCCCGAGCAGGTCGATCCAGTCGCGCGTGCGCTTGGAAAAGCCGGAGGTGGCCACATCGATGCGCACATGCTCGTTGCGCAACAGCGTATAGGAGGCGGCCAGCATGAAGACGGCGCCGTACAGATACCATTGCAGTTCGAGCCAGGCATTGGACGAATTGTCGAAGATCTTGCGGATCGTCGCATTGCCGGCGCTGACCAGCACGGCGACCAGGATCAGCCACGAGACCGACCGCCCGATGAACGTGTTGACGGCGTCGATGCCGGCCGAAACTCTCAATAAAGCAGCCATACTCCTCCCCTGAGATTGCCGCGAGCCCGCGATCATGGTTGCAAACCCATGGCCGCCGGTCGGCGCACCTTGTTGGTCCGCGACGGGAAAATCAAGGCGCGCCTCCACCGCCGCGCGAACGCAGCCGCGTCGGCAGCTAGCACCGAACGGAAGCGATGGCAATGACTGGTAAACAATTTTAACCAGTCAAACCGTTCGATCGCTGACGAATGCACCGCGATTGACGCCGCGCAAACTTTGGCGTTGATGGAACGTTGGGGCGCAGGCGAGGGCAAATGTCAGATGGTGAAGCAGTTGATGCGCGGGGCTGCAGACCCGCTTTTTTCCGTTGAGGGAAAAGTGTGTCTGATCACCGGCGCGTCGATGGGGCTGGGCGCGGGTTTCGCGCGGGCGCTGCTGGCGCGCGGAGCGCTGGTCGTCAATCTGAGCGACACCGCACCGGACTGGGATGCGGGCGACATGGCCAACCGTTTCGCCGATCTGCGCGGCGATGTGCGCAATGACGCCGATGCGCGCGAAGCGATCGGCACCGCGATCAAGGCGTTCGGCGGTTTCGACGTGCTGGTCAACAATGCGGCCGGCTTTCGCGTTGAAAAGGCCGCCCGGCAGGCGTCGGCCGATTTCGCGGGCATCATGGACGTCAACGTGACGGCGGTGGCCGAACTGTGCCGCATGGCCCATGACGTCATGCGCGCCAATGGCGGCGGCGCGATCGTCAACGTGACCAGCATTCTCGGCCGCCGGCCGATGCGCGGGCTTTCGGCCTATGCGACCAGCAAGGCGGCGATGGAACAGTTGACGCGGGCGCTGGCGCTGGAATGGGCAGCCGACGGCGTTCGGGTCAACGCGCTGGCGCCGGGCTGGTATCCAACCGCGATGACCCGCGATCATCTCGATGCCGGGCTGGCAGCCATCCTGAAAACCTCCATTCCGATGGGCCGTCTGGGGGTGCCGGACGATCTGGCCGGCGCGCTGCTGCTGCTGGTGTCGGATGCGTCGCGCTACATGACCGGCACCACGATCACAGTCGATGGCGGCTATGATGTGCGGAGCTGAGCCAATGTAAGGGCGGGCTAACCCCCAAAATATTGGGGGTTGGCGTTCAATGTTTATATCGATGCCTAGGACGGGGCCTCAACAAGTATAGTGTCCAAAATCTTCATGTGATGCCCGTTGCGGTAATGAATCTTTAACGAATAATATTTTAGTTTCGCAGCGTCACCTTGATCCAATGTCATGGATCGTCGCGGTGAAAAGGCCTGTTTTTCCGCGCCTTACTGTTCCGATTCGCGAGTCCTACACCGTTCATTAACGGCGTCGGTCGTATTGTCCTGCCGAAAGGGCAGGCAATGACACGACTGGATCGATCGCCGCACGGCGATGAGGCCGAGATCGATATTTACCTGAATTTTGTCGACAGCCTGTTCGCTGACCGGCGCAGCATGCTGATGGGCCTGACGCTGCAGGTCGCCATTTCCATCTGCGTCTATTTCGAAAGCGGCGTCGTGTTGACCGGCATCTGGCCGGCCATCTTCGTTGCAGCCACATCGGTGCGCTTCTATCACACCTCCCGCTATGAGCGCGAACGGATCAGTGCGATCCAGCGTCCGGTCGAAGAGAGGATAGGCTGGGCCCGGGACTGGGAAACCCGCTACACGATGTCGTCGACGCTGTCGGCGCTGGCGGTGGGCATGTTCGCATGGTTCTGCCTGGGCGTCGTGGGAACCGATTTCTCGGTGATCGCCGGCCTCTCGGCGGTTTTCGCGGCGATGCCGACCATTGTCGGACGGCTTTACGGCTCGGTGCGGCTGGCGGCCTTTGCCCTGATCAGCATGCTGATCTGGCCGGCGATCATCCTGCTGTCGCATGAAGGCTGGGCCAGCAAGGTCGCTGTCCTTTTGTTCCTGCCCTATATCAGCCTGGTGCTGTCGATGGTGCGGCGCGTGCGCGAGCGGGTCGTCGAGGCGGTGCGCGGGCGGGTCGAGAAAGCGGAAATCGCGGAGCGGTTCAACCTTGCGCTGACCAACATGTCGCATGGCGTGATCATGTTCGACCGCAACCAGCGCGTCGTCGTCATCAACCGCCGTGCCCGCCTGATCCTGCAAATTCCCCAGCATGTGCATGTCGAAGGGCGCCGCTTTGCCGCGCTGATGCGTTATGCGCGCCGCTTCGGACTGGTGCCGGCCGACCAGGCGGCATCGTTCCACGAGATCGTCTCGAACCTGTTGGTCACCGATGGCAGGAAAGCGGAGATCAGGCTGACCAACGGCGTGCATGTCGAGTTTTCCGGCACACAGCGCCCCGAAGGCGGATCGGTGCTCATCCTTGAAGAGGTGACCGAACGGGCAAGGGCGCAGGAGCGCATCAAGGCGATGGCGCGCTTCGACAGCCTGACCGAACTGCCCAACCGGACCCATTTCAGCGAGGAGGCGATGCGCCGGGCGGCGGCCGCCGATCCCGACTCGCAATACCTTCTGATCGCCTTCGATGTCGACGACTTCAAGCGTGTCAACGATTCCATCGGCCATGCGCAGGGCGATGCGCTGCTGCGCGCCATTGCCCGCCGGCTGCGGCGTGACTATGGCGACTGCGCCGTGATCTCAAGGCTCGGCGGCGACGAGTTCATGCTGTTCGTCGACCGGCTGCCGGGCGATTTCGACATGACCCGGTTTGCCGACGGCATGCGCGATTGCCTGCGCCGGTCGTTCCGCATCGGTCCGGAGAAAGTCTTCGTCACCCAGTCGTTCGGCATCACCAGCGGCAAGGCCGGCCAGTTCGATCTGCAGACGGCAATGGTCGAGGCCGATCTGGCGCTCTACCACTCCAAGGCGATGGGCAAGGGTGTCTGGTCGCTGTTCGAACGCGACATGAACGAGCGCTATCTGCGGCGGCAGCTTCTGAAGGGCGAACTGGCCAAGGCGATCGAGATGGGCACGCTGTCGGTGCGCTACCAGCCGATCGTCGAGGCGACGACCGGACGGATCGTCGGCTGCGAGGCACTGTCGCGGTGGCATCATCCCGAGCATGGCAACATCTCGCCGGCCGAGTATATTCCGCTGGCCGAGGAGATGGGCATCATCACCAAGTTGACCGAAAGCGTCATCCGCACGGCGACGCGGGAATGCGCCCGCTGGCCCGACCATGTGACCGTGTCGGTCAACCTGTCCTCGATCGACTTCCAGCGGGACGGCATCGGCCAGACGGTCCAGAGCGCGCTCGAAGCGGCGCGGCTGTCGCCCGACCGGCTGATCATCGAGATCACAGAAACCGCGGTGATCAGCAACGAGGCGGACATGATCGAACGCCTGACCCGTATTCGCGAAACCGGCGTCGGGATTGCGCTCGACGATTTCGGCACCGGCTATTCGTCACTGAGCTATCTGCACCGGCTGCCGCTCGACCGCGTCAAGATCGACCGATCGTTTGTCGCCGGAATCGAAACCGGTGAAACGCCGCTGGCGCTGCTGCACGGCATTACCGATCTGTGCCATGGTCTCGGCCTGAAGATCACGGTCGAGGGCGTCGAGACGGCCAGCCAGCTCGCCATCGTGCGGGGATCGGGCAAGATCGACAAGGTGCAGGGCTATTTGTTTGGCCCCGCGCTGCCGGCCACCGCCATTGCCGAGATGGCGACACGCATGCCGTCCGAAAGGGCCGCGCCCAACGACGTTGCGGCCGTGGACGACGCTGCCGCGGGCTGAGCCTCAACCCACAAACTGATTGTCTTTGTCGCGCCGTCGCCAATTTCGGCTTGCCGGCGTTGCCTGTTTGATTGGCAGTTGATTAAGAATTAACCTTAACAACAAACTGCGATTTCTTGGGAATTTACGCGAATTTTCGTAAAAGCTAACCTTACGGCGGGTCAACTTACCGGGGGACGACGCCGTGGATCGCAATGCGACTGAAGCAAAAGGCCGCCACCGCAACGACGCCGTGGCCAATCGGCTGCTGTCCGTCATGGACGCGGTTGAATACCGCCGGATCTCCACACCGGAGGATTTTGAGGATGTCGGCGCCCTGCGCCTGCGGGCCTTCAATCCGCGCGACATCTATGAGAGCAAGTTCGAATCGCCGGTAATCGAACCGCTGGATTTCGATCCCGACACCTATGTGTTCGGGCTCTATCATGCCGACCAACTGGTTTCGTCCATGCGGCTGAACCTTTTGTCGGCCGACACGCCGCCGACGCCCGCCATGGAATATTTCTCCGAGACCCTGTCGCCGCTTCTGGCGCAGGGCATGGTGTTCGTCGATCCCAGCCGCTTCGCCATCGATCCGGATCTTGCGCCGACCGTGCCGGCGCTGCCGCTGCTGACGCACCGCCTGTCGACCATGATGACGCTGCACAAGGGCGCCGACTACTGCCTGTGCCTGATCAAGCTGCAACATGAAGCCTACTATCGCCGCGTGTTCGGGGCGACGCGTCTGGCCGGCCCCATCCATCCCGACGGGTTGTTCATCGATGTGGTGCTGCTGGGCATTCCGCGCAGCAATGTCGATTACATCATGAGCCGCAATCCGTTGTTCCACTACACCGAGACCGAGGCGCGGCTGTTGTTCGACCGGCTCGAGGATGCGCTGCCGCCGCTGTGCGTGCGGCCGACCGCCCGCTACGCGCTCAACGCCGCCTGACCGGCACCGCTCGTCTTCGGCGATCTTGCGCCATTGATGTGCGGCGCGGTTTTCGCTATGCGCACGGCAGCATCCAATGTGACGAGCGGAGACCGCCATGGGCGAGCAGACCGAGACCAACCACGACGCCGGCGCGGCGATGGACTATCCGGAGCATGAGAAGACCTTCAACCTGTTCCTCGCGCTGACCAAGTGGGGCACGGTCGCGACCGTGGCGCTGCTGATCGCCATGGCATTCGGCTTCTTCGCCGGCGGCGGCCTGTTCGGCGGTATCATCGTCTTCGTCCTGCTGATGATCGTCTCGCGCTTCGTCCTCTGACGGGCGCTGTTCCCCCACGCGTCGCCTTTGCGGACGTCCGGTCCGTTTTGGTTGCGGCGGGGCGACCGGTCGTATCACCGACACTGTCCTGTGGCCGGGTGCTTCCAGAAAAATGGCCGACGACATCGTCAAGGCGATGGACGGCTGACGCCAGCCACATAGAGCGCTTTTCGAAAAACCGCGGCACTTGTCGCGGTTTTTTTGTGCGCGATGTCGATCGGGCCCCAGTCCGTTCGTCACCCCATTGAGAGCGATGGTGCTCTCGGTGACGAAAGGACATTCATCATGACGCTTCTTCAAATCCTCGCAGCATCGGGCGCGGCGGTTGCCGTGCTGGCAGCTTCGACCTTGTTGCTTCCGCGACAGGTCCATGTCGAGCGGCAGGCGCTGATCGACGCCGACGCCCAAACCGTTCTGGCGCTCGCGGCGTCCGGCGAAGGCTTTCAGCGCTTCAACCCTTACAGGTCCACCGATCCGGACCTGTCGATCACACTGTTCGGGCCGGCGTCGGGTGTCGGCTCGGGTTTCCATTTTGCCGGCAAGGAGGGCAAGGGCAGCCAGACCGTCGCTTCGGTCACCGGCGATGCCGTGCACTACCGGATCGATCTGGGTCCGATGGGCAAGCCGTTGCAGACCATCCGCGCCGAGCCGAAAGACGGCGGCGCCCATGTCACATGGTCGATGCAGGCCGATATGGGCTTCAATCCCATCGGCCGGGTCATGGGCCTGTTCATGGACCGCATGGTCGGCCCGACCTTCGAGCGCGGCCTTGCCAATCTTCAAACCGCAGCCTAACCGCATCCCAAGGGAGACAGACCGATGCGCTACACTTTTCTTCTTTATTCCGACCCTGCCGACTTCGCCGACCTGACCCAGGAGGACTGGGCCGCCATGCAGGAGGTCTATGGCGCCTATATCGGCGCGCTCAAGGAGGCCGGCGTCTTTGTCGACACGGACTGGCTGCAGCCGGTCGAAACCGCGACGACGCTGAGCCTGAAGACCGGCAGCAAGACGGTGCAGGACGGCCCGTTCGCTGACACAAAGGAGACGCTGGGCGGCTATTTCGTCATCGACGTGCCCGATCTCGACGCCGCCATGGCCTGGGCCGAGAAGTGTCCCGCCGCCAAGGGCGGCAAGGTCGAGATCCGCGCCTCCGCCATGGGCGGCGCATGAGCGAGGTGGCCCGCGCCGCCGAAGGCGCGGCGCGGGCATCCTACGGCAAGCTGATCGCCATTCTGGCCAAGCGCAGCGGCGATATCGCCGGCGCCGAGGACGCGCTGGCCGACGCGTTCGCCAACGCCCTCAGAAGCTGGCCGGAAACCGGCGTGCCGGACAATCCCGAAGCCTGGCTTCTCACTGCGGCGCGCAACCGGCTGACCGACGCGCAAAGGCGGCGCGTGCGCTTTCCCGAAACCGATGCGATCCCCGACACGCCCGAGCCTTCGGCGACAGCCGACCCGATGCCCGACGAGCGGCTTTCGCTGATGATGGTCTGCGCCCACCCGGCGCTGCCCGCTGATATGCACACGCCGCTGATGCTTCAGACCGTGCTCGGCGTCGAAGCCGCCGACATTGCCCGCGCCTTCGTCGTCACGCCGTCGGCCATGGCGCAGCGGCTCGTGCGCGCCAAACGCAAGATCAGGGATGCGCGCATCCCCTTCCAGATGCCGGACGAGACCGATCTGCCCGCGCGGCTGGGCGCGGTGCGCGAGGCGATCTATGCCGCCCATGCGCTGGACTGGCTGGCGCCGACCGACGCGCTCGGCCACGAAGCGCTCTATCTGGCCGACCTGTTGCGCCATCTGGCGCCGGACGATGCCGAGGCGCACGGGCTTGCCGCATTGATCGCCTTCGGCCATGCCCGGCGCCATGCGCGCATCCGGGACGGCATGCTTGTGCCGCTCGACGAGCAGGACGCAAGGCTCTGGGACGGGCGGCTGATCGTCTTCGGGCAGAAGGCGCTCGCGGCAGCCCAAACGCTCGCCGCACCCGGCCGGTTCCAGATCGAGGCGGCGATCCAGGGCCTGCATCTGGACCGCGCCAAGACCGGCCGAATCGACTGGCTGGCGCTGGACAAGCTCTATTTCGGCCTTGGCCGGATCGCGCCTTCGCTCGGCGCGGCCGTCGCCCACGCCATCGTCATCGCCGAACGCCACGGTCCGCAGGCCGGGCTCGACGCCCTGTCGCGGCTCGATGAAAAAGCCACACGCGCCTTCCAGCCCTTCTGGGCCGCGCGCGGGAAGCTGCTGGCCGATCTGGGCGATTCGACCGGCGCCATCGAAGCCTATGAGAAAGCGGTTTCGCTTGCCGTCGAACCGCCGCTGCGCCGCTATCTGCTGACACGGCGCGACCGCGTGAAGCGTAACGTCTGACCGCCGGATGCGCCTGGCATGTCCGCGCCGACGGGCCGCTCCGCCGCGCGATTTGACTGTTGGGGCGAAGCCGTTGTCGTGTAGCGTGCGTGGCGATCGGATCGGGAGAATGCGATGGCGAAGGCAGCAAGCCGGGATGAACAGGAGCCGCCAGCGGCGAAGAGCCCGCCCAAGCAGGCGGTGATCGTCATTCACGGCATGGGCCAGCAGCGACCGATGCAAACGCTGCGGTCGATCGTGCGGGTGCTTTGGGAAACCGATCTGGGGCTGACCGATGGCATCGAACGGCGCGAGCCGGGGCGGTCGCGGCGCATCAGCGATCCGCAGCCCGGAGAAATCGGCCCGCCCGATCCGGTCAACAAGAGCTGGCTGGTGCCCGATACGCGCACCGGCTCCAAGGAACTGGCGCGGGTCACCACGCCGGTCGCCGACAATGGCATGCGCACCGATTTCTACGAGCTTTACTGGGCCGACATCATGGAGGGCACGACCCGGGAGCATCTGGTGGCATGGGTCAAAGGCCTTTTGTGGCGCTGGCCGCACCAGGTGCCGGTTGATGTGATGTTCGCCTGGGCGCTTTTGTGGGTGGCGACGATCGCCGGCATCATGTTTGCGATCAATGGTGTGGTGTCGCTGTTTGCCGAGGAGACGGCCGGCCGCATCGTGCCGGCGGTGTTCGATCCCTATTGGCCATGGCTTGTGCTGGGGCTGGCCGGTCTGGTGGCGCTTTTCTACGCGCGCCGTCTGGCCAAACGGTCCGGCGATGTGCCGGTGACAACCCTTGATTATCTGTTCGCGCTGGCGCTGCCTTTTGTCATCGCCGCCATCGTGCTGTGGTACCTGCCGGTCGAGATCGTCGCCAGCGCAAGCTTCCTATCCTTTGCCGCGACGGCGGTGATCGGCTGGTTCATTCAGGGCTTTCTGGTGCCCTATTTCGGCGATGTGGCGCGCTATGTGCGGGCCGAGCCGTCGACGGTGGCCAAGCGCGCGGCGGTGATGGAGCGCGGCCTTGACCTGTTGCGCACCCTGCATGGCAAGGTGCCCGAAGACGATGAGGGCGACCCGCCCTCGGCCCCGGAAGACAAGGGCAAGACGCCGGAACCGAAATATGATCTCGATGCGGCGGCGCGGGGCGATTACAAGCGGATCGTTATCGTTGCCCACTCGCTGGGTTCGGTGATCGCCTATGATCTGCTGCGTCATTTCTGGGCCGAGCGCGGTCCGGTCGCCGGCGGGGTGATCGACGATGACGGGCGCGCGGCGCTGATGGCGATGAGCGATTATGTCGATGCACACGCGCCGGACGGCAAGGCGCTGGCGACGTTCGACATCGGCACGTTCCGCACCCTGCAACGGCGTGTTTCCAAGGCGCTCGGGCAGCCCAAAGGCGGCTGGCTGGTCACCGATTTCGTGACGCTCGGCAGCCCCCTGACCCATGGCGAGTTTCTTCTGGCGCGTGACCGCTCCGAGTTCGAGCAACTCAAGCAGGACGGGCTGGTGCCGGTCTGCCCGCCGCTGCCGGACCCGGTCGATCAATCGATCCTTTATGCGCCAAAGCAGGATGACGATGCGCCTGTGGCGCGCCATACCGCGCTCTTTTCGGCCGTGCGCTGGACCAACATTCACGACCGGCACTGGCTGGTGTTTTTCGGCGACATCGTCTCGGGTTCGCTGACCGACCTGTTCGGTGCCGGCATCGCCGACCACCATGTGGCGCTGTCGCGCCGGCCGTTCGGCTTTGTCGGCCGCATCTTCACCCATCTGGACTATTGGTCGGACACGATCCGCAGCCGGGTGCTGGCCACCAACCTGCCGCATGGCGGGCCGGCCTCGTCGCAGCCGCATATCGATCTGTTGCGTGAGGGCGTTGCGCTGGATGCACCGATACCGGGGGTCGGAGACGCCGAACAGCAGAGCTGATCCGGCGGGCGACGAGCCTGCCAGCATGCCGGATTGCTCTGGTGTTCAGCGGGCTGAGCGCATGAAGCGGGCGAAGAATTCGGCCAGCGCATCGAATCCTTCGAGCGGCAGGACATGGGCGATGTACTGGTCGGGCCGCACGACGACCATGCACCCTTGTTGCCGGTCGATGCCGCGCATCTCGAAAATGTCTTCGCCGCTTTTGCGGTCGGCGCAGAATATCTTCTCGTAATCGTGCAGGCCGTAGCGCCCCTTTTTGGGCAACAGGAAAGGCGGCATGGTCCCGATCGCCAGATCGCGGTGATATGACTGGAAGACGGCCCTTACATCGATCACCGCATCGATGTCGACGTCATCCTCAGTGAACCGGCGCACCGGTGAACGGGGATCATCGGCCAGGAAGTTGCACAATGCGCGGATGCGGCACGCGGGCCCCGTGATGTCTTCGGCGCCAGCGAAGGCGAACAGACGCCAGCGGCCGTCCGCCAGGACCGTGTGGCCGAGATGAACCGGTTTGGCGTCGGCCAGCCGGATCACCGGCGCGGAATGAAAGCGCATGCCGATCACCAACCCCTCGGCGAGATGCTGATGGTCGGCGGGGCCGGTGATCAGCGATGGGCCGTAATGGGTCGCCGTGCCGGCGGTGAAACGGCCAAAGCGCTGGAAATAATCCTGGAACGCGGCCGGATCGACGCCGTCTTCATCATCGTCGGAGGTCTTTGGCGGGGCGCTGAACATCTTGGCAAACGCGCGGTCGAAATCGATCAGCTCGCTTGCGACGGCCTGTCGCTCGTCGGAATAGGTGTGCAAAATCTCATCGGAGGCCTGGCCGCGCAGCACCGCTGCCAGCTTCCAGCCCAGATTGAAACTGTCATTGACCGAAACGTTCATGCCCTGTCCGGCCTTCGGGCTGTGGGTGTGGCAGGCATCGCCGGTGATGAACACCCGTGGCGTACGGTCGGGGTTCACATCGGCCGGCACATCGTCGAACCTGTCGCACAATCGCTGGCCGATCTCGTAGACCGACCACCAGGCGACCTCCTTCACCTCCACCGAATAGGGCTGCATGATGCGGTTTGCGGCGGCGATCAGGTGATTGGTGGTGATGTTGCGGCTGGCAACGCGTTCGCCGGCGGCCAACTTGTCCAGTTCGATGTAGAAGCGGACCAGATAACCGCCCTCGCGCGGGATGATCAGCATGTTGCCTTCATGCGCCGAGTGGATGACCGACTTGAAGCGCACGTCGGGAAAGTCGGTGACGGCGAGAATGTCCATCACGCCCCAAGCCTGATTGGCCGAGTCGCCGTGCAGCGGCTTGCCGAGGCTGCGGCGCACGGTGCTGCGGGCGCCATCGCAGCCGACGACATAGCGTGCGCGGATGGTTTCGCTGCCGCCTTCGCGGTCCGGATCGTCCCAGCCGATAATGGCCGTGACCGGATGGCTCTCGTCCCCTTCATCAACGGCAAGATCGACGAGGCGGCGGCCATAGTCGGGCTCGAGCCGACCTGGTGCGTTGCGCATGATGTCGAGGAAAAAATCGTGCACGCGTGCCTGGTTCAGGATCACATGGGGGAACTCCGACAGTCCGTCCTCGACATCCTGGATGCGGCTTGAGCGGGCGATGTGTTCGGGCCTGTCGGCATCGGGTTTCCAGAAAACCGTCTCGTTGACCCAATAGGCTTCCCGCATCACCTTTTCGCTGAAGCCGAAGGCGTGAAACATCTCCATGGTCCGGCATGCGATGCCATCGGCCTGGCCCAAAAGCATGCGGCCGCCTTTCCGCTCGATCAGCCTGACCGTGATCTGCGGAAAGGCGGCAAGCTGCGCCGCAAGGGTGAGGCCGGCCGGCCCGCTGCCGACGATCAGCACGTCGACCGTGTCAGGCAGGCTGTCCGCCGAACGGTCCCGTCCGGGTTCGCTGGCCTCGAAGACGTCCGGGTCGCCGGCCCGGAAGCCGTTTAGATGGAACTGCATGATCGCCGACCATAGGACAACATCGCGGTTGGATCGACTGCAGTTTTCTGGCGGCGTGCCGCTCACACAAGGTCCCAGGCCGTCATGTTCTCGCGCATATGGCCGACCGACGTCGTGCCGGGAATGGCGATGATGTTGGGCGACCGTCTGAGCAGCCAGGCCAGCGCCTCGCGCGGCGCCAGCCTTGCGCCCCGCTGCATCGGGTTGGCGCCGAGCGGGCCATAGGGGATGAAGGCAATGCCCTTTTGCGCCGTGTAATCGACCAGGCCGTCATCGCCGGTCTCGTCCATGTTGAACCGGTTCTGCACGCTGGCGATCGGCGCGATGCCGAGCGCCCGGTCCAGTTCGTCCCGCGACACGTTTGACAGGCCGATATGGGCGATGCGGCCATCGGCACGTGCTTCTTCCAGCGCAGCGACCGAGGTTTCGATCGGCGTTTCGGGATCGACGCGGTGGAGCTGGAACAGGTCGATCCTGTCGCGCCGCAGATTGACCAGCGCCTCGTCGATTTGCCGGAGCAGCGTGTCGCGCGATCCGTCGACGGTGATATGGCCCGGTGCCGACTTGTCGACGCCGCCCTTGGTGGCCAGCACCACATCATGTTCGGCCAACGCCTCGCCGACGATCCGGTCGGCCGTCAGCGGGCCGTAGGCTCGGGCGCTGTCGAAGAGGTTGACGCCCGCATCGGCCGCTTCGCGGAGCAGCGCAACGCCGCCGTCCCAATCCTCATAGGGGCCGAAATTGCCCGGCTGACCGGTCAGGCGCATGGCGCCGTACCCGAGCCTGTTGACCTCGATGTCGCCGCCGATGCGAAAGGTCCTGTTGATTGCCTGTGTCATCTTGCTCTCCATTGTGGCGGCCAATTCCGCCGGTGTCTGGAAAGCTATCGATCCGTGCCCCTTCTTGGTAGACGAGTGCATCGAGCAATTGTTATACGTTTTACGTATGACAAGATCACTCGATCGCCTGACGCTGCTTGAAACCTTCGTGCGGATCGCCGAGCGGGGATCGATCAGCGCCGCCGCACGCGATCTCGGCCTGTCGCAGGCTTCAGCCAGCCGGCAACTGGCCGACCTCGAAGAGCGGCTGGGCACGCAACTGATCATCCGCTCGACGCATCATCTGAGCCTGACCAAGGCCGGCGAGCAATGTCTTACCGATGCGCGGTTGCTGCTGGCCGAGTGGGAGGGGTTCGCCGAGGGTTTTGCCGGCGACGCCGACATGGTGGCCGGGCCGCTGAAGATCGTCGCGCCGGTGGCGCTGGGCCAGACCGTCGCGCTCGATTGCGCCATCGCATTCCAGACCGCGCACCCCGACATCGTTATCGACTGGATTTTGGAGGATGCGCCGATCCGGTTTTCGGAGGTTGGCTGCGATCTTTGGCTTCGGGTCGGCACGGTGCCGGACGACACGCTGATCGTCCAGCCGCTGGCCGAAGTGACGCGCATCATCGCTGCCGCACCCGGACTGGCAGGCAATGTCGACGGCGATCCGGACGCGCTGGCGGCTTTGCCCTGCGCGGCGCTGCATCCGTTCGAAGGCGGGCGATTGCCGCTGACCGGACCGGCCGGAGAAACGGTGGAGATCGATGCGCGCGTGACATTCGCCAGCAACAATATCGCGGCCGCCAAACGCGTCGCCATGGCCGGCGGCGGCTACGCTATCCTGCCGCGCTGGCTGGTGGCCGGGGAACTTGACGCGGGCACTCTGATCGAACCGCTGCCGGGCTGGCGCGCGCCGCCGCTGACCATCAACGCCGCTTTCGCGCCGGCGCGGCGGCAGACCCGCCGGCTGCGTCTTTTCATCGACGCGATGGCGGATGCGTTGGCCGGTCTTTCATAGCCCTAGCGGCGACGCCTGCCGAAACCCGTCAGAGTTTTTCGCCGGGCAGGCGGCTTGCCTGTTCGATCCAGCCGGTCAGCGCATCCTCAAAACCGTCGCCCTCATAAATGTGAAAATAGCGCACTTTGTCGTGCTTTGAGTCGACCGGCGGCAGGGGGTCGAGGTCCGCGCCATCGAAGAAGGTCACCTTGACGTATTTGGTGAAGCAGCGGAACGAGACAAACCAGACATTGCCGCCGAAACCATACATGGGCTGGTTCCATTTGACCGCCTTTTGGACGTCGGGCACCGCCTTCTCGATCAGCGCGTCGATCCGGCGGCCCACATCGCTTTTCCAGCCGGGCATGGCGGCGATGTAGGCCTTGACCGGTGCGTCGCCATAATCCTTGGCGATCTGCGGGTTGCCGCCGGTCAGCAATCTCGGCTTTTGCGTCATGCCCGGCCCCCGGTCGACGGCCGGCCGGCGCGGCGGCGGGCGACATAAGGGGTGGCGAACATGAACAGGCCGGTGACCATCAGGACGAACAGCGGCGGCAGCGGTGCATAGACGATCCAGGGCGGTGGCGTGCCCGTCGCCATGGCGGCGAAATTGGCGGCGACCGTCATGGTGAAGATGATGGAGAGCCAGCGATGGAGTTGTCGGACGGTCTTGCTGATGGCCATGGTCGGTTCCTTCGTTCGGGGCAGGGCGGGCCGTCACGCGGCCCGGGCCAGCACATTTTCCAGCCTGTCGAGAAAGGACGGCCAGCCCGCCCGAGCGCCGTGGAAGTAGCGCGGCTGGTCCGGCTTGAAGCCGGTCTGTTCCATGCGCAGGCGCGTGCCGGCCTCTGTCGGAACAAGCGTCCATGTGACGATGGATTTCAGATCATGGTCACCCCAGCTGTAGGACAGGCGCTCATGCGGCGCGACGTCCAGCACCTCGCATTCGACCTTGCCCCACTCGGCGCTCAACTCGAACCGGTGTCCTGTAACCGGCGCAAATGCGTTCTTCATCAGCCATTCCTCGATCAGGTACGGCACGGTCAGCGCGCGCCAGACCTTTTCGGGCGGGTGGGCGAGATCGCGTTCGATGACGATCGAGCGGGTTTCGGCTTCGGGGCCCGTCATTGGTCCATCCTGTCCAAAAGGTTTTCGAGATCGTCGAACCGGTCGTCCCAGAAGCCGGCCATGCGGCGGGTCCAGTCGGCAAGCGGCGCAAGCGCCTCGCGGCGGGCCTGGTAATGGGTGTTGCGACCCTGCCGGCGGCCGTGGATGAGGCCGGCCTCGGCCAGGACACGCAGATGTTTGGAGACGACGGGCTGCGACACGCCGGCGCCCAATGTCAGAACGCCGACCGTGGCGTCGCCCTCGCGGCACAGGCGCTCGAAGATGGCGCGCCGTGTCGGGTCGGCGAGCGCGCGGAACATCATGTCATTTCTGTCGGACATGCAAATCCATACCCGTTTGGCTATCAATCGATATATAGCCAGATGGGTATGAATAGATCAAGGGCCGATTTCCGGCCCGGCGGGTGCTGTCCGTGCGGGCGTCCGCGGCGTCAGCTCACCCGGCTCATCGCCGAGCGGGCGATCGAAAAGTCCGGATCGAGCTGCAGGGCCCGGCGGAAGGAGCGCTTGGCGCGGTCACGTTCGCCGCGCTGCTCGTAGACGAGGCCCTGATTGGTCCAGCTTTCGGCGTTGCGGTCGTCCAGTTCGATGGCGAAGTTGGCATCGGCGAACGCATTGTCGAGCTGGTTCAGCGCGATGTAGGAGATCGCGCGCGCATTGTAGGGCTCGGGCGCATCGGGCTGCAGCGAGATGGCGGTCGAGAAATCATCGATCGCGAATTCATGCTGGCTGCGGCTCTGATAGATCAGGCCGCGGCGGTGATAGGCGCGCGGATCGGTGGTGTCGAGCTGGATGGCGCGCTCGAAATCGCGGAAGGCTTCGTCGGCGCGGCCGGCGCGGCGGTAGAGTTCGCCGCGGCCGATATAGGCCTTGTCGTAGCGCGGATTGACCTGCAGGGCGGCGTTGTAATCGCTGGCGGCGCTCGTCTGGTCGCCGAGCAGGCGGTGGATCAGCGCGCGGTTGGCATAGGCTTCGAAGAAGCGCGGATTGAGGGTGATGGCCTGGTTGAAATCGTCAAGCGCCTCGCGGTAGCGGCCGCCGCGTCCGAAGGCCGAACCGCGCACATTGTACGCCTGCGCGTCACGCGGATTGGCGCGGATCACTTCGGTGAGCGAGGCGATGTTCTGGGCGCTGCCCTGTTCGGCCTCGATGCGCACGGCTTCGCCCTGCAGCGCCGATGTCTGGCAGGCGCCGAGCGCCAGCCCGGCCGCGCAGACGAGCGCAAAGCGCGTCAGACGCGACGCTCCGGCCGTGCCGCGTGTGGCTGAACCCTTTTCGCCCATCGTCACTTCCCCTCTCGACCCCCTCATGGCTTCGCACAAAAATGGCGTGGCCATTGTCAGGTCACGCCATGCTTGCATCTCAATCTGGACAATATCGCGGCGAACGCGGCCAGCGCCGCGTCGGCCTCAGCGGCCCTTGCGGCCGCCCAGAAGGCCTTCGCGCTGGGCGCGCTTGCGGGCCAGCTTGCGCGTGCGGCG
>JANSXT010000019.1 GCA_024742765.1 Phyllobacteriaceae bacterium | reverse complement strand
TCGCAGATCTTCTCGATCGGCGCGATGTCGCCATCCATCGAATAGACGCTCTCGAACGCAACGAGTTTCGGCGCGGCCGGATCGTCGGCGGCCATCAGCCGGTCGAGATCACGCCAGTCATTGTGCTTGAAGATGCGCTTTTCGCAGCGGGAATGGCGGATGCCCTCGATCATCGAGGCATGGTTGAGCGCGTCGGTGTAGCAGATGATGTTCGGGATCTTCGCCAGAAGCGTGCCGAGCGCGGCCCAGTTGGACACATAGCCCGAGGTGAAGATCAGCGCGGCTTCCTTGCCGTGCAGATCGGCCAGTTCCTCTTCGAGCTTCACATGGCCATGATTGGTGCCCGAAATGTTGCGCGTGCCGCCGGCGCCCGTGCCGCATTTGTCGATCGCATCATGCATCGCCGCGACCACGTCCGGATGCTGGCCCATGCCCAGATAATCGTTCGAGCACCAGACGGTCACATCATGGGTCGACCCGTCGCCCCGGTGCCGCGTCGCCCGCGGAAACGACCCCCGCTGACGCTCAAGCTCGGCAAAAACACGATAGTTCCCTCCATCGTGCAAACCGGAGAGCTTTTCGGCAAAGAACCGGTCGAAATCCAGCGGCTCCTGAAGCGGCTCCTCGCCCGGCGCAGTGATCGGCGTGATGGTCATTCTCGTCCTCGCACGGCACCGTCGCATTCGCGTTCGTGCCCCTGTTTCCTGCCCATATAGACCAGCGCGCCACTGATTGGAACGCTTCCAAAGTGGTGTGATTGTCGCAACCGGGACCGCGCCGGTCCTTGACACGGATCAATCCCGTCCGATCCGGTCATCCCCTTGGCCACCAGAACAAATTTTTCTCCTGATGCCCTTGAGTTGGGAATGACGTTCTTCTGACGGTGGTCGAACGTACCTAGAATGGCATCTCCTTCCAAGAGGTGGATGCATGCGCCATTTTCCGGTTTTTGTGAATCTCGACGGCCGCCGCGTGGTCGTGTCCGGCGCGGGCGAAACCGCCATCGCCAAGCTGCGTCTTCTTTTGAAGACAAGGGCGCGCATTTCAGTTTTTGGCGCCGACCCGGAGCCGCTGGTCCGGCAATGGGCCGCAGAGGGCCGCATCGCGCTGACAGAGCGGCCGATCGAAGCCGGCGATGCGCTGTGCGCCAGCCTGTTCTACGCGGCCAATGACGATGCGGACGAGGACGCCCGCGCCGCCGCCATCGGCCATCAGGCGGGCGCGCTCGTCAACATCGTCGACAATCTCGAAGATTCGCAGTTCATCACGCCGGCCATCGTCGACCGTGATCCGGTGACCGTGGCGATCGGCACCGAGGGCGCCGCTCCCGTTCTCGCCCGCAAGATCAAGGCGGACCTTGAAGAGCGCCTGCCCGCGTCGCTTGGTCTTCTGGCACGGATCGGCCAGGCTTTCCGCGCGCGGGCCGACATGCTCGGCGATGCCAAAAAGCGCCGTGCCTTCTGGACGAAATTCTATTTCGGCGCCGGCGACCGCGCCCTGAAGGCGGGCGGCGAAGAGGCCGTCCGCGAAACGCTGGAAACGCTTCTGACCGACGGGATCGAAACCCGGCAGGGCCCGGGCTCGGTCACCTTTGTTGGCGCCGGCCCCGGCGATCCCGATCTTCTGACGCTGAAGGCTCGCAACGCGCTGCATGAGGCCGATGTCGTGCTGCATGACCGTCTGGTGCCGCAGGCGATCATCGAGCTGGCGCGGCGCGAGGCGATCATCGTCGAAACCGGCAAGAAAGGCTTCGGAGACGCGTGGAAGCAGGACGACATCAACGCGCTGATGATCGAGCATGCGGGCAAGGGCGCCCATGTCGTACGGCTCAAATCCGGCGACCCGGCCGTGTTCGGGCGCCTTGAAGAGGAACTGGATGCGCTCGATGGCGCCGGCATCGCGTTCGAGATCGTGCCCGGTATCACCTCCGCATCGGCGGCGGTCGCATCGATTGGCCGGTCACTGACCCGGCGCGGGCGCAATGCCTCGCTGCGCATCATCACCGGCCATGACGCGGAAGGCTTTGCCGACCATGACTGGCGTGCGCTGGCGCGGCCCGGCGAAGCGGCGGCCATCTATATGGGGATCAAGGCCGCGTCGTTCTTGCGCGGACGCCTGCTAATGCACGGCGCGGATGCCGAAACACCTGTTACGGTGGTCGAAAACGCGTCGCGCGCCGACCAGCGCATCGTCGCCGCAACCCTCGCCACCTTGCCCGACGCGCTCGCCGATGCTGGCATCGCCGGCCCCGCCGTCCTTCTCTATGGCATCGCGCCGCGCGAGGCAGAACAACACCTGCGTCATTCCGGAACTTGTTCCCGGAATCCAGGAAAGTCGCGGCCGCCGATGGATTCCGGAATCAAGTTCCGGAATGACGATTTAGTTGATCGATCGGAGGCCGTTTGACATGCCCAGGCAAAAGCACCCGCAGATCGTCACCGCGAACGATCTGTTCGAGGGCGATGTGATCTATCTGACCGGCGAAGGCGGCTGGACGCGTGTGCATGGCGACGCCGCCGTCGCGGACGATCCGGACGAAGCGCAAAGACTGCTCGCCATCGCCCAGGCCCAGCCCGCCCAGATCGTCGGCGCCTATCTGGCCGATGCGGCGATCGGGCCGGACGGACGGCCGCAGCCGGTGCATTTTCGCGAGGCGTTCCGCACGCGCGGCCCTTCCAACTATTTCCACGGCAAACAGGCGGAGCTTTGATCCGATGTACGCTTACGACGATTTCGACGCCGATTTCGTGCGCGCCCGCGTGGCCGATTTCCGCAAGCAGGTCGAGCGCCGCATCGACGGGTCGCTGACCGAGGACGAGTTCAAGCCGCTGCGGCTGATGAACGGGCTCTATCTGCAACTGCACGCCTATATGCTGCGCGTCGCCATCCCCTATGGCACGCTCAATTCCCGGCAGATGCGCCAGCTTGCGATGATCGCCGAGCGCTGGGACAAAGGCTATGGTCACTTTACCACGCGCCAGAACGTCCAGTTCAACTGGCCGAAACTGAAGGATGTCCCCGACATTCTGGACGCCTTGGCCGATGTCGAGATGCACGCCATCCAGACGTCCGGGAACTGCATCCGGAACGTGACCGCCGATCATTTCGCAGGCGCGGCGGCCGACGAGATCGAGGATCCGCGCCCGACGGCGGAACTGTTGCGGCAATGGTCGACCGACCATCCCGAATTCCAGTTCCTGCCGCGCAAGTTCAAGATCGCGATCACCGGTTCGCCGAACGACCGGGCCGTGACGAAGGCGCATGATATCGGCCTCAGAATGGTGCGCAACGCGGCCGGTGAACCGGGCTATGAGGTGATCGTCGGCGGCGGGCTGGGCCGCACACCGATGATCGGCAAGACTGTTCGCGACTTCGTGCCGAAGGTCGATTTGCTGCCCTATCTGGAAGCAATCCTGAGGGTCTACAACCTCGCCGGACGGCGCGACAACAAATACAAGGCGCGCATCAAGATCCTTGTTCACGAGACCGGCACCGACGAGATCAAGGCGATGATGGAGGAAGCGTTCGCCGAGCAAAAAGCCGTGTTCCAGGCGCCGCCGGCAGACCTTGTCGCGTGCATCGAGGCGGCGTTCGCGCCACCGGACTTCGACAACACCCAGTCGCTCGCCTTCGACCGGGCGCAGGCGGACGATCCGGTGTTCCGCTCCTTCGTTGAGACCAACGTCGCCGAGCACAGGAACCCCGCTTACGGAATCGTGTCGGTGTCGCTGAAGCCGGTCGGCGGCACGCCCGGGGATGCGTCGGCCGACCAGATGCGCGTTCTGGCCGATCTCGCCGAGCGCTACGGCCATGACGAGCTGCGGGTTTCCCACGAGCAGAACATCATCCTGCCGCATGTGCGCAAGGCCGACATTCCGGCGGTCCATGCGGCACTGAAAAAGGCCGGGCTTGCCACCGCCAATATCGGGCTCCTGTCGGACATCATCGCCTGCCCCGGCATGGACTATTGCGCGCTGGCGACCGCCCGCTCGATCCCCATTGCTCAGGAGATCGCGACCCATTTCGATGCGCTCAAGCTCGAACGCGATATCGGCCCGCTGAAGATCAAGATTTCCGGCTGCATCAATGCGTGCGGGCACCACCATGTCGGCCATATCGGCATTTTGGGCCTCGACAAGGCGGGGGTCGAAAACTACCAGATCACGCTCGGCGGCGACGGCACCGAGACGGCGACGATCGGCGAACGGACCGGCCCCGGCTTTGCGGCGGAAGACCTGATCCCCGCGATCGAGGCGATCATCGACACCTATCTGGACCTGCGCCACACGGGCGAGGAGACGTTTCTTGCCGCCTATCGGCGCCTTGGTCCCCAACCTTTCAAGGACGCGATCTATGACGGCCAACGCGCCAGCGCCCGCGCCGCCTGACACGGAGAGCGCCACGCTCGCTCTCCTCAGCGAAACGTTGATCGGGGGACGGTTCGGCCGTGTTGCTGCCGTGTCCTCGTTCGGCGCCGAATCGGCCGTTCTGCTGCATCTGATTGCACGCGTCGAACCGGCCGCGCCGGTGTTGTTCATCGACACGGGCATGCTGTTTGCCGAAACGCTGGCCTATCGCGACGAACTGGCATCCCGGCTCGGCCTGACCGATGTGCGGAGTATCCGTCCCGAACGGGAGGCCGTGCGCCGCACCGACATTTGGGGCCGGCTGCACATGACCGACCCCGATGCGTGCTGCGATCTGCGCAAGACGCAGGTGCTGGACGCGGCGCTCGACGGGTTCGATGGGTGGATCACCGGGCGGAAGCGGCACCAGGCGCTGACCCGGTCGGACATTGAACCCGTCGAACAGGCCTCCAACGGCAAGACCAAGCTCAACCCGCTTGCGCTGTGGTCGCCGGACGATCTGACCTCCTATGCCGAGGCGTTCGACCTGCCCCCGCATCCGCTGGTCCGCCACGGTTATCCGTCGATCGGTTGCGCGGTGTGTACCTCGCCTATTCAACCAGGCGAAGATGCGCGCGCCGGCCGTTGGCGTGGCCACGACAAGACCGAATGCGGCATTCATATCGTCGACGGCGCGATCGTGCGCGGAGCGCCGACCCATGCCTGAGGAGACAAATGCGATGATCATCGTGACCGATGCGGGATTTGTGCCCGACGACCGCGCCGAACGGCTGATGGCCGGCACCTATGGCGAAGTCTCGCTGGCCGATCTTCAAGCCGGCCTTCCGGCCAACCGCCCGGCCTCGATCGGGCTGGTGGCCGACAATGACATCGATGCGCATGCGGTCGTCCCGCATTTCGGCGCACTCGATGCGATCATCATCGGTTTTCCGTCCTTTGCGGACGGGCGCGGCTTTTCGCTGGCCACGCAATTGCGCCGGCTCGGCTTTGAAGGCCGGCTGATCGCGCAGGGCCATGTCCTTGCCGACCAATATGTCCACGCCCGCCGCTGCGGGTTCGATGCGGTGGCGATCGACGAGGCTCTGGCGGCGCGGCAGCCCGAGGACCAGTGGCGCGCCCGCTTGACCCGGATCAATGCGACCTATCAGCAACGGTTGCATCAAGCTGTCCAGGTCGCCTAACTGGAGCCCATGACGATGAACGAGATGACGCCGGTCGCCGGCGGAGCCCAGCCCGTTGCCCTCAAGGACGGTCAGACCGTCACATGGGTGCGCCATTACACCGACCGGCTGTTCGCCTTCCGGCTGACGCGGCCGCAATCACTGCGCTTCCGGTCAGGCGAGTTCGTGATGATCGGCCTGCCGGGCGACAATGGCAAACCCATCCTGCGTGCCTATTCGATCGCCTCGCCCTCCTGGGACGAGGAACTCGAATTCTATTCGATCAAGGTGCCCGACGGCCCGCTGACATCGCGGCTGCAGAAGATCGCGGTGGGCGACCAGGTCATCCTGAAGACCAAGCCGGTGGGCACGCTGGTCGTCGATGCGCTCCTTCCGGGCAAGCGGCTCTACATGCTGGCGACCGGCACGGGCATCGCGCCATTCGCCTCGCTTATTCGCGATCCGGAGGTCTATGAGAAGTTCGATCAGGTGATCCTGACCCACACCTGCCGCACGCGCGACGAACTGGTCTATGGCGCCGAACTGGTCGAGAACCTCGTCAACGATCCGCTCATCGGCGAGATGGTCGATGGCAAGCTCGTCTACTATCCGACGACGACGCGCGAGGAGAGCGAAAAGACCGGGCGCGTCACCGACAATATCCGCTCCGGCGAATTGTTCGCCGATCTCGGAGTGCCGGCATGGAGCACCGAAGATGACCGCGTCATGATCTGCGGCTCGATGGGCCTCAATCTCGAGATCAAGGAGTTGTGTGAGGCCGCAGGCATGGAAGAAGGCGCCAACAACAAGCCCGGGCACTATGTGCTCGAAAAGGCGTTCGTCGGCGAAGCCGAAGCGGGTTGATTTACTCCCATTGAAAAAGCAGTCGCAATCGCGGCGTCAATCCGGTTAGACAGGCGGCACCATCGGTGCCGCTTTTCGTTTCGGGGGACAGTTTTTGGTCGAGCGCGTTGTCATTGTGGGCGGCAGCCATGCCGCAGTCGCCGTTGCGGACGACCTGCGCAAGCACGGCTTTGAAGGCACGGTCACGCTGCTGAGCGATGAAGCAGTCCTGCCCTATCAGCGGCCGCCGCTGTCGAAGGCCTATATGTCCGGCGAGATGAGCCTCGAGCGGCTGAAGCTTCGCCCCGAGGACTGGTATCAGGACCAGAAGGTCGACGCGCATCTGTCCACCCGCGTCATCGGTATCGACCGTCAGGCAAAAGAGGTTGTGACCGAGGACGATGCACGCTTCGGCTATGATGCGCTGGTGCTTGCGACCGGTGCGCGTGCCCGGCAACTGCCCGTCGAGATCGGCGGCGGGCTCGAAAATGTGCACACGATGCGCGACCTGCCGGACGCCGATGCGCTGATGGCCAAGATGGCCGAAGGCAAGCGGCTTATTGTCATCGGTGGCGGCTATATCGGGCTGGAGGCGGCCGCCGAAGCATCAAAGAAGGGCATGGCCGTCACCGTAATCGAAGCCGCCCCGCGCATCCTCCAGCGCGTGGCCTGCCGCGAAACCGCCGACGCCTTCCGCGCGCTGCACGAAAGCCATGGTGTTACCATTCTCGAAGACACGCAGATCGCGCGCATCGCCAGCGATTATGCAGGCGTGGCCGCGGCGGTGGAACTGGACGATGGCTCACCCCTGCCCTGCGATCTCGTCGTGGTCGGCATTGGCATCGTGCCCAATGCAGAACTCGCCCAGAGCGCCGGGCTCGACGTGGCGGTCGGCATCAGCGTCGACGACCGGGCGCGCACGTCCGATCCGGCGATCTTTGCCTGCGGCGACTGCGCCATTTTTCCGTTCAACCACATGCCGACGCGGCTTGAATCGGTGCAGAACGCGCACGACCAGGCCGGCATTGTCGCGGCCAACATCATGGGCCAGGACAAGGCCTACGAGCCGCATCCCTGGTTCTGGTCGGACCAGTACGACATGAAGCTGCAGATCGCCGGCTTCAACCGCGGATATGACCGTGTTGTCGTCCGGCCGGGCAAGCGCGAAGGCAGCGTCTCGCACTTCTATTTCGCCGGCGACCGATTCCTCGCCGTCGATTGCCTGAACGATGCGGCGACCTACGCCATGAGCCGCAAGATTCTCGCCGATGGCAAGGCGCTGACACCGGGCATGGTCGCCGACGAAACATTCGATCTGCGGGCCTTTGCGAAATAGACCGCGGCACAGGGAGAACGGGGATGAGCCAATCGGAATTCGCCGTCATCGGCCTTGGCACGATGGGCGCGGCGCTGGCGCTCAACATGGCCGACAAGGGTTTTGGCGTCGCCATCCACAACCGCACGCCGGCGCGCATCGATGCGCTTGTCGAAAACGCCGGCGATCTCGCCGACCGACTGACACCGGCCAAAACGCTGGACGACCTCGTCGCAGCGATGAAAACGCCGCGCGCGATCCTCATGATGGTGCCCGCAGGCCAGCCGGTCGATGATCAGATCGCCGCGCTGCTGCCTCTCTTGGACGAGGGCGACCTGATCATCGATGGCGGCAATTCGAGTTTTCACGACAGCGAACGGCGCGCCGCCGCGATCGAGGCGCTCGGCAAACGGTTCATCGGGCTTGGCGTTTCAGGCGGCGAGGATGGCGCGCGGCACGGCCCCTCGCTGATGGCAGGCGGCAGCAAAGAGGCATGGGAGCGCGCGGCGCCGGTGCTGACCGCGATCGCCGCCACCTATGAGGGCGAACCCTGCGCGGCACGGCTCGGCGCGGCCGGCGCCGGCCATTTCGTCAAGATGGTCCATAACGGCATCGAATATGCCGACATGCAGATGATCGCCGAAGCCTATGGCATCATGCGCGACGGCATGGGCCGGACGCCGGCCGCGATGGCCGAGACCTTCGCCCGATGGAATGACGGACCGCTGCGCTCCTACCTGATCGAGATCAGCGCGGCGGTTCTCGAAGCGACGGACCCGAAGACCGGCAATCCGATGATCGACATGATTGTCGACCGAGCCGGACAAAAGGGCACCGGGCGCTGGACGGCGATCGAAGCACAGGAACTGGGCACGCCCGTGCCGGTGATCGAGGCTGCGGTGACGGCGCGCAACGTCTCGGCGCGGCTTGAAGCGCGGCGCCGCGGCGCGGATCGGTTCGGCGATCCGGCGCGCGCCCTACCGGACGGTACCGTTTCCGAGGCCGACCTTGAAAGCGCGCTGATCGCTGGCAAGATCGTCTGCTATGCGCAGGGCTTTGCCATGCTGGCGGATGGCGCCGACGACAATGGCTGGGACCTTCGGCTTGCCGATGTCGCGCGGGTCTGGCGCGCCGGCTGCATCATCCGGTCGGCCATGCTCGACGACATGGCAACCGCGCTGGAGAACGCGCCCGATGCCAGCCTCCTGATGGCGCCATTCTTCGCCGATCTCATGGAAAGCCACATGGCGGGACTGCGCAGGACCGTCACCGCCGCCAACGGCCACGGATTGCCGGTGCCGGCGCTTTCGGCGGCGCTCAACTGGTTCGACATGATGGCGACCGCGCGCTCGACGGCCAACATGATCCAGGGCCAGCGGGACTATTTCGGCGCGCACGGGTTCGAGCGCACCGACGAGGACGGCACCCATCACGGGCCTTGGTGAGGCGACCTCTCACCATAAGCCATTGAAAATAAATAACAATGGTGGGCCTGGAGGGACTCGAACCCCCAACCAAGCGGTTATGAGCCGCCGGCTCTGACCAATTGAGCTACAGGCCCATCGCGCCGTGCGTATCCGAAAGGGCCGGATGGGGCAAGCGCCAACGCCGGCCCG
Organism: Phyllobacteriaceae bacterium; assembly: GCA_024742765.1. Lineage (GTDB taxonomy): Bacteria > Pseudomonadota > Alphaproteobacteria > Rhizobiales > Rhizobiaceae > Roseitalea. The sequence goes on along the minus strand of JANSXT010000019.1, from coordinate 76,743 downwards.
AAGCGCCATCACAATTCGCACCCATTTGTCGGCCAAGCCGTGCGGCGAAGGGATATCAATCGAGGAACCCGCATTGCCACAGTTTCGCACCACGCCCATTGCCGCCGCGTTCGCGGCCGCCCTTTTCGTTGCTCCCGTTCCCACCTGGGCGGCGGATGATGACATCACGCCGCAGATCACCGTTTCGGCCATCGGTACGGCCAATATCGCACCGGACATGGCGGTGATCGGGCTGACGGTTCTGCGCGAAGCGGAAACCGCGCGCGAGGCGCTCGACGCCAACACCGAAGCGATGGCCGAGGTGCTGGCGGCGATGCAGGCCGAGGGCATCGCCGAGAGCGATCTTCAGACGTCAAACTTCAACATCCAGCCGCGTTACGTTCGTCCCGAGCCGAAGGATGGCATCCATCCGCCGCCGCGCATCGTCGGCTATCAGGTGTCGAATTCGCTGACCGTGCGGGTGCGCGATCTCGACAGGCTCGGCGCCATTCTCGACCAGTCCGTGACGCTCGGCGTCAATCAGGGCGGCGGCATCAGCTTCACCAATGACGATCCGTCAGCGGCGATCACCGAAGCGCGGACCAAGGCCATGCAGGCGGCGATCAGCAAGGCCGAAACGCTGACCGAGGCGGCCGGCATCGGGCTTGGCCGCATTCTCACCATTTCCGAACAATCCTCGGAGCCCCGTCCCATGCCGGTTGCCCGCGCCGCCGCCATGGACATGATGGCAGAAGCAGCCCCGGTGCCGGTCGCGGCGGGCGAGAACACCTACCGCGTCAGCGTCAATGTGACGTTCGAACTGGACCAGTAGCGGGCGTCGGGTGTGTCAGCCGGCGGAAAGGCCCGGCCAGTTGGCGTCGCCCTTGGTGATGTTGCCGGGGATGTCGCGTTCCCAGCGGCTGCGCACGCCCTTGGAGAAGTTCAGATAGAGCTTTTCGTCGACCACGGTGAAGGCTTCCGGGTCGATCTCGGCGGTGTAGCCATTGGCGACCGCATAGGCGCAGAAACCGCCATATTGGGGTGCGTAGCGATCCGGATCGGCGGCAAAGGCGTCACGGTTTTCGGCCGAGGCGAAGCGATAGGTCGCGCCGTCATGGGTCGCGGTGATCGACGGATCGCCGGCGACCGCAGCGCCTTGCGTGAAATAGGCGACCGGATCGTGGCCCTGAATGGCCGCGCCGCCGGCCAGATTGACCTTGCCGGCCCACGCCTTGCGGACGGTTCCAGCCACCAGCGCGGCCGCCACGGCGCCGGCGCCAAGCGCCAGAAAGGCGCGTCGGTCCAGATTGGCGGTTGCGGTCTTGACCTTACCGCGAACGATATGGCGGGTCATGGCGATCTCCATCGGTTGAGCCCTTGATTGAGGAGAAGGTGTCAAAACCGCCGATCACGTTCAAATCGCATCTTCTGACGCCAGCACACATCTGCGTGAATCAGGTAAGCGCCCTGACCCAATATTCCATCGGCTTGTCGGTCTCGGCATCGTCGCCAATGTCCTTCCAGCCATAGGTTGTGGACAGGCCGTCCAGCCGTTCATAGCCGCGATTGCGCCAGAAGCCGTCGAGCGGGACGTAGCCAGCCGGGCGAAGCGGATGGTCGGCCGGCCGCTTGACCGCCGAAAACAGGCATTGCGTAAAGCCCTGCCGCTGTGCCTCCCGTTCGCGCAGGTCGAAGAAGGCGACACCGACGCCCTGGCCGCGATAGTCCGGCAACAACACGGACTCGCCGAAATAGAAGAAATCGTCCGGGTCGAGCCCGCGCCGGGCAAATGGCTCGGCGAACTCGGCCTTGTGTTCGCCGAGCGGCGCTGCGGTGGCCGCGCCGACGAGTTCGTCGCCGTCAAACGCGCCGGCGATGAACGCACCGTCCGCCTCAAGATAGGTCGCGAGGTATCGGCGCTCATAGTCCATGTCGCCATCATAAAGGTAGGGAAAGGCGCGGAAGACTGTGATCCGCAACCGCGCCAGATCATCGAGGCGCGATGCGATTTCGTCCCGCTGCAGCGGTCGGACGTTCGCCCCGACCGTCATGAGACCTGTGCGGTCCAGTCCTTGAGGTTGTAATAGGTCGTCACGCGGCTGATGCAGCCGTCGTCGACCTCAAAGAAGATGCCGGCCGGCAGCGAATAGGCCTGCCCGCTGGCCGGCGGTAGCCCGTCCGCGGTGGCGATATAGGTCCCGTCGACAGTGAACTCGGCCGCGGCGCGCACGCCGCTGTCGGACACCATGATCTCAATGTCGCGCAGCTTCTCGCGATAATGTTTCGACATCATCGCGTTGAAACGGCGGAAGGCATCGCGGCCGATCTCGCGCCCACCCTGATTGATGTCATGGGCGACATCTTCATGTAGCAGGTCGGCCATGGCCTCATGGTCGCTGGCGTTGAAAGCGTCGAAATAGCGCTCGATCAGCGCCCGTGTCTCGTTCTGGCTCAAGGCAACCCCCCGGAATTTGTCGATCATGGCGAACCTATTCGCCCCAGTCCGAAACGCAACGGCCGAGCTCACAGTTCCCCGTCGACCAGATGGTCGAGATATTCGCCGTCATGGGCCATGTCCTGCTCACGGGCCGTCACACGCCCGAAGACGGAGATGCCCGCCTCGTGAACGCTCATCGGATCGCCCGAGATGAGCGGGTGCCAGTCATAGAGCGGCCGGCCCTCGGCCACCAGCCGGTAAGCGCAGGTGCCGGGCAGCCAGGCGATCTCGCCGACATTGTCCGGCGTCAGGCGCACGCAATCAGCGACTTTTGCCTGCCGGTTCTCATAGTCCGTACAGCGGCACGAAGCGGCGTCAAACAAGCGGCAGGCGACCGTCGTATAGAGGATTTCATCCGTGTCCTCGTCGATCAGCTTGGACATGCAGCATTTGCCGCACCCGTCGCACAGGCTTTCCCACTCGCGCGCGGTCATCTCGGCAAGCGGTTTGGTCTCCCAGAAGGGTCGCGATGTTTTCTTTAGCGGCTCTGCCACGGTGCCTCCTCAGGGTGCCCGGCGGGCCCGATGCCAACGCTGCCAGCGCAGGAAACCGCGATAGCTGATTTCGGCCAGTTGGCGAAGCCCGGGAACGGCGAAGACGAACGCAAATCGCCGCCAGACAGGCAAGACGCGCCAGATGCGCGCAAAGGCATCGACGCCGACATGCCAGTGCCCGTCGGCCAGGTCGCGGACATGGAACCGGCCGAGCAGTTCCTCGCGCGTCTTTCCGGCCGGCAGTTCGGCATCATCAAGCGCCTCGATGTCGACCCAACGCACCGCGCCGGCCCGATCGATCCGGCTGTAGTAGCCGACCTCGATCCGGCAGACGGGACACCCGCCATCATAGAAAACGGCGATGGCCGGCGACACGGCCGACGCTTCAATGCCCGATGTCTGTTCGATGATCGTCATGATGCGGAGATAGTGCGCCGCGCCGGGCTGTCATCGGTGCGAACTGTCGCGCCTAGCGGCTGGCCTTTTCCGACAGGACGCTGCGTCCGAGACGCCGCACCGCGTCGCGCAGCCCGTCATCATCAAAGCCCTGCGCCAAGCGTTCGATACGGTCGGTCTCGGCGGCGGACAGTGGTCGCGCCGTGCGCCGTGGCTTGGGCGGTTCGACGAGCTGTTTTTGGACGAGCCGGACCCGGCAGATCGCGTCGAACCCCATGAAGGCGTTGATCCGCCCGACAATCTCGCCGGTCTGGTGCTGGATGTGGAGCGCGGCCATCGCCTCGGCAGCGACCACCAAAACGCCGGGCTCGAATGCATCATCCTCGTGGCGCCGGCGCGGCCAGTCGATCTTGAGCGGACAGGACGCCTCGGCGATCTGCGCGCCGGCAATCTCCGGCCAGGCATCGATGAGCGCCAGCGACAGGCCGGCGCGCTTGGCAAGCACCGGGTCGAGCACGGCATTGACGAGATTGGCAGCGGATTTGGCCATGGCGCGATGCTATCAGGTCTGCCCGCGCGCTTGAAGCATCATGAACCGGCCTTGCCCTTGTTGTGGACGGCGGCCTAAGTGCGGCCATGCCGTCCCGCGATTCCGCCCCCGCCCAAAAACTGCTTGCCTGGTACGATGATCACGCCCGCGACCTTCCATGGCGCGTGAGCCCGCGCGAGCGGGCAAAGGGTGTCCGTCCCGACCCATACCGGGTCTGGCTGTCGGAGATCATGCTGCAGCAGACGACCGTCGCCGCCGTGCGCGACTATTTCCACGCCTTCACCGAACGGTGGCCGACGATCGAAGCGCTCGCAGCGGCGGACGAAGAGGACATTCTCAAGGCCTGGGCCGGGCTCGGCTACTATTCGCGGGCGCGCAACCTGAAGAAATGCGCCGATGCGATCATGGCCGCGCATGGCGGTGCGTTTCCCGACGACCTCGACGCGTTGCGCGCCCTGCCCGGCATTGGCGACTACACATCGGCAGCGATTGCGGCCATCGCGTTCGATGTTCCGGCCGCCGTGGTGGACGGCAATGTGGATCGGGTGGTCACGCGCCTCAAGGCGATCGACACGCCGCTGCCCAAGGCCAAGCCCACCATCAAAGCCGAAGTCGCGGCGATGCTCGACGCGAACCGGCCGGGCGATTTCGCGCAGGCGATGATGGACCTTGGCGCCACAATCTGCACGCCGAAACGCCCGGCATGTTTGCCCTGCCCGCTTCGGTCGGACTGCGCCGCTCTCAATCAGGGCGATCCGGAGCGCTTCCCCGTCAAGGCGCCCAAAAAGGACAAACCGCTGCGTGTTGGCGCGGCATATGTGCTGGTGCGCGACGACGGTGCGGTGCTGTTGGAAAAGCGGGCCGGAACCGGGCTTCTGGCCGGCATGACGCAGGTGCCAACGACCGGATGGACGGCGCGGCGCGACGGCGAAACGGGCTCGGACGCCGCGCCCGTCGACGGTCTCACATGGCGCCAGTGCGGGCAGGTGCGGCACGTCTTTACCCATTTCGCGCTCGACCTGACCGTCTGGTTTGCGCGGTCGAACTGTGGTGCCAGCGACGGGCAATGGTGGTCACCGGCTTCGGAACTCGCCGGCGAAGCCCTGCCCACCGTCATGAAAAAAGCGATCGCGTGTGCTTTACCAAACGCGTTTTGAGGGGACCGTCATGACCAATTCGATCCGCCACGTCGTTTTCGACGTGGGCAATGTGCTGATCCACTATGATCGGGAAGCGCCGTTCCGGCATCTGATCCCAGACGATGAAAAGCGGGCCTGGTTTCTCGACAATGTCACGACGGTTGGCTGGAACATCGAACAGGATCGCGGCCGGTCGTGGGCTGACGCGGAAGCCGAACTGATCGCCGATCATCCGCAGTGGGAACGCGAAATCCGCGCCTTCCGGCAGAACTGGCGCGAGATGGTGCCGCATGCCTATGAGGACAGCGTGACGATCCTCACCGAACTGATCGAGGCCGGCACCGACATCACCTTCCTGACCAATTTCGCCGCCGACACGTTCGCCGAAGCGCAGACCATGTTTCCGTTTCTGAAATCGGGGCGTGGTGTGACCGTGTCGGGACGCGCCGGACTGATCAAGCCCGATCCGGCGATCTATGCGCTGCACACCGCAACGTTCGAACTCGATTCCGCGGCGACGCTGTTCATCGACGACAGCGAAAAGAATGTCGAGGCCGCGCGCGCCTTTGGATGGCATGCCGTGCAGTTCACAAGCGCCGAAGCGCTGCGGGAAGACCTGCAGCGCTTCGGGTTTCGGCCTGATTGAACTGGAGGTCAGGTGCCGAAAGTCAGCCGCCGGCGGCGGCCATGCGGTCGCGGACGATCTGGCGCAGCGTGTCGATGGGCTTGAGTTCACCGCCTTCGTCAAAGTGCCAGAAGGTCCAGCCATTGCACGCGTCGAGCCCCTGCACACGTGCGCCGGTGCGGTGGATGGAAGCCTGCTCGCCGCTTTCGCTGAGCGAACCGTCCGCCTGGACCGTGGCCGTCCATCGGCGTTTGGCGTCCGTCAGTGCGGTACCCGGCTCGATCAGGCCCGCCTCGACCAGCGAGAGGAAAGCGACGCGCGGCTGCGCGCGCTTGCCGGCCACCAGCGTCAGGCTCTTGCCGTCATGGGGTTCGACCGCATCGATGCGCGCGGTGGCGGCATCGATATAGGCCTGTTCGCGCTCAATGCCGATGAAATGGCGGCCCAGCCGCTTGGCGACGGCGCCGGTCGTGCCGGTGCCGAAGAATGGATCGAGCACCACATCACCGGGCTTGGACGCGGACATCAGCACGCGGGCCAGAAGCGCCTCAGGCTTCTGGGTGGGATGCACCTTGGCGCCGTCCTCGTCCTTCAGCCGCTCGCCGCCATTGCAGATGGGAAACAGCCAGTCGGAGCGCATCTGCACATCGTCATTGGCCGCCTTCATCGATTCATAGTTGAAGGTGTAGCCCTTGGCCTTCTGGTCGCGGCTCGCCCAGATCAGCGTCTCATGGGCGTTCTGGAAGCGGCGGCCACGGAAGTTCGGCATCGGATTGGTCTTGCGCCAGACCACATCGTTGAGGATCCAATAGCCCAGATCCTGCAGGCTGGCGCCGACCCGAAAAATGTTGTGATAGGAGCCGATCACCCAGATCGTGCCGTTCGGCTTGAGCACGCGGCGCGCGGCCAGAAGCCAGGCGCGGGTGAAGGCGTCATAATGGGCGAACGAACCGAACTGGTCCCAATGATCGTCGCACGCATCGACTTTGGACTGGTCGGGCCGATGCAACGCACCCTCAAGCTGCAGATTGTAGGGCGGATCGGCGAAGATCATGTCCACCGATTTTTCCGGCAACCGCTCAAGGGCGGCGACGCAATCGCCCTTCAGGATCGTGTCGAGGGGAAGGGCCGGCTTGGCGGAACGGCCGCCCTTGCGGGCGGCCGAAGAGGCCAGGTGTACGCGAGACATGAAGCACCCGATCTGAGGAAACAGCAACGGGCGCCATGGTTACCGCTCAGGGTAAACATCGCGTCAAAAACCATGGTTAATCAAAGGTTGGCGAGCGGTCGCCGCTGCCCGGTTCAGGGCGTGTCGTAAGGCCCCTCGTCGAAGCCGACGATGACCTGCAGGTTGCGGGTTTCCGGTTCGGGCAAGACAATCTGGTCGTCTCGATAGATGAACTGTGTGGCCCCACCGCCCATCGCCACATCGATGCGGCCAAGCTGCGAATAGGGCAGGTTTTCGCCGGCGCGGATCGCAACGCGCACCGGCAGGTTGAGCGAGCCGGGCGCGCCCTTCGGCCCGTTGACCACACGGCCGGCGGCCGCCACCGTCATCAGCAATTGGCCGTTGCGATAGCGGCATGAGCGCGTGACGTCGGAAATCACCGCCTGATGAACGACTTCGTCGGGATTGCCCTCATTGCCGCTCGTATAGGTGCGTAGATAGGCCGTGCCTTCGAGCAGGGTCACGCGCGGGCAATAGGCGCGCAGGTCCGCCTCGGTGAAAGTCTCGTCATTGTTGGACACATCGAGGACTTCATTGGTGCCACCGGACTGACAGGCGACCAGTGCCGCCAGCATGCCAAGAACGGCCAGCGACCGGGCCGTGCGGGCAGCGCCCTTGCCATGGAGCCCAGCCCTGCATGTTTCGATACCCATCACCATCGTTCTCGCTCTCCAATTCCTGCAGCCGGCGCTTGCGGCGCGCACCATTCGGCTAGTGGCACATCGTGTCAACCATGCGGCGGTCGCGCATGGCCGCAGGGGTTCCGATCCCGTCGGATTTCCGATAAGGCTCGCGCGCATTTTGTGCAATGGCTGACGGCAGGGATCAGCCAGTGAGGGCAACAGCACCGTGAAATTCATCTCGACACGCGGCGAGGCACCGCATCTTGGTTTTCGCGACGCCATTCTGACAGGACTGGCCGCCGATGGCGGGCTCTACCTGCCCGAAAGCTGGCCGCACTTGTCCGCCGACGCAATCAGGGCACTGCGCGGCCAATCGTTCGCGCAGACGGCCGTGACGGTGATGTGGCCGTTCGTTGAGGGCGAGATCGAGCGCGCAACCTTCGAGGCGATCGTCGCCGAGGCATACGGAACCTTCCGGCACGAGGCGGTCTGTCCCTTGGTCCAGACGGGCGCCCACGAATTCGTGCTCGAACTGTTCCATGGTCCGACGCTCGCGTTCAAGGACGTGGCCATGCAGCTTTTGAGCCGCCTGATGGACCATGTATTGGCCGAACGGGATCAGCGCGCGACCATCGTCGGGGCGACTTCCGGCGACACGGGCGGCGCGGCGATCGATGCGTTTGCGGGCCGCGACCGGACAGACATGTTCATCCTGTTCCCCGAAGGCCGGGTTTCGCCAGTGCAGCAGCGCCAGATGACCGGTTCGGATGCGGCCAACGTGCATGCGCTGGCGATCGACGGCAATTTCGACGACTGCCAGAACCTGGTCAAGGCGATGTTCAACCATGGCGCTTTCCGCGACGCAGTGCGGCTGTCGGGCGTCAATTCGATCAACTGGGCCCGGATCATGGCCCAGATCGTCTACTATTTCACGTCGGCGGTTTCGCTGGGCGCGCCGGACCGGCCGGTCTCGTTCACCGTGCCGACCGGCAATTTCGGCGACGTGTTCGCCGGCTATGCCGCCAAGCGGATGGGACTGCCCATCGACAAGCTGATCATTGCCACCAACGATAATGACATTCTCGCCCGGACGCTGGAGACCGGCACTTACGAGATGCGCGATGTCGTCCAGACCACCTCGCCATCCATGGACATCCAGATCTCGTCGAATTTCGAGCGGCTTCTTTTCGAAGCGTCCGGGCGCGATGCGGACTATGTGCGACGCGCCATGGAGACACTCAAACAGTCTCGGCAGTTCGCGCTGGGCGACCCGGTTCACCAGGCCATCGCGGCCGATTTTGCGGCGGGCCGCGCCGACATGAACGAGGCCGGGCATACCATCGCGCATGTTCTGAACGCATCGGGCTATCTGCTGGACCCGCACACGGCGGTTGCGACCCATGTCGCGCGGGCACACGCCCGGGCCGACACGCCGATGGTCGTGCTGGCGACGGCCCATCCGGCCAAGTTTCCCGATGCGGTCGAAGAAGCGGCGGGAATCCGGCCGGGGCTACCGGCCTGGCTGGGCGATCTGATGGAGCGGCGCGAACGGTTCGCGCCACTTCCATCTGATCTCAAAATGGTGGAAGATCACATTTCGGCCCGCACACGGGCTGCCGGAGGAAATGTCGGGGCCTCATAAGACAAAAGCCCCGGGGGAGTGCGCGCGTATATGACAGTCCAGACAACCGTCCTGAAGAACGGGATCACCGTTGCCACGCAACGGTTCGACAATGTCGAGAGCGTCTCGGTCGGCGCATGGTTCAAGGCCGGCACCCGCAACGAACAGGACCATGAGCATGGCATCGCCCACATGCTCGAGCATATGGCCTTCAAGGGCACGGCGACGCGCAGCGCGCGCGATCTGGCCGAGGCCATTGAAAATGTCGGCGGCGACATCAATGCGGCGACAAGCGTCGAGACCACATCCTTCTTCGTGCGCGTCCTGCGTCAGGACACGGGGCTGGCGATCGACGTTCTTGCCGACATCTTGCAGAATTCGCGTTTTGAAGCCGACGAACTGGAACGCGAGAAGCACGTCGTTTTGCAGGAATTGGGCGCGGCGATCGACACGCCGGACGATGTCGTGTTCGACCGGTTCACCGAGACCGCCTTCCGGCATCAGCCGGTCGGCCGTTCGATCCTCGGAACGCGGGACACGATCGCCTCGTTCACGCCGGACATGATCCGCGCCTATGTCGAGCGGGAATATAGTGGCGAACGCATGGTGATCGCGGCGACCGGCGCCGTCGACCATGACGAGATCGTCAAGATGGCCGAACAGCGCTTTTCCACGATGAAGCCGTCGGCGGAGGGGCGCGAGCTTGGCCTGGCGCATTATGTGGGCGGCGATTATCGCGAGCAGCGCACCCTGCAGGACACGCAGGTCGTGCTCGGGTTCGAGGGACGCGCCTATCATGTGCGCGACTATTATTGCAGCCAGGTTCTGGCGATGCTGCTGGGCGGCGCCATGTCCTCGCGCCTCTTTCAGGAAGTGCGCGAAAAGCACGGCCTGTGCTATTCGATCTATGCGTTCCATTGGGGCTTTTCCGATACCGGCATCTTCGGCGTGCACGCCGCCACCGAGCCGGGCGACCTGCCCAAGCTTCTCGAATTGATCATCGGCGAACTGTCGCGGGCGGCCTTCGACATCGAACAGAGCGAACTGGACCGGGCGCGGGCGCAGTTCCGCGCAAGTCTTTTGATGTCGGGCGAAAGCGCGCCGAGCCGGGCGGGCCAGATCGCCCGGCAGATCCTCTTGTTCGGCCGCCCCATTCCCAATGAGGAACTTCTGCTGCGGCTCGACAACCTCACCGTTGCGCGGCTGCGCGATCTGGCGGGCCGCATCTTCGTTGATTCCGCGCCCACCGTTTCGGCCGTCGGGCCGGTCGATACGCTGATGGACATGGACGATATCCGCGCGCGGCTGGTCGCGGGAGCGCCGCAACCGGGCGCGGCCCAGCATCGGCGCGCGGCGGTCGGCTGACGGCGCAGACGGGGCAACGGAGGAGGCCGATGTTCGCATTTTCGAGCCGGGGCACATCCGGCGCGGTGATGGAAGGCCGGACCGTGCATCTGCGCCATCCCGAACTGGCCGACCACGAGCAATGGGCCGCCCTGCGCGCCGAAAGCGCGCAATTCCTGCAACCCTGGGAGCCGGTCTGGCCGCGCGACGACCTGACCCGGCCCGCCTTCCGTGCGCGGCTGCGCCGCTATGCAAGCGAGATACGCGCGGGCACGGGCTTTCCCTTCTTCGTGGTGCGCAACAGCGACGAGACGCTTTTGGGCGGCATAACCCTTGGAAACATCCGCCGCGGCGTCGCACAGAACGGCCAGATCGGATACTGGATCGGCGAGAAGTTCGCCGGCCAGGGCTTGATGAGCGAAGCGGTGGCGCTGGTCTGCGAATATGCGTTCGCGCGAACCGGCCTGCATCGCCTTGAAGCTGCCTGCATTCCGGGCAACAGCAAGTCGATCCGGCTTCTGGAGAAGAACGGATTTGAACGCGAAGGCGTGTTGCGCGCCTATCTGAAAATCAACGGCCGCTGGCGCGACCATGTCCTTTACGCGCGCATCAATCCGATGCATCTGGACGCGGCGCGCCTCGACCGGACGGATATCTGAGGTGCTTTTGCACTTGCCCATCGACATGCTTGCCCGCCGGCTGATTGGGTCGCTCCGCGTCTTGGCCGGGTTTTTTCTGGCGACCTTGCTGGCGGCGCTGCCCGCAGCCATGCCGGTGCATGCCCAGTCCAACGAGCCGATCTCGATCGGCCGCGATGACACCGCGCTCGATCTGACCGGCGCCGTGACGATCTATCGCGATCGCGGCAATGCGTTCCGCGTATCGACGGCACCCGATGCCGAGGGCATCGTGCGGACCATCGAGGTGCAGGCCGCCAATGCGGACACGGCGGGAGACTGGGCGGTGCTGGTCCTGACCAACACAAGCGACGTGCAGCTCGACCGGCTTCTGGTGGCGCCGCGGTTCCGGCTGGTCAATTCCGGCCTGTTCTGGCCCGATCTGGGTGCGCAGCGGATCGTTGCCTTCACGCCCAGTTCGGGCTTTTCGCTCGACCGGATCGATGATCCGCATGCCGACATTTTCGCGATCACGCTCGATCCGGGCGCGGTGATCACGCTGGTCGCTGAACTGGCCTCGCCCACCCTGCCGCAGCTCTATCTTTGGGAAGAGGATGCCTACAAGGACATCGTCAATTCCTATACGCTCTATCACGGCATCGTTCTGGGCATTGCCGGCCTTCTGGCGCTTTTCCTGTCGATCCTGTTCGTCGTGCGCGGCACGGCGACCTTCCCGGCAGCGGCCGCCCTTGCCTGGTCGGTGCTTGCCTATGTGTCGATCGATTTCGGCTTCATCAGCCAGTTCGGCGTGCTCGACACGGCGGCGATACGCACCTGGCGGGCAACGTCCGAGATCGCCGTTGTGGCAACGCTTGGGCTGTTCCTGTTCACCCATCTGAGCCTTGACCGGTGGAGCGACCGGATGCGCTGGGGCGCGCTGTTCTGGCTGTTCGGCATGGTCGTCCTGGGGGCGCTGGTCACCTACGATCCTTCCGTCGCCGCAGGCGTCGCGCGGATCGCGCTCGCCGTGACGGCGGCCTTCGGTCTGGCGCTGATCATCATTTTGAGCCTGCGCGGTTTCGACAAGGCGATCATGCTGATCCCGGCCTGGGCGCTGCTTCTGGCCTGGGTGGCGGCAGGATGGATGACGATCACCGGTCAGGTGGACAATGACATCATCCAGCCGGCGCTCGCCGGCGGTCTCGTGCTGGTCATCCTCTTGATCGGGTTCACCATCCTGCAAAGCGCCTTTTCGGGCGGCGCGTTCCACGAAAACCTTTTTTCCAATGTCGAATTGCAGGCGCTGGCCGTCACCGGTTCGGGCGGCATCGTCTGGGATTGGGATGTTGGCCGCGACCGGCTGACGACGACACCTAATCTGGGCGTCTTGCTGGGCCTCGGGCCGACCGCCCTGCAGGGGCCGGCCAAGAACTGGCTCAAGCATGTCCATCCCGACGACCGGGAGACCTTCCGGGCGGCGCTTGATGCCGTCGTCGAACGCCGGCGCGGCAAGATCGATCTGGTCCTGCGCATGCGCACCGGCGAAACCCAGCACGCCTGGTACGCTGTGTCCGCGCGGCCGGTGATTGGCGCGGACGGATCGGTGATCCGCTGCATCGGCACGGCGACCGATGTCAGTGCGCAAAAGCGCGCCGAGGAGCGCCTTTTGCACGATGCGGTGCATGACAATCTGACCGGGCTTCCCAACCGCGAACTGTTCTTCGACCGCATCCGCACGGCGGTGGCGCTGGCGACACCCGACGGGCCGGTGCGCCCGACGGTCTTCATCGTCGACATCGACCGGTTCAAGGAAGTCAACGAAAGCGTTGGCATCAATGCAGGCGACACGCTGCTGATCACGGTGGCGCGGCGGCTGAAACGGCAGTTGCGGCCGCAGGACACGCTGGCGCGGATCGGCGGCGACCAGTTCGGCATCGTTCTGGTCTCTGAATCCGAGCCCAGCGGCATTGCCGCCTTCGCCGAAGCGGTCAAGAAGACCATCAAGACGCCGATCAGCTTCGCCGAGCGCGAGATCGTCCTGACGCCATCGGTCGGCCTTGCCACCTGGTCGCCCGAATGCAAGCGCGGCGAGGAACTGTTCAAGGACACCGAACTGGCGCTGCATCAGGCCAAGCGCTTCGGCGGCGACCGTGTCGAACCGTTCCGCCCGGCCTTCCGCGACGGCGGCTCCAACATCGTCCAGATCGAGGCCGATCTCCACCGGGCGATCGAACGAGACCAGATCTCGCTCGTCTATCAGCCGATCATCGCCGCCGATACTGGTGACATTGCCGGCTTCGAGGCGCTGATGCGCTGGCAACATCCAAGGCGCGGCGATGTCCCGCCGACCGAGTTCATCGCCATCGCCGAACGGTCCGAGCTGATCGGCGATCTGGGCGCGCACGCGCTGGACATGGCCGCAGCGCAATTGATGGAGTGGGAAACGGCGCTGCCCGAGACGCCGGTCTTCGTGTCGGTCAACGTGTCGGCGCAGCAACTGGTCCGGCGCGACTTCACCAATCTGGTTTCCGGTATTCTGGCGCGCCATCCGCAACGGACCCACACGCTGCGCATCGAGATCACCGAGACCTCGCTGATGCAGAACCCCGAGCAGAATGTGCGCGTCCTCGAGCGGGTCAAGGCGCTGGGCGTCAAGCTGGCGCTCGACGACTTCGGCACGGGCTATTCGTCACTGTCCTACCTGTCGCGCTTTCCGTTCGATGTCCTGAAGATCGACCGATCCTTCATGCGGCCCATTTCGTCGGGACGCGATGCGCTGTTGCGATCGATTATCGACATGGCCCACGCGCTGGGCCTTTCCGTCGTCGCCGAGGGTGTCGAGGACCAGGACGACCGGTCGGCCCTGGCGGAGATGGGGGCGGACTATCTGCAGGGCTTCATCACCGGCCAGCCGCTGACGCCGGAGGATGCTGCGGCGCTGATCGTGCAACGCAATCCGATCGTCGCCCGCGAGGAACAAGCGGCGGAATAGGCTTCAGGCGCGACCGCCCTCCGGGATGAAGTTTGCGGCGCCGATGCCCAGGCGGCCGATCATGGCGGGGTATTTTTCGTCATGGTCGTGCGCGAACACGATGTCGGGATCGGCGTCCATCGTCAGCCAGGCATTGTCGCGGATTTCCTGTTCGAGCTGTCCGGCTCCCCAACCGGCATAGCCAAGCGCGATCGCCGCCTGGGCAGGTCCCTCGCCGGCGACGATGGATTTTAAGATGTCCACGGTCGAGGTCAGGCAGATGGCCTCGGACAGGGGGATCGTCGCCTCGATCGCATAGTCGTGGGAATGCAGGACGAAGCCGCGATGCTCATCGACCGGGCCGCCGATCCGCACCGGGCCGGCGGCCCTGTTGATCCGTGTCTTGTCGAGCACGGCCGCCTTGCCGAAGTCGGTGTGGCCGATCAGTTCGGCAAGCGTCATGTCGGCGGGCTTGTTGAGCACGAAGCCCATGGCGCCCTCATCGCTGTGGGCACACAGATACACAACCGATTCGGCGAAAATCGAAGCATTCATACCGGGCATCGCAACAAGGAACCGGCCTTCGAACTGGCCGTTCCCGCTTTTCATGCCGCGCTTTCTGAGCGTCTCCATGGCGTCAGCGTAACAGGCACCGGCCAAATGAGAAGCTTTTTCGGGCGCAATTGTGCGCGGCGCCCGAAACACCGGCGCGTTCACGAACTTATGACGCCCGACGCGGCGGTCCGGCTTGATCGCCCGGCGCGGCCCGGCCATACCGGCGCCATGCTTGCGATCAACCGACGCAAATCGGCCTTTCTGGCGGCCGCCATCGCCGTGACCATGCTGGCCGCCCGGGACAGTGCCGCGCAGTCGACGGACTGGTACGAGACGATGGGCGGTGTGGTGCGGATCGTCGTCGCGCCGCCGCAACCGGCAGACACGGAAATCCGGGCAATGCTGGAAATCCGTCTTGAAGAAGGCTGGAAGACCTATTGGCGCGATCCGGGCGCATCCGGCATTCCACCACAGATTGACGTTTCCGGCAGCAAGGGTGTGGCGAACGCCAGGTTGCACTATCCGGTGCCCGTCTGGATCGACAATCCCTATGGGGATTTTGCCGGATATGACGCACCGGTCGCCCTGCCCGTCACAATGACGCGGACCGCCAATGGCAAGGCCGATCTCGTCGCCAACGTCTTTCTCGGCATTTGCGAAGACATCTGCATCCCGGTCCAGACGCAGTTCACGATGCGGATCGGCAATGCGACCGGCAGCACGCTTGCCGCGATGCGTGTTGAGCAGGCTCACGCGGCGCTGCCCCCGCCGGACGCTGACGGTTTGAGTGTCATGGAAGACGGGCACACCGCAGACGGTGATGCGCGCATTCTCGTCGTCGATGCGACCAATGCGGATGCCGCGCCGCAACTTTTCGTTCACGCGCTCGACGGAACGCAGTTCAAGCCGCCCAAGCTCCTGTCGTCAGACCGCGGCACGGCCATCTTCGCCCTCGCGCCGGTCGATCCGCCAAACGCACCGCGAACCGTCGATGCCATCGTCACCGTCGGTGGCGGCGCCGTCAGCATCGAGACCGTCCTCTCGCTGACGCTCGACTGATCTGTGACGCATCCGGGATTTCTTCGCATTTCGGCCTTTTCCCGCGCGCGCAAGCGCTTATGTCGGCCATGGTGCACACTGCAAACCGCAACTGTTGGGAAGGGATGACCCGATGACGATTGAAACCGGCGCGAAACTGCCCGAGATGACGCTCAAGACAATTACCGAGGACGGGCCGGCCGACATTGACAGCGCGTCGGTCTTCGGCGGAAAGACCGTGGTGCTGTTCGCGGTGCCCGGCGCGTTCACCGGCACCTGCACGCTGACCCACCTGCCCGGCTATCTGGACAATCGCGACGAAATCCTCGCCAAGGGCGTCGACGAGATTGCCGTCATCGGCGTCAATGACCCGTTCGTGATGACCGCCTGGGCCGAGCAAACGGGCGGCATGGGCAAGATCCGGTTCCTGGCCGACTGGGACGGCGCATTCACCAAGGCCATCGGCATGGATATTGATCTGTCGGTTGCCGCGCTGGGCGTGCGTTCGAAACGTTACTCCATGCTGGTCAAGGACGGGACGGTGACCAGCCTGAATGTCGAGGACAATCCGGGCGACGCGGAAAAGTCGGGCGCGGCGGCGATGCTGGGCCAACTGGGCTAGCGGGCGATTACCGGTCCAATCCTGCGCGGGAGCGGACAAAGCCGGCGATGACGCCGGCCACCGCCCCGCCGATCAGGCCCGAGCCGAGCGTGGCGAAAGAGACGGCATCGGCGACGAACCAGACGACAATGGCGCCGATGACCGCACCGATCACGGCATAGGCTGCCAGCCTTTGCATCAAGCTGCCCCGGTCATCCATCGGCCTTGTTACCTCTTTTCTCCGCCTTGTAGGGCGCCATGCCCTGCCGGGCGAGTTCGTCCGCCCGTTCGTTTTCGGCATGCCCGGCATGGCCCTTGAGCCAATGCCAGGTCACGTCGTGTTGCCGGGTCGCCGCATCGAGCGCCTGCCAGAGTTCGGCGTTCTTGACCGGCTTTTTGGACGCCGTTTTCCAGCCGTTCCGCTTCCAGCCATGGATCCAGCCTGAAATACCATCCTTGACGTAGGAGGAATCGGTATAGAGATCGACGGCGTGCGGGCCGCCCCTGAGCGCGCCGAGCGCCTCGATCGCCGCCATCAGTTCCATCCGGTTGTTGGTGGTCTGCGCCTCACCGCCGGACAGTTCCTTGCGGGTGCCGTTCCATTCAAGGATCGCGCCCCATCCGCCGGGCCCCGGATTGCCCGAACAGGCGCCATCGGTGTGGATGGTGATGCGTTTTGCGTCAGTCATCGCTTACGCATTTTCGCGGGCGTGCAGGTCGAGGCCATATTCGCGCGCCGAGCCGATGGTCTGATGGAAGCGCATCTTGCGGATATATTCCTGCGGGTCCTTCTTGACCACGAGCGAGCCTTCCGGCGTCGTCACCCAGTCATAAAGCCGGGTGAGCATGAAACGCAGCGCAGCGCCCGCGGCCAGCACGGGCAGCGCGTCGATCTCTGGATCGGTCAGCGGCCTGACGCGGTCATAGGCGTCGAGCAGCGCGTTGCCTTTGGTGATGTTGAAGGAATGGTCGCGCTCGAAACACCAGGCATTGAGCGCGACAGCCACGTCGTAGGCGAGCGCATCAGTGCAGGCGAAATAAAAGTCGATGAAGCCCGACAGATCGTCGCCCAGAAAAAACACATTGTCGGGAAACAGGTCCGCGTGGATGGTGCCCTGCGGCAGGTCGCGCGGCCATTGGTGTTCAAGCATGGACAGAAGGGCTTCGGTCTCTCCGGCCAGATCGGTGTCCATGCCGGGATGGGCCTTCAGGCATTGTTCCCAAAGCGGACGCCAGTCCTCGACGGTCAAACCGTTGCGCCGCCGCATCGCAAAATCGGCACCGGCCAGATGCATGCGCGCCATGCCCGTGCCGACGCCGGCGCAATGGGCCGGCGATGGCCGGCGCATCCAGACACCTTCGAGAAATGTCACCATGGCCGCGGGCCGGCCGGCCAGTTCGCCCAGAACGGTTCCGTCGCCGCGCTTGACCGGCAGCGGGCAGGAGATGTCGTGCGTTGCCAGATGCTCCATCAGCCCCAGGAAGAACGGCAGATCGGCGGGGTCGACGCGCTTTTCGTACAGCGTCAGAATGAAAGTGTCGTCGCCGGCATGGACCAGGAAATTGGAGTTCTCGACGCCCTCGGCAATGCCCTTGTAGGACTTGAGCTCTCCCACGCCATAGGGCGCGATGAAGGCGCGCAATTCGTCCTCGGAGATATCGGTATAGACCGCCAATGCGCCGTTCCGTCAGTTGGAAGAGCCGTTGAGAAACGCCATGTCTTCGCCCGTCAGCGGCGTGTCGCGCAGCGACCGCATGACGGGGAACAGTTCGTTCTCCTCGGCGGTCAGTGCAATGTCGACGGTGACGTTGCGGCGTTCGCGCAGGGCGTCGATGATCTCCTCGACCACGATCTCGGGTGCGGACGCGCCGGCGGACATGCCGATGGTCGCGGCATCGCCGATGCGCTGCCAGTCAATGTCGTCAGCGCGCTGCACCAGCATGGAATCGCGTGCGCCATGGCGCCTGGCGACTTCGACCAGCCGCATCGAGTTGGACGAGTTCGGCGCGCCGACGATCAAAAAGACGTCGGTGCCGGGCGCCGCCATCTTGACCGCTTCCTGGCGGTTGGTGGTCGCGTAGCAGATGCTCTCGGACGAAGGCGCCGTCAGCGCGGGAAAGCGCGCCTTAAGGGCGGCGATGACATCGGCGGTGTCGTCAACGGACAGGGTCGTCTGGGTGACATAGCCGAGTTGATCCTCGTCCGGCACATCCAGCCCGGCGACCTGTTCGACCGTTTCGACCAGAGTCACGGCGCCTTTAGGCAATTGCCCCATCGTGCCGATCACCTCGGGATGGCCTTCATGGCCGACGAGAAGAACGTGGCGCCCCAGGCGCTGGTGACGCATTGCCTGCTTGTGCACCTTGGAGACCAGCGGGCATGTGGCGTCGAGGTAAAGAAGGTTGCGCGCCTCGGCATCGGCCGGCACCGATTTGGGCACGCCATGGGCCGAAAAGACCACCGGCCGGTCAATATGCTCGGCCGGAATGTCGCCAAGCTCCTTGACGAAGACCGCGCCGCGCTCGCGCAGCGCTTCGACCACGAACCTGTTGTGCACGATTTCGTGGCGCACGTAGACCGGCGCACCGTATTTCTTGAGCGCCAGAACGACGATCTGGATGGCCCTATCGACGCCCGCGCAAAAGCCGCGCGGTTCGCACAGGCGGATCGTCAGCGGCGGTTTGGTGGCGTGCAGGTTCATGGCGGCCTTTCCGATACACCTGATTAGGGATCGCCCGCGATCCGTGTCAAGCGAACATGACGACCCGGAGTTTAGCTGGCCGTGCGCATCCGCCGCCAGACGAACAGACCTGTCACGACGACAAGCACCAGCGCCAGCCCGTACCAGGTTACGGCATATTGCAGGTGATTGTTGGGCAGATCGATGCGCGTGACGCCGCCGACCGGCCAGCCGCCGGGATTGGGCCTGTCGTCCGCATCGAGGAAGAAGGGCAGCACCGTGCCGTCCAGCTTGTAGCCGGACTGGGCAACCATGTTGGACCAGTCTTTCCAATAATAGATGTTCTGCTCAAGGTCGTTGTTGGGCACAATCGGCGATGGTTTCTCGGCCAGCCGTTCGCGCGCCAGCCCGGTTATGGTGATGGGACCATCCACCTGTCCCGCGGCGCGCGTTGCCGGATCTTTCAGATCGAACGGCACGAAGCCGCGATTGACCAGCAGCATGCGTCCGTCGTCCATGACGAGCGGCGCATAGACGAAATAGCCCGAAGCGCCCCTGTGGGTCGCAAAGAAGTGCTGCTCATTGACGTGGTCGAAGGTGCCGGTCGCAGTCGTCGGACGGTAGCGGATGTCGGCGCCGTCAGCGACAAGCTGCGCAATCTCGCCGGCGGGAACGGGGGCCGCGGCAAGGCGGGTTTCGATGGTCGCCAGCAGCCCTTCCTTCCATGCCAGCCGCTGCACCTGCCAATTGCCGAGCAGGATGAGCACCAACAAGGCCGGCAGCGCGAAGGCCATCAACAGCCAGGGGAAACGCCGAGATGTCCGCATGTCCTTGCCGGCAGGTGTGCTCATGACAGTGCCTCAAATGCGAACCGGGCGATCATGGCTCGCCACGACCGCCCGGTACAAAATGTCGGTCCTGCCGATCAGTGGTGGTAGATCGGCGCGCCCCAGGTGCCCCAAATATAGACCACGAAAAACAGGAACAGCCAGACCACGTCGACGAAGTGCCAGTACCAGGCCGCCGCCTCGAAGCCGAAATGCTTTTCCGGCGTCAACTGGCCCGCATAGGCCCGCACCAGGCAGACGATCAGGAAGATCGTGCCGACGAAGACGTGGAAGCCGTGGAAGCCGGTCGCCATGAAGAAGGTCGCGCCATAGAGCGATTCCGAGAAGGAATAGGGCGCGATGACGAACTCATAGACCTGCACGCAGGTGAACAAGATCGCCAGCAGGATGGTCAGCCACAGGCCCATCTTGAGGCCCTGCCGGTCATTGTGCAGCAGCGCATGGTGCGCCCAGGTGACAGTCGTGCCCGACAGGAGCAGGATCACCGTGTTGTAGAGCGGCAGATGCAGCGGATCGAGCACTTCGAGACCCGCGGGCGGCCATTGACCGCCGGTATACTCCATGCGGCCGACCTGCTGCGCCTCGTTAAAAAACAGGCTTGCGTCGAACACCGCCCAGAACCAGGCGACGAAGAACATCACCTCCGAGGCGATGAACATGATCATGCCGTAGCGCAGATGCAGCGAGACGACCTTTGTGTGATGGCCCTGCAGCGATTCGCGCACCGTGTCCGACCACCATCCGAACATGGTGTAAAGGACGATCAAAAGGCCGATCAGGAAGGTCCAGGGATTGGCCATCGGAATGCCGAGCAGCGAGAAGTCGTTGCCCTGTCCCGCCTGCATCCAGCCGATGCCGCCGATCGCCATGATCAGCGCTCCGACCGAGCCGATCAGCGGCCAGGGGCTCGGATCGAGAATGTGGTAGTCGTGGTTCTTGGCGTGCGTATCAGCCATGATGTCTATCCCCGATTGTCGCTTTTGGCGGGCTGCTCGGTGTCGAGGCCCGTGGAGGTCGGTGCGGTGTCGGCCGGCGAGATCCCCGCGGTCTCTTCGGCCTCGTCGATCTTGAAGAATGTATAGGACAGGGTGATCGTCGACACGCCTTCCAGTTCCTTGGCGTCGACGATGGCCGGATCGATGAAGAACACGACCGGCATGTCCATCTCTTCACCGGGCTCAAGGGTCGTCTCGGTGAAGCAGAAGCATTCCATCTTGTTAAAATAGGCCCCGGCGGCCTGCGGCGTAACATTGAAGGTGGCCGTGCCGGTGGATGCCATCTCACGCCAGTTGCGCGCGGCATAGGAGATTTGCGTGGTCTCGCCGATCTTCAGCGTGACGGACCGGTCGACGGGCGCAAAGTCCCATCCCAGGCCCGCTCCGGTGTTGGCGTCGAAGCGCACATTGATGGTCCGGTCGAGCACCTGGACCGGTGCGGTGTCGGCGACCTGCGTCGTGCCGCCATAGCCGGTCACGCGGCAGAACAGTTCGTAAAGCGGCACGGACGCATAGGCGAGCCCGATCATGCTGGCAAAGAACGCCAGACACGCAAAGGCGATGCGCACATTGGCGCGGTGCTTTGCGGTGTCCGTTGCGGTTTCCAGGCTGCTCATGGGCGTTCCGTCACAGGGGCCGGTTCAAGACGTCGGGACCGAGCTTGATCACGGTCACCGCATAGAAGATCACGACGAAAGCGGCGAGGCAAAGGGCAATCGCGATCGAACGCTTGCGCCTGGCCTTCTGCTGGGCGTCGGTCAGTTCGATGGACGGGCGGTTGTCGGACATTGCGCTCAAGCCAGCACCCGCATCACGATGATCTCGACGAACAGCACGGCGAAGATCGCGAACAGATAGGTCAGCGAGAAGCCGAACAGTTTCTTGGCGGGCACCATCGTGGCATCGCCATCGGCCATCTGCCAGACGGCCAGCGCATGGCGGATGAAGTTGGCGCCCAACACAATCGCGGCGATGCCATAGACCGGGCCTGCGAAACCGAGCGGCCATGGCAGGACGGCAAAGGCGGCCAGAAGAACCGAATAGACGAGCATCTGCCGCTTGGTTGCCCGTTCGCCGACGACGTTTGGCATCATCGGCATGCCGGCGATCTCATAGTCGCGCAGCTTGAACAGCGCCAGCGCCCAGAAATGGGGCGGCGTCCAAAGGAAGATGATCATGAAAAGGACGGCCGACTCCATGGTGAGCGTACCGGTCACCGCGGCCCAGCCGATCATGGGCGGGAACGCGCCTGCCGCACCGCCAATGACGATGTTCTGGGGCGTCGTCCGCTTCAGCCACATTGTGTAGATGACGGCGTAGAAGAAGATGGTGAACGCCAGAAGCCCCCCCGCGACCCAGTTGGTGACAAGACCGAGCGTCATCACCGACAAAACCGAGAGGATCAGACCGAAGACGAGCGTCTCTTCCCGGCCCACGCGGCCCGACGGAATCGGCCGTTTTGCCGTGCGGCTCATCACCGCGTCGACATCGGCATCGTACCACATGTTCAGCGCGCCGGACGCGCCGGCGCCGACCGCGATGGCAAGGATCGCGACCGCTGCGATGAAGGGATTGATCGATCCGGGCGCCACCAGCAGACCGACGAGCGCCGTGAAGACGACGAGCGACATGACGCGCGGCTTGAGCAGGTCGAAATAGTCGCGCGGCGTCGCCTCGGAGATGCGCGGCTCGGAAATCTTGATGTCTTCAACGAGTGCCATGCGGCGAACCCTGTCCCAACGATGCGTGCCGGAGATTACTTGATCCGGCGGGCCGGTTGTCCGGCCTCTGTCTTGCAGGACCCGGCACATCGGTGCCGGGTCGTTGTGCGATTGCGCTTACTTGATGCGCGGAAGCTGCTCCCACTGGTGGTAGGGTGGCGGCGAAGAAAGCTGCCATTCCAGCGTCGTCGCACCTTCACCCCACGGATTGGCACCGGCCTCGCGCTTGCGGGCAAAGGCTTCGAACACGCCGTAGAGGAAAATCAGCACGCCGATCGCCGACAGGTACGAACCCCAGGACGAGACCATGTTCCAGCCCGCATAGGCGTCCGGATAGTCGATATAGCGGCGCGGCATGCCGGCCAGACCCAGGAAGTGCTGCGGGAAGAAGATGAGGTTGACGCCGACAAAGGTCACCCAGAAATGCAGCCGCGCGATGAAGGAATTGTACATGTAGCCGAACATTTTCGGGAACCAGTAGTACCAGGCGGCGAAGATGCCGAAGACCGCGCCGAGCGACAGCACATAGTGGAAGTGCGCGACGACGTAATAGGTGTCATGCAGCGACCGGTCGAGGCCGGCATTGGCGAGCTGGACCCCGGTGACACCGCCCACGGTGAACAGGAAGATGAAGCCGATGGCCCAGAGCATCGGTGTGCGCAGCTCGATCGAACCGCCCCACATGGTCGCGATCCACGAGAAGATCTTGATGCCGGTGGGCACCGCGATGACCATGGTGGCAAAGACGAAGTAGCGCTGCGTGTCGAGCGACAGGCCGACCGTGTACATGTGGTGGGCCCAGACGATGAAGCCGACGACGCCGATGGCGACCATCGCATAGGCCATGCCCAGATAGCCGAAGATCGGCTTGCGCGAGAAGGTCGACACGATGTGGCTGACGATGCCGAAGGCCGGCAGGATCAGGATGTAGACCTCGGGGTGACCGAAGAACCAGAACAGGTGCTGGAACAGAATCGGGTCGCCGCCGCCGGCCGGGTCGAAGAAGGCGGTGTCGAAGTTGCGGTCCGTCAGCAGCATGGTGATGGCGCCAGCCAGAACCGGCAGCGACAGCAGCAGCAGGAAGGCGGTGATCAGCACCGACCAGGCAAAAAGCGGCATCTTGTGCAGCGTCATGCCCGGCGCACGCATGTTGAAGATGGTGGTGATGAAGTTGATGGCGCCCAAGATCGAAGACGCGCCGGCAATGTGCAGCGACAGGATGGCGAAATCCATCGCCGGTCCGGGCTGGCCGGTCGTCGAATAGGGCGGATAGATGGTCCAGCCACCGCCGACGCCATAGGCACCGGGCGCGGATGGCATGAACATGGAGATGACCAGCAGGATCGCCGCCGGCGGCAGGAGCCAGAACGAGATGTTGTTCATGCGCGGGAAGGCCATGTCCGGCGCGCCGATCATGATCGGCACCATCCAGTTGGCAAAGCCGCCGATCAGCGCGGGCATGACCATGAAGAAGATCATGACCAGCCCGTGGCCGGTCGTGAACACATTGTACATCTGCTTGCCGGCATCGATCGCCGCGTCGCCCTCGACGCCGTAGACCATCGAGGCAAGCCCGTGGAAGATCTGGATGCCTGGCTCAGCCAGTTCCCAGCGCATCATCACCGACAGGAACCCGCCGAACACGCCCATGATGATCGCAAAGATCAGATAGAGCGTGCCGATGTCCTTGTGGTTGGTCGAAAAAAGCCAGCGATTGACGAAGCCCTTGGGGGCACCGTGGTCGTGGGCGTCGTGTGCGACTGCGTCCGACATGAAATTGGCTCCTGAAAAGTCCTAAACGGTCAAGCTTACTCGGCGAGGTTCGCCAGTGTGCGGCGCGCCTCGATCGTCGCGATCAATGTGCGGTTGGCTTCGCCCAGATCGTCGCGCGCGGCGGTCAGCCAGGCCTCATAGTCCGCCTCGCTGACGACGCGCACGGCAATCGGCATGTAGGCATGGTCCTTGCCGCACAGTTCCGAGCACTGGCCGTAGTAAAGCCCCTCGCGGTCGGCATGGAACCAGGTCTCGTTCAACCGGCCGGGCACCGCATCCATCTTCACGCCGAAGGCGGGAATCGTCCACGAATGCAGAACGTCTGCGGCGGTCACCAATAGGCGCACCGTGGTGTCCACCGGCACCACCAGCTCGTTGTCGACGGCCAGAAGGCGCGGATAAGCACCCTCGTCTTCCTTGCCCAGCGAGGCGCGGTCTTCGTCGCGCAGCAGGATCTGGTCGAAGGCGACCTCTTCGCCATCCTCGGTCTGGTACTCATAGCCCCAGTACCACTGATAGCCGATCGCCTTGACCGTCATGGCCGGTTCGCCGGGCGGCGAATATTGCTTGGACAGAAGCTGGAAGGACGGCACGGCCAGAAGGATCAGGATGACGATCGGCCCGACCGTCCAGATCACTTCGATCGTGGTGTTGTGGCTGACGCGCGAGGGCACGGGATTGGCCGAGGCGCGGTAGCGGATCATCACCCAGGCCAGAAGGCCCAGGACCAGGAAGACGATCGGCACCAGGAAAACGAGCGTGTAGCGCTCGAACCAGGCGATTTCTTCCATGATGCCGGTGGCGGCCGGCTGAAAGCCCAACTGCCAGGGCTCGGGCTGCGCGGCAAAAGCCATGATCGGCGCCGCTAGAGTTGCAACGGCTGTGGCGCACAGGCGGCGGGTCGTCTTCATCAACACGCTTTGTCTCCCAACATGTCACTGGAGGCCATTGGCTGCCCTTTCCAGTTCGGCGGCTTAGAACCATAATAAATGACGCGCTGCAACTGCGACAGAGGGTTAATTGTGCGTCATATCGGCGCTTGTCGCCGCCGGGCACCTTTCGTTGACAGCGCGCCGAACGCGCCGCATCGGGTGCGATCCGGGCGCCCGTCCCGCCTTGTGCCTTGATTTTGCCCGTTTGGGCCGTTTGTGATCGCCCGGCGCCATATCATTTGGTGCCGACGCGTCGTAAAAACGGGCGCAACGTGATTCGCGACGACAGACAGGACCCTGCCGTGGTTGTTTTCCACCGGATTTCCCGCCTTGCACGCAGCTTCACCGCGCTGGCGCTCATGACGCTGACAACAGCCGCGCTGGCGCCGACAGCTTTCGCCCAGCAGGATACGGTGCGCGGCGAATATGGCTGGTGGCAACTCAGATGTTCGACACCGGCCGGCGCGCAGAACGAGCAATGCGTCCTGATCCAGAACGTCGTCGCCGATGACCGGCCCGAACTCGGCCTGTCGGTGGTCGCCTTCAAGACCGCCGACCGCACCGCGCAGATCCTGCGCATCCAGGTGCCGCTGGGTGTGTTGCTGCCCAATGGGCTTGGCCTGCACATTGATGGCAACGATATGGGCCGGGCCTATTTCGTGCGCTGTTTCACCGATGGCTGCTACGCCGAGGTGATCCTGGAAGACCAGTTGCTTGACAGCCTTAAGTCCGGCGCCGAGGCGACGTTCACCGTGTTCGACACGCCCGAGGAAGGCATCGGCATCCCGGTCGATCTGGGCGGGTTCACCGAAGGCTTCGAGGCGCTGCCCTGACCCGGGCGTGAGCTGGCGAAGGGGGCTCGAAACCGGGCCACCGACGCCTTATGTTGGCCGTAGCACGCTGTCCCGTACCGAAAGGCGCCGCCATGCAGACCGGCCTGATTTCCCGTTTCGACATGTCCGAGGACCGCCTAAGGTCTATCGTCTCGGATGCCTTGCGTCAGTCCGATGATGGCGAACTGTTCGTCGAATACCGGGAATCCGAAACGCTGATGTTTGACAATGGCCGGCTGAAGACCGGCTCGTTCAACACCGCCTCGGGCTTCGGTCTGCGCGCCGTGGCTGGCGAAGCGGTCGGCTATGCCGAATCGGACGATCTGTCCGAAGCTGCTCTGATACGGGCGGCGGGCGCGGTCGGCGCGGTCACGCGCGGCCATTCGGGCACCTATTCGGACGCCCCGCCGCGCACCAACAAGAAGCTTTACGGCGACATGAACCCGATCGGCGAGCCGTCGTTCGAGGCCAAGGTCAAGCTGCTGCAGCAGATCGATGCCTATCTGCGCGGCAAGGACGAGCGCGTCCGGCAGGTCTCGGTGTCGCTGGCGGCGACATGGCAGATGGTCGAAATCCTGCGCGCCGACGGCCATTTCGCCCAGGACATCCGCCCGCTTGTGCGCGTCAACGTATCGGTCATCGTCGGCGAAGGCGACCGGCAGGAAACCGGCAGCCACGGAATGGGCGGGCGCCAGTCGTTCGGCGACTTCATCGCCACCGAGCGCTGGCAGACGGCTGCCGACGACGCGCTGCGCCAGGCGCTGGTGAACCTTGAGGCGCGGCCCGCGCCGGCCGGCACGTTCGACATCGTGCTCGGCAATGGCTGGCCGGGCGTCATGCTGCACGAGGCGGTCGGCCACGGCCTTGAAGGCGATTTCAACCGCAAGGGCGAATCGGCCTTTGCCGGGCTGATGGGTCAGCAGGTGGCGGCCAAGGGCGTGACCGTCGTCGATGACGGCACGATCGAATCCCGCCGCGGTTCGCTGACGATCGACGATGAGGGCACGCCGTCGGGCTATAACGTGCTGATCGAGAACGGCAAGCTGGTCGGCTATATGCAGGACCGGCAGAACGCGCGCCTGATGGGGATGAAGCCGACCGGCAATGGCCGGCGCGAATCCTATGCCCATGTGCCGATGCCGCGCATGACCAACACCTATATGCTCGGCGGCGACAAGACGCCCGAGGAGATCATCGCGTCTGTCGATGACGGCATCTATGCGGTCTCGTTCGGCGGCGGCCAGGTGGACATCACGTCCGGCAAGTTCGTCTTCGCCTGCACCGAGGCCTACAAGATCGAGAGCGGCAAGATCGCCCATCCGGTCAAGGGCGCGATGCTGATCGGCAACGGGCCGGATGCGATGCACCGGGTGTCGATGATCGGCAACGATCTGGCGCTCGACAATGGCATCGGCACCTGCGGCAAGGGCGGCCAGGGCGTGCCGGTCGGCATTGGCCAGCCGCATCTTCGAATGGACCGGATGACGGTGGGCGGCACCGAGGCGGCCTGACGACCTGCACCTTGTTGCGCGCGGGCTGGGCAGGCGCTTGATCGCGGGATTGTCATCGGCCTTTCAGCGTTTTGCGGCCGCTACCATGTCACCAGACGGGTGCGACACCAGTGCTCGCCATGTTCTGCAAGTTCGAGGTAGACCAACCAGGCGCTGAAATGGCCTGGGCCGAACTTGACATTCGTGTGGCCTGCATCGGCCACCAGTTCTTCATAAAGACGCGGATTTTTGTCTCGCAGAACAAGGCCGGTATCAGCCCGCCATGCCAACCAGAAATCGGTCGCCGACGTCTCACCCAGTGCTCTGCCATACAGGGTTGTACCAGAATAATAGACCGGTGAAATGTCCGAGTCGGCGAGTGGCATACCGTTGGGGAGCTTCGCCGTGCCGACGGGCAGAAAGTACTCGGCCCTCAAGTCGAATACCGCGTTGTATCCCAGGTTCAACCCATTCTCGAGCGCGACGCAGCGGCGGAAATTGAAATTGTATATGTAAAAAAACCAGGAAGCGACCAACAGCGCAAAGCAGACAACAATGATAACGAGCATCGCAAGACAGCCGATCATCCTGTCGCTCATGGCGAAAACCCCAAAATTTGATTCTATATGGCCGTCACCGTGGCTTCGGCATGTATACACTCCGATCAGGATCTGCATAGACGCGCCCCCGGAATGAACCGGCCCATTCATCGGTGATGGGATAGGGTTCGCCCATATGGATGCCGAAACCATCCTGCTTCCGCTGCCTTGTTCAAGCCGTCTCGAACAGCGAAAGAACCTGTTCGCGATATTTGCGGCCGACGGGGATGGACGCGCCGTCGCTGGTCTCAACAGTGAGCTTGCCGTCGGTGCGCACGAGCCGCCGAACATGGCATTTGCGCACCCACCAGGAGCGGTGCACGCGCAGACCGTCGAGCGCGGCCAGATCGCGCTCGGCATGGCTGAGCTTCATCAAAACGAGCGCCGATCCGAGCGGCGTCGTCACCTTCACATAATGGTCCTGGGCCTGCACCGAGACCACGTCCCTGCCGATCCGCTGGGGCAGTTTTTCAAAAACCGCTGAGGGGACAGCCACGCCTGTTCCGCCCGGCGCGATGGCCGGCGGTTCCGGTTCGTCGTCGCGCGCATAGCGGTAGGTGAACGCGACGATCACCGAGATCACCAGCGCATAGGGCAAGACCTCGACAAATTCGGCCGGAAAGCCGGTGCCGAAAAAGACCATCTGCACAAGACCGTTATAGGCCGCGATGGGCAGCGCGGCAGCGAGTGAGCCCATGAGAAGCGCCAAAGGTGGCGCCAGGCCAGCTCCCTCGGTGCTGACCGTGGTCCACATCGAGACGAACAGGCCCGCCGCGAAGCTGCCGACAACCACCAGCGCCCAATAGAACGTCCGTTCGGCGAGCGACATCGTGCTGAAACTGTCGAACGGGCCGGCAAGTCCGAGAATGGCGACGATGCTGGCAATCACCGCCCAGAACCGTGCGGAGCGGATGAGGCCCTGCATTTCGCGCAGCGTGAACGTCAAGGGCCCGTCATTCGCGAACTTGTCCATGCGGTTCACGTAATCGGTCTTGCGGGCCTGCGCAACGCGATGGTTTTCGCACCGCATCGACCGTTTGCATGGAGATGGACAATGGATGCGATGACGGGCCGGACTGCGACGGTTCCGGCGATCAGCGCGCAAGGGCTGGGCAAGCGCTTCGGACGGATCGAGGCGCTTGCCGACCTTTCCCTGGAGTTGAGCCGGGGCGAAGCGCTCGGGTTGATCGGCACCAATGGCGCCGGCAAGACGACGGCGCTGACCCTGCTGCAGGGGCTGAGACGGGCCGACACCGGAAAGGCGGAGATATTCGGCCATCCGGCCGGATCGGTTAAGGCGCGACGCCATGTGGGCATCACGCCGCAAAATGCCGACTTTCCCGAGCAGATGTCAGCCCGCGAGGTGCTGACCTATGCGGCGGCGCATTTCGACCGGCCCAAGCCGGTTGGCGAACTCGTCGCCGCATTCGGCCTGGAACGGCTGATCGACCGCCGCATGGACGGCTTTTCCGGCGGCGAATTGCGGCGCGTGGCGCTGGCGCTGGCCTTTGTCGGCAATCCGGCTCTTGTGTTCGCCGACGAGCCGACCGCCGGCCTCGATACGGGCGGGCAGGACATGTTCAAGGCCTATGCACGCGCCTATGTCGAAGGCGGCGGCAGCCTCTTGCTGACATCGCACCATTGGGACGAGATCGAGCATATCTGCGACCGGATTGTGATGATCGACCGCGGGCGTCTCCTGTTGGAAGGCACGCTCGATGACATCCGCCGCAAGGCCGGGCGCAACCGGATCAGTTTCACGGCCCCCGACGGCGTTTCGCCGCCGCCATGGGTGAACGAACTTTTCGAACAAAATGCGCAGCGCTGGTCAACGGTCTCGGCGGACAGCGATGCCGTGGTGAAGCGGCTCATCGCCGACCTGCCGGCGTTGCAGGACGTTCACATCGAACCGCTCGATCTCAAGGAAACCATCGCCCAACTGCAAATGGAAAGGACGATCTGATGGCCATCCTGCGCGCCAATCTGGCCCTGACTTTCAAGCGCCTTCTCCGCCAGCCCGGCTTCTGGGTCCCGACCATCCTGTTTCCGGCCATGCTTTATGCGTTCTTCGGCGCTCAGACCGCCGGCGGCGGCTCGGCCGCTGTCTATGCGGCGGCATCGTTTGCGGTCTATGCGGTTCTCGGCGTCGCCTTTTTCCAGTTCGGCGTCAGCATCGCCGAGGACCGCCAGAGCGCCTTTGCCGTCTGGCAGCGCAGCCTGCCGGCCCGGCCGTTCGCGTCATGGGCGGCGCGGTTGTGCGCCGCTCTGGTCTTCTCGATTGCCGCCGTCGCGCTGGTGCTGGTGACCGCACGTCTGGTCGGCGGGCTGCACATTGATGCGGCCGTCCAGGTGCGGCTTGTCGCCGTCTGCCTCATCCTCACCATACCGGCGACCTTCATGGGCACGGCGCTGGGTTATCTTGCATCGCGCCACTCGGTCGTTGCGATGGCCAACCTGATCTTCCTTCCAATGGCCTATCTGGGCGGGCTGTGGGTGCCGCCGCCCGCCCTGCCCGCGCAGATCAATGCCATTTCGCAATGGACGCCGACCCGGCACATGGGCGAAGTAGCATGGGCCGCGGTGGACGGCCGCGCCCTTCCGGACGCGAGCATCATGGCGCTGCTGGTTTTCACGGTCGGGTTTTTCGCGCTGACCTGGCTGGCCTACAATCGCGACCGGCGTTCGCGGTTCGGCTGACCGGGCTGCTCAGGCCGGCCGGTCCACGCCGCGTTTGGCGAGTTCGGCCTCGAGCCGCTTCTCCAGATCGACCAGATCCTGGGGCAGCGGCAGGCCCTCGGCCTTCATCTGCTCAAGTTCGAGATGGACCTGCATCAACAGTTCTGTCGCATCAGCCGGCTGGTTCTCCATCTCCTGAAAGAGCATGTTCAGCCGGGTGATCAATCCCTCGAATGCCATGGCCGTCGGTCCTCTCATTGCGGCTTGCAACGTGGACCAGAGCACGACCGCCGGTCGTTGACCAGCGTCAAATTCAGGAAGGGTCAGCGCACCAGGTTGCGGCCGGCGCTCTTGGCTTCGTAGAGCTGCTTGTCGGCGCGATCGAACAGCATGTCGATGTCATCACCGTCGGTCCAGGTCGACACACCGAAGGAGACGGTCACCGCGCCGATCGGCTTGTTGGTCTTGGAGGTGACCAGGCGCGCGCCGGCGATCCCGTCCTTGACATCCTCGAGCAGCGCCCGCGCCGTCTCGATGGTGATGTTGGGCAGGATGATCGCAAATTCCTCGCCGCCATAACGGCTCACAGTGCCGTGTTCTTTCAGCTTGCTGTTGATGAAGGTGCCGACGAATTTCAGGATTTCGTCGCCGATCTGGTGGCCGAAACGGTCATTGACGGACTTGAAATGGTCGATGTCGGCGATCGCAAAACTCATCGGCTGGCCGAACGTCTCCGCATGCGCCAGCGCCGATGCGATGGCCTGTTGGAAGAAGCGGCGATTGTTGAGACCCGTCATCGGGTCCTGCATCTCCGCCTTGCGCGACTGGCTGAGCTTCTCTTGCAGGCGGATGATTTCTTCCTGCGTTTCGCGCAGGCTCGCCGAAAGCTGCTGTGTCTGGGCGCGAACGCGCTGATTTTCCCGGATCATCAAGGCGATGACCGTTTCCACCTCGGCTGCGGTCGAGGCTTCGCTGAGCGACTTGGTGGTGTCGTCGATCGCTCCTTCATAGCGCTCTGTCGTCTGCAGGTAGGACCGGATGAAGGTCTGCACCTCCTCCATTTCCTTGCGCAGCCCCTCGTCGGCCTGCATCCGCGCGGCATCGCCGTCGGTATCGGCTTCGATGATTTCTCCATTGAGCGCCGACAGGTCATAGACGCTGGGCTTGGCTCCGCCTGCCATCAGGCTTTCGATGCGCTCGTTGAGCACCAGGCTCGAACCGGCCGCATAGGTGTACCAGACCTTGAACGTATCGGGCTCGGGCGGCGTGCCATGCGCTTCGGCAAGGCTCAGCGCTTCGGTGGCGAAGCGGAACGGATCGTCGCTCACACCCGGTGCAGGCCGGGCGGCTGCGGATTTGGCGGTCGAACGTGCTGACATCGCTTTGGCGCTTTCAATCGTGACGGGTCGGCGTGATCTTCACATTGGACGGTATCACGCGACCTTTATGCCTTCGGTTCCGGGTTCTGAAACGAGCTGATCGACCGAGCCGATCGCCCATTTCTTGATCTGCTCTTCCAGTTCGCCGTTCAGGATCCGAAGCTTTTCCATCTCCTCGACCATCTTGTTCTTCTCGGCCTGTTGGAACTGTTCGAGCTTTTCCTGAAGCAGCATGTTGTTCTCGCGCACGGCCTGATAATCGTCGCCAATATGAGTGTCGACCTTGGCCACGGCTTCGGCGACGCGGCCGTCAAGCCGCGCTTCCATCTCGACGAGCTTTTCTTCAAGACCGCGCAATTCGCCGGCGCGCACGCCCGATGCCGTGAAGATGACGGCAAAACCGCAAATGACGAGAAGCGCGATGGGAACAATGGCGAGCGCGTGCAACATGTCGGCCATCGCGGCCGGGCCCACATTGAACGCGCCGAGCGCCAGGACGGCGGCGGACAGGACCGCGAGGACGGCGCAGACCATCTGGACGAGCGCAAGAAGCTTGCCCGAACCGGCCTTTTTCGGCGCGTCCGACGCGTCTTTCTTCTTGCCACCCTTACCGGCCATCTAGCCCACCATGCAGTCCATTCGAAACGACAGGCGGACATTTTGCAGATGCGCCACCCCGACAGGATAACCAATGCGCCAGATTCCGCACCGGCGCTGCTGGGCAGCGTCCCGGTCACCCTGCGGAATGCAGACCATGGTCCCCACGGATCAAACGCTATGCGTGTGGTCTTAAGGAAGCGTAAAATGCCGTCAAATTTCAGTCATCTGGCGGCTGTCATACCGGTTTCACATGCCCTCGAGCCGGGCCAGAACCTGATCGATGCTGCCGGTCAGCTTTTCCACCTGGCCGCGCAACTCGATCAATTGTTCGCGCGCCAGCACGACATCGGACCGTGCGGGCAGCCCGTCGTCGGGCGATTCGCCAAGTCCGTTGATGAGCCAAGTGGGCGATACGTTCAAAAGCCCGGCCAGCATGAACAGCTTGTTGGAGCGCGGCTCGGACCGGTCGCTTTCCCAGTTCTGTAGCGTTGCCGACTTGACGCCCAGGCGCCGCGCCAATTGTGCCGTGGTCAGCCCGAGCGTCTCGCGCGCCGACACGATGCGTCCGCCAAGCGTGTCGTCCATGCCGGCGCGTTCGGCATTGGTGTTCATGCTGGGGTCAAACGGCGACATCATGGGTTCATGCTCCATTGCGGGCTGAAGGGATCATTGGACGGACGTTGCGGCCGGACATGTCCGATTGCGACACGCACATGACCGATTGGGACGAAAGAAATGCGGCAATCACATTGTGGCCGGGTGCTAACATCGCCTTGGGCCTTGTGTCCAATCGACCTTGGTGCCCCATCACCCGCCGGCACCGTCCGCGGCTTTGGTTTGAGCCCATGGGTTGCAATGGGCGGCAAACGGTCTATCTCCGCAGCGCACTTTCCCAACGGCGGCGATCATGCCCGACCAAGACAAAATCCTGATATCGGCAAAGTCGGTCACCAAGACCTATGATGACGGCTTTCAGGCGCTCAAGGGCGTCGATCTCGACATTGTCGATGGCGAGATCATCGCGCTGCTGGGTCCCAACGGGGCCGGCAAGACGACGCTGATTTCGATCATTTGCGGGATCGTCAACGCCTCATCGGGCGCCGTGACGGTGGCCGGCCATGACATTGTCGACGATTACCGCAAGACGCGGAGCCTGATCGGGCTGGTGCCGCAGGAACTGACGACGGACGCCTTCGAGAGCGTCTGGGCGACCGTCTCCTTCTCGCGCGGCCTGTTCGGCAAGCCGGCCGATCCCGCCCATATCGAAAAGGTCCTCAAGGACCTGTCGCTGTGGGACAAGAAGGACAACAAGATCATGCAGCTTTCCGGCGGCATGAAACGCAGGGTCATGATCGCCAAGGCGCTGGCGCACGAACCGCGCATCCTGTTCCTGGACGAGCCGACCGCCGGCGTCGACGTCGAACTGCGCAAGGACATGTGGGCCGTCGTCGAACGGCTGCGCGCCGATGGCGTTACCATCATCCTGACCACGCACTATATCGAGGAAGCCGAGGCCATTGCCGACCGGATCGGCGTCATCAACAAGGGCGAGATCATCGTCGTCGAGGACAAGGCGGCGCTGATGAAAAAGCTCGGCCGCAAGTCGCTCCGGCTCGATCTCGACGCGCCGATTTCGGCGGTGCCGGACAATCTGTCGGCATTCTCCGATGCGCTCGATCTGTCCGAGGACGGCTCCGTTCTGACCTACAGCTATGACACGAGCGCCGAACGAACCGGCATCACCCGTCTTCTGGCGGGCCTTGCCGACGCAGACATCCGGGTCGCCGATCTTTCGACGCATCAGAGTTCGCTGGAAGACATTTTCGTCGATCTCGTCAGGGAGCAGGCATGAACGGCCGCGCAATACTTGCGATCTACCGCTATGAGATGGCCCGCATGTGGCGCACGATCGGCCAGAGCGTCGTTTCGCCCGTGCTGTCCACGTCGCTCTATTTCATCGTCTTCGGCGCGGCCATCGGCTCGCAGATGGAGCAGATCGACGGCGTTTCCTATGGCGCGTTTCTCGTGCCCGGTCTCGTCATGCTGTCGCTTCTGACCCAGAGCGTCTCCAATGCCGCCTTCGGCATCTATTTCCCCAAATTCACCGGCACGATCTACGAGGTCCTGTCGGCGCCGGTGTCGGCGTTTGAAATCCTGTGCGGCTATGTGGGCGCGGCGGCGACCAAATCACTGATCCTGGGGGCGATCATCCTCGCCACGGCGACGCTGTTCGTCGATCTTCAGATCGCCCACCCATTCTGGATGCTGTTCTTTCTGGTGCTGACGGCGGTCACCTTCTCGCTTCTGGGCTTTATCATCGGCATCTGGGCAGACGGGTTCGACCAGCTTCAGATCGTGCCGCTTCTGGTGATCACGCCGCTCGTGTTTCTTGGCGGCAGCTTCTATTCGATCTCCATGCTACCGGACTTCTGGCAGACGGTGACGCTGTTCAATCCGGTGCTTTATCTCGTCAGCGGCTTCCGCTGGAGCTTCTACGAGATTTCCGATGTGAGCCCGATGATCTCGATCGTCGCGATCCTGGTGTTCCTGACCGTGTGCTGCACGATCATCTGGTGGATCTTCAAGACCGGCTACCGGCTGAAAAGCTGATCGCCATCACAGCGTGTGATCGGGGTAGCGCTGTTTCATGGCATCCAGGTCCGTAGCGACGATCTGTTCGAGCACGTTCAGATCGATATTCTTCAGCCGGCCGAGATAAAGGCACGAAACCGAGTGCCGGTGCGGGCCGAGCCGTTCGAGAAGCCCGGAATGGTTCTTCAGGCCGGTCATCGCATAGACGACCAGGTTGGCCTTGCGCGGTGAAAAGCCGGTCAGGAAGAAGCGGTGTCGGCTGCCATCGGCGCGCTCATATTCATACTCGCCGTAGCCGATCAGGCTGTCGCCCCACATCAGTGGCGCCGCACTGGTCACGCGGTTCATCATGTCCAAAACGGTTGCCGCATCCTCGCGCCGCCCGGCATGGTCGACCGATGCGATGAACGCATCGACCGAAGCACCGGTCGGCTGCGTCTTCATCTCGCTCACGGGTAGAAACGCGCGGTCTGCCAGTCCGCACCTTCATTGTCGCGCGTGAAGACGAACCGGTCATGAAGCCGGAATTTGCCGTCCTTCCAGAACTCAAGATAAGTCGGCGACAGGCGAAAGCCCGACCAGTGCGGCGGGCGCGGAATGTCGCCGATGGCATATTTGGCGGTGTATCGCGCCACTTCCTTTTCGAGCGCGAACTTGCTTTCGAGCGGCCGTGACTGGTGCGAGGCCCAGGCACCGATGCGGCTGCCGCGCGGGCGCGAGGCGTAATAGGTGTCGGCCTCCTCATCGTCGACGATGGTCACCGGCCCGCGCAGGCGCACCTGGCGACGCAGGCTCTTCCAGTGAAAGCACATGGCCGCCTGCCGGTTGGCGAGGAGTTCTTCGCCCTTCTGGCTCTCGAAATTGGTGTAGAAGACGAAGCCGCGCTCGTCGAACCCCTTCAAGAGCACCATCCGGACATTGGGAAGACCGCTTTCGTCGGCCGTTGCCAGCGACATTGCGTTCGGATCGTTCGGCTCGTTCTTTTCAGCCTCGGCCAACCAATCGGCGAACAGGCCGAACGGGTCGGTTTCGATGGCGGGATCACGTTCTGTTAACCGGGCCTCAGGCATGATCGGTCTCTGGTGTGGGGTTTTTCGGGGTTGCGGTTTTGACCGCTTGGGTTCGTTTCAGTCGCAAAATCACGGCCTGCGCACGGGCTGTCAAGGCGCGTTCCGCCGCTGTCCGCCGTGGCGCGGTTGCGGTCGTTGCCCTGTCGGCGCTCGCTGGCTGTGCCGTTGGCGGCAACCCGATCGACGATGCCATCTCGACCAGCGCGATTTCGCTTGCCGATCCGGCACCTTCCATCGCCACCGACCCGTTCGCGCCGCAGCGTGCCGGCGATCCAGGCGACACCGACCGGCTGATCGACGAGGATACGATCCGGCTCGCCGTGACGACCGCCGATCTGGGCAAGCTGGACGACGGCGCCCTGCCCTGGGCGAGCGCTGCCACCGGGTCGCGCGGCACGATCAGCCAGATCAGCCAAAGCGTGCTGGCCGGCCAGACCTGCCGCCAGTTTTTGGCGACCCGCAACGCCTATGACGGCGTGACGCTCTATGAAGGCGAAGTGTGCCTCGATCCCCGCTCGGGCTGGTGGACGCGCAGCCTTTCGCCGGCCGGCACACCGCAAGACGCGGGTTAAGTCCCGCTTTTCAGGCTGGAATTCGGCCGCGCCATTCCCCATATCGACGCAGACGACTGACATTGGAGGGATTGATGCGCGATCCTTATGCGGTTCTCGGCGTCTCCAAGACGGCGAGCGCGGCGGAGATCAAGTCCGCCTTCCGCAAACTGGCAAAGAAATTCCATCCGGACGCCAATCCGGACAACGCGAAGGCCAAGGAGCGTTTCGCGGAGGCGTCGCGCGCCTATGAGATCGTCGGCGACGCGGACAAGCGCAAGAAATTCGATCGCGGCGAGATCGATGCCGAAGGGCGCGAGATGTTCCAGGGCTATCCGGGCGGCAACGGCTTTACCGGCGCCGACGGGTTCGACGACCTTTTCGGCGGGCGGGCGCGGGGTCAGGCGCAGGCCGGCGGCTTCGATGCCGAGGACATCCTGAAAACCGTGTTCGGCGGCGCCTTCGGAGGCGCGCAGGCCGGCGGGCCGCGGCGGAGCTTCTCGCAAACCGAGTTCGAGACCATGTTCGGCGATCCGCCCGGAGGCGGACGCGCGCGCCAGAGCCAGGCGACGCCTCCGAAGGGCCGCGACATCGAGATGCCTTTGGCAGTACCGGTGGGCGATGTCATCAATGGCGGCAAGGCCAAACTGACGCTCAAGGACGGCCGAACCATTGCCGTGACCGTTCCCAAGGGCGTGCAGGATGGCCAGATCATCCGCCTGAAAGGCCAGGGCGAAACCGGCCCCGCGGGCCATCGCGGCGATGTGCTTGCCAAGGTGCGCATCAAGCCCGAGCCCGGCATGCGAATCGACGGCCACTCCATCCATGTCGACACCGACATCGATCTAAAGACCGCCGTGCGCGGCGGCAAGGCGCCGGTTCAGACGCCCGACGGCAAGATCGCGGTGAAGATCGCGCCCTGGACCTCGTCGGGCCAGTCGCTGCGCGTGCCGGGCCGCGGCCTGCCGCAAAAATCCGGCAAGCGCGGCGATCTGTTCGCCGTTGTGCGCATTTCACTCGATGACGCCGACCGCGAAGCGCTCGAGCAGTTCTTTGCCGACGAGGCAGCCAAGGGCTGACGCCGGTCCGGCCCTCTGGCCTCCGATTGCGCCTTGAAGCGCCCTGACCTTCGTGCGATATGCCCGGTCGTTGACGTGACAGGCGCATGGAGCCGTTTTTATGAGCATGGGTTCAGGCCTGATGAAGGGCAAGCGCGGCTTGGTGATCGGCCTTGCCAACAACCGTTCTGTCGCGTGGGGCATCGCCAAATCATGCGCTGCCCATGGCGCCGAACTGGCGCTGACCTATCAGGGCGATGCGCTTCGCCGTCGGGTCGAACCGCTTGCCCAGGAACTCAACGCGCTGGTGGCCGGCCATCTGGACGTTACCGAACCGGCATCGCTCGATGCCGTCTTCGCGCATCTCGAAAAGACCTGGGGCCGGCTCGATTTTCTGGTCCACGCCGTTGCCTTTTCCGACAAGGACGAACTGACCGGCCGCTACGTTGATACGTCGCGCGAGAATTTCAACAGCTCGATGGACATCTCGGTCTACTCGCTGACCGATCTCGCACGCCGCGCCGAACCGCTGATGACCAATGGCGGCTCGATCCTGACGCTGACCTATTACGGCGCCGAGAAGGTCATGCCCCATTACAATGTGATGGGCGTCGCCAAGGCGGCGCTGGAAGCAAGCGTCCGCTATCTGGCGGTCGATCTCGGCCCGCAGGGCATCCGGGTCAATGCCGTTTCGGCCGGACCGATCAAGACGCTGGCCGCCTCGGGCATCGGCGATTTTCGCTATATTTTGAAGTGGAACGAATATAATTCGCCGCTACGCAGGACCGTCAGCATCGACGAGGTGGGCGATGCCGCGCTCTATCTTCTGAGCGACCTGTCGCGGTCTGTCACCGGCGAAGTGCATCATGTCGACAGTGGCTATCATGTCGTCGGCATGAAAGCCGTCGACGCACCCGACATCACCAAGCAGTAGCGACGGCGAAACGGCAGGCGATCTTCCGGCGACCGACATGAAACCTGCCCATCCGTTCTACATGATCCGCCATGGCGAGACGGACTGGAACCGCGAGGAGCGGTTTCAGGGCCAGATGGACATTCCGGTCAATTCGACCGGGCTGGCGCAGGCGGCCGCCTATGCCGACATGCTGCGCGCTGAACGCGACGACTGGTCGGGCTGGCGCTTTGTGGCGAGCCCGCTTTCGCGCACGCGCAAGACCATGGAAATCCTGCGCGAGGGGCTTGGCTTGGTGCCTGAGGATTATGGCCTTGACGACGATCTCAAGGAGGTCACGTTCGGCGAGTGGGAGGGCCACAAGCTGGACGAGTTGCGCAAGCTGGTTCCGCATCTGGTCTCGGCACGTGAGGCGGACAAGTGGAACTTCGTGGCGCCCGGCGGCGAGAGCTATGCAATTGCCGTCCACCGCGTCCGGCGCTTCCTTGAGCGCCTAGACGGACCGAGCCTGATCGTCACCCATGGCGGCATCATCCGGGGCACACGCCATCTTCTGGAAGCCATCGAAGGCGATACGGCGGTGCGCGGCCGTATTCGCCAGGACAATATCTACCGGTTTGACGGACAGGCCGGCCGCTGGCTGCGCTGACCGGCTTTGCAATGGGCCGCGGTTCGTCTAGGAACGCGTTCGCACGCCGGAGCCTTTCATGTCGCACAACACATTCGGTCATTTGTTTCGTGTCACGACCTGGGGCGAAAGCCACGGGCCGGCGCTTGGCTGCGTCGTCGATGGCTGCCCGCCGGGCATCCGCTTCACCGTTGCGGAAATCCAGTCCTTCCTCGACAAGCGCAAGCCGGGCCAGTCGAAATTCACCACCCAGCGCCGCGAGGCCGATCAAGTGCGCGTCCTGTCGGGTTTCATCCCCGACGAGGACGATCCGGAGACGCTGATCACCACGGGCACGCCCGTGTCGATGCTCATCGAAAACACCGACCAGCGTTCCAAGGACTATTCGGAGATCAAGGCGCGTTACCGGCCCGGCCATGCCGATTTCACCTATGACACCAAATATGGTCTGCGCGATTATCGCGGCGGCGGGCGTTCGTCGGCGCGCGAGACCGCAGCACGCGTCGCTGCCGGTGCGCTGGCGCGCAAAGTGGTGCCGGGCATGGAGGTGCGCGGCGCGCTGGTTGCGATGGGCACCGAAATGATCGACCGGGCCAATTGGGATTGGGATGCGGTCGACCGGAACCCGTTCTTCTGCCCCGATCCCGGCGCGGTCGACCGGTTCGCCGCCTATCTCGACGCGATCCGCAAGGACGGTTCGTCCGTCGGCGCGGTGATCGAAGTGCTCGCGACGGGCGTTCCGGCCGGGCTCGGTGCGCCGATCTACGCCAAGCTCGACCAGGACATCGCTTCGCATCTGATGTCGATCAACGCGGTCAAGGGCGTGGAGATCGGCAACGGGTTCGAGGCGGCGACGCTGCGCGGCGAAGACAATGCCGATGAGATGCGCATCGGCGATGACGGCAAGCCGGTGTTCCTGACCAACAAGGCGGGCGGCGTTCTGGGCGGCATATCGACCGGTGAGCCAGTGGTGTCGCGATTCGCGGTCAAGCCGACCTCGTCCATCCTGACGCCGACCAAATCGGTGACCAGGGACGGCGAAGAGGTCGACGTCCAGACCAAGGGCCGGCACGATCCGTGCGTCGGCATCCGTGCGGTGCCGATCGGCGAAGCGATGGTGGCTTGCGCCATCGCCGACCATTATCTGCGGCACCGGGGCCAGACCGGCCGGATTTGAGGGTTTTGCGATGGGTTACGATCAGGCCAGCGTCGTCGAGGCGCTGCGCGCGTTCGAAAGGGGTGAAATCGTCGTCGTCATGGATGATGACGGGCGCGAGAACGAGGGCGACCTGATCGTCGCCGCCGTGCACACCACGCCCGAAAAGATGGCCTTCATAGTGCGGCACACGTCGGGTATCGTCTGCGCGCCGATGCCGCCCGAGGAGGCCAGACGGCTGAACCTTGCGCCGATGGTCGCCGAAAACACCGACGCCAAGGGGACGGCCTTCACCGTCTCGGTCGACTACAGGCACGGCACGACCACCGGCATCTCCGCGGACGACCGCACCGCAACGGTGCGCAACCTGGCCAATCCCAACGCGGCAGCCGAGGACTTCAACAGGCCCGGCCACATCTTCCCGCTCGTGGCGCGCGAAGGTGGCGTTCTGATGCGGTCTGGCCATACCGAGGCGGCCGTGGATCTGTGCCGCCTTGCCGACCTGCCGCCCATCGGCGTGATCTCGGAACTCGTCAATGACGACGGCACGGTGATGCGCGGTCCGCAGGTGACCGGTTTCGCCGAAGAACACGGTTTGAAGATGGTTTCAGTCGCCGATCTGATCGCGTACCGGCAACGGCAGGAAACGCTGGTCGAGCGGGTCGAGGAAAGCCATGTGCAGACCGCCGCCGGCCCGGCAACCGCCCATGCCTATACGCTGCCCTGGGATCCGATGCAGCATTTGGCGATCGTTGCCGGCGACATTCGCGACGGTCAGCAAATCCCCGTCAGGCTGCACCTTGAAAGCGTGATCGATGATGTGTTCGGGCGCGAACGCGATCCGGTGTCGGTGCTCGAACGGATGATCGCCGAGCACGGGCGCGGCGTGGTCGTCTACCTGCGCGAAGGGTCGGTGGGTGTCGCCCATCACAGTTCAAGACCGCTGACCGAGGACCATGCCGAAGCGCGCGACCGGGAAAACCAGTGGCGCGAAATCGGCCTTGGCGCGCAGATCCTGCGCGATCTGGGCGTGGCCTCGATCCGGCTCTATTCGACCCGCGAGCGCCGCTATATCGGCCTTGAGGGGTTTGGCATCCAGATCGTCTCTACCGAGCGGCTGGAGGGGTGACATTGTGTGACACCGCCCCCGCCCTTCGAGGCTCGCATTCATCCCTCATCCTGAGGCGCGAACGCAGTGAGCCTCGAAGGGCGGGGGATGAATGCGAGCCTCGAAGGGCGGGGGCGATGACAAATTTCCTCTTCGGGCCAATTCTTGCTGTCGCGCTTCTGATGACGCCCACCGTTGCCCACGCCCAGGCCGTCACCGCCATCGAGACCGAGGGCGCGGTCACGGCCATCGTCCAGACGCCGCGCGGCAGCTATGCCGAGACCGAGCGCGGCACGCTGCGCATCGAACCGGGCGATTGCAATGCCGGTATCTGCCTTGTCCCCGATGTCATTCGCGGATTGCCTCAGCGCGCTCCGGAAGGCGCCCTGCCCGACGGGTTTGTCGCCACAGCGGCCGCAGGCGAAATAAGGCGCGCCTGGTATGGACGGCCCACGGATCGCTATGCGCACGGCGTTCTGGGCGATGCGATCGAGGGTGGTTCGGTGGTCGCGCAGACCAGCAACGGTACTATCGTCGAATTCGTCCTGCCGGACACGCAGGTCTTTGAAGACATCACGCCGCGCATACGCGACCTCGACGGCAACGGCGCGAACGAAGTGATCACAATCCGGGCCTCGCAATCTGGCGGCGCAGCGATCGCCATTTACGGCCTGCGCGGCGGCGAACTGGTCGAGATCGCGTCATCGCGCGAGAATGGCCGCCCCAACCGGTGGCTGAACATCGCCGCGATCGTTCCGGCCGGCTCCGGCGAAGGCGGCTCCACGATCATCGGCGTGCGCACACCGCATATTGGCGGGCGGCTGTTCACGGTCACGATGGCCGCAAACGGCACCATCACCGAGCGCAACGATATCGCCCGCAACCTCTCTAATCATCTGATCGGTTCGCGCGAACTGGGCCTGTCGGCGGTTCTGGGTGGCGATGCCTTCATTCCTTCGCAGGACCGGCGCTCATTGCGCGCGCCGCTTTCGGGCGCCACCGACATCGCGCTGCCCGCGCCGATCGACAAGGCCATCATCGCAACCGGTAACCGTCTGGTAACCGCGACCGAAGATGGCGTTCTTCTGGTCATCGAACCTTAGCCGCCGCATGCCCAAATGGATGGTGGAGGTTACCGCCATGCTTTGGGATTTTTCGATATCGCGCACATTGGGCCTGGTCTTGCGGACCTGGCCGTTCCTCGTGTTGCGCGTCCTGGTCTATGGCCTGTTCGCCGTCGTCTTCCTTGTGATGACCGTTTCCGGCGGCATTATCGGCCATCAGGTGCTGCCCTTTCTGTTCGATGCGATGATGCCGATGCAGGGCGGCATTGTCGGCGCGCTGGGCGGGGTGACGCTGGGCGGCCTGGTCGTGCGCATCCTGCGTGAATATTCGCTCTATCTGGTCAAGGCGGCCCATGTCGCCGTCATGGTCCGGCTTTACGACCATGAAGCGCTGCCCGCCGGACGGTCTCAGCTGGCCTTCGGTTGGCACGAGGTCAGCGATCGCTTCGCCCAGGCAAGCCTCCTTTTTGCGCTCGACCAACTGATCAAAGCCGCACTGGCCGCCATCGGCGATGTCATGAGGCGCTTTGGCGGCGGCGTGCCCGGCCTGACCACCGTCTTCGGCATCCTCCAGTCCATCGCCGATGTCGCAATCGGCTATGTCGACGAAATCGTGCTTGCGCACAATCTGCGCACCCAGAGTACCAATCCCTGGCAAACCTCGGCTGACGCCATCGTTCTTTACGCGCAGAACGGACGCGTCATGCTGAAGAACGCGGCATGGCTGACGCTGTTCGTGCTGGTTGCCGCAATCGCCATCTTTGCCGCCGTTGCCGGTCCCGTGTCGCTGGTATTGGCCGGTTTCGAAGGGCCAAGCCAGGTCTACGGCATGATCGGTTCGGCCATCGTGACGACCTTCATTTTGCATGTCGTGCTGGAACCGTTCGCCGTCAGCGCCCTGATGAGCGTCTATTTCGCGCACATTGACGGCCAGACGCCCGATCCGCGCTGGGAGGACCGGCTGAACCGCGCGACGCCGGCGCTGGCCGAAATGCGCGCCAATGGCGACGATCCCGGTATGGCCGCGACGCAGCCCGCCTGATCGCCGGTGGAAAAGGGGCCGACCGCGAAGCAGGCGCTGGCGCGGCCGCGCGCAAACCACTACCCTGGCGCCATGGCAACCCGCTATTTCGAGCATCCGGTCTTCAAGGAACATGTGACGCCGCCGGGGCATCCCGAGCGCGTCGACCGGCTGCGCGCTTTGGAAGAGGCGCTGACAGCCGACACATTTGAGGCCCTCGACCGCGTGGAGGCACCGCGCGCCGACGAAAGCGCGGTTCTTCTGGCCCATCCCGAGAGTTTTCTCGCCAACGTCAGATCGCAGATTCCCGAAGAAGGACTGGCCCATGTCGATGCCGACACGGTGGCCGGACCCAAAAGCATGGAAGCGGCGCTGCACGGTATCGGCGCCGCGATGGCGGCCGTCGACGGCGTGTTCGACGGTACGTTCGACAACGCCTTCGTCGCCGCACGACCGCCGGGCCATCATGCGGAGAAAGAGACCGCGATGGGGTTCTGCCTGTTCAACACGGCAGCCATCGCCGCCCGGCACGCCCGGGCCGCGCACGGCGCCGAACGGGTGGCCATCGTCGACTGGGACGTCCATCACGGCAATGGCACGCAGGACATTTTCTGGGACGATGCGAGCGTTCTTTACTGCTCCACCCACCAGATGCCGCT
Organism: Phyllobacteriaceae bacterium; assembly: GCA_024742765.1. Classification (GTDB taxonomy): domain Bacteria; phylum Pseudomonadota; class Alphaproteobacteria; order Rhizobiales; family Rhizobiaceae; genus Roseitalea. The sequence goes on along the minus strand of JANSXT010000019.1, from coordinate 32,118 downwards.
TTATCCGGGCTCCGGCGCCAAGGGCGAGACCGGCGAACATGGCACGATATGCAACGCGCCGCTTGCGCCGGGCGATGGCGGCGAGGCGTTCCGTGACGCGTTCAAGGATCGCGTGCTGCGTGCCATCGACGCGTTCGCGCCCGACCTGATCATCGTCTCAGCGGGGTTCGACGCCCATCACCGCGATCCGCTCGCCAACATCAATCTGGTCGAAGATGACTTTGACTGGGCGACGGGCCGGCTGATCGAGGCGGCCGGGCGGCATGCCGACAACCGGCTGGTCAGCGTGCTGGAGGGCGGCTATGACCTTCAGGGCCTGGCCGCGTCGGCCGGCACGCACATTCAGCGCCTGATGTGGGGATAGACGATGAGCGAGACCGATCCGAACGCCGATGTCACCGGCCTTTCCTTTGAAAAGGCGCTGGAAGAACTCGAAAAGATCGTCGACCGGCTGGAGCGCGGCGATGTGGCGCTCGAGGAGAGCATCGCCATCTACGAACGCGGCGAAGCCTTGCGGGCGCGGTGCGACACGTTGCTGAAAACCGCCGAACTGAAGATCGAAAAGATCAAGACGGGCCGGGACGGACAGGCGACCGGAACCGAACCGCTGGGCGACTGAGACCGGCCTTGCGGTGAACGCTGTGTCGCCCGGCGGCCGGATGGTATTTGCGCCGTGGCGGGCTATCTTGCCTGCAAGACAGCCCAATCAACAGGTGCCATCATGAGCTTTTTCCCCGGAACCGATCCCAAGGCGGGCGATGCATTCGCCTGCGATGCGCTCGAAGAACTGATCATCCCCAACGCCAAGGACATTGGCGGCTTTGAGGTGCGCCGCGCGCTGCCGTCGCGCCAGCGCAAGCTGGTCGGCCCGTTCATCTTCTTTGACCGTATGGGGCCTGCTGTGTTTCGCCCCGGCGAGGCCATCGATGTGCGCCCGCATCCGCATATCGGCCTTTCCACCGTGACCTATCTGTTCGACGGCACCATCCGGCACCGCGATTCGCTGGGCACCGAAATGGTCATCGCGCCGGGCGACATCAATCTGATGACGGCCGGGCGCGGCATCGTCCATTCCGAGCGTTCGCCCGAGGAATTGCGGTCGACGGAACGGGCCATGTCGGGCCTTCAAACCTGGCTCGCGCTGCCCGACGGCAAGGAAGAGATCGCGCCGGCGTTCGAAAACACGGCGGCCGACACGATGGGCATTGTCGATGGCGAGAAAGCCCACGCCAAGGTGCTGATCGGCGCGTTTCACGGCGCGACATCGCAGGTGACCCAGTTTTCCGAAACGCTCTATGTGGACGTGACGCTGCCCGCCGGCGGCGAAATCGACATCCCCGCCGACACGGAAGAACGTGCCATCTATGTGATCGACGGCACGATTGACATTGCGGGCGACGCGTTCACGGGCGACCAGCTCCTGGTCTTCCGGCCCGGCGACGAGATCGTCGTCCGGTCGGGAGCGGGCGCTTCGTTCATGGTCTTTGGCGGCGCATCCATAGGCAGCCCGCGCCACATCTGGTGGAATTTTGTCTCATCCTCCAAGGAACGGATCGAACAAGCCAAGCAGGAATGGAAAACGGGGCGGTTCGACATCGTTCCAGGCGACGAAGAGGAGTTCATTCCCCTGCCTTCGTGACGGTTTCCGCCGCGCGTTTGCCATTTCTTCACCGTTCCGGTTGAGCGGATTTTCACCGCGTTCCTTTGCGCGGTTTCAAGGCCCTTTCGCTATCTCTGCGCGCGAAAAGACGGGGCCGTTGATGGCGAAGAGCAACGCAAAGGGATGGATCGGTTCGGCCGTCATGGCCGTGATGCTGCTGGCCGGCACGACCGCATTGGCGGCTGGGCCGCGTTACGACGCGTCGATCGATCGCGCGGCTGCCGAGCAGGTCGCGCTGCGGATGGGCGCGATACGCGGTTCCATCGCGACCGATGCACGTCTCCCGGCCAAGCCGGACGCGATGCAAACGCACTCGGTGCAATCATCGGCGCCATCCATCCTGCCGGCGCTGGTCCCGTTCAGCGGGCCCATCTTTGCGCTCTTCCACGAGCCGATCGCCCGGCCCATGCCCGAGCGCCGCGTCCGCATCGTCTATGGCGGCTCGCTCATCGTTGCTTCTGCCCAAGGCTGGTAAGACCTCGCCGGCGAGACTTGCGCCGGCGCGCCGCCTCGGCGAAGAGGTGGCATGGGCGCCAACGACGAAATCCGAGAGCGACTTGACCGAACGCTGGTCGCGCGCGGCGTGTTTGCGACGCGGGCACGGGCGCGCGATGCGATCATGCGCGGCACCGTGACGGTCGATGGCGCGGTGGTCACCAAACCGGCCCATCCATGCACGAACCAGACCGAGATCGCCGTTGCCGATCCGGCATCGCGATATGTTTCGCGGGCCGCGCTCAAGCTGAAAGCGGCGCTCGACGCGTTCCCCGTACCGGTGACTGACGCGGTATGCCTCGACATTGGCGCATCGACCGGCGGGTTCACGCAGGTTTTGCTGGAAGAGGGCGCGGCCAAAGTCCACGCCATCGATGTCGGGCACGGGCAAATGGACCCGACCCTTGCGGCAGACCCGCGTGTCCGCCTGACCGAAGGGCTCAATGCACGCGATCTGTCGGCGGCCGATCTGGAGGGTGACCGGCCGTCGATCTTGGTCAGCGATGTCAGCTTCATTTCGCTGAAGCTCGCCCTGCCCGCCGCGCTCGATCTCGCCGCGCCGGGCGCGCATCTGGTGGCGCTGGTTAAACCGCAGTTTGAAGTCGGTCGCGACCACATCGGCAAGGGCGGGCTGGTTGCCGCCGATGACGGACGCGCGGCTGCCGAGGCCATTGCCGCATGGCTTGATACCCGGTCCGGCTGGTCGAAAAAGGCGCTCATCCCCTCGCCGATCACGGGCGGTGACGGCAATGCGGAATATCTGCTCTGGGCTGTCAAGTATGGTTGAGACGATGACGATCTCCGCCATGGGCGCGCTAGGCGACGGGCTGGCCGATCATCGGGGCGAGACGATCTATGTGCCCGGCGCCCTGCCCGGTGAGACGGTGCGCGCAACGATCGGCGATGGACGCGCCAATGATGTTGAAATCGTCACGCCATCATCAGAGCGGGTGTCCCCGCCATGCCCGCATTTCAGCGAATGCGGCGGCTGCGCCGTCCAGCATTGGGCCGATGCGCCCTACCGGGCCTGGAAACGGCAATTGGTGGTCGATGCGCTCCGACGGCAGGGAATCGAGGCATGCGTCGCGGAACTGGTTCCGGGAGTGCCGGCCACACGGCGCCGCGCGACCTTCTCCGTGCTCCGGCGGCCGGACGGCGTGCGGCTCGGCTTTCAGCAGGCCGGAAGCCATGCCATCGTCGAGAGCGTCGAATGCCGCGTCGTCGATCCGATTCTCGTCAAGGCGCGCGGCGCGCTCAAGGCGCTGGCCAAGGCTGTCTTGCCAATTATGAAGGTAGCGGCAAAGCCCGCCTCGATGACCGTCACCGTGACGCGAACGGGGCTCGATGTGGCTCTCGCCGGCGATTTCGCGCTCACCGAGCCTGCGCGGCAGGCCGCCATCGGCATCGCGCTCAGGGCCAATCTGGCGCGGCTCACCGTGCGCGACGAGGTGCTCGCTGAAACGCGCAAGCCGACCGTCTCCTTCGGCGGGATCGCCGTCGCACTGCCGTCGGGCGGCTTCATCCAGGCGACGGCCAAGGCCGAGAGCGCCATGCGCGATCTTGTCGCCGGCCACATGCAGGGCGCCAAATCGGTCGCCGATCTCTTTTCGGGGTGTGGGACGTTCGCGCTGCCCCTCGCCCGGTTTGCCCGCGTTCACGCGGTCGAAGGCGATCGCGCTTCGCTGGCCGCGCTCGACGCCGGCTGGCGCGCCGCGACCGGCGAAAAGCTACGCCGTGTGACGACCGAACGGCGGGATTTGTTCATGCGTCCGGTCACGTCGAAAGAACTGGACGCATTTGATGGTCTTGTTTTCGATCCGCCGCGCGCCGGCGCCGAGGCACAGGCGCATCAGATCGCCGCCTCACGTGTCGGCAAAATCGCCGCCGTCTCCTGCAATCCGGTGACGCTGGCGCGCGATCTCGCCATCCTGACGGCTGCCGGCTACCGCATCGTCTCAGTTACGCCGATCGACCAATTTTTGTGGTCGCCGCATGTGGAGGTCGTGGCGCTGCTGGAGCGTTGAACCTGGCAAACGACGCCTCGCCCTTCGAGGCTCGCCGCCAATCCCCTCATCCTGAGGCGTAAGCGAAGCGAGCCTCGAAGGGCGAGGGGATTGGCGCTCGCACCTCAGGGTGAGGGCGTCGCTGGACCGTCTACAAACAACAGCGGCGTACAAACGCGCTATTTCTTGCGCGCCATGAAGGCTATGAACGCCTGCCGCGCCTCGTCGGACTTCAGCTGGGCGGCGAAGAGTTCCGCTTCCTCGGCAATCCGCGCTTCCAGCGCTTTCGTGTCGCCCTTCATCAGTCGCTTGGTCAGCGCCAGCGCCTTGGGCGGCTTGGCGGCGAGTGCCTTGGCCGCCTCCATGACGGCGCTTTCCAGTTTGTCTTCGGCGACAACCTTCCAGATCAGGCCTGCGTCGGCGGCGTCCTGGCCCGAAAAATCCTCGCACATGGCAAGAAGCGCAAAGGCGCGCTGATGCCCCATGATGGCGGGGACCAACATGCTCGACCCGGCTTCGGCGACGAGCGCCAGATCGACGAACGGTGTCTTGAAGACCGACCTCGGCGTTGCAAAGGTCACATCGCAATGCAGGTGCAGCGTCGTGCCGATGCCGATGGCAAGCCCGTCGACGCCGGAGACGACCGGCTTTTCGAGCTTCGGCAACAGCCGCAGAAGATCGAGCACTTCGGTGCCCATCTCGCCGGTCGTGGCAAAGGCGAGGAAATCGGCCAGATCGTTGCCGGAGGTGAACGCGCCCGGCTGGCCCAGAATGACATGGCAGCGCACGGCGTCATCGGCTTCGCCATCGGCGAGCGCGCCGGCAAGCGCGGCATACATGGCGCGCGTGATCGCGTTCTTCTTGTTCGGCCGGTTGAAGCGGATGGTCTGGACCGCGCCCTCGCGCGAGACGAGGATGTGCTGCTCGGCGGTATCGGGTGCTGCGCTCATGTCAGGCCACCAGCGCTTCGCCGGCGGCGGCGAGGCTCGCCGCGCCCTGTTCGACCCGGTCGCGCAGCGCGCCCGACTGGCCGACCAGGTTTTCCGCGTAGAAGCGCGCCGGAGAGGCGCGGTCCGTGCCATTGGCAGAGCCAAGCGCGCCCTTGACTAGATAGACGCCGCCGGCAGTCAGTCCGAACAGATGCTGGTAGGGCGTTGCGGCGGCGAGCACCGCCTGTTTCTCGCCCTCGGCCATCTTTGCCATCATCCAGTCAGTCGCGGCGCGCAGATCGGCCATCGCCGCTTCCAGATAGCGGCCGGCTTCACCAAAGCGCGTGTCGTTGGAGGCGCGCAGCTTTTCGAGGACACCGTCGAGCTCGTCGAGATAGGCCGCAACGCATGCGCCGTCCGACAGCGGCAGCTTGCGCTGCACCAGATCGATCGCCTGGATGCCGTTGGTGCCCTCATAGATCTGGGTGATCCGGGCGTCGCGCATAAAGATGGCGGCGCCCGCTTCCTCGATAAAGCCCATGCCGCCATGCACCTGCACGCCGAGCGATGCGACTTCCGATCCGATGTCGGTGGAAAACGCCTTTGCGATCGGTGTCAGCAGACCCGCGCGCTCGCTCCAGAACTTTCTTTCCTCGTCGGTGCCGACACGCGCCATGTCGAGCGCGTGCGCGCAGGCATAGCAAATGGCGCGCGCCGCGCCGGTCAGCGTCTTCATCGTCAGGAGGTTGCGCTGCACGTCCGGGTGATGGACGATCGGGCTCATGCCGTCGCCGGTCCAGCCCGGCGCACGGCCCTGCGTGCGTTCGTTGGCATAGGCGATGGCTTTTTGTGTGGCCGCTTCCGCAACCGCGACGCCCTGGATGCCGACGGCGAGGCGCGCATTGTTCATCATCGTGAACATGCAGTTCAGGCCGCGATTCTCCTCGCCGACCAGCCAGCCGATCGCGCCGGGGGTTTCGCCATGCTTACCGTCGCCGAAGATCATCGTGCAGGTGGGCGAGGCGTGAATGCCCAATTTGTGTTCAAGCCCGTTGCAGAACACATCGTTTCGGGTGCCGATCGAACCGTCTTCATTGACGAGGAATTTGGGCACCAGGAACAGCGAAATGCCGCGCGTGCCGGCCGGCGCATCGGGCAGCCGCGCAAGCACGAGATGGACGATATTGTCCGTCATGTCGTGCTCACCATAGGTGATGTAAATCTTCTGGCCGAAGATGCGGTAGGTCCCGTCACCGACGGGTTCGGCACGGGTCTTGAGCGCCCCAAGGTCCGAGCCGGCCTGCGGCTCGGTCAGGTTCATCGTGCCGGTCCATTCGCCGGAGACGAGCTTGTCGAGATAGGTGGCGCGCAACGCGTCGGTTGCATGCAGTTCCAGCGCCTCGATCGCGCCCATGGTCAGGGTCGGGCACAGCGCGAAGGCGATCGAGCCGGAATTCCACATTTCCATCGCCGCCATGGCAAGCGACATGGGCAGGCCCTGGCCGCCATGATCCTCGGGGCCGGGCAAGGCGTTCCAGCCGCCCTCGATCCAGTCCAGATAGGCCTGCTTCCAGCCCTCCGGCGTCGTGACATCACCGCCATCGAGCCGCGAACCTTCACGATCCGAGGGCAGATGCAGCGGGGCGATGCGGTCGGTGGCGAACTTGCCCGCCTCTTCCAGGATCGCATCGATCAGATCGGCCGACAGATCGCCGGCCTTGCCGTCTTCGATGGCGTCGCCAAGGCCTGAAACCGCCTTGAGCGCATGGGTGATCTCGTCGACCGGTGCCCGATACATGTGTGCCTCCCTGAACCGCCGTTCGATGGCGCGTACGCGTTCTGACAGCGCTAACGACTTTTTACGTAAACGTCAATTGCGCCGTAGCACCGCACGATGATCGCATCCCTGTCCGCCATCCTATCCGTATCGCGGACAGGAACCAACGATCGGCGCCCATTGCACGGCGGCGATGCCAACTTACATAGGTGGCCAACACCATAAAGGGGTCTTGCCTTGAAAGAGATGATGACGCGGTTTCTGCCGGCGCGGTTCCGCAAGTCCGTTCCGATCATTCCGGTCGTGCGCCTGCGCGGGATGATCGCCGCAAGCGGATCGCCGCTGCAGCCGGTGCTGTCGCTGGCCGCTGTCGCGCCGGCTCTGGAGCGCGCCTTCGCCGTCAAGCAGGCGCCGGCGGTGGCGATCAGCGTCAATTCGCCGGGCGGCTCGCCGGTCCAGTCGCGGCTGATCCACAAGCGCATCCGCGATCTGGCGGCGGAAAAGAACAAGCCGGTTCTGGTCTTTACCGAGGATGTGGCGGCATCGGGTGGCTACATGATCGCGGTCGCCGGCGACGAGATCATCGCGGACCCCTCCTCGATCGTTGGCTCGATCGGCGTGATCTCGGCCGGCTTCGGTTTCACCGAGGCGATCAAGAAGATCGGCGTCGAGCGGCGTGTCTACACGGCCGGCCAGAACAAGTCGACGCTCGATCCGTTCCAGCCGGAAAAGGAAGACGATGTCGAGCGCCTCAAAGCGCTGCAGCTTGAAGTGCACCAGACCTTCATCGATCTGGTCAGAGAACGGCGCGGCGACAAGCTCAAAGACGATCCGGACCTGTTCACCGGCCGGTTCTGGGCGGGCAACAGCGCCCGGGACCTGGGCCTGGTCGATCATCTGGGCGACATGCGCGCCTTCATCAAGCAGCGTTTCGGCGACAAGGCGCAATTGCGCCTCGTGACCATGCCGCGCGGCCTGTTCGGCCGCCGCCCGCAACCGGGCGTGACCGGGCTCGGCGGCATCGATCCGTCGGTGCTGACCTCGCATGCCGCAAGCGGTCTCTTGTCGGCGCTTGAGGAACGTGCTCTTTGGAACCGGTACGGCCTTTGAGCGCACCGACGAGGGAGGTGACCGTGCCCCAGCTTCTGTTCTTTGCCGCCGTGGCCGTGGTCGGCTATCTGGGCTACAAGGCGTTCGTTCGCGAAGCGGAAAAAGTGTCGGCCCGCGTGCGCCGCGCCGAGAAGGAAGCCAAGACGAAAGCGGTCGGAACGCTGGTCAAGGACCCTGTGACGGGCGAATACCGGCCGGCCCGCGACGACGACTGACAGCCCGACCTACAGAACCTTGCCGGGGTTCATGATGCCGGCCGGATCGAAGGCGGTCTTGATGCGCCGCATCAGATCGAGCGCGACCGGCGATTTCACTTCGGCCAGTTCATCGCGCTTCATCTGACCGATGCCATGCTCGGCGGAAATCGAGCCGTCATGGGCCCGCACGATGGCATGAACCGCCGGTGTGATCTGGTCAGTCAGCGCCAGGAAATCGGCCTTTTGCCAGCCGACCGGCTGGGAGATGTTGTAGTGCAAATTGCCGTCGCCCATGTGGCCGAACGGGCACGGGCGCGCATCCGGCACGATCGCCGCCACCGCCTTGCCCGCTTCTTCGAGAAAGGCCGGAATGGCCGCAACGGGCACGGAAATGTCGTGCTTGATGGAGCCGCCTTCCGGGACCTGGCTTTCGGACATGGCTTCGCGCAGATGCCACAGAGACAGGAGCTGGGCTTCGCTTTCGGCGACAACGCCGTCCACGAGCGTCCCCTCACCGAAACCGGTTTCGACCAGATGGTCGAGTTCGGCGCGCGCGTCCGCCTCCGACCGTCCGGACGACAGTTCGATCAGCACATACCAGGGATAGGCCCGATCGAGCGGATCGCGGGCGCCCTGCATATGGCGGACGGTGAAGTCTATGCCCATGCGCGCCATCAGTTCGAACGTGGTCAGCGACGGGCCGCACCGGGACCGGGCCTGCCGGAAGAAAGTGAGCGCGGCCTCTGGCGACGGCACGGCGAGAAAAGCTGCCGCACGCCCGCGCGGCTTGGGATGGAGCTTCAACACGGCGGCGGTGATGATGCCCAGCGTGCCCTCGGCGCCGATGAACAGATCGCGCAGATCATAGCCGGTGTTGTTCTTCTTCAGCCGGTTGAGATCATCGAGCACGTCGCCGTTCGGCAGCGCGACTTCGAGGCCCAGGCACAGATCGCGTGCGACGCCATAGGCGAGCGCACCGGTGCCGCCCGCATTGGTCGACAGGTTCCCGCCGATCTGGGCCGAGCCCTGCGCGGCGAGCGACAGCGGAAAAAGCCGGTCATGAGCGTCGGCGGTTTCCTGAATGGTTTGCAGGACGACACCCGCCTCGACCGTCATCGTGTCCCCGTCCGGATCGATGGCGCGGATTCCGTTGAGCCGGTTCGTGGAGACGATGATCGCATTGCCCGATGCGTCCGGGACCTGCCCGCCGACCAGGCCGGTGTTGCCGCCCTGCGGCACGACCGGCGTGCCGGTTTCGCTTGCAAGCTTCAGGATCGCGGAGACCTCGGCTGTCGCGCCCGGCTTGAGGACCGCGGCGGCGGCGCCCGTCCAGCGGGCGCGCCATTCGCGCAGGTGCGGCGCGATCTCGTCGTCGGCGGTGGCCGCATTTGCCTTGCCGACAATCGCGACGAACCGGTTGCGCAGATCGTCCTTCATGACGCCTCGCGCGGCGCCGCCGCTCGAGCCAGCCGGTCATTGATCGCTTCTCCGAGCCCCTCGCTCGGGATCGGCATGACCGCGATTGCCGTGGCACCGGATCTGTCGAGTTGATCGAGCATCGCAAACAGGTTGGCGGCCGCCTCCGTGAGGTCTCCGGCCGGCGACAGGTTGGCAATCGCTGCGGCATTGTCCGCGCCGGCGATGCCGTCCGGCCCGAAGGCAAGAAGCGCTTCACCGGGCCGCACATCGGTTGCATTCAGGCGCACCGGCAGTCCCGGCGCATAGTGCGAGCGCAGCATGCCCGGCGCGCTGATCGCCGCATCGGCGCCGGCGCGCGCCACCGGCTGGCCGATCGCCCGCTCGATCTCGGTCACAGCGACGCCGCCCGGCCGCAGGCAGACCGGTGCTTGGCCGGACAGATCGATGATGGTGGATTCGACACCGACGCGCGCCGGCCCTGCATCGAGGATCATCGGCACCGCATCGCCAAGGCTGTCGAGCACCGCGCGCGCCGTGGTCGGGCTGATTTTTCCCGACCTGTTGGCGCTGGGTGCGGCGATCGGTCGGCCGAGCGCGGAAATCACGTCGCGTGCGACGCCGCGCGGCATGCGCACCGCCACCGTATCGAGCCCGGCAGTCACCAGCGGATGGATGGCCGCGCCTTCGGCGAGCGGCACAACGAGCGTCAGGGGGCCGGGCCAGAACGTTTCCGCAAGCCGCTCGGCCAGTGGGCTGAACTTGGCGAAACCACGCGCCATCTCCAGCCCGTCAACATGGCAGATGAGCGGGTTAAAGCGCGGCCGGGCCTTGGCCGCGAAGATGCGCGCTACCGCTTCGCCATTGGTCGCGTCGGCGGCCAGACCATAGACGGTTTCGGTCGGCAGGGCGGCGATCTCGCCATCGGCCAGAAGGCGCGCGGCGCGGCCAATGCCCCGGTCATCGGCGGGCACGATGACGGGCCGGGTCGCGGGGCGCCGGGTTAACATCTCGTTAGCCACGTCGGGCAACACCATCTCAACCACATGGGCATAATCTTGCCGGCGGTCATACACGAAAACCGGGAATGGGCTCCATGAAAAACCGCCTGTCAGCACTCGCCGCTGGAACCGCGCTCTGCGCCATCATGGCCGCGCCCGCGACGGCCGGATACACGATCTACGAGGACAGCGCCCTGCCCTCGGTCCTCTTCTTCGAGTTCGACGACGTGCCGGGCGAAGAGCCGGTCGTCATCTCCGCGCCGTCTGGCACTGCGCCGCCTCTGGTCCTCAACGCACCGATGACGGAAGAGGCGCCCGAGGAGGCGCAGGACGACGATCGCGCCGAGGTCGAAGACGATGATGAAGAGCCGCTCTATTCGCAAGGCGGCGGCATCGGCACCATCGACAATGACAGGATGCGCGAATTGATCGTCGAGGATGCGATCCGCGACCAGGTGCTCGGCGACGTCCAGTTGCGCTGATTGCGCCCGCAAACATGCCCATCACGACGCCCGGCTCGCGCCGGGCGTTTTGCTATCCGGCGATCCTGGAAAAATCGGCGAGCTTGCGGGTGACCGTCCGCAGGCCGGCGAGGATCGCCAGCCGGTTGGCCCGCACCTTGGCGTCGTCGGCATTGACCATGACCGTATCGAAGAACGCATCGACCGCCGGCCTAAGTTCGGCGAGCACGGCGAACGCGCCTTCATAATCCTCGCGCGCGACATGATCGTCGACATGGCCGGCAACGGCCTCGATGACGTTGGCCAGTTCCTTTTCCGCCGGTTCGGAGAGGAGCGATTTGTCCACGGGCCGGTCGAACGCGCCCGCGCCATCCTTTTTCTCCTCGGCGGCGAGGATGTTGAGCGCCCGTTCCGTGCCCACGCGCAGGTTCGCACCGGTCTCGCTGTCGAGCAGCTTTTGCAGCGCCTCGACCTTGCGCACGATGATCAGCAGATCGTCGTTGGCCGACGCGTCTTCCTCCCCCTTGAGGGGAGGGTGGACCGGCGCGTCAGCGTCGGGACGGGTGGGGGTATTGCCGGTCTGCGCGCGACCCCCACCCCGCTGCGGCGCTTCGCTGGCAGCGATCCTCCCCTCAAGGGGGAGGGAGGCGCCTGCCGCCAACACCGCGTCGATCAGGTCATGCCGCGCGCCCTTGTCACGCAGATAGACCTTGAGACGGTCATGGAAGAAGGAGAGGAGATCGGCAGAGACGTGATGCTGCGCCAATGCCAGCCTGATCCCGTTCTCCAGCACAATCCGGATCACGCCCAGCGCGGCCCTTCGCAAGGCATAGGGATCTTTCGAACCCGTCGGCTTTTCATCGATCGCCCAGAAGCCGGTCAGAAGATCGAGCTTGTCGGCCAGCGCGACGGCGATGGCGACCGGGTCGGTCGGCACGCTTTCGGTCGGGCCGAGCGGTTTGTAATGATCCTCGATGGCGCGGACGACCGAGGGATGTTCGCCCTGCCGTTCGGCATAGATGGCGCCCATCGCGCCCTGCACTTCCGGGAATTCGCCGACGATTTCCGTCGTCAGGTCGGCCTTGGCGAGATGGGCGGCGCGGCGCGCGAGGTGGCGCAGGTCCGTGCCTGCCCCCTCGCCCTTCGAGGCGAGCCCCAAGTCACCCTCATCCTGAGGTGCCTGCGAAGCAGGCCTCGAAGGGTCAGGGTGACTTGTCGCCCGCACCTCAGGATGAGGGGACAGGCTTGCCGCCACGCCGTCCACAAGCTCTTCGGCGAGCGCGGCGATGCGCGCGACGCGTTCGCCTTGGGTGCCGAGTTTGGCATGAAAGGTCACGCCCAGATGGTCGAGCTTGGCCATGCGCTGGTCGAGCGGCTTTGTCAGATCGAGGTCGAACTTTTCGGCTGACGGGCGGTATTTTTCCAGATCGGGCAGGTCGGCCTGGTCGGTTTTCCAGAAATGCAGCGCATCGGCCAGCCGCGCGCGCACCACCTTGCCGTTGCCGCGCGCGATCTCCGCACCGCCATCGCTTGCCTCGATGTTGGCGACGAGAATGAATTTGTTGGAAAGTTGCGCGTCTCCCTCCCCCTTGAGGGGAGGGTGGACCGGCGCGTCAGCGTCGGGACGGGTGGGGGTGTTTTCGACCTGCGCGAGACCCCCACCTGGCTCAGCTTCGCTTCGCCGACCTCCCCTCAAGGGGGAGGTGGACGGCGCAACCCGGCACACAAAACACTTCTGGTTGGTCTTGATCGTCAGGCGCACCACTTCGTCGGGGATTTCGAGAAACTCGCGCTCAAATTCGCCCATCAGCACGACCGGCCATTCGACCAGCCCGGCCACCTCGTCCAGAAGCGCGTCGTCCTCGACCAGTTCCACGCCGTTGGCAAAGGCCAGATTGCGCGCGTCGGCGGCGATCATCTCCTTGCGGCGCTCGGGATCGATGATGACGAAGCGCTTTTCGAGTTCGGCCGCATAATCGTCGAACCGGCGCACCGCGAACGCTTCGCCCGCGTGAAAGCGGTGGCCGCGCGTCTGATTGCCCGAACAGATGCCGCCCGCTTCGAAACCGATGACGACCGGCTCCTCGGTTTCCGGGCCGAAGGTGCACAGGATCGATTGCAGCGGCCGCACCCAGCGCAGGCTGCCCGGTTCGGCCGACGGCGCGCCCCAGCGCATCGATTTGGGCCAGGGGAAATCGCGGATGATAGCCGGCATGGCTTCGGCGACGATGTCCTCGGCCGAGCGGCCCTCACGTTTGATCACGGCGACATAGAAATCGCCCTTTTTCGGGTCGGACCGCACCTCGGCCTCGTCGACCGAAGACAGGCCTGCACCGCGCAAAAAGCCGGCAACGGCCTTTTCAGGCGCATCAACGCGCGGACCCTTGCGCTCTTCGGTGGTGTCGGCGGAGCGGGCCGTGAGCCCGCGCACATCCAGCGTCAGCCGGCGCGGGGTCACATAATCGCGCGCGCCCTCATAGGTCAGCCCGGCATCAACCAGCGCGCCGGTCAGCGCCTCACGCAAATGGGTCGCGGCGCGGCGCTGCATGCGCGCGGGGATTTCCTCGCAGAAGAGTTCGATGAGCAGATCGGGCATGGGAACCGCTTTTGGCGTCAGGTGTCGCCGGCGGTGTTAGTCAAGGTCCTGCCCAAACGCAATGTCATGGCCATCAAGATCCTGAATTCCGAACTCGAGCACGCCATAGGGCGCTTCATAGAGCGAATAATCGATGCGGGCGCCGCTGGCCTGGAATTCCGCATAGATCGCCCTGGCGTCATCGACCCAGAAATAGGCGTTCCACATCTTGTCGACGATCTTCCAGTTGGGCACGATCTCATGGCCTTCGGGCGCCTGCGAGAGCATGATGAAGCAGGCATCGCGCCGGCAGATGGCAAAACCGGGCGGATCGCCCCAAAGCCGCTCCTTGAAGCCGAGGCAGTCGCGCCAATAGGCGGCGCTTTTGACGACATCGCGCACCAGCAGCACCGGCGCCTGGTCAGTCAATTTTCCCTTGGCCATTGCCGTCTCCCTTACCAGCCGCCGCCGCCACCGCCGCCACCGCCACCGCCCGAAAAGCCGCCGCCGGAGGAAAAGCCCGACGAGGAGGATTTCGGCGCCGGCATGGAAGCGGTCATCGAACTGGACAGATCGCCGGCAAGGCTGCCCATCTGGTCGCCGATCCGGTCGGCACGGAAACTGTCGCCATGATACCAGCGCGGCCCGTGATAGGCGACCGCCGTCGCAACGCCCGCCGCGGCGGCTGCGGCCAGCCATTTCTGGAACGCCTTCGACCAGGGCTTTTCGACGCCCAGCGCCACAGCATAGGGCAAAAGCGTCTCATAATGGCGCGGCGACATTTCGGGCGAACCGAGCATGTTCATACGGTCTTCTTCGGCCACCGTCAGATAGCGTTTGAGGCCGGCGATCTCCGCCGACCGGGTCTGGCCGAGCGGGGTCGGAGCGCCCATCAGGAAGAAGAACAGCGCGTTGAGCATCAAGAGGGTGATGAGCGGGCCGACCAGCAGCGGTTTTTCGATCAGCGCCAGACCGTCCGCAATGCCGGCCAGGCCGATATTGACGATCAGCGAGATCGCAATGAAGACCGTGAAGGCAAGGCCGATCTTGCCGCCAAGGCCGCGTCGGGCGTTCTTGGCCGCATTGACCAAAAGGATGGTCACGACGATGCCGATGAAGCCGAGCGGGATGAGCGGCACAAGCGTGGTTTCGACCGGCCCGCTGAAGGCGAGCGCGGCAATGGCGACGATGATCGACAGGACCAGCCCGGCAACGACGTAGCCGACATTGGACTTGTAGAAGACCGCCCGGTGCTCGTCCTCGATCGCCGAAACGAAGCTGGTGGCCATGCGCTTGACGCGCTCGCCGTTTTTCTTGGTGACGGTCAGTGCGCCGCCACTGGCCGAGACGCGGTCGGCCAGCGCCCGTTCGCCGACGGGCAGTTTCGAGCCCATCAGCGGTGTGTCGGTGCGCCGCATGGTCAGCGTACCGTCATCATTGTCGAGTTCCAGATAGCCCTTGACCGCCAGATTGAGCGCCGCCGCCGAGATTGCCGTGAAGCCCTGCCCGCGCAGGCCCCGATTGGCAATGTAATGCGTCAGTGCCGGCGAGACGCCGTCCGGCAGGTCCCAGCGCGGCACGACGATCTCTTCGGGCGGATCACGCCCGACCCGGTTCCACGCCCAGATGAAGAAGCCGAAGACCAGTGCCAGCCCGCCAAACGCCACAACCTCTCCGGCGAAATCGCGCAGGAAAAACTGCCCCGCCGCCGGTTCGGCGACATGGCCCTTCGGAAACTTGACGCCAACCGTCAGCCCTTCCCGCGGGCCCAAAGGCGCCGTGGTTTCAAAGATCACGGTCTGATTGTTGTCGCCCCTTGCAGAGCGCGCATCGCGCGCGCGGCTGCCGAACGGTCCGGTGAAGAAGATGACATCCTGCGCACGCGCCTCGCCCGGCAGAAGCACCGTTGCGCGCGCCACATCGATGGGAAACGCCCAGGCATTGCCTGTGACGTTCCAGAAGATCTCGTCATGGTCCTCGAAAAAGCGCAACTGCCGGTCTGTCTGGTAGGTGATCGTGTAGGTGTAGACACCCGGGCTCAGGAAGACGTCCGCATCGCCGACATAGATGCGGGCAACGCGGCCGTCGCGCTCGACGAAATAGGGTTCGGGTGCCCCGTTGCGGGTCACGGCGCGGACGTCGAAGCCGACGAGCACCTCGCGGCCGGCGGCGTTTTCGACCCGCAGCGGGAAATCGCGAAAAATGCCGCGCCGGATGCGCTGGCCTTCGGCGTTGACGCGGATGGTCTCGACGACATCCAGCGTGCCGTCAGGATTGATCGTGATGTCGCTGTCGAACAGGAGGATGCGTTCGTCGGCAAACGCCGCGACCGCCATCGCGGCGAGCAGGATCAGCGAAGCGAGAAAACGGCGCAACATCCCTCCTCCGTTACCCATATGCCGCCTAACTGTTGAACGACACCTGCGGCACGGCGCGGTCGCCCGGATCGTCGAGTTCGAAATAGTCGGCCTGGACGAAGTTGAACGTGTTGGCGACGAGGTTGGAGGGAAAGCTCTCGACCTTGACATTCAGTTCGCGGGCCGAACCGTTGTAATAGCGCCGGGCCATCTGGATCTCGCGCTCGGTGGTTTCCAGCGCTTCCTGCAGTTCGGCGAAATTCTGGTTGGCCTTGAGGTCGGGATAGCTCTCGGCCACCGCGAACAGCCGGCCGATCGCCTGGCTGAGCATGCTTTCCGCCGCCGCGCGGCCGGCCACATCGCCCGCCGGCACGTTCTGGGCCCGCGTGCGCATCTCGGTAACCTGTTCGAGCGTTTCCTTTTCGTGGCCGGCATAGCCCTTGACCGTCTCGACCAGGTTAGGGATCAGGTCGGCGCGTCGCTTGAGCTGCACGTCGATGCCGCTCCACGCCTCCTGCACCATCTGGCGGGCGCGGACCAGCCCGTTATAGATGATGATCGCATAGGCCGCGATGGCCACGATGATGATTGCCGTGATGGTGCCGCCGCCGAACATGGCCTGTCTCCCGATTGCGCCCCGATGGCCGGCAAACTAGCCAACGGTGGCCGGCAAGTCACCCCGGTTCGGGGCGCTCCACCGGTGTGACCCATCCAACCATGGCGCCGCCCGGCTGCCGCACGATGCAGACCGTGCCGACGCCGGGAACCGTCCAGGGCGGCCTGACAATGTCCGCGCCGTTCTGGCCGGCCTCGGCGACGGCGGCCGCGAGATTATCGACATGGATGTATGTCATCCACCGGTCGCCATCGGCCGGCGCGTAGCTGGCCTCCAGATGGATGATGCCGCCGACCGGCTGTCCGTCGGAGAAAATGATCCAGTAGGTTTGACCATCGGGCATGGTTTCACCCTCGAACGTCCACCCAAGCGTCTTGCCGTAGAAGTCCATGGCCCGCTGGGGGTCGGCGGTAATCAGTTCGGTCCAGTTGACCTGGCCGTGCCGTGTCATGGCGCGCCGGCCTCGGGCGCGTTTGCCGGCTGGATCCAGGCGCAATAGGAACCGCTTGCCGCCTGCAGCACGGCGAGACGGCCGACGCCGGGCACATCGAAGGGTTCGCGCGTGATCGTTCCGCCGGCCGCACGCGCCTTTTCGAGCCGCGCATCGAGGTCATCAACGGCGAAATGGGTGAACCAGTGTTCGGGAATGCCCTCGAATGCGGGATGGACCATCTCGAAAATGCCGCCCACCATCGCTTCGCCCGAGCGGATCAGCCAGTATTTGCTGCCGTCGGGCATGTCCATCGGCTCGAACGTCCAGCCAAGCGTCGTGCCATAGAAATCCCGTGCGGCCTGCGAGTCATGGGTGTTCAGTTCATTCCAGTGAACCAGCCCGTGTGCGGACATGGACATCTCTCCATCGGTTTGCATCTCGGCGATTGAACGCGCTGAGCGGCAGTCAGGCAAGAAAAAACCCCGCCCGGCAAGGCCGGACGGGGCTCGCTACCCAAAGAGCAGGGGGGTCAGCTCGCGGGCAGCATCACCTTGTCGATGACGTGGATGATGCCATTGTCGGCGCGGATATCGGCGCTGACAACGTTCGCGCCGTCGACGGTAACGGCGCCCGTATGGGCGTCTTTCTCGATGGCCAGCAGGCGGTCGCCGCCGGCCTTGATGGTGCGGATGTGGATGGTGCGGCCGGGCAACTGGTTGGAGGCCAATTCGCGCGGCAGGACATGATAGCTGAGGATCGCGGCGAGCTGATCCTTGTTTTCGGGCTCCAGAAGGCTTTCGACCGTGCCGGCCGGCAGGGCGGCGAACGCGTCATCGGTCGGCGCGAAAACGGTCAGATTGTCGCCGGTTGCCAGCGCGCCGGCAAGGCCAGCCGCTTCGGCGGCTGCGAGCAGCGTGTTGAACGTGCCGGCGCCCTGGGCGACTTCGACGATGTTGTCGGCTTGTGCTGGTGCCGTCGCCAGTCCGAGTGAAAGAGCGGCGCCGAGAACAAGATTGCGCATGGTGGTCCTCCATAAACAACAAAAGAAGGCGCGGTTGCTCCACGCCAATATTTCGGCTTACGAAGAGGTTGCTGTGTGGATTGTCGAAAATGCCGACCGGCCGGTCACATTATTGTGGGTGATCCGATCGGGCGTTCATGCGTAGCGCGCGATCACCGAGCGGTCGCCGCGCCGCCCGCATCGGTCAACAGAAAGGCTTCGCCGCAGGCTTTCGCCAGATCGCGCACCCGCAGAATGTAGCTCTGGCGTTCGGTGACCGAGATCACGCCACGCGCATCGAGAAGGTTGAAGACGTGGGACGCCTTTATGCACTGGTCATAGGCGGGCAGCACGCATCTGTGCAGACCGGTATTGGACGCATCGCCCGGATCGCCGGCGGCCAGAAGGGCTTTGCATTCGGCCTCGGCGTCCTCGAAATGCCGCGCCAACATGGCGGTGTCGGCAAACTCGAAATTATAGCGCGAATATTCCTGCTCAGCCTGCAGGAAGACGTCGCCATAGGTGATGCGATCTGCTCCGTCGAGGCCGTTGAAATTGATGTCTTTGAAATTGTCGACGCCCTGTACGTACATGGCGAGCCGTTCGAGCCCGTAGGTGAGTTCGCCGGAAACCGGGGCACATTCGATGCCGCAGACCTGTTGGAAATAGGTGAACTGGGAGACTTCCATGCCGTCACACCAGCATTCCCAGCCAAGCCCCCAGGCTCCAAGCGTCGGGCTTTCCCAATCGTCCTCGACAAAGCGGATATCGTGCAGGAGGGGATCGATGCCGATGGCATCCAGCGACCCGAGATAGAGGTCCTGAAGGTCGGGTGGCGAGGGCTTCAGGATCACCTGATACTGATAATAGTGCTGATAGCGGTTGGGGTTCTCGCCATAGCGGCCATCCGTCGGCCGGCGCGAGGGCTGCACATAGGCCGCCTTCCAGGGCCTGGGACCCAGCGAACGCAGGGTCGTTGCCGGGTGGAACGTGCCGGCGCCCACCTCCATGTCGTAGGGCTGCAGGATCGCGCAGCCATGCCGCGCCCAGTAATCGTGCAGGGTCAGGATCAGCCCCTGGAAGGAGCGCGTCGGGTGCTGGGCGTCGATGGATGTGTGGGCGGTCATGGCGTCGCCGGAAACGGGGTTTTCTCGCTGGCTGCCCTCGCATGCCGGCCCGGCATGGTCAAGCTGTGCCGCATTCCGACAGCGATCATGGACACGGTCGGATTCCGCTAACCATTTCATCCATCAATCTTTTTTAACCGCGTTCCTTAGGCCCTGATTGGCCGCCTTGCGCTAGGGTGCGTCCTGTCGAGACGGCGAACACAAGCTGTCCGGCAAACAGGGTGAGAGGATTGCAAGAGACCAAAAGGTCCGGCGGCTCTCAGGAGAACAGGCGAGACGTCAAACGATGAGCATCGGTGCGCAACCAGCCTGGGCACAGCATGAATTCCGGCTTGATCCGGACCGTCTGCCCCAGGAATTGTCCTACGCAACACGCAACGGCAATGGCGAGACGACGATCACCGTCAATCGCCGCGGCGCGACGCTGAAGCGCGAACTGGCGCAATCGGGCCTGCCGCTTCATATCGCCTTGCCGGCGCGGGCCTTTCGCGGCGTTGCCGTACGGGCCACCGAAACCGGCCCGGACCAGGCGCTGGTGACGCTGGAACTCTTGCATGAAGACGAGGAACTCAGCGTCCCCTTGAGCGTCGGCCACGACCTGCCCGCCATCGCGCGCGACTGGCAGGCCTGGTCGGAGCTGCTCGGCCTGCCGATGATGATGATCGAGATGGACGGCGTCGCGCGCACGCTGGAAGAAAGTGCAGAGGCGCTCGTTACGGGCGACGCGCAACCGCGCCGTCACCATTCCATGTTCGCCGAGCGCCGGCCGCGTTTTCTGGCCCGACGCCGGATGGGCAATCTGGGCGTGCGGCTGATGGTGCGCGGCGAGGAAATCATCGCCCGCGATCCGTCGATCTGAACGCCTGCTCAGCGCAGAATTTCGCCGATGGCGGCAGCGACAAGGCCGCCGAAGATCAGCCATCCGACGATCGTGTTGGACTTGAACAGCGCCAGGCACTGATCGGCATCGTTGATGTCGAGAACGCGGATCTGGTTGAGCATGTGCAGGCCCGCCGCGCCAAGGCCCAGATAGGCAATCGGCGGCGCGGCCGTGCTGGCAAAGCTGGCGGCCAGGAGCACCACCATCCCCCCATAGAGGATCACGAGCGCGGGCTTGGTTTTCTCGCCGAACAGGCGCGCCGTGGAGCGTACACCGACCAGCGCGTCGTCCTCCTTGTCCTGATGGGCGTAGATCGTGTCATAGCCGATCGTCCACAGGATGCAGCCGAGGTAGAGCAGGAGCGGCGTCAGCCCGAGCGATCCGTGCACGGCGACCCAGCCCATGAAGGCGCCCCACGAGAAAGCAAGGCCGAGGAAGAATTGCGGCCAGTCGGTGAAGCGCTTGGCGAAAGGATAGACCGCAACCACCGCCAGCGAGGCGATGCCGACGGCGATCGCCGTCCAGTTGAACTGGATAAGGACGACGAAGCCAACCAGCGCCTGCCCTATCTGAAAGGTCTTGGCCTGGGTGCGGGTGACCTGCCCCGATGGCAGCGGCCGCGATCGCGTGCGCGCGACCTGATCGTCAATGTCGTGATCGACAAGATCATTATATGTGCAGCCCGCGCCGCGCATCGCGATCGCGCCGATCAGGAACAGGACGAGATGCCAGGGATCGGGCAAACGATCCAAGACGGGCATGCTTTCGGCGCCATGGCCGAATGGCGCGAGCGCAGCCGCCCACCAGCACGGCCACAGCAGAAGCCACCAGCCGATCGGCCGATCCCAGCGCGCCAATTGCGCAAACGGCCAGACTGCGCGCGGCAGGATCGCATAGACCCAATGGCCCGACGGCGCATCGGCGACGCGCCCCTGCCCGGCCTTTGACTGCACATTGTCCATGACCGCGTCGTCGCAACCCTGTGGGCAAAGGTCAAGCGCGCCGGGCCGGTCTTGACCCGCGTCGTGGTGCCGCGTAGCGCCGGGGCCATCGACGGCCGGCGGGAGTTATGAGACATGCGTGTTCTGTTGATCGGCGGTGGCGGCCGCGAACATGCGCTGGCAGCAAAACTCGCCGCCTCGCCGCTTCTGACCGCGCTGATCTGCGCGCCCGGCAATCCGGGAACGGAAGCGATCGCCACCAATGCGGTGCTCGATGTCGCCGATCACCGGGCCGTCATCGATTTCTGCCGCATCCAGGGCATCGATCTCGTCATCGTCGGCCCCGAGGCGCCGCTCGTCGCCGGGCTCGCCGACGATCTGGCCGCCGCCGGCATCGCGGTGTTTGGGCCCAGCGCGGAAGCAGCCCGGCTGGAAGGCTCCAAGGCCTTCACCAAGGAATTGTGCGACCGTCAGGGCATTCCGACCGCCGCCTATGGCCGCTTCAACAATGCGCCCAAGGCGAAGAATTATGTCCGGCAGCAGGGCGCGCCGATCGTCATCAAGGCGGACGGGCTTGCGGCGGGCAAGGGCGTGACCGTGGCCATGACGCTCGATGAGGCCATGGCTGCCATAGACGATTGTTTCGAAGGCGCATTCGGCGATGCCGGCGCGGAAGTGGTGGTCGAGGAATTCCTTCAAGGCGAGGAAGTGAGCTTTTTCTGCCTGTGCGACGGCCAAACCGCCCTGCCGCTGACCTCGGCGCAGGATCACAAGCGGGTCGGCGATGGCGACACCGGCCCCAACACCGGCGGCATGGGCGCCTATTCGCCTGCGCCAATTTTTGACGCCGCCATGCAGGCGCGCGTGATGGCCGAGATCATCGAACCGACGCTTTCCGGCATGGCCGCGATGGGCTGCCCCTTCACCGGCGTCCTTTATGCCGGGCTGATGGTGACGGCCGAAGGCCCCAAGCTGATCGAATATAATGTGCGTTTCGGCGATCCCGAATGCCAGGTGATCCTGCCGCGTTTGCAGGACGATCTGCTGCCGCTGCTCAAGGCGGCGGCCGATGGCGAACTGGGCGATGCGACGACGCGCTGGACGGACGAGACGGCGCTGACGGTGGTCATGTGTGCGCCGGGTTATCCGGCATCGCCGGAAAAGGGCTCGGTGATCGGCGGTCTCGACAAGGCCGACGCGCTCGATGGTGTCACAATCTTCCATGCCGGAACGGCGCGGCGCGTCGGAGACCTCGTCGCCAATGGCGGACGCGTGCTGAACGTCACCGCCATGGGCAGCACGGTTTCGGAGGCGCAGGCGCGCGCCTATCAGGCGGTGAAAGCGATCGACTGGCCCGAAGGCTTCTGCCGTTCGGACATTGGCTGGCGCGCCGTCGCGCGCGAACGCTGATCAGAGCTCCATCGACAGTGCGGCCTCGCCATTGATCAGCGCATCGGCCTTGGACGTGAACTGGCCCGATGCGCCCTCGGGATGAAGGATCACCGGGGGCAGCATGGCAAGCCGGGCGCGGCTGCCTTTGACCCCTGACACAAGGATGCGGATCGCCGCTTCGTCGGTGCGAGGATGGACCGGACGGATGGCGATGGCGCCAAAACGATTCTCCATCCCAGCCAAAATGTCTGTGAGCATGGATGGCCGCGCGATCATCGAAAACCGACCGCCCGGCCTTGCGATCGCCGCGGCCGTCTTGATCCAGGCCTGCATCGTCTCCGCATCGATCACATGGGCAGCGGCCCGCGCGGCATCCGGCGTTTGCCGGTCGCGCGCATCGTTGAAGGGCGGATTGGCGATCACCTGATCGAAGCGCTCGCGTTCGAGCCCGGCCGCCTCACGGGCTGTGCCCTTGAGCGTAACGTCAGCGGTCACGACTCGGGCGCGCCGAGCAAGCGAAGCGTTTTCCGCGCGCTCCATCGTCCGCCGGGCGCAGTCCACCATAACCGGATCGTTCTCGAACATCACCGCGCTTGCGTCGGGACATCGTGACAGGACGGCCAACGCCGCCGCGCCCGCGCCCGCGCCCAGATCGGCGACCGTCCCGCCAAAGCCGCCCGGCACCGTCGCCGCCAGAAGCATCGCATCGAGCCCTGCGCGATGATGACCATTTAAAGGCTGGACCAGCACGAACCGGCCCCGGTGAAACGCATCGACACTGGTTTCCGCCGCCGGCTCAGCCCTCGAGATCATGTCTTGAGTTCGTGGGCCAGCCCCGCATCGTGCATGATGCGGCGCGCCTGATCGATCCGGTCCGCCTCGACAAGGATGCGGCGCGGAATGGCGCCGATCGAGCCTTCGATGATCGACATGTTCTGGTCGGCGATCATGACGCCGATGCCGGCATCGCGCATCAGCGCCTCGACGAAAGACAATGTGACGATGTCGTTGGAGCGCATCAATTCTTCCATGGCGTTTGGTTACGCGGTCGCGCGCCAGCGGGCAAGCGGAGCCTGCGACCAACGGCGCAATCGGCGCGCCAATTCGCCGCTTGCTGGCCGCCGGGTGAAACCATAGGGTGCCGCCAAAAAAGGAGAGGCCCTTATGGGTGTTGTCGTTGCCATCGACGAGCCGCCGCGCAAGAGCGGCATCGAACCGCTCGTTGCGCTTGCCAAGCCCGGCATGGAGCGGGTGAACCAGCTTATCCTCGACAAGGCCGGATCAGATGTCCGGATGATCCCGGAAGTCGCCAACCATTTGATCAATTCGGGCGGCAAGCGGCTTCGGCCGATGCTGACGATCGCAAGCGCCGAGATGTTCGGCTATGAGGGCGATCACCACATCAAGCTCGCCGCCAGCGTCGAGTTCATGCACACGGCGACGCTGCTGCACGACGATGTGGTCGATGAGAGCGACCGGCGCCGGTCAAAGCCGACGGCTCGGATCATCTGGGGCAATCAGGCCAGCGTGCTGGTCGGCGATTTCCTTTTGGGTCAGGCCTTCCGGATGATGGTCGATGTGGGCTCGATGGACGCGCTCGACGTGCTGTCGACGGCTTCTGCGATCATCGCCGAAGGCGAAGTGATGCAGCTTTCGGCCGCAAAGAAGCTGTCGACAACCGAGGACGATTATCTGGCGGTCATCAAGGCCAAGACCGCCGCCCTGTTCCTCGCCGCCGCCGAAGTGGGGCCGATCGTTGCCGGTGCGGGCAGCGACGAGCGCGCGGCGCTGCGGTCCTACGGGCTCAATCTGGGCCTTGCGTTCCAACTCGTCGACGATGTGCTCGATTATGGCGGCAATGAAGGCGATCTGGGCAAGAATGTCGGCGACGACTTCCGGGAAGGCAAGATCACGCTTCCCGTGCTGCTTGCCTACCGGCGCGGCTCGGACGATGAGCGCGCCTTTTGGAAGAAGAGCCTTGAAGATGGCGACAATGGCGCCGAACGGCTCGAGCAGGCGCGCGCGCTGATGTCCAAACACGGCGCGCTGGCCGACACGATCCAGCGGGCCCGGCATTTCGGCGCGATCGCGCGCGACGCGCTGGCACCGATGCCGGCGACGCCGCAGAAGGACGCTCTGCTCGACGTGGTCGACTTCTGCATCTCGCGCCTTAACTGACAACTGGTCCTGCAGCGGTGCGGCGCGATTGCCGCCGGGCCACAAAAGCGCCATGCTGGCAGGTGAATCGGAACAACCTCCAATCCATGGTGACTGATCGCCCATGACCGCATCCTTTGCAAAGTCCTCGACGCTGGCCCTGATGGCGCTTGCCACCGCGCTGGCCGTCCAGCCACGGCCCGCCATCGCCTCCACCGATTCGGCGCCGGGATTCCATGCGCCGACACGGACATTTGCCGGGGCGTTCCTTGCGGCCAACGCGGCGCGCGAGCGGTTCGATTTTGGCGAGGCGGCGCGTTATTATGACGAGGCGCTGCGCTTTGACCCCGACAATCCGGGCCTGCGCCGCGACCTGATGATCTCGCTGGTCACCGATGGCCAGATCGGCGCGGCGCTGCCGCATGCCGAGGTCCTAAAGGACGAAGCCGATGTCGAGCGGATCGCGCGCCTCGTGCTGGGCGTCGAAGCGATCCGTGAAAGCCGCTATCTGGATGCCGAACCCACGCTGATCCTGGCGGTCGAAAACGATCTCGAACGGCTGCTGACCGCCGTCATGCGCGCCTGGGCGCGGCACGGCGCGGGCGATACGGATGGCGCGCTGGAGCTGATCGACGACCTGCGCGGCCCGGACTGGTTCGGCCTTTTTGCCTCCTATCACGGCGCGCTGATCGCCGATGCGGCCGGCCGGACCGAAGCGGCACGGACCCGCTATGCGGACGGCATGAACAATGCCGCCGGCGGCAGCGCCTCGCCGCTGACCTATCTGCGGCTGGCCGAAGCCAATGCGCGGTTTCTGGCACGCACGGGCGCGCTGGCCGAAGCGCGCGAAGTGATCGGGCGCGGCCTCGGGACGGCTCCTAACAATCCCGACCTTCTCGCCGCCGCGGAGACGATCGACACGCCGGCGGGATCGCGCAACATCATCGACACGCCGCAACTGGGCGCCGGAGAAATCCTGCTCAATCTGGGATCGGCGATCAACCGCGACGGCGCCGAGGATTTCGCGGCTCTCTATCTGGAGCTTGCACGGTCGATGGCGCCGGAGAATGCGCAGATCCTGTTCGAACTGGGCGGTATCGCCGAAAAGCTTGGCCAGCCGGAACGCGCGATCCGCTATTACGCGTCCGTGCCCGCCGATTCGCCGCTGGCGCGCATCGCCGACCTGCAGCGCGGCCTCGCCCTTTCGGCGCTCGACCGCAACGAGGAGGCGAAAGCCACGCTCGCTGCTCTGGTCGAGGACAATCCCGACGATTTTCGCGGCTATCTGGCGCTGGGCGGTGTGCACGCCTCGCTGAAAGAGTTCGAAGAAGCGGCCGATGTCTATGAATCCGCGGTGACCCGGCTCGATCTCGACGATTCGCGCTTCTGGCAGGTGCATTACCGGCTGGGCATCGCCTATGAGCGCACCGGCCGCTGGCCGGAGGCCGAGCGCACCTTCAAGCACACGCTGACCCTGTCGCCCGACCAGCCGGACGTATTGAACTATCTGGGCTATTCCTGGGTCGACATGAACATGCATCTTGACGAGGGCATCGAGATGATCCGCACGGCGGTCGAGCAGCGTCCGCGCGACGGCTATATCGTGGATTCGCTCGGCTGGGCCTATTACCGGCTGGGCAACTTTGAAAATGCCGTTGAGCATCTGGAGCGGGCGACCGATCTGCGCCCCCGCGATTCGATCATCAACGACCATCTGGGCGATGCCTATTGGCGCGTCGGCCGCAAGCTCGAGGCGACCTATCAATGGTCGCGCGCGCTGGCGATGGAAGGCGAGGACGAGGCGCTGGCGAAAATTCGGGCCAAGCTTGAGGCCGCCAATGCGGGCGAGGAACCGGCGATCTCCGAAAGCCGCGTCGACAATGGCGCCGCCGAACAGGCCAGCGACACCGCCAGCGGCAATGACGGCTGAACTACACCGGAGAGCCCTGTGACGCCATCCGGCATGACGCTTGAAGAGCTGGCGCCCGCCAAGATCAATCTGTGCCTGCACGTGACCGGCCGCCGCGCCGACGGCTATCACCTGCTCGATATGCTGGTCGTCTTCGCCGATGAAGGCGCCGCCGATCGTCTCCATGTTGGGCCCGCCGACACTGACCGGTTTTCCGTGACAGGCCCGGAGGCGGGGCCTCTGGGAACCGGCAACGACAGCGACAATCTTGCGGCACGGGCGCGCGACTGGCTGCGGGCGCAATGGCCTGCAGGCGGCCCGGTGGCGATAACGCTGGAAAAAAACCTGCCGGTTGCCTCGGGCATTGGCGGCGGCTCGGCGGACGCCGGTGCGGCGCTGCGGCTTCTGGCCCGGCTGTGGCAGGCCGAAACGGCGATCAGGGCAGAGGGCTTTGAAGCAATGTGCGGTGCGCTGGGCGCTGATGTCGCCATGTGCGTCGATGGCGGGCCATTGCGCGCGCAGGGCATTGGAGACTTGATCGAACCGGCCACAGGGCTGCCGGCGCTGCCGGCGGTTCTGGTCAATCCAAGGATCGCGGTCGCAACACCGTCCGTGTTCGCGGCGCTCGAAAAGCGGGACAACGGGCCGGTTCCGCCGCTGCCTGACGACGGATTTGCCGATCCCGGCGCGCTTGCCGACTGGCTGACCGCCAACAGCCGCAACGATCTGGCGGCACCGGCGCGATCGCTCGTTCCGGCGATCGACACCGTGCTCGGCGCGCTTGAGACAAGCGGCGCGCTGATCGCCCGCATGTCGGGCTCGGGCGCGACCTGTTTCGGCCTGTTCGCAACGCAAAAACAGGCCACGGGCGCGGCCGAGGCCATAGCCGTCGCGCGGCCGGATTGGTGGATCAGGCCCACGATCCTGAACGCGGACACTGCCGCACCGAACCGGAACGAACGGGGAGACGCCCATGTCGAGGCTTGACGAAAGCCGACCCTTTATCGCGCTGTCGATCGCCGTGATGACGGTCTCGGACACGCGCAAGGAAGACGGAGACCGGTCCGGCCGGACGCTCAAAGACCGGATCGAAGCCGCCGGACACAGTGTCGCCGGCTATGCTATCGTTCCGGACGAGGCGGCGCGGATATCGGCGCAGGTGCGCAACTGGGCGGACGATGAGGGCATCGACATCATCATCACCACCGGCGGCACCGGCTTTACCGGGCGCGACGTGACGCCCGACACGATCGAGCCGATGTTCGACAAGCATATGGACGGGTTCAGCCAGGTCTTCCACCGCATCTCGTTCGACAAGATCGGCACATCGACCGTCCAGTCGCGCGCAACGGCCGGGCTGATCGGCACGACATTCGTGTTCGTGCTTCCCGGCTCGCCGGGTGCCTGCAAGGACGCGTGGGACGGGATCTTGAAGTGGCAGTTCGACTACCGCCACATGCCGTGCAATTTCGTGGAGATCATGCCGCGGCTCGACGAGCATCTGAAACGCGGCGGCGGCAAGTCAACCTGAGGCCGGGACAAAAATACCGGCCCTGAGGGTTTGCACCGCGACACCACGCGGCAAGGCGTCGAGTGCCATGCCCGGCCGGCTCAAAGCCTGTGCCTGCGCCTTGGAAATCAGGAAGCCACGCGCGAACGGTCCGCGCTTCGTTCGTGGTGTGAACAGACGCGCCCAAAGCGATTGGCCGGGATCGCGCGTTACGCGAAACCGGGCCGCGCCGGCTGCGCCCGTCGGCGCATTGATGTGGCTTTCCACCGCGCCGAGCCAGTCACCGGTCAGCCGCGCTCCGGGCGGGAGAATCAGAAGCCACAGCCCGCGTGCCGCATCGAGCATGGCCGTCAGGTCGGCACCGGAGGCATCGATGATCGTGCAGCCGGCGATCTCCCCGACGCGCGCGGTCTCGTCCGTCGAGCCATTGTCCAGCACGATCACATCGCTGATGGCGCCGCTGACCGCGTGGCGCACTAGGTCCGGCAGCATCTGCGCCAGCCGGTCTTCGTGATTGTGCGTGGGAACCAGGACGGAGAGCATCCCGCACGCCTAGCCGATGTTGCAGCGCAACGCAAAATCACCAGTTTGTTCTTGTATTGTTCTATCAATCACGATAGGAAAATAATCATTGGACCACGGACAGATTCGCACGGGAGCGCGGCATGAAGGCGATCGCCGAAGCAGATCATATTGCAGGCCATCTGGGCGCCATGGACGGCGCGGTGGCCGCCAATCAGCATATCGAGGCGTCTGGCATGCGGCGCGACAAGCGTCGCGTTCGCGGCCGGGCGAGCGCGATCAACCCCGCCGGCCGGTACGAGGCGCTCAGCCGCACCGAGGAAGATGATGGCTGGCAGAGCCTTGAGGACTTGCCGCCGTTCAAGACCGAGGTGCAGGTGGAACAGGCGCGCACGGTGATCACGCGCAACCAATCGCCGGACATTTCGTTCGACCGCTCGATCAACCCCTATCGCGGCTGCGAGCATGGCTGCGTTTATTGTTTCGCGCGACCGACGCATGCCTATGCGGGCCTATCGGCGGGCGTCGATTTTGAATCCAAGCTATTCGTCAAGCCGGACGCGGCAAAGCTTCTGGAAAAGGAGATCACGCGCAAGGGTTACGAGGCCAAATGCATCGCGATCGGCACCAACACCGATCCCTACCAGCCGATCGAGCGGGACTGGATGGTGATGCGGTCGATCCTGGAGGTACTCGAACGCTACAACCATCCGGTCGGCATCGTGACCAAGTCGGCGCTGGTGACGCGCGACATCGACATATTGTCGCGCATGGCCGCAAAGGGACTGGCCAAGGTGGCGCTTTCGGTGACCACGATGGATCGGATGCTGGCCCGGACGATGGAGCCAAGGGCCTCGACGCCGACAAAACGGCTTGAGGCCATCCGGGCGCTGGCCGACGCCGGCATTCCCACATCGGTCATGGTCGCGCCGATCATTACGGGACTGAACGATCACGAGATCGAACGCATCCTCGATGCGGCGGCCGCGCTTGGCGCCACCCAGGCCGGCTATGTCTTGCTGCGCCTGCCGCTTGAGGTGGCGCCGGTCTTCAAGGAATGGCTGCTGCGTCATTATCCCGAGCGGTATCGCCATGTGATGAGCCTGATCCGGTCGATGCGCGGCGGCAAGGATTATGATGCGGACTGGAACAAGCGCATGCGCGGCACCGGGCCCTATGCGTGGCAGATCGCACGCCGCATGGAGATCGCCTGCAAGCGGCTGGGACTTTCGGGGCGCGGCACGGCGCTGCGCACCGACCTGTTCGTCAAGCCCGCGCCGAACGGCGAGCAGTTGGCGCTTTTGTGATTGTCGATTGGCACCGGCAAGCGCGCGGCCCGTCCCCCCGCCGTATTTCGCTGCCGGTGCCATGGTTCGCCCCGCCCGGGTGGCTTCCCCTGCCGCCCGTCCGCCGATCTGCCGACGGCGGGTCACGCGGGTGAACCTTGCGGCGAATCGGGTGGCGTGTGATGGCTCTGCCATGACATTGCACGCCTCCGGTTCGCCGCTTTTGTTTAAGGCCGGCCCAGAAGGGCCGGACTTTGCGTTCGAGGATGCGCTGCGCAAGCAGGGCCATGATCGGATCGCCGGCGTCGATGAAGCTGGGCGCGGGCCGCTGGCCGGTCCGGTCGTGGCGGCGGCGGTCGTGCTCGATCCTTCGGTCGAGATCGCGGGCCTTGCCGATTCCAAGGCGCTGACGGCCCGACGGCGCGCGGCGCTTTTCGAGGCGATCATGGCCGAAGCGCAGGCGGTCAGCGTGGCCAGCGTCTGCGCAGCCAGCATCGATGCTTCGGATATCCGCAAGGCCAGCCTCGAAGCGATGCGCGTCTGCGTGACAAGCCTTGCGCCGCGCGCCGATGCGGCGCTGTTCGATGGCCGCGATGTCCCGCCCGGATTGCCGCAGGGACTGACGGCGAAGTCGGTGATCAAAGGCGATGCGCGATGCCTGTCGGTTGCCGCCGCCTCGATCATCGCCAAGGTCAGCCGCGACCGGATGCTGGAGATGCTGTGCGCGGCGCATCCGGGCTACGGCCTGTCCGGCCACAAGGGCTATGGCTCGGCCGCCCATCGCGCCGCGATCGGCCAGCTGGGCGGCGTTGCGCGCCTGCACCGCTTCAGCTTCCGCCCGCTCTCAGAACGCTGACCTGCCGCCCAGTCGGGCCATGGCATCGACAACAAAAAAACCGCGCCCAAGGCGCGGCTTTGATGCTTACCAGCGACGGACCGGCGGTCAGTTCATGTGCGTCTTGACCTGATCGATCGACGCCTTGAAGAGATCGCCGCGCGTCTTGGCGGTCATCTTGTCGCCGAGCAACTGTTCGGCAGCGGCAACCGACACGTCGACGGCGGTGGCACGCACCGCATTGACCGCGTCGAGTTCGGCCTGGGCGATCTTCTGCTCGGCCAGCGCGGTGCGGCGCTCCACATATTCCTCGGTCTTCTGCTTGGCCTCGGCGGTGATGTGCTCGGCCTCGCTCTTGGCCGCTTCGACGATGCTTTCCGCTTCGGTCTCAGCTTCCTTGCGCTTGCGCTGATATTCGGCCAGCAATTGCTGGGCTTCCTCGCGCAGGCGGCGCGCCTCTTCCAGTTCATTGCGGATCTTGTCGCCGCGGCTGTCGATGCCGCGCGTTATCAGTCCGGGCACCTTGAAATAGACGAGGATGCCGAAGAACAGGAAAAGGCCAATCAGCGCCCAGAAACTTGAATCGAACATGTCGTCTTCCCTTCCGAACCCTAGCCGCGCACCGCGCCGACAGCCTTGGTCAGCTCGGCCTTGGTGACCGATGTGCCGATCAGCTGATCGACGATCTCGGCGGTCGTGTCCGTCGCGATCGTGCCGACTTCAGACATCGCCTTTTCGCGAATGGAGGCGATCCGGCTTTCTGCTTCTTCGAGCTTGGATGCCAATTCGGCTTCCACCTTCTGACGCTCGGCCTCGGCTTCGGCCTTAGCCTTGTCACGCGCCTTCTGGCCGATTTCCCCGGCCGTCGTGCGTGCCTGCGCCAGTTCCTGCTCATAGGCGGCGTGCGCCTCGTCGGCTTTTTCCTGAAGGTCGCGGGCCATGTCCAGATCGCCGGCGATGCGGTCCTGCCGGGTTTCGAGGATCTCGCCGATGCGCGGCGAAATCACCTTGGCGATGAACCAGTAGAAAAAGCCGAAGGTGATCGCCAGCCAAAAGAGCTGCGATGCATAGGTCGACGTGTCGAACGGCGGAAAGGCGCCGCCGCCCTCCTGGGCTGCTTCGGTGCTGGCAGCCAGCGCAGCGGTGACAAACATGGCGTTACCCCAAAAGGCTTCTGGTCATGCGGCCGGCCCGCTTTCGGACACAACCGCGGGACGAGGCGGGCGGGCCGCCGCGTCCCGGATTTCGGCGTCGATCAGACTGCGAAGAGCAGCAGCAGTGCGACGAGCAGCGAGAAGATGCCCAGGGCCTCGGTCACGGCGAAGCCGAAGATCAGGCGGCCGAACTGGCCATCAGCTGCCGACGGGTTGCGCAGCGCGCCCGACAGATAGTTGCCGAAGATGGATCCGAGGCCGATGGCCGCGCCACCCATGCCGAGACAGGCGATACCGGCGCCGATGAACTTTGCTGCTTCCGCTTCCATGGTGAGCTCCTTTGAACGAAGAATTTGCGGGATGGGTTGTGGCGGC
>JANSXT010000008.1 GCA_024742765.1 Phyllobacteriaceae bacterium | reverse complement strand
CTGTCACGCGGCCGGCCATCAGATGTTCGAACAGGTCGACCACGCGGGTGCGATCGGCAAGGCCGAGCATGTCGCGCACGGCGCTCGCATCGACCGTGCCGTTGCCGTGGGCGATGGCCTGATCGAGGATCGACAGCGCGTCGCGCACCGAACCCTCGCCGGCGCGGGCGATCATGGCCAGCGAGGTGTCATCGACGGCCACCTCTTCGGTGTCGGCAATGGAACGCAGGTGCGCGGTCAGTTCGGCGATCTCGATGCGGCGCAGGTCGAACCGCTGGCAGCGCGACAGGACGGTGATCGGCACCTTCCTGATCTCGGTGGTCGCGAAGATGAACTTGGCGTGGGGCGGCGGCTCTTCGAGCGTCTTCAAAAGCGCGTTGAACGCCTTTTCGGACAGCATGTGGATTTCGTCGATGATGTAGACCTTGTAGCGGGCCGACACCGGCGCGTAACGCACCGAATCGATGATCTGCTTGATGTCGTCGATGCCCGTGTGGGACGCCGCGTCCATTTCGACCACATCGACATGCCGGCCTTCCATGATCGCTTGGCAATGGGTTCCCGGCACGGAAAGGTCGATGGTCGGCTTGTCGACCGTGTCGGACTGGTAGTTGAGCGCCCGCGCCAGGATGCGCGCCGTCGTCGTCTTGCCGACACCGCGGACGCCCGTCAGCATCCAGGCCTGGGCGATCCGGTCGGCCGCGAACGCATTGGTCAGCGTGCGCACCATCGGTTCCTGCCCGATCAGCGCGGTGAAATCGGCCGGCCGGTATTTGCGCGCAAGCACGCGATAGCCGGCGTTTTTCGGGGAAGCATCGCTCATGGAGAAGATGTAGCGCAGTTGCGCCCGGCTTGACCAGCGAGGCGGGCCGGATTCGGAGCATGGTGCAACGGAAAGGTGGGAGGCTGGCACGGTGACCCGTGCCGGATCTCGTTAGGGCTGCTTCCTTCCGGACCTGACCCGGTTGGCGAGTGGCGCGTCCACCACCAACCTCCCGGCTTTCATATCGACCTTCGGCCAAGCATTTGCAAGTCGCTTTCGGGGGCAAACCTGCTATCGTCGCCCGATGACGGACTTCGAACTCGATCCGACGCTCGAACGCGACACCTTCTTCGTGACCGATCTGGGGCTGACCCAGTTGCGGCTGATGAACGATTCGCGCTTTGCCTGGCTGATCCTTGTGCCAAAGCGCGCCAACATCACCGAAATCCACGAACTGACGCCGCTCGACCAGACCATGCTGACCTTCGAGACGACGCAGATCGCCGAGGCGCTGGCCGACGTCACCGGTGCCGACAAGATCAATATCGCCGCGCTCGGCAACCAGGTGCGGCAGTTGCACATGCATGTCATCGCCCGCCACATTAGCGATCCCGCCTGGCCGGGCCCGGTCTGGTGCAGCGGGACGCCGACGCCTTATCAGAACGGCGCGGCCAAGGCGTTTATCGAGCGGTTCTCAAACGCGTTCTGAGGCGGTAGGTAGTCGGCTGAAACCGCCCTCTCGGAGCACCCATGCCCGATCTTTTTTCCGATGTTGCCGCGCCCGAACCCTCGGCGCTGACCGGCTTTGCCGGCAACCGGCTGCATCGCTGGTCGGAAAAGCGCAGCGAAACATCGGTGTCCGAGGCGCTGGCCGATCCGCGCGCCCGGCTTTTGCTGGTCGGTGCGGGCCGTGCGGTGCTGCGGCCCAACGGAACCTCGGCCGATCCGTGGTTCGACGTGGCAGCCGCCGAGGCGCTCGGCGCGACGACCGAAGAAGCCGTGCTGCTGGGCTATGAGGATGACGGGACGCCGGTTCTGGCGGCTCATGCCGATTCCGAGGCGCTGCCGGACGATCTGAAGGCGATCGACTATCGCTCGATCTATGTACAGGGCCTGCTCGACGCGCCCGCGCTCGGAGCGCTGGCGCAGGGCGCTGCGCTGATTTCCTGGCACGACACGCACCGTTTCTGCTCGCGCTGCGGTCACCAGAGCATGATGGCCGATGGTGGCTACAAGCGCGTCTGCCCCAATTGCAATGCCCAGCACTTTCCACGCACCGACCCGGTGGTGATCATGCTGTCGGTGACGGCGGACAATCGACGCTGCCTTCTCGGCCGCAGCCCGCATTTTCCAGAGGGCCTGTATTCGTGCCTGGCCGGGTTCGTCGAACCGGGCGAGACGATCGAGAATGCGGTGCGGCGCGAGACCGAAGAGGAGGCGGGCATCACGATCGGCCGTGTCGCCTATCATGCCAGCCAGCCCTGGCCGTTCCCGCACACGCTCATGATCGGCTGCTATTGCGAGGCACTGACCGAGACCATCCGCGTCGACGACGAATTGGAAGATGCGCGCTGGTTCACCCGCGAGGAGGTTCGCGCCGTCCTTGACGGTGATGGCGACGCAGGCCTCAAGATGCCGCCGAGCGGCGCCATCGCATCGCTGCTCGTCAGGGACTGGGCCGCGTTCGACTAACCGGACCGGCTCTTCTGGCGCTGGTCGGCGCCGCGATAGACGCCCAGCACCCGGAAGTGGTCGGAGAAGAAGCCGATCTCTTCGAAGGCCAGCTTAACATTGTCATCGTCCGGATGGCCTTCGATGTCGGCGTAGAACTGGGTCGCGACGAACGCGCCGCCGATCTGGTAGCTCTCAAGCTTGGTCATGTTGACGCCATTGGTGGCGAAACCGCCCATGGCCTTGTAGAGCGCGGCGGGAATGTTGCGCACGCGAAAGACGAAAGTCGTGATGATCAGTTCGTCGTCTGAGCGGCGCGCGGGAATGAACGGCGCCTTGGACAGGACAACGAAGCGGGTGATGTTGTTGGCCTGATCCTCGACATCGCGCTCGAGTATGTCGAGACCATACATCTCGGAGGCCAGTTCGGGCGCCAGCGCCGCCATGGCCGGATCGCCGCTCTCGGCGACCAGCTTGGCAGCGCCGGCCGTGTCGCCGGCGATCACAGCTTCCCAGCCATTTGCCCTGATATATTTGCGGCACTGTCCGAGCGCGTGAATATGGCTGTGGACGGTACGGATCGCCGAGCGGTCCGTGCCCGGCAGCGCCATAAGGTGAAAATGGATGGGCAGGAAATATTCGCCAACGATATGCAGGTCGGATTCGGGCAGCAGATGATGGATGTCGGCCACCCGGCCGGCGATTGTGTTCTCGATCGGGATCATCGCCAGCGCCGCCGCGCCCTTGTCGACGGCGGTGAACGCATCTTCGAAGGTCGGACACGGCATCGGCGTCATCGCCGGATACATGTTTCGGCAAGCCGTGTCGGAATTGGCTCCGGGCTCGCCCTGAAAGGCGATCAGCGTCCTGGCGTTCTCGTCCATGGGTTGGTTCTTCCTGCTCGCGCTCACGCCAAAAGGCTGCGCGCCCGCTCCAGATCGCGCGGTGTATCGACCCCGAACGGCACCGTGTCAACAATCCGGGCATGGATCGTCATGCCCGCTTCGAGCGCGCGCAACTGTTCGAGCCGTTCGCGCTGTTCCAGCGTCGAGGGCGGCAGCCCGACGAAACGGGCAAGCGCGGCGCGGCGATAGGCGTAAATGCCGATAT
This sequence comes from Phyllobacteriaceae bacterium, assembly GCA_024742765.1. GTDB lineage: Bacteria > Pseudomonadota > Alphaproteobacteria > Rhizobiales > Rhizobiaceae > Roseitalea. The sequence continues at coordinate 163,108 of JANSXT010000008.1, read as the reverse complement.
GGTGGTAGAGCGGGCCGTCGCCCCAGGGCGCCGTGGCGCGGGTGAAATAGAGCGCGTTCAGCGTCGCCTCGGCCACCGGCGTGCCGACGATCTTGACGATGTTCTCGTCGGTCTTTTCGTTGTCGTCGGCGATCGGGTTTCCGAGCGTTGCGATATCGCAGGCGGGGTCGGACAACGGGTCAAGCACGGCGCGCACCATCGCCGGATCGAGCGTCGGCAGATCGCCCTGAAGATTGATCACCACATCGATGTCGCCCGCCGGATCGACCGCTTCCAGCGCCTCGAAAATGCGGTCCGAGCCCGAGGGGTGATCGGGCCTCGTCATCACCGCGCGATGGCCATGGGCCGTCACCGCCTCGGCGATCCGCGGGTCGTCGACGGCGACCACGACATCGGCGCAGGCCGCCTCACGCGCCCGGTCGGCGACATGGACGATCATCGGTTTTCCGGCAATGTCGGCCAACGGCTTGCCCGGCAAGCGGGTCGAGGCCATGCGCGCGGGGATGAGGATGATTGGTGTCATAATGGCCTGAACAAGGGGCTTGAATGGTGGCAAAACGTCTCAGCGCGTTCGACCTTATATGTGTTGCAAGCCCCGGACAAAAGACATAGGAAACGGCCACTTTGCGCGTGCCCGAAAGGCGCGCCGGCTGCTTATGATCGGGTAGAGGCTTTTCATGAACACCACCATGTATGCAGGCGCGTTTCTGGGAACCGTGTTTGTCGTGATGACCGTCGGGCTGGCGAGCGATGCGATCTTTTCGTACCACGCGCCCGAGCAGGAAGGTTTTGCGATCATCGTCGAGGAGAGCGAAGGAACCGCGGTGGCCGAGGAAGAGGTCGCGGTGCCGATCTCGGTGCTTCTTGCAAGCGCCGACGCGGCCAATGGCGAAGGTGTCTTCCGCAAGTGCCAGTCCTGCCACAACATCGAAAGCGGCGCCGGGCACAAGACCGGCCCGAACCTTTGGAACATCGTCGGCAAGGAAGTCGCGCTTTATGACGAGTTCCGCTATTCGCAGGCCATGCAGGATTATGCCGCGGACGGCACCGTGTGGGATTTTGACTCGCTCAACAATTTCCTGGCCGCCCCGAAGGACTATATTGACGGCACGTCGATGAGCTTTGCGGGCCTGCCCCGCGATGGCGAGCGCGCCGACCTGATCGCCTGGCTGGCAACGCAGAATGACAGCCCGGTCGCGCTGCCCGAGCCCGAAGCGGCTCCGGCCGAGGAAGCCGCGGCCGAAGGCGATGCGGCCGAAACGACGGCGACCGAATAAGCCTCATTGACGCATAAGTGAGCCAGATCGGCCCGGTTTTCGCCGGGCCGATCGTCGTTTGGGGCTTTGAATTGCCGCAAACGCCCCTACTGTGATTGGAAAGGCCAATCACGGAGGTGCCCATGAAGTTACTGATCGCCAGCGCCGCTTGCCTGATGACCATGATCGCAATCGGTGATGCCGAGGCCCAGGAGGCCAGCGGCTGGGTGACGACCAGTTCACTGATCGAACCGAGCAAATATGGCGACGATTTCCGGCATTACGACCATGCCAATCCCGACGCGCCCAAGGGCGGCACCGTGAACCTTGCCGTTCAGGGCACGTTCGACAGTTTCAACCCCTACATCATTCGCGGCACGGCAGCCGCAGGGCTCGCGGCGCTGGGCGGCGGGCTGCTGTACGATACGCTGCTGTCGCAATCGGTCGACGAACCGTCGACCAGCCATCCACGTCTCGCGGAGGCCTACACCTATCCGGACGATTATTCGTTCGTCATCTACCGGCTCGATCCTGATGCGCGCTGGCATGATGGCGAGCCGGTGACGCCGGAAGACGTAGTCTGGACGTTCGACGTCCTGACCGAGCACAGCCAGCTCTATCGCGAATATTACAAGAACGTCACCGGGACCGAGATTCTCAACGAGACCGACATCAGGTTCTCGTTCGACCAGACCGGCAATCGCGAACTGCCGCAGATCATCGGAGACATGCCCGTCCTGCCCAAGCATTGGTGGGAAGGCACCGATGCCGACGGCAATGCGCGCGATGTGAGCCAGCCGACGCTCGAGCCGCCGCTGGGCTCCGGCCCCTATCGCATCGGCGAATTCGACGCCGGCGCGGCGATCACATGGGAGCGGGTCGAAGACTATTGGGGTGCCGATCTTGGGGTCAATCTGGGCCGAAACAATTTCGACCGCATCGCCTACACCTATTTTCTCGATGCGACGCCGATCTGGGAGGCCTTCAAGAAGGGTGGCATCCAGGATTTCCGCACCGAAACGCGCTCGGCGCGCTGGGCCGGCGAATACAATTTCCCCGCATTCGAGGAAGGCCGGGTGAAAAAGCGCGCCTTCCCGACGACCAGCCCCAAGCCGATGCAGGGCTTTGCGATGAACATGCGGCGCGACAAGTTCGCCGACCGGCGGGTGCGGCAGGCGCTGGCGCATCTGTTCGACTTCGAGAGCATCAACCGGCTGCAGTTGGCCGGCCAGCGCACGCGCACAGACAGCTTCTTCGAGGGCGGATATCTGCAGGCCTCAGGCGTGCCTGAAGGCCGGGAACTGGAAATCCTCGAAGAGTTCCGGGAAGATCTACCGGCCGATCTGTTCACGATGCCGTTCGAAAATCCGGTGGGCGGCGACAGGGCGAAAAACCGCGAGAACCAGCGCATCGCAGCGGGGCTTCTGCGCGAGGCGGGATGGGAGCCGCGCGACGGCGCCTGGATCAATGCCGAGACGGGCGAACCCTTCACCATCGAGATATTGGGGGCCTCTGAAACCACCAACATCATTGCCGGACAGTTCACCGAGGATTTGCGCCGCTTCGGCATCGACGCGCAAATCAGGATTGTCGATGCCAGCCAGTACATTTCAAGGCTTGAAGAGTTCAATTTCGACATGACGACCGTCGTCCTGCCGCAGTCGCTGTCGCCGGGCAACGAACAGCGCGACTTCTGGTCGTCGGCGGCGGCCGACAGTTCGGATTCGCGCAACATGTCGGGCATCGAGAACCCGGTCGTCGACGCATTGATCGATAAAATCATCTTCGCCGAAGACCGGGACGAACTGGTCGCCGCTACCCGTGCGCTCGACCGCGTACTCCTGTGGAACCACTACTACATCCCGCAATGGCATTCGGCGGACGAGTGGATCGCCTGGTGGGACAAGTTCGGTTTCATCGACGATCAGCCGCCCTATGCTGGGGTCGATTTCCAGTCCTGGTGGGTCAAGCCGGAGGCCATCCAATGATCATCGACCGGCGGCGGTTCCTGGCCGTCGCTGCGGGCGGGTTTGCCGCCTCGGCCATGTTTCCGAAACTGTCGCCGGCGGCCAATGCGCGCGGAACGTCGCTGCATGGCCTGTCCGCCTTCGGCGATCTGAAATACCCCGCCGGTTTTGCGCATTTCGACTATGCCAACCCGGACGCGCCGGTCGGCGGCACGTTCAACTTCCAGCCCTGGTACTGGTATTTCAACCAGAACTATCAATCCTTCAACACGCTCAACACGTTCGTGCGCAGGGGCGACGCGCCGCCGCGCATGGAGATGTGTTTCGACACGCTGATGGTGTCGGCCCATGACGAGCCCGACGCCATCTATGGCCATGTCGCCGAGACGGTGACGATCTCCGAGGACGGCAACCGCTTCACCTTCCGGCTGCGCGACATTGCGCGCTTTCACGACGGCACGCCGATCACCGCCGACGATGTCAAATTTACCTACGATACGATCAAGGCGCGGGGGCATCCGGACCTGTCGCTGGCGCTGCGGCCGCTCGCCGAGGTGATCGCAGAAGATGATCGGACGGTCACGCTGGTGTTCGACGGCACGCAGTCGGCGCAGGCCATCCTGACGATCGCATCGACCTATCCGATCCAGTCGGCGGCCTATTATGCCGACCGGACGTTCGATGAATCGACGCTGGAGCCGCCGCTCGCGTCGGGTCCCTACAGGGTCGGCCGCTTCAATGCCGGCAGTTTCATCGAATTCGAGCGCGTCGAGGATTATTGGGCGCGGGCGATCGGCACCGGTGCCGGGCAGAACCATTTCCAGACGATCCGCATCGAGTTCTTCACCGAGCGGCAGGCCGGGTTCGAGGCGTTCAAGAAGGGCGAGGTCACCTGGCGGCGGGAGTTCACATCCAAGACCTGGGCGACCGAATACAATTTCCCGGCGATCACCGACGGCCGGGTGGTCCAGTCCCTGGTCGATGCCGATGTGCGGCCCTCCATGCAGGCCTGGGCGCTCAACCAGCGGCGCGAACGGTTCGCCGACCGGCGGGTGCGCGACGCGATCGCACTGTGCTTTGATTTCGAATGGACCAACCAGAACCTGTTCTACGGGCTTTACGAGCGCAGCCACTCGCTGTTCGCCGGATCGCAATATGAGGCATCGGGCCTGCCGGACGCCGCCGAAGCCGCGCTGATCGAGAAGCTTGCAGCCGATCACGACCTGCCCGAAGGCATCGGTGATGAAGCCCATATGCAGCCGCCGGCCGACGGGTCGGGCCGCGACCGGGCACGGCTGCGCGAGGCGACCCGCCTTCTGGCCGAAGCCGGCTGGACGGCGGATGGCGAGGGCCGGCTGCGCAATGAGACAGGCGAGACGCTGGATGTTGAGATGCTGATCCGCTCGTCGATCTTCGAGCGCATTTACGGCCCCTATGTGCGCACCATGAATTTGGTCGGCATCAATGCCAGCCTGCGGCTGGTCGACCCGGCGCAGTATCAGGCGCGCACCAGCGATTTCGAGTTCGACATGACGAGCTTCAGCGTGGGCTGGATACCCACACCGACGCAAAGCGGGCTTGAGGGCGTGTTCGGCTCGGCATCGGCGGACCTGCCGGGCTCGCGCAACTTGACCGGGCTTGCCGATCCGCTGGTCGACGCGCTGATCGCCGAGGTCGGGGCCGCCGACGACCGCGACCCCCACCGCACGGCGATGCGTGTTCTGGACCGGGTGTTGCGTTTGCGGCGCGACTGGATTCCAAATTGGCGCGCAGCGAATCAGTTCATCGCCCATTGGGACATGTTCGGTTTCGACGACAAGCCGGACTATTTCTGGCCGATCGAGGCGCTGTGGTGGATCGACGAGGAAAAGGCGCGCGCGATTGGCAAGGCATGAGGCGATAACGGTTCCGACCCTCGACTCGCGCGCGCGGAGGCGCTGAGCCATGGGCGCCTATATTCTCCGCCGCCTTTTGCTGATGGTTCCGACCATTTTCGGGATCATGGCGATTTCCTTCGTCATCGTGCAGTTTGCGCCGGGCGGGCCGGTCGAACAGGTCATCGCGCAACTGACCGGCCAGGGGGGCGATGCGACCGAACGCTTCACGGGCGGGGGCAGCGAAGTCTCCGGCGCCGATGAATTCGGCAGCAGCGTCGAAGGCGGCGGTGCCAGCTCGCGCTATCGCGGCGCCCAGGGGCTCGATCCGGAATTCATCGCCGATCTCGAGCGCCAGTTCGGCTTCGACAAGCCGCCGCTCGTCCGGTTTGGCAACATGATCTGGGATTATCTGCGCTTTGACTTCGGCGAGAGCTATTTTCGCGACATCACCGTCATCGATCTGATCCTCGAGAAGATGCCGGTGTCGGTTTCGCTTGGGCTCTGGATCACGCTGATCTCCTATGCGATCTCCATTCCGCTCGGCATCCGCAAGGCGGTGTCGGACGGTTCGCGCTTCGATGTCTGGACATCGGGCGTGATTATTGTCGCCTACGCCATTCCGGGCTTTTTGTTCGCGATCCTGCTGATCGTCTTGTTCGCCGGCGGCTCCTTCTTCGACTGGTTCCCCTTGCGCGGCCTTGTCTCCGACAATTGGTCCGAACTGTCCTGGCCCGAACGGATCGTCGACTATTTCTGGCACCTGACTTTGCCGCTGACGGCGATGGTGTTGTCGGCGTTCGCGACAACGACGCTTCTGACCAAGAACTCGTTCCTCGATGAAATCCGCAAGCAATATGTGATCACCGCGCGGGCAAAGGGGCTGACCGAGCGCCAGGTGCTCTATGGCCATGTGTTCCGCAACGCGATGCTGATCATCATTGCCGGCTTTCCGGCGGCGTTCATCTCGGCCTTTTTCACCGGATCGCTTTTGATCGAGACGATCTTCTCGCTCGACGGGCTTGGGCTTCTGGGCTTCACGTCGGTGGTCAACCGCGACTATCCGGTGGTGTTCGCAACACTCTACATCTTCTCCTTGATGGGGCTGCTGGTCAGCCTGCTGTCGGACCTGATGTATACGTGGATCGATCCGCGCATCGATTTCGAAAGCCGGGAGGTTTAGGTCGCGTGCCCATGATTGCGGTGGAATTGGTATGAGACGATTTGCCTGGACACCAGGAGCAGCTGCGTCGGAAGTCTGGCTGACTTTCAAGCGGCTGCGACGCCGTGCCCAGGCAAATCGATCATATCCTTCGGACGGCGAAATGGCTTCGCGCTGCTTTGTCGCCACTCTCAACCGTGCCACCAGCACGTTTCTCGAGCGGCTTCGCGCATCGCATTGCCACTTCGGCCGCCAATTGCACCGCAATCATGGACACGCGACCTTGTGATGGACCAGACGGTGGAAAACCCGACATTTGGCCGTGGCGGCGCGATAGTGCGGGGCAGGCGACCCTTCCTTTCGCCGCTCAATCAGCGGCGCTGGAAGAACTTCAAGGCCAACCGGCGCGGCTACTGGTCGCTGTGGCTGTTTCTCGTCCTTTTTGTCCTGTCGCTGTTCGCCGAGTTCATCGCCAATGACCGGCCGATCATCGTCTCCTACAAGGGCGAGTTGCTGGCGCCTGTCTTCGTCAACTATCCCGAGGAAAAATTCGGCGGGTTCCTGGCGCGGACCGACTATACCGACCCCTTCATCCAGGACGAGATCAACGCCAATGGCTGGATGGTCTGGCCGCCCATCCGCTACTCGTATCGGACCGTCAACAAGGAGGTGCCGACGACGGCGCCGTCCAGGCCCGCCTTCATGTTCGACAGTCGCGAGGAACTGTGCGCGCGCTATGCCGGCGGCGTCGACGACCCGAACTGCCACTGGGGCAATTTCAACTGGCTGGGCACGGACGATCAGGCGCGAGACGTGCTGGCGCGAACGATCTACGGCTTCCGCATCTCGGTCCTTTTCGGGCTCATCCTGACGGTGGCCTCGGCGGTGATCGGCGTCACCGCCGGCGCCATCCAGGGCTATTTCGGCGGCTGGACCGACCTCATCTTCCAGCGTGTCATCGAGATCTGGTCTTCGATCCCGGTCCTCTACATCCTCTTGATCATGGCCGCTGTGCTGCCGCCAGGCTTCTGGGTGCTGCTCGGCATCATGCTGATCTTTTCCTGGGTCGGCTTTGTCGGGGTGGTGCGCGCTGAATTCCTGCGCGCCCGCAATTTCGAATATGTCAACGCGGCGCGCGCGCTCGGCGTCTCCAACCGGACGATCATGTTCCGCCACCTTCTGCCGAACGCGATGGTGGCGACGCTGACCTTCCTGCCCTTCATCCTGAACGGCTCTATCACCACGCTGACCTCGCTCGATTTCCTCGGTTTCGGCCTGCCTCCCGGATCGGCCTCGCTCGGCGAACTGATCCTTCAGGGCAAGAACAATTTGCAGGCGCCGTGGCTGGGCTTTTCCGGCTTCATCGTCATCTCGGTCATGCTGTCGCTTTTGATCTTCATCGGCGAGGCGACGCGCGACGCGTTCGATCCGAGAAAGACATTTGGGTGATGTGCCTGGCGATGCTATATCAAGGTAGAATTCTACCATGGAGCCCGTAATGGGTCTGAACATCAAAAATGAGCGCGTGCATCAATTGGCAAAGGAACTGGCCGTCAGGCGCAATTCCACCATGACAGCCGTGATCCTTGACGCGTTGGAAAGCGAGTTGGAACGAGATCAAGCTCGCTCCGATGAGGCTCAACGGCATCGGATCAAGGCGCGAGAGCAGTTTCTCGCACATCGCGATACGATGAAGGAACTGCCGGCAGGCTACACCAGCAGTCATGACGACCTTTATGATGAAGACGGTTTTCCGGCATGATTGTCGATGCGTCAGCGATCATGGCGTTTGTCATGAAGGAAGAGGGCAGCGGCATCTACGAGCCTTACCTGTTCAGCGACACGGTTCCGCTGTCCATATCCGCCGTCAATTGGTGGGAGGTCCATGCCCGCATAACCAGGCATGACAAGCCAGACGTCACACGATCATTGCTGTTCTTTCAACGAGGAACGCTCATGAAGTTCGTCGCAGTCGATAAAGACCAAACCAACATGGCGATCGAAGCGTTCCGCCGTTTCGGCAAGGGACGCCATCCCGCCAAACTCAATCTCGGCGATTGCTTTGCCTACGCGCTGGCCAAGGTTCGAAACGAACCGCTCCTTTTCAAGGGGAACGATTTTCACCATACCGATGTGCGGGCCGCGCTGTGACAGAGCCGCTCCTGTCCGTCCGCGATCTGTCCGTCGACTTCACGCAAGGCGGCTCGGTCACCCACGCCGTCAAATCGGTTTCGTTCGACATCGACCCGCGCGAAACCGTGGCGCTGGTCGGCGAAAGCGGGTCGGGCAAGTCGGTGTCTGCCCTGTCCGTCCTCAAGCTCTTGCAATATCCCGCCGCATCGCACCCGTCCGGGCAGATCATGTTCGGCGGCAGGGATTTGCTGGCCGCATCGGACGATGAACTGCGCGCCGTGCGCGGCAACGACATCTCGATGATCTTCCAGGAGCCGATGACATCGCTGAACCCGCTGCACACGATCGAAAAGCAGGTCGGCGAGGTGCTACGCTTGCACCAAGGCATGGGCGAAAGCGCGCAGCGGGCGCGCACGCTCGAACTGCTCAACCAAGTGGGCATTCGCGAACCCGAAAAGCGGCTTGGCGCCTATCCGCACCAATTGTCCGGCGGGCAGCGCCAGCGCGTGATGATCGCCATGGCGCTCGCCAACACGCCCAGGCTTCTGATCGCCGACGAGCCGACGACGGCGCTCGATGTCACGGTTCAGGCACAGATCCTCGAACTGCTGGACGATCTCAAGCGGCAGCAGGACATGTCGATGCTGTTCATCACGCACGATCTGGGCATTGTGCGGCGTATCGCCGACCGCGTCTGCGTGATGACGAACGGCGAAATCGTCGAGACCGGGCCAACCGAGGCGATCTTCGGCGACCCGCAGCACGCCTATACCCGGCACCTGCTCGCCGCCGAGCCCAAGGGCCGCCCGCCGCGCGCCAATCCCGAAGCGCCCATCGTCATGGAAGGCGATGAGATCAAGGTCTGGTTCCCGATCAAGAAGGGCTTCATGCGCAAGACGGTCGATCACGTCAAAGCGGTCGACGGAATCGATGTCACCGTGCGCGCCGGCCAGACACTTGGCGTCGTTGGTGAGAGCGGGTCGGGCAAGACGACGCTGGGTCTGGCGCTGAGCCGGCTGATCTCGTCGGATGGCGACATCCGCTTTGCGGGCGAGGCCATCGACGCGCGCTCGTTCCGGCAGATGCGGCCGCTGCGCAAGGATCTGCAGATCGTCTTCCAGGACCCGTTCGGCTCGCTGAGCCCGCGCATGTCGATCGCCGAGATCGTCGCCGAGGGCCTTGCGATCCACGAGCCGGACCTTGACGCCGACCAACGCGACGAGCGGGTCGTCGCCGCGCTCGACGAGGTCGGCCTCGACCCGGAAACCCGGTTCCGCTACCCGCACGAATTTTCCGGCGGTCAGCGCCAGCGCATCGCCATCGCCCGGGCGATGGTGCTCAAGCCGAAATTCCTGATGCTGGACGAGCCAACCTCCGCGCTCGACATGAGCGTGCAGGCCCAGGTTGTCGATCTCTTGCGCGACCTGCAGAAGAAGCACAATCTGGCCTATCTGTTCATCAGCCACGATCTGAAGGTGGTGCGGGCGCTGGCCAATCACGTCATTGTCATGCGCGGCGGCCGAATTGTCGAACAAGGGCCGGCCGACACCATTTTCGACGCGCCGGAAACCGACTACACAAGGGCGCTGATGGCCGCCGCCTTCGACATCAAGACGAGCGCGGCCGGCGTCGTCAGCCAATAGTCTTTATATGTAAGCGAGCGCAAACGATGGCATCCTCACCCGGCACGATCCTCTTGTCCGTCACCGGCTTTGACCCTGCCGTGTGGCGGGAGGAGATTGAACGGGCCGCACCCGGCCGCGCGGTGGTGACCGAACCGGACGGGCCTGAAGACGCGTCGATCAGCTATGCCGTCGTGTGGAAGCAGCGGCCCGGCATTCTCAACCGGCTGCCCAATCTCAAGGCGATTTTTTCGATCGGCGCGGGCGTCGACCATATCTTTGCCGACCCCAATGTGCCCGACGTGCCGATCGTACGCGTCGTCGCCGATGATCTGACCGAACGGATGAGCGAATATGTGGTCTGGCAGGTGCTCGACCATCACCGCAAGGGACCGCGCTACCGGCGCCAGCAAGCCGAAAAGGTCTGGAACGAAGACCGTATGCAGCCGGCGGCGCGCGATGTGACGGTGGGCATTATGGGCCTCGGCGTGCTCGGTCTCGATGCGGCGCGCAAGCTCGCCGCGCTCGGCTTCAAGGTCGCAGGCTGGAGCCGGACGGCAAAGAAGGTCGACGGCATTGCCACCTTCGCCGGCGATGACGGGCTCGACGGTTTCCTGGCGGCCAGCGACATCGTCGTCTGCCTTTTGCCGCTGACGCCGAAGACGCGCGGCATCCTGTCCAAGCCGCTGTTTGCCAAGATGAAACGGCGTGGACCGCTCGGGCCGGCAGCGCTGATCAATGCCGGCCGCGGTGATCTTCAGAACGAGGCGGACATCCTCGCGGCGCTCGAAAATGGGTGGCTGGGCGCGGCGAGCCTCGACGTGTTCCAGACAGAGCCCCTGCCCGAGACCAGTGCCCTCTGGACCCACCCGCGCGTGACGATCACGCCGCACGCGGCGGCCACATCGGTGCCCGCCGCGCTGATACCGCCCATGATCGCGCAGATGGATGCTTATGAGCGCGGCGAACCTTTGACCAATCTGGTCGATCGCGACGCCGGCTACTGATTGCGGTCAGGGACGGCGGTAGCCGGTCGGTTGCCCGTAGAGCCTGGCGATACGGTCAATGGCTTCGCCAAGAGGTTCGTTCGACACCGCCATAGCATGGGCGTTGGCGTGCAGCAGCGTCTTCCCGTCGCGCATGATGCCGACATGGCCGGCCCAGAAGACGAGATCGCCGCGCCGAAGACCGTTTGCGGGATCGATCGGATCGCCCAGCTCCGTTTCCTGCATGTCGCTGTCGCGTGGCACCGCCCGACCCGCCATCAGCATGGCCAGTTGAACCAGCCCGGAACAGTCGATGCCGAAGGCCGACGTTCCGCCCCAAAGATAAGGCGTGTGCAGCAGCGTTTCGGCAGCGGTGACATAGTCCGCTCCGTGGTCATTGGCCCGGCGGACGTGCCCTGCGGGACAATATCGGCCATCGGTCAGACGCGCATAGGCGATGTTGCGGTTTTCGACGATGTCGGCGACCGATATCAGCGAGCCCATCGACAGGCAGTCCGCCGGCGGACGTTTGAAGTCGGGCTCCTCATAAAGAAACGTTCTTGCGACGGCGATACGGTGCGTGCCGTTGGCCAAATCGGAGGGTTTGGCCAGCGCGCGCTGGGCGACATAGCCGACATATCCGTCCCGCCGGGCCTGCACCCATGCCCAGCCCTCATCGGCCTGGAACATACGCACCCGGTCCCCATGCAGCAGTTGCGTGCCGAGCCCGGCCTGCGGCATCGGTTGCGTCCGCATGTCGACCACGGCGTCTCGAACGACCAATTCCTCACCGTCGGCGAAATGGTTGGCATCGACGAGGCCCCGCAGCCTGGCGTCGGCCAGGTCGCGGCGAAAGGCATGAAGGCGCGGATCAAGCGGCGTCTCGGTCATGCGGGCAGTTCCCTTGCCTTGGCGATGATCGCGTCGGCGAACCGTTCCAGGTAGAGCGCGCCATCAACCGTGCGGGCGATCACGACATTGCGGCGGTCGCGCGGATCGCGATGGCGGGTGACGAGCTTCATGGCGCCCATCGTGTCGAGCGCCCGCGTGATGACCGGCTTGGTGACGCCCAGATGGGCGGCCAGCCCACGCACCGAATGGGGCGGCGGATCGAGGTAGATGGTCAGAAGGATGGCGAGCTGGCGCGTCGTCAGGTCCGGCGCGCTGTCGCGCACTTCGGCGAGCGATACCTGGTGCCAAAGCGCAAGCGCCTGGCTGGGTCTCAATGTGACCGTCATCGTCCGCTGGTCGCATATAAACGTTTCGGAACCGTTTCAATATGACGGTCCGAGGCGTTGTGCACAAGGGTGGCTCACCGATCGCCGTAGCGGTCCTCCAGAACGGCAAACAAGGCGCGGATCGCTTGCGCCTCGCCGCCGACGGGGGCGTGGAGTTTCGCCTTGGGCGTCCAGGCAAACATGTCGAGATGCAGCCAGGGCGTTTTGTCCGACACGAACTTCTGCAGGAAAAGCGCCGCCGTCACCGATACGGCGAACCCGTCAGTGGTCACATTGGCGCAATCGGCCACCGTCGATGACAGGTTGCGCGCATAGGGCTGCCACAACGGCATGCGCCAGAGCGGATCGCGCTCGGTCTCGGCGGCTTTGGCGAGCGCGCCGGCGAGCGCTTCGTCGCCGGTGTAGAACGGCACGATATCGGGACCAAGGGCCACGCGCGCCGCGCCCGTCAGCGTTGCCATGTCGACGATCAGATCCGGCTCTTCCTCGTCGGCCAGCGTCAGCGCGTCGGCCAGCACGAGGCGGCCTTCGGCATCGGTGTGGCCGATTTCCACCGTCAGCCCCTTGCGGGTCGGATAGACATCGCCGGGCCGGAACGCATTGCCGGCAATCGCATTCTCGACCGCCGGGATCAGCACACGCAGCCGCACCTCCAGCCCCATCGCCATGATCATCGACGCAAGGCCCAGCACATTGGCCGCGCCGCCCATGTCCTTTTTCATGTTGCGCATCGAGCCCGAAGGCTTGATGCCCAACCCGCCCGTGTCGAAGGAGACGCCCTTGCCGACCAAAGTCAGCTTCGGCGCGCCCTTTTTGCCCCACCGCATGTCGATCAGGCGCGGCAGCGCGGCCGAAGCGCGACCGACCGCATGGATCATCGGCAGCTTCTTGGCGATCAGTTCCTCGCCGGCGATCACCTTGACGACTGCCTTGTGGCCGGCAGCCAGCGTCCGGACCGCCGCCTCGATCGCCGCCGGCCCCATATCGTTGGCCGGCGTGTTCACGAGATCGCGGGTCAGCGAAACGGCGCCCGCCATCGCTTCAAGACGGCGTCGGTCGACGGACGGATCGGGGACGAGCCGCGCCCGTCTGGCCGGTGCCTTGCGGTACCGGTCATAGCGGTAGGCGCCCATGCAAAAACCCAGGGTCGCCAGCGTGATATCGGTCGCATCGGGATTGGCCACATACCAGTCGCCGGCGGGTAGCTTGCCGGCGAGCGCGCCCAGCGCAAACGGATCTGATGGATCGCCCGGGGCGGTGGCCGCAGCGTGTGCGCCCTCCCCGCCCGATCCGGGCACGATGGCGACCGCGCCGGCATCGGGCTCAAAGCCCGACGCATCAAGCCATGCGGTCACCTGCGCGGGAACGCCGCTTGCGCTATCGCCGACGATCCAAACCGGGCGGGCTCCTGCGCGCGCATCATCGGGGGCCAGCATTGTCAGTTGGTCAGCCATCATGTCCTCGGCGTCGGTGATTAACCATCCGTTAGGGTTAACAGATTATCGCTGGTTAACAGAGGTTAATGCGCCGTTACGCCATCGAAAGGCGCGCGCCGGCTTCGTGGAGTATCGCAATGATCAAGCCTGACCGTCCATCGAAAGCCCGCCGCTCCACCCGGCTCGGCGCGGCGGTGCTGTTGTCCGCCCTTCTGGCAGGCTGCGCCAACAGCAATCTGACGACGGGCTCGATCGGACCGGCCGGCAACCAGCCGGTCGCCCAGTTGAGCGGCGCGGACCTGCAATCCGCACTGGCCAGCCATCGCCGGCAATATGAACGCAATCCCGACGACAAGTCCGTTGCCATCGCCTATGCTTCCATGCTGCGGATGAACGGGGCGAACGAGCAGGCGCTGGCGGTGATGCGCAAGGCGGCAATCACCCATTCGCGCGACAAGCAGGTCCTAGCCGCCTATGGCAAGGCGCTGGCCGGCGCCGGCCAGTTCCCCGCCGCGCTCGATGCGATCCAGCGGGCGCAGGATCCCACGCAGCCCGATTGGGAACTGTTGTCGGCCGAAGGCGCCATCTACGACCAGACAGGCCGCCCGGACGAGGCGCGCCGGCGCTATGAGAAGGCGCTGCAGATCCGCCCGAACGAACCGTCGGTCCTGTCCAACCTTGCCATGAGCCACATGCTGCAAGGCGATCTGCCGACCGCCGAGCAGCACCTGCGCACCGCCGTGCAACAGCCCGGCGCGGACAGCCGGGTACGCCAGAACCTGGCGCTGATCGTCGGTCTCCAGGGACGCTTTTCGGAAGCCGAGGACATTGCCCGGCGCGAGTTGTCGCCCGATCAGGCGCAGACCAACATCGCCTATCTGCGGCAGATGCTGGCCCAGCAAAATGCCTGGAACCTGATCGAACAGGAAGACCGGCAGAACGCGGCCAACTGACGGTCGGAAACGCGCACGCGACACACCGAGCCCAGCCCGACAAAAGAAAATGCCCGCCATCTTGGCGGGCTTTTCTTTGTGGTGTTTTGCTTTTGAGATTTGCGGCGAGGATGGCGGGCGAACCGTCAGCCGCCGAACAGGCCACCCTGCTGTGCGACCTGGATGCCGGCCGGGCCGAGGATCACGCCGAACAGGACCGGCAGGAAAAATAGGATCATCGGAACGGTCAGTTTGGGCGGCAGCGCGGCGGCTTTCTTTTCGGCCTCGGTCATGCGCTGCTCACGGCTCTCATTGGCCAGAACCCGCAACGCGGCGCCGACGGGCGTGCCGTAGCGTTCGGCCTGGATCAGGGCTTGCGACACAGCCTGGACCGAATCGAGCCCGGTGCGCTGGGCCAGATTGTCATAGGCCTGCCGGCGTTCGCTGAGATAGGACAGTTCAGCGCCGACCAGCACCAGTTCCTCGGCAAGCGGCACCGACTGGGTGCCGATCTCCTCGGACACGCGCTTGAACGCGGCCTCGATCGACATGCCCGATTCCACGCAGATCAGCATCAGGTCGAGCGCATCGGGCCACGCCTTGCGGATCGAATCGCCGCGCTTGCCCGCCAGGTTCCTGATGTAGAGGTTGGGCGTGTAGAACCCCGCATAGGCGGCACCGATGCACATGAAGACGCGCATCATGGTCGAATGTTCGGCAAAATTGCCCAGACCGAAAATGTAGAAGGCGGCCAGCGACAGGAACAGGAACGGCAGCGCGAAGCGGGCGAACAGGAACATGTTCAGCGGCTGCTGTCCCCGAAAGCCGGCCATGCGCAGCTTCTTGACCGTTGCGTCGTCGGCCAGAGCCTTGCGCAGGTCCAGCCGGTCGACAATGCCCTTGATGCCGACAAACTTGGTCTCGTCGACCCGCAGCGAGCCGCGGCCCTGCTGCTTCTCGGCGGCGATGCGGGCGCGCTCGCGAGCGCGGATCTCGTCGCGTTCGGTGGCCACCATCTTCATGCGGTTCTTCAACTGGTTGCCGCCCAGAACGGCGCTGAGCAGGGTCAGCAAGGTGGCGAACACCGATACCGACACCAGAAGAGAAACCAGGAATTGCGGCGAGGTGGCCGTCTCGACAATGGAGGAGATCATGGACGCACCTCAAACATCGAAGTTGATCATCTGACGCATGACGAAGATGCCGATCGACATCCAAACCAGCGAAACGCCGATGATGAACAGCCCGGTGTTCGTGGTGAACAGGAGCATGATGTATTCGGGGCTCGTCAGATAGACCAGCAGGGTCACGACCGGCGGAAGCGAGCCGATGATGGCGGCCGATGCCTTGGCCTCCATCGACATGGCAGAGACCTTGTTCTTCATCTGCTTGCGCGCGCGCAGCACCTTGGACAGGTTGCCCAGCGCCTCGGACAGGTTGCCGCCGGCCTGCTGCTGAATCTGGATGACGATCGCAAAGAAGTTCGCCTCGGGAATGGGCATGTGATTGTACATGCGCAGGCACGCGTCCGGTGTCGGCACGCCCAGTTGCTGGGCCTCGACAATGCGGCGGAACTCGGTACGCACCGGCTCCTTGGACTCGCTGGCGATCAGACGGATGCCGTCATTGAGCGGCAGGCCCGACTTGATGGCGCGGACGATGACATCGATGGCGTTGGGGAATTCTTCGAGAAACTGCTTCATGCGGCGCTTGCGCAGAAAGGCGACGATCCAGCGCGGCAGACCGAAGGCGGCGGCAAAGAAGATCGCCGGCAGATAGATCAGGCCAACGCCGAAGATCAGCGCGATGAACGCCAGCAAGGCGCCGACGCCCGCCGACATCAGATAGAAGCTGCGCATCTCGATGTTGAGGCCGGCCTGCTTGATCTGCATCTTCAGCGACGGCTTGGTGATGTGCTTTTCGCGGTCTTTGGTGCGCTGTTCCAGATCGTCGAGGGATTCGGAGAGCTGCTTGCGCCGCCGCTGACCTTCATTGACGCGCTCGACGGCCGCCTTGCGTCCCTTTGTGTCCGAACTCCTGTCCTTGATCGCCGCCAGGCGCTTTCCGGACTGCTCCTGAAGCTGGACCTTGTTGTAGAACAGCGCATAGAGCACGCCACCCACGCCCAGCGCGGCGAGTGCGAAGATGGCGATGACCATGACCGGTATGCCGAAGATCGTCATGGCCGCCTATCCGTGCCTGCCGTTCCAACCGCCATCAGTTCTGCACCGGTTCCATGTCGTCGAGCGCGGAGGCCAGACGCTGTTCCTCATTGTAGTAGCGCGCGCGGTCCCACATGGCCGGCCGGCCGATCCCGGTGGAGCGGTGCGTGCCGATGATCTTGCCGTTGGCGTCCTCGCCCTGCATGTCGTAGAGCATCAGGTCCTGGGTGATGATCACATCGCCTTCCATGCCGACCACCTCGGTGATGTGGGTGATGCGGCGGGAACCGTCCCGCAGGCGGGCTGCCTGGACGATCACATCGACCGAGCCAACGATGATCTCGCGCACGGTCTTTTGCGGCAGCGAGAAGCCGCCCATGGCGATCATCGATTCGATACGGCTGAGACATTCGCGCGGCGAATTGGAGTGGATGGTGCCCATCGAGCCGTCATGGCCGGTGTTCATGGCCTGCAGCAGGTCGAACACTTCGGGGCCGCGCACCTCGCCGACGATGATGCGCTCGGGACGCATGCGCAGGCAGTTCTTGACCAGATCGCGCATGGTGATCTGGCCCTCGCCCTCGAGGTTGGGCGGACGGGTCTCAAGGCGCACGACGTGGGGCTGCTGGAGTTGCAGTTCGGCCGAGTCCTCGCAGGTGATGATACGCTCGTCTTCGTCGATATAGCGGGTCAGGCAGTTCAGAAGCGTCGTCTTGCCCGAACCGGTGCCGCCCGAGATGACGACATTGCAGCGCACGCGCCCGATGATCTGCAGGAGCGTCGCGCCTTCCGGCGAGATCGAGCCGAAATTGACGAGCTGGTCGAGGGTCAGCTTGTCCTTCTTGAATTTGCGGATCGTCAGTGCCGTGCCGTCGATGGCGAGCGGCGGCGCGATCACGTTGACGCGGCTGCCATCGGCAAGGCGCGCATCGCAGATGGGGCTGGACTCGTCGACGCGGCGGCCGACCTGGCTGACGATCCTCTGGCACACCGACAGGAGCTGTTGAGCATCGCGGAACTTGATGTCCGCCGGCTCGACCTTGCCGCCCACCTCGATATAGGCGTTGTCGGGCCCGTTGATCATGATGTCGGCGATGTCGTCGCGCGCCAGCAGCGGCTCCAACGGCCCATAGCCCAGCACATCGTTGCAGATGTCTTCGAGCAGTTCTTCCTGCTCGGCGATCGACATCGCATAATTCTTGATGGCGATGATGTCGTTGACGATGTCGCGGATTTCCTCGCGCGCGCTGTCGCCGTCGAGCTTTGCAAGTTGCGACAGGTCGATCGTCTCGATCAGCGCGGCAAAGACCTGTGTCTTGGTGTCGTAATAGGATTCGTTGCGCTGCGACATCGATCGCGGCACCGGCTTGGACGGCATGACGGCAGGTGCCGGCGTCGGCGCGGCCGGCGCCGGGGTCGGCGGCGCGGCCGGGGGCGTTGCCTCTTCGGGATTGACGGGTGCAGCGGCGGTTTCCGGCGGTTCAGGCGCGGGCGGCGCGGCGGGCGCATCCTGCGCCAGTCCGCCCGAAACGCCGGTGCCCGTCGTTCCCGCTGTGCCTCTTTTGCCGAACATCAATGCGTCCCCATCAATCGCGCTGTCGTCATGACTTCTTCAGCCGCGCCAGAATGGCCTTCAGGCCGGGCTTGTGCTTGGGTGCGGAGACCATGCGTCCGGTGACCAGATGGGCCAATTCGCCGAGCGTTGCGACTACGGCGCTGCCGGCATCGGTTTCGGCGAGCATGCGGCCGGAATTGGCGGCGTTGCCGAACAATTGCGGATCGAACGGGATAACGGCGGCCGGCTCGATCTCCAGCGGATCGCAAAAGTCGTTGACCGAGATTTCGGGGCGCTTGGGCACGCCGACCTGGTTGATCACCACGCGGGCGGGCGAATCATTGGGCCGCAATGCGCCGAGCGTGTCGATCAGGTTCTTGGTGTTGCGCAAATTCGCCAGCTCGGGCGCAGCGACCACCACCACTTCGTCGGCATGGGTCAGCGTCGCCTTTGTCCAGCCGGACCAGCCATGCGGCACGTCCAGGACCACCGCCGGCGCGGTGCGCTGGGCGATGTCGATCAGGTTGGCGAACGCATCGGTGTCGAAGTCATAGGCGCGGTCCAGCATGGACGGTGCGGCCAGGAGCGACAGGTGCTCGGCGCAGTTGGCCAGCAGCCGGTCGAGATAGACCTCGTCCAGACGCTCGGGCGAGAACACCGCCTCGGCGATGCCCTGGGCGGGATCCTGGTCGAAATTAATGTTGGCCGTGCCGAACGGCAGGTCCATGTCGACGACCACCACCTCATTTTCGAACAGGGTCGAGATCGCCCACGATACATTGTGGGCGATGGTCGAGGCGCCAACGCCGCCCTTGGCGCCGACAAAGGCGATCGACCGGCCGAGCGGTTCGGCCTCGGGATCGACGAACAGGCCGGAAATCGTCCCCATCAGATCGGCGATGGTGACCGGGGCGACCATATATTCGGAGATGCCCGCACGGATCAGCTCGCGGTATAAGGCGATGTCGTTGTGATGTCCGATGATGACCACGCGGCTGGACGGATCGCAGACGTCGGCAAGCTCGTTGAGCCGGGCCATCAACTCGTCGCGGCCGCAGGTGATTTCCAGAAAAATCAGATTGGGCGTGGGCGCGGTCTGGTAGAACTCGACGGCCGCTCCCAATCCGCCCATATAGACCCGCGTCTGCGCCTTGGACATGCGCCGGTCCTCGGACATGCGCTCGATCGTCGATGCAATGGCCTGGGTTTCGCAAAACGCCTGCACGGAGATGCGCGGCACCGGCCGCACCTGCTGGAGCGCTTCGGTCTCGTCAGGCGCAGCCGTCATCTCGGCGTCGATGTTCAGAGCGGTATCGGACATGTCACTTGCTTCCGCTTCGGTTTGGGGACCGGCCCGCCATTGATCGGGCGCTGTTGCGTGTCATGGTCAGTAATTGACCTCCGAGGCCTTGCCGACCGGCCCGGTCTGGTAGGTTCCGATCACCGCGCCGCGCTGGGTCGCATCGATCGGCGACATGGCGCGCGGACCCAGAAGGTCGTTCGGATTTTCGATCTGGGCGGCAAGGTTGTTCTGGCTCGAACAGCCAAAGTCGCGGTAGTGGCGGTTCTGCGTCGTCTCGATCAGGTTCTCGGTCCACTGGCCGCACTTTTCGGGCACTGCGGCGGTCACGCCCGAATATGACAGCCGCACGGGAGCGGCGATATCGTGCCCGCTGGCATCATAATGTTGCACCGAAACATCGTTGCGGCTTGCACCGCCGCGCTCGATGGCATGGAAGATGGTCTCCCGGACGCGATCGGCTGCGTGCTCATTGGGCGAATTGGCCGGCATCAGCAGATGCAGCACCCCGGTTCCGGACTGTTTGAAGGCACGTGCGAAGGCGGTGATGTTGCTTTGCGTTGCGGCGTTGAGCGTCCGCGCGCCGCTCGCAACGGCCACGTCGAGCGTCTGTTCCCTCTCCGAGATGACAATCGGGTGGTTGGTGCGATAGTCGTCGGGGATCGAACTGACGGCGATCTTGTCGGTGTTCGTCGCGCAGCCGGCCAGAAGACCCGCCGCGATCACAAGTCCGCCGACCGTTTGAAGATGTTTCCGGGACATGACTGGCTGAACTCCGCTCACTTGTAGATGAAGCCGATGGCGCCGTGATAGCGGCCTGGCGGCGGTTCTTGCGTCTGGCTGCCATAGATGCGGTTGACGCGGGTCAACAGCGCAGCCTGGGCATCGGACGGCGGATTGAAATTGTCGGTCGGGCGGGCCAGTTGCGAGGCGGCGACCGGGCGCGACAGATAGGGCGTGACGACGATCACCAGCTCGGTTTCGGCGCGGATATAGTCCTGGCTGCGGAACAGGGCGCCCAAGACCGGCACCTTCGACAGGCCGGGAAAGCCCGAAACCACCTGGCGCACATCGTCGCGCAGCAGGCCCGCGATCATCATCGATCCGCCGGAGGGCAGCTCGACCGTGGTGTCGGCGAGCCGCTTGCGCAGCGACAGGATGCTGACGTTGCCGGCCAGGCCACTGACCGAACCTTCGGAGGTGGGCTCGGAAACCGAGGTGCGAATCTGCAGGCTAATGCGGCCCGGCGACAGCACCACCGGGGTGAATTCGAGGCCGACGCCATAGTCGATCTGGCGCGAGTTGACGACGACGCGGCCATCGTCATCGAGGCTCGATCCGTTGACGATGTTGTACTCGCCGCCGGCGCGGAAAATCGCCTTTTCACCCGACACCGCCGTCAGCGTGGGTTCGGCAAGCGTCTTCATGACGCCCGCTTCCTCCATGGCCCGGAACTGGGCGTTGATGTTCAGATTGGCGAACGAGGCGCCGAGGTTCAGGGCGTTGCCGTTCAGCGGCTTGCCGTGGGCGCCGTAGCTGCCCTCATTGAGGACGCCGAACGTGATGTCGCCGCTCGAACCGCTCGCCGAAAGGCTGGTTCCGAGCTGTTTCATCACCGAACGCTGGATCTCGGCCACCGTGACTTTCAGCGTCACCTGGTCGCCGCCGGTGATTTCCAGGAGGTTGACGATCTGGCTGCTGCCGAGCTGGCCGAAGAAGAAGCCGATGTCCTGGGAGGTCGCGTCGCCGCCCTTGACGAAGATTTCGGCCAGCTTGGCGGCCTTGGCGGCATCCTGCGGCGTCTGCACCGTGCCGGTCAGGACGATGTTGTCGTTGATGATCTCGGTCTTGATGTCCGATCCGGCGATGAAACGGGCCAGATAGCGGTCAAGTCCGGCCACATCGCGCTCCACCCGAAGATCGAGACTGACGAGCTGGTTGCCGTTGCGGTCAAACACGAAGATGTTGGTCTCGCCGACGGACTTGCCGAACAGATAGATGCGCCGCGCCGTCCGCGTCACCGCGTCTGCCACCTCGGGATTGGCGACCAGAATGTCGTGGGCGTCGGCCGGCAGGTCGAGGACGAGCGACTTGTCGAGCCCGAGCACGATCCGCTCGGCGCCGGAGCCATCGCGGCCAATGGACACCACGCTCTGCGCGTGGGCCTGGGCAAGGCCCGGAAGTCCGGTCTGCCCGGCGGGCGAAAGCAGCATGGCGATCGCGGCAGCAGCCACCAGCATGCGTCGAAACGGATGAAAGGCCATGGTTGATTGCCTGTCTGTTCGTGTCGTGAAT
The DNA here is from genome assembly GCA_024742765.1 of Phyllobacteriaceae bacterium. Classification (GTDB taxonomy): domain Bacteria; phylum Pseudomonadota; class Alphaproteobacteria; order Rhizobiales; family Rhizobiaceae; genus Roseitalea. Next base: position 141,190 of record JANSXT010000008.1, on the reverse strand, counting down.
GCGCGGGCGAAGCGCGTGCGTTTGTCGATCGAGCGTGTTGCGGTCATGGCGCGGCCGTCGCTTTCTGGCCGCCCCTGATGACCGTGATGGAGCCATCGGGACCTGAGCCGATGAGATGGTCCGCGGCTTTTTCCGATTCCGCCGGGCTCACATCCTTGACCGAGCGCAGCGCCAGCGTCAGCCGGTCGGCCATCTGTCGGGCAACGGTGATGATTTCGGCCTGTTTCGGTGTCAGTTCGAGCGTGGCGGTCTGGCCGACCTGGACCAGCCGGCCTTCCTCATCCTCGCGGATGGTCTGGTCGATGGCGAGCACGCGGATCGAGTTCAGGATGGTCTCGGTCTGGAACTGCCCTTCATCTCCCCGGGTCACCATGATGACATCGACATAGTCGTCAGGAAGGATGAAACCGCCGGCGGAGGTGTCGGCGGCGATCTCGGTCGCAACGGCACGCTTGCCGGAGGGCAGGATGGAGGACATGAAGCTCTGATCGGCGCCCAGAAGCTTGATCGGACGGATCGGCTCGCCCTGGGCAATCGTCGCGCGGACGACCGACTCGGCCAGTTCCTCGATCGCATCGGGCCGTGACGACCTGGTGATGAAATCGGGCGAGAGAGCGCCGGTGGGCCAGTCCTGCCAGCGCATGCGATCCTCGACGCGCGCGCCGGTGGTCAGTGTTTCGGAAGCGACGAGGACCTCGTCCAGTTCGATCGCCGGCGGCGGCGGCGCGATGGCGATGGGCTCACCGGGATCGGACGATCCCATCATGTTCATCGCCAGGATACCGGCAGCGCCCGCGGCCAAAATCGCGACAGCCAGAATAATGAAACGCATCGACATGAGCACACCCGATCTGTGGACGGACCTGTCCGCCGTGGTGCGCATATTCGGCCGGCAATGGTGTACTTATGGTTAACGATCGCTGCAGCGGCATGCTTAACGAACGGTGAAGCCGCGGGGCCGGCCGGTCACGCCTGGCCGAGCGCCCAGATCATCGCCGGCGACATGTGAAAGCTGGCCAGACCGCCGACCGCCAGGGCGATGCCGTAGGGGATTCCCTTCTCATCGACGATCCGCCGAAGGATGCGCACCTCGCCGGCATAGGTGGCCAGGGCGGACTTGCGGAACAGCGCCAGAAAGATGGTCAGCACGCCGCCGGCCAGCGCGGCCATGAGAAAATAGTTGATCAGCGCCGGGCCGAGACCGAGCCACAGTGCCGTCGACGCCATCAGCTTGGCATCGCCGCCGCCAACCACGCCGACGGCAAACAGGCCGAACGTCACCGTCAGCACGAGGGCGAATGCGGCCACTGCATCACTCCGATCCGTTCGAACTCCGTCCAGGTCAGGCCGATGAACGGCGCGACCGCCAGGAAAGTGACGATCAGCAGCGCCGAAACGCGGTTGGCGATGGTCATGGTGAACATGTCCGACAACGCGGCATAGATCATGGCGAAAGGGAAGACGACGAAGATGATGGTGGGGATCATGACGGTTTCCATGGCTGCATGCACAATCTGGGCGCACGCTAGCACCGCCACGTTAAGACTTCCTGATCCGCGTCCGGCGGCGCTGGCGGGGTCGCAACCGGGCCTCATGGTTAATGCTTCCTTCACGATTGTCGCCGACTATCGCGCCACAAACCGATTGTTCCGGAGTTCCGATCATGACCCTGCGTGTTGCCGGCCTTGTTGCCCTGTCGCTGATGTTTGCCGCGCCCCTGGCGGGAACCGCCCACGCGGAACCGGTAGCCAATGCCGGTGTCGAGGTCGTGCTGAACCAGGCCCGAGTGCTCAAACTGTCCAAGCCGGCCTCGACCGTGATCATCGGCAATCCCGAGGTCGCCGACGCGACAGTTCATGATGCCAACACGATCGTGCTCACAGGACAGGGTTTTGGCCGCACAAACATCGTCGTTCTCGACAGTGCGGGATCGCCGATCCTCGACGAGCAGGTGGCGGTCATCCGCGACAATTCGGCGACGTTGCGCATCTATCGGCGCTCGGTCGTCGAAACGCTGTCGTGCGAGCCCTATTGCGAATGGGCCTACCAGACACCGGCCGAGATCGAGTCGACACGCGAGCGCGCCCGCGTCAACGCCATGTTCGAATCCGACGCCGACGCCGACCTGTTCAACTGACCGCCTCTCCGGCCGAGCGACCATCGCGCGGGGGCTGGTGCCTCTAAGGCTCCGGAGCCATCAATTGTAACGGTCCGGCAAACCAAATCTCAATCAATCTGACCTAGGTTGAGACGGTTTTCGAACGGATCGGAGTGATGCAGTGGCCGCACCGGGTCGACCATCAGGATTGTTTCGACGTGCCGCCGGTCTGGCGCGCGACCGGAGCGGTGCGACGGCTATCGAGTTCGGCATCCTCGCCCTGCCGTTCTTCCTGCTGGTCGTTGCCGTCTTGGAAACCACGATCTCGTTCACGGCCGAACAGGTGATGTCCAACACGACCGACAACCTGTCCCGACAGATCCGCACCGGCCAGATCGTCCCCGCCTCGACCGATGAAGTGGCGTTCCGCACGCTGATCTGCGACGAACTGGAAATCATGGTGCCGGCCGACTGTCCGGGCCTTCACTTCGACCTGCAAAGCTACCCCACCTTCGCCGACGTGCCCAAGTCGATCCCGTTCGCATCGCCGGGGGTGCTCGACACGAGCGGCTTCCGCTACGAGCCGGGCGGCGCCGGAACGATCAACAATCTGCGGATAATCTACAAATGGCCGGTCTATACGGACATGATGAAGGCGCGCATCGCCGGGCTCAAGGACGGGCGGGTGCTGCTTTATACCACGACGACCTGGCAGAACGAGCAGTATTGATGGCCGGGCAATCCAAATACCCACAGGCAGGCACTGCTCCGCGGCGGCGCGGGCTGCTGCTCGCGTTTCGCCGCCTGCGGCGGGACCGGCGCGGCGTCGCCGCCGTCGAGTTCGCCATGATCGTCCCGATCCTGCTGCTGCTTTATCTGGGCACGATGGAGATTTCGTCCGGCGTGTCGCTGAACAAGCGCGTCGCCCGGGTGGCGGTCACCGCGGCCGACCTCGTCACCCAGCAGTCGGAAGTCGACCGGAAAACGCTGGAAGGGATCATGGAAATCGGCGCTTCAATCCTGTTTCCCTATTATGCCGACACGCCGCGCATCACGATTGCCGGCATCGACGTGGACGAGGATCATCCCGAAGGCGGCCAGGTCGTCTGGGCCAGGCGGATGAACAAGGATGGCAGTTTCGAAACCGGATGGACCGCCGGGAACTTCACCTGGGTGCCCGAGCGGCTGCGGATCGACGACACGTTTGTCGTCATGGTCCGGGTCGACCTGGTCTACCTTCCGCTGATCACGTGGGTCACAGACCGCGACGCGGACGGCACGCCGCTCGGCATCGACATGAGCGAGACCTATTGGTTCCACCCGCGACTGGTCGAAGAAATTGACTGCACGAACTGCTGAGGCACCGACGACGGTCAGCGCCGTTCGGCAAGGCTCCGCACCAGTTCGATGGCATAATCATAGTCACCCGGCGCGGTGAGGCGAAATGCGCCGGCCAGTGATGGCGAGATCGCATCGAACGCCTGCGGCGACATGTCGTTCAAAGCGGCCAGCATCGATGCCAAAGCCTGCCTTACGTCCTCAGGCACCGTGTCGCGGACGGCATGCGGCCCGAACGGGACCACGCCTGATCGCCAGGTGATTTCGGTGCCACCCTCGCCCATCGCCACAACCTTGGCCGCCAGTCCGTCCTCGGGTCGGCTGGCTTCGTCGGGCGCGGCATAGTCCCAGGCGAAAAAGGCCGACAGATCGCCAGACAGGAACGCATCGCGGGCCGCCTCGAAGCTCGGCTGTGCGGTCAGGTCCAATCCGGCTTCGCCCAGGCTTCGCCCCGCCAGCCGGAACGAGATGGTTGGCGCCAGATCACCGGTCAGCGAACCGCTGGGACCGTAACCGACCGGCCCGGCCGCCAGAACCGCCCGCGCATCGCCGCCACCGGTGCGCACGACGAGCGCCGACTGAACGCCATGGGCGCCCGACGCGCTGGTCGGCGCCGCCAGCGGGACCAGGCATTCACACATCTCCTGTCCCGCGGCGTAACCGAGCGCGGAGAGGACGGCATATTCGATCCGGCCGGCGGTCTGGGCATCGATGAGACTGGGCGCGTCGCGCAGCAACAAGATCTCGACCGGCATGCTGATCGCGGTACTGACCGCATCGCGAAACGGCGCATAGCGCTCGGGCGACCCGGTGCCGGCACTCTGATCGACGACGCCGACGCGGAACACGCCGGTTTCCGTGCGCCAGTCGGCGTGTGCCGGCGACGCGACGGCAACGAGCGCCGCCAAAAGGGTCAGTTTGAACGTGCTTGTCATATTCCGGGCGCTCCGCCTTGCCGGCCGCGATGGACCTTGGCGCCACTCATGCTTATAAGTCGCCTCTGGCGCAAGCGGCGGGCCGCGGGATGGCGGCGCAAACGCGGCGACAACCCGTGGCAAACGAGGCAGGCACATGGCGCGCGCAATCATGGCGGTTCTGGATTCGGTGGGCATTGGCGGTGCGCCCGATGCGGCAGCGTTCGGTGATGAGGGCGCCAACACGGTCGGCCACATCATCGAAAGGGCGGCGGCCGGCGAAGCCGACAACGACGATCGCAGCGGACCGCTCGACTGCCCCAACCTTGCGCGGCTGGGCCTCTTCCATGCGGTGGAACTAGCGTCCGACCATGCCGGCGCTGCGGCGCTGAAGCCCGCGCGCGTGGACGGGTTCTGGGGCACCGCGCAGGAGGTCTCGCACGGCAAGGACACGCCGTCCGGCCATTGGGAGATCGCTGGCGTGCCGGTCCTGTTCGACTGGGGCTATTTTCCGCACGAGGTACCGGCCTTTCCGCAATCCCTTCTGGACGCCATCTATGCCAAGGCCGGCCTGGAAGGTTCGCTTGGCAACCGGCACGCGTCCGGCACCGAGATCATCGCCGAACTGGGCGAGGAACATCTGCGCACCGGATTGCCGATCTTCTACACATCGGCCGATTCGGTCTTCCAGATCGCAGCGCACGAGACCCGCTTCGGGCTCGACCGGCTTTATGCGCTCTGCGAAACCGTCCGGACCCTGGTCGACGATCTGAATATCGGCCGGGTGATCGCGCGACCATTCGTCGGTGACGATGCCGCCACCTTCGAGCGCACCGGCAATCGCCGCGACTATTCGGTCCTGCCACCCGCGCCGACGCTGCTCGACCGCACGGTTGCGGCCGGCGGAAAGGTGATCGCGGTCGGCAAGATCGGCGACATCTTCGCCCATCAGGGTGTCAGCGAGGTGCGCAAGGCGTCCGGCAATGCGGCGATCGGCGAAACCACGCTCAAGGCGGTCGACGATGCGCGCGACGGCGATCTCGTGTTCGCCAACTTCGTCGATTTCGACATGCTCTACGGCCATCGGCGCAACGTTGCCGGCTATGCGGCCGCGCTTGAGGCCTTCGACCGTTTTCTTCCACACCTGACCGGCAAGCTGCGCGACGGCGATCTGTTGCTGATCACCGCCGATCACGGGTGCGACCCGACATGGAGCGGCACCGACCATACGCGCGAGCGCGTGCCGATCATCGGTTGCGGTCCGGGCCTTGCCGCCGCCAGCGTCGGCATCCGCCAGACCTTTGCCGATATCGGCGAGACCGTGGCGGAACATCTCGGTATCGGCGCCGATGCCGACGGCACCTCGTTTCTGGGTGAGCTGACGGACCGTGCCTGAACTGCCCGAGGTGGAGACCGTCCGGCGCGGCCTGCAGCCGGCGATGGAGGGCGCACGGCTGACCAGGCTTGAACTGCGCCGGGCCGACCTGCGCTTTCCTCTGCCCGCCGATCTGCCGGCGGCACTCGAAGGCCGGACGATCACATCGGTCGGCCGGCGGGCCAAATATCTGATCATGCATTTCGGCGGCGGCGCGGTGCTGATCAGCCATCTGGGCATGTCCGGTGCCTATCGCATCGAGGATGGGACGCAGGCCGCTATTCCCGGAGCCTTCCACCACGAGCGCTCAAAGCTTTCCGCGCATGACCATCTCGTGTTTCACCTTCAAGGCCGGGACGGAGCCGCCTGCCGCGTCACCTACAATGATCCGCGCCGGTTCGGCTTTGTCGATCTGGACCGCGCCGACACGCTGGACCAGAACCGGTTCCTGCGGGACCTCGGGATTGAGCCGACGGGCAACGCACTTGATGGCGAGCGGCTGGCGGCGATGCTGGCCGGCAAGGCGGCGCCGCTGAAGGCCGCGCTCCTCGACCAGCGATTGATTGCCGGCCTCGGCAACATCTATGTGTGCGAGGCGCTGTGGCGCGCGCGCCTGTCGCCGCGCCGCAGGGCCGGAACGCTGGCCACGCGCGCCGGACGGCCGACGGCGCGCTGTCATGCCTTGGCCGATGCGGTGCGCGCGGTGATTGCCGATGCGATCGCCGCGGGCGGATCGTCGCTGCGCGACTATGTGCATGCCGACGGCTCGCTCGGCTATTTCCAGCACAGTTTCGCCGTTTACGGACGCGAAGGCGAGCCCTGCCCGCACGAAGGGTGCGAAGGCACCGTCCGACGCATCGTCCAAAGCGGGCGGTCGACATTTTACTGTCCGGCGTGCCAGAGATAGCCGGTCATCAACCCCGATCCACGGAGCCCATCTGCCATGGCCTATGACACGATCATCGTCGAAAAGCGCGGTGAAGCCGGTTTGATCACGCTGAACCGGCCAAAGGCCATGAACGCGCTCAACAAGCAGCTGCTGGACGAGATGATCGACGCGCTGGCGGCGATGCGCGAGGATGCCAAGATCGGCGCGGTGGTGATCACCGGCTCGCAAAAGGCGTTCGCCGCCGGCGCCGACATCAAGGAGATGTCCGAGTTCGCGTTCGCAAGCGCCTATATGCACGATGCAATGGGCGGCTGGGAGACCGTGGCGGCGTTTCCCAAGCCGATGATCGCCGCGGTCAGCGGCTATGCGCTCGGCGGCGGGTGCGAACTGGCCTCCATGTGCGATTTAATCATCGCCGGCGAGAGCGCCAAGTTCGGACAGCCGGAAGTGACGCTGGGGATCATGCCGGGCATGGGCGGAACGCAACGCCTGGCCCGCTCGATCGGCAAGGCCAAGACGATGGATCTGTGCCTGACGGGCCGGATGATGGATGCCGAGGAGGCCGAGCGATGCGGGCTCGTGGCGCGGATCGTGCCGGACACGGAACTGATCGAGGAAGCGATCAGCGCGGCGCAGAAAATCGCCAGCTTCTCCTTGCCTTCGGTGATGATGGCCAAGGAGACCATCAACCAGGCGTTCGAGACCGGCCTCGCCGAGGGACTGCGCTTTGAAAGGAGGCTGTTCCACGCCATGTTCGCGCTTGAGGACCAGAGCGAGGGCATGGCCGCGTTCATCGACAAGCGCACGCCGAGCTTCCGTAACCGGTGACGGCGCCGCAAAGCGCCATCCGGCGTTGACTGGCCCGGCAATTGAGATTATAGCCACGCCACCTTGGCGGCAGATTTGCCGCCATAATTGTTGAGGGCCGTCGGGCGATCGTCCATCTGATCCTGCGGCCGCTTCCGGGTTCCGGACCAGATCGAGAGAGGCAAGCATGGCCAACACAAGGTCAGCCAAGAAGGCAACGCGCAAGATCGAAGCGCGCACCGAAGTCAACACCGCGCGTCGCTCGCGCGTGCGCACCCATATCCGCAAGGTCGAGGAAGCCATCGCCGCCGGCGATCAGGCCGCCGCAACCGAGGCTTTGAAGGCTGCGCAACCTGAACTTATGCGTGCAGCGACCAAGGGCGTGATGCACAAGAACACGGCCTCGCGGAAGGTCTCGCGTCTGGCAAGCCGCGTGAAAGCGATCGCCGGCTAGTTTCCTTTCGTCGGCTCAGCTTTTGAAGAACCCGGCCTTGGCCGGGTTTTTTCGTTTTCCGGCTAACAAAAAATTCCGCTTGAACGACAGCCATTTAGCGCGGCTGTCCGATGTCTAACGGACTTGTCGTCTTGCGTCCATGACAGCGCATCTGCTGTCCTTCATATTAAATTCTCATTTATTTTCAATACTTTATGGATTGGCGACCTCGCGAGCCGGGCGCGTTCCGCCGAAACGCAAACTGCGCAAGAGTCAAGCCTTCCAATGCGAAAAAAAAATCGCCGAAAGCTGCATTTTTGGTCGCTTCGAAAGAAGCTGTGGAATCCCAAACGCTTATCTTTTCCAAAGCGAATCGGGACGCATTTTGTTCCCGAAATCGAAGGCATGGCAGCGTTAAAAATGACCTAACGGGCCTTGTAACGATGGCTTGGATGGGGCTAATTTGGCCTCACTGAACGGGCGCGCGTTCCTGCTGAAAATAGCGAGCCGAGCCGTCGATTGCGACTATAGGTTGCATTCGTAGCGGGTACGTGTGTCCACCGGTCCTGGGGCAGGACCAATTCGGGAGTTGAGTGGTTCGACCGGTGCCGGAACCCTTGGGGTCCGGCAAAGGGGGAGTATTGCCTGAATTTGAGATGCCCGAATTTTGAGTGTGTGTCCGCGGAGGCGACGAAACGCCGACATGTCCGCGGACGAGGAAGGAGACTATGCCGGCCCGCGGCCGGCAGACATTGATTGCGGGACATAGCCGGCGCTCGTTTGTGTTTTGCGTCGGTCCACGGGGCACATGATCGTCATGGCCCGCAGCAGGTTTCAAAAATCGGCGACGCGGACATGTGCACATGCCGTTGCAGGTCAACAAGGAGGCGAACATCAACATGCGAGGGGAAGCCAGCAGGGTGGCGCAATCAACGACGCAGCCCGCACCATTATTTCACACATCCGACAGCGCGCCGTTTCCCGATCGACAGCCCGGCCACAAGCCGGTTGCACAGTCGAAAAAGGGGAGCGAGATCGTGAGCAAGAAGAAAAACGAAGAGGGCGGCAGGGCGAACCAGCCGACCGGCGACGGCAGGAAGACATTCGACAAGGTGTGTCAGCAGCTTCGTGCCAAGCTGGGCGGCGAAGTCTATCAAAGCTGGTTCAAGCGCCTCAAACTTGAGGACGCATCCGGCCCGGTCATTCAGCTTTCGGTGCCCACGCCGTTCCTGCGCAACTGGATCAACAACCACTATCTCGACACCATCCTCGACTTCTGGCGGGAAGAAGACGGCAACGCGCTGAAAATCGACGTGGTCGTTCGCAGTGCCACGCGCGGCGCCGCCGTTTCGGAGCGCGCCGGCCAGGCCGCGGACGCAGCGCGGGCGAGCGCGGAGAGGGCGAAGGCCAATGCGATGGCCAAGACGGACCGCCCGCCCACAGCGGCGTCCGCGCGCCAGGGCGTTGCCGAAATCGGCCGCAATGGCGAGATGCTCGGATCGCCGGTCGACAGCCGCTATACGTTCGACAGTTTCGTCGAAGGCCCGTCCAACCGCGTGTGCCTTGCAGCGGCCCGGGCGGCGGTCGAGCAGGGGCCGAACGCGGCGCGTTTCAACCCGCTCTTCTTCCATTCCAATGTCGGACTGGGCAAAACCCACCTGCTGCAGGCGATCGCCAATGCGGCCAAGGCCAAGGACCCCACCAAGCGGGTCGTCTACCTGACGGCGGAATATTTCATGTGGCGCTTTGCCAGCGCCATCCGCGACCAGAGCGCGCTGCGCCTCAAGGAGACGCTGCACGAAATCGACCTTCTGGTGATCGACGACATGCAGTTCCTGCAGGGCGAGAAGATCCAGTCCGAATTCTGCCACCTGATCAACACGCTGCTGGACAGCGCGCGGCAGGTGGTCGTCGCCGGCGACCGTCCGCCGTCAGAACTGGAATCGCTCGACCCGCGCGTGCGCTCGCGGCTGCAGGGGGGTGTTGCGCTGGAGATCCAGGCGCCGGACTATGACATGCGGCTGTCGATGCTGCAGCGCCGTCTCGAGGAGGCGCGGCGCGACGACACCTCGCTCGACATTTCCGAACAGGTGCTGGCCCATGTCGCCCAGACGGTCTGTTCGAGCTTCCGCGAGCTCGAAGGCGCGTTCAACCAGCTCGTATTCCGCCATTCGTTCGAGCCCGACATCGCGCTCGACCGGGTCGACGACATTCTGGGCCATCTGGTGCGCATCGACGACGACAAGAAGATCCGCATCGAGGACATCCAGAAGACGGTCGCCAACCATTACAATGTTGCGCGCGGCGAGATGCTGTCGAACCGGCGTACCCGGTCGGTGGTGCGGCCGCGGCAGATCGCCATGTACCTGTCCAAGACGATGACGCCGCGCTCGCTGCCGGAAATCGGCCGGCGGTTCGGCGGCAAGGATCACACAACGGTCCTGCATGCGGTCCGCAAGGTCGAGGCGCTGATCAAGGACGACCCGAAGCTGGCCAAGGAGATCGAGCTTCTGCGCCGGCTGATCAAGGAATAGGCCCGCCGCGCGGGCCTTGCGCAGGGCGCGCGCGTTATCCCCAAAGATCGGCATGGCCGGTCCGCAAGGGCCGGCCATCGCACTTGCATTTCAACGTTCGAGCCGCCACATTCGCGATCCCGAGGGGACGGCGATTTGCGGACGGACAACCGGCCGGAGCGGCGCCCTTTCCATTCGCCGGCTCCCGTCTCCGGGCCGGCCCTCAAAATGCCAGACCGGATCATTCGACCATGCGCGTGACCCTTGAGCGAGCCAACCTCCTGAAATCCCTCAATCACGTGCATCGCGTCGTCGAGCGCCGCAACACGATCCCGATCCTGTCGAACGTTCTGCTGAAAGCCGACGGCGGCAGCCTGGCGATGACCGCGACGGACCTTGATCTGGAGATCAACGAGGCGGTGCCGGCCCATGTGGAACAGGCCGGCGCGACCACGGTGCCCGCGCATCTTCTTTATGACATCGTCCGCAAGCTGCCCGACGGTTCGGAGGTCATGCTGTCGACCGATGCGGATGGTGCAACGATGAGCGTCGTCACCGGCCGGTCGCAGTTCAAGCTGCAATGCCTGCCCGAATCCGACTTCCCGCAACTGGCCGCCGGCGAATTCGGCCACAGTTTCCGGCTCGACAGCGAGGTGTTGCGGCGTTTGATCGAGGCGACCCAGTTCGCCATCTCCACCGAAGAGACGCGCTACTATCTGAACGGCATTTTTCTGCACACCGCCGAAGCGGACAGCGACATCGTGCTGCGCGCGGTGGCAACCGACGGCCACCGGCTCGCCCGTGCCGAAACCAAGGCGCCGGACGGTGCCGAGAGCATTCCCGGTGTCATCGTGCCGCGCAAGACGGTTGGCGAACTGCAGAAGCTGGTCGACGATCCGGACGTTTCGGTGCAGGTCGAACTGTCCGACAGCAAGGTCCGTCTGACCATCGGTTCGGTCGTGCTGACATCGAAGCTGATCGACGGCACGTTCCCCGATTATCAGCGCGTCATTCCGGTCGGCAATGACAAGGACATGGTGATCGACCGGAAGGTCTTCACCGAGGCTGTCGACCGCGTCTCGACCGTTTCGTCCGAGCGGGGCCGCGCGGTCAAGCTGGCGCTGTCGGACGGGCAGTTGACGCTGGCCGTCAATAATCCCGATTCCGGCTCGGCGACCGAAGAGCTGCCGGCCGGCTATGAGGCCGAGGCGATCGAGATCGGTTTCAATGCGCGCTATCTTCTGGACATTGCCAGCCAGCTCGGCAGCAACGAGGTGAAATTCTCGTTCGCCGATGCCGGCTCGCCGACGCTGATCGAGGACCCCGAGGACAAGAACGCGCTCTATGTGCTCATGCCGATGCGCGTCTGACGGCGCGGCGACGCCGGCGCCACCGGCGGCGGCACGCCGATGAGCACGCTTGTCCGCCTGTCGGCCCTGACGCTGACCGATTTCCGCAACCACGAACAGACGACGCTCGCGCTCGAGGGCCGCCATGTCGTGCTTTCAGGGCCAAATGGTGCGGGCAAGACCAATCTGATCGAGGCCGTTTCGCTTTTGTCACCGGGGCGCGGGCTGCGCCGGGCCAACCTGGCCGATATGACGCGCAAGGGCGCTGAAGGATTTTCGGTGTTCGCCAAGATCGACCGGGACGATGACTATTATGCCGTCGGAACCGGGACGGCCGGCGTGACGCCGACAGACAATGGCGCGCGGACTCGGCGGGTGCGCATCAACGGAACCAATGCGGCCAGCGCCGACGAACTGCTCGATCTGGCGCGCATCCTGTGGCTGACGCCGGCCATGGACGGGTTGTTCACCGGGCCCGCGGCGGATCGGCGCCGTTTCACCGACCGGATGGTGCTGGCGATCGATCCTGGACACGGGCGACGCGCGCGGGATCACGAGAAGGCCATGCGGCAGCGCAACCGTCTGCTGGAAGCACCGCCCAACGCCCAGAACGATCTGATGCTCGATGCGATCGAAGCGCAACTGGCGGCGCTGGGCACGGCGATCGCCGTGGCGCGGCAGGAGCTTGTCAGCCTCTTGGCCGCACTGATCGACGAAACGCCGCAGGGCGCGGGTTTTCCCACGGCCGACCTGTCGATGGCCGGCGAACTCGAGGCGCGGCTGGCCGATGGCATGACCGCCGGCGACCTTCAGGCCTGGCTTGAAGCCGACATGCGCACCCAGCGCGGACGGGATCGCGCGGCGGGACGCACGCTGACGGGGCCGCACCGGGCCGATCTGGTCGTCCATCACCGGCAAAAGTCCATCGCTGCGGCGCTGTGTTCGACGGGCGAGCAAAAGGCGCTTCTGATCGGGCTGTTGCTCGCCCATGCCACGCTGACGGCCTCGATCAGCGCGATGACGCCAATCCTGCTGCTTGACGAGGTCGCCGCACATCTCGATCCGGAACGCAGGGCGGCGCTCTTTGACCGGGTGCACCAGATCGGCGGGCAGGCCTTCATGACGGGCACGGACCGGAACCTGTTTGACGCGCTGGGAGACCGCGCGCAGTATCTGCGGGTCGAAGACGGAACCGTCACCGCCGATGGCTGAGCCCCCTGCCCTGAATGCCGAACAGATCGAACGCTATGCGCGGCATATCGTGCTGCCGGAGATCGGCGGTGCGGGCCAGCAGAAGCTCTCCAATGCGCGCATCGCCGTCATCGGCGCGGGCGGGCTCGGTTCGCCGGCGCTGACCTATCTGGCCGCGGCCGGCGTCGGACGGCTGACCGTGATCGACGATGATGACGTGTCGCTGTCCAACCTGCAGCGCCAGACGCTGCATATGACGCACGCCGTCGGCCAACCAAAAGTGACAAGCGCGGCTGCGCATATTGCCGCGATCAATCCGCATGTGCGGGTCGACTGCCGGCCCGAGCGGCTGGCCCCGGACAATGCCGAAGCGCTTCTTTCCGGTCACGACGTGATCATGGACGGTTCGGACAATTTCGACACGCGTCGCCTTGCCGCCGATATGGCCGAGCGGCTCGAAACGCCGCTCGTGACGGGCGCGATCCAGCGCTTTGACGGGTCGGTCACGGTGTTCGCGCCTTTCAGAACCGATGACGATGGCCGACCGTTGCCGCGCTATCGCGATCTTTATCCCGACCTGCCGGCGCCGGGGACAGTGCCGACATGTGCCGAGGCCGGCGTTCTAGGCGCGCTGGCCGGCGTGATCGGCTCCCTTATGGCGACCGAAGCGATCAAATTGGTGACCGGTGCGGGCGAGCCGCTCTATGGCCGGTTGCTGCTTTACGATGCGCTGTCGACGCGGTTTGAAACGATGCGATATGGCCGGCGCGCTTGACCGGGGTCGGTGGGCGCGTCATTAGGTCTTGAACCGGACTGTTGTCACGGCGCCGGGCTTTATCCGGCGCGTGTAAAGCGAGGGGGCCTTCGATGTTTCTGTTCTTCATGCTGGTTTTGACGGCAATCGCAATCGCCATTGTCGTCTGGCTGTATCTGTTCCTGGCGCGTCGCGCGCTCGACAATTCCATGTCGGCAGACAATGCGACGAAACCGCTGGTCCGCTCGCCCCGAACAACGGGCGGCAAAGCGTGGGAGGACCCCGTCTCCGCGGGCGCAGCGTCTTCGGCCGCTTCGCCGACGACCAGCGCAACGCGCGCTGAAAGCGCCGCACCGACAGGTACCGGCACAGGAACCGGCGCGGCAGCGGGCGCAACCGCCGGCAAGGGCGGCAAACCGGCAAAGTCACCGAAGAAGGCCGCCAACGGCGCTGCCGCGGCCTCGGCTTCGGCCTCCACGTCATCGGCTCCGACAACAGTGACCGCCGGCGGCAGTGCGTCCGGCAAAGGCAGCGGCAAGCCGGCCAAATCGGGCGCCAAAGCGACCAAGAGCGCCGGCGCATCGGGATCTGCGGCAGCGGCGTCCGGCAAGCCGGCAAAGTCGGGCGGCAAATCGGGCAAATCCGGCAAGGGCGCCAAGGCGACCAAGGCCGGAGGCAAGGCGCGCGGCGCCGGTGGCGCCAAGGCGCAGACCAAGACATCGGCAACGCCCGCGGTTTCGTCGCTGGCGGCGGTGCCGCCCAAAGCGCCCGACGAGCCGCTTTTCGTCGCGCCCTCCGGCGCCAAGGACAAGCTGACCGACATCAAGGGGATCGGCCCCGTCGCCGAGCGCCAGCTCAACGAGCAGGGGATCACGACATTCGCGCAGATTGCCGCCCTGACCGCGAGCGACATCGTGCGGATCGACGCCTACATGCCGTTCAGCGACCGGCAGATCCGCGACTGGCAGAAACAGGCCAAGAAGAAAGCCTGACGCGAAGCGCCGGCGCCAGCGCGCGCCGGCCGGCTCACACCATCGACGGCAGGATGCGATCGGGCGGACGGTCTCCGCTCGCCACCATCCTGATGTTGATGATCACCTTCTCGCCCATCTCGATGCGGCTTTCGATGGTGGCCGAACTCATGTGCGGCAGCAGCACCACCTTGCCCTGGGCGGCCAGCTTGCACAGCCGGTCGTCGACCTTTGGCTCATGCTCGAACACGTCGAGCCCGGCGCCGGCGATGCGGCCGTCCTCGAGAAGCCTGATCATCGCGTCCTCGTCGATGATCTCGCCGCGCGCGGTGTTGACGATAAAGGCAGACGGCCGCAGCAATTCCAGACGGCGCGCGGACAGAAGATGGAATGTCGCCGGCGTATAGGGACAATTGATCGAGATGATGTCCATATGGGCCAGCATCCGGTCGAGGCTTTCCCAGTATGTCGCGCCCAGTTCCTGTTCGATGGCCGGCGCCGCCCGATTGCGATTGTGATAGTGGACGGCCAGGCCGAATGCCTTGGCGCGGCGCGCCACGGCAATGCCGATGCGCCCCATGCCGACAATCCCCAGCCGCTTGCCGTGAATGCGGTGGCCGAGCATCCAGGTGGGCGACCAGCCGTCCCACCGGTCCTCGCCGAGAAGATAGCCGGCGCCCTCGACGATACGGCGTGGCGCAGCGAGAATCAGCGCCAGCGTCATGTCGGCCGTGTCCTCGGTCAGAACATTCGGCGTGTTGGTGACGAAGATGCCCCGCTCATGGGCGGCGGCGATGTCGATATTGTCGACGCCATTGCCGAAATTGGCGATCAGCTTGAGGCGCTTTCCGGCGCCGGCGATCAGCTCCGCATCGATGCGGTCGGTAACGGTGGGAACGAGCACGTCGGCCTGGGTCATGGCGCGGGCCAGATCGTCTCGGCCGAACGGCTTGTCGTCGCCGTTCAGGCGCACGTCGAACAGTTCCCGCATGCGCGCTTCGACCCGGTCGGGAAGACGGCGCGTGACGATCACGGTCGGCTTTGTGTCCAAGACGAGGCCCTTTCCCCTGAATGTTCCGGCCAACCCGATACCAACGCCCGATGGCCGGGCAAGGGTGCCCGTTGATCGCTCGTTAACCAACACATGCGACGGTGTGACGAGCCGTACGGACGCGCCATCTCTAGCAAGCGCGCCCGCCGGTGCAAAGGGGTCTCGACGGCAGCAAGCCTGGCCGCACGAAGCGGGTCGCGCCGCCGCCGCCCCATCAACAGACAGGTGACACATGCGTTTGGTATTGGCCGTGGCACTGGCATTGACGATGGTTCCGGCCAGCGGCACCTTCACCGCCTCCGCACAGACGACAAGCTCGGTCTCGCGCGGCCCCAGCGGCCTGCCGCTGCCGCGCTTTGTCTCACTGAAGGCCGAACGGGTGAACATGCGGGTCGGGCCGGGCAAGCAATATGCGGTGGCCTGGCGCTATGAGAAGACCGGCCTGCCGCTGGAGGTCATCCAGGAATATGACAATTGGCGCCGGGTGCGTGATTCCGAGGGCGATACGGGCTGGATCCACGGCTCGCTGCTGTCGGGCACGCGCACGGCGATCGCGACGCCCTGGCGCAATGCCCGCGACGCACGCAACGTCATCACGCTCTATGCGGAATCGCGGGCCGGCGCCGACGCGGTCGCCAAGCTGCAGCCGGGCGTGGTCGGCAAGATCGAGCGCTGTGACGGCGCCTGGTGCGAACTGGAAGTGCGCCACAAGGACCGGACGCTGAGCGGCTTTGTCGCCCAGGCCGACCTCTGGGGCGCCTATCCTGACGAAGTCATCGAATAGAGCCGGACGGGACCCAACGTTCGGGGGCGGGCCTTGTCGCCCGCGCGGTCAGCGTGCCTTGCGCGTCGGACGCAGCCGGATCACCACATCCACATTGGCGATCTCCATGCCTTCGGGCGGCTCGGGCAGATCGCCGACGGTGACGGTGCCCTCGGGCACATCCATCACCTCGTTGCTGTCTTCGATGAAATAGTGGTGATGATCGGATGTGTTGGTGTCGAAATAGGTCCGCTGGCCTTCGACGGCCAGGATGCGCAGCAACCCCGCATCGGTGAACTGATGCAACGTGTTGTAGACGGTCGCCAGCGACACCGGGATGCCGGCGTCCAGCGCCTGGCGATGCAGATCTTCGGCGGCGATATGCTGGTCGTGTTCGCCGAACAGCATGGATGCCAGCGCCACGCGCTGCCGGGTCGGCCGAAGGCCAACCGACTGAAGCAGGTTGCGTGTGTCGGAGCCGTCCGCTCCGGTGCTCTCATTGCGCGCCATCTTCGATCCCAAAAACAGCCGTGAACACAGGGATTTTCCCTGTTGTTGCAACTCATTTTCATATATTCGCATTGGCGCTGAATGGCAATAGCGCGGCCCGGCGCGACCGCAGCGTCAATTTGACCGGGCCGGGCGCGATCAATAAACAGGCGCGGCCGGTGCCAAGGCTTGGGCCGGCAATCAAGAACGCGGAGGGCGCGCACCGGCATGGCCGAGCAGAAATCAAGCTACACCTATGAGGACATTCTGGAATGCGCCCGCGGCGACCTGTTCGGACCGGGCAATGCGCAATTGCCGGCCCCGCCCATGCTGATGCTGCACCGCATCACGGACATTTCAGAGACCGGCGGAGACCATGACAAGGGCTATGCCCGCGCCGAATTCGACATCACGCCGGACCTTTGGTTCTTCGAGTGCCATTTCATCGGCGACCCGGTGATGCCGGGATGCCTGGGCTTAGACGCGCTGTGGCAACTGACCGGTTTCTATCTTGGCTGGCTGGGCGAGCCGGGCAAGGGCCGGGCCCTGTCAACCGGCGAAATCAAGTTCACCGACATGGTCACGCCATCGGTCAAAAGGCTAGAATTCGGCATCGACTTCAAACGCGTGCGTCGCGGACGGTTGGTGCTCGGCATCGCGGACGGCTGGATGAAGGCCGACGGCGAAACAATATACCAGGCCTCCGACCTCCGGGTCGGCCTGTTCAAGGCCTGACGCAAAACAACGGGAAGCGAACATGAAACGCGTCGTCGTCACCGGCATGGGTATCGTCTCGTCGATCGGCAATGATACGGACGAGGTGCTGACCTCCCTGCGCGAAGCGCGGTCGGGCATCAGCCACGCCGCCGAATATGCGGAACTGGGCTTCAAGTGCCATGTCCATGGCGAGCCGACGCTCGACCCGTTCACGGTTCTCGACCGGCGCGAATCGCGGTTCCTGGCACGCGGCTCGGCGTGGAACTTCATCGCCATGCGCCAGGCGATCGCCGATGCGGCGCTGGGCGACGATCTGGTCTCCAACGAGCGGACCGGCATCATCATGGGTTCGGGCGGCCCGTCGACCCGCACCATCTTCGAGGCGGCGCTGCTGACCCAGAAGAACAATTCCCCCAAGCGGATCGGCCCGTTCGCCGTTCCCAAGGCAATGTCGTCGACCGCCTCGGCAACGCTTGCCACGCCATTCAAGATCAAGGGCGTAAACTATTCGATCTCGTCGGCCTGCGCGACGTCGAACCACTGCATCGGCAATGCCTACGAGACGATCCAGATGGGCAAGCAGGACATCGTCTTCGCCGGCGGCAGCGAAGACTTGGACTGGACGATGTCGAACCTGTTCGATGCGATGGGCGCGATGTCGACCAAGCACAATGAAACGCCGTCGACCGCCTCGCGCGCCTATGATGCCAGCCGCGACGGCTTCGTCATCGCCGGCGGCGCGGGCGTGCTGGTGCTGGAAGAACTCGAGCATGCCAAGGCGCGTGGCGCGACAATCTATGGCGAGATCGTCGGCTATGGCGCCACATCGGACGGCTACGACATGGTCGCCCCGTCCGGCGAAGGGGCCGTGCGCTGCATGAAGATGGCACTCGCCACCACCGAGGGCACCGTCACCTACATCAACACACACGGCACCTCGACGCCGGTGGGCGACGACCGCGAGATGGAGGCGATCAAGACCGTCTTCGGCGATGCGCTGCCGCACATCTCCTCGACCAAATCGCTGACCGGCCATTCGCTGGGCGCGACCGGCGTTCAGGAGGCGATCTACACGCTCCTGATGATGAACAACGGGTTCGTCGGCGAAAGCGCCCACATCACCGACCTCGATCCAAAGTTCGAGGGCATGCCGATCGCGCGGCAGCGGATCGACAATGTCGACTATGACATTGCCATCTCCAACTCGTTCGGATTTGGCGGAACCAATGCGACGCTGGCGTTCCAGCGGTTCGCCGATTGATGCGGCCGAGGGAGAGGAAACGCCAATGACCGGACTGATGAACGGCAAGCGCGGCCTGATCATGGGCGTCGCCAACGACCATTCGATCGCCTGGGGCATCGCCAAGGCGGTCGCCGACCAGGGTGCCGAACTGGCTTTCACCTATCAGAGCGAGGCGCTGGGAAAGCGGGTCAAGCCGCTGGCGGCGGGCCTGGGCTCGTCACTGGTCATGCCCTGCGATGTCGAGGATGTCGACACGGTCGCCTCGGTGTTTGAAACGATCGGCAATGAATGGGGCAGTCTCGATTTCATCGTCCACGCGATCGGGTTCACCGACCGTTCGCAGCTCAAGGGCCGCTATGTCGATGTGACCACGCGCGAGAATTTCACGCGCACCATGGTGATCTCGGCCTATTCGTTCACCGAGGTCGCGCAGCAATCGATGGCGCTTCTGAACCCCGGCGCCTCGCTTCTGACGCTGACCTATGGCGGGTCGACGCGGGTGATGCCCAACTACAATGTGATGGGCGTGACCAAGGCCGCGCTGGAAGCCAGCGTGCGCTACATGGCCGCCGACTTCGGCGCCCAGGGCATTCGCGTCAACGCGCTTTCGGCCGGACCGGTCCGGACACTCGCCGGCGCCGGCGTTTCCGATGCGCGGCTGATGTACAATTTCCAGCAGAAGAACTCGCCGCTGGCCCGCGCGGTCAATCTGGACGACATTGGCGGCGCGGGGCTGTACCTTTTGTCCGACCTCTCCGGCGGCGTGACCGGCGAGATCCATTATGTCGACAGCGGCTACAACATCATGTCGATGCCGCGCCTGGACGAACTGCGACGCACCGACGAAAAATAAGCTGCACGGGACCGCAACCCCTGCGTGCCAGCACCGTTCATTTCACCCCTTCTTAGGGTTTTGCTGCCAGTTTGCCCGTGAGAGGCAAGAATGACGCGCAGCATCGTACCCCGACAGACCCGCATCTTCCGCGCACTGACCATCTTTTCCAGCGGCATGGGCGCGGCAATGCTCGCGCTGTGGGCTCTGGACATGGCAGGCATGACGCTGAGCAGCTATCGCGACGCGGCGACGTTCGGCGCGATCGTGCTCGGTCTGGCATCGCTGGCCGGCGCCGGCACGGCACACGCGTATTTCGCCGGCGGCGACGACACCAGCCAGAGCTATGAAGCGCTTTTGAACGTCGATCCGGTGACCGATCTTCTGTCCCGCAAGGGGCTGGCCGAGGAACTGGACGGTTATCTCGAACAGGGCGGCGGTCCGAGCCGGATGAACCGCTTCTTCCTGATCAGCCTCGACTTCGATTCCCTGCGCGAATTCAACGAAACCCACGGCATGGAAACGGGCGACTCGCTGTTGCGCGTGTTCGGCGACCGGTTGCGGCGCGTGGTCGGCGATACCGGCCTTGCGGCACGCACCAGCGGCGGCGAGTTCGTCATCGTGCTGGCGGCCAATCACGATGACCGCGAGCTGCGCGCGGCGACCGAGGCCCTGCTCGGCGTTCTGTCGCTGCCGGTGCGGGTCGGCAATGCGTCGCATTCGGTCTTCTGGAATGCGGGCGTCGCGGAAATCCACAAGAACCGCCCGCCGATGGAGCGCATCCTGCGCCATGCCAATCTGGCGCGTTCGACATCGCGCGCCACCGGTCGCGGCACATGGTCGATCTATCATCCCGAGATGACACAGGTCGCCGCCTACCGCCACTGGATCGAGGCCGAGCTCGGCGGCGCGATGCAACGCAACGAGCTGATGCTGCACTACCAGCCGAAGGTCCATGCCGTGACCGGCGAGACCGTCGGCTATGAGGCGCTGCTGCGCTGGAACCACCACCAGAACGGAGCCATTCCGCCATCGGAGTTCATTCCGATCGCCGAGCAGTGCGGCCTGATCCAGCAGATCGGCGACTTCGTGCTGCACCAGGTCTGCGAGGATTTGGACGAACTGCCCGATCATGTGACGGTCTCAGCCAATGTCTCGCCGGCCCAGTTCAACCGCGACGATTTCGTGTCCAATCTCGGCCGGCTGATCAACGGCACGGAGACCCGGCCCGACCGGCTGGAAATCGAGGTGACCGAAACGCTTTTGATCCGCAACCATTCGGAAATCCGGCGCCTGCTGGGCCAGTTGCGCGATCTGGGCATCCAGCTTGCGATCGACGATTTCGGCACGGGCTATTCGAACCTGTCGACGCTGACCGAGTTGCGCTTCAACACGCTGAAGATCGACAAGTCCTTCGTCGACCGCCTGACCGAAAAAGACCCGGGCGCCAGCACGATGGTCGCATCGATCGTCGGCATGGCGCGGTCGATGGGCGCATCGGTTGTGGCAGAGGGCGTGGAAACCGAGGAACAGGCAATGCTGTTGCGCGCGGCCGGCTGCACGATCATGCAGGGCTATCTTTTCGGCAAGCCGCAACCCTTGTCGGCCATCAAGCATCAGCACCGCGGCGGCGAACCGGCGGTGGTTGCCGACGCGCCGCCTCCGACGCTTCAGCCCCAGGCGCTGGCAGCAGCGTCCTGACCCTTGCTCCGGCGTGGCCGGGATGCCTCGACCAGCTTGAAACCGTCGCGCACCGCGCGCTCTTCAAAGGATGCGAAGCGGTCACGAAGCGTCTTTTCATAGGGCAGGCGCCGGTTGGCCACCATCAAGAGCCGGCCTGAAGGCTTGAGCGCGCGCGCGGCCGCCGCGATGAAAGCGCGGCCGAGATCGGGTTCGCTCGCGCGGCCCGTGTGAAAGGGCGGGTTCATCACCACCCAGTCAAACGGGCCCGGCATGGGCTCGGTCGTCACGTCAAGCCAGTGACCGGTGACGGGCACTTCACCCCTGAGCGACGAGAGGGTGGCAAGCGCCTGGTCGAGAGCCGGCCTGTAGGCTTCGATCAGATCGAGCGAAGCCGGTTTCGCCTGCGCCAGGACAGCGCCGGACAGATAGCCCCAGCCGGCGCCGAAATCGGCCACAGCGCCGGCGATCCGGCCGTCAATATTTTCGGCGAGCAGCGCCGATCCTGCATCGACCTTGTCCGGCGAAAACATGCCGGGCGCCGCGGCAAAGCCAGGCGCCGGCTCCGTCTGCGCAAGCGCGACGTTTGCGAACGCGCCTTCGGTGGCCGGAAACCAGAACGCGATGCCGTGATGTTTGGCAAGTGAGCCGCCAAGCGCCACCTGTCCGCCGGCCCATTTGCGGGCGCTGGCCGCCCCCACGGCCTTGTCGCCCGCAATGATGACGAGACCGCCGGGCCGAACCGCGTCATTGGCCTTTGCGATCATCGCCTCGTTCAACCGTCGGTGCTTGCCGAGCAGCACAAGCGCGCCGTCGAACGGTTCATCCACAGGCGCATTGGGCCAAACCTCGTGGCCGGCCCGTTCCAGGGCAAGAAACCGGGGGCGCGATGGCTGCACGCAGCAAAGCCGAACCTGCTCGAACAGATCGCCGGCAGCGCCCAGATCCACGGCATTGAGAAACAGCCAGTCACTTTCGGCCGCCGGTGGCGCGACGTCGCCGGTCGCGAACGGCACAAGCAGCGTTTTTGCCGATCTGTCCACAATGGTTCTCCAAACGAAAAACGCGGGGCCCTGCCCCGCGTTTCCGGTTTCATCGGCCGATGAGGATCAGTCGTCGGCCTTTTCCTTCTTGCGCTCGATCTCCTTGCCGGTCTCCTGATCGACGACCTTCATCGACAGGCGGACCTTGCCGCGCTCGTCAAAGCCCATCAGCTTGACGAACACCTTGTCGCCTTCCTTAACGACATCGGTGGTCTTGCCGACGCGCTCCTGGGCGAGCTGGGAGATGTGGACCAGACCGTCCTTGGGGCCGAAGAAGTTGACGAAGGCGCCGAAATCGGCGGTTTTGACGACCGTGCCCTGATAGATCTCGCCCACTTCGGGCTCGGCGACGATCGTGTGGATCCACTGTTTGGCGGCTTCGATCTCCTTGCCCGACGAGGACGCGATCTTCACCGTGCCATCGTCTTCGATGTTGATCTTGGCGCCGGTCTTTTCGACGATCTCGCGGATCACCTTGCCGCCCGAGCCGATCACGTCGCGGATCTTGTCGACCGGGATGTTCATCACCTCGATACGCGGGGCGAACTCGCCCAGTTCCGCGCGACTTTCCGACAGCGCATTGGCCATCTCGCCCAGAATGTGCGCGCGGCCGCCCTTTGCCTGCTCGAGCGCGATCTTCATGATCTCTTCGGTGATGCCTGCGATCTTGATGTCCATCTGCAGCGAGGTGATGCCCTCGGCAGTGCCGGCGACCTTGAAGTCCATGTCGCCCAGATGGTCCTCGTCACCGAGAATGTCCGACAGGACGGCGAATTCGTCGCCCTCCAGGATCAGGCCCATGGCGATGCCCGCCACCGGCGCCTTGAGCGGCACGCCCGCATCCATCAGCGCCAGCGAGGTGCCGCAGACGGTCGCCATCGAGGACGAGCCGTTGGATTCGGTGATCTCGGAGACGATGCGCAGCGTGTAGGGAAATTCCTCGGCTTCGGGCAGCACCGGATGAACGGCGCGCCATGCCAGCTTGCCGTGGCCGATCTCGCGGCGGCCGGGCGAGCCCATGCGGCCCGCTTCACCGACCGAATAGGGCGGGAAGTTGTAGTGCAGCATGAAGTTTTCTTTGTAGGTGCCGGTGAGCGAATCGACGAACTGCTCGTCCTCGCCGGTGCCCAGCGTCGCCACGACCATCGCCTGGGTCTCGCCGCGGGTGAACACGGCCGAACCGTGGGTGCGCGGGAAGACGCCGACTTCGGAGACGATCTGGCGGACAGTCGACAGGTCGCGGCCGTCGATGCGCGTCTTGGTCTTGAGGATGTTGCCGCGCACGACCTTGGCCTGAAGATCCTTGAAGACCGACTTGATCTGCTCGGGGTTCCAGGCCGGGTTCTCGGCGCCTTCGGGATAGAGCGTCTCGAAGACCTTCTTCATCGCCGCGTCGATGGCGTTGTAACGCGCACCCTTGTCGGTGATCTTGTAGGCCTCGGCCAGTTCGTCCGAGATCAGGCCGCCCATCGTCGCTTCGAGTTCGGACAGATCCTCGGGCACATAGTCGCGCGGTTCCTTGGCGGCCACTTCGGCGAGTTTGATGATCGCGTTGATGACCGGCTGGAACGCCTGCTGGCCGAACATGACGGCGCCCAGCATGGTTTCCTCGTCCAGTTCGCTGGCTTCGGATTCAACCATCAGAACCGCATCGGCGGTGCCGGCGACGACGAGGTCGAGATCGGTTTCCTCCATCTCGTCGACATGCGGGTTCAGGACGAACTCATCGTTGATGTAGCCGACGCGGGCGGCGCCGATCGGGCCCATGAAGGGCACGCCGGAAATGGTCAGCGCGGCCGATGCGCCGATCATCGCGACGATGTCGGGATCGTTTTCGAGATCGTGCTGCAGAACGGTGAGAACGACCTGCGTCTCGTTCTTGTAGCCGGGGGCGAAGAGCGGGCGGATCGGCCGGTCGATCAGGCGCGAGGTCAGCGTTTCCTTTTCCGACGGGCGGCCTTCACGCTTGAAGAAGCCTCCGGGGATCTTGCCGGCGGCGAAGGTCTTTTCCTGATAGTTGACCGTCAGCGGGAAAAAGTCGCGGCCTTCGCGCGGGCTCTTTTCGGAGACGACGGTGGCGAGAACAACGGTCTCGCCATAGGTTGCCAGGACGGCGCCATCGGCCTGCCGGGCGATCTTGCCGGTTTCCAGCGTGAGCGGGCGTCCGCCCCACTCCAGTTCCACTTTGTGGTGATCGAACATGTCTTGTCCTTCAATAAGGGCGCAATGCCGGCCAAGGGCCAGCGCGCCAGGCTTGGGTTGTTGAACCTGGGCCCGGGCAAGACGACTGGATGCTTGTCAGTGATCGGCGCGGCACACGCGCCCTCGTCCCTGCAAGCAACCGGCAATCCTGCCCCGCGGCTCCAACGCGGTTCTGAGGCGGCCGGCGCGCCGCTGTCTTCAGCGTCCGCGCCGGCCTGACAGGCGAAATGTCCCCCGCCTGAATGGGGCAAGGGCGGACCCTTGAAGAGCCCGCCCGAATTGGTTCAGCGGCGGATGCCCAGTTCCTTGATCAGGGCCTGGTAGCGCGCCTCTTCCTTGCCGCGCACATAGTCCAGCAGCTTGCGCCGCTGGGAGACCATCTTCAGAAGGCCACGCCGCGAGTGGTTGTCCTTCTTGTGGTCCTTGAAATGCTCGGTGAGGTTGTTGATCCGTTCGGTCAGAACAGCGACCTGCACTTCGGGCGAACCGGTGTCGCCGCTCTTGGTCGCAAATTTCTGGATCAGCTCGGCTTTGCGCTCGGCAGTAATCGACATCGTGTTTCCTTTCAGAACTTACAAGGGGTTTGAAGACGCCCATTGCCGGGATGTCGTCCAGCAAGGGCCATGAGGATACGACAAAATGCCCTGGCATTGTCGAACCTTGAGCGCGCATACTGTATTTTCAACGCCAAGGGAAGCCCGCAATGACGAAGTGGACCGCAATATGGATTGCCGCCTTTCTTGCCCTTGCCATGACAGCGGTGCCGCTGATGGCCGATGAAACCGAAAAAGCGCTGATCGGCGACATTTACTCGGGTGACCGGATCGAAACCGACCAGTTCAGTCCGGCATTTCTGAACATTCTGCCGATCGCCCGGCTGCGCGGCATTTCGGAATCGCTGCGCGCTGAATATGGCGCAATGGTCTCGCTCGCCGGCGAAGCTGGACAATACCGGCTGGAAACGGAAACCCATGCCATTCCTGTCCGGATCACACTGGATGCGGACGGGCAGATTGTTGCCCTGTTTTTCGAGCCGCCCACGGCGCTGACCGAAGATTTCGACGCCACGCTTGAGGCGATCGCCGCACTGCCCGGCAAGATCGCCTATCTGGTCATCACCGACGGCGAAACGGTCGCCGAAAGGAACGCCGATGAACCACTGGCTGTCGGCTCTGCGTTCAAGCTCGGCGTGCTGGCCGCACTCAAGCGGCAAATCGAAGCCGGCGGGCGTTCGTGGGAAGACGTGGTTCGGCTCGAAGACGGCGACCGGTCGCTTGGCTCCGGCCTGTTGCATACGATGCCCACCGGCTCGCCGCTGACCGTCCATTCGGTCGCGGCGCTGATGATCGCACAGAGCGACAATACGGCGACAGACCTGATGATGCGCATCGTGGGCCGAGACGCGGTCGCCGAAGCACTCGGCGTCGACATGCTGCTCACGACGCGGGAGTTTTTCGTGCTCAAGGGCGACGCCGAATTGCGCGAACGCTACGTCTCGGACCCGAAATGGCGCGCGACCATGCCCGGCGAACTTGCCGCAGCACCCCTGCCCGACCCATCCCTTCTCGGTGTCCACGACGAAGGCGTGCAATGGCATGTGCCGGCGCGCCGACTGTGTGCGCTTCTGGAAGAGGTGGCCGATCTGGACGTGATCAGCATCAATGCAGGACCGGCGCGTCGTGCCGAATGGGACCAAGCAGCCTTCAAGGGCGGCAGCGAGATCGGAGTCTTGAACCTCTCCACCCATGCGACAGCCAAAGATGGCCGGACCGTCTGTCTGGTGGTTACCGTCAATGCCCGCCAAGCGATTGCCGAGAGTGACGTCCTGTCGCTCTACGGCAGGGCCCTTCAACAACTCGCAGGGTCACAGTAGCCGTGTCATGAAGAAGGAATGCGGGTCGGGACCGTAATCGCCAAACGGCCCGGTCTCCTCAAAGCCGAAGCGGCGATAAAGCTCCTGGGCGGGCCGGAAATGCTCCGTCTTGCCCGTCTCGAGGCTGAGCCGGCTCATGCCACGGATGCGCGCCTCATCGATCAGATGCGCAACGAGTGCCCGGCCGATGCCGGCGCCGCGTCGTTCGGCGACCGTGTGCGCCGACTTGATCTCGCCATGGCCACCGCCCAGATCCTTGAGCGCGATGCAGCCGACAAGCTCTCCGTCGATCCAGGCGCTCCAGAAGGTGATCTCCGGCACGCGCAGGGCATCGAGATCGAGCGCGTAGACACTGTCCGCCGGCGTGATGGCGAGCATGTGGTCCATGTGGCGCGTCAGAAGCGCGGCGATCTCGGGACCGCGCAGATCGTCTTGCCTGATCTCGATGGCATCCATCTCAGTAACGCTGGCTGAGCACCTTGACCTCGGTGAAGTCCTCAAGACCCCAGACGCCGCCTTCGCGGCCATTGCCGGACTGCTTGTAGCCGCCGAACGGGTGGCCCGCCGACAGCCCGGCGCCATTGACGCGGACCATGCCGGCCCGCAGGCGGCGGCCGACGCGGTCGCCCTTGTCCTTGTCGCCCGTCCACAGATAGGCGGCGAGCCCGTAGGGCGTATCGTTGGCGATGGCGACGGCTTCATCCTCGCCGCCCGAAAACGGGATCATGGTCAGGACCGGGCCGAAAATCTCCTCGCGGGCGATGGTCATGTCGTTGGTGACATCGGCAAAGACCGTCGGCCGCGCATACCAGCCGCGGTTGAAACCTTCCGGCCGGCCGGGGCCGCCGGTGACGAGGCGCGCGCCCTCGCCCATGCCGGTTTCGATCAGGCTTTGCACCTTGTCGAACTGGGCCGCCGACGAGAGCGGGCCGATATGGTTGCCGGCATCGCGGGGATTGCCGACCTTCACCGCCTCGGCGGCTTCCTTCGCCAGTTCGACGGCTTCTTCATAGACATCCTGCTCGACGATCATGCGCGAAGGCGCGTTGCAGGACTGGCCGGTGTTTTCCATCATGTGGGTGACGCCGCGCTTAATCGCCTTTGGAAGGTCGGCATCGGCGAAGACGATGTTGGGCGATTTGCCGCCCAGTTCCAGCGTCACGCGCTTGATCGAGGCGGCCGACCCGCACATCACGGCGCTGCCGGCGCGGGTCGAGCCGGTGAAGCTCATCATGTCGATGTCGGGGTGGTTGGACATGGCTTCGCCAACCGTCGGTCCGTCGCCATTGACCAGATTGAAGACGCCCTTGGGGAAGCCGGCTTCGTCCATCAGCTCCGCCCAGACCAGGGCCGACAGCGGCGCGATCTCGGAGGGTTTCAGGACGCATGTGCAGCCCGCAGCGACCGCCGGGATGACCTTCAGCGCGATCTGGTTGACCGGCCAGTTCCAAGGCGTGATCAGACCGACGACGCCGACCGGTTCGCGGACAATGGTCTCGCGGTCGGAGAATTTTTCCTCCCAGGCGAAGCGATCCATCGCATCGAGAAAGCCCTTGAGATGCCAGGGACCAGCGCCGGCCTGCTCGCCCTTGGCGAAATCGATCGGCGCACCCATTTCCAGCGAGATGGCTTCCGCCAGATCCTCGTGACGGGCCTTCATGACCGTCGCCAGACGTTCGAGCGCCGCGCGGCGCTCGGCGACCGGCGTAGCGGCCCAGCCGCCAAAGGCGGCCTTTGCGGCGGCGACCGCCCGGTCGACATCGGCGGCCGAGCCCAGCGAGATCATCGCGCAGACATCTTCGGTGGCCGGATCGTGCACCTCAAGATCGTTGGCCTCGGCCGGGTCGACCCACTGGCCGTCAATATAGAACTGGCGCAATTCGCGCATCGGGCGCTCCTGTCAAATCGGAATGGTTTGCGGCGACGTTGGCGCCAAGATCAGCCAAATGCAATCACCCTTGCGGGGGAATCTTGTCACCGTGTCAAAGGCGGAAAACCCGGCGCGGCCGGAAGGCGCCCTGCGCGATCTCGCCGATCGCCACAAGGCGATTGCGATGGAAGGCGCAGGCTTCCTCTTCGGCGACCGGCGCGTCGCGGCCGCGCAGGATGGCCGGGTTGCCAAGACGGATGCGGTGCGCCTGCTCGTCGCCGAGATCGATGCGCGGAAACCCGTCCATCGCCTCGCCCGTATCGAGCAGGAACGCATCAAGCGCCGCATGACGCGCCGCCTCGTCCTCGCCCGCCGCTTCGACGGCGGATTCCAGGTCGGCAAGCGTGACCGCATCCTCCTCGTCGAACGGCTCGACAAGTGTGCGGCGCAGCGCGCTGACATGGCCGAAACAGCCCAACTCAAGGCCCAAGTCGCGCGCCAGCGCGCGGACATAGGTGCCCTTGCCGCATTCCACATTGAACATGGTGGTGTCGCCGGCATGTTCGACGACGGACAGCGTGTCGATTTCGACCTCGCGGGCCGTGACGGCCGCCGCCTCGCCCTGCCGGGCGAGCGCGTAAGCGCGTTCGCCATCGACCTTGACGGCCGAAAACTGCGGCGGCGTCTGGCTGATCGGGCCGGTAAAGCGCGGCAAAAGCGCCTCGATGGCGGCCCGGTCGGGCCGGTCGGCGGACGTGTCGATCGCCTCGCCTTCCAAATCGTCGGTCGTTGTCTGCGCGCCCCAGCTTACGGTGAATCGGTAAGCCTTCGTCCCGTCGACCACATAGGGCACCGTCTTGGTCGCTTCGCCGAGCGCAATCGGCAGGATGCCGGTCGCCAGCGGATCGAGCGTGCCGGCATGGCCGGCCTTTTGCGCGCCAAACAGCCACCGAACCTTGGAGACGGCCTGCGTCGAGCCCAGTTCCAGCGGCTTGTCCAGAACCAGCCAGCCGGAAACCGGCCGGCCCTTCTTCTTGCGCTGGCGCGCCATCAGTCCTCGTCCCCGTCCAGATCGCGCGCCACATGCGGCGATTTGAGCAGCGCGTCCACCTTCTGGAAATTGTCGAAGCTCGTGTCGGCGCGGAAGCGGAAATCGGGCATGTACTTCATCTGGCCGAGTTCACGCGACAGCCGGCCGCGAATGAACCTGGCGTTGCGGGCCAGCGCCTTGACCAGCGGCGCCATGTCATCGCGCCCGAACGCGGTGACGTAGGCGGTGGCGATCTTCAGATCGGGCGACATGCGCACTTCGGTCACCGACAGGACGACGCCATCCAGTTCTGGGTCGGCGACTTCGCCACGCTGCAGAAGCTGCGTGAGCGCGTGACGCACATGCTCGCCAACACGAAGCTGGCGCTGTGAGGGGCCATCATTGGACATGTTCAGCTATCGCTTTGGTCTTGGTCGCCGCGCGTTTCCAGAAGACGCACAACCGCATCGATTGCCGCGCGATCCGCAGCGCTTTCGATGCGCGAGGCAATCGAAGTTTCGAGTGTTGCCAGAATGGCTTTCAACTGGCCGTTGTGATCGTCGACCATCCGTTGAAGCGCCGTGACCTGGTTTCGAAGCTGACGGTTGTCTTGTTCCAAGCGCGCGACCGTTCGTTCAAGCCGCAGTATGTTGGCGAAGAACTCGCCGAACCGCCTCCAAGACACCTGCTCACTGGACGCTCCCGGCTCATCCTTTTCCGGCGATCTGCCCTGTTCCTCATCCATGAAGAGCACCGTCTCCGATCCAATGCTCCAGCGCCTTTGCGTTCACTGCATTTTCTCGCTCTATGCGATCCATCAATGCCTGAGAGTGCGCCAGCCAGACAGCTTGATCAGCGGCCAACCTATCGAGCATATCGGCTGATCGCTCCAGAGAATTTGCAGCTTCGTCAAGCAAACTGTCGACGCCCACAAAGACGTTCGCGCGCTCGGAGCGTTGCTCGTTGTTTGACGCATCGCGACCATGGCGGGTTCTTGGTGGGAGTGAAGTCACAAAGGCAAACGTGTCTGCCATGGCCTTATCTCCTTCTATCCGAGCACACTTTGCAGCATCCGGGCGAAACTACAACGTCCGCGCGACTTCCTCGACGCGGAAGCACTCGATCACGTCGCCGGCGCGGATGTCCTCGTAATTTTCGAAGGCCATGCCGCATTCCTGTCCGACGGGAACTTCCTGCACCTCGTCCTTGAAGCGCTTGAGCGTCTTCAGCTTGCCCTCGTGGATGACGACGCTGTCGCGCACCAGTCGCACGCCGGCGCCGCGCTCCACCTTGCCTTCGGTCACCTGACAGCCGGCGACCTTGCCGACCTTGGTGATGTTGAAGACTTCGAGGATCTCGGCATTGCCGAGGAAGGTCTCGCGCCGCTCGGGCGAGAGCAGGCCTTCCATCGCCGCCTTCACATCATCGAGCAGGTTGTAGATGATGTTGTAATAGCGGATTTCGACGCCTGCGGCTTCGGCTGCATCGCGCGCCTGCTTGTTGGCGCGCACATTGAAGCCCATGATCGCGGCACCGGTCGACTCGGCCAGCGAGACATCGGTCTCGGTGATGCCGCCGGCACCCGAATGGATGATCCGCGCCTTGACCTCGTCGGTGCCCAGCTTTTCCAGCGCGCCGAGGATCGCTTCGACAGACCCCTGCACGTCGCCCTTGACGACGAGCGGGAACTCGGCGGTTTCGGCATCCTTGGCAGCCGCCATCATCTGTTCCAGCGAGCCGCGCGCGCCGGCCTGGCGTGCCACGGAAATCTCGCGCGTCTTGCGCTGTCGATAATCAGAGACCTCTCGGGCGCGTGCCTCGTTCTCGACCACGGCTACCTTGTCGCCGGCCTGCGGCGTGCCGTTGAGGCCGAGGATCTCGACCGGCAGGGACGGTTCGGCCTCATCGAGGTTCTCGCCGCGATCGTTGATGATGGCGCGGACCTTGCCCCACTCGTCGCCGGCAACAACGATGTCACCGGTCTTGAGCGTTCCGGCCTGCACCAGCACGGTCGCCACCGCGCCGCGGCCCTTGTCGAGCTTGGCTTCGACGACGACACCCTCGGCGGTGCGGTCCGGATTGGCCTTCAGTTCGAGGATTTCGGACTGCAGCAGGATTGAATCGAGCAGGCCGTCCAGATTGGTGCCCTTCAGCGCGGAGACCTCGACATCCTGGGTTTCGCCGCCCATGGATTCGACGAAAACCTCATGCTGCAGAAGCTCGGTGCGCACCTTGTTGGCGTCCGCGTCCGGCTTGTCGATCTTGTTGATCGCGACAATCATCGGCACGCCGGCCGCCTTGATGTGGGCGATGGATTCGATCGTCTGCGGCATCACCGCGTCGTCGGCGGCCACCACAAGGATGGCGATATCGGTCGCCTGGGCGCCGCGCGCGCGCATCGCGGTGAAGGCGGCGTGGCCGGGCGTATCCAGGAAGGTGATCTTCTGACCGTCCTTCTCCACCTGGTAGGCGCCGATATGCTGGGTGATGCCGCCGGCCTCGCCGGACACCACATTGGCGTTGCGGATCGCATCGAGCAGCGACGTCTTGCCGTGGTCGACATGGCCCATGATGGTGACGACCGCCGGGCGCGGCTTCATGTCCTCGGGCTTGTCGTTGATGTCGAACAGGCCCTCCTCGACATCGGATTCCGAAACGCGCCGCACCGTGTGGCCGAATTCCTCGGCGATCAGTTCGGCGGTGTCCGCGTCGATCAGGTCGCCGGGCTTCATCATCTGGCCCTGCTTCATCATGAACTTGACGACGTCGACCGCGCGTTCGGTCATCCGTTGCGCCAGTTCCTGAATGGTGATCGTCTCGGGCAGCCGCACCTCGCGCGAAATCTTCTCGCGCGGTTCGGACATGCCCATCTGGGCGCGCTTGATCTTCTCCTGACGGCGGCGCATCGCCGACAGCGAGCGTGAACGGCCTTCGCCGTCGCCCGTCACGTTGGCGAGCGTCAGCTTGCCGCGGCGGCGATTGTCGTCACGGCCGCGCGACGGCTTGGGCGCGGTGTCGGTCTTGGCCGGACGCTTGGCGGCGGCGCCACGGCGCGCATCGCCATCGTCGGTGCGGCCCGGCGCGGCCTTTTCGGCCGGTGCGCGGCGCGCGCCTTCCTGTTCGGCCTTCTGGGCGGCTTGCGCTTTCGCTTCGGCCTCGGCGGCCAGACGCGCCTGTTCGGCCCGCTCGGCTTCCTCGCGCTCGGCCATCTCGCGCTCGCGGCGCGCTTCTTCTTCCTTGCGCCGCTGCTCGTCAGCCTGAAATTTTTCGCGGTCTTCGGCCTCGCGCGCCTTGGCTTCCTCGAGCGCGCGGCGGCGTGCCTCGATCTCGCTCTGCGACAGTTCCTTGAGAACCGCGCCGCTGCGGTCGGCGCCGCCTGTTTCCTGCGCGGGCGCGGGCGTCGGTGCCGGCGCTTCGGCGGCCGGCTTGGTGCGCGGCTTCAAGCCGCCGGCCAGCGATCCGCCAGCGGGCTTGTCGCCCGGCTTGGTGAATTTGCGCTTGCGCGTTTCGACGACGACGGTGTTGGTGCGCCCGCCGCCCATCTTCTGGCGCACGGTGCCCTTGCCGCTATCGCGCCTCATCGAGAGCGTGCGGCCAGCCGTCTTCTTGTCGTCCGAACTTGTATCACTCATTCCTGATCCGTTTCCTTCGCGGTCACATGCCCGCCGGCCTTTCCGGCCAAAAGACCGACGCCTGCGTCCGGCGAAGCCGGTCGCATGTCTGGCCCAGTCCTGTAGTCGCGCAGCGCTTCAAGCCGCCGCAATGCGGCATGGCCACCCCTGCCGTCAAGCACGGCTGCATGTATTACATTACCGCCCCCGAATGCCAAACCCATTTGTTGGTCATCAAGGAGCATGAAAACCGGCACGTCCGGGCCGCCCAGATGGACCGTGGCGCGGCGTGCCTGATCGAGCTTTCGCATGCCGTCAGGCGCGGCATGTTGCGCGTGAAGCAAAGCCTTTGCACGGCCGGCGCGCACCGCCTTGTCGACCTGCATGGCGCCCGAAACGAGCGCGCCCGCCTTGCGTGCCATCGACAGCGCGCCTGTTGCCTGCCTGACCAGCAGGTGATCGACCAGCGCGCCCAGATCGGCCGGCACGTCCACCTTGCGGCGCAGCGCCCGGGCAAACAGCTTTTTTGCAACGGCCCTGTCGACCATCTCGCGCCGGGCGGTCACCCAGCAGCCTCGGCCCGGAAGGGTTCGCTTGAGATCGGGCACGACCGAGCCATCGGGCCCGGCAACGAAGCGGATCAGCCCGTCAGCATCGGCGCTTTGGCCGGTCACGATGCAACGGCGCTCGTTCATCGCGATGTCCGCTTCGTTCAAGGTCATGCCGAAGTGCCATCCCCGTCACGCCGGCTTTACGCCGGAGCTCCCGCGGTGGCGTCCGCGTCGGCGGGCACCGCCTCGGCGCCTTCGGCCGGCTCCTCGCCGTCTTCCTCGAATTCAGCGGCAAGGTCTTCCTCGGTGATCCAGCCGACGGCCAGACGCGCCGACAGGACCATTTCCTCGGCTTCGGCGCGCGTGGTGCCGAACGGCGTGAAGATGCCGTCATAGATTTTGGTTTCGCCCTCGACGCGTTCGCGCCAGCCGACCAGATCGTCGACCGCACAGCCGGCGAAATCCTCCATGGTCTTCACATCGTCCTTGCCGAGCGCGACCATCATGGCCGTCGTCACACCGGGGATTTCGCGAATCTCATCGACAACGCCCAGCTCGGTGCGCTTGGCGTCGTTTTCCGCCTCGATGCGTTCGAGATATTCGCGTGCGCGGGTCTGGATCTCGGCGGCGGTGTCCTCGTCAAACCCCTCGATCGACGAGACTTCCTCGGCGTCGACATAGGCCACTTCCTCAATCGAGGAGAAGCCTTCGGATGCCAGCACCTGGCCGACCATCTCGTCGACATCGAGCGCCTCCATGAAGAGCTGCGTGCGTTCGGTGAATTCCTTCTGGCGGCGGGCCGATTCCTCGTCCTCGGTCAGGATGTCGATGTCCCAGCCCGTCAGCTGCGAGGCAAGGCGAACATTCTGGCCGCGGCGGCCGATGGCGAGCGAAAGCTGCTCGTCCGGCACGACCACTTCGATGCGCTCGGCATCCTCGTCAAGCACCACCTTGGCAACTTCGGCCGGCTGCAGCGCGTTGACGATGAAGGATGCGGCATCGGGCTGCCAGGGGATGATGTCGATCTTTTCGCCCTGCAACTCGCCGACAACGGCCTGCACGCGGCTGCCGCGCATGCCGACGCAGGCGCCGACCGGATCGATCGCGCTGTCGCGTGAGATCACGGCGATCTTGGCGCGCGAACCGGGGTCGCGGGCGACCGACTTGATCTCGATAATGCCGTCATAGATTTCCGGCACTTCCATCTGGAACAGCTTGGCCATGAACTGCGGGTGGGTCCGCGACAGGAAGATCTGCGGGCCGCGCTGCTCGCGGCGCACGTCATAGATGAAGGCGCGGACGCGGTCGCCATAGCGGTACATTTCGCGCGGGATCAGTTCGTCACGGCGGATGATGCCCTCGCCACGGCCCAGATCGACGACGACATTGCCATATTCGACGCGCTTGACCGTTCCGTTGACGATCTCGCCGACGCGGTCCTTGAACTCTTCATACTGCTTGTCGCGCTCGGCCTCGCGCACCTTCTGGACGATGACCTGCTTGGCCGACTGGGCGGCGATGCGACCAAAATCGAGCGGCGGCAGCGGCTCGGCGATGAAGTCGCCGATCTGCGCATCCGGATTTTTGGCGCGGGCGTCTTCGAACGCGATCTGGTTGTCGGTGTTTTCCAGTTCCTCGACCACTTCCATCAGGCGCTGCAGCTTGATCTCGCCGGTCTTGGCGTTGATGTCGGCGCGCACATTGGTCTCCTGACCATAGCGCGATTTCGCCGCCTTCTGGATCGCGTCGGCCATTGCGCCGATCACGATCTCCTTGTCGATCAGCTTCTCGCGTGCGACCGCGTCGGCGATCTGCAGGAGTTCGAGCTTGTTTGCACTGACTGCCATTTTGGTCTCCCTCAGGGCGTTTCGGCATCCGGCGCATCGCCGGAAAAATCATCATGTTCTGGTTCAAGTCCGCGAGCGGCGCGCGCCGCCTTGTCGGCCGTCAGAGACGCGCGGATCAAATCGTCGGTCAAGATCAGCCGCGCATCGGCAATCGCCGAAAACGGGACGGTATTGGTGTTCTCGTCGCCCATGGACGGCTGGTCGCGGAACAGCGTGACCGTATCGGTGTCAACATCGGTGATGGTGCCGCGGAAGCGCTTGCGACCATTCACCAGAACCGATGTCTCGAGCTTTGCCACATGGCCGCGCCATTTGGCGAAATCGGTCTTGCGCACCAAAGGCCGGTCGATGCCGGGCGACGACACCTCCAGATGATAGGCACGGTCGATCGGGTCTTCAACGTCAAGGATCGGCGAGACCATGCGGCTGAGTGTCTCGCAATCCTCAACGGTCATCGTTCCGTCGGCGCGCTCGGCCATCACCTGCAATGTCGCGCCGTTCTGGCCCGACAGGCGCACGCGGACCAACCGGAAGCCTTCGGAATTGAGCACCGGCTCGATCAGCGTGGCGACACGGGCATCGATCCCGGTTTCGGTCACCAGGCGCGGCTCGTCTTCAATGATGGGCGCGAATGCGCGTTCGCTCGTGGTCAATTCCGTCTCGAATATAAAAAAGAGCGGGTCCGGCGGGCCCACTCTTCGTCTACGACCAAGATGTGACGCTCATATACGCCCGCCGACAGCGGGTTGCAAGGGGCGGGAACCTCGAGAGGCCCGGTCGCCGCGCTCGCACTTCGTTAACCATCGTCGTTTACCATAAAGCGCAGATGCTCTTTTTTCCGCGTGGTGTCTCCGATGGCCGTCTCCTTCCTGCGTCGCCTGCTTCCGTCCGTTTCCCTTCTGATCGCCCTGACCGCGCTTGGCGGATGCGCCGCGCTGGCACCGACGCGCGATTCTGTCCCGGACGCCGAGCCGCAAGCGGCAGCGTTTGCACCCAGCACATCGGACCGGTCGAGCCTACGCGAAACCGCCGACACGTTGCGGCGGACGCCACTGACCGGGCGCACCATGCGGGTCGAGACCATCGACGACATCCGGCTCGGGCCCAAAGAGGTCATCCTGACCTTCGATGACGGTCCTGCCGGCCAGAACACGCGGCGCATTCTCGACGCGCTCGATGCCAAGGGCATCAAAGCCACCTTCTTCATGGTCGGCGAGATGGCGCGCAACAATCCCGCCCTTGCCCGAAACGTCGTCGCGCGAGGCCACACGGTCGGCAGCCACACCTATGGCCATCCCAACCTTGCGGCGATGAGCCATGCTGACGCGGTCGCCGAGATCGCGCGCGGCGAACGGGCGCTGCGCGAGGCCGGCATCCCCGATCTGCCGTTCTTCCGCTTCCCCTATCTGGCCGACACGACGGCGCTGCGCGGCCACCTTGCCGCGCGGGGCATCGTCGTGGTCGATGTGGACATCGATTCCAAGGACTATTTCCGGATCAGCCCGGTGCGCGTGGCAACGCGCACCATGCGCGATCTGCGCCGGCGCGGCTCGGGCATCATCCTGTTCCATGACCTGCATGCGCGCACGGCGGCAATGCTGCCGAGCTTCCTCAACATGCTCGAACGCGAGGGCTACAAGGTGGTCGCCCTGCAACCGGCGCGCGGCAATCCGGCGCTGGTCGCCTCTGTGCGCTAACCTCCAAACGGGATTCGCCTACGACCTGACAAAGCTCAGGTAGGCGGGCGTGCGCCCCTCACGCAGCGCCTTCGCCTCATAGCGCGTGCCCGGCCAGTGCGGATAGGGCTCGCGCCAGTCCGCCGCCCGGCGGGCCGTCCAGGCAAAGTTCGGGTGCCGGTCGATGTGTTGCAGGGTCCAATTGACGTAGCTGTCAATGTCGGACGCAAAGCGGAACACACCACCAGATTTCAGCACCCGGGCGAACCGGTCCAGATTGCGGGCGTTGACGAAGCGGCGTTTGAAGTGTTTGGGCTTCGGCCAGGGGTCGGGATAGAGCAGATCGATCTGGTCGATCGATGCAGCCGGCAGCCAGTCGAGCAGTTGCGTGGCGTCGTCATCGTAGAGCCGCAAGTTGCCCGCCGGCTCCGCATCAAGCGCGGTGACCAGCTTGGCCATCGAATTGACGAAGGGCTCGACGCCGATGAACCCGTTTTCGGGCCGCCGGCGCGCATGGGTCAACAGATGCTCGCCACCGCCAAAACCGATTTCCAGGACGATGGTCTCCGGCCTATGCGGAAACAGCGTGGCCAGGCCCGTCGGCGCCGGCCTTTCGAGATCGATCAGAAGACCGGGCAGCAGGCGGTGCATGGCATCGGCCTGCCGGCCACGCAGCGTCTTGCCGCGCCGCCGGCCGAAAAAGGCCTCGGTGGCGCGGGTCGGGTGATCGGCGTTCATGACGGGAGAGGTCAGGCGGCCTGCTTGACCGCCTGCTTGAGCGCCTTGACCAGGTCGACCTTTTCCCAGGAGAAGGAGCCGTCCCGACCCGGCTTGCGACCGAAATGGCCGTAGGCGGCGGTCTTGGCGTAGATCGGCCGGTTTAGCTTGAGATGCTTGCGGATACCCGAGGGCGACAGGTCGATGACCGCGCGGATCGCATCTTCGATCGCCGCATCGGGCACGGCGCCGGTTCCATGGGTGTCGACATAGACCGACAGCGGCTGGGCGACGCCGATCGCATAGGACAATTGGATGGTGCAGCGGTCGGCCAGCTTTGCGGCGACCACGTTCTTGGCCAGGTAGCGCGCGACATAGGCGGCCGAGCGGTCAACCTTGGTCGTGTCCTTGCCCGAGAAGGCGCCGCCGCCATGGGGCGATGCGCCGCCATAGGTGTCGACGATGATCTTGCGGCCGGTCAGGCCGGCGTCGCCGTCCGGACCGCCGATGACGAACTTGCCGGTCGGGTTGATGTACCAGTTGCAGTCGTCGGCGATCGGCAGATCGCCCAGCGCCTCGCGAATATAGGGTTCGACGACCGACCGGACCTTTTGCGAGTCCCAGCTTTCGTCGAGATGCTGGGTCGACAAGACGATGCTGGTCACCTCGGCCGGCTTGCCGTCGCGATAACGCACGGTGACCTGCGATTTGGCGTCGGGACCGAGCCGGGCCGCCTCGCCCTCCCCGCCCTTGCGCGCGTCGGCCAGAAGCTCGAGAATCTTGTGCGAATAATAGATCGGCGCCGGCATCAGTTCCGGCGTTTCCCGGCAGGCATAGCCGAACATGATGCCCTGGTCGCCGGCACCTTCGGCGCCCTGCGCGTCGGCGGCGCTGTCCACGCCCTGGGCAATGTGCGCGGACTGGGCATGCAGCAGCACGTCGATCTTGCAGGACTTCCAATGAAAGCCGTCCTGGTCGTAGCCGATGTCGCGGATGGCCCGGCGGGCAGCCGAGCGAAAACGGCCCGGCGCGATCACCGGCTCGCCGGCCTTGTCGGTGACGATGTTGCCGGCCTTGTCCTTCTTAAGGAAAGCGTCGGGCACGCGCACCTCACCGGCAATGACGACGCGATTGGTGGTCGTCAGCGTTTCGCACGCGACACGCACTTTCCACAGCGCTTCCTCGCCCTGCTTGCGCGCCTCGCGATAGATCATGTCGACGATCTCGTCGGAGATGCGGTCGCACACCTTGTCGGGATGGCCTTCGGACACCGATTCGCTTGTGAAAAGATAATTCTGCCGTGCCATGGGATCGCCCCGCTCACTGGTTTTGCAAACGACCGCGGGGCGGCCAAACGGACGCGCCGTCGTTACGGGACAGGAGCGGCGAGGTCAAGCAAAGACCGGCGCAATAGAAAGATATAAGCATAAGTGCATATCTTTCGCGCCGCCTTCCGCCCGTCTTGCGATGGGAAGCCAACTGCGGCGCCGACATCAGGAGCCGGCTTCCCCGGGATAGTCGACGCGCAGCAGGTAGAGCCCGTGCGGCGGAGCGAGAGCGCCGCATTTTTGATGGTCGCGCGCATCGAGCGCGGCTTGCACATCGTCCGCCGTCCAGCGCCCCTCGCCGACCAGCTTGAGTGTGCCCACGAGCGAGCGCACCTGATTGTGCAGGAAGGACCGCGCCGACACATGCACCTCGAACCGCTCGCCATCGCGAGAAAAATTGATCGCGTCGAGCGTCTTGACCGGCGATTTCGACTGGCACTGGGCGGCGCGGAAGGTGGTGAAATCATGCGTGCCGATCAGCACTTTTGAGGCAGCGTTCATCGCGTCGACGTCAAGGTGCCGCTTGCACCACCAGGCCCGGCGATGATCGAGGGTCAACGGCGCCGGCCGGTTGTGAATGCGATAGAGATAATGCCGCGCCTGGGCCGAAAAACGGGCATGGAAGGTTTCGGGCACGTTCTGCGCGTCTACGACGCAGATGCGTTCCTCGTCGAGCACCAGATAGGCGTTGATCGCCTCGCGCACCCGCACCGGATCCCAGTCCCGGTCGAGATCGACATGGGCGGTCTGGGCGATGGCATGCACGCCGGTGTCGGTGCGGCCGGCCACCTGCAGCGTCACCTTCTGCTTGGAGAATTCAAAGACCGCCTTTTCCACAGCTTCCTGGACCGCATGACCGTTGGTCTGCCGCTGCCAGCCGACATAAGGGGTGCCGTCATATTCGATTGTCAGGCGATAGCGGGGCATGATCGTCCGGTGCCGGGAACGGCCGGCTGCATAGGCGCCGCCGCGCGCCATGTCCAGCCGATGCGCACCTGGCCGATTGACGCCGGCGGCGAAAACTTCGAAGAGGCGGGGCCATGACCGACCGACCTTCGCCATCGCCGGAAAGCGGCTCCAGCGGCGCCGATGCGCGGCCGACCTGGT
This sequence comes from Phyllobacteriaceae bacterium, assembly GCA_024742765.1. GTDB lineage: Bacteria > Pseudomonadota > Alphaproteobacteria > Rhizobiales > Rhizobiaceae > Roseitalea. The sequence continues at coordinate 100,928 of JANSXT010000008.1, read as the reverse complement.
GGGCCCGGCCGGCGACCGTGACCGCTTTTGTCTGCGCGATGATCGCGATCAAGCTGGTCATGGCCGGCACGACCGCGCTGATCCGCGACGAAGCCTATTATTCGCTTTGGGCACTGCATCCGTTGCAGGCGAGCTATTTCGACCATCCGCCGGCCGTCGCCTGGTTCATCAAGGCCGGCTACGCGCTGTTTGGCCCAAGCGAATTGGCCGCGCGGCTTCTTGCGGTCCTGTCGATCGGGCCGATAGCGCTGGCCATCCACAGAACCGCGCTGATCATTTTCGCCGATCGTCGCATCGCGGCCTTTTCCGTCTATGCCTATGCGGTCACGCCCGGCGCGATGCTCGGCCTTCTCGTGATCACGCCCGATGCGCCCTCCATGCTGTTCTGGATGCTGTCGATCTGGACGGCGGCCGAGCTTCTGCGCTCGGGTGACGGGCGATGGTGGATCGCCTTTGGCCTGTTTGCGGGCCTTGGTCTTGCGGCCAAATATACCGGCCTGTTCCTGGGCGCGGGCATCGTGCTCTGGCTTGTGCTCGACCGCCGCAACTGGCGCTGGTTCGCCTCGCCATGGCTTTATGCGGGCGGCGCGCTGGCGCTGGCGATCTTTGCTCCCGTCATCGTCTGGAACCTCGATAACAGCCTGTCGTCGTTTGAATTCCAGTTCGGCCGCTCGACCCGCGGGCTCGATGTGTTTCACTGGAGCGATGTGAAACACCTGCCGGAATTCCTTGCCAGCCAGGTCGCGCTGCTGCTGCCGGGTCTGTTCATCCTGGCGATCGCCGCCCATTGGCAGTTTGCCCGCCATCGCGACAACCGCCGCGACAGGGGCCTGGCGCTGCTGGTCTGGACCGGCGTTCCCGCGCTGGTCTATTTCATCAGCTTCAGCCTGCACTCGGCACCGCAGGGCAACTGGACATGGCCGCTTTATGCGCAATTGTCGATCATCGCCGTGTGGGCGATCTTTGCATGGACCCCGAAAGCGGGATGGCTGCGGACCGTTCAAAACTGGACATTGCGCGCGCAGGTTCCGGTGGGCCTGATGGTGACGCTGGCGATTTTTGCCCAGGCGCAGTCCCAGTTCGTCCGCCTGCCCTTCCCCGACCAGACGCTGGCCATGCATGGCTGGGCGGAGGTCACCGCCGATCTCGAAGCCGAGCGTGAACGCGCCGGTATCGCTACAATTCTCGCGCGCGGCTACGGGCTCTACGGCTATCTGGAAAGCTACGGCCGTTTCGCCGGTCATGGCTATCGCGTCCTGCCGCTGGACGAGTTTCATCGCTACGGGTTCGTCGATCTTCCGGACAGCGACGAGGCGGTCGATTGGCCGGTTTTCGTTGCCGTCCATGTCAGCGGAACCGAGCCGCCCGGCGGTCCGCCCGCGGCGCTTGCCGATACCAGTCCGCCGGCGCAATGGTTCGCCCGGCTGCTGCGGCCCGCGGCGGACGGTGTGCCTGCAAGCGCCATCGATCTTTATCGGTTGGAACGGCCGGAACCGCCGCTGTTCGGCCGAGACTAACGCACGTCGCCTGCACCCAGCGGGTTGCCGCGCAGGAAGGTCTCGGCGTCGAGCGGTTTGCCGCCGGCTTTTTGAAGCCGCGTCAGACGCACGGCACCGGTGCCGCACGCCACGGTTATCGGTGCGCCGATGATTACGCTTCCCGGCGCGCCTGTACCCGAAACAGAGGTCGATGCGAGCAGCTTCACCCGCTCCCATGTGCCGCCCAGACGCATTTCGCACCAGGCACCGGGAAAGGGCGCCAGGCCGCGAATGTGGTTGTGGACGTCGGCACCGTCGCTCGTCCAATCGACACGCGTCTCCGCCTTGGCGATCTTGGCGGCGTAGGTTGCGCCCTCGTCCGGCTGGGGCACGAGGTCGAGCGATCCGTTCTCAAGCGCCGCCATGGCGCTGACCATAAGATCGGCGCCGACCGTTGAAAGCGCATCGTGCAGTTCGCCGGCGATCATGTCGGGACCGATGGCAACCTGTTCGGTCATCGCCACCGGGCCGGTGTCGAGCCCCTCATCCATCTTCATAATCATCATGCCGGTCTGCCGGTCGCCGGCCATGATGGCGCGCTGGATGGGCGCGGCGCCACGCCAGCGCGGCAGCAGCGAAGCATGGCCGTTGAAACAGCCAAGGCGCGTGCCGTCCAGGATCGGTTTGGGCAGCAGCAGACCATAGGCGACGACGACGGCCACATCGGCTTCCAGCGCGGCGAACGCTGCCTGCTGCTCTGCATCCTTCAACGTCTTTGGAGTGCGAACTTCGATGCCGAGCGCCTCGGCGGCGTCGTGGACGGGCGATTTTTTGAGTGTCAGCCCCCGCCGACCGGCCGGCCTTGGCGGTTGGGTGTAGCAGGCGACGATGTCGTGGCCGGCATCATGCAGCGCGCGGAGCGTCGGCACGGAAAAGTCGGGCGTGCCCATGAAGATGATGCGCATGGCGGTGTCGTTCCGAGGCCGGTCAGGCCAGAACCGGGCCGTCGCCGCGTTGTTTGGCGAGCTTGCGGAACTTTTTGAAGACCATGTCGCGCTTGAGCTTGGAGATGTGGTCGACGAAGAGGACGCCATCGAGGTGATCGATCTCGTGCTGCAGGCATGTGGCCAGAAGCCCGTCGGCTTCGAGCGTCTGTTCGGCACCGTCGCGGTCGAGATAGGTCACGGTGATCGTCGCGGGCCGCTCCACATCGGCATAATAGTCGGGGATCGACAGGCAGCCTTCCTCATAAAGACTGCGCTCGTCCGAGCGGGCGACGATCGTCGGATTGATCAGGACGTGCGGCTCCCTGCCCTCGTCCTCCTTGGCGACATCGGCGACCAGCATGCGGATCGGCTCGCCCACCTGGATCGCCGCAAGGCCGATGCCCGGCGCGTCATACATGGTCTCCAGCATGTCGTCGGCGAACGCGCGCACCGCATCGTCGACGCGTTCGACCGATTTGGACGTCTCGCGCAGGATCGGATCGGGAATGAGGACGATCGGTTTGATGGCCATGACGGCTTCCAGTTAGAAAAGACGGCGCGGCGCGTCAATCGGCACGTCCCCGCGAATCGTCTATGCTGGCGCGATGGACACCGCATTCAGCCTCGATCAGACTGCTTTCATGTTGGCCGGGCGCGCCGTGTCGGTCGGCGAGGCCCTTGCTGCGGGCGCGCTGATCCTGGCGGCGCTGGTGCTGCTCACCCTGATGCTGGTCTGGCGCAATGGCGTGGCCGGCCGGCGAGACCTGCGGCAGGCGCATGAGCGGGCGGAACGGGCCGAGGCACGGGTCGATGATATCCTCAAGGCCCAGGCCGACATGCAGGGCCGGCTTTCGGCGATGACCGACATGTTCGGCGCGCGCCACACGGAGATGAGCACGACGCTGTCGCAACGGCTCGATGCGATGAGTTCGCGCATCGGCCAGTCGATCAACGAGCAGCAGAAGTCGGCGCATGCCAATCTGAGCAAGCTGCATGAGCGGCTGGCGGTGATCGACACGGCGCAGAACAACATCCAGCAGCTCGCCGGCCAGGTGGTGGAACTGCAATCGATCCTGGCCAACAAACAGACGCGCGGCGCGTTCGGCCAGAGCCGGATGGAGGCGATCATCGAGGACGGGCTGCCAATGGGGGCCTTCCAGTTCCAGGCCACATTGTCGAACGGCTCCCGGCCCGATTGCGTGATCGCCATGCCGAACGGCGCGCCGGACCTCGTGATCGATGCCAAGTTTCCTCTGGAGGCCTGGAACGCGGTGCGCGAAGCCAAGAGCGAAGCGGATGCCACCGCCGCGGCCAAGCGGTTCCGCGCGGACATGGATGTGCACATCAAGGCGATCGCCGACAAATATCTGATCGCCGGCGAAACACAGGACACCGCGTTCCTGTTCGTACCGTCCGAGAGCATCTTCGCCGACATTCACGAGCATCACGAAACCATCGTGCAGAAGGCACACCGGGCGCGGATCGTGATCGTTTCGCCGTCGCTTCTGATGCTGTCGATCCAGGTGATCCAGGCGCTCCTGAAGGATGCGCGGATGCGCGAACAGGCGCATCTGATCCAGGGCGAGGTGATGCGGTTGATGGAGGATCTGGGACGGCTCGACGACCGGGTGCGCAAGCTGCAAGGCCATTTCGGGCAGACCGCCAAGGACATCGACGACATTCTGATCACCACGGGCAAGCTGACCAAGCGCGGCCAGAAGATCGAGGGTCTGGAATTCGACGAACAGCCCGCCAGGGAAGACGCAGCGGAGCCGGGCGCCGAGAGCAAGACCGGCCATCTGCGCCTGCGTGTGGTCGACGGCGAGCCGGACTGATCAGCGTTCCGTCGGCCGATCGAGCACCGCGACCGGCATGACCGCGGCCACCGCGCGGCGCAGGCGCTCAATGTCGGTGTCGTCCATGTTGACATTGGTGATCAGCGGCAATCCCGGCCGCTCCGCCGTCCAACCGATGACATGGACCTGCTGCGCCGCTGGTTCGTGCTCTTTGGCGATCTGCCAGGTCACGCAGTCGATGGCGGCGCAGTCCGCCTTCCCCTCCGCGACGGCGCGGATCGACGCACGGTGCGATCCGGTCCACAGAACGTGACCGGGCACGGCGCGGCCAGCCTGCGCCAGATCACGCTCCAGCGCGACAAAGCCCGACATGGAATCCGGCGCGTTCGCCGCCAGCGTCCCGATCGATCCCGATTGCAGGACCGAACGGGGTCCGCCGGGTGGCGGCATGCCTTCGCCGGCACCTGGCGCGATGATCGCGCTGCGATAGGTGCCCGCACCGCATCCCGGCGCGTCATGGACCGGCGTTGCGACATAGCGCACGCGGCCGCGCAAAACCGTTTCCAGCGGATAGGAACAGGTCTCGCCTAAGAGCAGGTCCGGGCTTAGCCACGCCTCCTCGGGATCGTCCGTGCGGGTGAGCGCATCGGGCGCTTCGAAGCCTTCATCCCGGAGCGCATCGCGCAGACGCGCCCAAAGCGCGTCGATCTCGGCCCGGCGCTCGGGCCAGTCATACATGGGCAGGCATGCGAGCATGACCGGCCGATCAGTGTTCGGGTCGGGCCGCGACCAGCATGGCTTCGCGGGGACCGGCCGCGGGCGCGGCCGAAGCCGGCTGGAAGGCGCCGGGCGCAACGGGCGGCGTGTCGCCCCGTCGGCGCACCGGATGCACCACCGGTTCCTTGGCCGACAGCGCATGGGCGCGGAATATCTGCCAGTAATTGCGATAGACATAGGCCTTGTTGGCGGCCAGCCATTCGGCTCGGCGCTCGCGATAGAGGCGCGGCAGTTCGTACCAGGGCGCGGCGGGTCGCTTGTGGTGGACGATGTGCAGATTGTTGTTCAGGAACAGCCAGGAAAGGATGCGGCTGTGCTCGACGACCACGGTGCGGCCGTCCGGCGTCTGGTCCCAGCGATGTTCACAATAGGTCCGGATGGCGATCAGCGCCATGCCGCCATCGGCAACCACGCCGACATAGAGCAGTGGATTGATGCCCATGCCGCCCCAGACGATGGCCGCGAGCACCGCGAGCCCAAGGACATGATGCGCCCAGGCGCGCCGCACGCCGGGATTGCCGGCGATCAGGTTGCGGAAATCCGAGCGCCAGAAACCAAAGGCCATCAGCGGCGGGCCGATCACGAGACGTCCGATGAAGGTGTTGTTGGCGGCCAGCAGCACCCGCATCGGCCAAGCCATCGCCGCGTGATCGCCCTGGGCGCGATACCAGCTTTCCGGATCGTCATAGGGGTCGGTCAGGTTCTCGTCGTGATGATGGCGCAGATGCAGCGCCTTGAACCGCCGGAACGGGAACGCCACGGCCAGCGGCAGCGCAACGAGCAGTTCGTTGATCGCCGCGCTGCGGGTCGGATGGCCGTGCAGCGCCTCATGCTGCAGCGATGTGTGGAAACCCGCGGCTATGGCCATCAATGCCAGCGCAACGGCCGGCAAAACCGGAAAGAGCAGGAAGCCGGCGCCCAGCCAAACCCCGTAGCAGAGCGCCATCATGGCCAGTGTCGGCCACTCAATTGATTGTTTTTGCATTGAGATTCGTTACCCCTGACACGAAGATGTCAGGAGAAGCAGCCGATGAAAATGCGGCAATGCGCACTGAAGGTTGTTTCCGGTCATCATATTCAGCAGATGTTGACAATTGTCATCAAACGTTGGATTTGATCTGCATGATTGCCGTGCCGGCCGACACAATCGACAAACGCGACGCCTCGCGGCTGTTCCGTGACAGGCTGGCCCGACTGCTCGGCCGTTCAGGCCTGAACCGTTCGCAGTTTGCCGCCACGGTCGGGCTGGACCGGTCGGCCCTGTCGCAGCTTCTGTCGGGCGAGACTGCGCGCCTGCCGCGCGCCGAAACGCTGATCCGCATCGCAGCCACGCAATCGGTCAGCCTCGACTGGCTGCTGGGCCTGAGCCAGGACGAAGGCGTGTCCGCCGAAATCCGACCGGCGCTGGAATTGGAGGAAGCGCAGGATTCACGGGACGATGCGGCTTTGGTTCAGTGGCACCAGGAGGCGGCCGGCACGAAAATCCGCTATGTGCCCGCGACGATTCCCGATTTTCTGAGGACCGATGCCGTCATCGCGTTCGAGACGCGTGACAGCAAGCCGCCCGTCGCCGCGCAGATCGACGATGCGCGCGAACGGCTTGCCTATAGCCGCAAGCCGGAGAGCGACACCGAAGTGTGCATGCCGCTGCAGACCATGCAGGCGCTGGCCGAAGGCACTGGCGCATGGGCCGATCTGGACGCGCATATTCGCCACGCGCAGATCGAACAGATCGCGGCGCTGACCGACGATCTCTATCCAGGCCTGCGGCTGTTCCTGTTCGATGCAAGGCGCACCTTTTCGGCGCCCTATACCGTGTTCGGACCGGTGCGTGCGGCGGTCTATATGGGCGACATGTATCTGGTGCTGAACGCAAAGGATGCTGTCGATGCGCTGACGCGCCATTTCGACCAGCTCATCCGCGCGGCAGTCGTGCGGCCGCACGAGGCCGGTGCATTCACCCGCGATCTGGTCTGGTCATGATCGGCGCGACAGGGACATGGGTGTCCACCCGCCGGGCGCTGATCAGGCTGTGCGTTTGCGGCTCGGCGCACTTGCCTCCATAGGGGCAGTCGATGCACGCCTCGCGACGGCGCGATGCCTTGCGCATCGCCTGCATGGCAAGCGCGATGATGCCGGCCCGGCGTCCACCCGCACGGGCCCGTTCCCGCTGCATCCCGCACAATGCGCGGAAGCAAATCTGGTTGTCTGCCTGGACAAGACGGTCGTGCATGGTGGAAGTCTGGCCGCTTTCGCATCGATTGACGTTGATCGGTGTCAATCAAGACTTACACATCATGCGCCGCCGCGCGAGTCCTTTCTCAGGCGGCTGTGATCGGCTTGATGCAGCCGACGCGGATCGGCGTCAGGCATCCTCGTCGGCCAGCGACTTGACCAGATCGATGATGCGCCGGCGCACCTTGGGATCGGCGATCTTGACGAAGGCGCGGTTGAGCTGAAGGCCCTCCGAACTCGACAGGAAGCTGACCACATAGGTCGAGGAGTTCTCCTCCAGGCCGGATGCCGATGACGGCGCGTTATCGTCGGGCGCGTCCTCAAAAAAGAACGAGACCGGCACGTTCAGGATCGATGCGATGTTCTGCAGCCGGCTGGCGCCGACGCGGTTGGTGCCCTTTTCGTATTTCTGCACCTGCTGGAAGGTGATGCCGAGGCTCTCGCCAAGCTTCTCCTGGCTCATGCCGAGCATGGTTCGCCGCAGGCGGATGCGGCTGCCGACATGGATATCGATGGGATTGGGCTGCTTTTTTTTCTTGTGGTTCATTCTGTGTCCCCGCCGCTCTGACGGCGGCCATTGATCGGATCAGGACCAGAAGCCGTTCTTGCGCGTCCCCCAACGCGGTCCCCAATCACGGCGCGCTACGTATGAGCCGCGACGAAGGTCCCTGTCAACAAAGCGCAGCCTAATTCCCGCCGAAAGCGCGCAACCTGATGCGACCGGCAATCGCTATAGCCGAAAGTATGACGGTAAACAACCAGAAGTTGTTGTCCTGCTGTTGCTTCGAGAACAGCGGTTGCGCTGTCGCGGGCAGCCTTATGTCCGCCACAGCTTTCACATCGTGACCGATCCGGGCGACGGTGCGGCCGTAGGGATCGATGACCGCCGAGATGCCATTGTTGGCCGCACGGATCACGGGCAGACCGGTCTCGACCGCGCGCAGCCGCGTCTGGTGCAGATGCTGCCACGGGCCCGGCGTCCGTCCGAACCAGGCATCATTGGTGACATTGACGATGGCATCGATCCGCTGGCCGGACGGCGGTACGGCCAGGCTCGGAAAAATCGACTCATAGCAGACAAGCGGCAGCACGGTCAGGCCGCCATCGAGCGTGATCGTCGTGCGGGCGGGCGCGGCCGAATAGCCGCGATCGGCCGCGGCGATGGCGCGCAGGCCGAGCCTGCCCAAAAGGTCGGCGAACGGCAGATATTCGCCGAAGGGCACCAGATGCACCTTGTCGGCGGCGCCGGCGATCACGCCGCCGCTGGTCACCGCCATCACAGAATTATAGTAGCGGCCGGTCACCGAGCCAGCTTCCTCGCCCGGCTCCTCGCGCACCGCGCCGGTCAGCAGCATCTGGTCGGGCAGCAGCGTTTCGCCGATCGCGGCCAGTGCGGCCGCATCGCGTGTCAGAAGGTAGGGCACCGATGTTTCCGGCCAGACGACGATGTCAGGCGCCGGACCCGATGCCGGGCCTTGCGCCTGCGCCTGATCTTCGACCGCCGGCGTCTCGGCGGGCGCCGGGTCGAGGGCCGTCAGGTCGAGCAAGGTCCGGAAGGTTGCCGCGCGCGCCTCCTGATCCATCTTCTGTTCCTGGGCGATCGCCGGCTGAACGAGGCGGACAATCGGCGCATCATCCGTTGCCGCCGCCGGGTCGGGCGCCTGCGCAAGGCGCCACACTCCGAAGCCCGCATGGGCGCCGACCAGCAGCACGCACAACGTGGCGCCCACGACCGCCGCGCTGCGCCGGGCGGCCATTTGCGCGGGAAGCGCGAAGACAAGGACCGCAAACGCGCTCATGGCAAAAATGCCGCCGATCGCCGCCGATTGCATCATGACCGGCGACGGCATGAGCGCATAGCCGAGTGCGTTCCAGGGAAAGCCCGTCAGCACGAAGGAGCGCGCCCATTCGGCAAGCCCGAAGGCGGCTGCGAGCGCGGCGATCCGGCCAATGCCATCGGACCAGACAAGGCGCGCCAGCGCGCAGGCCGCGCCGTAAAAGAGGGCCAGGACGGCAGGCAAGCCGAGGCTGGCCAGCGGGATCGCCCAGGCAAATTCCGGAGCCTCGACGAGAAGCGCGTTGCCCAGCCACCAGATGCCGGCGGTGAAATAGCCAAGGCCGAACAGCCAGCCAATCCAAAACGCGGCGCGCAGCGCACCCGACGCCTTGCCCGGCGTCGCGCCCACCGCTCCATCGAGAAGCCAGACGAGGACCGGAACAGTCAAAAAGCCGATGGCGAACAGGTGGAACGGCGCCTGGGTCAGCGCGGTCAGCGCACCAAGCGCGACCGAGAGGATCGCGCGGCGCCAGCCGGACAAGAGCAGGATGCGCTGGGCGAAATGTTCCATGGAGCCCCGGGCCGAATCACGTCTGCCCAAGCCATATCAGGCTTGCCGGGCCAGCGCGACGCCGGCGCGTCGGGTCAGACGTTGACGGGTTCGGCCGGCGGCGTCTTCGGCGACGCATCCTGCGGTGCGGGCAATCGCGGCGGCGCGCTGGAAGCCTCGCGGCGCCCGGCGCCACGGCGCTGGTGCTGACGCAGACGCACAACGCGCACGCGGCGGATGCGCCGCGGATCGGCATCCAGCACTTCCATCTCATAGCCGGCAAAAGCGGGGATCACCTCGCCGCGCACCGGCACATGGCCGAGCAGCGAGAAGATCAGGCCGCCGATCGTGTCGACATCGCCCTCCTCGCGGCGTGCCGCCTCGACGAAGGCGGGGCCGAGTTCGCGGCCGGCCTCTTCCAGTTCCAGCCTTGCATCGACGATCACCGTGTTCTCGTCAGCGCGCTCGATCTGGACTTCCACTTCGTCATGCTCGTCCTCGATGTCGCCGACGACCATTTCGACAATGTCCTCGAGCGAGACGAGGCCGTCGGTGCCGCCATATTCGTCGATGACGAGCGCCATCTGGATGCGCTGCGTCTGCATCCGGCCCATCAGGTCGGAGGCCAGCATGGAGGGCGGCACGAACAGGACATCGCGCATCAGTTTGAGATCGCCGATGGTGCGCGAAAAGTCGATCCTGGAGAAATCGAGCGCCGCCTTGGCGACGCCATTGGCACGGCCGTTCGCAGCACTCTTCGGGCTTGCCGCGGCATCGCCGGTCTTGGGCCGACGTGTGCGGCGGCGGCCGGTGCGCGTCAGATAGGCAACCACATCGCGGATATGGACCATGCCGCGGGGATCATCGAGCGTTTCATTATAGACCGGCATGCGGCTGTGGCCGGAGGTCTCAAACAGTTTGAGAAGGTCGCCAAGCGAAGTCGACAGGTCCACCGCCTCGATGTCGCCGCGCGGCACCATCACGTCGACCACGCGCACCTCGCGCAGCCGCAATATGTTGTGCAGCATGGCGCGCTCGTCGGCGGAAATGGTCTGATCACCGGCGGCGCTGGAGGCGGCAAGCGCATCCTGCAAATTCTCGCGGACGGTCACATTGTCCTGCGGCCGGAAAAGAAAGGCAAGGCGCTGGAAGAAGCCGGGCGGCTTTCGCGGGGGAATAATCGCGGGCAAGCCCGGACTCGAAGGCTCGGGCTCCGGCTCGGGCGGCGCTTCCTGCGCCTTGGCGTCAGTCTGTCGGTCTTCCATCGTCTTTCATGTCGTCCGATATCGGCGTGTAGGGATCGTCGATCCCAAGGTCGGCCAATATTGCGCGTTCGCGGCGCTCCATCTCTTCGGCTTCGTCGTCCAGTTCATGATCATAGCCCAAAAGATGCAAGAAGCCATGAACAATCAGGTGGGTGACATGGGCATCGATGTTCTTGCCGTCAATGGCCGCCTCGCGCTCGATCGTCTCGCGCGCCAGAACCACATCGCCCAGAAGCGGGCCCGGCTGGTCGCCGGCCGTCACCGGATAGGCGGGAAAGGACAGGACATTGGTGGCCTTGTCGCTGCGCCGCCATTTGGCGTTGAGCGTGCGGATCGTCGCATCGTCGGTGAAGACGACCGACAGTTCCGAGGTCTCGCCGGCAAGGCCCAGTGTGCTGGCCGCATGGCGCAGCGCGCGTTCGATCATCGGCCGCAACTGGTCCTCCGGCGGCCAGTTGCCACCTTCGATCGCGATGTCGATGTGAAGGTGCACGGCCCGCCTCAGCCGCCGTCGCGATCGTAGGCCGCAACGATCCGGGCGACCAGCGGATGGCGCACCACATCGGTGTCGCGGAAGCGCACGGTGACGATGCCCTCGACATCGCCGAGCAGGCCGAGCGCCTCGACAAGGCCCGACTTCTGGCCGGGCGGCAGGTCGACCTGGCTGGGATCGCCGGTGACGATCATGCGGGCATTTTCGCCCAGCCGCGTCAGGAACATCTTCATCTGCATCGATGTTGTGTTCTGCGCCTCGTCCAGGATGACCGCCGCATTGGACAGGGTGCGGCCGCGCATGAAGGCCAGCGGCGCGATCTCGATGACGCCGGCCGCAAGGGCGCGCTCCACCTTGTCACCGGGGATCATGTCGTAGAGCGCGTCATAGAGCGGCCGCAGATAGGGATCGACCTTCTCCTTCATGTCGCCGGGCAGAAAGCCCAGCCGCTCGCCGGCCTCGACGGCCGGGCGTGACAGGATGATCCGGTCGATCTGGCCGCGTTCGAGCAGCATAGCCGCATGGGCGACGGCCAGATAGGTCTTGCCGGTGCCGGCGGGGCCGACGCCGAAGACCAGTTCGGCGCGCTCGAGCGCCCGCATATAGGCGTCCTGGTTGGGCGTGCGGGCCATGATGGTCCGCTTGCGGGTCGCGATCTGGGCCGCCGCGATGCGCCCGGCACCGTCCATGGTGGGCAGCGACAATTGATCGTCGGCGGCCATCGCCATGCGCAGCGCGCCCTCGACATCGGAGGCTTCAGGCTCCTTGCCGCCCTCCTCGATCCGGTCATAGAGCCAATCGAGCGCGCGGCGCGCCTGTTCGGTCGCCAGTGGATCGCCCTTGATGGTGACCTGATTGCCCCGCGCGCGCACGTCGATGCCCAGCATCTGCTCCATCAGGGCAAGGTTCTGGTCGAACTGGCCGAACAATGCACGCGCATGGTGATTGTTGTCGAAGGTCATGACAATGTGGGCGAGATCGGACGCGCCGTGGGGCGCGATCTGCGTTTTGACACCTGTCTGCGTCGTCAAGCGCTTTATCCGTCCTGTTGGTTCACGCCGCCCGCCTGCGGTTCGCCGCCTCCGACGAAATCAGGCTGTTGGCCGATGCCCGTTCGATTCGCACCGTGACACTGTCGCCGATCTTTCCGACAGTTTCATCACAAATGACGGGCTGAAGCCATGGCGAGCGCCCGACGAGTTGACCGGGTTCGCGGCCGGGCTTTTCCAGAAGCACCGTGATCTGCCGCCCTTCGAGACTTTTCATGAAGGCGGCCTGCTGCTCGCCGAGCAGGGCTTGAAGCCGCTGCAGCCGCTCCGATTTGACGGCTTCTTCCAAATGGCCGTCCATCGTGGCGCCCGGCGTGCCGGGGCGCGGCGAATATTTGAACGAAAAGGCCTGCGCATAGGTCACGTCGCGCACGATCCGCATCGTGTCCTCGAAGTCGGCATCGGTCTCGCCGGGAAAGCCGACGATGAAATCACCCGACAGGGCGATGTCCGGCCGCGCCTTGCGGATGCGGCCGACCAGCCGGCGATAATCGTCGCCCGTATGTTTTCGGTTCATCGCTTTCAGCACCCGGTCCGAGCCGGCCTGCACCGGCAGATGCAGATAGGGCATCAGAATGTTGAGATCGCGATGGGCGGCAATCAGCGCGTCATCCATGTCGCGCGGGTGGCTGGTGGTGTAGCGCAGACGGACCAGGCCATCGATCCGCGCCAGCTCGTGCAGCAATTGGCCGAGACCCCATTGGCGACCGTCCGGCCCCTCGCCATGCCAGGCGTTGACGTTCTGGCCCAGAAGCGTGATCTCGCGGACGCCTGCATCGACCAAACGCCGCGCTTCCCCGGCGATCTGGGACACCGGCCGGGACACCTCGGCGCCGCGCGTATAGGGCACCACGCAGAAGGTGCAGAACTTGTCGCAGCCCTCCTGCACCGTCAGGAACGCGGTGATGCCCCGGTTGCGGACCTGCCGCTTTTCCTGTTCGGGCAGGTGTTCGAACTTGTCCTCGACCGCAAACTCGGTCTCAACGACCTTTTCGCCGCCGCGGGCACGCGCCACGACATCGGGCAGGCGGTGATAGGTGGTCGGCCCGATGACGAAATCGACCGCCGGCGCGCGCGCAACGATCTCGCGCCCTTCGGCCTGGGCAACGCAGCCGGCAACGCCGATCATCAGATCGGAGCCCGCCTTCTGCCGCCGCTCGCGCAACTGCCGCAGGCGGCCGATCTCCGAATAGACCTTCTCAGCGGCCTTTTCGCGGATGTGGCACGTGTTGAGCAGCACCATGTCCGCATCGTCGGGCGTTGCGGTCTCGACAAAGCCCTCCCGCGCCAGCGCATCGGCCATGCGCTGGCTGTCATAGACATTCATCTGGCAGCCATAGGTCTTGACGAACACCTTGCGGGTGTTGGCGGCCGGATTGTCCGATGTGAGGTCAGCGTTGCTCATACGCCGTCCTTAGCGGGTTTTGCGTGCCAGCGGAAGAAGGGCGCTGCCCCCGAACCAGCGCCGACATCATTCGGCGCACGGCGCTTTCGGTCTCGGCGGCGAGCCGTTTTCGGTTCGTACCCGGTGCCACCGTCATCGGGTCGCCGAACCCGACATCGATGTCGATGCGGCCTTCGCGCAGGATGCGCACCAGATGCGGGCCGATGCCGATGTCGCCCGGCCAGGCGGCCAGCGGCCGCGACTGGCGCCCCATCGGAACGCCATCGACGCCGGTATAGGCGATCGCCACCGGCTGGACCGTCGCGTCCGCGCCGTTTTCGGTGCCGATGCCCAGCGCGCCGAACAGGGACGATTTGAACGGATAGACGAAATTGCCGCACGATGTGGTGCCTTCGGGAAACAGGACGATCATGTCGCCATCGGCCAGCCGACGCGCGATGGTCTCGGCCTGGGTCCGCGTTGTGGCACGGGCCTCACGCGACACGAACACCGAATCCTGCAGCCGCGCCAGAAGACCGAAGATCGGCCAATCGCGGACGTCGTCCTTGGCGATGAAGCTGACGGGCGCGATCGAGCCGAGCGCAACGATATCGAGCCATGACGCATGGTTGGCAACCAGCAGCACGCCATGGCCATCGGTGCGTGCCGGCGCGCCGTGCACATCAACGCGCAGCCCCATGGCGCGCGCCACCCAACGATGCCAGGTCTGCGCGGTGGTCTTGCGCAATGGCCAGCGCCGCCATTGCGCGACCAAATGCACCGGCAGCAGCACCGCCGTGATCGCCAATGCCAGGCAGACGACGAAGACGGCGCGCAGGGTCTCCATCGGCTCAGCGTGCCTTGCGGGCGGAAGCCACGTCATGGCGCATCACAAGCGCCCGCGTGCGTGCCTCAGCCGTGCCGCGATAATAGTCCGGCCGGTCGCCGACAATGGCAAAGCCGAGCTTCCGGTAGAGCGCGGCGGCCGCCGCATTGGTCTCACCGACTTCAAGAAACACCGAGGCGAGCCGTTCGCGGTGGGCGTGGGCCAACACGTGCGCCATCAGCCGGGCGCCGACGCCGTGGCCCTGCCAATCGGGTCGCACGGCAATGGTCAGGATCTCCGCCTCATCGGCGGCCGCGCGCAGCAGGACGAAACCGATGATTGCGCCGCCATGGGCGGCCTGCTCGCGCGCAACGAAGCCGGTCACGCTGGACGTGCCAAGGAGATCGGCAATCTCGCCATCGGTCCACGGACGGGCGAAGACAGCGCGATGGATGTCCGATGCCTCGATGGCATCGGAACGCTGCATCGGCGCGATCGCAACATCGGACGCACCCCAGAGACCCTGCCACCATTTCATGCCGCATCTTCTCCATCGGCGCGGCGTGGCAGGGCGAAGCCGGTCTGCGGTTTTGCGTCGGCCCCGCGCAGATAGAGCGGTGACGGGGCATGCGAAAAAAGCCGGCCGGCGCGGGCGACGGCACCGATCGTGCCCACCGGCCGGTCGATGGCGGTTGGCAAGTCCGATCGGAGACTTGGCGCCGCGTTGCCGACCAGACAAACGCAATCGGGTCGCAGGGACGCTGCGGCCTCGTCTTCGGGAACCGCGCGCGCCTCATCGAGTGGTGCGCAACCCGCGGAAAAATGCTGCAGGAATATCTGGCCGCGGCCACCGGCGATGAGCACGGCGAACGGCCCGTCGGGACCGGCTTCGGCCTTTGCCTGCACCGCCAGGCTCTCCAGCGTCGTCACGCCGGTAACTGGCAGGCTTCGCGCAACCGCGATGCCGCGCGCGGCCGCGACGCCGACGCGGATGCCAGTGAAGGACCCGGGCCCGATCGTCACCGTCAGGCCGGTCAGATCGCCGAACCCGGCGCCCGCTTCGTTCATCACGTCGTCGATGTCGCCCATCAGCCGTTCGGCATGGCCGCGTCCGATCTCCTCCTCGCGCGCGGCGAGGATCGCGTCGGTCGACGGGTCATAGAGACAGGCCGAACAGAAGCGCGCAGCGGTATCGAGAACAAGGACACTCATCGCTCTCTGCTATGTCGCCGTGCCGGCAGGGGTCAAGCGCGTCGAACGGCCATCACGCCGCGCGGCGCAAGCGGGGTCTCGCCGAGCAGCTGATCGCCTTCTCCGGTCCATGCCGACACGTCGACCGGTTCGGGCCCGTAATTGAACAGATAGCGGATCGCGCCATTGTCGCGGATGCGCACATCGCGATGCATGTCGAGCGGCGCCATGCCCGCATCGTCCAGCACGCGGCGCACGAGGCGGTCAGCCAGCGCCGTGTCGGGGCGTCCGGCGAGATAGTGGACTCTGCCCTTTACGAAATGCGCAGGATGGCCATCGGCGCAGCGCGCCTGAACGGCCACATCATCGCCATGGCGGACGAATTCGCGCCAGCCTTCAAACGACGCGCCATTGTCGAGGGCGACCGGCGCGAAGGGCGGCCGGCTTTCGACGCGGGTGACGGTGACGCCGGTGAGCGCGCCGAACGGGCCGGGCGGCAGGTCCGGATGGATCTGGAAATCGGGCGTCTTCGAGCCCGTGCGCGGACCGACGATCACATGGGCATCGCCGGCGGCGAGCGCATCGGCCAGCGCCGTGCTGCCGGCAAAGATCGACGGCAGGATGACGAGCCTGCGCCCCTCAACCGCCTCGGGCGTCGGCGGAACCACGTCAGTGTTCACCCCGGCGCGGCGCAAGGCGCGGTAGAACCGTAACGCCATATCGAGATGGGAAAAGTCGGCACCCTGCGGCTGGATCGCCCACGCCCAGGCGCTCTCATAATCGAAGACGAGCGCCACGTCCGCCTGCCCGGGCGCGGCCACAGCGTCGAGCGCTTCCAGCTCTTCCGACACCTGCCGGCAGACATGCCAGCCCTCGTTCTTTTCGCCATTGGGCAGAAGCAAGGCTTCGTGCATCTGCTCCTGGGCGAAGGATGGCTGGCGCCAGCGAAAATAGGAGACGATCTCAGCGCCGGCCGCGAACGCCTCGAACGCCCAGAGACGCAGCGCGCCAGGCTCCGGCGCGGGATTGAACGGCGCCCAGTTCACCGGTCCGGGCTGCTGTTCCATCACCCACCAGCGGCCCTCGTCCGCGCCATTGCGGACCTGTCCGCACGCCCGGTAGAGATCATGGTGGAACGCCTGCAGGTCGGGATCGCCGACGCCAAGATAGCGCAGCTTGACCGTTTCATCGGACGTGTCCCGATCGAGAAAGCCCAGCGGGTAGGAATCCCAGGTGGCGATGTCGAGGTCTTCGCTGACCGCATAGTGGTCGAAGGCGATCTCCGAACCCATGAAATTGTGGCTGATGGCACGGCCCGGCGAATGACGGCGGATGATGTCGGCCTGTAAACGGTTGAAAGCGACGACCTGGGCGGACGAATAGCGCCAAAAATCCATGACATGGGCGGGATTCGGCTCGGTCACCGTCAGGTTGGGCAGATCGATCGCATCGAACGACAGATATTCCTTGGACCAGAACACATTGCCCCAGGCGCGGTTGAGCGCATCGGGCGATTGGTATTTCTGCGCCAGCCAGTCGCGGAACCCGTCGCGCGCGGCGCGCGAATAGCTCATCACCGTGTCGTGGCAGCCATATTCATTGTCGATCTGCCAGGCTTCGAGCGCGTCATGGTCGCCATAGCGCCGCGCCAGCGCCTCGGCGATCCGCGCGCATTCGGCGCGATAGCCCTGATGGGAAAAGCAGTAGTGCCTGCGCGAGCCGAAGCGGCGTTCCCGCCCATCCTCGTCGATGGCGATCATGTCGGGCATCGCATCGACCAGCCATTTGGGCGGCGTTGCGGTCGGCGTGCCCAAGACAACGCGCAGACCGGCGGCCGCCAGAACCTCGAACGCCTCGTCCATCCAGCCGAACTCATAGCGACCGGGCTCGGGCTCCAGCCGCGACCAGGCGAACTCGCCAATTCGGACATGGCTGATGCCGGCCTCGGCCATCAGCGCGGCATCGGTCTCCCAGCGCTCGCGCGGCCAGTGCTCGGGATAATAACAGGTGCCAAGGCGCTGCTTGCGAAGGGTGGTCATGTCAGGGCATCCGATGGATCAGAGACGCACCGCCGGCTCAAATCGCGGTTCGATGTCCGCGTCAAGCGTCACCAGCAATGTTGCGCCCGCATCGGGATCGGCCGCGCGCGCGGCTTCGTCCATGTTCTCCCAGGCCGACGTCACGGCAATGTGGTTGCCGCCGACAAAGGCGGGGCAGCTTGGCTGGGTGACCGGCAGATCGATGGTCGTAGTGCGGGTGCCGTCCGGCGCGTAGCAATCGAGCGCCGATGCGCCCCATCTGGCGTTCCAGATGTTGCCGGCGCCGTCGCAGATCGCCCCGTCCAGGCCGCCTTCGCCGCCCGCATGATCAAAGAAGACCGTCGGTTCGCCGGTGGGCGCGCCGGTTGCCGGATCGGTTGCCACGCGCATCAGCCTGCTCGTCGGCGTGTCGGTGAAAAAGGCAGTGGTCCCGTCGGGCGAAAAGCAGATCGCGTTGGGGATGGTGATATCCGGAAACAGCAGATCGAGCGAACCGGCGAACCAGCGATAGATGGCGCCGGCACCGGGCTCGGCGCCTTTTCCCATCGTGCCCAGCCAGAAGGCGCCGGAGGGATGGATGCGCGCATCGTTGGAACGGGTCTGCGGATTGTCGGCTTCGATCCCGACCACTTGGTCGAGGTCGGTGCCATCCCAAAGCCAAAGGCCGGTCTCGGTGAAGATCACATCGCGGCCGTCCGAAGTGACGCCCATTGCGCTCGCCATTTCCGGCAGGTCGAGAACCGTCTCCTCACCCGTGGCGAAATCATGCGCGTAGCGCTTCTGTTCGACGATATCGAACCAGAACAGCGTGTTGCGCCGCTCGCAGAAGAACGGGCCTTCGCCGAGATGACAATGCGTGCGTGACAGAAACTCGATGCTCGCCATGGGTCCTATCCGAAAACCGCGTCATAGGCGGCGATGGCGGATCGGGCACGTTCGGCGACCGCGTCCGCTTCCAGTCCCGGTGCATAGAGCGACGAACCGAGGCCGAAGGTGCGCACGCCGATTTTGCCATAGGCCGCGAAATCCTCGTGCGACACGCCGCCCACCGCGCCAATGACTGCATCACCGGGCAGAACCGCCGATATCGCCTTGATGCCGGAGGGGCCGAGAACGCTGGCGGGAAAGAATTTCAGCGCCGATGCGCCAAGCGAGACGGCCTCCAGCGCCTCGCTCGGGGTGAAGACACCGGGCATGGTGACCAGCCCGCGTTCCGCCGCGCGGTCCATCACGGCGGCGTCGATGTTGGGCGACACCATCAGCCGGCCGCCGGCATCGGCCAGCCGGTCGACATCGGATGGCGCCAGCACGGTTCCGGCGCCGATCAGCGCCCGGTCGCCGAACTCTTTCGCGATCTTCTCGATGGAGACGAACGGATCGGGCGAATTGAGCGGCACTTCGATCGCCTCGAAACCCGCATCGACCAGTGCCGCGGCAATGCCGACCGCTTCATCGGGCTTCAGGCCGCGCAGGATCGCGACAAGCCCGCGCCCGAGGCCGGGCCATGGTGCAGGTTTGGTCATCGCATGTTCATCCGCTTGCCGCGGCATGGGGCGTTGCGCCGAACATGTCAGGCCAGATCCGGCCGGCTGCCGTAGACAGTCCGGCACGGGCCAGCACTTCGCCGTCGAACACGTCCGTCGCGATGCCGACCAGATCGAGCGCCCGCGCATAAAGCGCGCCCAGCGTGCCGCCGCCGACCAGCGTCAGCCGCTCGGGCTTGCCGAACCGGGCGAGCGCGCCGGCAATGTCCTGGCCGATGATCGTGCCTGAAAGGGTTGCGGATGCCTGGGCCGCATCGGCGCCATGCAGAAGGGCGCGCGAGCGGATGGCGAACAGGCGCATCAGCATCTGCGCCGGCTCGGCAATAGCGGCGCGCACGGCCGCATCGAACGCGGCGCCATCGAGCCCGTCGCCGCCCGACAGCGAGTGGCGGAGCACCGATGCCCCCGAAAGCGCCGCGAACAGGTCGCCCGTCAGCGCGGTCGCAAAGCCCGACACTTGCGTCGCGCCATCGTCCATCCAGACCCATTTGGCATGGGTGCCCGGCATGCAGACCAGCCCGTCGGCGCGGTCGCCTGCAATCCGGCCAAGACCGAGAAGCTGGGTCTCCTCACTGCGCATCACATCGGGCGTCTCGAGGCTACGGTCGGCGATTCCGGGCAGAATGCGCACATGACGCGGCGTGCCGGAAACCGGCTGCGCGCGTTCGATGATCGTGTCGAGCCGGGCCGGTACTTCGACATAGGGCGCTTCCTGCCAGCCCTGCCGGCTGCCGACCATGCCGCACATCATCACGGGCACCTGCGGACCGGCGCCCAGCTCAACCAGATGGTGTTCGAGGATGCCTTCGAACGCGCGCGGTTCGGTCGCGCCCATGCCCTCGCCGCTGCGCGCTTCGCCAAGCACCGTGCCGTCATGGTCGACGGCCCAAAGGCGAAGACGGGACGTGCCCCAATCGACCAGAACGGCCGCGATGGCGGGATTGGCGATCACAACAGCCCACCATCGGCGATGATGGTCTGTGCGGAGATGGCGCTCGAAGCGTTCGACGCGAGAAACAGGCACGGGCCGGCCATTTCGTGCGGCTGCAGGGCGTGCTTGAGGCTCTGGCGGCCGAGCATTTCGTTGAGCGACTCCTCGGTGACCCAAAGCTCCTTTTGCCGGTCGGTCATCACCCAGCCAGGCGCGATCGCGTTGACGCGGATATTGTGCGGACCAAGCTTGCCGGCCAGCCCCTTGGTCAGACCGATAATGCCGGCTTTGGACGCGGTGTAGGCGGGCATGTCGCCAATATTGAGCATGAAGGATGTGGAGGTAAAATTGACGATCGCGCCGCCGCCCGACGCCTTCATGCCTTCAGCGACGGCTTGGGCGGTGAAAAAGGCGTGGCGCAGATTGATCGCCGTGTTCTTGTCCCAATAGTCGGCATCGACGGCGGCGATTTCGTGCCGGTCATCCCAGGCCGCATTGTTGACCAGTACCGTGATCAGGCCATGGTCGCGGGCCGCTTCGTCCACGGCGGCGCGGACCGCATCGACATCAGTCAGGTCGGCGTTCAGATAGAGCGGCGCATAGCCATAGCGTTCGCCAAGATCCTCCGCCAGCCGCTTGCTGGCATCCTCGGCAATGTCGATGAAGGCCGTCTGTGCCCCTTGCGCGACAAAGCCTTCGGTGAGCGCGGCGCCAATGCCCGATCCGCCGCCGGTGATCAGGACCGATGCCCCTTTCAGGTCCGGATAGATCGGAAAGTCGGTCATGGTCACCCTATTGAGCCGCCACACGCATCGCGTCACCATGCAGCCAATCGGGCAGCCAGGCGCCGTGCGCCTCAATCAGCCGGTCGACCACGGTCCAGATCTGGTCGAGGTCGAGTTCTGCGCCGGTGTGCGGGTCCATCATGGCGGCGTGATAGACGTGCTCGCGCTTTTCTTCAACGAGCGCCCGCACCGTCAGTTCCTGCACATTCACATTGGACCGCATCAGCGCGGTGAGCTGCGGCGGCAGGGCGCCGACGCGCGTCGGTTGGATGCCGTTCGCATCGACAAGGCAAGGCACCTCGACCGCGCATCCGTCCGGCAGCCCGTCGATCAGGCCGTGATTGGGCACATTGCCGTAGATGACCGACGGTTCGCCGGTCCAGGCCGAATTGATGATGTCGGAGGCATATTCATGGCTCGGTTCAATGCCGATTGAGTCAGCCGACTGATATTCCTCATACTGCGCGGCCCATGCGCTTTGCTGTTCGACGCAGCGTTTGGGATATTCGTCGAGCGGAATTTTGAACCGCTCGATCAGGTCCGGCCGGTCGCGCTTGATGAACCAGGGCACATATTCGGCGAAATGCTCGGAGCTTTCGGTGACGAAATAGCCCAGCCGCTTCATCATCTCGTAGCGCACAAGGTTCGGGCAGCGCAGATTGTGATCGGGCTCGAGCGGGATGCGGCCGGCCTGATAGCCGGCATGCAGGTCCGGATAAAGGTCGCGATGGGTGCCATCATCCATCCGCTCCTCGAACTTCAGGAAGAAGGCGACATGGTTGATGCCCGCCGCCTGATAGCGGATGCGCCAGGGATCGATGCCCAGATCGCGCGCCAGTTCCTTTACCGTGCCCTGAACGGAATGGCACAGGCCGACCTGCCGGATGTTCGGGAACTTCTCGGCGATCGCCCAAGTGTTGATCGCCATCGGGTTGACATATTGCAAGAGGATCGCGTCGGGACAGAGCTCGCTCATGTCCTGACACAGCGCCCACAGATGCGGCACGGTGCGCAGGCCGCGCATGATGCCGCCCAGACCGAGCGTATCGGCGATGGTCTGTTTGAGGCCCATCTGTTCGGGCACCTCGAAATCGACCACCGTCGCCGGTTCAAACCCGCCGATCTGGAAGGCGACCACCACGAAATCGGCACCGACGAGCGCGGCGCGCCGGTCGGTGGTCGCCTCGACGGTCGCACGTGCACCGAGCGTTGCGACCAGTTTTTCGGCGACGAGCCTCGATTGGTCGAGCCGCGTCTGGTCGATGTCCATCAGGCGGATCGCGGCGCTTGCCAGCGCGGGCCGGTGCAGAACGTCGCCGATGATGTTCTTCATGAAAATGGTGGAACCGGCGCCGATGAAGGCAATGGTCGGTGAACTGGACATGGAGCGTCAGCCCTTGGTTGCGCCAAGCGTCAGCCCGGCGATGAAATGCTTCTGCATGGCAAAGAACATGATCACCGGCGGCAAGGCCGCCAGAAGCGAGGCCGCCGAGATCAGTTGCCATTGTTGGACGAATTCACCGTTGAG
Organism: Phyllobacteriaceae bacterium; assembly: GCA_024742765.1. Classification (GTDB taxonomy): domain Bacteria; phylum Pseudomonadota; class Alphaproteobacteria; order Rhizobiales; family Rhizobiaceae; genus Roseitalea. Next base: position 78,294 of record JANSXT010000008.1, on the reverse strand, counting down.
CGTGCGCACGCCGACGGTGATGGGCAGGTTCGCATCGTCTTGCAGCATCACCGTCGCCCAGAAGAAATCGTTCCAGATGAAGGTGAAAATCAGCACCGACAGCGCGGCGATGGCCGGCTTCACCAGCGGCAGCACCAGATGCCAGAAAATCTTGAATTCGTCGACGCCCTCGATCCGCGCGGCCTCGATCAGTTCGAACGGCAGCGCCTTGATGAAGTTGCGCATGAAGAGCGTGCAGAAGCCGGTCTGGAACGCGGCATGGAAGATGACGAGGCCGGGAATGGTGTTCATCATTTCCAGCCGCACCGACAGGTCGACGACCGGCAGCATGAGGATCTGGAACGGCACGAAATTGCCGGCGACGAAAACGAAGAAGAGCGGCAGCGCCCAGCGGAACCGGTAGACCGCCAGAGCATAGCCCGTCAGGCAGGCCAGCGCGACCGACAGAATCACCGTCGGAACGGTGATGATCAGCGTGTTGATCATGTAACGCAGCGCGTTGGGCTGGGCGAGCACCTGGCCGTAATTCTCGAACATCACGAATTGGCTGGGCAGGCCGAACATGTTGCCGGTGGCAATGTCCAGAGCCGGACGGATCGAGGTCAGAAAGATCGCCAGAAGCGGCAGCAGCCAGACGAACAGCGCGAGCGGCAGCGCCGCCTTGTAGGCAAACTGTGAGACCGGTGAGGCTTTTTCGATGGGGCGCGGGAACATCAGACGGCCTCCGCTTGGCTGCGCTCGGGCAGCGCGTTGCGCACCTTGGCCGGCAGCTTGGACCGGACAATGTCATAGGACAGTTCGATGCGCTGTTTCAGTTCGTCGCCGTCAGCGTCTTCCGGCAGCAAGACCCAGCTTTTGTGAAAGTACGGCGCATGAGCGGCCACACCGACGGATTTGAGCATTTCGGCGGTTTCGATGTCGGCGCATTTGACCGCGATGCCGGGCATCATGGCGCCGATGCAGGCATACATCTTGCCGCCGACTTTCCATGCATCATGGCCGCCACCCCACGGATCGGACACTTCCGAACCGGGAAGCTGTTCGCAGATTGCGGCGACACGGGCGCGAAAAATGTCCGACATCAGCGCGCCTCCCTTTCGTCCTGCCACATGCGCCACAGGAAGTAGCTGATATAGACCAGCATGATGGCGAACAGGACGACCGCGATGGCGGAACCGTAGCCATAGCGACCGACGCCCTCTCCGACCGCTTGGTCGTACATGTAGTAGGCCAGCACATTGGTGGAACCGAAGGGCCCGCCTTGCGTCATTGTGGCGATCATGTCGAACGAGCGCAGCGCGCCGATGACCGTCACCACGACGGCCAGGAAGGTGGCCGGTGCAAGCTGCGGCAGGATGACGTGGCGCAGCATCTTCCATCCGCGCGCGCCGTCAAGCCGTCCTGCCTCGATCTGGTCGGGCGAGACATTGTTGAGCCCGGTCAGATAGAGGATCATGCAATAGGCGATCTGCGGCCAGAGACCAGCGGCGATGATGCCGTAGGTGGCAACGTTCGGATCGCCGAGAATGTTGGGCGGATCGACCGAGCAGACCGTCGTCGGATTGCCCAGAATGTTGGTCGTTTCCTCACAGAAGAACCAGCCCCAGATCTCGCCGACAAGGCCGAATTCGGGATTGTAGGCCCATGTGAAGATGAGCCCGACCACGACTTGGGAGATGACGAACGGGAAGAAGAAGAGCGACTTGTAGATGCGGATGCCGGTCACCGTCTGGTTCAGGAACAGGGCGATGCCCAGCCCGACCGGAACGGCCAGCATGTAGAGGACCAGCCACAAAAGGTTGTTCCACAGCGAGGTGTAGAAGTTGGGGTCTTCGAGCAGCCGTTGATAGTTCTGGAAACCGACCCATTCGCCGGTCCACACGCCGTTAATGTCGCGCAGCCCGTCCCAGCGGGTGAACGAATAGGAAAAGGACTGGAAGATCGGCAGGATGACGTAGATGGCAAAAAAGATCAGTCCGATGGAGACGAACATCCATGGCGCGAGCCGTATCCGGTTGCGCTTGTAGTAACCGGTCGAGGTGACCAGCATGAAGGCCGAGACGATCACGGCCAGCAACAGAACGAAGCGGACGAAGAAAGCGGGCACGCGCGCGTCGCTGCGCTGCGCATAGCCGAGCCAATTCTGGACAGTGCCGGGGTCGATGACGAAAAAAAGGAGCCAGGCCGCAACGATTAGCACCACGCCCGCCACGGCCGCGCGGGCGGTGTCGGTCTCATAACGGCTGGCCCGAAGGCTGCCTGCGCTGGCTGCTGTCGCGCTCGCCATGGCTGCTCCTCCCCGAAAGCGCCGGAACGAATTTACGTCGCCTGGTCCCGCTTTGGAACGCCGCGACCAAATGCCTGCCGGCGGGCGATCCGGCCGGACCCGCAAAGGCCCGGCCGAACTGGGGTGTCGGGCTTAGTAGACTTCGCCCTGAACGCGGTCGAGCTCGGTCAGCACCTCGTCGAGCGTGCTCGGATCGAGCATGAAGCGCTGGAAGCCTTCCATGCCGGCCTGCGCCATCGCTGCCGGCGCGTCGCGGTCATAGAACTGGGCGAGGCCCGATGCGGTCGATAGCGTCTGCATGCCCTCGACGATGAACTTGTCATCCTCGTTGATCGCGGCGGCGGAGTTCGGCGGAAGCTGGCCGATCGCCTTGTTCCATTCCGACTGCACTTCCGGCGAAGCCACAAAGGCGAGGAACTTCTTGGCGTTCTCGACATTGGTCGCATTTGCCGGGATGAAGAAGGCATCCGCCGGCGCTTCTTCGGCGCGCGGCAGGCCGGGCGTGATTTCCGGGAACTGGAAGAAGTCGATCTGCTCGTCGGTCAGACCGGCGTCCTTCATGCCGGCAACGGCGAAGTTGCCCATCACATACATGGCCGCGTCACCATTGGCGAACGGGGCCAGCGCTTCCTGCCAGCTCATCGTTGCATGGTTGTCGACGAACGAGCAACGCTCGAGCATCGTTTCCCAATTGGCGAAGGTCGCGCGGATGCGATCGTCGGTGTATTTGATCTCGCCGGCGGTCAGCGCGTTGTGCACTTCATAGCCGTTTGTGCGCAGGTTCAGATAGTCGAACACGCCGGCGGCGGTCCAAAGGAACTTGGTGCCGATGGTGAAAGGCGTGACGCCGTTTTCCTTCATGACATCGCAGGCTGCGAGCATCTCGTCCCAGGTCGTCGGCTCGGACAGGCCCAGCTTGTCGAAGATGTCTTTGCGGTAATAGACGCCCCACTGATAGTAGGAATAGGGCACGCCCCACTGCTTGCCATCGCGCGACATGGTCGGCTTGATGGCTTCGAAATTGGCCGACAGGTTCGGATCAGACGACCACAGGTCGGAGATGTCCATGAACAGGCCCGCATCGACGAAGGGCGCCATGCGGTTGCCCGGATACCAGGTGATCACGTCGGGCGCATCGTTCTGAAGCGCGCTGCGGATGGTGTTCTTGTGCGCCTCGCGGTCGCCATTGTTGGCGGTGACCTCAATGTCCGGATTGGCGGCCCGGAAGGCCTCGACCGCGGCCTCGAAAGCGGCCTTGGGCGCCGGGTTCAGGTCGTCAAAGGTGATGACCAACTCGTTGGCGGACGCCGCGCCCGCCATCATCGTCGTTGCCAAGACGCCGAACGCGGCGCCCTTGAGAATGGATTTCATTCCGATTTTCCTCCCGAATGCGGATGGCGTCTGTCCGCCACCCAAACACGCGCCGAACAGTTGATCCGGGACGGCGCAAATGCGGTTTTTCCAGACAAACGAAGCGCCACGTTTATTCCATATAGTGGAACGTCATTTGACTATCTTGAATTATTGGTCTAAGCACGGTAAGGAGTCAAGAGCCGGACGGCCAAGCATGCCATCCGCTGGGGAGGATATGGACACCTGGATCGAACAGGACAGGACCGACCGGACATCCGGTGCGAAGCGCACGCGGACGTCGCCGGATACGGGCACGTTGGGCAAGGCCGTCGCCGTGCTCGACGTGGTGGCGCAAGCCGAGCGGCCAATGCGCTTCCGCGATCTTCGCGAAGTGATCGGCCAGCCACCCGGCACGCTGCACCGGCAGGTCTCCAACCTGATTTCGGAGGGCCTCCTTCAGGTCAATCCCGATCAGTCCTACGGGCTGGGGCTGCGCCTTTTGCAGTTCGCTGCGCGCGCATGGTCCGGCAACCGGTTTCGCGAGATCGCCGAACCGCATCTGGCCGCCCTGCACGACAAGACCGGCGAAACGGTGCATCTGGGCGTTCTGAGCGATCTTGAAGTGATCTATCTGGACAAGGTGGAATCGCGTCAGGCGGTGCGCATGCACAGCCAGATCGGCAATGCGTCGCCCTGCTACTGCACCGGCGTCGGCAAGGCGGCGCTGTCTGCGCTGCCAACCGAAGATGTAGAGGCGCGCGCCGCTCGCATCGATTTTCACCGGCACACGGAACACACGTTGGCCGATGCCGCTGCGCTGGGCGCGGAACTGGCCGACATAAGGGCGGCAGGCATTGCCTATGACCGCGAAGAGCATGAGACGGGAATTCACTGCGTCGCGGCGCCGATCTGGTCACATGACCGGTCTTTCGTCGGCGGCATCTCGGTGACAGCGCCAAGCTACCGTATCGCGATGGCGCAACTGGAACATTGGGCGGATGATGTGCGCGCGGCGGCCGCCGCCATCAACGCCGATATCGAAATCAGGCTGGGTCCGCGCGCATAGCGGACACCGGCCGGTAGCGGGGGAGCTTCCATTGGCAGACGTCCAACTCAGTGACCTGAAGAAATCGTTCGGCAGCGTGGATGTGATCCACGGTGTCGATCTGTCCATCGACTCCGGCGAGTTTGCCGTCTTCGTCGGCCCGTCCGGCTGCGGCAAGTCGACCTTGCTGCGTCTGGTTGCCGGCCTTGAGGAAGCGTCGAGCGGCACCGTGGCGATCGGCCAGGAGGACGTGACCCATGTCGAGCCCGCCGACCGTGGCGTTGCGATGGTCTTCCAGTCTTACGCGCTTTATCCGCACATGACTGTCGAGGAGAATATGGGCTTCGGCCTGAAGATGACCGGCGCCAATCCCGAGATGGTCCGCGAACGGGTGCACAAGGCGGCCGCGATCCTGCATCTCGAACAGCTCTTGCAGCGCAAGCCCAAACAATTGTCCGGCGGCCAGCGCCAGCGCGTCGCCATCGGCCGGGCGATCGTGCGCGAACCGAAAGTCTTTCTGTTCGACGAGCCTCTGTCGAACCTCGACGCGGAACTGCGCGTCAAAATGCGGCTCGAAATCGCCAAGCTGCACAATGATCTCGGCGCGACGATGATCTATGTGACCCACGATCAGGTCGAAGCGATGACGCTCGCCGACAAGATCGTCGTGCTGCGCGCCGGGCGGATCGAACAGGCGGGCGCGCCGCTCGATCTTTATTCCGATCCCGACAATCTGTTCGTTGCCGGCTTCATCGGCTCGCCGAAGATGAACTTCCTGCGCGGAACGGTTACCGCATCGGGCAATGGCACCGCCACCATCGCGCTGACCGATTATGACGGGGCGAGTGCTTCGGTGCCGATGAGCGGGACGCTGAAGGCTGACACGCCGGTCCTGATGGGCATCCGGCCCGAGCATTTTTCGACCGATGGGAGCGCGTCGCTTGAAACCCGGATCGAAGTGATCGAGGATCTGGGCGGCGTATCCTATGGCTATTCAGGCGCGGACACGGACGATCCGCTGACGATCGCGCTTGGTGAGAACCACGGGGTCAAGCCCGGTCAGGCAATCACCGCGCGCTTCGACCCGGCGCGGGCGATGCTGTTCGAGCCCGACAGCGAGCGCCGCATCCGGTAGGGTCGTTCTTCGAGGTCGATCAGGCGGCGTTGGAGGCCGGCCCTTCCACGAGATGATGATAGAGCGCCTGCGGGTCGCTGGTCGCCCGCAGCAGGGCGACGCGGCCAGGATCGCGCATCAGGCGCGCCACACGCGACAACGCCTTGAGATGATCGGCGCCGGCATTTTCCGGCGCCAGAAGCAGGAACACCAGATCAACGGGCTGTTCGTCCAGCGCGTCGAATTCAATCGGCGCGTTGAGCCGCGCGAAGACACCGGCGATCCGGTCGAAACCGGGAAACTTGGCGTGCGGAATGGCAATGCCGTTGCCGACGCCGGTCGATCCCAGCTTTTCACGCTGAAGGACCGTGTCGAAAATCTCGCGTGCCGACAGGCCGGTCAGTTCGGCGGCATGTTCGGAGATGGTCTGCAGCAACTGCTTTTTCGAACTGGCGCGCAGATCGCCGATCACGGCGTTTTCCGCGAGAATATCGCCCAGGTCCATCATTGTTCCCTCTTGGGTCGGCGGCCGTCATCACCGGGACGGATCGAAGCAAACCGTGGCGCGGGCGCATGGTCCCGCGCGGTTGCCGATCCCTACTTCAACGATCCCGGGTCGATCCAGCCGATATGTCCATCGGGGCGGCGGTATACAAGATTGACGTCGCCGCTCCCAGCATTGCGGAACACATAGACCGGCGTGTCCTGAAGGTCCAGTTGCAAAACCGCGGAGGAAACCGGCATGGTGGACAAACTCATCTTGGTCTCGGCGATGACGAGCGGCGCATAATCATCGGGAAGCTCTTCGTCTTCGTCCTCGGGCAGCGCCTCGAGCACGCGATAGGCATATTCCTCGACCCGTGTGGCCGCGCCGTTGGCATGGTGCGACTTCAACCGGCGCTTGTAGCGGCGCAGGCGCTTTTCGATGCGCTCGGCGGCCGCATCGAAGGAGGCCTGCGGGTCCTGCGCCTCGCCGGTCGCCTGAAGGACCGTGCCCGAATCAAGATGCAGCATGCAGTCGGTGGTGAACCGGGAGCGAGACTTTTCGACCACCACATGGCCCGAGGCGCGTCCGCCGAAATATTTGTCGATCGCCTCGTCAATCCGGTCCTCGATGCGCGTGCGGAACGCATCGCCGATCTCCATGTGTTTTCCCGAAACGCGCAGACTCATGGTCCTACCTCTTCTTGTTGTGCCCCGTCGTGCGGCCGGGGATCGGCCGCGGCTCTTTCTGGCCTCGCCGCCAGATTGGTGCAATCGGGGTTGATTGTGAAGGGCAATCACCGCGAAACCGGTGGCCAAATGCCCGGTCAGGTTCCGGCAAGCGCAAGGGCGCGCTTTTCGCGGCGGCGCTGAACGGAGGAGGCAATGTTCATCGATTCCCGGTACTTGGCCACCGTGCGCCGGGCGATGTCTATGCCGTCAGCTCGCAACAAAGCCACCAGCGCATCGTCCGAAAGCACCTTTTCGGGCCGCTCGTTGCCGATCAGGTCGCGAATGCGCTGGCGCACGCTTTCGGCCGCGTGGTCGCCATCACCACCGTCGGTCGCCGAGATCGCGCCGGAGAAGAAAAAGCGCAGTTCGTAAAGGCCGCGCGGCGTCATCATGAACTTGTTGGCGACAACACGGCTGACCGTGGATTCGTGCATGGCGATCTCGTCGGCGACCATCTTCATCGTCAGCGGCTTGAGTGCACTGACACCGTCGGTCAGAAAACCGTCCTGCTGGCGCACGATCTCGGCTGCGACCTTGAGCACGGTCGTGGCACGCTGGTCGAGACTGCGCTCGAGCCAGTGCGCATCCTGAAGACATTGCGTCATGAAGGATTTTTCCGCCCCGTCCAGCGCACCGGCGGTCACCGTCGCATAATAGTCGCGATCAACCAGAACGCGCGGCAGCGCATCACGATTGAGTTCGATCTGCCAGGTACCATCGGCGCCCTGCCGCACATCGACATCGTGCACGACCGCCTGGACGGGGCTGTGCTCGAACGCAAGGCCGGGGCGCGGATCGAGGGTGCGTATTTCGGCGAGCATATCCACAAGGTCTGCCTGGTCGACGCCGCACAGGCGGCTCAAAGACCTAAAATCGCGCCGCGCCAGAAGATCGAGATTGTCCAGAAGCGCCCGCATCGCAGGGTCCAGCCGGTCGCGGCGCGCGCATTGCAGCGCCAGGCATTCGGACAGGTCTCGCGCAAACAGGCCGGCGGGATCGAAGGTCTGCACGATACCGAGCACCCGGGCGATCTCGGGGCGCGGCACACCCAGCCTTTCGGCGATGGCGTCGAGATCGGCTTCGAGATAGCCGCGCGCGTCCAGATGATCGGCAAGATCGATGGCGATCGCGCGGTCGGCCCGGCCGCGCACCGTCAGGGCGATCTGGTCGCGAACATGCTCGCGCAGGCCCGGCGGGCGATCGGCGAAATCCTCCACCGGCCAGTCGGCGTCCGGCACGCCCATCGATGGCAGTCCGGGCTGGCGCTCGCGTTGCGCACCGGCACCGGCGGAAACTGTGCCATCTGCCCGGCCCGGATCGTCGGGAAAGACGTTTTCGAGCGATGTGTCGAGACGGTCGGCCATGCCCGCCGCATCCACCGGCAGGGCCGGTTCGGGCGCCTCGGATGCCGGCTGTGCGGCGCCCGCCTCGTCGGCGCGTTCGAGAAGCGGGTTGCGCTCGATCTGGTCGTCGATGAACCGCTCAAGCTCGACGTGCGAGAATTGCAGCAGCCGGATCGACTGCAGCAATTGCGGCGTCATCGCCATCGTCTGGGATTGACGCAGATGGAGCCGGGCGTTCAGCGCCATGGAAGTTATCGTCCCGCATGATTGGGCCGGCCCATTTGGCCCGCCACTTGCATGCGGCCATTAAAGCGGGTTTTGCCGGGCGTGGCCAGCCACGAGGGTTGGATCAAAGGCTAAACTGGTCGCCAAGGTAAAGACGGCGCACATCGGGGTTTGAGATGATCTCGTCAGGACGGCCATGCGTCAGCACGCTGCCGGCATGGATGATATAGGCGCGGTCGATCAGGCCGAGCGTCTCGCGGACATTGTGATCGGTGATCAGAACGCCAATGCCGCGCTGGGTCAGATGGCGGACCAGGCCCTGAATGTCCGAAATGGCGATCGGATCAACGCCGGCGAACGGTTCGTCCAGCAGCATGAAGGCCGGATCGGAGGCCAGCGCACGGGCGATCTCGCAGCGCCGGCGCTCGCCGCCTGACAGGGCGATCGAGGGCGCCTTGCGCAAATGGGCGATCGAAAATTCCTCGAGCAGCGCGTCGAGCTTGCGTTCGCGCTCGGCGGCATCCTTCACGACGACTTCCAGGATCGCCATGATGTTCTGCTCGACAGAAAGGCCGCGAAAGATCGAGGCTTCCTGCGGCAGATAGCCGATCCCCAGCCGCGCGCGCTGATACATGGGCATCGCCGTCACGTCATGGCCGTCGATGAGGATATGGCCGCTGTCGACCGGTACGAGCCCGGTGACCATGTAAAAACAGGTCGTCTTGCCCGCCCCGTTGGGTCCCAGAAGGCCGACCGCCTCGCCGGCGCGCACCGCCATCGACGCGCCGTCGACCACTTTGCGGCCGCGATAGCTTTTGGTCAGACCGCGCGCGACGAGGGTTCCCTGGAGGTTCTCGCCGGCCTTGGCGGCTGTGCCGGCTTCACGGCGTCGGAACAGGGGCAACACGGGTACGCATCTCGTCAGGCTCCGAAAGGCCGGTCAGCGGTTTTGCGGCTGGATCAGGATGGTCGGGCGCGAGCCCTGGTCGCGGCAGCCTTCCAGGCGGGAGCGGTTGGCGCGCATGTCGACGGTCAGAAGGCACCCCGTCGCCACGTTGCCGTCCTCGGACAGGGTCACCCGCCTGCCCGACAGGGTCAGTATCTCGGTCTTCATGTCGTAGGTTCCGGTTTCTCCGGTCGCCACCTGCGTGGCGGTCTGGATGTTGACGCCGCCGCTCGCTTCCAGCCGGTCGATCTGCGCGCCGCCGGTGGCGGGCGATCCGCCGCCATCGCGCGCATAGCGGATGACCAGCCTGCCGGTTCGCAGCACCGTATCGCCCTGGACCACGCGAACATTGCCCTCGAAGACGGCAATCCCCTCATTTTCCAGAACCTCAAGCCTGTCGCCATCGACCTGCACAGGCTCATCGCCGGACAGCGAAAAATCGCCGCCGCCGACCTGGGCGTTGCCAGGCGCGGTCATCGCCGCCATCGCGGCAAGCATCGCCAGGAGCGCGAGCGCCCGGACACTTCGTTGCGGGTGCAACCTGTTCATTGCGGCGTTTCCGTTGCTGCGCTGGCCGTGATGGCGGTCGGCTCTATCACGACGTTGACATTGTTTTCAAACACCAGCCTCCTGCCGCTGTCCTCGGCGGTCAGCCGGTCGGCGGTGATCCGCGTGCCGGGCTGGTCGATCTGCACCCTTTGGCGCACCACCAGATTGCCGGTGGCCAGGTCCACCTCGGCATCGGAAAAGACCGCCGTAATGCCGCTGGTGGTTTCGATCAGCGCCCGGTCGCCCAGGACGAGACGGTTCTCGGCCGGATTGAACACGCCCGTCTCCGCGCTCAGAAAAGCGGTCGAACCGTCTTCCATTTCAACATCGGCGCGCAGTTCATGCAGCGTCAGCGGGTCGGCGCCGATCTCCTGCGTCGCCGACCGCGCCGAGACGCTGTAGGCGCGCTGATCGGGGGTGAAACCGTCAAGACGCGGATCGGCGATCACCAGCTTGCCGTCGACGATGGCGCTCGAGGCCAGGTCGACATCGATCCCCGGCAGAACGATGCGCGAGAGTGCCATCACGCCGGCGACCGCCACAAAGGCGACGACCGCGCTCGCGGGTACCAGCCAGCGCAACAGCCGAACGCGGGAGGAATGCCGGGCCGCACGCGCGAACCGCCGGCTGTCGCCGGGCCGTTTCGGTTCTTCGCGCGCTTCAGGCGCCATCGCCAAGTCCTTCATCTGTCGCCGGTGGCACGAATCGCCGCTACAGCCTGTCGCACATTGCTTTCGGGAGGCTGGAATCCCGGTCGGGATCGATTAGGTTTCCAATGTGGTCGTTTTGGGATAGCCCGGATCACCGAAGTTGCGAAGCGGAGCAAACGCACATGGAGCCGTTGCGGGCGGACGATATCATAGACCGGCAGCGAATGCGCCGGAAACTGACATTCTGGCGCGCCGCCGCGGTGCTCGCGATTATTGCCGGCCTGATCGGGCTGACCGCGATGCTGGGCGGTGACCGTTTCGGCCCGCAAACCCGTGACCATGTGGCCAAGATCGCCGTCGAAGGCACGATCACCGGCGATGACCGGCTCTTGGCACTGATCGAACGGGTTCGCAAAAACGAACAGGCCCAGGGCGTCATCATCGCCATCGATTCGCCCGGCGGCACGACGGCGGGCAGCGAGGCGGTGCACGACGCCGTCCGCAAGCTGGCCGCAGAAAAGCCGGTGGTCGCCCAGATCGACACGCTCGCGGCCTCGGGCGGCTACATGGTGGCGATCGCCGCCGAGCATATCGTGGCGCGCCAGTCGTCCATCGTCGGATCGATCGGCGTGATCGTGCAATATCCGAACTTCACCGGCCTTCTGGAGAACTGGGGTATCGATGTCCGAGCGATCAAGTCGACGCCGCTAAAGGCCGAGCCCTCCTTCTTCGGCGAACCGCCCGAGGGCGCCGAAGAGATGCTGCGGACGCTGGTTCTGGACAGTTTCGACTGGTTCAAGGAGATGGTCGCCGAACGGCGCGGCTTCGATCAGGCAACGATCGACCGGCTGGCCGACGGATCGGTCTATTCGGGCCGGATCAGCCTCGAAAACGGTCTCGTCGATGAACTTGGCGGCGAGGATGCGGCCCGGGCCTGGCTGACCGGCCAAGGCATTGATGCCGAGTTGAAGACGATCCGGTGGGAGCCGGAACGTGACGATGGCGGCCTTTTCGGGCTGGGTCTGGCGGCGGATTTCATCGCCGCGCGGATCGGGCTTTCCAGCCCCGGCGCCGCGGTCACAAACGCCCTGAACCAAAGGCTTTTCCTTGACGGGCTGATCTCGCTTTGGCACGCTGACGCCTTGCTGACCCCGCCCACGGCAGAGCCATGATCAAATCCGAACTCGTGCAAATCATCGCCAACCGGAACCCGCACCTGTACCAGCGCGATGTGGAAAACATCGTCAATGCGGTGCTCGACGAGATCGGCGACACGCTGGCCGAGGGCAACCGGGTGGAACTGCGCGGTTTCGGCACGTTCTCGGTCAAGAACCGGCCGGCTCGCGAAGGACGCAATCCGCGCACCGGCGAGAAGGTGATGGTCGAGGAGAAGTGGGTGCCCTTCTTCAAGACCGGCAAGGAATTGCGGAACCGGCTGAACGGCGGTAAGTAGAGCGCACCGCAACGCAACATCCGGGCCGCCGCCATGCGCCGCATCGTCAACGTCCTGATCCTGATCCCGCTGGCGATCGTCCTGATCGCGCTGATGGTGGCCAACCGGACGTCGGTGCCGCTGTCGATCGACGTGTTCAATCCGGGCAATCCGGCACTGACCTATCAGGCGCCGCTGTTCGTATGGCTGTTCGGCGCTGGCGCGATCGGCGTGATCGCCGGCGGCTTCGGCGCCTGGCTGGCGCAGGGCAAGCACCGCAAACAGGAGCGGACCTACAAGCGCGAAGCCCAGCAATTGCGTCACGAGGTCGAAAAGACCAAACGGACAAATGGCGACAAATCGGCAAGCGGCACTTCGCTCGTTCTGCAACGCTGATCAGCCATGAAGATCATTTCGGCCGATGACGTCGATACCGCGCTGGATTTTCCGGCGCTGACCGACGCATTGGCCGATGCATTCATGGGCGGCGTCCACGCTCCGCCCCGCCACCATCATACCATCGCCAATGCGGACAATGCGGACCAGACCCTGCTTTTGATGCCGGCCTGGAACGACCGCCATATGGCCGTCAAGCTCGTCGCGGTAACGCCGGACAATGGTGCGCGCGCCCTGCCCGCCGTGATGGCCTCGGTGATCCTGATGGACAAGCAGACCGGCGCCCAGATCGCCATGATCGATGGTGCCCGGCTGACCCTGTGGAGGACCGCGGCGGCATCGGCGCTTGCTGCGCGCCATCTCGCGCCGGCCGAACCCGACACGCTGCTGATGGTCGGCGCCGGCGCGCTGGCGCCGTTTCTGGTCCGGGCGCATCTGAGCGTCCGGCCTTACAAGCACATTCTGGTCTGGAACCGGAGCGTCGAGGGTGCCGAACGGCTCGCGGAAAGCCTGCGCGGCGAAGGGCACCAGGCAGAAGCCGTTGCCGCCGAAAGCCTCGATGCGGTGGTGGGAAAGGCCGATGTCATCAGTTGCGCGACGCTGTCGACCGAACCGCTGATCAAGGGTGACCTCCTGTCGCCGGGAACCCATGTCGACCTTGTCGGCGCGTTCACGCCGCAGATGCGCGAAAGCGATGACGCATGCGTGCAACGGGCAAGCCTGTTCGTCGACACCTATGCCGGGGCGCTGCAGGAGGGCGGCGATCTCGTCCAGCCGATCAATGCCGGGCTGATCGAGCGCGGCCATGTGCGCGCCGAACTGATGGAACTGGTCAATGGCGATCATGCGGGCCGCACCGCCGATGACGAGATCACGCTGTTCAAATCGACCGGCGCATCGCTTGAAGACCTGGCCGCCGCCTCTTTGATCGCGGCGCGCTGCGGCCTCTGATCGGCCTTTTCGCTTCACAAGCCGACCGTGAACAGCCATATGCCTGCCATGAGCAAGAACCGCGCCAGGGACGGTCGCCGCGCAAAGCCACAGGCGGCAAGACGCGATGGTGCGCCCCGCGCCAAATCCGGCGAGCCGCGCGGCTTCCGACCCAAGCCGAAACATGCCGACAAGCCGTCAAGGGTGGCCGGGGAAAGTCGGGAACCCCGGACGCGGCGAAGCGGGGCGCGCCCGGCGGAAACCGTTCCGCTGATCCTGCAAACCGGTGCCAATGAGGACTACGCCCTCATCGACACAGGCGACGGGCTGAAGCTTGAACGCTATGGTTCGCTGACGCTGGTCCGGCCCGAACAGCAGGCGATCTGGGGCCGCGCCCTGCACCTGTCCGAATGGGAAGCCGCCGATGCCGTCTTCACCGGCGACACGGACGAGGAAGGGCTTGGCCGCTGGCGTTTTCCATCCAAGCCGTTGCCGGAAACCTGGCCAATGGCGTTCGACGGCGTTCCTTATTTGGGCCGTTTCACCTCGTTCCGTCATGTCGGCGTCTTCCCCGAACAGGCGGCGCACTGGCGCGCCATGCGCACGGCGATCGAAGAAGCCAAGCGGCCCGTGCGTGTCCTGAACTTGTTCGGCTACACGGGGGTTGGCTCGCTGGTTGCCGCAGCGGCGGGCGCGCATGTCACCCATGTCGACGCCTCGAAAAAGGCCATCGGCTGGGCGCGCGAGAACCAGGCCCATGCCGGGCTCGACGACAGGCCGATCCGCTGGATCTGCGAGGATGCGATGAAGTTCGTCGTCCGCGAGGGCCGGCGCGGCAATTCCTACGACATCATCCTGCTCGATCCGCCGGCCTATGGCCGCGGTCCGGCGGGCGAGGTCTGGCAATTGTTCGACCATCTGCCCGACATGCTGGACGGTTGCCGGGCGATCCTGTCCGACGCGCCTCTCATGCTGGTTCTGACCGCCTATGCGATCCGCGCCTCGATGTTCGCGATCCATGAGACGATGATGGAAGCCATGACCGGCTTTGCGCCGGCGGGCCTCGTTGAATCTGGCGAACTGGTGCTGCGCGAGGCGAGCGCCGGGCGTGCCCTTTCAACCTCCATGTTCAGCCGCTGGACGCCGGGGCAGGAATGATGGCCAGTCCGATCGCGGCCCCGGGACGGGTCAAGGAAATCACCAGCGCGTCCAATCCGATCATCAAGGACATAAGGCTGCTCGAAAAGAAGCGGCATCGGGAGGAGACCAACAGCTTCCTTGCCGAGGGCATGAAGCTGATCATCGATGCGATGGATATGGGCTGGCGTCTGAAGACGCTGATCCATGCCGCATCGGCCAAGGGCAATGAACAGGTCACCGCGCTTGCGAGCCGTGCCGTGGCGGCCGGCGCCGATGTGGTCATCGTGCCCGAGCGGCTGCTCGGCCAGATCACCCGCCGCGACAATCCACAGATGGTGGTCGGCGTCATGCAGCGGCGGTTCGCCGATGCGGCATCAATCCGCCCCGGCCCGGACGATCTTTGGATCGCGCTCGATCGGGTGCGCGATCCGGGCAATCTGGGCACGATCATCCGCACCGCCGATGCGGGCGGCGCCAAGGGCGTGATCCTCGTCGGCGAGACGACCGACCCGTTCGCCACCGAAACCGTGCGCGCGACGATGGGATCGATCTTCGCTGTGCCCGTGGCGCGTATGACCGCCGACGCGTTCGTGGCCTTTGCCGGCGCGTGGCCGGGCCAGATCGTCGGCACCCATCTGGAAGGGTCGGTCGACTATCGCGTGCCCGATTATGCCAGTGGCCCAATACTCCTGCTAATGGGCAATGAACAGGCCGGGATGCCCGATGATCTTGCCGCACTGTGCACGGCGCTGATCCGCATACCGCAGGCCGGCCGGGCTGATTCGCTCAATCTGGCCGTCGCCACCGCGCTTGCCCTTTACGAGGCGCGGCGGCATGCATTCCCCGTCGACGGGAACGCGCCATGAAACGCATCTCCACCGCGCTTCTGACGGTCGGCGCAATGGTCGCCATCGACCAGGCGATCAAGATCGGCGTCGAG
Organism: Phyllobacteriaceae bacterium; assembly: GCA_024742765.1. Lineage (GTDB taxonomy): Bacteria > Pseudomonadota > Alphaproteobacteria > Rhizobiales > Rhizobiaceae > Roseitalea. Next base: position 62,729 of record JANSXT010000008.1, on the reverse strand, counting down.
CAGGCGATGGATTATCATGAGCGGATCGACCTTTTGCCCTTCTTTGCGCTGTTTCTGACGCACAATCCCGGCATCGCCTTTTCGATGCTGTCAGGCTGGGGTGCCGGCCCGCTGATCGTGTTGGGCCTTGCGGTGTCTGCATTCGTGAGTTGGCTCTGGGTGTCGAGCCCCGCCGACCGGATCGTTGCCCATTTCGGCTTCGCGCTGATCATCGGCGGCGCTATCGGCAATCTGATCGACCGGGCGCTTTACGGCTATGTGATCGATTATTTCCTGTTTCACACGCCGGGCTGGTCGTTTGCCGTCTTCAACCTTGCCGACGCTGCGATCACGGTCGGAGCGGGCCTTGTGATCCTCGACGAAGTGCTGATATGGCGGCGGGGCGGAAGCCAGAAAGCCGATTGACCTTGCCGGCACGCCGCTGGCAGGTTGCGCCCAAACGCTGCAGGGGAGAAGCCGATGGCCGAGACGTTCAAAGCGATCATGGTGTCGCGCGACGACAACAAGGTTCAATCGGTCGATGTCGCCGATCTGGCCATCGACGATCTGATGGAAGGCGATGTGGTCGTCGCCGTCGAAGCCACCACGATCAACTATAAGGACGGGCTTGCGATCACCGGTAAGTCGCCGGTCGTGCGCCGCTGGCCAATGATCCCCGGCATTGATTTCGCCGGCACCGTCGTCGCCTCCGATCATGCCGACTGGAAAGAAGGCGACAAGGTCATCCTCAATGGCTGGGGCGTCGGCGAAGTGCATTACGGCGCCTATGCCGGCCGCGCGCGCGTCAATGGCGACTGGCTGATCGCCCTGCCCGACGCGCTCACCCCGCACCAGGCGATGGCGATCGGCACGGCGGGCTACACCGCAATGCTGTCGGTGCTGGCGCTCGAACGGGCCGGCATCACCCCCGACAAGGGTCCGGCGATCGTCACCGGTGCCAATGGCGGCGTCGGCACGGTGGCCATCTCGGTCCTGTCCAAACTCGGCTACCACGTCATCGCTTCGACCGGGCGAACCAGCGAAACCGCGTTTCTCAAATCCCTGGGTGCGGCGGAAATCATCGACCGTGCGGAACTGTCCGAGCCCGGCCGGCCCTTGGGCAAGGAGCGCTGGGCCGCCGGTGTCGATTCGGTCGGCTCGGTCACGCTCGCCAACGTTCTGGCGCAGACCCAGCACAGCGGCGCGGTGGCCGCCTGCGGGCTGGCGCAGGGCATGGACCTGCCGGCAACCGTCGCACCCTTCATCCTGCGCGGCGTGTCGCTTTTGGGCATCGATTCGGTGATGGCGCCCAAGGCGTTGCGCGAAGAGGCGTGGGGCCGGCTGGTCAGTGATCTCGACACGGCGAAACTGGAAAGCCTGTCGACCACAATCGGGTTCGACGCGATCATCGAAACGGCGGCCGCGCTGCTCGACGGCAAGGTGCGCGGCCGGGTCGTCATCGACATGGCCGGCTGACGCGCAACCCCTGATAAATGCGGCATTGCAGCGCAACCAGTTGATAACCTTCCCTGCCTATCCTGACCGTTCGCGCGGCCTTGATGGCCGCCGTTTGCGCGCCCCCTGACGAAATCGACAGGTCGGCGACCGGATCGGCGGGGCAACGCCATGGATGAGACGAACGCATCGAAATCGCAGTTTCTGGCCATTGTGAGCCATGAAATCCGCACGCCCCTGAACGGCATTGTCGGCATGGGCAAGCTTCTGGCCGACACGCCGCTGACCGCCGAGCAGCGCAACTATGTCGAGGCGATCACGTCGTCCTCCGAAGCGCTGATGCTGCTGGTCAACGACCTTCTGGAGTTCGGTCGCAGCGGTGCCGACACGAGCGGACCGGTCTTTTCGGAAACGGACATGCGCGCCCTGACGAGCGGCGTGATCGAACTGCTGGCGGATCGTGCCCACGAAAAGGGCCTCGATCTGGGCTACACCGTCGCGCCCGGCGTGCCGGCATCGATGCGCGCCGATGCCAAGGGCTTGCGGCAGGTCCTGTTCAACATCGTCGCCAATGCGATCAAGTTTACCGATGAAGGGGGCATCGCGGTCGAGATCGGCCACGCGCCCGCCGTCGATGGCGGCCGGGCGCATGATCTGACCATCACCGTGCGGGACAGCGGTCCCGGCATACCGTCCGAAAGGCAGGCACAGATATTCGAACCGTTCGAACAGGCCGATATGAGCCTTGCGCGGCGGCATGAAGGTGCCGGCCTCGGCCTAGCAATCGCCAAGCGGCTGGTGGACCGTCTCGAGGGGACCATTGCCTTCCACAGTTCGTCCGACACCGGGACCGAGTTCACGGTGCGCGTTCCGGCCGGGATCAATCCACAGGCGGGGACGGACCCGCGCATCGACGCGCTTTCTGGCCAGCATTTCTGCCTGATGATGCGGGCCGGATGCGAAGCGGACATGCTTGCCACAGCGATTGCCGGGCATGGTGGTTCGGTCGCGCACGTCACCACGGCCGAGGCTGCGCTCGATAGCGTGCAGGCTACTCCGGGCGCGACGGTGCTGATCGACAGCCGGCTGATGCGCGACCCTGATCGGGCGCTTGGCCTTGCCGACCGGATCGCGGCGCGCGACGGACGCCCGGTCGTTCTCATCGAGCCCGAAGAGCGCGGCACGCTCGGCGCGCAGTTCAAGGCCGACGGCCATGCATTCCTGACGCGCCCGGTGCGCGGCTCAAGCCTCTTGCGCGTTCTAGAACGCTCGCTGGACGGCCAGCCAGCCGACGATCTATCGGCACCGCTGCCCCTTGCCAAACCGGCCGCACAACGATCCCGCCGCCTGCTGCTGGCCGAAGACAATCCGGTCAATGCGCTTCTGGCCTGCAGCGTGCTCGAAAAAGCCGGGCACAGCGTCACACTGGCCGACAACGGCCAGGCCGCGCTCGACCGGATGACCGCGCCCGATGCCGCCTTCGATCTGGTGCTGATGGATGTTCACATGCCGGTGCTCGACGGGGCCGAGGCGATCCGTCTGTTCCGGACCCACGAGGATGCCCATGGCGGCGAAACGCGTCTGCCGATCATCGCGCTGACCGCCGATGACGACCCGGAACTGGAACGTCTTCTGCTCGCCGTCGGCGCACAGAAGATCGTGCCCAAGCCGCTGACCGCGCAGAACCTGCACCTCCTGTTTGAAGCGCTGGACAGCAACGCAGCCTGAACAGGCGTTCACGCCCCTCGAAAATATGTCATACTGGCGTCACGGGATCGTCATATCCGCCGTTTCACCTTGTCGGATGCAGACCGGATTCGGGTTCGAACGATGACCATTGCAGGCACAACGCCAGGCCAACCAGCCCACCCGCCCACCGAGCCGGCGGCGCTTTTGGGCGAGATCGGCACGCTGCGCGCACGGCTGGCGGCTAGCGGGGCGGAGGTGCGTGCGGCGCAAAAGCTGCGCCATGCCGTTTTCTCCGCCGAGTTTGCCGCGCCGGGCGATGAAACCGGGATCGATGCGGACGGTTATGACGCGCTGTGCGACCATCTGATCGTCCTCGACACGGCCATTGAAGGAACCGACACGGACCGGATCATCGGCACCTACCGGCTCTTGCCGCAGCAAAAGCTCGCCGGTCAGCCCTTTTATTCGGACAGCGCATTCGATATCGGCGCCCTGCTGGCGCGCCATGACGGCCGGCGCTTTCTGGAACTTGGCCGGTCCTGCGTGTTGCCGGACTATCGCTCCAAGCGCACGATCGAACTTTTGTGGCAGGGCATCTGGGCCTATTGCCGGCGCAACGCCATCGACGTGATGTTCGGCTGCGCATCGTTTTCCGGCCGGGTTCCGGCGCAGCATGCGATGGCGCTGGCCTTTCTCAATCATCATGCGCGCGCCAGCGGCGATTGGGCCGTGTCGGCGCGGCGGGATGCGGGTGTCGACATGGATTTCATGCCGCCCGAGGCGATCGATCTGAAGGCGGCGATGCGCGCGCTACCGCCGCTGATCAAGGGCTATCTGCGGCTCGGCGCGACATTCGGCGACGGCGCTGTCATCGACCATGCGTTCGCCTCGGTCGATGTGCTCGTCGTGCTGCCGGTCGAACAGATCAGCGCGCGCTATGTGTCCTATTATGGCGCCGACGCGGATCGCTTCGCCGCCTGATCATCCGCCGGCATTGTAGGCGGCGATCGCGGCCATGTTGACGATATCGGTGTCGCGCGCGTTCAGCGAAACGATCTGGACCGACTTGTTGAGCCCGACGAGCAGCGGGCCGATTACGGTCGAACCGCCCAGTTCCTGCAGCATCTTGGTGGCGATCGAAGCCGAGTGAAACGCCGGCATGACGAGAACGTTGGCGGGCGCCGACAGACGGCAGAACGGATATTGCGCCATCAGTTCGGCGTTGAGCGCGACATCGGCGGCCATTTCCCCGTCATACTCGAAATCCACACGCCTCTTGTCGAGGATGCGCACGGCATCACGCACCGAGTTGGAACGCTCGCCCTGCGGCTGGCCGAAGGTCGAATAGGCGAGCATCGCCACGCGCGGCTCGTATCCCAGCTTGCGGGCCATGCCGGCCGCCTCCTCGGCGATATCGGCCAGTTCCTCGGCGGTCGGCATGTCGTGCACCGCCGTGTCGGCAACCAGCACCGTGCGTCCGCGGCACAGGGCCAGCGAGACGCCCACGACCCGGTGGCCGGGACGCACATCGATCACGCGGCGAACGTCGCTGAGTGCGGTTGCATAATTGCGGGTGACGCCGGTGACCATGCCGTCGGCATCGCCGAGCGCGACGGCGGTGGCGGCGAAGATGTTGCGGTCATTGTTGACCATGCGCAGACAGTCGCGGAACAGGTAACCGTCGCGCTGCAGCCGCTCATAGAGATGGTCGGCATAGGCGGCGGCGCGGTTCGAAAGGCGCGCATTGACGATCTCGATATCGTCGCGTTCCAGATCGACGCCGGCATTGCGCGCCGCTTCCGCGATCAGGTTCTCGCGGCCCAGAAGGATCGCGGTGCCGAGCCCCTGGTTGACATAGGCGACGGCGGCGCGGACCACCTGCTCTTCCTCGGCCTCGGTGAAGAACATACGCTTGGGACTGCGGCGGACGCGGTCGAAAATGCGCTGGAGCGTTGCGGCGATCGGATCGCGGCGCGCGGACAGTTCGACCGCATAGGCGTCGAAGTCGGCGATCGGCCGGCGCGCGACACCCGATTCCATTGCAGCACGGGCGACCGCGACCGGGATCGCCGAAATCAGGCGCGGATCGAACGGCACGGGAATGATGTAGCCCGGCCCGAACCGCGGACGCGTGCCGCCATAGGCGATCGCCACATCGTCGGGCACGTCCTCGCGGGCGAGTTCGGCGATGGCGTTTGCCGCGGCGGCCTTCATCGCATCGTTGATCATGGTCGCCTGCACGTCGAGTGCGCCCCGGAAGATGTAGGGAAAGCCGAGCACATTGTTGACCTGGTTGGGATAATCCGACCGGCCGGTGGCGATGATCGCATCGTCGCGGATCTCGGCGACCTCTTCTGGCGTGATCTCGGGGTCGGGATTGGCCATGGCGAAGATGATCGGATTGTCCGCCATCGACCGGACCATGTCGGCGGTCAGCGCGCCCTTGACCGACAGGCCGAGGAAGACATCGGCGCCTTCCATCGCGTCGGCGAGCGTCCGACGGTCGGTACTGATCGCGTGGGCCGACTTCCACTGGTTCATGCCGGTGCCGCGGCCCTGGTGAATGACGCCCTTTGTGTCGCACAGGATGACATTGTCGTGCGGCACGCCCATCGCCTTGACCAGTTCGATGCAGGCGATCGCCGCCGCGCCGGCGCCGTTGCAGACCATCTTGACGTCTCGCAGGTTGCGGTCGGTCAGGTGCAGCGCGTTGATCAGGCCGGCGGCGGCAATGATCGCCGTGCCGTGCTGGTCGTCGTGAAAGACCGGTATGTCGAGCGCTTCGCGCAGCCGGTCCTCGATCATGAAACAGTCGGGCGCGCGAATGTCTTCAAGATTGATGCCGCCGAACGACGGGCCGAGCAGACGCACGCAATTGACGAACTCGTCCATGTCTTCGGTGTCGACCTCGAGATCGATCGAATCCACATCGGCAAAGCGCTTGAACAGGACGGCCTTGCCTTCCATCACCGGTTTGGACGCGAGCGCGCCCAGATTGCCCAGGCCCAGAATGGCCGTGCCGTTGGAGATGACGGCGACCATGTTGCCGCGCGCGGTATAGTCGAAAGCGGCCTCGGGCCGTTCGGCGATTGCCTTGACGGGCACGGCGACGCCGGGCGAATAGGCCAGCGAAAGATCGCGCTGGGTCGCCATCGGCTTGGTCGGCGTGACCTCGAGCTTGCCCGGCCGTCCGCGCGCGTGGAAATCGAGCGCTTCGCTGTCGCTGACGGCGGGGCGCTTGCCAGTGGACGGAGTGGCGGGACGGTGAGGCTTGTTCATGGAGGTCGTCCCTTGCACGCTTTGTTCGGATCGAGGAGTTGGGCACTAGTCGGGGAAAAGACCTTCTAATCCCTGTCGCAGCGCCCTGTAAACGCGCATAAGCTCAGGCGGAACGAAACGGGTCCTTGGCAATGGATGGCAGGGCGGCACAGCATCGGGAGGCCGGCGACGGAGCAGGCGGCAGCACCGCCACCGGCGCGCCGACGCCGATGATGGCGCAGTTCCTCGAGATCAAGTCGGCCAATCCGGGGCTTCTGCTGTTCTACCGGATGGGCGATTTCTACGAACTGTTCTTCGAGGATGCCGAGATCGCCTCGCGGGCGCTGGGCATCACGCTGACCAAGCGCGGCAAGCATCTGGGCCAGGACATTCCGATGTGCGGCGTACCGGTCCATGCCGCCGACGATTATCTGCAGAAGCTGATCGGGCTCGGTCATCGCGTGGCGGTGTGCGAACAGCTCGAAGACCCGGCCGAAGCAAAAAAGCGCGGCTCGAAAGCGGTCGTCCGCCGCGATGTCACGCGGCTCGTGACGCCGGCGACGATCACCGAGGACAAGCTGCTGGAGCCGGGCGAAAACGCCTATCTTCTGGCACTTGCGCGCATCCGCGCGTCGGACCAGATGGCCTATGCCTTCATCGACATCTCGACCGGCGAATTTCGCCTCGGCGAAACGGCGCCCGGACGGCTGCTGCCTGATCTCACTCGCATCGCGCCGCGCGAGATCATCGTGCCGGAGACGCTGTTTCACGATCCCGATCTCAGGCCCGTCTTCGACCAGTTCGGCCGCGCCGTCAGCGCCCATCCCGCCGCATTGTTCGACAGCGCCACGGCGGGCGACCGGCTGACGCGCTATTTCGGCGTGACGACGCTGGACGGGTTCGGCGACTTCTCGCGCGCCGAACTGGCCGCCGCATCGGGAGCGCTCGCCTATGTCGAAAAGACGCAAGTGTCCGAGCGGCCGGCGCTGCAGCGACCGCAGCGCGAGACCGGGGCGCGGACGCTCTTCATCGATCCGGCAACGCGCGCCAATCTCGAACTCGAACGCACGCTGTCGGGTCAGCGCGACGGCAGTCTCCTGAAGGCGATCGACAGGACGGTGACCGGCGCCGGCGCGCGGCTTCTGGCCGCCCGGCTGCGCGCGCCGCTGACCGATGCAGCCGCCATTGCCGAACGGCTCGATTCCGTGGGCCATTTCATGGCCGACGACGCGTTGGCCGGCACGCTGCGGACCCATCTGAAAGCGTTGCCGGACATGGCCCGCGCCCTGTCGCGTCTGTCGTTGAACCGGGGCGGCCCGCGCGATCTCTCCGCCATCCGCGATGGTCTGGCCGTTGCCGCCGCCGTCCATGATGCGCTGTCTTCTGCCGATCTGGCCGCCGAACTGGGCGAGGCACGCGCCATGCTTGGCGCAGCGCCAACCGAAGTCGCCGACGCACTCGGGGCCGCGCTCGATGACGACATGCCGCTTTTGGCGCGCGATGGCGGTTTCGTGCGCGCCGGCCACCATGGCGAACTCGACGAGATGCGGGCCCTGCGCGACCAGTCGCGCCGCGTCATCGCGTCCCTGCAGGCCGATTATGCCACCGAGACCGGCGTCAAGTCGCTGAAGATCAAGCACAACAATGTGCTGGGCTATTTCATCGAGGTGACCGCGATCAATGCGGACGCCCTGAAAACCACCGACGAGGAGAAGGCGCGCTTCATCCATCGCCAGACCATGGCGAACGCGATGCGCTTCACCACCACCGAACTGGCAGACCTTGAAAGCCGCATCGCCAACGCCGCCGGGCGAGCGTTGGAGATCGAACTGGCGGTGTTCGAGGAACTGCGCACGCTCAGCGTTGCTCATGCCGATGCGATCCGCGAGGCGGCACATGCGCTGGCGGTGATCGATGTGTCCGTGGCGCTGGCCGATCTGGCCGCCTCGGAGGGTTATTGCCGGCCGGTGGTCGATGACAGCCGCACCTTCCGCATCGTCGGCGGGCGGCATCCGGTGGTCGAACAGGCCCTGCGCCGGCAGGCGGCCGATCCGTTCGTTGCCAATGATTGCGACCTGTCGCCGATGGAAGGCGCCGACCATGGCGCGCTGTGGCTCCTGACCGGGCCGAACATGGGCGGCAAGTCGACCTTTCTGCGCCAGAACGCGCTGATCGCGATCCTGGCACAGACAGGCTCCTTCGTGCCGGCGGGACAGGCGCATATCGGCATTGTCGACCGGCTGTTCAGCCGCGTCGGCGCGTCGGACGATCTGGCGCGCGGGCGCTCGACATTCATGGTGGAGATGGTCGAGACCGCGGCGATCCTGAACCAGGCCGGCGAGAACGCATTGGTGATCCTCGACGAGATCGGGCGCGGCACGGCCACCTTTGACGGGCTCTCCATCGCCTGGGCGGCGATCGAATATCTGCATGAGCACAATCGCTGCCGGACGCTGTTCGCGACGCACTTCCACGAACTGACCGCGCTTCACGAAAAGCTCGACCGGCTGGCCAATGTCACCATGCGGGTCAAGGAATGGGAGGGCGAGGTGGTCTTCCTGCACGAGGTCGGACAGGGCGCGGCCGACCGGTCTTACGGCGTGCAGGTGGCGCGGCTGGCCGGGCTGCCCGACGCGGTCGTGAGCCGGGCCCGGCAGGTGCTCGACCAGCTCGAAGAGCAGAACCGCGACAAGGGCGCGGCCGCGCTGATCGACGATCTGCCCCTGTTTTCGGCGGCGCCGGCGGCAAAACAATCCGTGCCAAACGCCGCCCGATCGGCTATCGAGGCGGCGCTTGACGATCTGTCGCCGGACGAGATGACGCCCCGCGCGGCACTCGAGGCGCTCTATGCGCTCAAGGCGATCGCAACGAAGAAGGATTGAGGTTGGACAAGGCCGTCGCCGAAAAGACCGCCCTCCCCGACGCCGCGACCATCGGCGCGGCGCTGGAGGTGTTTGCGCGCGAAGCGGGCGGCAACGGAGCGGACACAGGCGTGCGCGCGAAGGTGCTGGCCCATCTCAAACAGGTCTTGGCCGACGGTCGCGCCGAGGCCGAGCGGCGCCTTTTTGAGGACGGCAAGGGCCATGGCTGTGCCAAGCGGCTATCGGACCTACAGGACGCGATCATCCGGGCGACATACGATTTCGCGCTCGCCCACGTCTTCAAGGTCTCGGACCTGTCCCAGGGCGAGCGGATCGCGCTGGCGGCGGTGGGCGGTTATGGCCGCGGCACGCTGGCGCCCGGTTCGGACATCGATCTGTTGTTCGTCCTGCCCTACAAGCAGACCCCGCTCGGCGAGCAACTGGCCGAATATATCCTCTACATGCTGTGGGACATGGGGCTGAAGGTCGGCCACGCCACGCGCAACATCGATGATTGCGTGCGCCTGTCGAAGAACGACATCACGATCAGCACGACGATCCTCGAAGCCCGGTTCCTGATCGGAAACCAGACGCTCTTTAAGGAACTGATGGACCGGTTCGATGCGGAGGTGGTGCAAAAGACAGGTGTCCAGTTCATCCAGGCCAAGCTCGCCGAGCGCGACGCACGCCATCAGCGCAAGGGCGAAGCGCGGTTCGTCGTGGAGCCGAACGTCAAGGACGGCAAGGGCGGATTGCGCGACCTCCACACGCTGTTCTGGATCGCCAAATATGTCTATCGCGTGCGGCGCCGGGCGGAACTGGTCAAGATGGGTGTCTTCACCCGCAAGGACTACAATCTCTTCGTCAAGTGCGAAGACTTCCTCTGGGCGGTGCGCTGCCACCTGCATTTCCTGACCGGCAAGGCCGAAGAGCGGCTTTCGTTCGACGTGCAGCGGGACCTCGCCGAGCGGCTCGGCTACCAGTCCCATCCCGGGCTCGAAGATGTCGAGCGTTTCATGAAGCACTATTTCCTGATCGCCAAGGATGTGGGCGACCTGACGCGCATCTTCTGCGCGGCGCTGGAAGACCAGGAAATCAAGAACGCGCCGGCGCTCTCCGGCCTCCTGCAGGCGCTGCCCTTCACCGGCCGCTCGCGCAAGATCCGCGGCATCAAGGATTTCGTCATCGACCGGCAACGCATCAACGTCGCCGACGAGGAGGTCTTCAAGCGGGACCCGGTAAACCTGATCCGGATGTTCCATCTGGCCGACCGCTACGGGCTCGAATATCACCCGCAGGCGCTGCAACTGGTCAGGCGTTCGCTGAAGCTGATCGACAAGGCGCTGCGCACCGACGTCAATGCCAATGCGCTGTTCATCAAGATCCTGAGCTCGAAGAACGACCCGGCGCTCAATCTGCGGCGCATGAACGAGGCGGGCGTGCTCGGCCGTTTCGTCCCCGATTTCGGCAAGATCGTCGCGATGATGCAGTTCAACATGTATCATCACTATACGGTCGACGAACATCTGATCCGCACAATCGGCGTGCTCGCCGATATCGAAAAGGGCACGCTGAAGGAAGATCATCCGCTTGCAGCGACACTGATGCCGGGCCTGAAAAGCGAGCGGACCCTTCTCTATGTGGCGCTGTTCCTGCATGACATCGCCAAGGGCCGGCCGCAGGATCATTCGACCGCCGGGGCCGAGGTCGCCCGAAAGCTCTGCCCGCGCTTCGGCTTCTCGCCCGAGGACACGGCGACGATCGCCTGGCTGGTGCAGGACCATCTTCTGATGTCGATGACCGCGCAAGCGCGTGATCTGTCGGACCGCAAGACGATCGAGGATTTTGTCGCGCGGGTGCAGACGGTCAAGCGGCTCAAGCTGCTGCTGGTCCTGACCGTGTGCGACATTCGCGGGGTCGGCCCCGGTGTCTGGAACGGCTGGAAGGGGCAGTTGCTGCGCACGCTCTATGCCGAGGCCGAACTGGCGCTGACCGGCGGTTTCTCTGAGACCAGCCGCAAGAGCCGCGCCGCCAGCCGCCGCGAGGCGCTTGCCGACCGTCTTTCGGACTGGCCGGAAGCCGATCGCGAGGCCGTGCTGCGTCTTCACTACGACAATTACCTTCTTACGGTCGATCTGGAAGACCAGGTGCGTCATGCCGAGTTCATCCGCGCGGCCGATGCCGAGGGCAAGGCGCTGGCGACCGAGGTGCGCACCAACGCGTTTCAGGCGATGACCGAGATCACAGTGCTGGCGCAGGATCACCCGCGCCTCTTGTCGGTCATCGCGGCGGCCTGTTCGAGCGCGGACGCCTCGATCGACGGCGCGCACATCTTCACGACGTCCGACGGGCGCGCGCTCGATGTCATCCAGATCGAACGCGAATTCGTCGAGGATGAGGACGAGTTGCGACGCGGCCGCCGGATCGGAGCACTGATCGAGGATGTGCTGCGCGGCAAAGTGAGCCTGCCGGACGTGCAGGCGCACAAGCGCCGGCGCAAGGCGCTCAGCGCCTTCCATGTGGAACCGGCGGTGAAGATCAACAACACGCTGTCCAACCGGTTTACGGTCATCGAGGTGGAAGGGCTGGACCGGCCGGCGCTGCTGTCGCAACTGACCGGCGCGATCTCCGATCTCAAGCTCGACATCCGTTCGGCGCACATCACGACCTTCGGAGAGAAGGTGATCGACAGTTTCTACGTGACCGATCTGGTCGGCCAGAAGATCGAGGACACGGCACGGCAGGGCCGCATCCGCAAGGCGCTTCTTTCCGTGCTCAAAAACGATCAGCGCGGCGCAGGGAAGAAGAAGGCGGGCCAGGCGGCCGTCGCGGCCGAATAGACGATGAGCCTGTTGCGCAATTTCGCCACGGTGGGCGGCGCGACCATGACCAGCCGTGTGCTGGGCTTCGTGCGCGACATATTGATGGCGGCGGCCCTTGGCACAGGCCCGGTGGCCGACGCCTTCGTCGTTGCCTTCCGCTTCCCGAACCTGTTTCGCCGCGTCTTCGCCGAGGGCGCGTTCAATTCGGCCTTCATCCCGCTCTTCTCGCGGCGGCTGGAAGGCGAAGGCCGGGAAGAGGCGCGGCAATTCGCGCAGGAAGCGATGGCCGGCTTGATCACCGTATTGGCCGTTCTGATCGCCGTTGCGATGATTGCCATGCCCATCCTGATGTACGGGCTGGCCCCGGGCTTTTCGGCCGATCCGGACAAGTTCGACCTGACGGTGGAACTGACGCGGATCACCTTTCCCTACCTTCTGCTGGTCTCGCTGCTGGCGCTGATATCGGGCGTCCTGAACGGGCTTGGCCGGTTCGCGGCTGCTGCCTTCGCGCCGGTTCTTCTGAACGTCGTCCTGATCGGAGTGCTCAGCCACATCGTGTCCTCGGGCATGGCGGGATCGCGCAATGCCGGGCTGTGGTTGTCGGTCGGCGTGGTCGCGGGCGGCGTTGCGCAATTGGCCATGGTCGTGATCGCGCTGCGGCGCGAGGGGTTCGCGCTGGGCTTCGTGCGGCCGCGCTGGAACGATCGCATGAAGCGGCTGGTGACGCTGGGCATTCCCGGCATCATCGCCGGCGGCGTGACGCAGATCAACATCGTGGTGGGCACGATCATTGCCTCGATGCAGGCGGGCGCAGCCAGCATGCTCTATTATGCCGACCGGCTCTATCAATTGCCGCTGGGTGTTGTCGGCATCGCCATCGGCGTCGTCCTGCTGCCGGACCTGTCGCGCAAGCTGAAAGCCGGTGACATGGGCGCGGCGAAGGCCGTCGAAGCCAAGGCGCTGCAATTTTCCATGATGCTGACCCTGCCCGCCGCCGTGGCGCTGGCGGTGATCCCGCATCAACTCGTCTCGGTCCTGTTCGAACGGCTGGCCTTTGACGCCGGAAGCGCGCGCGGCACCGCGCTGGCGCTGCAGGCCTTCGCCGTCGGCCTGCCGGCCTTCGTGCTGGTCAAGGTGTTTTCGCCCGGGTTCTTCGCGCGCGAGGACACCAAGACGCCGATGCAGGTCGGGATTGCGGCGATGGTGGTGAACGTCGCGACCAGCCTGGCGCTGTTTCCGTTCCTTGGCCATGTGGGCATCGCGATCGCGACGAGCCTTGCCGGCTGGGTCAATGCGATCGCGCTTTACTGGCTCTTGAACCGGTGCGGCCTCTGGACGATCGACGGGCCAATGACCCGGCTTCTGGCGCTGATCGCGGTCAGCGCGGTGCTGATGGGATTGTGCGTGTGGGGCGCGGCGGAACTGCTTTCCCCGCAACTGGCTTCAAGCGCGCCGCTTGCCCTGCGCGCCGCCGCGCTTGCCGCTGTCGTGGGCGCCGGCATTGTCAGCTTCTTCGGCCTGGCGCATCTGACGGGTGCGGCGCGGCTGGGCGCGCTCAAGGCGATGCTGGTCCGTCGCGGCGCCTGAGCCATCGACCGTCCCACACCGGGCCTTGCACGGCGGCAACGGCCATTGCATAAGGCCGGCGCACTCCAAACGGACCGTCCCATGACCAATACTTTCCACGAGCGCGTCTTTTCCGGCGTCCAGCCGACCGGCCATCTGACGCTCGGCAATTATCTGGGCGCGATCCGCAAGTTCGTCGCCATGCAGGAGCGGCACGAATGCATCTATTGCGTGGTCGACATGCACGCGATCACCATGCCGCAGGACCCGGCGGAGTTGGTCAACGCGACGCGCTCGGTCGCCGCGGCGTTCCTCGCCGCCGGCATCGATCCGAACACGCACATCGTCTTCAACCAGAGCCGCGTGCACGAACATGCGGAACTGGCCTGGGTCTTCAACTGCGTGGCGCGCATGGGCTGGCTCAACCGGATGACCCAGTTCAAGGAGAAGGCCGGCAAGGACCGCGAGAACGCGTCGGTCGGCCTATTCGCCTATCCGGCACTGATGGCGGCCGACATTTTGATCTATCGCGCCACCCATGTGCCGGTGGGCGATGACCAGAAGCAGCATCTGGAGCTGACGCGCGACATCGCGCAGAAGTTCAACAATGACTATTCGGATCGCATCGCCGAACTGGGTCTGGGCGTTGAGATGCAGATCGGCCGCGAGACGGTCTCGGGCTATTTCCCGCTCACCGAACCGGTGATCGAGGGGCCGGCGACGCGAATCATGAGCCTGCGCGACGGCACCAAGAAGATGTCGAAATCCGATCCCTCCGACCTGTCGCGGATCAACCTGACCGACACGGCCGACGACATCGCCCGCAAAATCCGCAAGGCCAAGACCGATCCTGAGCCGCTGCCGAGCGAAGCGGCGGGTCTCGCGGAACGGCCCGAGGCATCCAACCTTGTGGGCATTTATGCGGCCCTGGCGGACAAGAGCAGCGACGTGGTGCTGGCCGAATTCGGCGGCAAGGCGTTTTCCGAGTTCAAGCCGGCGCTCGCCGATCTGGCGGTCGAGGTTCTGAGCCCGGTCGCCGGCGAGATGCGGCGGCTGGTGGCCGATCCGGGCCATATTGACGGCATTCTGGCCGACGGCGCCGAGCGGGCATCGGCGATTGCCGCGCCCGTGATGGCCGATGTGCGGCGGATTGTCGGTCTGGGCGCCTGAGCCTCTCGCCGCTTGCGGGCCGGCGCGGGCCGTGCCAAAGATTGCCCCATGGTCACCAGACGCCTTTCCGGCGAAGCCGGTCATCGCCGCAAGTTTCTCGCGGTCGTCGACGAAACACCGGAATGCGAACGCGCCGTGTTCTACGCCGCCCGTCGCGCGGCCAACACCCATGGCGGGCTGATCCTTCTCTTCGTGATCGCGCCGGGCGACTTCCAGCACTGGCTGGGCGTCGAGCAGGTGATGCGCGAGGAGGCGATGGAACGCGCCGAACAGGTGATGTCGAAATTTGCGACGCTCGCACGCGAGCAATGCGGCATTGAGCCGGAAACCGTGATCCGTGAGGGCGTCGGCGTCGAACCCATTCACGGGCTGATCGAGGAAGATCAGGACATCGCCATCTTGGTGCTCGCTGCGAGCGCGGCCAAGGAAGGGCCGGGGCCGCTCGTCTCGTCGATCGCGGGGCGTGACGCCGCCTTTCCGATCCCGGTCACGGTGGTGCCGGCCAACCTGACCGACGAGGACATTGAAAGCCTGTCCTGACGGGCACATATGTGGACGATCGGCATGCCGGTGGTGCATCGGCCTGCCGGCGCTTGATAGAGTGGGCGTTTCACTCTATTTTGGAATCATTCCAAATTGAGGTGATGCCATGTTCATCCAGACCGAAACGACTCCGAACCCGGCCACGCTGAAGTTCCTGCCCGGCCAAGTGGTCATGGAAATGGGAACCGCCGACTTCCGCGATGCGGGAGAAGCGGGCGCCAAATCGCCGCTGGCCGGCCGGCTGTTTGACGTTGACGGCGTGACCGGCGTCTTTTTCGGCTATGATTTCGTCACCGTCACCAAAGACGATGCGCAGGACTGGATGCACATGAAGCCGGCCGTTCTCGCCGCGATCATGGAGCATTTCATGGCGGGCGCGCCGGTCATGGCCGATCAGAACGGTGCAGCCGACACCGGCGACGAGGAGGAGTTCTTCGAGGCCGGCGACGAGAGCATCGTGGCGACGATCAAGGAACTGATCGAGACGCGCGTGCGACCGGCAGTGGCCCAGGATGGTGGCGACATCACCTTCCGCGGCTTTCGCGACGGCATCGTCTTTTTGCACATGAAGGGCGCCTGTGCCGGATGCCCGTCATCGACGGCGACCCTCAAGCACGGCATCCAGAACCTGCTGCGGCACTTCATTCCCGAAGTCGAGCAGGTCGAAGCGGTCTGACCGGCCGGGCCGCTCGCAATCCCAATCCCCAAACCAAAAAGGCCGGGCGATTGCCCGGCCTTTTTGCATTCAACGTGTCGCGAACTCGCGTCAGCCCTGAAGGACGACGACTTTCGCGCCCGGCTCGACGCGGCTGTAGAGGTCGACAATGTCCTGGTTCATCAGGCGGATGCAGCCCGACGAGACGGCATTGCCGATCGACCACCATTCCGGCGTTCCATGCAGGCGGTAGCCCGTGTCGCGGCCGCCGCGCGTCAGATAAAGCGCGCGGGCGCCGAGCGGATTGGTCAGGCCCGGCTTCATGCCGCCGCGATATTTGGCCAGTTCCGGCTGACGCCGGATCATCGCCGCCGGCGGCGTCCATGTCGGCCAGCGGCGCTTCCAGCCCACCTTGGCCGTGCCCGACCAGCGGAACCCGTCGCGGCCGACACCAATGCCGTATCGCAGCGCCTTGCCCTCTTCCTGAACGAGATAAAGATGCCGGTTCGGTGTGTCGACGATGATCGAGCCCGGCTTGTGCCGCGTCTCGTAGTCGACGACCTGACGGCGGAACTCCTCAGGCACCTTGGCGACCGGAATTTTCGGAAGCGTGTACTCGCCGTCCGGCATGCCCGCATAGGCATTGGCGAAATAGTTCGAATTGGTGGTCGAACAGCCGGCAAGCCCGGTTGCGGCGATCGCGGCGAATCCGCCCAGAAAAGCTCGTCTTTGCATGATGTCCCTCAAACCCAACAGCCCCGGGCTTTTTCGCCCCACATGGTTAATCCAACGTTACATGAAGCTTTGAACCGCGTGCAAGGATCGCCCCCCGCAATCTTGCAGGTCTGTGCGCTTTGGCACACAGTGTCACCGACGCACCACAGTTGACGCAGCGTCATTATGCGCTGCGATGAAGCCGCATGCCGATCGTTTCCGCCATATCGACCAATCCGCTGGCCGATGGCCGCCAGTCCGCGCGCGCCATGAGTGTGCGGCGGGGCGTTCAGATCATGTGGCGGGATATGGGGTTTTCGACCGTTCCCGAGATGACGCTGGCGAGCGGCCGTCGCGCCGATCTGGTTGCTCTGGGACCCGATGGCGGCATCGTCATCGTCGAGATCAAATCCTCGCCCGAAGACATGATGGCCGATGTCAAATGGCCGGGATATCGAGACTATTGCGACCGGTTGTTCTTTGCGACGCTGCCCGACGTGCCGCAGCATCTTTTTCCCGGCGATTGCGGCTTCATCCGCGCCGACGCCCATGGCGCGGCCATCGTGGCCGACGCGCCGGAGCACAGGCTGGCCCCGGCGCGGCGCAAGGCGGTGACGCTTCGGTTCGCGCGGTTTGCCGCCGAGCGGCTGCTGGCGGCCGAATGGGCGTCCGGCGGGACGCCGTCACAGACCTGATCAGCGCGGCGCGCGCTTGGCGAGAATGCGCTGCAACGTGCGGCGATGCATGTTGAGCCGGCGCGCCGTCTCCGACACGTTGCGATCGCACATCTCATAGACGCGCTGGATATGCTCCCAGCGCACGCGGTCGGCCGACATCGGGTTTTCCGGCGGCGGCGGGGTGCCGTCCGGCGCCACGGTCAGTGCATTAAAGACATCGTCGGCATCGGCGGGCTTGGCCAGATAGTCGATCGCGCCCAGCTTGACCGCGTTGACGGCAGTCGCGATGTTGCCATAGCCGGTCAGGACGATCGCGCGGGCGTCCGGTCGCTTGGCGTGCAGCGCCTTGATCACTTCGAGCCCGTTGCCGTCTTCGAGCCGCATGTCGACCACCGCGTAGGCCGGCGGTGCCGCATCGACCCGGGCCAGCCCTTCGGCAACCGATTCGGCCATGTCGACGGCAAAGCCACGGGCTTCCATCGCGCGGCCGAGCCGGCGGACGAACGGCGCGTCGTCGTCGACGAGCAGCAGGCTGGCATCGGGACCCGGTCCCGGCACGGCATCTGCGTTGGTGTTTTCCTGTGTCAGCATGATCTCACCTTTCTATCTGTTCTACGCAGCGGCGGCTTCGATGGATGAGCGCGGCCAACTGATCGTCACGGCGGCGCCGGCATCGGGTCGGCTGCCATTTGCAAAACGAAGTGTCGCGCCCGAGCGTTCAAGCAGTGTCTTGGCGATGAAGATGCCAAGGCCCAACCCGGGCCCGCCCTTGCGGCTGCGCGCCGCATCGCGCGTTGCACCCAGATCCGGCTCCCCCAGTTTCTCGAGCTGGTCGGCCGGGTATCCAGGTCCATCGTCGACAATGTCGATGCGCACCTGACGGTCGGACCAGCGCAGATCGATGCGCACCGTCTGGCGCGCGAAATCGACGGCGTTCTCGACCAGATTGCCGAGCCCGTAAAGGACCGCCGGATTGCGCCGCATGACCGGTTCTGGGCTGTCATCGCCATCATGGCCGGTGACGATCCGCACGCCGAACTCGCGATGGGGGGCGGCGACCTCTTCGATCAGTTCGCGGATGGACATGCGCGAAATCAGGTCCTCGGACGTGTTGAGCGTCGACAGGCGCGACAGGATCTCGCGGCAGCGATCGGCCTGCGCGCGCAACAGCCGGACATCCTCCTTGAGCGGGTCGTCCTCGGCGGTAGCGCGGTCCATTTCCTTGGAGACGAGCGAGATGGTGGCCAGCGGCGTACCGAGTTCATGGGCGGCGGCGGCGGCCAGCCCATCAAGCGCCGACAGATGATGCTCGCGCTGCAATACCAGTTCGGTGGCCGACAGCGCATCGGCCAGGCTCCGGGCCTCGTCGGCGACGCGATAGACGTAAAAGGCCGTAAACGCGACCGATGACAGGACCGCCGCCCACATGCCGGCGACGAAAATGAACGGAATGTCGAGCGGAACGTCGGCGTACCAGGGCAGCGGAAGATGCGAGAAGACCAGCACGCTGGCCGAGACGAACACTACGGCCCCCAATGCAGCCGTATACCGCGCCGGCAGCGTGGCGGCCGATATGATCACCGGCACGATTAGCAGCACCGAGAAGGGGTTTTCGAGCCCGCCGGTCAGAAACAGGAGCGCGGCGAGCTGCCCGATGTCGAAGGAAAGGACGGCAAAAACGTGGGCGGGACCAAGCCGCATGTTGGCCGGGAAAACCCAGGTCAGGATGAGGTTGAGCGCGGCGGAAACCGCGATCAGCGCAAAACAGGCGACAATGGGAAAAGCGAAGCCCAGCCAGGCCGCTACCACGGTCACGGCAACGCTTTGGCCCAGCACCGCGATCCAGCGCGTGTTGGTGAGCGTCGACATGCGCAAGCGGCGACGCTCGAAGCGCTCGCCTTGCATGACCGGGCTGTTGTCGACCTGTTGATCCATGACCGCTTATATGGCGCGGAGCGCCCCGAATTGCCAGAAAATCCGGCGCTTTTCGGGCGCAATCACGGCCTGCGCGGTTTGGCCCGCCGTGTGGGTTCGGCGCTTGCCGGATCGTCGGGCCAGACATGTTTGGGATAGCGGCCGTGCATCTCGGTGCGCACGTCCTTCCAACTGCCGGACCAGAAGGCGGGAAGGTCGATGGTGCGCTGGATGGGCCGGCCGGCTGGCGACAGGAGTTCGACGACCAGTGAAACCGTTCCGTCGAGCAGCGTCGGGTGGCGGGTCAGCCCATAGAGTTCCTGGACGCGGATCGCCAATTCCGGCGCGGCGCCTTCCGGCGGATAGCGCAGCGCGATGCGGGTGCCGGTGGGCGCTGTGAAATGAGATGGCGCAAGCCGGTCAAGCTCGGCAGCGCCAGAGGATCCGGCGCGCATCAAAAGCGCATCGATGAGCGGCACTTCGGAAAAATCCGTGCGCCCGGCCAGGAACGGGACCAGCCAGTCATTGAGCGAAGCAATGAGCGCATCATCGCCCATGTCCGGCCAGCGATCACCATCGTGTGCATGCAGCCAGGCCAGCCGGTCGCGCACCGACCGGGCCTTTTCGGTCCAGGGCAGAAGCGACAGGCCGTGGCTGCGCACCGCATCGACGAGCGCGTTCGTCGCCGCCTCGCCGGCCTCGACCGGACGCGGGGCCGACGACAAAGTGATCGCGCCCAGACGCCGAACCTGGCGGGCGGACAAGCGGCCCGATCCGGCATCGAACGCCATCTCGACCCGATCGGTGATCCGGTTTTCCAACCGGTTCTCGATGTCGGCAAGCGATATCGCCGCGCCGGCCAGAAGCCGCGTCTGCGCCGCCGCACCGGTCGCGTCCGCTGCGACAATGAATGGCGCGCGGGCAAGCGGGTCGGTCTCCTCGACCGTCACGCCGCGTCCGCCGGCCATCACGAACCGGCCCGGCTGGCCGGCGCGCGCCTTGGCGACCCTGTCTGGAAACGCATCGAGCAGCATGATGCCGGCGGTTTCGTGATGGCTCTCGCCCGATGGCACATCGACCTCGGATGCGATTCGATCGGCCAGGTGCCGGGCCTGCTTGGCACGCGGCGATCGGTCGACCTCGAAAGCCTGAAGGCGCCGGTCAAGATCGGACGAGGTGCCGCCAAGGCCGCGCTCGGTGATCAGAACCGCCAGACGCGCGCGGCGCGCGGCATCGCCCGAGTTCTCAGCGGCCGCCACCATGGCGGCCAACGGGACCGGCAGTGCGATGGTCCGCAGTTGGCGTCCCTTGGCCGTCAGGTGCCCCTGCCCACCGATCGCGCCGAGCGCTTCCAGCCGCGATCGCGCTTCGGACAGAGCGGGATCGGGCGGCGGGTCGAGAAAGCGCAGATCGCGCGGGTCGGCGACGCCCCAGGCCAGACAGTCGAGCACAAGGCGTGTCAGGTCTGTGCGGGTGATCTCCGGCGGATCGAACGGGACGAGCGCCGCCGTCTGGCCCTCATGCCAGAGCCGGATGGCAACGCCGGGCTGTGTGCGGCCGGCACGGCCGGCGCGTTGGTCGGCGGACGCCCGGCTGACGCGCACGGTCTCAAGCCGGGTGATCGCCTGCCCCGGTTCGAAAGCGGGCTGGCGCGACAGGCCTGAATCGATGACAACGCGCACACCGTCGATCGTCACCGAGCTTTCGGCGATCGCCGTCGCGAGCACGATCTTCCTCCGGCCTTTGTCAGCAGGCAGGATTGCGCGGTCCTGATCATCCATGTCCATCGCGCCGAAGAGCGGTGCCAGATAGGTGTCCGCTGGCAGAAGCGGTTCGAGGCGCTCGGCGGTGCGGCGAATCTCCGCCTGGCCGGGCAGGAATGCGAGAATGCTGCCCTCCTCCTGGCGCAACGCGGCGCGGATGGCGCCGGCCACCGCATCCTCGATGCGCTCGTCCGGTTTGCGCGGACGATGGCGGATGTCGACCGGAAAGGTGCGGCCCGCACTTTCGACCACCGGCGCGCCGTCCAAAAGCTGCGCCACGCGGCCGCCATCAAGCGTCGCGGACATGACGATCAGGCGCAGATCCTCGCGCAGAGCCGATTGCACATCGAGCGCCAGCGCCAGCGAAAAATCGGCGTCCAGCGAGCGTTCGTGGAACTCATCGAAGATGACGGCGGCAATGCCGGACAGTTCCGGATCATCGAGGATCATGCGGGCGAACACGCCTTCGGTGACGATCTCGATCCGCGTCTTCGGGCCGATCCGGCTGTCGAGCCGCATGCGATAGCCGACCGTCTCGCCGACGCGCTCGCCGAGCAGCGTGGCCATACGTCGTGCCGCCGCGCGGGCGGCCAGTCGGCGCGGTTCGAGCATGACGATCCTGCCGACGCCAATCCAAGGCTCACCGAGTAGGGCCAGCGGAACCAGCGTGGTCTTGCCGGCGCCCGGCGGCGCGACGACGACAGCGTTGGAGCCGTTGCCAAGTTCCCTTTTGAGATCGCCGAGAACCGCGGCGGCCGGCAGGCCGGTTGCGGCAAAGTCGATCATGGTCCGTTGCCGTCCGATGCCGCCGGGGCCAGCTCGATCAATGCGCCGCCCGCCGCCTCGGCATCGGCGGCATCGTGGGTCACGAGAAGCACCGGAAGTCGGCGGGCCCTGGCGCGCTCGAAGACCAGCCGCCGGATCTGGTCGCGCAGGCCGGCATCGAGCTTCGAAAAGGGCTCGTCGAGCAGCATGAAGGCCGGATCGGAGACAAGCACCCGCGCCAGCGCGACGCGCGCTTTCTGGCCGCCCGACAGCGTGTCCGGATCGCGGTCGAAGAAGCCGTCCAGGCCGACATCGCAAAGGGCGTCGGCGGCATGGGTGCGGCGCGCCGCGCGGCCCGTCACCGATTGCGGCACGGCGAAGACCAGATTGCCGCCGACCGACATGTGCGGAAACAGGAGCGGATCCTGAAACAGGAGGCCGGCACGGCGGGCCTGCGGCGGCGCGTCGGTGATGTCGATGCCGTTGCAGTGGACACGACCCCGCGCCGAAAAGGCCGGATCGAGAAACCCGCCGATAAAGGCGAGCAGCGTCGACTTGCCGGAGCCAGACGGGCCCATCACGGTCAGCACGTCGCCGGGTGCGATAAGATGATCGACGCTGACGAGCGTGCGGCTGCCCAGCGCTATCGCGACATTGTCGAGCCGGAGGCCCGTTTGATGCGTTGCGGATGGATCGGTCATAAAAGCCCTGACTACAGGCCCCTGATCGCGCGGCGGTTGCGGAAAAGCAAGGCCGGCACGAGCGTTGCGAGTGCAAAGCCGACAAAGGGCAGAAGCATCTGCAGGAACGCATAGACGCCGATGACGCGCCGGTCGCCGCCCGACCCGAGCGCCACCGCCTCGGTCGTGATCGTCGGGAACCGTCCGGCGCCGACCAGAAGGGTCGGTAGATACTGGCCGACCGAGACCGCAAAGCCGACTGCCGCCGCCACCAGAACCGCGCGCAGCAGCATGGGAAGCCGGACGCGCCAGAAGCTGCGCGCCGCCGACGCACCAAGCGCTGCGGCGATCGCCTCATAGCGCCGGTCATAGGCCCGCCATGGCGCGGACAGCGACAGGAAGACGTATGGCAGGACGAAGACGACGTGGACGAGGATGAGCGCCGCCCAGCTGGCGTCTGCATCGCCGGCAATCAGCATCAATTGCAGGCCGAACAGAAAGCCGATCTGCGGCACCAGCAGCGGCAGATAAAGGAGCGCCAGCGCGCGATTGCCGCCGGTGCGGCCCGTCTCGTTTTCGCGTTGCAGGCAGGCGAGCGCGATGGCAACGGAAATGGCGGTTGCGGCCAGCGCGATGATGATCGTCGTCGCCAGCGGGCCGGACAGCGCCGGGCCCGTGCGCTGCCATGTGCGCCACGACAGTGTGTCCGGCAAGGTGGACGGAAACTGCCACAGGCCGGAGACCGACCAGAGCGCAAGAACGCCCAGACCGCCGAAGACGAGCAGTGCGGAGGTCGCCATCATGGCGCCTGATGCCAAACGCGCAACGCCGTCGCGGCGAAACCGGCGCCCGGTCTCGCAGATGCTTTCTGCAAGCGGCCCGGCAATGCGTTCCAGCGCCAGCCATGCCAGAAGCGCGGCGGCCGTGACGGCGATTTGCAGACACGCGCCGGCGCATGCCATGAAACGCATCGACAGTTCGGGATCGTTCATCCAGTCGACAAGGCGCACCGGCAGCGTCTGCGGCGTCGTCGGCCCCAGGATGAAGGCCACGTCCACATTGGCGCTGGCATAGGCGATGACCGCGAAAACCGCGAGGCGGATCTGGCGATAGAGCGCCGGCCATGCGGTGAACATGAAGCCCATCATGCGGCCATAGCCGAGCGACTGGCTTAGCCTAAGTGAGCGCAGCGCCGGTACCTGCGGCAGGGCCGCGAGCGTAACCAGAAGCAGGAACGGCACCTCCTTGATCACAAGGCCCGCAATCAGCGCAAGGCCGGCCGGATCGTTGACGATCAGCAGGTCGGGCGGCCTGTCCCAACCGGTCGCCCAGGGCGAAAACAGGCGTGCCAGATAGCCCGATGGCGCAATCATGAAGGCAAAGCCGAACGCGGCGGCGGCATGCGGCACGGCCAGAAGCGGCGAGACCAGATGCTGGATCAGGCGGAAGGCGCGCGTGCCGTACCAGGCGCAGACGAAGCCGGCGACCATGGCCAGCGAGATGGCCGTAGTGACGAGACCGATCATCAGCGCCTGAATGGCCGAGCGCCAGAGCCCCGGTTGGGCAAACAGATCGGCGAACGGCTCGGTCGACAGACGATGTCCGCCAAGCGCAGGCAGAAAGCCGAAGGCGGGCAGGATGGTGCCCATCAGCCCGCAGGCCAGCGGCACCGCCAGGACGAAAAGGGCCAGCGGCGGCGCAAAACGGAGCATGGCGCGGCGGGCCGCCCGGGCGTCAGTTGCCGACGGCGTAACGGGCCGACCAGCGCTCTTCGAGACGCGACATCCAGGTCGGGTGCGGCTCGTCCAGCGCCGGGCCGAGTTCGTCGGGACGCAGCGTGGCAATACCCAGATCGAGCGCCTCGAACCGGGCGCGGTCATCATCCGACAGTTTGTCCATGGCGAGCACGGTGGGGTCGCCCCACACCTCAGGGTCCTGCTTGCGCGCCTGCGCCTCGGGCGAGATCAGGAAATTGGCGGCGACCAGCGCACCGGCCTTGGCGTTGGCATTGAAGGGAATGGCGACGAAATGGGTGTTGGCCAGCGTGCCGTCCGAAAAGGTGAAGGAGCGCACCGTATCGGGCAGAAGCTGGTTGGCGATGGCATTGGAGGCTTCCGCCGGGTTGAAGGCGAAGGTGATGTCCAGTTCGCCATCGGCCAGAAGCTGGCTCATCGACGGGTAATCCTTTGGAAAGGCGCGCGCGCTGCGCCACAGGTGCGGGTGCAGCCGGTCCAGATAGTCGAACATGGGTTGGGTGACCGCCTCGAAGCTGGCTTCGTCGACAGGCGCCTGCAGCACCGACGGATCGGCCACCGTCTCGATCAGGATCTGCTTGAGAAAGCTCGATCCGATGAAGTCCGGTGGCTGGGGATAGGAAAAGCGGCCGGGATTGGCTTCTGCCCAGGCCAAAAGGTCAGCGGCGTTGTCGGGAAGATCGGCTGCGTTGGTCCGGGCGCTGTCATAGAAGAAGACCAGCTTGGCCATGCCCCAGGGCGATTCGAGCCCGTCCGTCGGCAGGGTGAAATCGACCGTGATGGTCGGTTTGTTCTCGACATCGACGTAACGCCAATTGGCCAGCTTAGTCGTCCAGTCGGGCGCAAACAGCAGGTCCTGCCGCTTCATCGAGGCGAAATTCTCGCCATTGATCCAGATGAGGTCGATCGAGCCGCCCTCATTGCGCCCGGCCGCCTTTTCGGCGACGACAGTGGTGACCGCGTTGGCCGTGTCCTCAAGCTTGACGTGCACCAGCCGGACGCCGTGGCGCTCTTCCAGCTGTTCGCCCACCCAGCCGATATAGGCATTGATCTGGCTCGAGCCGCCCCAGGCATTCCAGTAGACGGTCTGACCGCGTGCCTCTTCGAGCACCGCATCCCAGTCGGCCGGATCGGGATCGGCCATCGCGGAGCCGGCGGAAAGGGTCAGCGCAAACGTCAGCGCGGTGGCACGGATCAGGTCGGTCACGGGCGGCATGTCTCCGGTTGGCAATCGGTGCGCGAAGACATCACGCGCCGCGCCGCACGGTCAACAAACGGCTCGTCACCTCACCTCACAATACGGTGAAGACGGCAAGGCCCGTCGGTGGTCAGCCGCGATCGTTGATGGCGATCCGCTCGACCAGCCGTTCGGGCTCGGGGCGTTCGAGATCGATCAGCAGAAGCCCGTTCTCGAGGTCCGCGCCGATGACGCGCATGCCGTCAGCCAGCACGAAGGCACGCTGAAACTGCCGGGCGGCAATGCCCCGGTGCAAAAACTCGCGGTTCGGATCGTCCGCATCGGCGCGCCGGCCACGGATGACAAGCTGGCTTTCCTCGGTGGTGATTTCGAGATCACCGGAGGAAAAGCCCGCGACAGCCAGCGTGATCCGCATGATGACCGCGCCGTCATCGCGGCGGATGCGTTCGATATTGTAGGGCGGATAGCCGTCGCCCGACTTGGCGACGCGTTCCAGCGACTTTTCGATGGTCTCGAAGCCGACCAGCAGCGGGCTGGAAAAATTGGTCATGGGCACCGCCTTTTCATGTCCTTTGCAAGCGACATTGCCACGGGCACAAATTTTGGCTTGCATTTGTGCTCGGGCGCGGCGAACCCGTCCGGCATCCGCCTTGTTGTCTTATGATGTCTGGGCGGGCGATTTTCAAGAATGTCCGGGGGACCGCCATGACCGACCAGCGCGCCATCATCATCGACACCGATCCGGGCCAGGACGACGCGATCGCGCTTCTTTTGGCGCTGGCCAGCCCGGAACTGGACGTGCTCGGCATCACCGCTGTCGCTGGCAATGTGCCGCTGGCGCTCACCGAAAAGAACGCCCGCAAAATCTGCGAACTGGCCGGCAAGCCGGAAACGCGCGTCTTCGCCGGCGCCGAACGGCCCTTGATGCGCACGCTGGTCACCGCCGAATATGTGCATGGCAAGACCGGGCTCGACGGGCCGGACTTGCCCGAACCCACCATGGCGCTCGAAGACCAGTTCGGGCCAGACTTCATCATCGAGACCGTCCGCGCCCATCCGGCCGGCCATGTGACGCTGTGTCCGCTCGGTCCCTTGACCAACATCGCGCTGGCGCTGATCAAGGCGCCCGACATCGCGCCGAAAATCCGCGAGATCGTGCTGATGGGCGGCGGCTTTTTCGAGGGCGGCAATGTCACGCCGACCGCCGAGTTCAACATCTATGTCGATCCCGAAGCCGCGCACACCGTCTTCACATCGGGCGTGCCGATCGTGATGGCCCCGCTCGACGTCACGCACAAGGCGCTGACCACACAGGCCCGGATCGATGCGCTGCGCGCCAAAAAGACACCGGTCTGCGATGCGGCGGCGCAGCTGATCGACTTTTTCGAGCGGTTCGACGAGGACAAGTATGGCACCGATGGCGGGCCGCTGCACGATCCGTGCGTGATCGCTTACCTTCTCAAGCCTGACCTGTTCACTGGCCGCGACTGCCATGTGGCGATCGAGACCGGTTCGGCACTAACGCTCGGCATGACCGTCATCGACTGGTGGGGCGTCACGGGCCAACCCGCCAATGCGCATGTGTTGGGCGGCATCGATGCGGCCGGCTTTTTCGACCTGATCATCGAGCGGCTGGCAACGCTCTGATCCGGCTCAACCGGTAAAGGCGTCGACCTGCGCACGCTCGGGAATGGAGGGCTGCGCCCCTTCGGTCAGGCAGGCAAGCGCGCCCGCGCGGCAGGCCAGATTGAGCGCGTCGGGCCAGTCCATCCTCTCGGCCCGCGCGGCGGCCAGATAGCCACAGAACGTGTCGCCGGCGCCGACCGTATCGACCGGTTCGATCGCGGGCGAGGCCGCCCGCGCCAATCCGTCCGCGTTCGCGGCAACGGCGCCCTCGGCACCCAGCGTCAAAACGATCGCCGCGCCGAGTTCGGCGGCAATCCGGGTCATCTGCGCGTCGATGGTGTCGTCGGCGAGACCGATCGCCCCGGTGAGGGCCGAAAACTCGGTCTCGTTGGCGATCACCACATCGGCATGGCGCGCCAAGTCGGCCGCCTCCGGTCGGAACGGCGCAATGTTCAGATAGGAGACGGCACCAGCCGCGCGGGCCGCATCGAGCGCGTGGGTGACCGCCGCGTCCGGGATTTCCATCTGCAACAGCACGGCGTCGCCTGCTGACAAGGACAGATCATCGGTGTCCTCCAAGACACGGGCATTGGCACCGGGCACGACGGCGATCTGGTTCTCTCCGGTCGCCGCATCGACGAGGATAAGCGCAACGCCAGTCGGTTCCTCGGCGAGCCGGCGCACGGCGCCAAGGTCGACCCCGGCGCCGTCCAGAAGCGACAGGGCCGCGCCCGCATTGGCATCGGCACCGGTGCAGCCGACCATGCGCACGGCATGACCGGCGCGCCGCGCGGCCAGCGCCTGGTTGGCGCCCTTGCCGCCTGGCGCTTCGGCATATCCGACACCGGAGACCGTTTCGCCCGGCGCCGGCAGATGGTCGACGCGGGCGACAAGATCGAGATTGATCGATCCGGCGATTGTGATCATGGACTGCCCCTTCGGCCCCGTTTGGCGGCAACTTCCGCGGATTGACGACGGCTTTCGCCTCGCCTCGGACGGTACCTTGTGCCAGCCGCCGGTAGCCGGCGTCAATCGATCGGCATGCACCGCGCAAACCGCCATCAGGGCGGGCGCGGATCAGTTGACAGCACCGGGTGGACCGCATATGTCACGGCTCGATTTCGTGCCCAGATGGCGGAATTGGTAGACGCGCTGGCTTCAGGTGCCAGTGGCCGCAAGGCCGTGGAGGTTCGAGTCCTCTTCTGGGCACCATTTTCTGCCTGCGCGTTGCCGCCCCGCCAACCCAACGCGCGGGTATCGGTTCGAGGTTTCCCTCTCACCTGCACCATCAATCCCAAGCTTCGGACGGCCGACCGGCCCGTGCGCCGGTGCGGCTCGCAGTTCCTGACCGCCTTCCCACCACGCCGGGCATGTCTGCACCAGCGTCGCATTGGATGCGGCGGGACGGTGCAGCGCGCGTCCACGCCATTTGCCCGCATGCGACAAAGAATTGGGATGCATACGAGCGCCAAGTGCTGGTAAGACGGGCCCCTGAATTCCGGTTGGCGCGCGACAAGCGTGCCCGGCCGCAGCGACAGACGACCAAGGAGCCGAAATGAACAAGTCAGCCGTCAAGGAAACCATGCTCGCACTCAGCGCCGCCGAACTCGAGCACGCGCGCGAGCATTACGAACAGTTTCTGGCAAGCGCGCGGCTGGACCGCTCCGAGCCGATCGAAACCGATGAGCGGGCGCAGGCGGAAACGGCGAGCGAATTGGCCGAGGCGTTCGAACAGCCGGTGCATGATTACGAGACCAAGATCGACCGGCTACGGGCGATCGATTTCGGCCCGAAGTCCGAAGTGGGTGAAGGCGCGATCGTCAGTGTCGGCGGCCGCCATTTCGTCATCGCCGTGTCGACCGCACGCTTCCAGCATGAGGGAGTCGAGATGATCGGCATTTCGACCCAGGCGCCGATCTACAAGGCGATGGAAGGCAAGGAAGCGGGCGACGATTGCACGTTCAATGGCCGCACGCTGGAGATCGACGAGGTCGTCTGAGCGACCCGGCTCACGCAGCGGTGACTGGAAGTCAACCGTGCCCGACCCCATAACACAGGAAACGGGTACAGGAGAGACAGATGACCGCCTCGAAGACCTACGCAAAATCCGCCGACGCCGTTGCCCGGCTGACCCCGGAACAGTACCGGGTGACGCAGGAGAACGGCACCGAACGGCCGTTCACCGGCGAACTCAACGACAACAAGGCCAAGGGCATCTATGTCGACATCGTGTCGGGCGAGCCGCTTTTCGCCTCGAGCGACAAGTATGAGTCCGGCTGCGGCTGGCCGAGCTTCACCCGACCGATCGTCGACGAACATGTCGTCGAGAAATTCGATGACAGCCACGGCATGCGCCGGGTGGAGGTGCGCTCCAAACATGGCGACAGCCATCTGGGCCATGTCTTCAACGATGGTCCGAAGGAAGCGACCGGCCTGCGCTATTGCATCAATTCCGCCTCGCTGCGCTTCATCGCGATCGAGGACATGGAAGCGGAAGGCTATGGCGAACTCTTGAGCCTGTTCGACACCGACACGGAGAATGCCTGATGGACAAGACACTTGACCGTGCCGTCCTCGCCGGTGGCTGCTTCTGGGGCATGCAGGACCTGATCCGCAAGCTGCCGGGCGTTGCGAACACGCGCGTCGGCTATACCGGCGGCGATGTGCCCAACGCGACCTATCGCAACCATGGCAGCCATGCCGAGGGCATCGAGATCGAGTTCGATCCGGCGGTGATCAGCTATCGCGATCTTCTGGAGTTCTTCTTCCAGATCCACGATCCGACCACGCTGGACCGGCAGGGCAACGATATTGGCGCGTCCTACCGCTCGGAGATTTTCTATGTCGACGAGGACCAGCGCGCCGAAGCCTTGCGCACGATCGACGATGTGAACGCGTCGGGCCTGTGGCCCGGCAAGGTCGTCACAAAAGTGTCCCCGGCGGGCGACTTCTGGGAGGCCGAGCCGGAGCACCAGGATTATCTGGAGCGCTATCCGAACGGCTATACCTGCCATTTCCCGCGACCGGGCTGGAAGCTGCCCCGACGTGGCGGCCAGGCTGCCTGAGACAACCGAACAAAGGGAACGCACTGCGCGGCGCCGGCCCGAACGGTCGGCGCCGACTTCGGTCGTGCGCGAAGGACAAGTGTTCATGACCGACAACCATATCCGGATCGGCTTTGGCGGCGGCTGTCACTGGTGCACCGAGGCGGTGTTCCAGGCGCTGCGGGGCGTCACCCGCGTCGAGCAGGGTTTCATCCGGTCCGAGCCGCCATTTGATGGCTGGTCGGAAGCCGTCATCGTCACCTACGATCCGGCACTCATCGATCTTGGCACGCTGATCGAGGTGCATCTTCGGACTCATGCCAGCACGGCGGCGCACTCGATGCGCGGCAAATATCGAAGCGCCGTCTATGCATTCGACGATGCGCAGATGCGGCAGGCGCGCGGACTGATTGATGGCTTCCAGCCGGAGTTCGACGACGCGCTGGTGACGCAGGTCCTGCCATTTGCCGCCTTCAAACCGTCGGACGCCCGCTTTCACGACTATTATGCCAGCGATCCTGAGCGCCCGTTCTGCCAGGCCTATATCGATCCCAAGCTCGCCGTGCTGCGGCGCGATTTCGCCGCCCACATCACGGCGCCGGCTGAAAGCCCATGACGAAATCGATCACCTTTGCCTGGGGCATTTCGCACGGCTTGAGCAGCGGCCTGCCCGATGCAAGGAGATAAAGGTTCAGGCTGACATGGTCGTTGCCGCCCAGTTCTTCGGCGTAGAGCTTGCGCCGCCTGCCGTCGGCGGACGACGAGACCGACACGCCATAGCGGCGCCCGCCGAAATGGCCTTCGCTGTAGCCGGCGGGCAGCGCCAGAAAGCGGTCGAGAAAAGCCTGCATGGCGTGTATTTATCGCCGGGCCGACCGGCCCGCCACAAGAGCCGGCACACAGAAGAGGGCGACATGACATGCTGAGCCCGGCGACCATACTGATCGTGCTGGCCTTTGCGGCGGCCTATGCGCTGCTGTCCCGACGTATCGAGGCCTCGATCGTCACGCTGCCGATGATCTTCACCGGGCTGGGGCTCGCCATCGGCTCGGCGGGTCTCGACATGGTTCCCGAGCAGATCGATCAGGATGCGATCCACCTGATCGCCGAGATCACGCTGATCCTGCTGCTTTTCTCCGATGCATCGGGCGTCCGCAAAGAGGCGCTGGCCGGCAATGCGGCGATCCCGGCGCGCATGCTGCTCATCGGCATGGGTATGGCGATCATATTGGGAACGCTGGTCGCGCGCTGGGTCTCGCCCGACCAGCCCTGGGCGCTGGCATTGCTGGTGGCGGCCATCCTGACGCCGACCGATGCGGCGCTTGGGCAAAGCGTTCTGACCAACAGCAAGGTGCCGCAGCGTATCGGCCAGTCGATCAATGTCGAAAGCGGGCTCAATGACGGGCTGGCGCTGCCCGTAGTGCTCGTCGCGGCGATCCTCGCCGCCGACGGCATGGCCAGCCATGCGGGCGCGGTTCCCGACAATATCGCGCTTTTCGCGCTGTTGCAGGTGACGCTCGGCCCCCTCGCCGGCCTGGTGATCGGGTTCGGCGCAGCCAAGCTGCTCGACCTCGCCGTCGACCGGAACGCGACCACAACCGTGGCGCAGGGGCTCTACTTCCTTGCGGTCGCCTTCTTCACCTTCTTTGCGGCCGAGGCGGTCGGCGGCAACGGTTTCATCGCGGCCTTTGTCGGCGGCTTTGTGTTCGGCAACACGCTGCGCGCGCCGTCCATGTTCATCCGCGAATTCATGGAGGGCGAAGGCCAGTTGCTGACGCTTCTGACCTTCCTGATCTTCGGCGCGGTGCTGGCCCCGGTCGGGCTCGAACATGCCACATGGCAGACCGCGACGCTGTCCATCCTGTTCCTGACGG
The DNA here is from genome assembly GCA_024742765.1 of Phyllobacteriaceae bacterium. GTDB lineage: Bacteria > Pseudomonadota > Alphaproteobacteria > Rhizobiales > Rhizobiaceae > Roseitalea. The sequence goes on along the minus strand of JANSXT010000008.1, from coordinate 30,722 downwards.
TGGTGCGGATGCTGCCGATCTGGCTGTGCCTTGCCGGCACCGGGCTCAGCACCTACGAGAAACTCTTTCTGGGCTGGTTCGGGCCGCGCGGCCTGGCATCGATCCTGTTCGCGCTGATGGTGCTGGAACGGTTCGACATTCCCGGCGGCGAAGAGCTTGTGGCCTGTGTCGTGCTGACCGTTCTGATGAGCATCGTGCTGCACGGGCTGACCGCCACGCCCCTTTCGAACCGCTTCGCCAAGACCGCCGCGCCGGCCCAATGAGATTGCGATGCATCACCCTTGCAAATCGGCGCCGTGCGGCTTGAGCTTTGCCGCGCCGCCCCATACAAGCGGGCAATATCGCGAGAGGGGACGACACGCATGGCCAAGGCGATCCGCCTGCACAGGGGCGATCTGAGCGATGAGGCGGCAGAGCGCTATGGTGACCGCATCGCCGTCGACACAGAGACACTCGGCCTGAACCCGCACCGCGACCGGCTGTGCGTCGTCCAGCTTTCGCCCGGCGACGGCACCGCCGACGTGGTCCAGATCGGCAAGGGCCAGAAGAAGGCGCCGAACCTCGCCCGCCTGATGCGCGACCGCAAGAAGACAAAGATCTTCCATTTCGGCCGGTTCGACATCGCCGTTCTGGAACACGGGCTGGGCGTGACAACCCAACCGGTCTTCTGCACCAAGATCGCCTCCAAGCTGACGCGGACCTACACCGACCGGCACGGTCTCAAGGACCTGACGCGCGAATTGCTGGACATCGACATGTCCAAGCAGCAGCAATCGTCCGACTGGGCCGCCGAGACGCTGACGGACGCCCAGCTCGACTATGCGGCCAGCGACGTCCTGCATCTGCACGCGCTGATGGACGCGCTGGTCGTGCGGCTGGAGCGCGAGGGCCGGACCAAGGAGGCCGACGCCTGTTTCCGGTTCCTGCCGACACGCGCCCGCCTCGACCTGATGGGCTGGCCCGAAACCGACATTTTCGCCCATAGCTGACAGGACCGATGATGGACGATCCCCTGCTGATCTTCGATTGCGACGGCGTGCTCATCGATTCCGAGGCGATCTATCTGGAAGTGGAGTTCGACTTCCTGCGGTCCAAGGACATTGAGGTCGAGCGCGATTGGTATGCCGGCGAGTTCATGGCGCTGGCACAGGACAAATGGCGGGCCAAACTGTCCGATCTTCTGCTGGAAAGGACAGGCACGCCGCTGACCGACGACGATTACACGGCGCTCAAGAGCATCTCGCGCCGCCGCGTTCTGGAAGAGGTCCGGCCGATCGAGGGGATCGACACGCTCCTGAAGGCGATGACGGCGCGGCGCTGCGTCGCGTCGTCGACGCAGATGCCCTTCCTGCCGCTCAAGCTCGAACAGGCCGAACTGGCGCGGTTTTTCGGCGACGGCGTCTATTCGGGCGACATGGTCGAGAACGGCAAGCCGGCGCCGGATCTGTTCGCCTTCGCCGCTGAAAAGATGGGCTATGCTCCAGAGGCCTGCATCACCGTCGAAGACAGCGCCAACGGGGTGCGCGGCGCTAAGGCCGCCGGCCAGTTCGTCATCGGCTTTACCGGCGGCGGACACTGGACCGACAAGAGCGGCGCTCCGCTGACGGCGGCCGGTGCCGACCATGTCGTCGCCAGCCATGCGGAACTCGGCGACTGGCTCGCCGCCAACACGGGCGCAATGGCGAATAACTCAGCCGCCTGAACCACCCGCTTCGTCGCGCGGCCGGGCGACAACGCCAATGCGCACCATCACTTCGCGCGGAATGCGATAGGTTCGGGCCAGGTGATGATCGGACTTCAAACCCAGAAAATCGCGCTGGATGAACAGCGCCCAGGCGCAGTCCGCCGCTTCCTGGACCAGTTCGTCGCGGTCACGATTGGCGCCTTGCGTCGCGTCGTGTCGATCGAGCGCCGCAAGGGCTGCTTCCAGCTTCTTGCCGGCACGGCCAAGCGCGGCTGCCGTTTCGGCGGCTGCTTCATAGGCAAAGGCATCTATGGTCGCCTGGCCGTTGGCAAGTTTTCGCAATTGCGGCGGCTTGAGCATCGCATCTTTTCCCGCATGTCCTGCCGCACATAGCGGCACAGGAGCCGGCGTCCAGGCAAGAAAAAACCCGCCGGTCATGACAACCGGCGGGCCAATCGGTGCAGACAGGTCAGCGGCGTTTATTTGTCGCCATTGTCCTGCTTTTTCAGGGCGGCGCCCAGAATGTCGCCCAGCGAAGCGCCCGAATCGGTCGAACCGAACTGGGCCACCGCTTCCTTCTCCTCGGCGATTTCCAGCGCCTTGATGGAGAGCGAGAGGCGGCGATCCTTCTTGTTGAACTGGGTGACGCGCGCATCGACCCGCTGGCCGACCGAGAAGCGCTCGGGGCGTTGCTCGTCACGGTCACGCGACAGGTCCGAACGGCGGATGAAGGCGTCCAGATCGTGATCGACCAGTTTGACCTCGATCCCGCCATCATTGACCGCGGTGACTTCGCAGGTGACAACGGCGTTCTTGCGCAGCGCGCCGGACGAAGCCGCATCGCCGACCGCATCGCCGGTCAGTTGCTTGATGCCCAGCGAGATGCGTTCCTTGTCGACATCGACGTCGAGCACGACCGCCTTGACCACATCGCCCTTGTTGTAGTCCTCGATCGCATCCTCGCCGGAGCGATTCCAGTCAAGGTCCGACAGATGGACCATGCCGTCGACATCGCCTTCAAGGCCGATGAACAGGCCGAACTCGGTCTTGTTCTTGACCTCGCCCTCGACCACCTGGCCGACCGGGAAGTGCTGTTCGAACTCTTCCCAGGGGTTGTTGAGCGTCTGTTTGAGGCCCAGCGAGATGCGGCGCTTGTCCGGATCGACCTCGAGCACGACCACTTCGACTTCCTGGCTGGTCGACAGGATCTTGCCGGGATGGACGTTCTTCTTGGTCCAGCTCATTTCCGAGACGTGGATCAGGCCCTCGATGCCCGGCTCGACCTCGACGAATGCACCATAGTCGGTGATGTTGGTGACGCGGCCGGTGATCTTCTTGCCGATCGGGTATTTGGTGCCGATGCCGTCCCACGGATCGGCTTCGAGCTGCTTCATGCCCAGCGAGATGCGGTGCGTCTCCTGGTTGATGCGCACGATCTGGACCTTCACAGTCTGGCCGATCTGCAGGATCTCGGTCGGGTGGTTGACGCGGCGCCAGGCCATGTCGGTGACGTGCAGCAGGCCGTCAATGCCGCCCAGATCGACGAATGCGCCATAATCGGTGATGTTCTTGACGACACCCTCGACCACCTGGCCCTCTTCCAGGTTCTGGACGATCTCCGAACGCTGCTCGGCACGGCTTTCTTCGAGGACGGTACGGCGCGAAACGACGATGTTGCCGCGGCGCTTGTCCATCTTCAGGATCTCGAAGGGCTGCGGCGTGTGCATCAGCGGCGTGACGTCGCGGATCGGACGGATGTCGACCTGCGAGCGCGGCAGGAAGGCGACGGCGCCGTCCAGATCGACGGTGAAGCCGCCCTTGACCTGGTTGAAGATCTGGCCTTCGACGCGCTCGCCGGCCTCGAACTTGGCTTCGAGCTTGACCCATGCCTCTTCGCGGCGGGCCTTGTCGCGCGACAGAACCGCTTCGCCCAGCGCGTTCTCGACGCGCTCGACATAGACTTCGACGGTGTCACCGGGGTTGAGCGTGCCATCCTTGGCCTTCGCTCCGAATTCCTTGAGTGCGATACGGCCTTCGACTTTCAGGCCGACATCGACAATGGCCATGTCTTTTTCAATGGCCGTTACCGTGCCGTTGACGACGCGGCCCTCGATCGTGTCCTGATCGGCGAACGAGGCTTCGAGGAGGCTCGCAAAGTCCTCCCGCGTGGGGTTCAGTTCTGACATTTATGCTCCTGATGCGCGGGGCGGTATCGGTTCGGTCTTCGCCGTGCGCGGGCGCCGGGGTTTGCGTTTGCTTTGACCAACGATCGATCCGGCCCTTTTCGGGCGTTCCGGCGCGGGATCGGTGCTGGACGGTTCAGTTGTGTTCAAGCGCCCGGTCGATGATCGCGCGGGCGGCCTGGAACGCCGTCTCTATAGTCATATCGGACGTGTCAAGCAAGTGGGCGTCGGCGGCGGGCCGCAATGGCGAATCGGCGCGGCCCATGTCGCGCGCGTCGCGGCGCTCGATATCGGCAAGGATGGCCGCCTCGTCCGCCTCGCCGCCGCCGGCCAGAACCTCGTGATAGCGACGCTTGGCGCGCACGTCCGGGCTGGCGGTGACATAGAGTTTGGCGGTCGCTTCGGGACAGACCACGGTGCCGATATCGCGCCCGTCGAGCACGGCGCCGGGCGGAGTTTCGGCGAACCGGCTCTGGCGCTCGACCAGCGCGCGGCGCACCGCCGGCATCACGGCGACCTTCGATGCGGCCTCGCCGACCGTGTGGGCGGCCAGCACCGTGCGGTCCATCGCCGCAAGATCGAGCCGCTCGGCCGCCGCAACCGCCTGCGCCTCATCGTCGAGCGGCTGACCGGCGGCGACCAGCGCATGGGCGACCGCCCGGTAGGTCAGGCCCGTATCGAGATGGCGAAGCCCGTAATGGGCAGCGATGCGGCGGGCGAGCGTGCCCTTGCCCGAGGCGGCCGGCCCGTCGATGGCGATCACCGGGATCATGCGTCGTCCTCCTGCCGACCCGCATCGGCCGGTGCGCGAAGGTCCGTCTGTCCCGTCACCGCGAGCGACCAGTCCTCGTCGATTTTCGCAAGATCGGCCCGGGCGCCGAACCGGGAAAACGTCGCGACGAGCACCGTAGGATCGCGCGGCAGATGTGCGATCCGGGTGATGCCGGGCGTACCGAGCGCAGCCAGACCGACGGCCGCGACGACCGGATCGCTCCAGCCGCGAGCGTCGAGAATGGCGGGATTGGCTGTCGCCTGCCCCGAAAGGACTATTTCATCATTGCCTTCCGCACTGGCCTGAATGCCCATGGCTCCGAATGCGGCAAGAAGCGATGCGCGTGCTTCAGTGTCAAATCCTCCGGGACAAGCGACACGGGTCACCATGTCATAGGGCGCGACCAGTCCGGCCACCAGCAGCGCGGAAACGGACAAGTCGAGCGACAGCGGCGCCTCTGGCTGCAACAGGCAGCCATTGCCGGCGCCTGTGATGGCGATCGCGCCGTCCGGCCGGGCGCGAATTCGTGCCCCCAACGCGTCCATGACGCCGATCAGCGGTGACGTTTCGCCGCCGGGGGGAGCATCGCACACGGTCTCGCCGGCGGCGAGACCGGCAAGCAGGATGGACAGGTGCGTTTCGGATGCGATCATGGTTCCATCGGGCGCCGGACGAGCGGTCATGCGTCCGGGCGCATACGCCAGCCCGCCGGGCCGGTCAAATCAGCGCGCCCAGGGGCCGTTGCCGTCTCGCGCACGGGCCTTCACGGCATCGGTGAAAACAGGGCCAGAAATGGCTTTGACAGGGTTGGCCATTGCCGTTATGGACCGGTCCACCCCGAAAACCTTGCGGGATAGACGCGCAAAGGCCGTTTGCGCTTCCCATACATGTCTTGATGAGGCTCTGCCGTGGCAAAACCTGACCTTGGAACCAAGCGCGTGTGCCCCGAGACGGGCCGCAAGTTCTACGATCTGAACAAGGATCCGATCGTCTCGCCCTATACGGGCAAGACCTATCCGCTTTCCTTCTTCGAGGATGACGGCTCGGACGTTGTCGAGACCAAGGCCGAAAAACCGAAGGAAGAGGCCGAGGAGACCACGGAAGACGAGGCCGAGACCGAGGGCCCGGAAGTCCTGTCGCTCGAGGATGCGGACGAAGAAAATTCCGACGACAATGACGACAATCTGCCGGACCTTGGCGACAACACCGATGACGAGGTTCTCGAGGATGACGAGGAAGGCGACGATACGTTCCTTCCCGACGACGAAGAGGACGAGGACGATGTCAGCGGCATCGTCGACATCAGCGACGATGACGACGATTGATCGATCGGTCGCGGCGGCACAAAAGACCTTGATTAGGCGCCGGTGAGATTGTATCGAGCGCCGGTCCGCGCAATGCGGGCCATCCTTCAGGGGCCATAGCTCAGCTGGGAGAGCGCTTGCATGGCATGCAAGAGGTCAGGGGTTCGATTCCCCTTGGCTCCACCATTCTTTCGCTCACGCCAGTTTCGCTTTGCTCAACGGCTCCGCGGGGGCGGGCGAAAGCCCGGGCCGCAGTCGCGGCCTTGTTCCGGTTTGAGGTTACCCCTCAAACCTCCGCTCTTTTTGCCTGCGGGTTGCCGCCTGCCGACCCAACCCGCTGGCTCCGGTTTGAGGGATCGCCCCAAACCTCCACCATTTTCGCTCACGCCAGTTTCGCTTTGCTCATCGGCTCCGCGAGGGGCGGGCGAAAGCCCGGGCCGCGCCGTGTCACGCTTGAGCCGATCCGTCGACCTGCCGATCTGAACCGCTTGTCCGGGACAGTTGCATTTTCCTCAGTTCGTCAATGCATCGCCTGACATTTGCAGGCGCCAGATTTCCGTAGGGATGAACGGCATAGACGGGCGTAGCCGGCAGGTCGTAGTCCGGAAACAGCTTGATTATCGAGCCTTCCTGCAACTCATGCTCGATCAGAAAATCCGGCAGGATCGATACGCCGGCGCCCAGCTTGGTCAATGTCAACATGGTCGGAATCGAGTTGGCGACACGGGTCGTGGCCGGCCGGATCACAAGTTCGTCGCCCCCGGCCCTTTTCAACGTGTGGGCGGCTATTCCCAAACGCCACTGGGCGGTGATGAAGTCGAGCGAGGCCACATCCGCCGGAGAATGGTCCACGCCCTTGGCACTGAGATACTCCTCCGAACCGCACAAGACATTGTGAAACTCTCCCAGGCGAACGCACTTCAGGTCGCTGTCTTCCAGTTCCCCGACCGTGATCGCCAGGTCGATGTTTTCCTCTCGAAGGTCGCGGCGCAGATCGTCGATGATCAATGTCGGCTTCAGATCGGGATATGTCTTCATCAACGCGCCGATCATGGGCGCGACTTTTCGCTCCAGCAGGGCATTGGGCGCGGTGATCGAGATCGGGCCGCCAATTTCTCCGCCGTGGTTCTTGACCTCATTCCATGCGGCCTCCGCCTGAGCCTCGATCGTCACGCAGTTCCTGTAAAACGAGTCCGCAATCGGCGTGGGGTTCAGCTTCCGCGTCGTCCGCTTGAACAGCTTTGCTCCGACGGCATGTTCGAGTTCGCCCAACCTGGCGCTGACAACCGATTTCGAGAGCGAAAGCTCACGGGCGGCCTGGGAAATTCCGCCCAGTTCGTACACTCTCATGAAGGCTCGGATCTCCGGGGCAATCATAATCGTTCTCTTGAACGAACGTAACGTTCTTATTAGGTCAATTGTTCGAACAATTGACCTAACGCATTTTGGTCGCGTTGCAATCCAAATCAGGAAAATGACGATGACCCAACTTGATCGTTTCAGGAAACTCGCAAGCGGCGCGGTGCTGGGCGTTGCTCTGGCTCCCGCGGCGCTGGCGGCGGAACCGTCCGACCATTTCACACTCATCCACTCGGCATGGTCGGGCGGATGGCAATGGGGCCATGTGGCGCCGGCGCTAGAGGCCAACGGATATCGCAGCGCGGCCAATGACCTTCCCGGACACGGCGCCGACAAGACGCCGGCGGCGAACATCGCCCTGCAATCCTATGTCCAATCGGTCGTCGACGATCTCGACCAGTTGGAAGGAACCACGATCCTCGTGGGCCATTCCTTTGGCGGCGTCATTGCGAGCCAGATTGCCGAAGCAAGACCGGAGAAGGTCTCGGCAATCGTCTATCTGTGCGCCTTTCTGCTGCCCGATGGCGTTTCCTTCCTCGACGCGACCAAGGGTGTTGAAACCTCGGACGTTCTGAACAATCTGGTGTTCTCCGATGCGGGCGACAGTGTTTCGATCGCCCCGGATGCATTGCATCAGGCGGTGGCCCACGACGTGCCGGCCGAGGCCTTCGCGCAGGCCGAGCCAAACCTCGTCCGGGAGCCGACGGCGCCGCTGGGCGAAAAACTGGTCCTCACGGACGACAATTACGGCCAGGTTCCGCGCTACTATGTCGAGTGCGCGCAGGATCGGGCCATCCCGGTCGACATCCAGAGGGCGATGCACGCAAGCCAGGGCGTCGACCATGTCTATACGCTCAATGCGAGCCATATGCCGGTCTTCTCGATGCCCGACCAGGTGGTGGCGGTGCTTCAGGACATTGCCGACCGCGAGAAGGCGCGCAACCTGGCCATAAAGGCAAGAAACGGCTGGGCCGATGCGATCAATGCCGGCGATGCCGACGCCGCAGCCGACTTTTATGCGCCGAATGCAATCGTCAAGGCGGGCCGGTTTGGAATGCTCACCGGTCGGCCGGCATTGCGCAACTTCTGGGCCGAGATGATCGAGCAGGGCGCAACGGACGCGCGCCTCTTCGATACCTCGGTCAGGGTGATCGACGAAAGCACGGTCGGCATCACGTCAGGCTGGCGGATGAATGTCGGCGAAGGTCGCATCACCACCGAGATCTGGCGTATCCTGCCGGACGACACGGCCGTTCTGCGCCGGGGCGAGTTCACAATGAACGCCCAATAGAAACCAAGACATCGATGCGCCACGTGATGGTGGCGCATCATGCCTGCGCGGCGGGACGGTCCGTCGAACCTGGCGAACATGCCTAACCCATCGGTGAGCGATCATCGGTGGGGTATGCCGGTCACGGTTTCCGGCAGAACCAAAAGGGCCGCCGCCCGCACCCGCGCCGGATCACCGTCCAACATATCATGGGTGTTCCAGGGCCCTGGTCGGGCTCAGCGCGCGCGGATCGGTGACGATCTCGATCAGGCTGGCACCCTTGTGTCCGAGAGCGCGCTGCATCGCCGGTGCGAATTCGCCGGTTTCCGCAACGCGCTCGGCCTCAAGCCCGTAGGCGCGGGCGAGCGCCACAAAGTCCGGATTTTCGAGCGACGTGCCAGAGACGCGGCCGGGATAATGCATCTCCTGATGCATGCGGATCGTGCCGTACATGGAATTGTTGATGACGAGGACGATGATGCCGAGCCCTTCCTGCGCCACGGTGCCCAGTTCCTGGATCGTCATCTGCAGGCAGCCATCGCCCGCGAGCGCGATCACGGTGCGGTCCGGCGTGGTCAGCTTGGCGGCGACCGCCGCAGGCAGGCCGTAGCCCATCGATCCGGAGGTCGGCGCGATCTGCGTGCGGTAGGCGCGGTGCCGGTAAAAGCGGTGCAGCCAGGCGGCATAGTTGCCGGCACCGTTGGTGATAATGGCATCGTCGGGCAGATTCTCGCGCAGCCAGATGATCGCCTCGCCGAGATTGAACGTGCCGGGCATGGCGGTGGCCTCATCGGTCCAGCCGCGATAGGCGGTGTTGAGTTGGGCGGTCCTTTTTGCCCAGACGGGATCGCGCGGCGCCTCAAGCCTCTCGGCGGCATCGAGGAACGCGCCGACCGAAGCGGCGATCGGCAAGGCCGGCTGGAACACATGGCCCAACTCGTCCGGCTCGGGATGGATGTGGACAAGTCTCTGTTTCGGCACCGGCGCGTCGAACAGCGTGTAGCCGGAGGTGGTGCAGTCGCCGAGCCGCGCGCCGAGCGCGATGACCAGATCGCTGTTGCGGATCGCGTCGGCCAGCGCCGGATTGATGCCGAGACCCGCGTCGCCCGCATATTGGGCGTGGGTGTTGGGAAAGCGGTCCTGCGCCCGGAACGCGCAGGAGACGGGCAGCGCCCAGCGCTCTGCAAAGGTGACGAAACGGTCGACCAGCCCGGCATCCCAGCCCGGCCCGCCGGCGATGACCAGCGGCCGCTCGGCGCCGCGCAGCATGTCGCCCATCCGCTTGATTGCCTCGGGGTCCGGATAGACGCTGACCAATGGCGATGCCGGTGCAGCGGCCACATCTACCGTGCCGGACAGGATGTCCTCGGGCAGCGCCAGAACCACCGGGCCGGGCCGGCCGGATTGCGCGACGGAAAAGGCCCGAGCGAGATATTCGGGCAGCCGTTCGGTCGAGCCCAACTCGGCGGCCCATTTGACCTGATCGCCGAACATCGCCTTGACGTCGACTTCCTGGAACGCCTCGCGGTCTGTGTCGCCGCGCGCCACCTGCCCCATGAGCAGGATCATCGGCGTTGAATCCTGCGCGGCGACATGCACGCCCGCATAGGCGTTGGCCGCGCCGGGACCGCGCGTGACGAGGCAAATGCCGGGCCTGCCCGTCAGCTTGGCATGGGCATCGGCCATCATTGCCGCGCCGCCTTCCTGGCGGGCGATGGTCAGCCGGATGGACGGCACATCGTGCAGCGCATCGAGCACCGGCAGATAGCTCTCGCCGGGCACGGCGAAGACCTGCGTGACGCCGTTTTCGACCAGCGCGTCGACGACCAGTTGCCCGCCGGATTTGCCCATCACTCGACCCCGATCCGATGTCTTTGCGGCGGATGGTGTGTGCGTTCAGCCGGGATTCGTCAAGGCCGGGCGCGGTCGTACGACGGCGCCCGGCAAGTGCGTGCGGATCAGGTCGGCCAGCGCGTCGCCCGCGACGGCGAGCGGGCCGCTATTGTCGATGGCAATGGCTGTATCCGCGCCGCGATAAGCGGGCACGGAGCGGCGGAGACGGCCGGCGATCTGATCCGCCGTTTCACGCCCGCGCGCGGCAAGGCGCGCCGCGATCACATCGGGATCGGCGACGATCTCGACGACCTGGACGTGCGGAAACCGGTCAAACAGCCGGTCGAGCGCCTGGCGCGATCCGTTGACGATGGCGATGCCGCCGGTCTCGACATGATCGAGAATTGCTGCCGGGATGCCGTAGTGGAGGCCATGCGCCTGCCATGCGGCGCAGAAGGCGTCCTTGGCCAGCAACCGGCGAAACCGGTCTTCGGTGACCGGTTCATGGTCTTCGCCCTGGCTGTCGGCGGGGCGGCTGATGACGCGGCGCACGAAAAGAACGCGTTTATCGCCGGCCAGCGCAGCGCGGGCATGGTTCATCACGCTGTCCTTGCCAGCGCCGCTGCGGCCGACCACGGCGAACAGCGTGCCGGTCGCGGGGCCGACGCCGCCCATCAGGCGACCCGGCGCCCCTCGCGCCAGACCTGGCGGACGACGGGGATCGTGTCCTGACGGCCCACGCGCACAAGATCGGCGCGCAGGCCGGGTGCCAGCCGGCCCCGATCATCGAGTCCGACCTGACGCGCCGGATTGGCGGTGACCATGGCGATGGCGTCGGGCAGGTCGATATGGTCGACTTCCTCGGCCAGAATGAATGGCGCGTAGATCAGCGAGAACGGCACATAATCGGACGACAGCACGTCGAGAACGCCTTCGCGCGCCAGTTCGCGGGCGGCGATGTTGCCCGAGTGCGACTTGCCGCGCACCACGTTGGGCGCGCCCATCAGAACGCCCATGCCCGCCTCGTGGCTGGCCCTGGCCGCGGTCATGGAGGTTGGGAACTCGGCGACGGTGACGTTGAATGTCTTGGCTTCCTCGACATGGTCGAGCGTCGCATCGTCGTGGCTGGCGATGGCGATGCCGCGTGCCGCGCAGATCGCGGCCAACGCGTGCCGATGCTTGTCCGAATAGATCGCCGACTGCATCTGCCGGCGTTCGCAGAAGGCGCGGAACTGTTCGTCCGACAGGCCGCGCTTGGTCTTGTAGTAGAGTTCGTACTGGTCGAGCGTCTGGAACTGGCGCTGGCCGGGCGCGTGATCCATCAGCGAGATCAGGCCGACGGCGTCATCGTCCTCGAACTCGGAGAAATGGTCCATCACATCGGCGGCGGACACTTCGCAGCGCAGATGAATGCGGTGGTCGGCGCGGAGGCGGCCTTCGGCCTGCGCCTTTTGGATCGCGTCCGACATGGCGCGCATTTCGCCCTTTTCAAACCCGCCCTCCTCGTCCGAGCCGAGCCGCAGGCAGTCGAACACGGTGGTGATGCCGGAGGCAGCGATCTGCGAATCATGCGCCTGGATCGCCGCGGTCAGCGGCCAGCGCACACCGGGGCGCGGCGCAAAATGCTGCTCGAGATGGTCGGTGTGCAGTTCGATCAGACCGGGGACGAGATAGTCGCCTTCCATGTCCTCGCCATGGTCCACGGTGCCGCCATCGATGTCGGCGATCACGCCATCGTCGATGGTGATCGTGCCGTGCAGGATCTCGTCTTCAAGGATGAGGTTGGCGTTGGTCAATATGGTTTGCGGCGTCATCGGATGCGCTTCTCATTGTCGGGGAATCGGCGCGCTAGCGCCGGCCCTCCTATGGTCCGTCTTTATGACGTTTGCATGACCGTCTCAACGCGGCGACACGGCCATCAAACCTCATCCCGCCTGACGCCCGACCAGCCGTGCACGCAAGGCGCCGGAGACATTGTCGAAGATGAAGACGACGATCAGGATCAGGATCACCATGTAGAAGACGTTCTCCCAGTCCTGATTTGTGCGCATGGCTTCCCAGAGCTTGAGCCCGATGCCGCCGGCGCCCACCGCGCCGATGATCGTCGCGGACCGGGTGTTGGACTCCCAGAAATAGAGCGCCTGGCTGGCGAAGATGGGCAGCACCTGCGGCACGACGCCGAAACGCTGGACGGCGGCCGGGCCGGCACCGACCGAGCGGACGCCTTCGCGCTGCTTGTCGTCGATGTTTTCGAGCGCCTCGGAATAGAGTTTGCCCAGCGTGCCCGTGTCGGTGAAGAAGATCGCCGAGATGCCGGCCAGCGGCCCCGGACCGAAGGCGCGGGTGAAGAAAAGGGCCCAGATCAGCATGTCGACCGAGCGCAGGAAGTCGAAGAAGCGCTTGAGGATCTGGTTGACGAACCGGTTGGGCGTGATGTTGCGGGCGGCGGCAAAGGACAGCGGAAAGGCGATGAAGACCGCAAAGAGCGTGCCGACGAAGGCCATGACAATAGTCTGCAGCAGTTTGATCCAGACATCGCCATGCTGCCATTCGGCATTGTAGACGATGTTCTCCCACATGATGCCAAAATTGGACCGCCCCTCCTCGATCGGCGGACCGAACGCCTTGCCGATGACTTCGCCGAAGCCGAGGCCCCAATAGGGCGAGGCGGGATCGAACACGAAATTCTCCCAGCCCAGGAAACGGCGATTGACCTTGACCTCGCGGTGACGGATTTCCGCGCGGCCGTAAAAGCCGAAATCGACGAACACCTTGGCGCCCGGCGCGCGCTGTGTCGCCCAGTCGGGCAGCGGACCCTGCGGCAGGACCTGCTCGTTTTCGCGGTCGATCAGCACCTCAAGCGTGCCATTGTAGCGGGTGACGATGACGCGGTCGGGGGTCACGTCGATGGTGCCACGCTCATAGATGCTCACCAGAGCACGGGCGATGCCCTGCCGCGTTTCGGTGACGACCGCCTCGTCCGCTGCCGGCGCCGCGCCGCCAAGGGCATTGTCTTCGGCGGTCAATGTCGCATCGGAATTGGGCGACATGAACGAAAAGCCCTCATCGGCCGGCGTCGCCGCCGCATCGCCATCGAGCGCATTGTCCTCGGCGGTCAGCGTCGCATCGGAGTTGGGCGACATGAACGAGCCCGACGCCGGTGCGGCCGATGCCGAATTGTCCGCCGGGCGGTCGACGATGACGGTGACGGTGCCCTGTTCCGTCTCGATCCAGTCGGGATCAGGGTTCTCGCCGAGCGGCGAAAAGCGCGGGAACGTCACCTCGATTTCGCCGTCGCGATATTCGATATCCGGGCGAACCTCGTAGGATACCCAGTCGGCCAGATAGGTGCCGGCAATGTTCCAGTTGCCGTTGGCGAAGACCTGGCCGATCGAGAAGAACCAGAACGCGTAGATGCAGTAGGCGGTCACCGCGGCGACAGCCAGCGGCGCGGCGAAGCGCTTGTGGAACGGCCGCCGGAACACGTCGGGCTGGCGGGCCATGATCTCATCGACCTGGGCGGCGGAGAGCGGTTGGGCGGACAGGGTCATGGCTTTCAGTCTCTCTTAGGCGCCGAACTGGAAGGCCTGGTCGCCGACGATCTTGCGGCGCAGCCAGGCCGAAAGCTGGTCGACGGCGACGATGGTGACGAAAAGAAGAAGGATGATCGCCAGCGTCTTGGCCTCGTGGCCGCGGCTGATCGACAGGCGCAGCACCTCACCAATGCCGCCGGCGCCCACCGCGCCGATGATGGTCGAGGCGCGCACATTGATCTCAAGCCGCAGCAATGTGTAGCTGAGGAAGTTCGGCATGATCTGTGGCACGATGCCGAACCAGACGCGTTCGGTCCAGTTGGCGCCGACCGCGCGCAGGCCCTCATCGGGTCTCATGTCGGCGTTTTCGACCACCTCGAAGAACATCTTGCCGAGCGCACCGATCGTGTGGATCGACACGGCGATGATCGCCGGGACCGGGCCGAGCGAGAAGATGGCAAGGAAGAAGCCGGCGATGACGATCTCGGGGAAGGCGCGCAGGAATTCCATGAAGCGGCGCACGAAGAAACGCAGCCAGCGGGTCGTGGTCAGGTTGGTGGCGGCCAGAAAGCACAGAAGGAAGCCGAAGATGAAGCCGATCAGCGTCGACAGGATGGCGATGTTGAGCGTCTCGACCATCTTGTGCATGTATTCGGGGACGTACCAAGTGCCCCAGAAATAGACGCGGCCATCGGGATAATCATATTTGAACGAGCCGTCATAGTAGGGGCTCTCAAGGTCGAACAGGGCCCGCCAGACCTCCCAGCCATCGCGCGGGATCATGCCGCCGACAAAATCGAAGAAATGCGGCAGCCGGTCGAAGAACTTGCCGGCATTGGTCTCGTTGGCGAACCACAGCGATGCAAAGAGGGCAACGAACAGGATGCCCAGGCTCAAACCTGTGTAGAGCCGGCGCTGACGGACGAGGTCGCGCCAGTGGCGATCAACGTCGTATCGCCCGTTTCGGACATACGCGTCTGGATCGTGCAGGTCGGTCGATGCCATGGGAAAAGGTCCGCAAGATGATGACGCGCCGCGCCCCTTTCGGGACGCGGCGCGGGATGGTGTCGATCAGCCTTAAGAGCCGATCTTGGACTTACGGGCGGCGACGATGGTCTCGTAGAACGAGTGGTCGACGTCGATGAAGCCGGCGAAATCGCCACCCTGGACCGAGCGGAAGCAGTCCGGATGGTTTTCGGGCATGGCCTTGAAGAACTCGATAAACTTGGCGCGCACGTCCTGATCGAGCTGGTTGGAGACGACGATCGGGCCGTTCGGGATCAGCGGCGAACGCCACACTTCGTTGACCTCGTCCATGTCCAGAAGGCCCTTGTCGACCATCTTGCGGATGTTGCCGGAGGTGTAGCCATCGGCGAATTCGCCAACGCCCGACGACCAGGTGACCTGAACGTCGAAATTGCCCTTCAGCATTTCGAGGACGCCATTCTCATGGCCGCCGCCGAAGCCGGTTTCGGAGAAATATTCGTCGATCGGCATGCCGAGCTGCGCCGGAAGGGCGACGGACGGCACAAGGAAGCCGGAGGTGGAGTCCGGGTCGGCAAAGCCGAGACGCTTGCCCTGCGCATCCTCGATCGACTCGATGCCCGAATCCTTGCGGGCCAGCATGATCGAATAGTAGCCGGTGGCGCCGTCCACCTGCTGGGTGGTCAGGACCGGGTCAACGGCTTCGGGGTCTTCCAGATAGACCTTGGCATAGGCCGAGGCGCCCAGTTCGGCATAGTCGAGCGTGCCGCCAAGCAGGCCCTGCACGACGCCGTCATAATCGGCGGCAGGGAAAAGCTGAACTTCGTTGACGCCGATGGCTTTGGGCAGAAGATCGATCAGGCACTGGTTGTTGCGCAGGCGGTCGGCTTCGTTTTCACCGCCCAGAATGCCGACGCGGAACACGTCCTGCGCATGGGCGCTGGTTGCGACGAGAGCGACGGCAGCGGTCGCGAGCAGAGTTTTCTTCAGCATGTTTGGTCTCCCGGAAGTGGCATGAAGATCGGGCAATCGCCCGTTTGGCCGTGTTGAAACAAAAACCGCCCGTCCGGCCCGACGAGCGGCTAAACCTGTCAGGCGCCAACCAGCGCCGGTTCCTTGGTTTCCTTGGCGCGTGTGGGCTTTGCCGGCGCCAGGCTGGTCGATGTGACGGCTTCGGAGAACGCCTCCTCGAGACCGTCCGCGCCATAGATCGAGCGGGCCGCGGCCTCGGTCAGATCGTTCGGCCCGCCATCGAACACCACCTTGCCGGCCTGCATGCCGATGATGCGCTCGCAAAAGGTGCGCGCCGTGTCGAGCGTGTGCAGATTTGTGACGACGGTGATGCCGTCATTGCGGTTGATGTCGCGCAGCGACTGCATGACGATCTGCGCGTTGCGCGGATCGAGCGACGCGATCGGCTCGTCGGCGAGAATGACCTTGGGCTGCTGCATCAGGGCGCGGGCGATCGCCACACGCTGTTGCTGGCCACCCGACAGGGTTCCGGCGCGCTGCATCGCCGCGCGCTCGATGCCGAGCCGTTCGAGCGCCGCGATCGCCATGGCGCGTTCCTGGTCGGAGAAGATGTTCAAGAGGCTCGCGACCGAAGAGCGGTGATTGAGCCGCCCGAGCATCACATTGGTCAGAACGTCGAGGCGCGGCACCAGATTGAACTGCTGGAAGATCATGGCGCAGTCGCGCTGCCAATTGCGCAGCTTTTGTCCGCGCAGCGCCGACACGTTCGTGCCGGAAAAGACGATCTTGCCCTCGGTCGTGTCGATCAACCGGTTGATCATGCGCAAAAGCGTCGATTTGCCCGCGCCAGAGGCGCCGATAACGCCCACCATCTGCCCTTCGGGAACGTCGATCGTCACATTGTCGACGGCGACGTTGGTCCCGAAACGACGGGTGACCTGGCTGATTTCGAGCATTCGCAAAGGACCTTTTCGCAACCGCACACGTTTTGCGGCCTATCGGCCCGATGTGAATGTCCAATGTCAGTTCAGTGTCAGTTGTGTAACAGTCCACAGCCGTAAAACGGCCGGTGTCAGCCGCCATGTTTGGCGAGAAAGGCCCCGGCCTCGAGCGTCCGGAAGTCCTCGAGCGCGCCGCGCAGATCGGCGTGGCTCCAATCCCACCAGGCCAGCTTCTCCATGCGTTCGCCGATGCCGGGAGCGAACCGGTCGCGGATCGGTTTGGCCGGAACGCCGCCGACAATCGTGAAGGGATCGACGTCTTTGGTGACCACCGCGCCGGAGCCGATCACCGCGCCGTTGCCGACCGTCACACCGGGCAAGATGATCGCGCCATGGCCGATCCACACATCGTGGCCGATGGTGACGCGATGCTCGCGGCGCCAAGCAAAGAAGGCCGGTTCGTTGACGGCATCATCGAAATAGTCGCCCGCCCGATAGGTGAAATGGTGCTGGGTCGCCCGCCAGGTCGGATGGTTGGTGGCGTTGATGCGCACATGGCTGGCGATGTTGGCGAACTTGCCGATGGTGGCGCACCAGGCCTCGGTCTGGCGAATGAGATATGAGTAGTCGCCGACCTCGCACTCGGTGACGACGCAGCCCTCGTCGATCTCGGTGTAGCAGCCAAGCGTCGAGCCAGTCA
Organism: Phyllobacteriaceae bacterium; assembly: GCA_024742765.1. Classification (GTDB taxonomy): domain Bacteria; phylum Pseudomonadota; class Alphaproteobacteria; order Rhizobiales; family Rhizobiaceae; genus Roseitalea. The sequence continues at coordinate 13,187 of JANSXT010000008.1, read as the reverse complement.
CACGCGCGGTCGCGTGGACCAGCGGCTGTTCGGAGAGTTTGGGCATTGGTCAGGCGGCTTTCTTTGGGGCAAAGCCGGTGACGTCGATGATCCGGTCGGCGACCGCCTCGCGCAGGTCGGCATCGTGGAAGATGCCGAGGAGAGCGACGCCGTCGGCCTTCTTCTCGCCGATCATCGCAACGACGACTGCTCGGTTGGCAGCATCGAGCGAGGCGGTCGGCTCGTCCAGCAGGAGGATCGGATGATCGGTGATGAAGCCACGCGCGATGTTGACCCGCTGCTGCTCGCCGCCCGAGAAGGTCGCCGGCGGCAGTTCCCACAGTTTTTCGGGCAGGTTGAGACGGGCAAAAAGGTCCGCGGCGCGGCGGCGCGCCGTATCGGAATCGGTGCCGCGTTGCACGAGCGGTTCGGCGGCGACATCGAGCGCGGAGACGCGCGGAACGGCGCGCAGGAACTGGCTGACATAGCCGATCGTGTCGCGCCGCACGGCCATCACCTGACGCGGCTCGGCCTGTGCGAGATCGAGCAGCGTGCCATTGTGGCGGATTAGGATCTGGCCGACATCGACGGCGTAGTTGCCGTAGAGCATCTTCAGGATCGACGATTTGCCGACGCCGGACGGCCCGCTCAGCACCGCGCACTGGCCGGCCTCGATCGAAAAATGCACGGCGTCGACCACCGGAATGCGGACGCCGCCGCGCAGATGCATGGTGAAGCTCTTGGAGACGCCGGAAACGATCAGGGGAACGGCCATCGCATCATGCCTGCAGGATCGAGGAAACGAGAAGCTGGGTGTAGGGCGCGCGCGGATCGTCGAGCACGCGGTCGGTCAGGCCGGTCTCGATGACGCGGCCATCCTTCATGACGACCATGCGGTGCGACAGGAGCCGCGCGACGGCCAGATCATGGGTGACGACGACGACCGCAAGGCCCAGATCGGTGACCAGTCCGCGCAACAGGTCGAGCAGGCGCGCCTGGACCGACACGTCGAGCCCGCCGGTCGGCTCGTCCATGAAGACAAGGCGCGGGCCGGTGACGAGATTGCGCGCGATCTGAAGGCGCTGGCGCATGCCGCCGGAAAAGGCGCGGGGCTGGTCATCGATACGATCTTCGGCGATCTCGACGCGGCCGAGCCAGTCGCCGGCGGTGGCGCGGATGTCGCCATAGTGCCGGGCGCCGGTCGCCATCAGCCGCTCGCCGACATTGGCGCCGGCCGAAACAGTCATGCGCAACCCGTCCGCCGGGTTCTGGTGGACAAAGCCCCAGTCGGTCCGCATCAGGAAACGCCGTTCGGCTTCACCCATCCGGTAGAGATCGCGGGTCTGGCCGTCGCGCATGCGATAGGTGACCGTGCCCGTCGTCGGCATCAGCCGCGTGGAGATGCAGTTGAGCAGCGTCGTCTTGCCCGATCCGCTCTCGCCAACCACCGCCAGGACCTCGCCCGGCCAAATGTCGATGCTGACATCCTCGCAGCCGATGCGGCTGCCATAGAATTTCGACACGCCGCTGGCGGACAGGAGCGGTTTTTCTTCGGTGGCGTCAGCGGCGGGAATTGCCGGCCTGTCGACCGGCTCTTCAATATGTGAAACAGAACCGGCGACGGTCATTGTCCGATCTCCCCGCCTGCCATCGTGCCTTTGTGGCCGGCGGCACGGCGCTTTTCGCAATGGTCGGTGTCCGAGCACACGAACATGCGCCCGCCCCGGTCATCGAGAACCACCTCGTCGAGATAGACGCCCTCGGCGCCGCACAGGGCACAGGGCTGGTCGAACCGGTTCACCTCGAACGGATAATCCTCGAAATCGAGGCTGACGACGCTGGTGTAGGGCGGCACCGCATAGATACGCTTTTCACGTCCGGCGCCGAAAAGCTGCAGCGCTTCGGACTGGTCCATCTTGGGATTGTCGAATTTGGGCGTCGGCGACGGGTCCATCACATAGCGGCCCTCGATCTTGACCGGATAGGCATAGGTGGTGGCGATGTGGCCGTTGCGGGCAATGTCCTCATAGAGCTTGACGTGCATGAGCCCGTAATCCTCGAGCGCATGCATCTTGCGCGTCTCGGTCTCGCGCGGCTCCAGAAAGCGCAAGGGCTCGGGGATCGGCACCTGATAGACGAGGATTTGTCCCTCGCCGAGCTTCTCCTCGGGAATGCGGTGGCGCGTCTGGATGATCGTCGCGTCGGCGGTGCTGGTCGTGGTGGAGACCTCGGCGACCTTGGCGAAAAAGGCGCGGATCGAGACCGCATTGGTCGTGTCGTCGGCACCCTGGTCGATCACCTTGAGCGTGTCGTCCGGGCCGATGATCGAGGCGGTGACCTGAACGCCGCCCGTGCCCCAGCCATAGGGCATCGGCATCTCGCGGCTGGCAAACGGCACCTGATAGCCGGGAATGGCGATCGCCTTGAGGATCGCCCGGCGGATCATCCGCTTTGTCTGTTCGTCCAGATAGGCGAAATTGTAGGTGGCGAGGTCTGTGGGTTGCATGGTCATTCGGCGGACCCTTTTCCCTTGGCATAGCGCGCCAGGCGTTCGGCCAATGTGCCCGTATGAAGCTCGAACATGTGATCGTCCTCGTCATAGAAGTAGATTGAGCGGCCTTCGCCGGGAACGCGGGGACGGGGCGGTTTCATGTCGAGGCCCAGTCGGCGGATACGCTCCGCGCAGGCATCGAAATCGGCCTCGTCGATCTTGAAAGCGACATGGTCGTAGCTGCGCTCGCACCGGCGCTCGCCCTCCATGATCGCGATCCAGACGCCTCCGGCCAGAAAGAACTTCTCGCGCGACAGCGAAAACGTTTCCTCGCCGCTTGCGTAGACCTGCTCGGCGCCCAGCACCTCGACGAGGATGCGCGTCATCCGTTCGAGGTCGGAGACGATGAAGGTCACATGGGACAGCCCCTCGATCATTCGGCTGCCTCCGCGACGGCTGGGCCCGGATCGCGCCGGCTTTCATGTTCGGCGCGCGTGGTGCGGACCAGTTCGAGTTCGGCCTGGAAGTCGACATAATGCGGCAGTTTGAGATGCTCGACGAAGCCCGACGCCTGCACATTGTCGCAATGGGAGACGACAAACTCCTCGTCCTGCGCCGGCGCAACAATGTCCTCGCCCAGTTCGCGCGCCCGCATGGCACGGTCGCACAGGGCCATGGCCATCGCCTTGCGCTCGGACTGGCCGAAGACGAGGCCGTAGCCGCGCGTGAATTGCGGTGGCGCCTTGGACGAACCCTTGAACTGGTTGATCATCTGGCATTCGGTGAGCTGGACGCGCCCGACGGTGACCGCAAAGCCCAGTTCAGGCATGTCGACGGCGACCTCCACTTCGCCGATGCGGATCTCGCCGGCGAACGGGTGAGAGCGCGCATAGCCGCGCTGGGTGGAATAGGCGAGCGCCAGAAGGAACCCTTCATCGCCGCGCGAAAGGGATTGAAGGCGCGTGTCGCGCTCCATCGGAAATTCCATCGGTTCGCGGGTGATATCGCCGGGCGTCTCCGTTGCCGCATCGCCGTCGCCCTCGATCATCCCGTCTTCGGCCAGAATGTCGGAGACGCGCATGGCGCGGGCCGGTTCGCCCTCGCCGCGCCCGGCGCCTGGCACCTCGGCATCGCCGGCAAGCTCAGGATCGAGCAGCCTGTGGGTGTAATCGAAAGTCGGCCCGAGCATCTGGCCGCCCGGCAGGTCCTTGTAGGTCGCCGAGATGCGCCGCTCGATGTGCATCGCGCCGGTGTCGACCGGTTCGGAATATCCGAAGCGCGGCAGCGTGGTGCGATAGGCGCGCACGAGGAAGATCGCCTCGATCATGTCGCCACGTGCCTGCTTGATGGCGAGCGCGGCCAGGTCGCGATCATAAAGCGCGCCCTCGCTCATCACCCGGTCGACGGCGAGCGCCAACTGGCCTGCGATCTGTGCCAGCGTCAGTGCCGGAACGGACCGGTCGCCCCGCCGCCGGTCGGCGAGCAGCCGGTGCGCATTGCGGATCGCCTTTTCACCGCCCTTGACCGCCACATACATGTCAGTTCTCCGTGATTGCGATGCGCGTCGTGCGCGGCAGTGCGGCGACCGCGCCGGGCGCGGCCAGCACCATGTCGATGCCGCGCGGGAACAGCGCATGGTTGTCGGCCCAAAGGGTGGCAAAACGCGCCGGCAGGCCGCTCGGCGCGAGCGTTGCGCTGTGTTTGATGCCGGGTCCGGTCAGGGTCAGCGCCGGGCCGTCCGTCAGGTCCGGCACCTGGACGATCAGTGCCGCCGACCGGTCGGGATAGTCCTGCGTGCCGCGGGCGAACCGGTCGAACGAGCCGAGCGATGCGCCGTCGCCGATCAGTGCGAAGGCAGCGGCGGCAGGATCGTCGGTCACCGGCGCGCCGGCGTGAAAGCCGAGCCAGCGCGCGACGGCTCCATCTTGGGTCGATGCCGAATCGAGCCAGACCGGCGTGTCGGCATCACAGAGGGTCAGCGCGAGCGCGGCGGCGACGGAGCCCAGCGGCGCCGGCGCCGAAGCGCGCGGCGCGATGGCCTGCACCGTGCCGGGCCGGGCCATGGCGTCCATCAGCGCCCGGAAGACCGATTGGGCATCGAAAACCGGCGCGTCGAAGCCACCGGTGACGATAACGTCATTGGATTGCATGGCCATCAGTCGTCTCCCCGCACCATGGTGAAGAAGTCCACCTTGGTCGCCGCGGTCTCGGCGGCACGGTCGGCGTCGCGCGCGGCGATCGCCGCCTGGAGCGGAGCGATGACGGCCTCGTCGAGCCGGGCGGCCATCGCCTCATCCTGGGCCAGCGCGTCGATGACGGCGGCCAGCTTGACCTTGGCCTTGTCGCGGCCGAGCACCATGGCATGGCCCGTCGTGCCGTCAGCGAGGCGCACGGATGCGCGGGTCGCGGTCGCTTCGCCCAGATTGAACGGCGCGCCACCGCCACCCATGCGCCCGCGCAGCGCCACCAGCCCGATTTCGGGCCCGCGCACCAGCTCGCACTCGGGATCGATGCCGAGGCCGTTCCAGCATTCGGCGAGCAACGCCGCGTCGCCCTGCGCCAGGACAGATAGGCGATGCCGGCGCGCCTGGGTGCGGTCGTCGACGGGTTCGGATACGGACATCGGCGTCTCCAAATTTGTCTATTGTTCTAGACAACTAGATAAGATAATCTCACGGTTAGGCGTCCGCTGTGACAGAGTTATGACAGGCCCGAAAAAATGACCGTGCAATCCGACCCGATCGAACGCCAGTCGGGCATCGCCATGTGGCGGCAGATCGCCGACGCCATCCGCGCCGGACTGTCAGGACCGCTCGTCGATGCGGACGGCAAGCTGCCGCCGGAAAAGGCGCTGGCGGAACGGTTCGGCGTCAACCGTCATACGGTGCGCGCGGCGATCAAGGCGCTGGCGCATGAAGGCGCCGTCCAAAGCCATCAGGGGCGCGGAACCTTCGTGCGGCGCAAGCCGCGCCTGACCTACCCGATCGGCCAGCGCACGCGCTTTTCAGAAGGGCTTGAGGGCCAGGCGGCGAACCGCAGCACCGAACTGCTCGACCATGGGCGGGAACCGGCGACGGCGGACATCGCCCGCGCGCTCGACATCGCAACCGGCGCGCCCGTCATCCGCCTTGAAAGCTTGAGCCGCGCCGACGGCGTGCCGGTATCGCGGGCGACATCCTGGTTCGACGCCGAACGGTTCGGCACGATCGCGGACGCCTTCGCGCGTTCCGGATCGGTGACCCGCGCCTTGGCGCAACTGGGCGTGACCGATTATGTGCGCGCCTGGACGCGGATCGAGGCCCGCCATGGCGCCGCCGACGATCTCGACCATCTGCGCCTGTCGCCGGGCGCGATCGTACTGGTGGCCGAGGCGGTGAATGCCGACATGGACGGACGGCCCGTCCAATATTCGTTGTCACGCTTTGCCGCCGACCGGGTGAGCCTTCAGGTGGGCGGCGACTGACGCCTATTTGCCGATCATCCAGTCGGTCAGCCAGCGCATGCGGCGGCCGCCGGGACGGGCGATCGTGTCGCGCAGGATCGGCCATTGCGGCAGCACCAGCACAGAGCGGGCATGGGTGAACTCGGCAAAGCCGCGCCTGCCGTGATAGGCGCCATAGCCGGACTTGCCGACACCGCCAAAGGGCAGGTGCTCGACCGCCAGCTGGATGATGGTGCCGTTGACGACGGCGCCGCCCGAGGTGGTGCGGGCGACGAGATTTTCCGCCGCGCGCGCGTCGCGTCCGAAGGCGTAAAGCGCCAGCGGATGGTCGCGCGCGGTGATGAAACGCACGGCATGGTCCAAATCCTCATATTCGAGGATCGGCAGGATCGGGCCGAAAATCTCCTCGGACATCAGGCGGCTGTCAGGAGACGGACCGATAACGACGGTCGGTGGAACCCGGCGGCTGGCCGCATCCGCCTCTCCGGCGCTCAGAACCGTCAGGCCGGACGCCTTCGCCTCCTCGATCATCGCCGCCAGGCGCTGATAGTGCCGTTCGGTGATGATCGATGTGTATCCCTGATCGGTGGCCGGCGCGGGATGGGCACGCCTGGCTGCGGCGATGATTGCTTCCGCGAACGCTTCCGCCCGTCCTTTCGGCACCAGCAGATAGTCCGGCGCAACGCAGGTCTGGCCGCCGCTGTAGAATTTGCCGAAGGCGACCAGCGGCGCGTGCTTTTCCGGATCGGCATCCGGCATCATCACGCACGGGCTCTTGCCGCCCAGTTCCAGTGTCACCGGTGTCAGGTTTTCGGCCGCGGCCATGGCGACCTTGCGGCCGACCGCCGTCGAGCCGGTGAAGAACAGATGGTCGAACGGCAGTTCGGAGAAAGCCTTGCCGACTTCGGGGCCGCCGGTGACCACCGCCACCTCGTCCTCGCCATAGACATCGGCGAACAGGCGCGCGAGCAGTTCGGCCATGCGTGGCGTGAATTCGGATGGCTTGATCATCACCTTGTTGCCGCCGGCGAGCGCTGTGGCCGCCGGAATGACGGCAAGCTGGAACGGGTAGTTCCAGGGGGAAATCACGCCGACAACGCCCTTGGGCTCATGGCGCACATAGGTGCGGCCCGGGATGGGAATGCCGAGATTGAACATGCGGGTCGGGTTCGCCCAGCGGTCCAGATGGCGGCATGTATGCTCGATGCTGCCGATCGTGACTGCAATCTCGGCCGACAGGGTCTCGTCCGCCGACCGGTTGCCGAAATCGGCGCTGACCGCCGCGACGATCTCCGACCGGCGCGCGCGGATGGCCCGCACCAGATCGCGCAGCTTCATACGCCGCGCGCTGATGCCGGGGACATTGTCGAGCGAAAAGGCCGCCCGCTGCACGTCGAATGCGGCCTGAAGGCGATCGAGATCGGATTTGTAGGGTGCGTTCATGACGCCAATATAAGGCTGCGGCGGCACTTCGTCATCGGGCCATATGTGCAGACTTGACGGGGCGGGCGCGGGCGCAGCACGGTGCTGGCGCCGGAGCAGAGAGGAGATGCCGCCGATGGAGATGCTGACCCCGACGGCGGCCTGGGCCGAGGACGAGCACCGCATGTTCACCGATGCGGTGCGGCGCTTTTTTGCCGATGAGCTGGTGCCCAACATGGAGCGCTGGACCGAGCAGGGCGTCGTCGACCGCGCCTTCTGGGAAAAGGCCGGCGCGCACGGGATCATGGGGGGCGCGGTGCCCGAAGAGCTTGGCGGCGCCGGCGGCGGCCTGGCCTTCGATGCGATCACGCTCTACGAGCAGGGCCGGGTCGGCGATGCGGGCTGGGGTTTCGGCATCCAGTCAATCGTCATCCATTATCTGCTCGCCTATGGCAGCGAGGAACAAAAGCAGCGCTGGGTGCCGGGACTGGTCAGCGGCGACAAGGTCGCCGCGCTCGCGATGACCGAACCGGGCACGGGTTCGGACCTTCAGGCGATCCGCACCTTCGCCGAGAAGGACGGCAACCAGTACAGGCTGAACGGCTCGAAGATCTTCATCACCAACGGCCAGACGGCGGACCTGATTGTCGTTGCCGCCAAGACCGACAGAAGCGAGGGCGCCAAGGGCATGTCGCTGATCGTGCTCGAGACCGAGGGCGCCGACGGCTTCCGGCGCGGCAAGAACCTCAAAAAGCTTGGCATGAAGGCGAACGATACGTCGGAACTGTTCTTCGAGGATGTGAAGATCCCGCGCACCAACCTTCTGGGCGCCGAAGAAGGCCAGGGCTTCTACCAGATGATGAAGCAATTGCCGTGGGAGCGACTGGTGATCGCGCTGACGGCGCTCGGCTATATCGACTATGCGCTCGCCGAGACCATCCGCTATGTGCAGGAGCGCAAGGCGTTCGGCCAGCGTGTCATGGATTTCCAGAACACCCGGTTCAAGCTCGCCGAGATGAAGACCAAGGCGGAGGTGCTGCGCGCCTTCGTCAATGACTGCATCGTCAAGGCCGAGAGCGGCACGCTCGATCCGGCGACCGCGTCCATGGCCAAATATTGGGGCAGCGAGGTGCAAAACGAGGTGATGCACGAATGCCTGCAGCTTTTCGGCGGCTATGGCTACATGATGGAATATCCGATCGCCCGGCTCTATGCGGACGCCCGCGTGCAGATGATCTATGGCGGATCGAACGAGATCATGAAGGAGCTGATCGCCCGGTCGATCGACGTGTGAGCGGCGCGTCTCAGTCCATGCATCAGACCGGGTCGTGCACGATCAGCGTGCCGGCACCATGCTCGGTAAACAGTTCGAGCAGCACCGCATGGGGCGTCTTGCCGTTCAAGATGACGACACCCTTGACGCCGCGCGTCAGCGCCGCGATGCAGGTCTCGACCTTGGGGATCATGCCGCCGGAAATCGTGCCGTCTTCGATCAGCCCGCGGGCCTGACTGACGGTCAGTTCCTTGATCAGCGTCCCGCTCTTGTCGAGGACGCCCGGCACGTCGGTCAGGAACAAAAGCCGCTGCGCGGCCACCGCGCCGGCAATGGCGCCCGAAAACGTGTCGGCATTGATGTTGTAGGTGTGCCCGTCCCGTCCCGGCGCGACCGGCGCGATCACCGGGATCATGCGCGAGGTGGCCAACTGGTCGAGCAGCGTCCGGTCCACCTTGGCCGGCTCGCCGACAAAACCCAGATCGACGACGCGCTCGATATTGCTGTCGGGATCCCTGACGGTCTTCTGCGCCTTTTCGGCGAAGACCAGATTACCGTCCTTGCCGCACAGGCCGATCGCCCAGGCGCCCTGCCCGTTGATCAGCGCGACGATCTCCTTGTTGATCGATCCGGCAAGCACCATTTCGACGATCTCGACGGTCTTTTCGTCGGTGACGCGCAGGCCGCCCTCGAAGGTCGATTCGATGCCCATCCGATCGAGCATGGCGCCGATCTGCGGCCCGCCGCCATGCACCACCACCGGGTTGACGCCGGACTGTTTGAGCAGCGCGATGTCCTGGGCGAACGCCTTGCCGAGCGCCGCATCGCCCATGGCGTGGCCGCCATATTTGACGACGACCGTCTTGCCCGCATAGCGCTGCATATAGGGCAGCGCGTCGGCGAGGATCGCCGCCTCGGTGGCGGGGGTCGATATGTCTCTGGAGGCCATGGCGGACGCCCTTGAATGTGGTCGGAGCCCTCATAAACCCCTCTTCCGCATAAGAAAAGGCGCGGGACGGATCCCGCGCCTTCCTCAAAGTCAACGGCTCGCGTCAGACGGCGATCTTGCCGCCACCTTCCTTGGTCACGACGACCACGGACGGACGCGGCGGCATGGCCGGATCGAAATCGGGCCAGCGGGTTGCCGGGTCCTCGAAGGTCGAATCCTTGGCAAAGCCCACCAGGTCCTTGGTGCCGTCGGTGCCCGGATGCTGGACAGCGAGGAACAGCGTTTCGGCATCGTCGGTGAAGTAGGGACCGCACAGTTCGCCGCCGACCGGGCAACGGAAGAACAGTTTGGAGTGGCCGCGCAGTTCGCCTTCGGTCTCGAGGCTGTAGAGCCCGTCCGACTTGCCGGTCTTGGCCCAGTTCGATCCCTGGTCGGTGGAGATCCACAGACGGCCGTCGGCGTCGATGGCGCAATTGTCGGGCGAGCCGAACCAGCCATGCTCGGACGTTTCCGGGTGCCATTCGGCGCCCACATCGGCGATCGACGGATCGCCGCATTTGACCAGGATCGACCAGGTGCCTGTGGTGGCCGAGTGGTTGCCGCCCTCTTCCTTGATCTCGATGATGTGACCGAAGTTGGATTCCGGACGCGGGTTGGCGGCGTCGACCTGCTCGGGTGTGCGGCGGCTGTTGTTGGTCAGCATGATGTAGGCGGTGCCGTCGCCGCGCGGCTGGGCGTCTTCCGGGCGGTCCATCGGCGTCGCGCCCAGAAGGTCGGCGGCAAGGCGCGTGTCGATGGCGATGTCGGCCTGGCTTTCAAAGCCGTTCTCGGCGGTCAGCGGGCCTTCGCCATGAACCAGCGGCAGCCAATCGATCGTGCCGTCATCGTTGAAGCGCGCCACATAGAGCGTGCCTTCGGACAGAAGCGGGGAGCCGAACACCGAGTTCTCCTCGGTCACGGCGTCGGCCGACACCCACTTGTACTGATAGTCGAAGCGGTTGTCGTCGCCCGAATAGATGACCAGCCGGCCATCGGACGCAATCGTCGTCTCGGCGCCTTCGTGACGGAACCGGCCAAGCGCTGTGTGCTTGATCGGCGTGGCATCGGGGTTCATCGGATCGACTTCGACAATATAGCCGAAACGGTTGGATTCGTTGGGCTCCTTGTCGATGTTGAACCGGTCGTGGAACTTGCCCCATGCATACCAGCGGCCCGGCACGCCATAGCGTTCCATCGAGGCGGCCTCGGCCTGGGCCGACAGGTCGGGATCACCCTCGGCGTCGAGCGTGTCGGTCCAGAAATAGCCGTGGAAATTCTCCTCGGCCATCAGATAGGTGCCCCAGGGCGTCATGCCGCCGGCACAATTGTTGATCGTGCCGAGCACGTTCATGCCGGTCGGATCGGCGCTGGTCTTCAGCCGGTCATGGCCGGCCGCCGGACCCGAGAAGGTGATCGGCGTTTCGGCGGTGATGCGCCGGTTGTTCGGATTGTCGCGGTTGACCGACCATTTGCCGTCCTCGCCGCGCACGATCTCGAAGACCGAGCCGCCATGGGCGGCCATTTCGATGTCGACCAGTTCCTTGGTCATCTGCTCGAAGCCGGACCGGTCCTGGCGGCCGATCTGGGGGAACATAACCTCTTCATTGGTGTATTCATGATTGACGCAGAGCATGCCGCGGCCGGGCTCGGTTTCAGCAAAGCCGACATAATCATTGTTGTAGCCGAACTGCTTGGATTGAGCCTCGGCGCTCTGGTTCATGACATCGAACTCGGGCGAATCGGCCATGATGGGATCGCCCCAGCGGATCAGCACGTCCGCATCGAAGCCGTCGGCGATATGGTGGGTCTGGTCATTGCCCCAGCGCAGTTCGGTGAAGTTGAACCGGTCGCCCTCGGTCATGGCGAGCGCCTGGGTCGGCGCGGTCAGGGCCGAGGTGCCGAACAGGGCCGTGGTGGCCGTCACGCCGAGCATGCCGCGCAGCACGTCGCGGCGGCCATAGCGGCGGTTGATGACGTCACCGATCGTGTTGCCGAGATTGGGGTTGGTCGGGATGTCGTCGAATGCCTCGAACGCCTCGGCGCGGTTGCCGTGCGCGGGATCGTTGATGATCTGCTTGCGGTCCATGGAAGTCCTCCGGTGGTCTTTTGACATGTGTGCGCGCATCCGGCTTTGGGCGCAGCCGCGGCACCGCTCCCTGCTTGCAATGTTAGTGTGACAGCCATGTCTCGATTTGGAAGAATTCCAAACTTGGGCTGCATTGCGCCTGTGCGCGAATTGTCGCAGCGGAGAACCGTCATCGATCGTTCACGAAATCGTGGACGAAGGTGAGATGCAAACCGGCCACCCGGCCGCTATCTTCGGTGGCAACACAGGAGTTTGCCATGGTGACAAAACGATCATTCCTGACGCTGGGCCTCGGCAGCGCCGCCGCCGCCGGCATCGCCAAATGGTGGGGTGCAACGCCGGCGACAGCCGCCGCGGAGGGCGCCTTCGAGATCGTCAAGACCGAGGAGGAATGGCGCGCGCAGCTGACGCCGATGCAATATGCGGTGCTGCGCGAAGAGGCCACCGAGCGTCCGTTCACCAGCGTGCTCAACGACGAAAAGCGCGCCGGCGTGTTCCACTGCGCGGGCTGCGACCAGGAACTGTTCCTGTCGGAGACCAAATATGACAGCGGCACGGGCTGGCCGAGCTTCTGGCAGGAAATCGAGGGCAAGGTCGCCTACAAGACCGACTTCAAGCTTTTGATCCCGCGCACCGAAGAACATTGCAGCCGCTGCGGCGGCCATCTGGGCCATGTCTTCAATGACGGCCCGCAACCGACCGGCAAGCGCCACTGCATCAATGGCGTGGCGCTGAAATTCAAGCCCGCCGACGGATCGGACGCGGTTTACGGTTAAGCCGGCATTCGCACGGCCGTCCTTCGGATCGCCCGCGTGCCCCAATGGCCGTCATTGCGGACATAAGCAGCATGATCTGCAATCCGGTCGCGTGATGCCCACCGCCTTGTCTCTGGATTCCGGGTTCCGCTGCGCGGCCCCGGAATGACGACAGTAAACCTTTGCCATACCGGTTCGCCCGTCCCGGCAAACAGCCATTTGACACAGCGTGTCCCTCGACGAAAAAGGCCGATCCGGTTTCCCGGATCGGCCTTTGTCATGGCGTGAACGACGTGGAGCGGCTTACGACGCTTTCTTCTGGTCTTCGTCGTCGTCGATTTCCTCGAAGTCGGCATCGACCACATCGTCAGAGGCGGCGTCCGCTGCCGCATCGCCTTCGGCGGCGGCCTGCTCCTCGGCCTGGGTGGCTTCATAGATGGCCTGACCGAGCTTCATCGAGGCTTCGGCGAGCGCCTGCGTCTTGGCGGTGATCGCCTCGGCATCGGGCGTTTCGGCCGCCGTTTCTTCCTTGAGGGCGGCGATCGCGTCCTCGATGGCCGTCTTGTCTTCCTCGGACACCTTGTCGCCATGCTCGGCCAGCGACTTTTCGGTCGAGTCGATCAGCGACTCGGCCTGGTTCCGCGCTTCGACCGCCTCGCGGCGCTTCTTGTCCGCCTCGGCATTGGCCTCGGCGTCCTTGACCATCTGTTCGACTTCCTCGTCGGACAGTCCGCCCGATGCCTGGATGCGG
>JANSXT010000016.1 GCA_024742765.1 Phyllobacteriaceae bacterium | reverse complement strand
TTTTTTTGTGCAATGCAAAAAAATTCTTGCATTTTTGTGCAGTGCACACTATACAGGGTGCGAGGACGTCATCGCGTCACGATGCCGACCCGAGATAAATGCAAACCGACAGGTGACACCATGATGAAAGCATTTGAAGATATGAGCAAATCCAACAAGGAAATGATGGACAGCTCGCTGAAGAGCTATGCGGCCGTGACCAAGGGCATGCAGGCCATCGCCACCGAAGCCACCGACTATTCGAAGGCTTCCTACGAAGCCGGTGCCGCCGCTTTTGAAAAGCTGGCCGCTTCCAAGTCGCTTGAAAAGGCAATGGAAGTTCAGACCGAATACGCCAAGTCGGCTTATGAAGGTCTGGTCGCTCAGGCCACCAAGATGGGTGAACTCTACACCGATCTGGCCAAAGAAGCCTACAAGCCCTTCGAAGGCATGGTTCCCGCAGCCACCAAGTAAGCTGTGTCGAATCGGGCGCGCGTTTCAACGCTGCGCCGCCATCAGGCCCGCGCGCTCCGGCACGCGGGTCTTTTTCGTTGCCGGACGCGGCAAGCGAAATCGGCCGCCCATTGACACCGATCTGTGTCTTGCGCCTCGATGGCAGGGACTTAAAATGCGCTGAATACGACCTAGATAATGCGGGAATCGGACCCACCGGTTAATCCAGACGACCAATCGAAACCGGAGATCATGGACAGCTTGCCGGATACCAGCAAACCACACCGCGTGCCCGCCCGCACGAACATGTCGCCGATCAGGGCCGCGGACGGCGACGATGACCGCGAAGGCGGCACCGGCCGCGGCACCTCGGTCATCACCCGAACCGAACCAAAGACCAAGAAACCAAGCCTCTACCGGGTGCTCCTGCTCAACGACGACTACACGCCGATGGAATTCGTCGTCCATGTGCTCGAGCGCTTTTTCCAGAAAGACCGTGATCAGGCCACGCGCATCATGCTGCATGTGCACAATCACGGCGTCGGCGAATGTGGCGTCTACACCTATGAGGTTGCCGAGACCAAGGTGACCCAGGTGATGGATTTCGCCCGCCAGAACCAGCATCCCCTGCAATGCGTGATGGAGAAGAAATAATGCCGGCCTTTACCCAGACACTCGAACGCGCATTGCACCAGGCACTGACCTTCGCCAATGAGCGTGAACATGAATATGCAACCCTCGAACACCTTCTGCTCGCGCTGATCGACGACAAGGATGCGCGCGCCGTGCTCGATGCGTGCAATGTCGATATGGATGCGTTGCGCAAGACGCTGTCGGATTATGTCGACAATGATTTGTCCAACCTGGTCACCGGCTATGACGAGGACGCAAAGCCGACCGCCGGCTTCCAGCGCGTCATCCAGCGCGCGGTGATCCATGTGCAGTCTTCCGGCCGCGAGGAAGTGACCGGCGCCAATGTGCTGGTCGCCATCTTCGCCGAGCGCGAGAGCCATGCCGCCTACTTCCTGCAAGAGCAGAACATGACCCGCTATGACGCGGTCAACTATATCGCCCATGGCATTGCCAAGCGCCCCGGCGCGTCGGTCACCCGCACGCCCAACGGCGCCGATGACGATGCCGAGGCCAACCCGGCGAATGAGGGCGAAGAGGTCGCAAAGAAGCAGGAAAGCGCGCTCGGCGCCTACTGCATCGACCTGAACGCCAAGGCAAAGGGCGGCAAGATCGACCCGCTGATCGGCCGCACCGACGAGATCAACCGGACGATCCAGGTCCTGTGCCGGCGCTCCAAGAACAACCCGCTCTATGTGGGCGACCCGGGCGTCGGCAAGACGGCGATCGCCGAGGGCCTGGCCAAGCGGATCGTCGAGGGCGATGTGCCCGAAGTGCTGGCCGACGCCACCATCTTCTCGCTCGACATGGGCGCGCTGATCGCCGGCACGCGCTACCGCGGCGATTTCGAGGAGCGTCTCAAGCAGGTGGTCAAGGAACTCGAGGAGTTCGACGGCGCGATCCTGTTCATCGACGAAATCCACACCGTGATCGGCGCCGGTGCGACGTCCGGCGGGGCGATGGATGCGTCCAACCTACTCAAGCCGGCGCTCTCCAATGGCGCGATCCGCTGCATCGGGTCAACCACTTACAAGGAGTTCCGCCAGTTCTTCGAAAAGGACCGCGCGCTGGTGCGCCGGTTCCAGAAGATCGATGTTGTCGAGCCGACGCTCGACGACGCCGTCGAGATCATGAAAGGTCTCAAGCCCTATTTCGAGGACTTCCACAAGGTCAAATATTCCGACGATGCGATCAAGTCGGCGGTCGAATTGTCGGCGCGCTACATCAATGATCGCAAGCTGCCGGACAAGGCGATCGACGTGGTCGACGAGACCGGCGCGCGGCAGATGCTCGTGCCGGCCAAGAAGCGCAAGAAGACGATCAATGTCCATGACATCGAGGAGACGATCGCGACGATGGCGCGCATTCCGCCCAAATCGGTCTCCAAGGATGACGAAAAGGTGCTTGCGAACCTCGAAAAGGAACTCAAGCGCGTCGTCTATGGTCAGGATCTGGCGATCGAAGCGCTCGCCTCATCGATCAAGCTGGCCCGCGCCGGCCTGCGCGAACCTGAAAAGCCGATCGGCGCTTACCTCTTCTCCGGCCCGACGGGCGTCGGCAAGACCGAAGTCGCCAAGCAGCTTGCAAGCTCGATGGGTGTCGAACTGCTTCGCTTCGACATGAGCGAATATATGGAGCGGCACACCGTGTCGCGCCTGATCGGCGCGCCGCCCGGCTATGTCGGCTTCGACCAGGGCGGGCTTCTGACCGACGGCGTCGACCAGCATCCCCATTGCGTGCTGCTGCTCGACGAGATCGAAAAGGCCCATCCGGACCTGTTCAACATCCTGTTGCAGATCATGGACCACGGCAAGCTGACCGACCATAACGGCAAGCAGATCGACTTCCGCAATGTCATCCTGATCATGACGACCAATGCGGGCGCCGCCGAGATGACCAAGAACGCGATCGGCTTCGGCTCGTCGCGGCGCGAGGGTGACGACATGGAGGCGATCAACCGCCTGTTCACGCCCGAGTTCCGCAACCGGCTCGACGCGATCATCCCGTTCGGCCCGCTGCCGGTGCCGGTCATCCACAAGGTGGTCCAGAAGTTCGTCATGCAGCTTGAGGCGCAACTGTCCGAGCGCGGCGTCACCTTCGATCTCGACAAGGCGGCCGTCTCCTGGCTTGCCGACAAGGGCTACGATGAGCGCATGGGCGCGCGGCCGCTCGGCCGGGTGATCCAGGAGCAGATCAAGAAGCCGCTGGCCGATGAGGTGCTGTTCGGCAAGCTCAAGACCGGCGGCACGGTCAAGGTCACGGTCGCCAAGGACGAACTGGGCGAGGAAAAGCTCCATCTGGAAGCCGTCGCCGACGAGGTGCCTGTCAAGCCCAAGCGCGAAACGCCGGCCAAGCGCAAGCCGCGCGCCAAGGCCAAGACCGCCAGCGCCAAGGCCAAGCCTGCGGCGAAGAAACCGCCGGCAGACGAGGATGGCGGCAACCCCGATGCGGCGCCTGACAAGGGCGGCGACGGCGGCGAAGCCAAGGCGTCCCGCACCGCCGTGCCGCGCGTACCGCGCAAGTAAAAGCCGCTGATACCGGTCCCGGAAAACCCGCCGTCAGGCGGGTTTTTCTTTGGCGCCTACATGGTAGCCCTCCTTGACGAACCGTTCGGGCGCGGTTCCGGCTCGTCGGCACAGCCGATCCATGCTAGCGCGAAACGATGACCGAGCCCGCCGCACCGGACGATGAAAATTCCCGCGCCGCCGGCGGCTTCTGGTACTGGTACGCGCGGGGCCTGCGCGAGGTCTTTTCGCTGCCGGCCCTGATGCTGATGACGGCATTTGTCGGCTTTGCAGGCTTTGCCCGCGAGGCCGGTCTTCCGGCCGGGCAGGTCGTCCTGATGACACTGATGATCTGGGCGCTGCCGGCCAAGTTCATCCTGGCCGCCGCCATCCAGTCCGGCGCCTCGCTGGTCGCCGCCTTCATCGCCGTCACCCTGTCCTCGGCGCGGCTGATGCCGATGGTCGTCTCGATCGTGCCGGAAATGCGCACGAAAGACACCCGCACCTGGGTGCTGGTGCTGCTGTCGCACTTCGTCGCGATCACCGCCTGGGTCATCGCCATGGACCGGTTCCGGGAGGTTCCGCGCGAGTGGCGCACCACCTTCTTTGCGGGTCTTGGCTGCACGCTGACGCTCGGCAACTCCATTCTGGTCGGTGTGGTCTACGGGCTGGCGCCCAACCTGCCGGCCGAACTGCTCGGCGCGCTGTTTTTCCTGACGCCGATCTATTTCCTGTGCTCTTTGTGGGGCTCGGCGCGTGAGCCGTCCGGTCAGTTGGCGATGGTGTTCGGCCTGTTGCTCGGCCCGGTCTTCTATCTGCTCGTGCCCGGTGTGAGCCTTCTGGTCACCGGTACGGTGGCGGGCGTTGCCGCCTATGGGGCAGGGCGGTTTGCACGCTGGTGGGCGAACCGCACATGAGCTACCAGTCGATCGATGCGCTGTGGTGGCAGATCGCCTTCATCCTCATCGCCGGATGGATCGCGACGGATTTGTGGCGGGTGATGGGCGTGCTCCTGGGCAACCGGATCCGCGAAACCTCGGAAGTGCTGGTGCTGGTCAGGGCGATTGCAACCGCGCTTGTTGCCGCGGTCATCGCACAACTGATCGTCTTTCCGAGCGGCGCGCTGGCCGAACAGACGACGCTTTGGTTGCGCATCGTCTCCGCAGTCGCCGGGTTTGCCGCTTTTCTGGGTCTTGGACAGCGCGTCGCCGTCGGCGTCTTTACCGCGCTTGGCGTTTTGGGCGTCGGGATGGCGCTTGGTCTCTGACCGACGGCGTCAGCGGCCGATCATCATGAAGGCGGGAATATCGTCGCCAAAGCCGACCGGCGCATCGCCGCGGTCGGACTTGCCGCGCTCGGACTTGCCGCGCGACCGTGACCGGCTGCGCGTTTCGCCCTTGCCCGCATCATCGTCATTGGCGGCCGCAGCCGTGGGCCGTGCCTCGGTTTCGGGCTTGGCCGGCGCCTTGTCTTCAGCCGCATCGTCGGCTGCCTTGGCTCGCTTGCGATTGTCGTCCTTGATCTTGTCGCGGCGCGGCTTGCGATCCCGCCCGCGCCCGCGCGCCGGACGCGCATCCTCTTCCTCGCCATCGGTTTTGGAAGGCGCTGCGATGCCGTCGACATAATCGAGCGACTTGTCGATCAGCTTTTCGACCGATTCGAGATATTTCATCGTCGACCGGTCGACCAGCGTGAACGCCTTGCCGGTGCGCCCGGCGCGGCCGGTCCGGCCGATGCGGTGGACATAATCCTCGGCGTGGATCGGCACGTCGAAATTGAACACATGGCTGACATCGGGAATGTCGAGCCCGCGCGCGGCAACGTCGGACGCCACCAGAAGCTGGATCTTGTTGTTGCGGAACCCGTCCAGCATCTGCGTGCGCGAATGCTGGTCCATGTCGCCATGCAGCGCGCCGACCGAAAAACCGTGCTTGTCCAGCGAGCGGAACAGCGTCGCCACATCGCGCTTGCGGTTGCAGAAGATGATGCCGTTCTTGATGTCGTCCTGCGCGCGCAGCAGATCGCGCAGCGCGGCGCGCTTTTCGAAATCCTTCGATCCGGTCTTCAAAAGCTTCTGTTCGACGGTCGATGCGGTCGACGATGCCTTGGCCACCTCGATGCGCACCGGCGCGGACAGGAACTTGTCGGCAAGGGTTGCGATCTCCGGCGGCATGGTCGCCGAGAAGAACAGCGTCTGGCGCGTGAAGGGAATGAGGCCGGCAATCCGCTCAATGTCCGGGATGAAGCCCATGTCGAGCATCCGGTCGGCCTCGTCGATCACCAGAATGTCGACGCCGTTGAGCAAGAGCTTGCCGCGCTCGGTGTGATCGAGCAGCCGGCCGGGCGTCGCGATCAAGACGTCTGCGCCGCGTTCGAGTTTCCGGTCCTGCTCGTCAAACGACACACCGCCGATCAGAAGCGCCACCGACAGCTTGTGATTGGCACCATATTTCTGGAAGTTCTCGTCCACCTGGGCTGCCAGTTCGCGCGTCGGCTCGAGGATCAGCGTGCGCGGCATGCGCGCCCGGGCGCGCCCGCGTTCAAGACGCGTGATCATCGGCAGAACGAAGGAGGCGGTCTTGCCCGTGCCGGTCTGGGCGATGCCGAGAACATCCTTGCCGGCGACCACATGGGGGATCGCCTGTTCCTGGATGGGCGTGGGCTCGGTGTAGCCGGCGTCCTCGACGGCCTTGATCACCTTGGGTGACAAGGGAAGTTCGGCAAATGCGACCAAAAGTAATATCCGTTGGGTTTTGCGGTTTGCGCCATGCCCCGCTCGGGCAGCGCTCCTGCGCCGCCGATAGGCAAAAGCCGGCCCGATGTCAACAAGAACCCTTGGAATCAAAGGCATTCGGGCCGTTTATGGCGCCAATTGTGACATGGAAGGCCCAGCCTGTTCAAAGCCGCCCGGCGGTCTTTTCCCCCCGCATTTCGAACCACAGGCCGGCTGGTGCGTAGTGTTTGGTGAGGCGCGCGACGCCCGCGCACCTCGAACAATCTCAACATGGGAGACTATTCGATGACCATCATCAAGACCGCCATCGCTGCCATCGCCGCTTCGGGCATCATGACCGGTGCCGCGCTCGCCGGCGGTATGGGCGCCAAGGACATTGTCGACACCGCTGCGGCGAACGACGATTTCGAGACGCTGGTCGCAGCCGTTCAGGCTGCCGAACTGGTCGACACGCTGAAGGGCGATGGCCCGTTCACCGTGTTCGCGCCGACCGATGCGGCCTTCGAGGCCCTGGGCGCCACGGTTGAAGAACTGCTTCTGCCCGAGAACCGCGAACAGCTGACCGCAATCCTGACCTACCACGTCGTGCCGGGCAAGGTGATGTCGACCGATCTGGTTGACGACACGACCGCCGCCACCGTGCAGGGCCAGGAAATCACCATCGATCTGGACAATGGTCCGATGATCAATGATGCAAACGTTGTCACCGCCGACATCGAAACGTCGAACGGTGTCATCCATGTCATCGACAAGGTGATCATGCCCGAAGGCATCATGTAAACACGAGCCTAGAGTGGGTCTCACCTGCTCACAGCGATCGCGCCGGACGGGAAGCCGTCCGGCGCTTTTTTTTCGCTTTCGCCTCAGAACGTCTCGACGATCAGCCGCGCATCGCACGAACTGCCATCATAAGTGCCGACCCACACGTCGAAAATCCCGTCGCCGGCCGGCCGCGTCAGCCGGATCTTGGCATCGCCCGCGCCCAGATCGTCATCGTCGAAATACCAGTTGCGCGCTGCCGTGTTGACCAGCAACACCGAGTCGCATTCGCTGCGCACCCGGAACTCGATCGAATAGCCGCTGATGCCCTCCACCGTGATCGAAAAATCGGGACTGCTGGTTGTATAGCCGGGCAAGGATCCGCGATAGTTTTGCGCCCTGATGCCGCATTTGGTCAGGTTGTTCTGTCCGCCAGCGACGACGGACAGCGATTTGGGCGAATAAAGTTCGTCACCTGAGAATGTGTATTTGTCGCCCCAGATCGTATAATCCGGGCACGCGAATGCGGCCGTGGCAAAACTCGCCATCAGGCCCGCGAGGATCAATCGCATCATGGTAAGCCTCCCTGAAAACGCAGTGAGACTATTTGTCGCATTCCGTGATGTCAATTTTCTGACGTCGCGTCAGCGTATGGCTCCGATACGCCGTCAGTAGCGGAACTGCTCGGCCAGGATGCGCTCGTCCCAGGAATGGTTGGCATCGAACAGGATCGTCGCCGTCGCGTCCCGGGCCTCGCGGACCGTCACCCGTAGCACTGATTTGACCTCGGTATGATCGGCAACCGCATTGACCGGCCGCTTGGCAGCTTCCAGGACCTCGATGTCGACCGTCACCCGGTTGGGCAACAGGGCGCCACGCCAACGCCGTGGCCGGAAAGCGCTCACCGGTGTCAGTGCGAGAAGCGGCGCGTCGATCGGCACGATCGGCCCCTGCGCCGACAGATTGTAGGCGGTTGAACCGGCGGGCGTTGCGACCATGACGCCGTCGCACACCAGTTCCTCCATGCGGACCTTGCCGTCGACGGTGATCTTCAGCTTGGCCGCCTGATAGGATTGGCGGAACAGCGAAACCTCGTTGATCGCCAGCGCCCGGTGGGCGGTGCCGTCCTCGCCGATGGCGGTCATCCGAAGCGGCCGGATCGTCTCGCGCTCGGCCGCGGCGATCCGCTCGCGCAGATCGTCTTCGCCATATTCGTTCATCAGGAACCCGACCGAGCCCCGGTTCATGCCATAGATCGGTTTGCCCGAATTCATGAACCGGTGGATGGTCTGCAGCATGAAACCATCACCGCCGAGCGCGACGATCGTACCGGCGTCAGCGGTGGACGATTGGCCGTAAAGGGCGGCGAGATGGTGGGCCGATTCGTCGGCCTCGGGCGTACCGGAAGACAGGAAGGCCAGGCCACCGGTCACCGTCTGGTCCATCGCGCCGCGCTCCACCCCGTCGCCGCCGGGCGGGCAGGGACCATGCCCGAACGCCGCGCCGCGTGAAACTGGTGCCCCCACACGGACTCGAACCGCGGACCTACTGATTACAAATCAGTTGCTCTACCAACTGAGCTATAGGGGCCTGAGCCCGGCAGATAAGCGCAGCGCGCGCATCTGTAAAGCCGGCATGTGCGCAACCGGTTAATCGGCGGCCGGCGCGGTTACTCCGCCTCGTCCGCTGAAACCGCGTTGAGCAGCCCGTAGCGTTCGGCGCCGATCTTCTCGAACAGGTCGATCTGCGTTTCGAGGAAGTCGATATGGCCTTCCTCGTCGGCGATCAGTTCCTCGAACAGGGCCATGGTCACATAGTCGCCCGCTTCGCGGCAGATCTCGCGCGATTTGGTGTAGGAGTCCCAGGCATCCTTTTCGCCCGCCAGATCGGCGTCGAGCACCTCGCGCACGCTCTGTCCAATGCGCAGCGGCGCCACATTCTGCAGGTTGGGAAAGCCTTCGAGAAAAATGATGCGTTCGACGATCTTGTCGGCGTGGTGCATCTCCTCGATGCTCTCCTCACGCTCCTTCTTGGCCAGCTTCTGGTAGCCCCAGTCCTCAAGCAGGCGATAATGTAGCCAGTACTGGTTGACCGCTCCCAATTCCAGGAACAGCGCCTCGTTGAGCCGCTCGATGACCTTCTCATTGCCCTTCATGGGTGAGTCCCTCCAATGCACTTTATAATCATTATAAAGTAGAAATTGTCGGGAAAGATCAAGCCGCTTTCGGCATTTTCACCGATTTTGCCAGGCGCCGCACCGTCTCGCAACGATCATGTTCGGCGCGGATTCGGGCGATGAAGGGGACGATCTTGTCCTCGGGCGTGGCCTTGCGGCGATGATAGGCCTCGCTCACCGAGATGATCGTGTCGATCACGCGCGGGAAACAGCCGCAGCATTTTCCGCGCTTGGCCATGGCATGATATACCATGCCCGGCGTGATGAGCTGCCATTCATCGGCATGGAGAAAGCCGGTGATGACATCCTCGATCTCGCGAAGCATGATCACATTGCAACTGCAGACGATCATCGCGGGGCTGTCCTTGCATTCGATTGTCCGAATTTGGCACGGTGCTGGCTGGAGCGGCCATGATCCATGTCAAAATTCATGCCAAACCGCGCGGCGCAACGCGAAGCCTGTCCAAGAACCGAATGTGCCATGGCCAGCGTTCCCATCAATGCAGACTTTCTGGAAGGGGCCGCTCGCGGCCTGCGGCCTCGCGCAGGGCATCGCGAATGAAGCGTGCCGGCATCGGCCGCAGTGTCTTGCCGAAGCTGCGCATGATCAGCGCGAAGGCGCCGGCGGCCAACGCAACCGCATCGCAGCGACTGGCGCAGGTGAGGGCGCGCAGGCACATGTCCGCTGCCGCGCCATCGCCGTTCTGGATCGCCGAGACAAGGCCGAGGATCAGCGTCTCGTCACGGCTGAGATCATCGGAACCGGCGGTCGCGATGCGCAACGGACATGCGGCGCAAAGGCCGAGCGCGGCCGCGAAATCCTCCAGAGCGGCGGCTGCCGCCCGCGCCTGGCTTTCGGACAAATCGCGCTCGAACAGCGCATGGAGCGTTTGGCCATCTGGAGCCGGTTCCACGGTCCAGTGACGCAGGCCGTCGACCACCAGCTGTTCGACAGGTCGCGCCCTCCGTTCGGAGCGGGAGAAATGGCCAATGTCGAGCGGTGCGCCCACGGTCAACTCGGATTCGTGAAAGGTGACGATCTTTGTCGGATTATGATACCGGCTTAAACTGGTGTCAAACGCTCTAGTTTTTAATCATTCCAATCTGGAAGCCCGTCGCGAGCCGGACTGTCTTCCCACGGCATGAGGCGCCCAGCCGCACCGGAAGCCAGCCGGGTTCCGCGCCGTCATTCTTCAGGGCTTCTTAAGACCGTCATGGCAAAATCGCCATTGAAATAAGGACATGCTCAGGGGGTTTGGCATGTCTGGCGCGGTGTTGGGGACGGTGCCATGAGGGCCAATGACTGGATTTTGCTGTTGCCGGTTGCGGCGGCAGCCGGGCTCGCGCTTGCCGCGGCCATGCAGCCTGTCGTCGATCCGCGCCTCTTGTTCCTCGATCCGATGATCGCGGGCGTGGTGTCGGGCGAATGCTGCCGGTCCTGGTACGGCTTCATGTCGACGCTTGGTGTGTTGATATGGATCGGAACCGGAATGGTCGCCCTGTTCGCCGCTGTCCTTCTCAAGCGCCTCGACCTAGCGCCGACCATCCGGCTGCAACTGATGTTCGCCGGCCTGATCAGCCTCTTCTTCGGCCTCGACGATGTCTATCTCTTCCATGAGAATGCGGCGCCCAAGCTCGGCGTCCCGCAGATCGTCGTCCTTTCGGCCTATGTGGTCATGGCAATGGCCTATATGGCCGTCAGTTGGCGCCGCATCATCGCGTTCAACCCGGCCCTGTTCCTTCTGGCGGGCGGGTTGCTCGGAATGAGCCTTGCGTTCGACCTTTTCGGCATCGAAGGCAGCGTGACGACCATCGTCTGGGAAGACGGTGCCAAGTTCGCCGGCATCGCCGCATGGGCCAGCTATCATATCGGGTTCGCATCGCTCGCCGTGCGGTCGTCCGTTGGTTTGCCTGAAGGGGCCGGACATGGCGCCAGCAGCGTTCACGAGCCGGTTCCATCCGCCGTCCGGGTTTACCGAAACAGTTAACCACCGCACGGATTTTGCCGCCGTTCCCTTAGGTCATTCGATGGTAATCGCATACACTGATGGCGGGTGCTGAGGGGAAGGTGCACGCGATGACCGCATGGGTAACGGGACAGCCATGCCGCATGGAAAACGAGGACGCCACGCCGCGCGCGCTGGCGCTCGGCTATTGGCAGGCGCTGGGTGCGCCGCGTGACCGTATTGCCCGCGCGCTGCACTGCGATGAAGCCGAAGTTACCGATGGTCCGCTTCAAACCGATCAAACGCCGATGGCGGCATCGGCCGTGGCTTGGCCGCAGCGCACCGCCAACACGCTGATCCGCAAGGGTCTGACGCGCCCGCCGACAGAGCAGCTCGTCTTTGCCGCGGGCGAGGGCACGCTGACCGCGGGCGATGTCGCGGCCATCGTCGCGCGCCTGTGCGCCGGATTTTCCGCGCGCGGTGTCGGCAAGGGCACGCGCATCGCCGTCGATGCAACGCAGCGCCTCGAAACCTATCTCGTCACCCTGGCCGCGCTCCTCATGGGCGCGACGGTGGTGCGCCTCGGCGATACGGTCGGGCCGCAGGCGCTGCGCGGCATGGTGCAGGCCGCGCCGGCCGTACTGACCTTTTCGGACCGGCTCGACGTGATCGGTGAACTGGCCGAAGCAGGCGAGGGCATCCCGCTCGACGCATTTGCTGAATTCGTCGGCGCCTGTCCCGATCCGGCCACCGATTTCTGGGCCGATCTTCCGGTCGTGATGCCCGACGATGCCGCCTTTGTCGGCTTCACCAGCGGATCGACGGGCGCGCCCAAGGCCATGGAAACGAGCCACGAGGCGGTGTTCCGTTCGACCGAGATCGCCCAACGCGTGTTCGGCTTCGATGCCACCGACATTTTCTGCACGGCAACCGACTTTACCGCGCTCAGCGCGTTCCGGTCGCTGGTGATGCTGCCCTTTGCGAGCGGGGGACGCGTGGTCATTCCCGATGCCGATGCCCGCGAAAACCCGGTGGCGCTGGCGCTTTTGTGCGAACGTTTTGGCGTGACGCGGCTGACGGCCGTGCCGGGCGTCCTGCGCGCCTTCGCCAAGGCCGGCGCTCGCGTCACGCGTGAGGAACTGGCATCGGTGCGCACGATCTTCTCGGGCTCGGGCGTTCTGGACTTCGCCACCGCTGACCTGCTCCGCGAGCGCTTTTCTCTGCCGGTCGTCGACTATTATGGCGGACGCGAGTTTGCGACCGCCGCCTACTCCGATCCCGATACGCCGCACACTATGAGTGCCGGCGGCGGCTTCCTGCGCGATTGCCTCGCCATACTCGTCGACGACGACCGCCAGCCCGTCGCGCCAGGCGCAATCGGCGAGATCGTCGTCCATTCCGACTGCATGACCCTGTCGCAGCTGGCGTCGATCGAGACCAGGGGCGACTGGGCCGGCTGGCACTTCACCGGCGATCTGGCCCGCTTTTTGCCCGGCGGCCGGCTGGAAATCGTCGGCCGCAAGAAGGACATCATCAAGACCGCCGAAGGCACGCTGGTCAGCCCCGCCGAGATCGAGGGCGCACTGAACGCGCTCGACTGGGTCGCCGAGGCCTGTGTCTTTTCCTGGACCGATCCGCACGGCATCGAACGCATCGGCGCGGCGATGATCGGCGAGCCATCAAAAGGCGATGCCGAACGCGCCGCCAAGATGGCTGTGCAGGAAGCGCTCGGCCCCTACAAGACGCCGGCGCGCATCCTCGTCCTCGACGATCTGCCGAGGCTGGCCCGGCGCAAGCCTGACAAGGCACGCTTGCGGCAGATTCTCACCCAAACCGCGAAGGCACCGACGCCATGACGCAACAGCCCCTCGATCTGCACGGCCCGCTGACCGGTCTTCTCGACCGGGCCATGCAATCGGCCGACGCCAACAAGCCGTTCATGGTGGTCGACGGCAAGGCGCTGACCTATGGCGCGTTCACCGGCCGGGTCGCGCGGCTGATCGCGCTGTTCGGCGCCAAGGGCCTGTCGCAGGGCGACCGCGCCGGCATCGTCACCGAAGATCCGGCCATGGCGGCATCGCTGATCGTCGCGGCGCTGCGCGCGGGCATCGCCATCGTCAACTTCAACCCGGCCATGACGCCGCCCGAGCGCACCCATGCGCTGGCGGCGACCGATCTGAAACATCTGTTCATCGACCGGCTGATGTTCGACGCCGGCCCGCTTCCGGCCGGCCTTGCGCACACCGTCATCGAGCCGGACACGGGCGCGGGCGGGCTGATCGGCAAGCTTTTGATGCGCGGTGCGAAATCGGCCGGCCCGTCCGGTCTGGCCGGCGAACTGGCCGCCATCGAGCCCGCGCCCTTGCCGGCGCCGGTGCCCGCCGACACGATCGGCCTGATGCTGTTCACCTCCGGCACGACGAGCGCGCCCAAGGTCGTCCAGCTCAGCCATGCCAATCTCGCCGCCCAGCTCGCCACCTTCTTCAAGGTCTACGACTACGATGCCGACAGCCGCATCCTGAACCCGCTGCCGATGCACTTCACGGACGGCATCCTCCACGGACCTCTGATCGCCTTCATGACGGGCGCGACGCTCTACCGCCCGCAGCGTTTCAACGTGCAAGAGTTGGGCACGCTGCTCGACAGCGTCTATCGGGACCGGATCACCCACTTCAATCTGGTGCCGGCCATGCTGTCGCTGATGGACCGGCTGGGCGATGCCTATCGCGACGCGCTGGCGACCCCCGATTTCCGCTACATTCGCTCGAGCGGGGACCGGCTGCCCGAGGCGCTCTGGCGAAGTGTGCAGGACCGGTTCGGTGTCAGGGTCATCAACACTTATGGCCTGTCGGAGACAGTGTGCGAGGCGCTCTATTGCGGCCCGTCGGATGAGAATTTCCGCATCGGGACGATCGGCAAGCCGGTCGATTGCGACATCCGCCTTGTCGGCGAGGACGGCACGCCGGTGGCACCCGGCGAAGCGGGCGAACTGATGATCTCGGGTACCAACATCATGGCCGGCTATCTGAACCGGCCGGATCTGACGGCTGATGCCATCGATGCGGACGGATGGTTCCACACCGGCGATCTGGCGACGATCGACGCGGACGGCTTCGTGACCATCACCGGCCGCAAGAAGGCGCTGATCATCTCCGGCGGCGCCAACATCCAGCCCCAGGAGATCGTCGATGCCATGCTGACCCATGAGGCGGTCGCCGAGGCGCACGCGCTGGGTCTGCCTGACCCGGTCTGGGGCGAGCGCGTCGTCTGCGCCATCGTTCCGCGCCCAGGCCATGATGCGCCCGACCAGGATGCGCTGACCGCCCATGCGCGCGGACTGCTCAGCCCCAACAAGGTGCCGCGCGCCTTCAAGGTGACCGACGCGCTGCCGCGCAACCCCGCCGGCAAAGTGCTGGTCGACGATTTGCGGGCTCTGTTCGGCATTGAAGGCTCCAACAATGGCGCCGGCGCGACCGGATCGGTCGAAGACCGCGTCATGGCGCTCGCCGCGCAGGCCTTTGTGTGCGAGCCCTCGGACCTGCGCCTGTCATCGGAACCGCGCTCCACATTCGGCTGGGACAGTTTCGCCCATCTCACGCTGATCGGCGAAGTCGAGAAGGCGTTCGCGATCACCCTGTCGGCGCGCGACGTTCTGCGCGTGACAACGCTCGGCCATCTGGTCGAGATCGTCGAACAGCATCGGGCCGGAGGCTGATGGACGATGGACCGGAATTCGCGCACGCCGCGCCTTGCCGCGCACTACCGGCCGGCACCGCCGATCGTCTGGCTGCAGGCATTTGCCGTTGCATGCCTCGCCGCTGTCGCCACGGTCGCGATTGTTCTGATCACCCGCTGAAACCGTCTGGGACCGCCGCGCGGCCATGAGCTATCTGTCGATCACATGGCTGTTCTGGATGTGGTTGACCGTATCGGTCTACTGGCTGGCGCCGCGCTCGACGCGCCAGTTCGTGCTGATGGCGATCACGGTGATCTTCCTGGCCAGCCGCTCGCCGGACTCGGCCGTTCTGCTCGTGCTGTTCACCGCGATCACCCATCTGGCCGGCAATATCGCCGCGCCGACCTTCCGGCCGGTTGCCGCGGCGATCATCGCCATGCTCGGCGTTCTGGGCTATTACAAAATCACCCAGCCGGTGAATCTCGACAATCTACTCGACACGGTCGCGATCCCGCTGGGGCTTTCCTATTACACGTTCCGCTGCATCCATTTTTTGATGGAGCGCTACAAGTCGGCGGTGCCGCGCACAAGCGGGCAAGAACTGGCCGGCTATCTTCTGTTCCTGCCGACCATCGTTGTTGGGCCGATCCACCGCTTTGACGACTACCGGCGCGATTTGAACCGCCAGCGTTTCGATCCGGCGCTGATCTCGGAGGGTGCCGAGCGCATCCTTTACGGCTATGCCAAGATCGTCATCCTCTCCAACTTCCTGACCGAAGGCGTGCTCGGCGACTATATCGCCACCTTCGACGATCCCACCGCGCAGCACGTCATCTATCTGGAGATCGTCCAGAACGGGCTGAACCTTTACTTCCAGTTCTCGGGCTATTCGGACATCGCCATCGGCTTTGCGCGCCTGCTCGGCTACCGGGTGCTGGAAAACTTCAACTGGCCCTATCTGCAGCCCAACATCTCGGCCTTCTGGCGGTCGTGGCACATTTCCCTCTCGCGATGGTGCCGCGACTATGTCTATTCGGTCGTTGTCGCCAAGACCCGCAGCCCGGCGCTGGGCGCGATGGCGACGATGATCGCCATCGGGCTTTGGCACGAGATCTCGCTGCGTTTCCTGCTTTGGGGCGCCTGGCACGGCATCGGCCTGATCATCTGGCAGAAGAGCCAGGGCTGGACGACGCGCTTCGAGCAGGCGCTGCCGGAAAGCGCGCTGCCGGTCCTGCATGTGGCCAAGGTCGTTTTCACTGTCCATTTCGTCTGGCTGGGCTTTGTCATCCTGACCGCGGGCACGCCGGGCGCCGCGCTTGAAACCTATGGCCGCCTGTTCGGCCTGATCGACTGAAAGGAGAAGGCGACACCATGTACGGCCTGCTTCTGACCCGGTTTTCGCCCCGCATCGCGGGATGGCTGTGCGCGGTCTGGTATGTCGCGCTGCTGGCCGGCATCGTCATCCTCAGCGTCGAACCGCCGGCGGATTTCCGTTATGCGCGCTATTGATCTGATCAGCGGCGCCTGGCTCGGCCGCTGGCTCAGCCGGCTGACCGAGCGCCAGACGGAGATCGCCTTCGGCGCCGGCACGATGCTGGTCGTCGTGCTCGGCCTTGCCGCCGGCGAGGTGCTCGCGCGCAGTTATGACGCGCTGCGCGCGCCGCCGCCGGGCTTCGACTGGTTTGCCCTGATGGCCGAGATGAAGCCCGCCGACGGGGACGCGCCGCCGCGCTTTGCGCCGGGCACCGAAGCTGGCGGCATCGCCATCAACGCGCTGGGTTTTCGCGGGCCGGACATTGCGGCCGAAAAGCCGGACGGCACGATCCGGCTGGCCTTTCTGGGCGATTCCAAATTGTTCAGCGCCGAACATGCCGAAGATGAGATGATCGCCGCGCAGGTTGTGGACCGGCTGGCCGCCCGCGCCCCCGCCTGCGGGTTCGACCAGATCACCGTCGCCGGCCCGGCCTATACGATGGATCATCTGGCCCAGCTTGTCCGCACCGACGTGGCGGCGCTCGAGCCCGACCTGCATGTAGTCCTGTCGGGCTCGATGCGTGATGTTTTGCATCTGCATGCGGACGCCGATACTCGCGGCGGCTACACGCTGCATTATCCATGGCTGGTGTTGCAATCGCGCTTTGTCGACAAGCTGTTCCGCGCCTTTCATCTGGCACGCCAGGAACGCCAGGCGCGGCATGAGGGCCCCAAACCGGACGGGGAGTTGGCCGACATCGCGCAGGCCATCGACGCGCCCATGGATCGTTTGGCCGACGCGACGGGCCCGACGCCGGTGCTGGCGATCGGCTATCGCGGCCAGTTGCGCGAAGGCCTGCCGCTCGACGAGCAGATGGCCCACACCCGGCAATTGCGGCACGAGACGCGCGGGCTGGGCGCGCGTGACCTTGCCCGACTGAACACGCTGTTGGTGACGGCCCAGGACCAGGCGGCGCAGTGCCTTGGCTGGACCTTCATCGATCCGATCGCCGACATCGCGCCGGTCTCCGACAATTTCACCGACCAGTCGCATTTCTCGCGCCAAGGCATCGCGCAACTCTCCGACGCGATCGCTGACGCCGTCATGCCGATGCTGGCCGATCAGGACATTGCCTGTCTCAGTGAAGCGGCGGGCTAGCCGCTCCCTAGCGCAAAGCGCGCAACGATTTCGTCGGGGCCCAGCGGCTCGCGATTGGTCGCAATGAACCACAAATGGCCGAACGGGTCGCGCAGCTTGCCCGACCGGTCGCCATGGAACTGGTCCTTGACCTCGAAAAGCGCCTCGGCACCGTCGGCGACCATCGCCGCAAAGGTCTGATCGGCATTCTCCACATAGACCTGCAGCGAGACAGGCGAGCCGCCGAGCCCGTCCGGGGCGACAATGCCCATGTCGGGAAAGGCGTCCGAGACCATCAGCACCATGCCGTTGATGGCGATTTCGGCGTGGGCGATGCCGCCGCCGGGCATGGCCAGCCGGTAGCGCTCCGTCGCGCCCAGATGCCTGGCGTACCAGTCGATGGCCGCGCTGGCATCGGAACAGACGAGATAGGGCGTGACGGCGGCATAGCTGGGGCGGATGGTCATGGCGCGATCTCTTGAACTATGCGTCCACCAGCCTTTGCAGCGCCATCGCGCCGGCGGGGGCGCGGGATTTGCCGCTGGAAATCAGATAGGCGAAGACATTGCGCGGACGGGTGGCGGCCGGCGCACCGGGCGCGATGAGCGGCAGATCGTCGGGTGGACTGCCTTGCGACCATTGCCGGAGGCGTTCGACCCAGGCCGACAGCTCATTGCCGCCATAGCAGGTCTCGATATCGTCCGAGCCGGTCTGGAGCCTGATGTAGGCGAAATCGGCGGTGACATCCCAGATCGCCGGATAGGTTTCGTGCAGCGCGCCGACAATGGCGATGCCCTGGCTGCGGGCTAGCGCAACGAATTCGGGCACCTGAAAACTCTCATGGCGCACTTCGACCGCATGGCGCAGCGTAATGCCGTCCTGTTCGCGCGGCAGCATCTCCAGAAAGGCCCGGAAATCATCGGGATCGAACTTCTTCGTCGGTGCGAACTGCCAAAGGATCGGGCCGAGCCGGTCACCCAGTTCGGTGACACCCGTCGCAAAAAACTTCGCCATCGATTCGCCGGCTTCCGCCAGCACGCGGCGGTTGGTGACGAACCGATTGCCCTTGACCGCGAAAACGAAGCCGTCCGGCGTGGCGGCAGCCCACTTGGCGAAGGTCTCCGGCTTCTGGCCGCGATAATAGGTGCCGTTGATCTCAATCGTGCGAAGCTGGCTGGCGGCGTAGTCGAGCTGGTCTTTCTTCTTCACCTCCGGCGGATAAAAGGTCTCGTTCCACGCATCGAAAGTCCAGCCGCCAATGCCGGCCCGTATGGCTCCTGAGGTCATGACGCTGCCGTCCCATTGTGCTTAGCTAAGTGGTTAGCTATATTGTAGGCATGATTGTGAAGATGCATCAGGCGAAGACCAATCTTTCCAAGCTCATCGCTCTGGCGGAAGCAGGAGAAGAGGTGTTTATCGCACGCGGCGACAAGCCGGCTGTGAAGCTCGTGCCTGTGGCCGAACACGTCAAGCAGCCGCGCAAGCCAGGCGCTCTCAAGCATTTGCGCGGTGCAATCCCCGACGATCTTTTCCTGCGACCGATGACCGAAGAAGAGTTGGCCGCGTGGGAAGGCGTGGACATGGCCAAAGGCGAGAATTGAGCCACCTGCTGGACACGCATGCGCTTGTCTGGTGGCTGACCGGAGCGCCGCTGCTGTCGAAAACCGCGACCGCGATCATTGCCGACCCGCAGACAGACGTCTTTGTCAGTGCGGTCTCGGCATTCGAGATCGCCAACAAGGTTCGCATCGGCAAATGGCAAGAGGCGGCCGAACTGGCAGACGATTTCGAGGCGATCATTGATGGCGAGCGCTTTTCGCCGCTTTCGATCACCCAGCATCATGCAGTGACGGCCGGCCTGTTGCCGGGCGATCATAGAGACCCTTTCGATCGGCTGCTGGCCGCCCAGGCGCGATCGGAAAGCTTGACGCTTGTCACCAGCGACAATGCTTTGTCGACATTCAGCGTCGCGACGGTCTGGTAGCACCACCAATCCTCACTCCGCCGCCTCGATGCGTTTGACGGGGCGGCGTTCAAGCAGTTCGCGCAGGAACTGGCCGGTATAGGACCGTTCGGCGGTGACGATGTCCTCGGGCGTGCCTTCGGCAACGATCTCGCCGCCGCCATCGCCGCCTTCGGGACCCAGATCGATGATCCAGTCGGCGGTCTTGATGACTTCCAAATTGTGCTCGATCACCGCGACCGTATTGCCGGCGTCGACCAGTTCATGCAGCACTTCCAGAAGCTTGGCGACATCGTGGAAATGCAGGCCCGTGGTCGGCTCGTCGAGAATGTAGAGCGTGCGGCCCGTCGCCCGGCGCGACAGTTCCTTGGCCAGTTTGACGCGCTGCGCTTCACCGCCCGACAGCGTCGTCGCCTGCTGGCCGACCTTGATATAGCCAAGGCCCACCCGTTCGAGCGTTGCCAGCTTGTCGCGCACCGCGGGGACCGCTGCGAAGAACTCGACGCCTTCCTCCACCGTCATTTCAAGGACGTCGGAAATCGACTTGCCCTTGAACTCGACCTCGAGCGTCTCGCGATTGTAGCGCTTGCCGTGGCAGACATCGCAGGTGACGTAGACATCGGGCAGGAAATGCATCTCGATCTTGGTGACGCCGTCACCCTGGCATGCCTCGCAGCGCCCGCCCTTCACGTTGAAGGAGAAGCGCCCGGGCTGATAGCCGCGCGCCTTGGCCTCGGGAAGCTGTGCGAACCACTCGCGGATCGGCGTGAAGGCGCCCGTATAGGTCGCCGGGTTCGAGCGCGGCGTGCGGCCGATCGGCGACTGGTCGATGTCGATCACCTTGTCGATATGTTCAAGCCCCTCGATCCGCTCATGCTCGGCGGGCGCCTCGCGCGCGCCGTTGATGCGCCGGGCGGCCGCCTTGTAGAGCGTCTCGATCAGGAAGGTGGATTTGCCGCCGCCCGAAACACCCGTGACGCAGGTGAACGTGCCGAGCGGCAGCGCCGCCGACACATCCTGCAGATTGTTGCCGCGCGCGCCGATCACCTTGATGGCGCGGCCCTTGAGGTCGACCGGGCGGCGCTCGGCCGGCACCGCGATACCTTTCGTGCCAGCCAGATACTGGCCGGTGAGCGAGGCCGGATTGGCCATCACCTCCGCCGGTGTGCCCGAGGCGATGATCGTGCCGCCATGGATGCCGGCGGCCGGCCCGATATCGACCACATGGTCGGCGGTCAGCACCGCATCTTCGTCATGCTCGACGACGATGACCGTGTTGCCCAGATCGCGCAGATGCCGCAGCGTTTCCAGAAGCCGCGCATTGTCGCGCTGGTGCAGGCCGATGGACGGTTCGTCCAGCACATAGAGCACGCCCGTCAGGCCCGAGCCGATCTGGCTGGCAAGGCGAATGCGCTGGCTTTCGCCGCCTGACAGCGAACCCGAGCCGCGCGACAGGGTCAGATAGTCGAGCCCGACATCGTTGAGGAATTTCAGCCGGTCGCGGATTTCCTTGAGGATGCGCACGGCAATCGCGTTCTGCTTGTCATTGAGCGCGTCCGGCAGGCCGGCGAACCAGTCCTTGGCTGCACGGATCGACATGGCCGACACTTCCGAAATGTGCAGCCCGTCGATCTTCACCGCCAGCGCCTCGGGCTTGAGCCGGTGGCCGTTGCAGACCGAGCAGGGGTTTTGCGCCATGTAGCGCTCGATCTCTTCGCGCATCCAGGCCGAATCCGTTTCGCGCCAGCGCCGTTCGAGATTGCCGATCACGCCCTCAAAGCTCTTCTTCGCCTTGTAGGTGCGCAGCCCGTCATCATAGGAGAACTCGATCTCGGTGCCGCCGGTGCCATAGAGGATCGCGTTCTGGCTCTCCTCGGTCAGGTCGGCCCAGGCATCGGTGAGCTTGAAGCCATAGGCCTTGCCGAGCGCCTGCAAAGTCTGCGTGTAATAGGGCGACGGATTGGTCGACTTCGACCAGGGCGCGATGGCGCCCTTTTTCAGCGTCAGGCCGGGATCGGGCACCACCAGCGACGGATCGACGCCCTGTTCGGTGCCCAGACCGTCGCAATGCGGGCAGGCGCCGAATGGGTTGTTGAACGAGAACAGGCGCGGCTCGATCTCCGGAATGGTGAAGCCGGAAACGGGGCAGGCAAACTTTTCCGAAAAGACGATCCGCTCATGGGTGTCGTTCTTGGACTTGTTGGCCGAGCCCTGGCTGGTCTCGGCGTCGGGCAGGGGCCTGTCGGCATATTCGGCGACCGCCAGCCCGTCCGACAGGCGCAGCGCCTGTTCAAGCGAATCCGCCAGCCGCGCGGCCATGTCCTCGCGCACGACGACCCGGTCCACCACGACGTCGATATCGTGCTTGTATTTCTTGTCGAGTGCCGGCACCTCGGCGATCTCGTGGAAGGCGCCGTCCACCTTGACCCGCTGGAAGCCCTTCTTCATCAGTTCGGCCAGTTCCTTGCGGTACTCACCCTTGCGGCCGCGTACGATCGGCGCCAGCAGATAGAGCCGCGTGCCTTCCTCGAGCGCCAGAATGCGGTCGACCATCTGGCTGACCGTCTGGCTTTCGATCGGCAGGCCCGTTGCCGGCGATATCGGCACGCCGACGCGCGCGAACAAAAGCCGCATATAGTCGTAGATCTCAGTGACCGTGCCCACGGTCGAGCGCGGATTGCGGCTCGTCGTCTTCTGCTCGATGGAGATCGCCGGCGACAGCCCGTCGATCTGGTCGACATCGGGCTTTTGCATCATTTCGAGGAACTGGCGCGCATAGGCCGATAGGCTCTCGACATAGCGGCGCTGGCCCTCGGCATAGATCGTGTCGAAGGCGAGCGAAGATTTGCCGGAGCCCGACAGGCCGGTCATCACGATCAGCGCATCACGCGGCAGATCGAGATCGACATTTTTCAGATTGTGCTCGCGCGCGCCGCGAACCGTGATGAATTTCTTGTCGGTCATGAAAGTCTGTTCGGGTGTGATCGGCCGGTCCAACCGGGCCACGGAAAAACGAGACCTAATGTAGGCTTCGGCGGCGCCATGTCGACCCGCCCGTGACGATATGCTGACAGGAAAGGCTGCATCTGTGGATGGTCCGGGCGGTTGACATCATGCTGCCGCCTGTATAGAACAAAATAAGAACATATTGCAAGTGCGGCGCGCCGGGCCGAGTACGGGTTGAAAAGTCCCTGTGGACAGCGGGCGACCGCCTTCATCGGCCGTGCACGAGGGCCTAGGGTGCGCCGAACAGGCATTGGAGTGCGAACATCATGGCAGGCAGCGTCAACAAGGTCATTCTGGTCGGCAATCTGGGGGCGGACCCGGAGGTCAGGCGGCTCAATTCCGGGGATCCGGTGGTCAACCTGTCGGTGGCGACGTCGGAGACATGGCGCGACAAGCAGTCGGGCGAGCGGCGCGACCGCACCGAATGGCATCGCGTCGTGATCTTCAACGAGAACCTTGCCAAGGTGGCCGAAAACTATCTGAAGAAGGGCGCCAAGGTCTATATCGAGGGCCAGTTGCAGACCCGCAAATGGACCGATCAGAACGGCCAGGACAAATACACGACCGAGATTGTTCTCCAGCGTTTCCGCGGCGAGTTGCAGATGCTCGACAGCCGCGCCGATGCCGAGGCGGGCTATGGCGGGCGCGGGCAGGGCGGCGGCTATGGCAATGACCGTGTTGGACAGAGCGCCGGCGGCATGGATCGCGGCGGCGGCCAGGGCGGCCAGCAGGGCGGCAATGATTTTGTTCGCGATCTCGATGACGAGATTCCGTTCTAGGGTTGGCGACACGATGCGCTGCGACACGGTGTCGGGCTTTGGCGCCGTGCCGGTGGCGCGCGAGTTCGCGCTCAGGCCGCTTTTTGCAGTCAGCGTGCTGGCGCTGATGCTGGCCATGTCGGCGGTGGCGCTGGCGGGTGAAGCGGATGTGGTTGAGGTCGAGGCGCGGCAGGCCGAAAACGGCACATGGCGGTTCGATGTCACCGTCGCCCATGCCGATGAGGGCTGGGACCACTATGCCGATCTGTGGGAAGTGGTCGGCCCGGACGGTGCGGTGCTGGGCAGCCGCGTTTTGGCCCATCCCCATGTCGACGAGCAGCCCTTCACCCGGTCGCTTTCGGGCGTTGTGATCGATGAAACCATCGGGTCGGTGACGGTGCGGGCCCGCGACAGCGTGCACGAATATGGTGGCACGGAAATGATTGTCGATCTCGACGCCTTGCGTTGACGCCGTGATATCCGGATCGGCCGTCAGGCGGCCATCAGCGTCCTGACACCGTCAGCGACGAACTGGACCGCCAGCGCCGACAAGATGACGCCCAGAAGCCGCGTCAGCACCGAGCGGCCCGTTTCGCCCAGAAGCCGGTCGACCCGTTCGGCGAGGATGAAGATCACCCATGTGACCGCAAGGATCGCAGCGACGATGCCGATCAGTGCGCCGCGCTCAACGGGCCCGGCAAAGTCGCCCGACAGCAGCACCAGCGCGGAGATCGCGCCGGGCCCGGCGATTAGTGGGATGGCCAGCGGAAAGACCGCGACCGATCGCACCTGATCGGCGGAGATGGCCCGCTCGGCGGTGTTTTCGTGCCGTTCCTGGCGTTTTTCAAAGATCATCTCAAAGGCGATCCAGAACAGCAGCAGCCCGCCGGCGACCCGGAAGGCGGCCAGCGTAACGCCGAACAGGCTCAGGATCGCCGTGCCGAGGACGGCGAACAGCACCATGATCGCGAACCCGATCAGGATCGCGCGCGTGCCGACCTCGCGGCGCTGGGCGCGGTCCATGCCGCCCGTGACCGCCAGAAAGAGCGGCGCCAGCCCCACCGGATCGATGGTGACGAGCAGCGTCACGGTCGCATTGATGATCAGGTCCGCATCCATGGCGTCCGCCTACACCCGGGCGTGCCTGCCGGCAATGAAAATCCGGGTCCGCCGGCCATCTATGCCGGTGCTTCGTCGCGGCTCGAAACCGGCATTGTCATCGGTGTGCCCGCGCTTGCGCAACCGCCTGTGCAAAAGCGCTCAAATATCTTGGAATGCTTGGTTTTTGCCCCCCGAAGCACTATGTTAGCGGCAACGATTCTCACACGGGAAACCAGCGTTTGAACGACGAGACACCCCCCGGCGCCGATGGAGGCGCGGGCGACGGCATCGAGCCGATTTCCATCCTTGAGGAAATGCAGCGGTCCTATCTCGACTACGCGATGAGCGTGATCGTCAGCCGGGCGCTGCCGGATGTGCGCGACGGGCTGAAACCGGTGCACCGGCGCATCCTCTATGCGATGCATGAGAGCGGTTATCACTGGAACCGCAAATATGTGAAATCCTCGCGCATCGTCGGCGATGTCATGGGTAAATATCACCCCCATGGCGACTCGGCGATCTATGACGCGATGGTGCGCATGGCGCAGGACTGGTCGCTGCGCGTGCCGCTGGTCGACGGGCAGGGCAATTTCGGCTCGATCGACGGCGATCCGCCCGCGGCGATGCGCTATACCGAGTCGCGTTTGCAGAAGGTCGCCCACGATCTTCTCGAGGACATCGACAAGGACACGGTCGATTTCCAGGAGAACTATGACGGTTCGGACTCCGAGCCCGTCGTCCTGCCGGCGCGCTTTCCGAACCTTCTCGTCAACGGCTCGGGCGGCATCGCGGTCGGCATGGCCACCAACATCCCGCCGCACAATCTGGGCGAGGTGATCGATGGCTGCATCGCGCTGATCGACAATCCGGCGATTTCGCTGATCGACATGATGGCGCACATTCCCGGCCCGGATTTCCCGACCGGCGCGATCGTGCTGGGCCGCTCGGGCATCAAGAGCGCCTATGAGACCGGGCGCGGCTCGATCATCATGCGCGGCAAGACGCATATCGAGGAGCGTTCGGGCGACCGCGAGTCGATCATCGTCACCGAGATTCCCTATCAGGTGAACAAAGCCTCGATGATCGAGAAGATGGCCGATCTGGTGCGCGAAAAGCGCGTCGAGGGCATTTCCGACATCCGCGACGAGAGCGACCGTCAGGGCTATCGCGTTGTAATCGAAATAAAGCGCGACGCCAATGCGGACGTGATCCTCAACCAGCTCTACCGGTTCACGCCGCTTCAGACCTCGTTCGGCGCCAACATGGTGGCGCTCAATGGCGGCAAACCCGAGCAGATGAATTTGCTCGACATGCTGCGCGCCTTCGTCGCCTTCCGCGAAGTGGTCGTCAGCCGCCGCACCAAATATCTGCTGCGCCGCGCCCGCGAGCGCGCCCATGTGCTGGTCGGCCTTGCGATCGCGGTCGCCAATATTGACGAGGTGATCGCGCTGATCCGCGCCGCGCCCGATCCGGCGACCGCGCGCGAACAGCTGATGACCCGCCGGTGGCCGGCCAAGGATGTCGCGCCTTTGGTTGCCTTGATCGACGATCCGCGCCACATGCTCAATGAGGACGGCACGTACCATCTGTCCGAGGAGCAGGCGCGCGCCATTCTCGATCTGCGCCTGCAGCGGCTGACCGCGCTCGGCCGCGACGAGATCGCCGACGAACTGAACGCCATCGGCGAGCAGATCCGCGACTATCTCGACATCCTGTCGTCGCGCCAGCGCATCCAGCAGATCGTCAAGGACGAGCTTTCGGCCGTCAAGGAAGAGTTTGGCACGCCGCGCCGCACCGAGCTGGCCGAAGGCGGCCCGGACATGGACGATGAGGACCTGATCGCGCGCGAGGACATGGTCGTCACATTCTCGCACCAGGGCTACATCAAGCGCGTGCCGCTCGATACCTATCGGGCGCAGCGCCGCGGCGGCAAGGGCCGGGCCGGCATGTCGACCAAGGACGAGGATTTCGTCACCCGCCTGTTCGTCGCCAACACGCACACGCCGATCCTGTTCTTCTCCTCGCGCGGCATCGTTTACAAGGAAAAGGTCTGGCGCCTGCCGGTCGGCACGCCGCAGTCGCGCGGCAAGTTCCTGCGCAACATGCTGCCGCTTGAGGCCGATGAGCGCATCACCACCATCATGCCGCTGCCCGAGGACGAGGAAAGCTGGGCCGATCTCAACGTGATGTTCGCCACGGTCTCGGGCTCGGTGCGACGCAACAAGCTCTCGGACTTCGTGCAGGTCAACCGCAACGGCAAGATTGCCATGAAGTTCGAGGACGGATCGGACGATGCCATCCTCAGCGTTGCGACTTGCTCGGAAGATGATGATGTGCTGCTGACCACGGCCAAGGGCCAGTGCATCCGCTTTCCGGTCACCGATATCCGCGTCTTTGCCGGCCGGTCGTCGACCGGGGTGCGCGGCATCGCATTAGGTCCGGACGATCATGTGATCTCGATGACGATCCTCGGTCACACCGAGGCGACACCGGGCGAGCGCACGGCCTATCTGAAACGCGCCAGCGCGCTGCGCCGGGCCGATGACGGCGCCGAGGATGAGACCGTGCCCGCCATCGCCGAAGATGAGGAGGGCGCTTCCGACGTGGCGCTCGACGATGACCGGTTCAACGCACTGGCCGAGCGCGAGCAGTTCGTCCTCACGGTCAGCGAGTTCGGTTATGGCAAGCGCGCATCATCCTATGATTTCCGCGTCTCGGGACGCGGCGGCAAAGGCATCAAGGCGACCGACACGGCCAAGGCCGGCGAGATCGGCGAACTGGTGGCCACCTTCCCGGTCGACGATGGCGACCAGATCATGCTGGTCACCGACGCGGGGCAGGTGATCCGCGTGCCGGTGGATGGCATCCGCTTTGCCAGCCGCGCGACCAAGGGCGTGACCATCTTTTCGACCCGCGATGGCGAGAAGGTCGTCTCGGTCGAGCGCATTCCGGAAACCGAGAATGGCGATGGCGAAGAGGGCGATGCCGCGCTGGAAACCGACACCGGGGACACGCCGGAGTAAGCCGCGATGATCGACTGGCCCACCCTTGTCGCCTACACGCTCGCCTGCGCGCTGATCGTCATCGTGCCGGGGCCCACTGTCACCGTGATCATCGCCAATTCGCTGCGCAGCGGCGCGCGCTCGGGCCTTGCCAATGTGGCGGGCACGCAGGCCGGCCTCCTGATCATGATCGGCGTTCTGGCGCTGGGCCTTGAAACGGTCGTTTCGGTGATGGGCGAACTGTTCGTCTGGCTGAAGCTTGCGGGCGCCGCCTATCTGATCTGGCTCGGCGTCAAGCTGTGGCGCTCGGACGGATCGCTCGCCGATCCCGACGCCAATGATGTGCGACAGCGCTCGCTGCGCGGCTATTTCTGGCAGGGTTTTTTCGTCATCTGGTCGAACCCCAAGGCACTGTTCTTCTTCGGCGCCTTCATCCCGCAATTCATCGTGCCCGAGGGCAATGCCGCGCTGCAGACGCTTCTGCTCGGGCTGATCTTCATGGGTGTGGCAACGGTGCTTGACGGCGCCTATGCGCTGGCCGCCGGCAAGACGGGCGGTCTTTTGAGCCGGCGCAATGTGCGCATCCTCGAAAAGGTCTCGGGCACATTCCTGATCGGCGGCGGCATCTGGCTGGCCCTGTCCAAGCGCACCGCCTGACGAAGCTCAGCGCGGCTCGCGCAGCATGACGATCTCGACTTCGTCGCCCACTTCGGCCGCTGGCGCATCGGGCGCCCGCGCGATCAGCGCGTCGGCGGCGGCATAAAGCCGGATGATGGACGAATCCTGATTGTCGAAGGCAGTGGCGACGAGACTGCCATTGTACTCACGCGTCAGGCTGGCGCGCATATAATGCTCGCGCGGCCCGGTCCTGGCGACCGGCGCGCCGAGCCTTGCCCTGGTCCGCCGCTGGCTTTCGGGTCGACCGGCCAGCCGTTCGAGCAGCGGCACGACGAACAGATGGGTGCAGACGAGGCTGGAGACGGGATTGCCCGGCAGGCCCAGAACGCGCATCGCGCCGAGCCGGCCGAACATCATCGGTTTGCCCGGGCGCATGGCGATCTTGTAGAAATCGAGCGTCATGCCGCGCCCGGTAAAGACCGGACGGACAAGGTCATGATCGCCGACGGACGCGCCGCCCAGCGTGATCAGGACATCGCAATTGGCCGCGATGGCTTCATCCAGCTTGGCCTCGAGCGAGGCGGCATTGTCGCGTGCGATCCCCAGATCGATCACCTCGGCGCCAGTGTCGCGGGCGATCGCCGCGACGCCATAGCCGTTGGAGGCGACGATCTGGCCGGGCCCGGTTTCGTGGCCGGGTGCGACAAGCTCATCGCCGGTGGCGAGCACGCCGACGGCCGGGCGCCTGATGACGGGCAGGCGTGCGTGATTGCCGGCGGCGGCAAGGCTCAGATGGCCGGCGTCTAGCAGGGTGCCACTTTCCAGCAGCCGGTCGCCCTCGGCGAAATCGAGCCCGGCAGGGCGCAGATAGCGGCCTGCGGTGACGGACTCCATGGCCCGGATATTGTCGCGGCCCAGGGTCTCGGCATCCTCCTGGATCAGGATCGCATCGGCGCCTTCGGGCAGCGGGGCGCCGGTGAAGATGCGCACCGTCTGGCCCGGTTCCACGCGGCCTGAAAAGACGTCGCCCGCCGCCACCGCGCCGATCACATTCAGTGTGGCCGGCGTCTTGGCCGTGTCTTCGGCGCGCACCGCATAGCCATCCATGGCCGAGGCCGCGAAGGGCGGCTGGGTGCGCAGCGCGACGATGTCGGCGGCCAGGACACGGCCCCGGGCCTCGTGCAGCGCAATCGCTTCGGTTTCGAGCGCGGTCGCATCGGCGAGCAGCCGTCCGAGCGCGTCGGCGACCGGCATCATTGCCATCAGCCCTTGTCCGCCTGTGGGTCCGGACGCTGCCAGTCGCCCGACTTGCCGCCGGTCTTGGAAACAAGGCGGATGTCCTTGATTTCCATAGCCTTGTCGAGCGCCTTGGCCATGTCATAGATGGTCAGGCAGGTGACGCTGACCGCGGTCAGCGCCTCCATCTCGACGCCCGTCTTGCCCGTGACGCGCACGGTGGCGCGCACATCGAGCCCGCCTTCGGCGGCGTCGATATCGACGCTCACTTTGGCGATGGGCAGCGGGTGGCACAGCGGGATCAGGTCGGATGTCTTCTTGGCGGCCATGATCCCGGCGAGACGCGCGGTGCCGATCACATCGCCTTTGGCCGCATCGCCGGCAAGGATCGCGTCCAGCGTTGCCGCCGACATGGCGACATGGCCTTCCGCGGTCGCCTCGCGCACGCTGTCCGCCTTTGCCGACACATCGACCATGTGCGCCGCGCCGCTGTCATCAAGATGGGTGAGGGGCGTGTCGCCCATGTCAGGCCACCGCCGTCTGCCGCGCCAGAAGCGTCCGCGTCGCCGCCGTCACATCCGGCTGCCGCATCAGGCTTTCGCCGACCAGAAACGCGGTGATGCCGATCCACGCCAGCCGCGCGCAATCGTCCGATGCGAAGATGCCGCTTTCGCCGACCAGAAGCCGGTCGGCGGGCACCATCGGCGCCAATCGTTCGCTCACCGCAAGATCGACCTCGAAGGTGCGCAGATTGCGATTGTTGATGCCGACCAGCTTCGACTGAAGCCGCAGCGCCCGCTCCATCTCGCCGGTATCGTGGACTTCGACC
Organism: Phyllobacteriaceae bacterium; assembly: GCA_024742765.1. Lineage (GTDB taxonomy): Bacteria > Pseudomonadota > Alphaproteobacteria > Rhizobiales > Rhizobiaceae > Roseitalea. Next base: position 94,661 of record JANSXT010000016.1, on the reverse strand, counting down.
AGCGCATCCATGCCCAGATCGAAGGCGGCCTGTTCGAGGTCGCGCGCCAGCGCATCGTCGACGCTCGCCATGATGATCAGGATCGCGTCGGCGCCCCAGGCACGCGCCTCGAGCACCTGATAGGTGTCGAACATGAAATCCTTGCGCAGGGCGGGCAGGGCGGTCGCGGCGCGCGCCTCGGTCAGGAATTCGGGCGCACCCTGAAAGGACGGCGTATCGGTCAGAACCGAAAGACAGGCTGCGCCGCCCGCTTCATAGGCTTGTGCGAGCGCCGGCGGGTCGAAATCGGCGCGGATCAGACCCTTAGACGGGCTCGCCTTCTTGATCTCGGCGATCAGCCCGAAATCGCCGGCCGCTGCCTTGGCGCGCAGCGCGTCGGCAAAGCCGCGCGCCGGGTCGGCATCGGCGATCCGGTCTTCAAGTGCGGAGACGGGCACGGCGGCCTTGGCCGCGGCGATCTCCTCGCGCTTATAAGCCTCGATCTTGCGCAGAATATCGGCCATGGCTCAGCCTTTCCCCGTCGATATGGCGACGACCTTGTCGAGCACCGCCCTGGCGCTGCCATCGTCAAGCGCGGCCTGGGCCTTGATGACGCCCTCGGCAATGTCGTCGGCGAGACCGGCCACCACAAGCCCCGCGCCGGCGTTCAGGCAGGCAATGTCGCGATAGGCATTGTGTGCGCCGTCCAGCACCGCGCGCAGGGCGGCAGCGTTCTCGGCCGGTGCGCCGCCCTTCAGATCGTCGGGTTCGGCGCGCGGCAGGCCGGCCTCTTCGGGCGCCAGCGAGAAGGTGCGCACCGCGCCGTCCTTGAGTTCGGCGACCATCGTCTCGCCGGCGGTGGTCAACTCGTCCAGCCCGTTGCCATGGACCACCCAGACATGGTGCGATCCGAGCGCTTTGAGCACATGGGCGAGTGGCTCGACCCAATGGGGCGCAAACACGCCGACCACCTGGCGCGACGCGCTGGCCGGGTTCGACAGCGGGCCGAGCAGGTTGAAGATGGTGCGCGTGCCCAGTTCGACCCGGTAGGGGCCGACATGGCGCATCGCCGGGTGGTGGACCGGCGCAAACATGAAGCCCAGACCCGCCCCGTCGATGCAGCGCGCAATCGTTTCCGGTTCGACCTCGATATCGACGCCGAGTTCGGCCAAGGCGTCGGCAGCGCCCGATTTCGACGAAAGCGAGCGGTTGCCGTGCTTGGCGACATGGGCGCCGGCGCCGGCGGCGATGATCGCAGCAAGCGTCGAGACATTGTAGGAGCCCGAATTGTCGCCGCCGGTGCCGACAATGTCGATCACCGGCTTGTCCGTCTTCACCGGGCGCATCTTGGCGCGCATCGTGGCGACGGCACCGACGATTTCGTCGACCGTCTCGCCGCGCACCCGCAAACCCATCAGAAATGCACCGATCTGTGCCGGCGTTGCCTCGCCCGACATGATGATGTCGAAGGCCTGCCGCGCCTCGTCGCCGCTCAGCGGATGGCCGTCGGCGGCCTTGGCAATCAGCGGTTTGATGTCAGCCATCCCGGATCGCCTTACGTGCCGGCGTCGAGCGCCCGCTCGAGCGCCGTCGGATAAAGCGTCACCGGAAACTCGCTCTGAAGGCGGTTGACCATCTGGTTGAGCAGGTCGTCGGCAAGGTTTGCGCCGATATTGGCGCTGAGCGACGGATCAAGGCTTTCGGCGCCGCCAAGCGGGTTGGTGATCTGATCGACGCGGAAAACCAGACGCCGATCGCCCGTCGCGCCCTCGGCCACATCGACGCCTTGCGGGCCGACACTGAACACCGCAGCCAGCGCGGGCGCGCCGAAATCGGCATCCTCGCCAGTGCGCAAGAGGCCGAATTTCAGATCGGCGCGATAGCCGTTCTCGGCGGCAATCGTTGCCGGGTCTCCGCCGTCGCGCAAGGCCTGCGCCACCGCCTCGGCGGCTGCATCGAGCGCCCCTTCGATCTGCGCGGCCTGCCAGTCGGCAACCACCCGGTCGCGCACCTCGTCGAGCGTGCGGTCGCGCTCGGGGTCGATACCGGTCACCTCGTACCAGAGGAACCCCTCGCGGCCGGCATCGAGCGGCCGCGATTCTTCGCCGATCTCGGCGGCGAACGAAGCCTGCAGCAGCGCGCCGGCTTCGGGAATGTCGCCCACCGGTTCGCCATCCTCGCCATTGCCCTGCGCGTCGATCGCCGGCAGCGTCGTCACCGAGATCCGCTGCGTGGCGGCCGCTTCAGCCATCGAAGAACCGCCGGCGCGGGCATCCTCATAGCCGTCATGAATATCGAGAAGCACATCGCGCGCCTCGAGCGCGGCCAGTTCTTCGCGGATAGCGCCCGCCACTTCGTCAAAGGGCTGCACGCGCTCGGGCTGGATCTCCGTCACGCGCACCAGCACCGGCCCGAACGCACCGTCGACGACGTCCGAAACGTCGCCTTCGCCGGCAAGGCCGAACGCCGCTTCGGCCACCGCGGCATCGGGGACGTCGCCGCGTTCCAGCGTGCCGAGCGTCGCATCTCCCATCGTCCGGCCGGTCTCCGCCACTGCGTCTTCAAAGCTCTGGCCGGCAAGGATGCGCTCGCGCGCGGCCTGGGCACTGTCCTCGTCGGAAAAGACAAGTTGCTGGATCGTGCGGGTTTCGGGCTGGGCGTAGCGGGCGCGATTGTCCTCATATTCGGCACGCACGGTCTCGATATCGATGGCGGACGGATCGGCGATGACCTCCGGTGTCAGCAGCACATATTGGATCGTCCGGTATTCGGGCGCGCGGTAGGTTTCGCGGTTTTCCTCGAAAAACGCTTCGAGCGTTGCCTGATCGGGCGTACCGGGCGGGGTCAATGCCGCTGCGTCGATCTCGACAAAGCTGACATCGCGGGTCTGGCCCTGATAGCGATGCACCGCCTCAAGGAACGTGTCGGGCATGGTGATGCCATCGGCGACCGCCTCGATGACCTGCTGGCGGATGGCGGCCTGTTCGCGGTCGACGATATAGTCCGCTTCGCTCATGCCGATCTCGTTGAGAATCAGGCGAAACTGGCTGCGGTCGAAGCGCCCGTCGAGCCCCTGAAACGCCTGGTCCTCGGCGATCAGCCCGGCCAGTCGGTCCTCGGACAGGCCCAGGCCCATGACACGCGCCTGTTCATCGAGCACGGCCGAGCCGACCATGCGCGCGCGCACCGCATTGTCGATGCCCAGAAGGCGTGCCTGTTCGCGGGTCAGCCGGGTGCCGAACTGTTGCGACTGGATGGCAAGCTGGCGGTCATAGGCCAGCCGGTATTGTTGCGCGGTGACCGAAGTTTCACCCGCTTCAAGGACGACATTGCCGCCACCGCCGCCCAGGATCTGGTCGGAAATGCCCCAGACCGCGAACGACAGGATCAAGAGCAGCAAAAGCAGTTTGGCGACCCATGTCTTGGCCGCATCGCGCAGGGAGCCGAGCATTCCATCAACCGGTTTTGTTTCGTGCGCCTTCTTAGGAACCGAATGGCGCCGATGCAAGCGCCGGTCGATGGCGCAACGATGGCGCGTTCGGGGCTTTTTTTGCCGCCGCAAACACGCTAGCAGGCGCGCAAGCAATCAGGAGAGACCGACCATGGCCGAAACCGTCCGCCCGCTGATCGCCGGCAATTGGAAGATGAACGGCACCAGTGCGGAACTGCCCGAACTCAAGCGGATCGCCGACGGTGCCGAGGGCACGCGGTCGAATTCGCCCTATGACGCGCTGATCTGCGTGCCGGCGACGCTGGTCGACCGCGCCGTGCGCACGGTCGCCGGCTCGCCGCTCGCCATTGGCGGCCAGGATTGCCATGGTGCCGAAAACGGCGCCCATACGGGCGACATTTCGGCCGCCATGCTGGTCGATGCGGGCGCGGCAAGCGTCATTGTCGGCCATTCGGAGCGGCGTGCCGATCATGGCGAGACCGATATCGAGGTGATGGGCAAGGCGCTCGCCGCCCATGCCCAGGGTTTGACGGCCATTGTCTGCGTCGGCGAAACGCGGCAGGAGCGGGAGGACGGCGTGGCGATGGACGTGGTCGACACGCAGCTTGCCGGCTCGCTGCCCAAGGATGCGGCACCGGAAAACACCGTCGTCGCCTATGAGCCGGTCTGGGCGATCGGCACCGGGCTGACGCCGTCGCTGCATGACATCGAAGCGATGCATGATCACATGCGCGAGCAGTTGCGCGAACGGTTCGGTGCGGCCGGGACCCGCATCCGGCTTCTTTATGGCGGGTCGGTCAAGCCGGCCAATGCCGAGGAGATTTTCGCGATTTCCTCGGTGGACGGCGCGCTGATTGGCGGCGCAAGCTTGAAATCGGGCGACTTCCTTGCCATCTGCGCGGCAATGCCCGCGCGCTGACTTGGGATGGCTTCAGGCCCGGCCTTGGCAGGGCGTGGCAATCCATGTACAGACGCGCCAATTCATCCATCGGCCCCGGCATCGCATCCGCGCCGAAGACGGAAATCCTTGATCCATGCAGACCATCCTGATCGTCATCCACCTCATGATCGTGATCGCGCTTGTCGGCGTCGTGCTGTTGCAGCGGTCCGAAGGCGGCGGGCTGGGCATTGGCGGCGGCGGCAATGCGATGAGCGCGCGCGGCCAGGCCAATCCGCTGACGCGGCTGACCGTCATTTTGGGCGCGGCCTTCTTCGTGACTTCGGTGAGCCTGGGCCTTCTTGGCCGCTATGGCACCGATCCGACCGACGTTCTCGACCGCATTCCGGCGATCGGTGAGACGATTGATGCGGAAACCGGCGAGCCGGTGCCGGGCGAGGGTGGTGTGCTCGATCTTCTGGGCGGCGAAAGCGGCGGTTCGGACGTGCCTTCGGACAGCGAAGTGCCCGCCGGCGGCGTGCCCACCGATGGCGGCACATCGGGCGGCGTTCCCAACAACTGATCGGGCGATCAAAGGCCGGCCCCGGCGCCGGCCATGCTTTCTGTTCGCAACCATATTTTTTCTTTGCGGAATCGCGTCCGCCTGTCTAAGCGTGAGGCCCCATGGCACGGTACGTCTTCATCACCGGTGGCGTGGTCTCCTCCCTTGGAAAAGGCATCGCTTCCGCCGCTCTGGGCGCGCTTTTGCAGGCGCGCGGCTATTCGGTCCGGCTGAAAAAGCTCGACCCCTATCTCAATGTCGATCCGGGCACGATGAGCCCGTATCAGCATGGCGAGGTGTTCGTCACCGACGATGGCGCCGAGACAGATCTGGATCTCGGCCACTATGAGCGTTTTACGGGGCGGTCGGCCAACAGGCACGACAACATCACCACCGGGCGCATCTACCAGAACATTATCACCAAGGAGCGGCGCGGCGACTATCTGGGCGCGACGGTCCAGGTGATCCCGCACGTCACCGACGAGATCAAGCAATTCGTCGTGGAAGGCAATGAGGGCTATGATTTCGTCCTGTGCGAGATCGGCGGCACGGCGGGCGATATCGAAGCGATGCCCTTCATGGAAGCCATCCGACAGCTCGGCAACGATCTGCCGCGCGGCCAGGCCGTCTATGTTCACCTGACGCTGATGCCGTGGATTCCGGCCGCCGGCGAACTCAAGACCAAGCCGACTCAGCATTCGGTCAAGGAATTGCGCTCGATCGGCATCGCGCCCGACATTTTGCTGGTCCGCGCCGACCGGCCGATCCCCGAAGCCGAGCGGCGCAAGCTGTCCCTGTTCTGCAATGTGCGCGAAAGCGCCGTCATCCAGGCGCTCGACGTCAAGAACATCTACGACGTGCCCAAGGCCTATCACGATGAAGGGCTGGACGCCGAGGTGCTCGCCGCCTTCGGGATCGAACCGGCGCCCAAGCCCCGCATGCATGTGTGGGACGATGTGTGCGCCCGCATCCACAATCCCGAAGGCGAGGTCACCATCGCGGTCGTCGGCAAATATACCGGCCTGAAAGACGCCTACAAATCGCTGATCGAGGCGCTGCACCATGGCGGCATCGCCAACCGGGTCAAGGTCAATATCGAATGGATCGAATCGGAGATCTTCGACAGCGAGGACGCTGCGCCGCACCTTGAAAAGGTGCATGGCATCCTGGTGCCGGGTGGCTTTGGCGAACGTGGCGCGGAAGGCAAGATCAAGGCGGCCAGTTTCGCGCGCGAACGCGAAGTGCCTTATTTCGGCATCTGCTACGGCATGCAGATGGCGGTGCTCGACGCGGCGCGCAATCTGGCCGGCATCGGCGACGCCGTCTCCTCGGAGTTCGAGAAACCGGGCACCAATGTGGTCGGCATCATGACCGAGTGGCTGAAGGGCAACATGCTCGAAAAGCGCACGCGCGAGGGTGATCTCGGCGGCACGATGCGGCTCGGCGCCTATGAGGCGGTGCTCGAAGAGGGCACGAAGATCGCCGACATCTATGGCGACACGCGCATTTCCGAGCGCCACCGTCATCGCTATGAAGTCAATATCGAGCACAAGAACGCGCTGGAGGAGGCGGGCCTGACCATCTCCGGCCTGTCGCCCGATGGCGTCCTGCCCGAGACGATCGAGTATGCCGACCATCCCTGGTTCATAGGCGTGCAGTATCACCCCGAACTCAAGTCGCGCCCGTTCGACCCGCATCCGCTGTTTGCCAGCTTTATCGAGGCGGCGATCGGTCAAAGCCGGTTGGTCTGAAGCCCTCAATCGGTGGAGGCTTGCACCGTCTCGGCAATGGCTTCGACGGACACATCTTCGGCTTCCTTCTTCTCCTCGCGAATCTTGGGAGGCTTCATCTGCCAGGCGGAGAGATTTTGCCCGACCTGCCGATAAAAATCCGGGACCAACGCTTCAATCTCGTTGATGAAATTGGATTGCTGAATAAATCGGCCGCCAAGCCGCTTCGACAAAAAGACATCAAAGCTGTGGACCGTCAGCCCATGTTTTCCGACCTCGATGATCGATGGGTCTGAGATGAGATCAACGTACGGAAACTGGGTCGCCTCGCTGCTGCCCGGCCAGTTGAGCCTTATGTGAAGTTCATCGTTGGGCTCTCCCGGAATTTGCCGCAAGAGCCAATTGAGTCGTGCCTTCGCGGACTTTCGGTCTTCGGGGGCGCGCAGAGTCATGCCGACATCGATCGTGCGACGAGCAAGATCGGCGGTTAGGCGGATCGGCGCGGCGGCATTTTCGATGTCCAGTTCGGCTCTCATCCGGCAGTCTTCGCGTAGCAGAAACAGATCATCCTTCCGCCTTTCCGCCGGATTGCTCCGGTGTTTGCGTGAAAGCCTTTCTCTTACTGTCGTTTCCGTTTGTCGGCTGAGAACAAGCGACAGGTCTTTGGTCTCTTGGTGCCACGCGTCAATGACAGCTTCCGCTTCTGTTGAGCGTGCCGGTATCTTGCCGCCATTTGATACAAGCCTGTTGATTGCCGTCCACTCGGCCGGCATTCGCTCGAAACCTTTTACGCCAGCGCTTTCGTGCGTGAGAAAGCGTCGGAGTTCTTTCATCAAGAGCAGTTGCTCGGCGTCTTCGACAGCGTCATTGTTGATCAGCAGATCACACTCGGTCAGGATCTTCATCCACGACCAATGAAAAACGGGTATCTTTGACCTCTGTTTTCGAACGGCTTCGACCGGATGATGATCCGGTCGAGAGGCGAACTGGTTCGAGATCGTTATGACGCAGTCAACGCCAAATTCGCGAGCCACCGATCGATATTTTTCAATTTGATCAGAATTGATGGCGGTGTTGCCCACTTTTGCTTCGATCAACGCCTTCCACATTCGGGAACCGTTGGAAACGACGATCAATCCATCAGGCCGATCGATCCTGCCGTCTTTTTGTCCTTTGAAGACAATCTCCGTGTAACAGTCGATCTTTGAGCGCTTTCCGGTTCTCTGTCCGACAGTTTGGAGAAGTGCCCGGGCGAACTCGTCTACAAATGCGACGCACGCCAATACGATCGAAGTCGTTCGTCCCTCTTTGGATGTGGTCGAAAGCACTGGAAAGAGACGGGCATCTTCTCCTTGTGACAAAAACTCAGGTCGCATTTCGTTTCCCCCGTTTGACACTGGACCAAAACAGTCGACTGTCCCGATTGAGAATTCAACACCAATCGCTGCAAGAGTACAAAGCCGCCCGCCAAACGGCAGGTGGTCGTACCGCGATTTACTTTGCGGAAACCCAATCATGTTTCCCTGTCTTGCTGAGGAGCGGGGGAAATCGAGTGACACGGGCCAAGGGCAGCTATCTGGTCGATGACTATCTGGAGGTCGCCGATTTCTGGGCCTGGGAAACGGATGAAAACCTCGTCCTTACCTATCTCAGCAACGGATTTTCCCAGCTCACCGGCCTGCCGGCCTCCGACTTCATCGGCCGGTCGCGCTCGCAGATCGCCAATCGCAACCTGGATGCAAACATCTGGGCCGAGCATCGGCAGACGCTTGAAGATCGCCGGCCGTTCCGCCGTTTCCGCTACCCGCTGGAAGCCAGCGACGGCAGCGTGCGCTGGTTCGAATCAAACGGCATTCCACACCATGGCAAGGACGGCCGCTTCGTCGGCTATCGCGGCGTTGCGCGCGACATTTCCGAACAGATGCGGGACAGGGCGCTGCTTGCCGAGACCGATCGCGAGGCCAAGCTTCAGCAGACGCTTCTGGCCCATATCGAGCGGGTCTCGCAGATCGGGGCCTGGCGCTGGACGGTGGGCGACGGGCACATCTCCATGAGCGACGAGATCTACCGCATCCTCGGCGCGCCCATCGGCACGCCTATGACGCCGGAGATGTCGACGCGTCCGTTCACGCCGAAATCACGCGCCGTCTTTCAGGCGGCCATTTCGCAGGCCATCCGGACGCGGGAACCGTTCGACCTGATCCTCGAACTGCGCAACGCCGGCAGCGGACATCGATGGGCGCGTGTGATCGGCGTTCCCGAGGTGGTGGACGGGCGCACGGCCCGGCTGTTCGGCACGTTCCAGGATGTCACCGAGCAGCGCGAGCAGGAGCTGAAGATGCGGCGCCTGGCGATGACCGATGCCCTGACCGGAATTGCCAATCGCGCCGCCTTCAACGAGAAGCTGGACAAGGTTGCCGGGCGCGCCGCCAAAGGCGGGACCAGCTTCATTTTGTGCGTGATCGATCTGAACCGCTTCAAGCAGGTCAACGACCAGTATGGCCATGATGTGGGCGACGAAGTCCTGATCCGTTTCGCAAGCCAGTTCGGTTCGGCCTTGCCCAAGGATTGGTTCTTTGCGCGCATGGGCGGCGATGAATTCGCCGTGCTGATCGGCGATGGGCGCCGGCCGATCGAACTGACATCGGCCGCCGACACACTCTATGAGGCGCTGCAGCACGAAGTCGAGATCGCCAACGTCAACGTCACGGTCCAGGCCACCGCCGGCTACGCCATCGCTCCGGCGCACGGCACCGATGTGCAGGCCTTGCTGCGGCGCGCCGATCTGGCGCTCTATGACGGCAAGCGGGACGCGACCACCAATCTGAAATGCTACGATCATCAGATGGAGGAAGCGTTCCACCGCCGGGTCCTGGTCGTGCAGGAATTCGCCGAGGCTCTGGACGAGGGACGCGTGGTTCCCTGGTACCAGCCTGTCATCGAGCTTGCGAGCGGCCGGATCACCGGCATGGAGGCGCTGGCACGCTGGGATCATCCCGAAAAGGGTGTTCTGACCGCCGGCCAGTTCGTCGAAGTGTTCGACGATGCCCGCGTCAGCGTCGAACTGTGCAATGTGATGATCGAGCATGTGTGTCGCGACATGGCCGACTGGACGGCGCGCGGCGGCGATTTCGGCCGGATCGGGATCAACGTCACGGCCGCGGTGCTGCGCCAGCCCGGCTTTGCGCTGCGGGTGATCGAGGCGCTGTCGCGCCACGGTCTTCAGCCGCACAATTTCATTGTCGAAGTCACCGAGACGACGATCATCAACCATGCGGCGCCGGTGGTGACGGACCAGCTTCGGCACCTGCGGGAAGCGGGCGTTTCGATCGCGCTCGATGATTTCGGCACCGGCTATTCGTCGCTGACCCACCTCAAGAGCCTGCCGTTCAACATTCTGAAGATCGACAAGTCCTTCATCAAGGACATGTCGCGTTCGGCAGCCGATCTGTCGATCGTCCGATCGCTGATCCATCTAGGCCGCGACCTGGGCTATACGACGGTGGCAGAGGGCATCGAGTTCGAAGCCGAGGCGGAACTGCTGCGCGGCATCGGTTGCGAGCGGGGGCAGGGCTTTTTGTTCCACAAGCCGATGCCCAAGAGCGACATAGACGCACTGATCGGCACCAACACCGCAGACGCCACACGCGTCAACGGCTAACCCCTTAAAGCCATCTTGCCTTGCTATTGGCGCAATTGCTCGCCATATGGAGCGCATCGACACTTTTTGGCCCGACGTACTTTGGCCTCGCGTTATCCACGCCTGCTGACGTTCTCACTTCCAAAAGACGACTCGATCGGAAAGCGGCCCGGCTTGGCCGCACGTCACTACGCGTTCAACGAAAAGGACTACGCAAATGGCAACAGGTACAGTCAAATGGTTCAACGCCACCAAGGGTTTTGGTTTCATTGAGCCTGAAGCAGGCGGCAACGATGTGTTCGTGCACATTTCCGCCGTTCAGCGCGCCGGCATGCACGGCCTCGATGAAGGCCAGAAGGTCAACTACGAAGTGGTGCAGGACCAGCGCTCGGGCAAGAGCTCGGCCGACAATCTGTCGGCGGCCTGATCTTCGACCTTTCGGTCACATAAAGACAAATGAAAACGGGCCCTTGCGGCCCGTTTTTGATTCATGCGCCCTCCGGCTGCATGGCGTGCGCGGCGCGCAGCGTTTCCGCAGACTGCCGGACAAGATCGGCGATCTGCGCCAACTGCTTGGCGAGCGGGCTTGTTCGCCGCCAGATCATGCCGACCGTGCGCGATGGCTGCGGCTCTGCGAAGCGGACCACCGACACCGATGCCGAACGGGTTTCGACCGGCACCGCCATTTCCGGGATCAGCGTCACACCAATGCCCGCACCCACCATCTGGACGAGCGTCGACAGGGAACTGCCATCGAGCAGTTCGCGCGGAAGCGGTGAGCGAAGGCTGCAGAACGACAGCGCCTGATCGCGGAAACAATGGCCTTCCTCCAGCAGCAGCAACCGCATCTCGCGCAGTTTTTCCGGGCTTGGCACCGGCTTGCCGGCATCGGCACCCGGCCGCACGAAGACGAAATCCTCCTCGAACAAGGCCGTCTCGGTAAAGGCGGGTTCGGAGACGGGCAGGGCCACGATCGCGGTGTCGAGCCTGCCTTCGGTGAGTTCGCGCAAAAGCTTTGGCGTCACGGTTTCGCGCACCCTTATGTCGAGATCGCCATGGGTCCGCGCCAGATCGCCGATGATCGTCGGCAACAGATAGGGCGCGATGGTCGGGATGACGCCGATGCGCAACCGGCCGGCCAGGTGATCCCGCGACGCCCGGGCGAGGTCCCCCAACTCATCGACGGACCGCAGGATCGTCCGCGCCCGTTCGGCGAATGCGTCGCCAAATCCGGTCAGCCGCACCTGCCGCGCGCCGCGTTCGAACAGTGCCGTGCCGAGCGAGTCCTCCAATTCCCTGATTTGCATGGAGAGCGCCGGCTGCGAGATCGCGCACGCCTCCGCAGCCCGGCCGAAATGGCCATGGCGGGCCAGCGCCTCGAAATAGCGCAACTGTTTCAATGTCAGGGTGTTCATAAGCTGATCTTATCGTGCAAATCAGCAAATTCAACTTCACCTGATCGGCCCAGTTTGGTACGATTCTAAAGAACCAATCAAACTGCCCGCACACTCGGAGGAATTCATGAACGCTCCCACCGGAGAAATCACCGGCAAATGCCCCGTGATGCACACCAATTTCGGCGTCCGGTCGAACCGCGACTGGTGGCCGAACCAGCTCAACATCAAGATTTTGCATCAGAATTCGGCGCTGACCGATCCGATGGGCGGCGGGTTCGACTATGCCGAGGCGTTCGGCAAGCTCGATCTGGGCGCGGTCAAGAAGGATCTGCACGCGCTGATGACCGACAGCCAGGACTGGTGGCCGGCCGATTACGGCCATTATGGCGGCCTGTTCATCCGCATGGCGTGGCACAGCGCCGGCACATATCGCACCGCTGACGGGCGCGGCGGCGCCTCGTCCGGCACACAGCGCTTCGCGCCGCTCAATTCCTGGCCGGACAATGCCAATTTGGACAAGGCGCGGCGCCTCTTGTGGCCGATCAAGCGCAAATATGGCAACGCGCTGTCCTGGGCGGACCTGATGATCCTGGCCGGCAACGTCGCGCTCGAATCGATGGGCTTCAAGACATTCGGCTTTGGCGGCGGCCGCGCCGACATCTGGGAGCCGGAAGAGGACATCTACTGGGGTTCGGAAACCGAATGGCTCGGCGATGAGCGCTACAGCGGCGACCGCGATCTCGAAAACCCGCTCGCCGCGGTGCAGATGGGCCTGATCTACGTCAATCCCGAAGGCCCCAACGGCAAGCCCGATCCGGTCGCGTCGGGCCGCGACATCCGCGAGACCTTTGCCCGCATGGCGATGGACGATTACGAAACCGTGGCGCTGACCGCAGGCGGCCACACATTCGGCAAGACCCATGGCGCGGGCGATGCGGCCCATGTCGGCCCCGAACCCGAAGGCGCGCCGATCGAGGCAATGGGCTTTGGCTGGCTGTCGAGCCATGGCAGCGGCAAGGGCGCGGACGCAATTACGAGCGGCATCGAGGGTGCCTGGACGCCCAATCCAATCCAGTGGGACAATGGCTATTTCGACGTGCTGTTCGGCTATGAGTGGGAACTGGTCAAGAGCCCGGCGGGCGCCTGGCAGTGGACGCCCAAGGACTTGAAACCCGAGGACCATGCACCCGACCCCGAAACCGGCGAGCGCAACCGCAAGATCATCATGACCACCGCCGACATGGCGATGCGCATGGATCCGATCTACGAGCCGATCTCCCGGCATTTCCACCAGAACCCGGACGAACTGGCCGATGCGTTCGCGCGCGCCTGGTTCAAGTTGACCCACCGCGACATGGGCCCGAAAGCCCGCTATCTGGGCGCCGAGGTGCCGGCCGAGGACCTGATCTGGCAGGACCCGGTGCCGGCCGTCGACCACGAACTGGTCGATGCTGCCGACATCGCCGACCTGAAGGCGAAAATCCTCGCATCGGGCCTTTCGGTCCCTGAACTCGTCACCACGGCCTGGGCCTCGGCGTCCACCTTCCGCGGCTCGGACAAGCGCGGCGGCGCCAATGGCGCGCGCGTCCGCCTTGCCCCGCAAAAGGACTGGGAGGCCAACGATCCGGCGCAACTGGCCAAGGTGCTCGATGTGCTGGAGGGCATCCAGAGCGCGTTCAACGACGGTGCTTCGGGCGGCAAGAAGGTCTCGCTTGCCGACCTGATCGTGCTTGGCGGCGGTGCCGCGATCGAAAAGGCGGCCAAAGATGCCGGCCATGACATCAACGTGCCGTTCACGCCTGGCCGGACCGATGCCACCGACGAACAGACCGATGCCGCATCGTTCGAGCCGATGGAGCCGATTGCCGACGGGTTCCGCAACTATCAAAAGGGCGACTATACGACCTCGGCCGAAGAAATGCTGATCGACAAGGCCCAGCTTCTGACGTTGACCGCGCCAGAAATGACGGTTCTCGTGGGCGGCATGCGGGCGCTCGGCGCCAATGCGGGCCAGAGCACCCATGGCGTCCTGACCGACCGGCCCGGCACGCTGACCAACGACTTCTTCGTCAATTTGATCGACATGGGCACGAAATGGGCGCCGGTGTCGGACAAGCAGGACGTGTTCGAAGGCCGCGATGCGACGACGGGCAATGTCAAATGGACCGGCACGCGCGTTGATCTGGTGTTCGGCTCCAACTCGCAATTGCGGGCGCTGGCCGAACTCTATGCGCAGGACGACGCGAAAGAGAAATTCGTCGCCGACTTCGTCGCGGCCTGGACCAAGGTGATGAACGCCGACCGCTTTGATCTGGCCTGATCGCATCTGCACAGGCAAGACAGAAAGCCGCCCCTCGGGGCGGCTTTTTGGTTCGCGGGGGGAAGGACGCGCAACGGCGCAAATTATCCGGTCGGGTCGCTGCGATCCAAAATCGGCGCAAGCCGGTCGGCGAGAAAGGCGCGATCCACATCGAGCGGCCCGGTTCGTTCAAATGATTCCATCAAGAGTTGGGCGTGCCGTTCGAAGATCGGCTCGACTTGCTTGTCGGCAATGTCGTGCAGCCGCATCAGCGCGTCGGCGATGTTCTGCACCATCAGTAGGTTGTCGGCCGCCGCGCGGCGCAGCGGGTGGAATGCCGTGTTGACGATATCCTCGACGGTCAGGCCGGGAACGCTGACCCGGACGGTGCCGTCCCCGTCGCTGATCAGCCGCTTGCGCATGCCGTTATAGACCGGCGTGACGAAGGCGGCGCTGAGCCGGTCGACGCAGGCGATCGCCGTGAACGTATCGTTGACACCCGGCGACAGGGCGCGCAGCGCGATCTCCAAAAGCACGCTGATCGCATATTCGATGTCGTCGACCGATCCACGCACCGGAGAGAGGCTTACCGAGCCGGCGAAGGCGTCTTTAATGTCCTTGCGTCCTTCTTCATCCGCATCGCCGGCGATCCTGGCCAGCGCCTGGCCCCGCAGGACGAAAGTCCCGGGCTTGTCGGCGATTTCGACGCGCACATCGAACTGCTCGGCCAGGGCAGTCAGGCGCTGCTCATCGATGCCGACAATATAGCCATTGTCGGCCGCGGTGATCTCGAACGCCGGCGCATCGCCATGATCGAACGACGCGGCCCGGGGCTCGTCGTCATTGTCGGCGACGATGCCGGCAAGGCGTGCCTCCAGTTGGGCGGAGATGGCGGCGATCTCCTCGTCGATCGTCACGCTGCGCGAGACCGTGTGGACAAAAAGGATCAGTTGCAGCACCGCGATCACCGCCAGGCAGAACGCGATGGCAATCGAAACGCCGGGCACCGAACTGGGGCCGGTCTGGTGCAGGATCGTCAGGGAAAACAGGAACGTGCCGCCGAGCAGGCCGGCGGTCACCTGGTTGACCCGGTCGCCGGTGAACCGCCGCAGCAGCCGCGGTGCGATGTTGCCGGCTGCCAGGGTGAAGACGACGAGTACGAGCGAATAGACAAGGCTCAGCGTCGTGATCGCCGCGCCGGCAATGGTCGACAGGATCGTCACCGCCGTCTGGTGGTCGATCTGAAGGATGCGGTAGAGTTCGATCGCGTCGCTGCGCGCCAGCATACGATCCAGCCGCAGCGCGATGAACGCGGTCAGCCACAGCGTCAGGGCGATGGCGCCCGGGACCGTGATAAGTCCGCGGACGCTGCCCAACTGTCTCAATGCTCGTCCGATCATCGATCCTGCCGCCATGAAACGCAAAAACGCGGGAACCCGTCACCCGGTTCCCGCGTTGCCTGTTGTAAAGTCAGGAGACCCATCATGACAGTGATGAAAGACATGAACCAGTCGGACCGCAAGCACACCGAGACGGGTGCGGAGAGCGACGCCGAAAAGACGGCGCAATCGATCTCCTCACAGGATATCAGGGCCGTGGCGATCTCGGCCGAACCGGTCGACGAGCGGCTTGCGGCGCTCAAGAGCATGAAGACGGAGCTGGAAGCGCGCCTTTCGGCCGATGCCGGCAGCGATCTGGGCCCTCTGGTCGAAGAGGTCGACAGTGCGATCGAGAACTTGTCGAGCGCAGGCGGCGAAGCCGGCGTGCGTGCCAGCACGGCGACCGATTGAACCATCGCTCCGGCGATCCCAGGCGAAAACGGATATGAACATGGCTTCCAGCCACGGGCCGTCCATCAAGGACGATGAAACCTATGAAGCGCTCCGCGACAAGGGCGCGTCCAAGGAAAAGGCGGCGCGCATCGCCAATGCACAGGCGTCCGATGACCAGGACCCGTCCGCCAAGGGCGGGGCCGCCAAACCCTATGAGGATTGGTCGAAAGCCGACCTCTACGATAGGGCGCGCGAACTTGGCATCGACGGTCGTTCCTACATGTCGAAAGGCGAACTGATCGACGCCTTGCGCAATCACTGACACCTGTGGCGGCGCGAAAGCGGGCAGGGCGGCCGGTAACGGCCGCTTTTTTTTGCCGGCGTCAGCGAAACTCGGTGAAATTGACCGAAAGCCGATAGGTGACGGCGTCGCCATCCACCTCAAGCGCGGCATCGCCATTGACCGCCGAGGGGACGACGCGTTCGAGCACCGTGCGGTTGAACCCTTTTTGCGCTTCGGCGTCCGCCGATCCGTTCCGGCGTTCCTCGGTCCAGCGGATTTCGGCGACCGCCGTGCTGCCCTGGTTAGTGACGACCGTGCAGTCAATGCGGATTGTGCCTTCGGCGTCGAGCAACGCGCCATTGACCAGCGCGTCGGTGACCAGTTCGTGCAGCGCCAGGCCGATATGCACCGCAGCCGACGGCGAGAAGGTGGGATTGTCGCCCGTGATTTCGACGCGGCTGGCGCCGAGCGGCACCACGTCAGTCACCTGCAGCTTGACCAGTTCGCGGAACCGCGCGCCGCGCCAGTCGCTGTCGGTCACCGCATTCTGAGACTTGGCAAGCGACTGCACGCGGCCGGTGAAAGCGCGCACGAACCCGTCGACCGATCGCGATGAGCGGGCGGTCTGGGAAGCAAGGCTCAGCACCATGGCCAACATGTTCTTGGACCGGTGCGCGACTTCCATCAGCAGGTTTTTGAGCGTCTGTTCGCGGATTTTCTCCTCGGTGATATCGACCGAGGAGCACAGGAAACCGGACGCGCGCCCGGCCTCATCATAGGCGGGCCGCACCGTGACTTTCAGGAAGCAGTCTTTGCCGTCGGCCGCGACCGAGGCCAGCGTCTGCAATTCGACGACGACAGGCTGGCCCGATTGGCGAGCTTCGTCTTTGGCCTTTGCAAAGGCCGACGCGCTCGCCGGCTCGAACACATCGGCGTCCGCCGAACCGACCAGATCTTCGCGCGCCCAGATCGATTGCTGGTTCTCGAACCAAGCAAAGCAGCCATCGGCTGCCTGGAAAAAGATCGTTACGGGCGATCCTTCCAGCGCGATGGCGAGACTGTTGTGATCGGGTTTGTGCACGTTCATGGGATTATACGGGCGAAAACGGGCGGGAACACCCGCCCGGATGGTCAATTTTCGGACTGCAGGCCTAGACTCTCCGGAAGAGGCGGAAGGCCAGGCTGACGACGAACAGCACCAGGAACAGGAAGAAGAGGATCTGCGCGATGCCGGCCGAAGCGCCGGCGATGCCGCCAAATCCGAGAACGCCGGCAATCAGCGCCACGACGAGAAAGATGAGTGCCCAACCAAGCATGATGATCCTCCTTTGATGTGATCACTCGCCTAACGTCGTGGCGCCGCATCGGGTTCCGCCGATGGCTCGGCTCACGCCGCCTTTTTCGATGTTTCGTCGAAAAACAGCGCCTGGCTTATCAGCGCGGACACCATGGCCGGCTGGAACGGCTTGGTGACGAGATAGGCCGGTTCGGGCCGCTCGCCGGTCAGAAGGCGCTCGGGATAGGCGGTGATGAAGATGACGGGCACTTCGACCGATTGAAGGATCTCGTTGACGGCATCCAGACCGGAACTGCCGTCGGCCAGGTGAATGTCGGCAAGGACGATGCCGGGGCGTTCTTTCTCGAACAGCGCAACGGCCTCGGTGTGGGTGCGCGCAATGCCGGTGACCCGGTGGCCGAGATCCTCGACCATGGCTTCGACATCCATGGCGATCAGCGGCTCATCCTCAATGATCAACACGCTGGTTGCCACCTGTCCGGCAATGTCGCGGGCGGCCTGTTCGAGCAGTTCGTCCGCCTGCGCGGTCTCGATGCCGAGAATGTCTGCCGCTTGCTCGGCGGAAAATCCTTCGACCGCCGTCAGCAGGAACGCCTGCCGCGGCATGGGCGCAATGGCCTGCAAATTCCGTTCGCCGCGGGCCGGTTCGGCCGTCGCATCGGGGTCGGCTTTCAGATTGACATCGAGCGACGACCACAAATCGAGGAACGATTTGTACAGTGCGAGCTTTACATCATCGAGATCGGGAAAATTGGCCCGGTCGGCCACCAGGGCCTCCAGCAAAGCGGCGACATAGGTGTCGCCGGCGCGCTGGGAACCTGTCAGTGCACGCGCGAAGCGGCGCAGGAGTGGGACATGGGGCGAAATCTGAGAGGCTAGCGACATGTGAACTCCCTGCCGGCTAACGTGAAGGTGGACAAAGTGGAAACGCGAACGCAAGAAAGCGGTTCCATTTTTGCCGGAACTTTTTTGCCTGCGCGGCGTTTCGGCACAGATGGAACCGGGAAAGCGACAATCAATGGGCTGGGCAATGCAAAAACCGAAGGACGAACAAGCCCGACCGCTCAACGAGATGGCTGTGCGGCAGATCGGGAAAAAACTGCGGGAATCGTTTGACGAAGTCGTCAACGAGCCGGTCCCAGACCGGTTCGCCGCCCTTTTGGACGAATTGGAAAAATCCGAAGGTGAGCAGGACAAGGATCGATGACCGCGCGTGCCGATTTCAAGGCCGATCTGCTCGGTGCGATCCCCAATCTGCGCGCCTTCGCCCTGTCGTTGAGCGGGGCAAGCGATCGCGCCGACGATCTGGTGCAGGAGACGCTCGTCAAGGCCTGGCACAAGCAGGCAAGCTTTCAGCCGGGCACCAACATCAAGGCGTGGCTGTTTACGATCCTCCGCAACGAATTTTATTCGCAGATGCGCAAGAAGGGACGCGAGGTGTCCGACGCCGAAGGCACGCTGACCGAAGCGATGGCGATCCATCCCGATCAGATGGGCAAGCTCGACCTGGCCGACATGCAGCGGGCATTGCAGATGCTGCCGGACGACCAGCGCGAGGCGATCATCCTGATCGGCGCATCGGGCATGAGCTATGAGGAAGCGGCCAAAGTGTGCGGCTGCGCGACGGGAACCGTCAAAAGCCGTGTGTCGCGCGCCAGAGCGCGGCTTGCCGCCATCCTCGATGTCGACGATGCGGCCGAATATGGCCCGGATGCTGTGGCGACCCATGTGATGGCGAAGACCGCCTAAACGTCATTCGATCTGGCGCCCAGCGCGTCGCGAAATGCCTGGGCGATCTCTTCATTGCCGAACGGCTTGCGCAACATGGCGTCGGCATTTGCGACCAAAGGGTCCTTGTCCGGATCGCCATCGGTCGTCATCACGATCAGCTTTCCGGCGGAGGAACTGAAGAATTCGGCAACATCGCGCCGCTCGCCATTGGCCGACCGGTAGTCGACAATGCAGATATCGGGAGAGACGACATTTTCCAGCATGTGCCGCAGGGCATCGCGAACCCGCAGAACCTGAACGTCGTGGGCACCCAGATCATGGGCGACCTGTTCGACGTTCATGGCGATCAGCATCTCGTCCTCGACGATGATGACGGACTTGTCGGCAAGCAATTGCGGCATGGCGATCGGATTCAACATGGGGAATCATCCCCTTTGCGTTTCGTGGGAAACGCCTGATTATCCACTCCGCAACCGCCCGTCTTTTAACTTTGACATATCCCAGCCAGCATCGACGAGAGCCATGAGCGCATCACCTGACACATCCGCACCGTCACGCACCCGCAAGATCGCCTGCGAAGACTGTCCGCTCCGCGAGAGCGGCCGGTTTCGTGACTTCACCGAGCAGGAAGTGTCGTTCGTTTCCGGCTTCAAGCGCGGCGAACTGACCGCTGAGGCGGGATCGACCATCTTCGTGGAAGGCAGCCACAGCCCGCACCTCTACACGGTGATTTCGGGTTGGGGCTTTCGCTTCAAGACACTGGAAGACGGCCGCCGGCAGATCCTGAACTATGTTCTGCCCGGTGATCTGGTCGGCCTGCAGGGCACGCTGCTCGGTGAGATGGAACACTCGATCGAGAGCCTGTCGGACATGGTGCTGTGCATGTTCGAACGCGACCGGCTTGGCGATCTCTACAGATCGAACCCGGATCTGGGTTTCGACATCACCTGGCTTGCGGCCCGCGAGGAACAGATTCTCGACGAGCACCTTCTGAGCGTCGGCCAACGCAGCGCGCTGGAACGCGCCGCCTATCTGCTGGCCTATCTGCACGACCGGGCGAACCGGGTCGGCCTGTTCAAGGACGCGCCGGAAATCTCGCCGCTGACGCAGCAGCATGTGGCCGACACGCTCGGCCTGTCGCTGGTTCACACCAACAAGACGTTGCGCAAATTGCAGGATCGCCAGGCAATCCGGTGGAAGGAGGCCGGCTTCCGCATCACCGACATCACCAAGCTGCGCGACATTGCGCGGTGGGAAGGATTGCCGGACGGTTTGCGTCCTTTCATCTGAGCCGCGCCACGAAAAGCGTGTGCGCGGGGCAGGGGGGAAAGTCGCCGACAGATTATAACACCGCAAGGCGCACGAGCTCCATTACAGAAAGCACAAAAAAAGCCCGGCGGATGGTGCTCCGCCGGGCCACTTTTTTCGGTTGGGTCCTGCCGGTCAGCCCAGGCGCCGTCCGGCTATCGCGTCAGTCTCCGGGCCGCCCGCGGCGTTGTTTTTTACCGCGTCGATCGCCAGTTCGATGGCGCGCAGGTTCGCCGGCTCGTCACCGGCCATGCCTTCGTCGGCGGCGCGCTGTTTTTCGATCGCGTCGAGTTTCATTTTCTCCAGACGGTCCAGCTTTTCCTGGTCCGACCAGTCGCTCCGTTCGGCAATCTGTTCTGGCGTCAAGTCCGCCTCCACGCCGAGCGCGCCGTCGACGATCGACGGGTCTTGATTGGTCGACATGAGGTCGCCTCCGTTCAGATCGCGGCGCGGCGTCCGCCCTTGGGCCCAAAAAGGAACCACAGGATCAGGCCGATCACCGGCAGGACAAGAATGAGAACCGTCCACAGCGCCTTGGCACCGGTGGACGCGCTCGATTGAAAGGTGCTGTAGATCGCCCAGACCATGGCGATCAGCAGGATCAGGCCCAGAAGGCCACCAACTTCGATACCCATCGTTTCTTACTCCGTGATCAGCGAACGCCACATCCAGACGACCTGCTCATGGTAGGTCATCCGACCGACCAGCAAATCGTGCGTGACGAAATCGCTCTTGTCTTCGGCCATGTCGGCCGCTTCGCGCATCTTTCGGATCGCCGCTTCGTGATCGTCGATCAAGTCGGCGATCATGTCATGCGCCGACTTGGCCGATGCATCCATCGACACCACCGCCTGGTTCGGGCCGGCCGCGTCGGCGATCGGCGCCTTTTGGCCCAGCGCGCGGATGCGCTCGGCAATGTCGTCGGCCGCCTGGAACAGGTTCGTGTACTGCTCCTCGGTCATGTTGTGGACCGCATGGAACATCGGGCCGACCACGTTCCAGTGATAGATGTGCGACTTGATCACCAGATAATAGGTGTCGGTCAGGATGGCCGACAGCGCCTTGGCGATCTTTTCGCGCGCAGCTTCATCGATCCCGGTGGAAACGGGTTCGTCGGTCAGTTCGGGTTTAAGGGCAGCTTGTGCCATTGAAACGGGCTCCTTGATGTGAGGTTTTCGCTAAGGTGCGGCCGAAAATCGGCCGTCGATCAGACGCCGGGTTCGCCGATGTCGGCGCTCACCGAGTCTCGGTCGAAAAGATCGAGCGCCAACGCGCTCGCGCCCGCCAGCACCATGGCGGCGAGCAAAATGACCAGCACGCGGCGGCCGCGGCCGGCCTGGCGTGCTTCAGCGGTATCAACGGTCTTCATCACAACTCCTTTGTCCGTAAATCAGCGGACGCGGAGACAACGCATCATCCGGCAAACGGTTCCGCGGCGTTCACACCATTTCCTCCGGGATGAAGACGTGGCGCTTGGCAAAGCGCCGGGTCTTTTCGAGCGGGAAGGGGACGATGCCGGTGCCGTTGGCATCGGCACCGGCTGCCCGGCGGGCATTTGCCATGTCACGCCAATGGGCGAAGGCGCCGGCGGCGTCGGCGACAGGATCGAGCGCCGGCGCGCCCTGGCCCATATGGGCGCGCCACAATTGGGTGCGCAGATCGGCTGCAAAGGCCGAGTCACGGGCGACAATGCCCGCCTCGATGTCCCAGCGCATGGAGCGGCCATTGAGGTTGGCCGACGAGACGATGGCGGTTTCATCGTCGGCGATCGCCACCTTGGAGTGCACATAGACCATCGACTTGCCGTACAGCGCGTCGCGCTCGAATTCTTCCTCGCGCGACCGGTCATTTGTGATGCAGTAGGCCGCAAAACGGTCGCCAAACAGGTCCGTCAGGCGATTGAGCGAGCGCATCTGCAGCCATTCGCCATAGCGGTGGACGCCCGATTTCTCGCCCTGATAGGCGATCACGTCGGGCGCGCCGGGCAGCAGCAGCAATACGTGCAAATCCCGGTTGCGACCGAGTGCCGCGATCAGGCCGTCTCGGATCGACGATGAGCGGAAGAACTGGCTTTCAAGATAGATGTAATGCCGGGCGCGGGCGAACAGGTCGAGATGGGCCCGTTCAAGTTCGCACAGATCGGCCGCCGGGCCGAAGCGGAACGGGTTTCGGCCGGGCAGGGGCAATGTTGCCGCCACCGCCATTCCTTTGTCGGGCATCGTGCGCTTTGGTTCTTCGGTTCGGCGCAGGCCCCGCTGTTCGATGGCGGCGAATCGCAGCGGGCAATCGGGGTTCATGGCGATGAATGCCGGCGCATGGCTGGCCCCTTCGGCCGCCACGATTCTCCAACACCGGTCGAAATGCTCCGCCAGGGCCGACGCCGCATCGCCGGCCACTTTAACGCTGACATCGTGCCAGGTTTCGGGCGCCGACCTTCTGTGCTCGGGGTCGTCATAGCGGCGCTCGTCAATGTCGAGCCCGCCCACGATCGCGCGGCTTTCGTCGGCGACGAGAAACTTCTGGTGCAGCGTCGCGGTGAAGTTGCGACGCGGCGGCCATTTCGGGCTCCGGTCGGCCTGTTCTGCAAGGCCCGGCGGCAGGTCGCGTCCCTTTTCGCGGAAGTCGGCGATGATGCGTGCCTGTTTGCCGCGTGCGGCCGGCCAAACCAGCGTTCGAAGGGCGATCCCGCTTTCGCCGCCGGGATGGGCGACCAGCGCGGTCAGGTTGGAGCGGACGTCGCCCGGCAGCGGCCCGATGGCGTCGGCGAGAAGGCCGAGCCGCTCCCAAACGGCGGCATGCATGTCTGGCGCGCCGACGGGATCGAAATCGTTGAGCAGCAACCGGGTTTGCACGCCGCGCCCCAGCGCATCGGCGATCAGCGCGCCCCAGTCGCCAATATGCCGCGAATGCGCGGTCGCCGAACGCGTCTTGGTGCGCGGCGAAAAGACGTGCAGCGCCATGTCGAGCCGCGATCTGGCACCAAGAACCAGTTCCTCCATGGCGGGGAAGGCCTGCTCCGCCGTCACCAGCGGTTGCGCACTGGCCAGTTCATCCGTCACAGGCGCGCCTCGCATTGCCTTTTACCCCGCTGCAACTACTATAGGGGGCGAAGGGTTCCGTCAGCCGTGCGGCATGACGTTTGTGTGAAAGGTACGCCGATGGGCGAATTCGGCGACGACCTTGAGGATACGAACCCGGCTGCCCGCCCTCTGGAAGCCGCGCAATCCCAAGGCCAGTCCGAAGACAAGCATCCCTCACCGACCTTCGAGCGCCTGTCGATCGAGGACCGGCACCGGTTCGCGCTGCGCTATGCGGGCCTGGCGACCTGGGCATGGGATGTCCGCACAGACCTGGTCGACGCCGACCCGGCCACCTACCGGCTGTTCGGCCTGTCGAACACGGGCACCTTTACCGCGACCGAATTCATCGGCTCCATCCATCCCGACGACCGGCTCGGCGTCAGCGAGGCGTTGAATGCAACCATCGAGACCGGCGCGGTGTTCGACTGCCGGTTCCGGGTCACGCATCCGGGCGGGACGGTGAAGTGGCTGCGCGGCATCGGTGAGGTGCACAGGCGCTACAAGGACGGCAAGGCGTCGGTGATCATCGGTCTGAACATGGACATCACCGAGCTAGTCGAGAGCGAGGAGCGGCTGGAGGCGGTGGTCAGCGAAATGCGCCACCGCATCAAGAATTCGCTGGCCATGGTCAATTCACTGGCCGCGGCGACGGCACGGGAAACCGACGAAGTTGACGCTTTCGTGGAACGGTTCCGCGGCCGGATCGATGCGCTAGCGGCAGCGCAACGCGCGATCGGCACGACCGGCGACACGCATCTTGTGGATCTGCGGTCCGCAGTGGAAGGGGCGATGGGTCCGTTCACGGATACGGCCGACTGGAGCCGCCGTATCAGCACGGACATCGTCGATATGGGCGTGACGCCTTCGCTGGGCCAGGCTCTGGCGCTGACAATCTACGAGCTTGCGACCAATGCCATCAAATATGGGGCCTTGCGTTTCGACGATGGCACGATCGCGCTGAGCTGCGTAGCCGATGACAGCGCCGGGCTTCTCGTCATCGAGTGGACGGAGACCCACGCAGGCGAGCAGATCGCCATGCGGGCCCAGAGCACGGGCTTCGGCTCCAAGCTCATCAACCGGCTGATCGGCGCCGAACGGGGCTCGATCGACCGCGGGCCGACCGATAAGGGCTATCGCGTCCGGCTGACCTTCCCGATCGCCGAAATCTGAGAAATCCCCCGGTCAACCCTGCTGTTCGGGCAGGCGATCGACCCGGTCTGCGATGACCGTGCCGCTCGACGTGCCATAGAGCGGATCGACGACCAGTTCGCCATTTGCGGCAAAGAACCATTTGAAACGCATGTCAGCCGTCGCACTGGCGGGATCGACCTTCACGCATTTGCCGACGGCCATCGGGTGGGTGTCGACATATCGCGCAGCGCTTTCAAGCCCCGCTTCACAAGTCGTCTGATCGTCAAACAGTTCGGCATAGGCATCGATGGGGCGGCAAACGTCCAACTGGTGGCCACAGCCCATCATGAACAGGGCAAAGACAGCGTTTTCCATTTCGGCTCTCCTTCGCGCCAACAACGGAAAAGGCGGCCGAACGGTTCCAAAATTCCGCAACGGAACCTTCTCGACAATGGTCGGGAACGGTTCCGCCCGCTCCGCGTTGAAAGGAAGTTTGGCTCCGGCGAAACGGCAACCGAAACCAGGATGGAGACGGCAATGATCGATAACGAACCGTTCCGGGTTCAGGTCGCAGAACGCTCAAAGCGTCTCGCCGGCTATGGTCTTGGCCAATGATCGGATATGACAGCTACCTGTTCCGCTCGCTTGCGACGATCGCGCTTCTGATCGCCATCATTGCCGCCTTGTCGCTGGCCAAGGCTGTTTTCGTTCCGATCTTCGTGGCGCTGTTGCTGGCGATCTTGCTGCATCTGCCGCTGGCGGCGCTGCAAAAGGCGGGCCTGCCGCGCTTTGCCGCCGCGATCGTGATGATCGTCATCCTGTGTGGCGCGCTTGTCCTGTTTGCGCTGTTTGTCTCCGCGCCCGCGCGCACGCTCATCCAGGATTATCCGCAGATGATCGGCGAGTTGCGCGGCAAGGTTTTCAGCCTCCAGTCGTCGCTTGCCGAGGCGCAGAAGGTCGGCGAAGCGATCGTCGGTGTCGGCAAGGAGGTCGGCGGCGCGCTCGAGGGCGGAGCGGCCCAGGTCGAGCAGGTGGTGGTGCGCGAGGGAAATCTGTGGATGCAGATCGCATCGAACTTTGCCGGCGGCCTGGGCAGCATCGCGGTGACGTTGACGATTTTCGGCTTCATCTTCGCCATCCGCAACCCGTTCCTGACGCTGGCAACGATCCCTGCGAGCACGATGGCCTCCAAACTTCATGCGGCGCGGATCTGGAAGGGCGTCGAGGGCGATGTCAGCCATTACTTCTTCGTCACGACACTGATCAATATCGGCCTTGGCACCGTCGTCGGACTGGTCCTGTGGGCACTCGACGTGCCGATGCCGGTGTTCTGGGGTTTCGTCGTCGGCGTGCTCAACTACATGCCGTTCATCGGACCGACGATCGGTTCGGCCCTGCTGCTTGCGGTCAGCATCGTCCAGTTCGACACGGTCTTTCAGATGCTGGTGCCGGCAGCGGCCTATCTTGCGATCAATTTCATCGAGGCCAATTTCATCACGCCCAATCTGGTGGGGCGGCGGGTCAACATCGCGCCACTGGCGATCATCCTGTCGCTGTTGTTCTGGGGCTGGCTCTGGGGCTTTGTCGGCCTTCTGATCTCAATTCCCATGCTGGTTGTCCTCAACGCCGTCGCTGAACGCATCGAGGCCCTGTCGGCGCTCAACCGCATGCTGACGCCGCGCGCGCGGCGCGATGGGCGCTTCGGCGAACATCTCGATGGAACCCGGGCGCGGGCGGCGCGTTTAGGCCGGGAAAGGAGTGCCCAATGACCGCAACCGCAACCAAATCCACCGGCCGCAGCAAGACGCGCAACGGCGCCTCGACCGCCAAATCCGAAAATCTCGGTGACGAGATCGCAGCACTGCGCGAGGAGGTCGCCGCCGTAACGGATCGCCTGACCAAGGTGGCCGGCGCCGGCGTTCGCGAAGCCAAGCAGCGTGGCGACGACTCAGCCATTGCTTTGCAAAAGACGAGCGACCAGCTCATCGACGACCTGACCCGTCAGCTCAACGAGATCGAGGTCAAGGCCGGCACCGCCGTGCGTCAGCATCCGATCCAGGCTCTTGGCATCGCCGCCGGCATCGGCTTTCTCGCCGCCATCCTGATGCGCAGGTAAAATGCTCACCGCGCTGACCACCATCACGCAATTGACCGCAGTCGACGTCAAGCGCCGCAAGAGGCGCTGGGTGTCGGCTGCGGCGCTTTATGCCGTTGGTGCCATTGCCGGCCTTTTCGCCGTCGGCTTTGCCGCCGCCGCCGGAACCGTGGCGATCGCCCGCAGCTACGATCTATTGGTCGCGCTCATCATCATGTCGGCCCTCTTTCTGGCCATCGCGGCGCTGGCCATCATCGTCAATGCCATCCTTGCCACCCGCGCCCGCCGCCGCAATTCGCGATCTGCCGCCGTCAGAAGCGCGGCGCTCGCCACCGGCCTCGTCGCGATGCGCCGTTCGGGAAAGACGGCGCTTCCGCTGATCGCCGCGATTGCCGGGCTGGTCCTTGCCAGCCGGCTGGCCGGCGAAGGCGAAGCGGACGACGCATAACCACCGCATCATTCGGAGAGATCATTGGAAGACCAGGGAAACACCGAGGTCGTCGGCGCGCTGTCCGACGAAGTCGAAAACGCATGGGGCACGTTGGCAACGCTGGTCGACGGGTTTTTCGCCATGCTCCCCAAGCTTGCGATCGCGCTTGTCGTGTTCGCGCTTTTTTATCTCATCGCGATGGGTGTTCGTCGTATCGTCCGGCGCGTCGCCAGCACCAAGAACCATGAGGGTCTTGGCAACGCGCTGGGACGTCTGGCCCATCTGGGCGTCGTCTTCGCCGGCTTTCTGGCCGCCGTCGGCATCGTTGCGCCAAGCGTCGGCGCTGCCGAACTCCTGTCGATCCTCGGCGTCGGTTCAGTGGCGATCGGTTTCGCCTTCCGCGACATTCTGCAGAATTTCCTGGCCGGCATTCTCATTCTGTTGCGCGAGCCGTTCAGCCGGGGCGACTGGGTCCAGCTCGGCGATCATGAGGGTATCGTCACGGCGATTTCGACCCGTTCGACGTGGATCCGCACCTTCGACGGGCGCGACATTGCCATTCCGAATGGCGAAGTGTTCACCAATGCGATGACGGTCGTCACGCGCACACCCACCATTCGCGCGCAGTACGAGTTCGGCGTTGCCTACGACACCGATCTCGATCAGGCGATGGCGGTGATCCTGGATGCTGTGCGTTCGTTCGATACCGTGCTCGACGATCCGGCGCCCGACGCGGGCGTTGCCGATCTTGCCGGCTCGTCGGTCAATATCCGCGCCCGCTGGTGGACGAATAATGACGATTTCTACAGGACCAAGCTCGACGTGATCAAAGCGGTCAAGGAAGCGCTGGATGATGCGGGGATCGACATTCCGTTCCCGCAGCGCCAGCTTCTGTTCGACACGCAGGAGCCGCTGCCGATCACGCGGCAGGCGGCGGAGTGACACTGACACCGATCGCCGGTTTTTGGATTTTCAAGGGCGCGCGCCGCATATGCCGTTGGCGCGGCCCTCGGATCCTGTAAGGCAGGCCTGTCTGTCGATCGGCGACGCCTGGTCTCAGGGGACGGCGATCAACGCACCGATCAGGACCATCGCGATCGCGATGCACTGGAAAAGCCCGCCCTCGGCGAGGCGGTCGGCACGCCTCGCCTCATCATTGCGCGGCGTCGGGCCGGAAACCGGCTTGACTGTGGGCAGGGGTAGCCTGCTTGTCATGACCGGGCCTCCTCGGCATCGGTCCGCATGGCGTTCAGTTCGGCGATCTCGGCCTCGATCCTGTCGCGCTGGCCGATCAGCGCATTGCGTTCGCTGTCGGCCCAGTGGGTCTGTTCCAGCGCCCGGTCGACCTGGTCGAGAACGCGCTTTTCCCCGTCCACCAGGCCGGGGATGACATCGGTGCCAAGCCCGTCGATCATACCGCGCGCGACCATCACCGTCTGGTGAACCCATGACAGCCAGGACCCGTCTGGGTCGGGCTCGCCGCCATGGGCGACGAGGATGCGTGCCGTCTGTTCGGCAAAGTCGCGATGCATGTCCGACAGCCGGCGCAGGATGAGGGTCATCGCCGCATCGGCGTTTTCAAGCCCTGCATCATAGCCATTGGCAGCGTCCGTGTGGCGGACCTGAAGGGTCGCCAGTTCGGACAGCCGTTCGTCTCGCTTGATTTTCGGATCGTCCGGAGATTGCAGCATGGGTCAAAGCCTTTCGGTTGACGCAAGATGGGCGTCGGCGGGGCTCGCACCCCGCCAGCGCCCGGTGTCGGTGTCAGTTGAGGATGACTTCAGCGATGCCGACGGCCACATTGACGCCTTCGGAGACCGAAACGCTGACCGGCTGCAGCGCAAAGGACGTGTCCGAGCCGCCAACCAGCACATTGGCACCGAGGCCGGCGGCGAAGGCCGCCGATGCGGTGGCGCCCGTATAGGTGCCGCTCAATGCGCGCGGCTCATAAACGTCCTCCTCGGCGGCGACGACCGTCCACAGGATGACCGCTTCGCCGGTCACGCCGATATCGATGCCATATTTGTTGATGACGCCGGTGTAGGTTTCCTCGGCGAAACTGTCATTGGCCGGCGTGAAGGTGCACAATAGGTCCTTGGAAGAGCCGAAAATGAAGCCGGCCCCGTCATCGACCTGACAGACGAGCTGGCCGAGCTGCACGCCGGCATCCTGGGCGGCGGCGGGAGCGGCTGCGATGGCCGCAGCGCCAATGGTTGCGGCAAGTGCCACGCGTTTGAACATCATCATGTGTCCTTTCCGGTTCGAGAGGGTTCCCTTCCGGTAAGGAACGCGTGGCCGCCCGATCGGTTTCAAACATGTGCTGAAAAGGGCGATATCCGTGCATCGCGGGCCGGCGAACGGGCCGCGCGCCGTTCAGCCTTTTGTGCGTGGTTTCGGCGTGGCCGTCATGGCGGCGTCCTCTTCGGCGACGAAGTCCTCGGCCGTGCGCACCCGCCGCATCTCCTGGCCGTGCGGGTCAAAGCCTTCATTGACCACCGCTTCGACGCGGCAATCCTCGCACATGGTCAGCACCTCCATCCGCCTTGCGCCGTTGTCGCCGCTGAACATCCAGTGATCGGACAGCCGCGCCTGAATGCGCTCGATGCCGGATTTGGTGGCAAAGGGTTTGCCGCATGCGGTGCAGCGGAACGGCTCTTCCTCCTTGAGAATGCGCCGCGGCGTTTCCCAGGCGTCAAAGTCGAGCTGCGGCGTCAGGGTGATCGCTGATTCCGGGCAGGTGGCTTCGCACAGCCCGCATTGGACGCAGGCGCTCTCGGTAAAGCGCAGCATCGGCGCTTCGGGATTGTCGACCAGAGCACCGGTCGGGCATGCCCCGGTGCAGGCGTGGCACAATGTGCAGGCCTCCACGTCGAGATTGACAGTGCCGAACGGCGCGCCATCGGGCAGGGACAGGGTTTCGGCGGGCGCCGGCGCATTGGCATTGACCTCGGCAAACGCGGTCACCAAAAGCCCCCGCTTGTCCGCCGGGGGCAGGAAACTTGATCTTTTGTCCCGGACCGGCAGGCCGGGCAGCGCCGCAAGCGCGCCTTCCAGCGCATCGGGGTCGTCGGTCTCGATCATCTCGATGCTGGCATGGCCTGTTGTGCCGGCAATCGTGTCCACAAGCGCAATGCTGGCGTCAAGACCCGTCTGGTCGTGTTTGGGCCGCGCCCGGCTTAGGATCGCCACCCGGCCGGCGCCATAGGCAAGCGCTGCCGCCATGGCTTCCGGACCCACTTGCGTGATCTCGTTAACCGCGAACGGGATGACGTCGGCCGGCAGGCCCCTGCCAAAGCGCCCGGCCGCTTCGATCAGCGGTTCGCCATGATCGATGTCGTGGAACAGGATCGTCGGCGCGCTCGCGCCGCCCGCCGCATGCCAGGCCTGGAGCCCGGCGCGCAGGCGTTCGGCGAGCGTTGTCGCATCGGGCAGGGCATAGGATGCCGCACCGGTCGGGCAGGCGGCCGCGCATTGGCCGCAGCCGGCGCAGATCGCGGCGTCGATCGCAACGCTGTCGCCGGCCGGCGTGATCGCCCCTGTCGGGCACAGCGACAGGCAACGCGTGCAGCCGGTGATTTCGCTGCGCGAGTGGGCGCACAGATCGGCGCCGAAATCGATGAAGACGGGCTTGTCGAACGTGCCGACCGTTTGCGCCGCCTTGCGGGCCAGATTGGCGACAGCGACGGCGTCGTCGGGATCGGCGCGGAAATAGCCCGGACGCAATTCGCCGGCGGGGAAAAGCGGCATGCCGCCGGTCAGGTCGATCACGATGTCGGCGCGCGAGGTGGCGCCGTTACGCGTGTCGCCGAAAACAAGGTGATGCGGGGACGAAGGGGCGGGCACGGCATAATCGTCAACCGTCAGCACAAACGCGCCCAAATGGCCGCTCGCCCGCCGGATCGTCCCTTGCAGCACCGGAAAAACGGTCTGGCGGGGCGGCACCACGTCTGCCCCCGGCGTCAGCAGGACGGTGATGTCGAGCGCGTCGGCCAGATCGCTGGCCACCTCCAGCGCCGTTTCGTCCGAACCCAGGACCAGCGTTACGCCCTGGCTTTCAAGCGATGTGATGCCGAACGCCGATGGTGCAACCTCGGCTGCGGCGATCAGGGCAGCCATCTTGGGCCCGCTTTGAGCCGCATCGGCGGTCCAGCCGGCGGTCTCGCGGATGTTTGCAAAGGACAAGGGCACGTCGGGGGCTTCCGCTTCCCCGATCTCGGCGAACAGCGGCGCCTCCTGGGTGCAGGCCACGGTGAGCGGCGCGCCTTGTTCCAGCGCAGCGCGGAACCGGTCGAGATTGGCACGGCAGAGCTGGTCGGCGACCGGGCCGTCGGGGCTGCAGCCGGCCTCGGCCAGCGCATCGGCGTCCGGCGCCATGGTGCCTTCACAATTGCAAACAAGGACGCTGCGGTTCGAACGGGATTTGATCATCGGGCGTGCTGGTCGTCCTTTGCGGTGGGGCCGGTCTTGTGGTGGCGGCCGGGCAGTGTACAGTTTCACACCCGGCTTACTTGACGCAAGGACCGCGCATTGCTCGACAGCCCGACCAGTCCCAGACAATTGCTGTTGCCGCCGCCCTATACGGCCTTTTGGCTTCCGGACGGAGACGTGTTCGCCGAGGCCCGGCGCCGTGCCGCGCAGGACGGCGCCGGCTGCCTTGTCTGGCAACAGGGCCGATCGCCCGATGGTGCCGGCCGGCTCGATTTTGCGGTGGTTCTTGAGCCCGAAACGCCGCTGCGGGACGCGCGGCGCGCATTCCTTGCGGGCATGGTCGCCATCTGTGAAGCGCTGGCCGCGCACTGCCCGCCGGAGCGCTCGGTGCTGATCGGCTGGCCCGGAGAAATTCTCTTCGACAAGTCGCGGCTGGGCGGCATGCGGCTCGCGGTCGCACCGGACACAGAGGAAACCGACGTGCCGGACTGGCTCGTGCTCGGCGTCGAGCTCATCGCGGATCGCAACCATCTGGCAATGCCCGGCGATCGTCCCGGCTCTGTGTCGTTGCTTGAGGAAGAGTTCGTCGATCCGCCGGCGGTGATCGAGAGCTTTGCATCCTATCTGATGCTGAATTTCGACCGCTGGAAGCATGACGGTTTTGCCGCCGTTGCCCGCCGGTTCGATGAACGGCTGGCGACCGATGGCGTCTTGACCGAAGATGGCGATCTGGTGGTCGATGGCAGCCGGCAGGCACTGGCGACAGCGGTCGATGATCTTCATTGGCGCGACGAGAACGGGCCGAGACTGTGATGCTGCTGCCGCGCACCATCCGGCTCGACCAGTCGGACGCCGTGATCTTCGCCCAGCCCGCCGAGCCTGGCGAATGGTCGGTGCCGGGTACCTTCCTGTTCGTCGACCGGCCGCTCGACACGCTCAGCCGCAAGGAGCAGATCGCGTTCCGCTCAGGATTTCTGGGGATCGCCAGCTTCGGCTGGTCGACGCTTGCGGTGGTGAGCGAAGCGCGGGCCGAAGACCGGGCCGAAGCGGTGTCGCAACTGGCGCACCAACTGGTCGACCATCTGGGTGCGCCGAGCCTTGCTGCGGCGCTGCCGGCGGCCGAGGAGGAGATCGCGCTCGCCGGGGAACTGTGCCGCGGTCATGATGTGGGCACGTTGCTGGCCTTGCATCGCACGATGGATGACACCGGCATTCGCGAGCAGTTCCGCACGCTCAAGCCCCGCGCCGATACCGCATTTGCCGCCGAATATCTGGGCGGGCACGACAGGGCGTTTCATCTCGTTGAGACCGACGAGGACGATGACGGCATCGATCTTGTGTCGATGGGAGACGGCGGAGATCGTCCATGAGAGAATTTTGGGTGGCATCGGGCCACCATCTGACGCGACTGGACGGCAACGGCCGGATGCTGGTCACCGACGAACTGATCCTGGCCTGGCTGGCGCGGCCCGAAGTGATGCCGCCGCCGGAAGCCTGCGCCGTCGAGCGTGTGCTGCATGCACGGCTGACCGAGGCACCCCGGACACCGGTCGGCGCCGACGACATCGCGGCCATGGCCGATCCCGATGCGCGGGAGAACTGGACGTTCCTGATCACGATGCGGGACGCGCTTTTGTCGGCGGGCACGATCGAGGAGGGCTATCTGGCGCTGGTGCGCGGCGGCGTGCGCCTTCCGATCCTGTTCTACGGGCAGCTTGTCCAACTGATCCTGCGCAATGCGCTCGATGGCTGTGAGGATGTGCGGGTGCTGCGGGCGGCGGAGATGTTCTTCCGGCCCCAGCGGGGCTATGTCCATGACGGCGCTTTGCTTTTGGCCGATGAAGAACTGGTCGCCGAGATCGAGGCCGAAAAGCATGTTTCGCCGCTGACGGCGATGCTCAATGGCGGCGTCGAAGAGCTTGACGTTCTGGGCGATGACAATGGCTGGACCTATTGGAGCCGCTCGGACGCCCACACGATGGTGCTGCCGTTCGGCTCGGACCCCAAGGCGAGGTCAGCGATGGCCGAGGCGATTGCCCGGCTTGTCGAACATCTTCTGGGCCATCGGGTGACCGTTGCGCCGCTGACCGATGCGAAGGCGGTGGATTTGCGCTGGTATGTGGGGCTCGACGAGACCGGAACGGCGATCGGCAATGCGTTGTGGAACGACCGTCCGCCGATTGCGGGCTCCCTGGTCGGCTTGTTCGCGCTGACATTTGACGATCCGAGCGCCGTTCTGCCGGACGTGGCCGGCCATCCGGTCTATCTGCTGATCGGCATGGGTGGCGACAATGTCATCCGCCTCAAGCCGCAGAACCTGGTAACGGGCCTGCCGATCGCCGGATCGATGGCCAACGGCAAACTGTCCGCCATGGCGGGGAGGGCATAGTGCCGCAACAGGTGCTCAGACTGGCGGTCGTCGGCGTCCGCTACCCGCCGGCCAACCGGTGGGCGACCGGTCAGACGCGTCCGGTGGCGGTGATGGCCGATGTGCCGGCGCTTGAACCGGGCGCGCCGATGACCAGACAGGACGGCGCCGAAACCGTCTATCTGGGCGACTTCGCGCTGGTGCTGCATTCGGGCGAAACGCGACACTATATCGACAATCTGCAGGCGCAGCAGCCTTCGGTCTGGGTGGCCATGATCGGCGACACGGTCCAGTTGCTGACCGTCGATCCCTATGAGGGAGAGGCGCTGGCCGGTGATGTCGAAAGGGTTGTCGAGGCGTTGCCGATGCCGCCTCAGACGATGGCTCGCCTGCAACAGTTCGTCGCCGACCATCATGTCGAGGAGACGTTTTACAAGCGCAAACGGAAGCCGGCGACGTCGCCGGACGATCCGCGTGCGCCGCGTGTGTTGAGCGATGATGAAAAATGGGTGCAGTCGCGCGGCCGCGCCGGCCATCCGGGAGGCAAGGCGCGATGAGCCCGGCCGACGACAGCAAGAAAGAAGGTCTTCTGAGCGGCTGGTCGCGGCGGAAACTGGCGGCGCGCCGCGAGGCACAAGCCGAGGATACCGAAGACACGGTCCCGCCGGATGCCGATCCGGAGCTCGAAGGCGCCGAACCCGACCCGGCGATCGAACCGGACGACGAAGAGGCGGTCGATGCCGACTTCATCGCCAGCCTGCCGTCCATCGACGACATCACCGGTAAGACCGATCTGGCGCCTTTCATGCGCCGCGGTGTGCCGCTGGCCCTGCGCAATGCGGCCCTGCGCAAGGTCTGGACGCTCAATCCGCTGATCCGCGATCACATCGACCCCGCTCTCGACTATGCCTGGGACTGGAACGCACCGGGCGGCGTTCCGGGCGGCGGTGGCACGCTGACGGGCGAGGGAGTCGCGAAGATGGTCGGCAAACTGCTCGGAGACGGAAATCCGGCGGACGATGCCGATCAACCCGGCGAGGCGCTGGCCGAAATCGGGTCAGACGATATAGACCAAGCCCGGCCCGATGACGTGGCGGCGGTCCACGTGCGTCACCTCACGCAGGATGCGGAGGGCGGAAGCGGCGATTCGGCGGATCCCAGTCCAAAGACAGCCGAAAGCGCCGAGCCTGCACCCGAAGACCGCGTCAATTTGCCGCTGACATCCGCCCGGCGTCATGGCGGTGCACTTCCAGAATAATGCAAACGGCTTCAAGCCCGTCCATACATTCACAATTCGCCTTTTTGACTATCCGGTTTTCGTTGACGCCCGGTTCGGCTTGTGGGACGTTAAAAACTAAACGCGAGCGGTAAGAATTCGCGGCCACCCGTGAGGAAATGCTTTGAATGCGGCCAGTCAGGCAGACGCGGCGACGTCGGTCGATGCATCCGATCAATTGCGGGCCCAGCAATGGGGTTTCCTGGCGCGCGTCCTTTCTGGCGCGCCTGACCGGGAAGTACTGGATGCGCTGGGCGGGTTGACGGGCGACGGAACGGCCCTTGGCAACGCCTATGACGTTTTGGCGCAAACGGCACGGACGACCTCCGAGCAGGAAGTGCGGCGCGAGTATTTCGAACTGTTCGTCGGTGTCGGGCGCGGCGAACTTCTTCCCTATGCTTCCTTTTATTTGACCGGCTTTCTGAACGAGCGCCCGCTGGCCGATCTGCGCCGCGACCTGTCCGCGATGGGCATTGCGCGCGCCGAAGACCGCCATGAACCCGAAGATCACATTGCCAGCCTTGCCGAGGTGATGGCCGGGCTCGCCGAAGGGACATTCGATGCCGGCGCCCTGGGATGCGGGACCGCCGGCGAAGCGGGCTTCTTTGCGCGCCATCTTGAGCCCTGGGTGACCCAGTTCTTCGACGATCTGGCGATCGCGCCGAGCGCGCGCTTCTACCGGCCGGTCGCCGAGATCGGGCGTATTTTCACCGACATCGAAATGCGCGCCTTCGAACTGGCGCGCGATGGTCGGCGGCCCGCAATGGGCGTGGCTGCCGGCTGACAGACCAAGGAATGCTGATGGGCCTCAAAGGCCCCGATGAACGCGAAGGGAGGATCACATGGCTGACAAGACCGAGAAGAAGGGCATCGGGCGCCGGGGCTTTTTCGGAGCCGTCGCGGCCGCCGCCTCGGCAGGCGTGCTGACCGCGGGCGCGCGCCCCGCCATCGCCGAAGAGACCGGCGATGAACGCACCAAAAAGCGCTATCAGGAGACTGAACATGTTCAGGCCTTCTACCGCACCAACCGCTATTATCAGGGGTCCTGAGCCATGCTTGTGAAGCGCCGATCGTCCGATGCCGCACGCGGCGGCCTGTCTGGTTTTGCGCAGTCGGTGGCGGCCAAGCCCATCGACCGGCGCAGCTTCCTTCGAAGGTCCGGCCTTGCCGTCGGCGGTCTCGCCGCGCTCGGCAGCGTCGGTGCGGGCACGGTGCGCCGCGCCGAAGCCGGTCCGACCGACTTCAGCCAGCCCATCGAAATCAGGAAGAATGTCTGCACCCACTGTTCGGTCGGCTGCACCGTCAAGGCCGAAGTGCAGAACGGCGTCTGGGTCGGCCAGGAGCCGGCATGGGAAAGCCCGATCAACCGCGGCACCCATTGCGCCAAGGGCGCTTCGGTGCGCGAACTGGTGCATGGCGACCGCCGCTTGAAATATCCGATGAAGAAGGAAAATGGCGAGTGGGTTCGCATTTCCTGGGATCAGGCAATCGACGAGATCGGCGAGAAGATGCTCGAGGTGCGCGAGAACAGCGGCGCCGACTCGGTCTATCTTCTGGGCTCGGCCAAGTTCTCCAATGAGGGCGCTTACCTGTTCCGCAAGTTCGCGGCCTATTGGGGCACCAACAATGTCGACCATCAGGCCCGCATCTGCCATTCGACGACCGTTGCCGGCGTAGCCAACACCTGGGGCTACGGCGCGATGACCAACAGCTACAACGACATCCGCAACTCCAAGACGATCATCTTCATGGGGTCGAACGCCGCCGAGGCGCATCCCGTATCGCTGCAGCACATCCTGACCGGCAAGGAGACCAACCGCGCCAATGTGATCGTCATCGATCCGCGCTTCACCCGCACGGCCGCCCACGCCACGGACTATGTGCGGATGCGCCCGGGCACCGACATCGCCATCATCTGGGGCATCATGTGGCACATTTTCGAGAATGACTGGCAGGACCAGGATTTCATCGACCAACGCGTCTGGGGCATGGACCAGGTGCGCCAGGAGGTCGCCAAATGGACGCCCGACGAGGTCGAGCGCGTCACCGGCATTCCCGAAGCCCAGCTTCGCCGCGTCGCCGAGACGTTCGCCACACAGCGCCCCTCGACCTTCATCTGGTGCATGGGCGGCACGCAGCACACGGTCGGCACGGCCAACGTGCGCACCTATTGCAACCTTTTGCTGGCAACCGGCAATGTCGGCAACAATGGCAATGGCGCCAACATCTTCCGCGGCCACTGCAACGTGCAGGGCGCAACGGATTTCGGCCTCGATGTGGCGAGCCTGCCCTGCTATTACGGCCTTTCGGAGGGCGGCTGGCGCCACTGGTCGCGCGTCTGGGAGACGCCGTACGAATATTTCGTCTCGCGCTTTGACGATGTTCCCGCCAAGGGCGGGCGCGACGCCCGGACCGCCCAGGCGAATATGAGCCTTGCGGGCATTCCGTCGACACGCTGGTTCGATGCGACGACGCTCGACGCCGAAGATGTCGACCAGCGCGACAACATCAAGGCGATGGTGGTTTTCGGCCATGGCGGCAACACGGTGCCGCGCATGGGCGCGTCCGCCGACGGCATGAACGCGCTCGACCTTCTGGTCGTCGCCGACCCGCATCCGACGACGTTCGCTGCGCTGCATGACCGCACCGACAACACATATCTGCTGCCGATCTCAACCCAGTTCGAGTGCCATGGCAGCCGCACGGCGTCGAACCGGTCGGTGCAATGGTGCGAGAAGGTCGTCGAGCCGATCTTCGAAAGCGACAATGACTATGCCGTCATCTACCGGCTGTCCGAACGGCTCGGCTTCGCCGACGAGATGTTCAAGAACTATGAGATGGTTCAGGGCAAGTTCACCATGGAGCCGACGGCGGAATCGATCCTCGAAGAGATCAACCGCGGCGGCTGGTCGACCGGCTACACGGGCCAATCGCCGGAGCGTCTGAAGGCCCACATGGCTCATCAGAACCAGTTCGACCTGGTCACGCTTCGAACCTATGACGGCGCGCCCGAAGATGTCGCCGGCGACTATTACGGCCTGCCCTGGCCGTGCTGGGGCACGCCGGAATTCCGCCATCCGGGCACGCACATCCTCTATAATCCCAACATTCCGGTCAAAGACGGGGGCGGGGGCTTCCGGCCGCGCTTCGGACTGGAGCGCGATGGCGAAACGCTTCTCGCCGAGGGCAGCTATCCGCCCGAATCCGACATCACCGACGGCTATCCGCAGTTCACCTTCGGCATGCTCCAGCAACTTGGCTGGGACGCCGATCTGACCCCTGACGAACTGGCGGTGATCACCGAAATCGGCGGCGGCGATGAAGAGGCGATGGCGGCGGTGAGCTGGTCGCGCGATCTGTCCGGCGGCATCCAGCGCGTGGCGATCGAGCATGGCTGCGTGCCCTTCGGCAATGGCAAGGCCCGCGCCGTGGCGTGGAACCTGCCCGATCCGATCCCGGTTCACCGGGAGCCGATCTATACGCCGCGCCCCGATCTTCTGGCCGATTACCCGACCCGCGAGGACGGCCGGCAGTTCCGCGTTCCCAATATCGGCTTTTCGATCCAGTCCGAGGCGGCCGAGCGCAACGTCGCCGAGGAGTTCCCGATCGTGCTCACCTCCGGACGGCTGGTCGAATATGAGGGCGGCGGCGAGGAAACACGCTCCAACCCGTGGCTGGCCGAGTTGCAGCAGGACATGTTCGTCGAGGTCAATCCGGCCGATGCGGAGGCGCGCGGCGTCGCCGATGGCGGCTGGGTCTGGGTCACCGGCCCCGAAGGCGACAGCCGGGTGCGCGTCAAGGCCCTTGTCACCGAGCGCGTCGCGCCGGGCGTGGCGTTCATGCCGTTCCACTTCGCCGGCTGGTTCCAGGGCGAGGATCAACGCGGCAAATATCCCGAGGGCACCGACCCGATCGTGCTTGGCGAGAGCGTCAACACGGTCACGACCTATGGCTACGACCCGGTGACGGGCATGCATGAAGGCAAGGTGACGCTTTGCCAGATCGCAGCGGCGTAAGGGAGGAGAACGACAATGGCACGGATGAAATTCCTTTGCGACGCGGACCGCTGCATCGAGTGCAACGCCTGCGTGACCGCCTGCAAGAACGAGCATGAGGTGCCTTGGGGCATCAACCGCCGGCGGGTGGTGACCATCAATGACGGCCTGCCGGGCGAGCGCTCGGTGTCGATGGCCTGCATGCATTGCACCGATGCGCCTTGCGCGGCGGTGTGCCCGGTCGACTGCTTCTACACCACCGTCGACGCTGTGGTCCTGCACTCCAAGGACACCTGCATCGGCTGCGGCTATTGCTTCTACGCCTGCCCGTTCGGCGCGCCGCAATATCCCAAGGTCGGCAATTTCGGTACGCGCGGCAAGATGGACAAGTGCACCTATTGCGCCGGCGGCCCCGAGGCCGACATGACCCAGGCCGAATATGTCAAATACGGCTCCAACCGTCTGGCCGAGGGCAAGCTGCCGCTGTGCGCGGAGATGTGTTCGACCAAGTCACTGCTGGCCGGCGATGGCGACATCATCGCCGACATCTATCGCGAGCGGGTCGTCACGCGTGGCTATGGCTCGGGTGCCTGGGGCTGGCGGACGGCCTATGGCGAAACGGTGTCGGTTTGAGCGGCGCGGGGAGGATCGAACAATGAAAGCGTTCACAACATGGTTGTTCGCTGTCGTCGCGCTGGCGATGGTGGTGACCCTTTCGCCGGCGCCGGCCGAAGCCCAGCAGATCAATCCGACCGCCGAATCGGTGACCGAGGATGCGCTGCTTGAAGCGCTTCAGGGCGGCCAGATGGTGGACGGCCGGGTGTCGATCCCCGACGAATTGTCGTCCGGCCTGATCAAGCCGGGCAACAAGGGCTGGGCCGACCGGCATGGCGGGCTCGTGCGCACGCTGACCGCGATCGCGATCGTCGGTATTCTCGTCGTGCTGGTGGCGTTTTATGTCATGCGCGGCAAGATCCGCATCGATGCGGGCATGTCGGGCATGAGCATTTTGCGGTTCAGCGCCTTTGAGCGCTTCGCGCACTGGCTGATGGCCGGCTCCTTCATCGTGCTGGCGCTGACTGGGCTTAACCTCGTCTTCGGGCGCTCCCTCGTCCTGCCGATTGTCGGCGAGGATGCGTTCGGAACGCTGTCGACCTGGGGCAAGGTCGCGCACAATTATCTGGGCTGGGCATTCATGCTGGGCCTGATCATGTCGTTCGTCGCCTGGATCGCGCACAATCTGCCCGACAAGGTGGACGGCGAGTGGATCAGGCAGGGCGGCGGCCTGCTCAAGAAGGGCGTTCACCCGCCGGCCAAGAAGTTCAATGCCGGCCAGAAGGTGATCTTCTGGTCCGTGATGCTGGGCGGCGCGGCACTGTCGTTCACCGGCGTGATGCTTTTGTTCCCGGACTGGGCCGGCGGGCAGTCGGACTGGCAGTTCTATCAGCTCATTCACGGCCTTGTCGCCGCGGGCCTGACCGCGATCGTCGTCGCGCACATCTATATCGGCTCGGTCGGCATGGAGGGCGCGTTCGATGCCATGGGCTCGGGCGAAGTGGATCTGAACTGGGCGAGGGAACACCATTCGCTCTGGGTCGAGGAAGTCGAGGGCAAGCCGGAATATGAGCCGCATGCCGCAAGCTCCAAGGCGCAGCCGGCGGAATAATCGCCGGATCGCCCGGGCTGTTGCTGCCGTGCCTGACGCGCGCCGGTCACCCGTTCGGCCCGCGTTTTCAGCAGACGATGGCCCAGACCCGCTGGGATCGTGATCGATGAATGATGATCAGACCTTGACCGCCGCCCGCAAAGCGCTGGCCGAACTGGCCTTGCCGGACGGCACGCCGCTGGTCGATTCCGGCCGCCTGTCCGGCCCGGTGCGCGTCGGCAACCGGCTGAGTCTCGCGATCTCGATCAACGAAACCGAACTCCAGGATTTTGAGAGCGTCCGCGCCAAGGCGGAAGCCGCGCTCCTGTCCGTGCCGCGAATTGACGGTGCCATCGTCGCGCTGACCGGCGAGAAAAAGGGATCGCCGGCGCCCAGCGCGCCGACGCCGATCGTCCAACCCAAGTCAAAACCGCCGGTCCTTGGCGGCGTGCGCCATGTGGTGGCGGTCGCCTCGGGCAAGGGCGGCGTCGGCAAGTCGACGACATCGGTCAATCTGGCGCTGGGCCTGCGCGCGCTGGGTCTGAAGGTCGGGATCATGGATGCGGACATTCACGGCCCCTCGCTGCCGACGCTTCTGGCGCTGCACGGCCGGCCGCGCGTCGGCCGCGACCGGCGTCTTCTGCCGATGCAGGCCCATGGCCTTCATGCCATGTCGATGGGGCTGATGGTCGATGCGGAAACGGCGATGATCTGGCGCGGCCCGATGATCATGTCGGCGATCACGCAGATGCTGGGCGACGTCGATTGGGGCGAACTGGACGTTCTGATCATCGACATGCCGCCGGGCACGGGCGACGCCCAACTGGCGATCGCGCAGGGCACGGACTTGTCGGGCGCAGTGATCGTCTCGACGCCGCAGGATCTGGCGCTGATCGATGCGCGGCGCGGC
The DNA here is from genome assembly GCA_024742765.1 of Phyllobacteriaceae bacterium. GTDB lineage: Bacteria > Pseudomonadota > Alphaproteobacteria > Rhizobiales > Rhizobiaceae > Roseitalea. The sequence continues at coordinate 52,977 of JANSXT010000016.1, read as the reverse complement.
GTTGCCATGTTCCGCAAGGTGGATGTGCCGATCCTTGGCGTCATCGAGAACATGGCCCATTTCATCTGCCCAGACTGCGGGTCGCGTCATGATGTGTTCGGCGCGGGCGGCGCGGAAGCTGAAGCTGCGCGCATGGATGTGCCTTATCTGGGCGCGGTGCCGCTGACGATGGATTTGCGGGCGGCCTCGGATGCGGGCCAACCGGTCGTCGCGCGTGCGCCCGACGGTCCGCTCGGCACGATTTACACCGCAATGGCGGAGGCGCTCTGGTCGTCGCTCGAAGACGCAGACCCCGCCGTTCCCCAAAGACAAGCTCAAGGAGTGTGACCGATGAAAGCATTTCTCTCGTCCGTTGTGGTGGCCCTCGTGGTCGCATTTGGTGCGGCCTATCTGCTTGACGGGCAATTCCAGACCAACAGCTATGCGGCCTTTACGACCGAAGGCGCCCGCATCAGCGGCCCCGGCGACAATCTGGTGACCTACTGACGCGCCGCCGTCCGGGAGTTTCATGATCCGACGAACGCTGGCATGCGCCGTGTCGCTGTGCACGGCTCTGGGGCTCGCGCAGGCTCAGGATCTGCGCGGCCATGGCGGACCCGTGCGGGCCTTGGCGTTCGAAGACGGGCGCGTCTATTCGGGCTCGTTCGACACGCGGGCCATCGTCTGGTCGGGCACCGTGGCGCAGCAGGTCACGCGCGCCCATGATGGTGCGGTGACCGCCGTCCTGCCGCTGCCGGACGGCGGCTTCGCCTCAGGCGGCCAGGATGGACGCGTCGCCATTTGGGGCGACTCCTCTGAGCCTTTGCAGTTCGAGCAGTGGCACGGATTGCCGGTCGCCGCGCTCGCCCCCTGGGGCGCGGGCATCGCCTCGGCCGCATGGGACGGACAGATCGCCCTTTGGAACGGCGCGGACGCACCGCGGCTGGTTGAGGCCCATGACGGCCAGATCACGGGCCTTGTGTCCTATGGTGACGGTCTGGCGAGTGTGGGCGCCGATCTGCGTCTGCGCTTCTGGGATGCGGACGGCGCGCCGGGCGACAGTGTCGGCCTGCCGGCGCAACCGTCCGCCCTGGCAACCGATGGCGAAACCCTGTTTGTATCGACGCCGACGGGCATATTGCTGCGCGTGACGCCTGGCGGGGAGACCGTCGAGCAACCGCTGGGCGACCGCCCCCTGATTGCCGTTGCCACCGACAGCAATCTTGTGGCGGCGGCCTCCATCACCGGAGAAGTCTGGATCGTCGACCCTGAAACATTGCGCGTTCAGGTCGAGCTGAAGACCGAGCAGGGGCCGGTCTGGGCGCTGGCCTTTTCCGACGATGAACTTTTGACCGGCGGCAATGACGGGCTGATCCGCCGCTGGCGCCTTGACGGCACGCCGCTGGGCGAGGGCGCGCCGGAACGGGTGGCGATGTCCGGCGGAAGCCGGGGTGCCGACGTGTTCCAGGCATGCGCGGTCTGTCACACGCTGACGCCCGATGACGGCGCACGCGCCGGCCCGACACTGCACGGTATTTTCGGCCGCCGCATCGGCACCGCCGAGGGCTACGATTATTCCGATGCGCTGCGGCAGATGGACATTGTCTGGACGCCGCAGACCGTCTCGGACCTCTTCAAATACGGCCCGGACACCTATACGCCCGGCAGCCGCATGCCGGAGCAGAAGGTGCCAAGCGAAGCCGACCGGGCCGCGCTGATCGAGTTTCTGGAGGCTGAAACCCGGTAGCGGCCCGTGCCGCCGCAATCGGGTGATCGGCCCGGTCGGAACAAAAAATGGGAGATGGACGATGAGCGACAATTTCAACATGACGATGCGCAAATTCCTCAAGGAGGTCGGCGTGACGTCGCAACAGGCCATCGAAGATGCGATGCGCAAAGCCGGGCTGGACGAGACGGCCGGCAAGACGTTCAGCGCAACAATGGTCCTGACGATCGAGGACCTGGACCTCAAGCACAGGGTCGAGGGGCGGATTGCCGGGCGGTCCGAATGACCGTCTGCGCCCGCGCGTCGGCATCGGATTGCCACCACCGCTGCTGATTGCCTCACACCTCTTGAGAGACAATCTTGGCGGCTATGACGACGCCATTGTCTGCACAATGCGCCGATCCGGCTCCGGCCGCTCAGGTAACGCATGGCCAGGCAGAACGGCGCGTTCATCGAGGGTTTCTGATCGTGTCGCGCGGCGCATGACGAGACGTCTTGGCAGCTCCCCAAAATTGATATGGAGCGTGTGCGGCCAATTTGGCGGCATTTTGATGATTGAGCAAAAAGATCAAGCCATCAAGTGATTGATTTTGTTGGTGAGCGCGCAGGGGCTCGAACCCTGGACCTACTGATTAAAAGTCAGTTGCTCTACCAGCTGAGCTACGCGCTCCCGACAAGGGAAACCGCGCCGGGGATGCCGGCGCGGGCAAAGGGTCCATACGCAAAGCCGGCGGCCCGGTCAACCGGGTTTGCGGCCGCCCGAACGCCAACGACATCATGCCGCGCCGCATCACGCAATTGGCATGTGATTGCGAGCGCGCTTTCGTGCTAACAGCGTGCAAATCCCGGCCTTGAAAGCCGGGTGCGTGAACCAAAAGGCATGACAACCACAAAGCCATGGCGATCGACATTTCCTATCTGAGCGCGTTCGGCGCGGGCATGATCTCGTTCGTCACGCCCTGCGTGCTGCCGCTCGTGCCGCCCTATCTGTGCTACATGGCCGGCGTGTCGATGGACCAGTTCCGCGACGATGGCCACGATCCCGACATCACGCCCGATGCGTCTGGCGCGGCGACGGCCCGACTGACGGCGGTGCGCCTGCCGCTAATGACGGCGGCGCTGGCGTTCGTGCTTGGTTTTTCGACCGTTTTCATCGCGCTGGGCGCCGGCGCCTCGACCATTGGCGGGTTTTTGCGGGCCTGGCAGACCGAACTGGCGATGGTCGCCGGTGTCGTGATCATCATCATGGGGCTGAATTTCCTTGGCCTGTTCCGCCTCGGCTTTTTGTCGCGCGAGGCCCGCTTCCAAAGCCGCGGCAATCCGGCCAATCCCGCCGCCGCCTATGTGATGGGGCTTGCGTTCGCCTTTGGATGGACGCCGTGCATCGGGCCGGTGCTCGGGCCGATCCTGACGCTCGCCGGCGCCCAGGACAGTGTCGGGCAGGGGGCGAGCCTGCTCGCCGCCTATTCGGCGGGCCTTGGCATTCCGTTCCTGATCGCGGCGATGTTCTCGGGCCAATTCATGCGGTTTCTGGGCCGGTTCCGGGCGCATCTGGGCACGGTGGAAAGGCTGATCGGCGTGCTTCTGGTGCTCGCCGGCATTCTGTTCCTGACCGGCGGCATGCAGGCCATGGCCTTCTGGCTGCTCGAACAGTTCCCGGCGCTGGGGCGCCTCGGCTAGACGCACGTCAGGTCAGGCCGGCCGCGCCCTTGCGCAGGTTGACCCCGTCGACACGCCAGGTGCCGTCCTCCTGCAGCTCCATATAATAGACCGCCGTCCAGTCGCTGCCGTCCGGCGCGCGGATCAGCACTTCCTGGATGATGCGCCCGTCGGCCATCCGGTCGGCGCGGCCGAACGCATAATTGCCCGGCCGCAAAACCGGCAGATAGCCGCGTTCGACCATCGTCATGAAGCCGTCAAGCGTCGGGTAGATGCGCTTGATGTCCTCAGAGGCATAGCCATAGGCACGCTCGAAGTCGCGGGCGAGAAAGCTTTCGAGCTGCTCGGTGATCGTGTCGCGCGCCGCGTTCTCGTCGGCGCGGGCGGGGCCGGTTGCCGCAAGCGGCAGCGACAGGGTGAGGGCGACAAGGGCCGCCGGCGCGAAACGGGCGCGGTTGATCATGGGCATCTCCTCTTTCACACCAAAGGTAGCGCCGGAAACGCACTTGGCAAATACGGGTTTCTGGTGGCAGCGGCCGGATGGGCCCATTGCTTGCGCGGCGCCGGCAAATCGGGCACACGGGCGCCATGACCGGCAACGCCATATCGCCCTACCAACCCCGCGCCTTCGACCATTGCGTTCTGCCCGTCGAGGAACTGAGCCTGGCCCGCGCACGGCTCGAAGAGCTCGGCTTTCAGGTCGCAGCCGACGCCAAGCATCCGTTCGGCACCGAGAATGCCTGCGTCTATTTTCAGGACGGCACCTTTCTCGAGCCGCTGGCGATCGACCAGCGCGAGAAATGCGAGCGCACCGCGCAGCGCGGCAACGTTTTCACCGCGCGCGATCAGGCCTGGCGTTTCCGCAATGGCGATGAAGGCTTTTCGGCGATTGCCTTGGCCACCGACAATGCCGATGCCGACCACAAGGGTTTTCGCAAAGAGGGCATTTCGGCGGGCCGAAAGCTGCTGTTCGGCCGGACGATGACGGATGCCGCCGGCAACAAGGCGCGCGCCACCTTCAAGCTGGCCTTTGCCGCCGATCTGCGCTCGCCCGACAGTTTCCTGTTCACCTGCCAGCGGGTGAACACGCCCGCCGTCGACCGCGCGGCGCTGCAGGCCCATCCCAATGGTGTGACCGGCACGGCCGAAATTATCGCATCGGAAGCCAACCCGGCAGACTTCCAGTACCTCTTGCAGGACGTGATCAACAATCGCGCCACCCAGGCGCACTCGTTCGGCATCGAGATCGCCGGCGCTGATTTCACGCTCAATGTGATGACGCCGGAGGGCCTGCGCCTTCATTTCGGCGTCGAGCGCCACGTGCCGACGCGCGGCGTGCGGTTCGAGGGCATCGTCTTCACCGTCGCCGACCCCGAGGCGTTGCGGGCGCTGTTCGCCGAAAACCGCATCGCGACACACGAAAAGGGGCCGTTTCTGGTCGCCGACCGCGCGCCGGGGCAGGGTGCCTTTTTCGCCTTCGACATGCGCGGAGAAAGCCGATGAACACGATGGAGGCCTCAGCCTTGGCGCCGGCGAAAACCGTGAGTTCCCGCGACGTGCAGTTCGGCAACCATCTGCCGCTCGCCATCATCGCCGGTCCCTGCCAGATGGAAAGCCGAGACCATGCCGTGATGATTGCCGAGGCGTTGAAGGCTATCTCCGGCGATCTGGGCGTCGGCCTCGTCTTCAAGACCAGCTATGACAAGGCCAACCGCACCTCGCTCTCGGGCCAGCGCGGCATGGGGCTGGAGGCGGCGCTGCCGGTCTTTGCCGAGATCCGCGACCGGCTCGGTCTTCCCGTTCTGACCGATGTCCATTCGCCCGAACAATGCGCGGCGGTCGCCGATGTCGTCGACATTTTGCAGATCCCGGCCTTTTTGTGCCGGCAGACCGACCTTCTGGTCGCCGCCGCGCAGACGGGAAAGATCGTCAACATCAAGAAGGGCCAGTTCCTGGCGCCGTGGGACATGGTCAATGTCGCGGCCAAGGTGACCGGCAGCGGCAATCCGAACGTGCTCCTGACCGAGCGCGGCGCGAGTTTTGGCTACAACACGCTCGTCTCGGACATGCGGGCGCTGCCGATCATGGCCGAGACCGGCGCGCCGGTGATCTTCGATGCGACCCATTCAGTGCAGCAGCCGGGCGGGCAGGGCGCTTCGTCGGGCGGTGATCGGACCATGGTGCCGCCGCTAGCGCGGGCCGCTGTCGCGGTCGGCGTGGCCGGCGTCTTCATCGAGACCCATGACGATCCCGACAATGCGCCGTCCGACGGACCGAACATGATGCCGCTCGGCGAGATGGAAGCGCTGCTGCAACAATTGATGGCGATCGACGCGCTGGTGAAGGGCATCTGACGCTCTGGCCGTCACTTTGCCCGCCGCCGGCGGTTTTCCTTTTCACAAAGCTCGGCTATGGCAGCGGCGAAAGAGCCAATCGCCATTGCAAGGGGAACGCCAGCCATGAGTGCCATCATCGATATCATCGGACGCCAGATCGTCGACAGCCGCGGCAATCCGACCGTGGAGGTGGACGTCGTGCTCGATGATGGCGCGTTCGGCCGCGCCGCGGTTCCCTCCGGCGCGTCGACCGGCGTGCACGAGGCTGTGGAACTGCGCGATGAGGGCGATGCGTGGCTCGGCAAGGGCGTCGGCAACGCGGTCGACAATGTCAACGGGCCGATCTTCGACGCGCTGGGCGGCATGGACGCCACCGAACAGGCCAAGATCGACGCGGTGATGATCGATCTCGACGGCACCGAGAACAAGGGCAAGCTGGGCGCCAATGCGATCCTCGGCGTGTCGCTGGCCGTCGCCAAGGCGGCTGCGCAATCGGCGGGCCTGCCGCTTTACCGCTATGTGGGCGGCGCCAACGCCCACATCCTGCCGGTGCCGATGATGAACATCATCAATGGCGGCGCCCATGCCGACAATCCGATCGATTTCCAGGAATTCATGATCATGCCGACCGGCGCGGCGTCGCTCGCCGACGCCGTGCGCATGGGCGCGGAAACCTTCCACACGCTGAAAAAGAAGCTGACGGCGGCCGGCCACAATACCGGGATCGGCGACGAGGGCGGCTTTGCGCCGAACCTCAAAAGCGCCGAAGCCGCACTCGACTTCATCATGGAGGCGGTGACCGAGGCCGGCTACAAGCCCGGCGAGGACATGCACATCGCGCTCGATTGCGCGGCGTCGGAGTTCTACAAGGACGGCAATTACGTCTATGAGGGCGAGGGCGTCACCCGCAACGGCCAGGAACAGGCCGAATATCTGAAAAGCCTTGTGGACGCCTATCCGATCATCTCGATCGAAGACGGCATGCATGAAGACGATTGGGAGGGCTGGAAGATCCAGACCGACTTGATCGGCGGCACATGCCAGCTCGTCGGCGACGATCTGTTCGTCACCAACACAAGCCGCCTGTCGCGCGGCATCGATGAAGGCATCGCCAACTCGATCCTGATCAAGGTCAACCAGATCGGCACGCTCACCGAAACGCTACGCGCGGTCGAAATGGCCCACAAGGCCGGCTATACCGCCGTCATGTCGCACCGCTCGGGCGAGACCGAGGACGCGACCATCGCCGATCTGGCGGTTGCCACCAATTGCGGGCAGATCAAGACCGGCTCGCTGGCCCGCTCCGACCGGCTGGCCAAATACAACCAGCTCATCCGCATCGAGGAAGAGCTGGGCGATCTGGGCCGGTTCGCGGGCGCCTCGATCCTGCGCTGACGCCCGCGGGCTTTCCAAAGCGCTTATGAGTTAAAGAGCAAGCCCTCGCCCTTCGAGGCTCGCACACATCCCCTCATCCTGAGGTGCGAGCGCAGCGAGCCTCGAAGGGCGAGGGGATGTGTGCTCGCACCTCAGGATGAGGGCCATGGCGGCCACGCTTGCGCACCGGCCCGCGTCACAATCAAACAGGCCGCCTTAGGAGCCGCTTAACCAAACTGGCGTACCACTGGTCATCGCGCAGCTTTGGTTCCGGGTTCATGTGGACGCGCCAGTACAGAAAATCCCCGCTTCGGCATTTCGTCATTCCGTGCATCGCGGCCGCTTCGCTGGCCTATTTCGGCTTTCACGGCATCACAGGCAATCTGGGGCTGACGTCGAAGGCGGAATATGAGCAGCGGCTGGCCGGCCTTGAGGCGGAGCTTCAATCCTTGTCGACCGCACGTGCCATGCTGGAGACGCGCACCGCGGCGCTCAGCGACGGTTCGCTGCAGCGCGATGTGATCGACGAGCAGGCGCGCCTCGCGCTCGGTCTGGCCAATCCCAACGAATTGATCTTGTTGCACAATGCCTCTGAAAGCGCTGCAACATTGGATGATTTGCTGCAGCGCACGAATTAACTTGAATTGAGTTAATTATTGAATTTTCAAGCGATTTTATGACGTTATCGTCATGAAACCTATGCCAAAGTGCGGCTTGATGTCCCCGTTCGGCGCGATAGGATGCGCCGAAATTCAACAGGGACGGAACCCCAGATGGCGACACGCGCACGCAAGGCGCCGGCAAAATCCAAGGCCGGTGCGAACAAGGGCGGCCTTTCAACGCCCAAGCCCGCCGATTTCACCAAAGACGAGGAACTGACCGCCTATCGCGACATGCTGCTGATCCGGCGCTTTGAGGAAAAGGCCGGCCAGCTCTACGGCATGGGTTTCATCGGCGGCTTCTGCCACCTTTACATCGGCCAGGAAGCGGTGGTGACCGGCATTTCCATGGCGATGGAGGATGGCGACCAGACCATCACCACCTATCGCGATCACGGCCATATGCTGGCGATGGACATGGAATCGCGCGGCGTGATGGCCGAACTGACGGGCCGCCGGGGAGGCTACTCCAAGGGCAAGGGCGGCTCGATGCACATGTTCTCGAAAGAGAAGAACTTCTATGGCGGCCACGGCATCGTCGGCGCCAACGTGTCGCTGGGCGCGGGCATCGCGTTTGCCAACAAATATCGCGACAATGGCAAGGTGTGCTGCACCTATTTCGGCGATGGCGCGGCCAACCAGGGCCAGGTCTATGAGAGCTTCAACATGGCCTCGCTATGGAAGCTGCCGGTCGTCTTTGTCATCGAGAACAACCGCTATGCGATGGGCACGTCGGTCGCCCGTTCGTCGGCCGAGACGGACTTCTCCCAGCGCGGCGTTTCCTTCAAGATCCCCGGCTTCCAGGTCGACGGAATGGATGTGCGCGCGGTGAAGGCCGCCGCCGACCTCGCGCTTGGTCATGCGCGTTCGGGCGAAGGGCCGGTGATCGTCGAGATGATGACCTATCGCTATCGCGGCCACTCCATGTCGGACCCGGCCAAATACCGCACCAAGGACGAGGTGCAGAAGATGCGTTCGGAGCACGATCCGATCGAACAGGTCAAGGCGCGGGTGCTCGAGCAGAAATGGGCGACCGAGGACGAGTTGAAGGCGATCGACAAGGAAGTGCGTGCGATCATCGCCGATGCCGCCGAATTCGCCCAGAACGATCCGGAACCTGACGTTTCCGAACTTTACACCGACATTTTGCTCGAAGCGTGAGGGGCGATCATGCCGATTGACATTCTGATGCCGGCCCTTTCCCCGACGATGGAAGAGGGCAATCTGGCCAAGTGGCTGAAAAAAGAGGGCGATTCGGTTACCGCCGGTGACGTGATCGCCGAGATCGAGACCGACAAGGCGACCATGGAAGTGGAAGCCGTGGACGAGGGCACCATCGGCAAGATCCTGGTCGATGAGGGCGCCGAGGGCGTCAAGGTGAATACGCCCATCGCCGTGCTGCTCGAAGAGGGCGAAAGCGCCGACGATATCGGCACGTCTTCGGCCCCTGCGGCCGAGGCCGCACCGGCCGCAGGGGCCGAGGCGGCATCCGATCCCGCGCCGGTGCCCGCAGCACCCGTCGCCGAGGAAGCCCCGGCCGACCCCGAAGTGCCCGAAGGCACCGAAATGGTGCCGACGACGGTGCGCGAAGCGCTGCGCGATGCGATGGCCGAGGAGATGCGCGCCGACGAGAGCGTATTCGTGATGGGCGAGGAGGTCGCCGAATATCAGGGCGCCTACAAGGTCACGCAAGGGCTTCTGGACGAGTTCGGCGCGCGACGCGTCGTCGACACGCCGATCACCGAGCATGGCTTTGCCGGCATCGGCGTCGGCGCCGCGATGACCGGCCTGCGCCCCATCGTCGAATTCATGACGTTCAACTTCGCCATGCAGGCGATCGACCAGATCGTCAATTCGGCGGCCAAGACGCTCTATATGTCCGGCGGCCAGATGGGCGCGCCGATGGTGTTCCGCGGTCCCAACGGTGCGGCGGCCCGCGTCGCGGCCCAGCACTCTCAGTGCTATGCCGCCTGGTACAGCCACATTCCCGGTCTCAAGGTGATCCAGCCCTACAATGCGTCCGACGCCAAGGGGCTCCTGAAGGCGGCGATCCGCGATCCGAACCCGGTCGTCTTCCTTGAAAACGAAATCATGTACGGCCAGACCTTCGATGTGCCGAAGATGGACGATTTCGTCCTGCCGATCGGCAAGGCGCGTCTGCAGCGGGCCGGCAATGATTGCACGATGGTCTCCTTCGGTATCGGGATGAAATATGCCATCGAAGCCGCCGAAAAGCTCGCCGGCGAGGGCATCGATTGCGAGGTGATCGATCTGCGCACGCTGCGACCGATGGACCTGCCCGCCGTGATCGCCTCGGTGAAGAAGACCGGCCGGCTGGTGACGATCGAGGAAGGCTTCCCGCAACATTCGGTCGGCGACTATATCGCCAATCAGGTGACGCGCGAGGCGTTCGACTATCTCGATGCGCCGCCGATCACCATTGCCGGCAAGGATGTGCCGATGCCCTATGCGGCCAATCTCGAAAAGCTCGCCCTGCCCAATGTGGGCGAGGTGATCGAGGCGGTCAAAGCCGTCACCTACGCGGGTTGAGGAGAGCGCAATGCCCATCACCATCACAATGCCCGCACTGTCGCCGACCATGGAGGAGGGCAACCTCGCCAAATGGCTGGTCAAGGAGGGCGATAGCGTCACGGCCGGCGACGTGATCGCCGAGATTGAGACCGACAAGGCGACCATGGAAGTGGAAGCTGTCGATGAAGGCACGATCGCCAGCATTCTCGTCGCCGAGGGGACCGAAGCCGTCAAGGTCAACGCGCCCATCGCCGTTCTGGCCGAGGAAGGCGAGGATGTGGCGGAAGCGGCCAAGGCGGGGCCGTCCGATGGCGGGGGCGCGTCGGCACCATCATCCGATCAGAACGGGGCGTCATCCGCGGACGCCGACGCCAAGTCGGAAACACCCACGCCGGCGGGCAATGGCGCCGAAGCGCCGCCCGCACCGCCGAAAGCGGCCAAAAGCGGCGGCGACATCCCCGACAGCGTCAAGGCCGGCCCAGTGCCGGTCAAGGACGGGCAGAAAGTGTTCGCTTCGCCCTTGGCCCGCCGCATTGCCAACAATGAAGGCATTGATATCACGGCAGTATCCGGCACCGGCCCCAAGGGACGCATCGTCAAGCGCGATGTCGAGGCCGCGCTCGCTTCCGGCGCCAAGCCGGCCGCCGACGCGCCGGCGGCCAAGGCCGATGCGCCGGCACCCGCAACCGCGGTCGGTCCGTCGTCCGAACAGGTGCTCGCCAACTTCGCCGAGGGCTCCTACGAGCTCGTCAAGCACGACGGCATGCGCAAGACGATCGCCAAGCGCCTGCAGGAATCCAAGCAAACCATTCCGCACTTCTATGTCACGGTCGATGTGGAACTCGATGCGCTTTTGGCCCTGCGCTCGCAGCTCAACAAGGCGGCACCTGTCAAGGACGACAAGCCGGCCTACAAGCTGTCGGTCAACGACATGGTGATCAAGGCGCTGGCACTGGCGCTGCGCGATGTGCCGGATGCCAACGTCTCCTGGACCGACGATGCCATGGTCAAGCATCACCATGCCGATGTCGGCGTGGCCGTCTCCATCCCCGGCGGGCTGATCACGCCGATCGTGCGCCGCGCCGAGGAAAAGACCCTGTCTGCCATTTCCAACGAGATGAAGGATCTGGGCGCACGCGCCAAGGACCGCAAGCTGAAACCCGAGGAATATCAGGGCGGTACGACGGCGGTCTCCAATATGGGCATGATGGGCGTCAAGGATTTTGCGGCCGTGGTCAACCCGCCGCATGCGACGATCCTTGCGGTTGGCGCCGGCGAACAGCGCCCGGTGGTCAAGGATGGCGCGCTGGCGGTCGCGACCGTGATGAGCGTGACGCTGTCGACCGACCACCGCTGCGTCGACGGCGCGCTCGGCGCCGAGCTTCTAGCTGCGTTCAAGGGGTATGTGGAGAATCCGATGGGGATGTTGGTGTAGGAGCAGCGTGACAATACGCGCAGCCATTCCCATCTCAACGGCATGGCAACGCGATCAGGAGACCGTCATGGCCGAACCCGAAGACATGATCATGCCGATGCTGCGTGAAATGCGCCCGGAGATGAGGGAAGCCCAAACAGGTTTTGAAGCTTTCCGCGAAGAGGTGCGCACGGACTTGGATGAGATCAAGCGATCCCAGAAAAACATCCGTCATGCGCTGACCGCAGACACGATGATGTCGAAATTCATAACCGGCGACTTCGAAGACCGCATTACTGCCCTTGAAGAAAAGGTCGATGCGTTGGCGAAAGACCGTTGAGATGGGCGAGGGGGCAAGCAGCGACTCAATCCGTCATGTTCGCCAAAGCGGGCCGGCGCCATGCTCGGCAGCGTCAATTGACACCGATCAAGGAGGCATGAGGGCCGGCGGCTAGGGTGTTGGCAAATCACGGACACAGAGGAGCAATGTCCATGGCGCACACGCCGCACGAACTGGCCGAAGAATTCCCAGAACATGTTGAAAAGATGAGTGAAATGAAGGTGTCCAACGCCCATTTCGCCCGCCTTTTCGATGACTATCATGAAATCAACCGGGCCATTCACCGCGCCGAGACGGACATCGAGCCCACGGACGATTTCAACATGGAGGACATGCGCAAGAAGCGCATGCGCCTGAAGGACGAAATCTACGGGATGCTGACGGGCTGATCCTTCTCGCCGGTCGCCTCCCCCAATCGGAGGCGGGGCGCCTTGATCAGAATGGCCGACATCAACTGGTTGTCGCTGATAGCCGTTGTGACATCGCTGACGGCGTTGGCCCTGTCGGCCTACACGACTTACCTCACGTTTGAGCAAAAGCGTGTGCGCGAGACGCCCTATGTGATCCCTGAAGTCTATGCGGGACCGGACGCTTTCCGCATCACGCTCTCCAACTACAGCGAAGTGACCGCCGATGTGAAGATCGTCCGGTTAATCGGCCCGGCCGGCACCATCGAGATTGCCGAGGGCGTGTTTGAGACGCCGGCTCACATCTACTCGTTCGTGGAACAGCATTTCTTCGGCCGCTTCGGCATGGTCGTGGGCGGCGATGAAGAACTCGGGATCGACGTGACATTCAACATGCCGGCCTTTCTGCGCGTCCGGCAGGACAAGACATTTCTCGAACTCGCCGGTTTGGGCAAGGCAGCCGACCATCTCGAAGGCGTCGACGCATTGGCCTATGCGAACCGGGTTCGCGCGGAGCTTCAGTTCGAGGTGTGCTCTTGCAACATCTACGGCGATTCATGCCTGATCGCGGGCACCCATAGAGCAGTGGTGCAACTGTCATCCTGCCCGCTGCCCACCCCATCCGGAAATCATCAGATGACAGGGAGCCAGAACAACCATGGCTGACAATTCCTATGACGTGATCATCATCGGCTCGGGGCCGGGCGGCTATGTGACGGCCATCCGGGCCGCGCAGCTTGGCCTGAAGACGGCGATCGTCGAGCGCGAGCATCTGGGCGGCATCTGCCTGAACTGGGGCTGCATTCCGACCAAGGCGCTGCTGCGCTCAGCCGAGGTGATGGATTATGCCAGTCATATCAAGAATTACGGCCTGACGCTGGATGGCACGGTCAAGGCGGACGTGACCGCCGTGGTCGACCGCTCGCGCAAAGTGTCGGCGCGGCTCAATGGCGGCGTCGGCATGCTGATGAAGAAGAACAAGATCGACGTGATCTGGGGCGAGGCCAAACTTGCCGGCAAGGGCAAGATCACGGTGGGCAAACCGTCCAAGAAGGCGATGGAGCCACAGCATCCGGCGCCCAAGAACACCAAGGGCGAGGGCGAGTACACCGCCAAGCACATCATCGTTGCCACGGGCGCCCGGCCGCGCGCGCTGCCCGGCATCGAGCCGGACGGCAAGCTGATCTGGACCTATTTCGAGGCGATGGTGCCCCAGAAAATGCCCAAGAAGCTCGTCGTGATGGGCTCGGGCGCCATCGGTATCGAATTCGCCTCCTTCTACAATTCGATGGGCGTCGATGTGACGGTGGTCGAACTGATGGATCATATCATGCCGGTCGAGGATGAGGAAATCTCCAAGCTCGCCCGCAAGCAGCTCGAAAAGCACGGGCTCAAGATCATCACCGGCGCCAAGGTGACCAAGGTCGACAAGAAGTCGGACTCGATCGTCGCCCATGTCGAGGACAAGGACGGCAAGACGACGCCGATCGAGGCGGACCGGCTGATCTCCGCGGTCGGCGTTCAGGGCAACATCGAAAATCTCGGCCTTGAGGCGCTGGGCGTGAAGACCGATCGAGGCTGCGTGGTGATCGACGGTTATGGCCGCACCAATGTCGAAGGCATCTATGCGATCGGCGATGTGGCCGGCCCGCCCATGCTGGCGCACAAGGCCGAGCATGAGGGCGTCGTCTGCATCGAAAAGATCGCCGGCCTGCCGGGCGTCCATGCGATGGACAAGAGCCTGGTTCCGGGCTGCACCTATTGCCATCCGCAGGTGGCTTCGGTCGGGCTGACCGAAAAGGCCGCCAAGGCCGAGGGCCGGGACATCCGTGTCGGCCGCTTTCCCTTCGCCGCCAACGGCAAGGCGATCGCGCTGGGCGAGGATCAGGGCCTGATCAAGACCATCTTCGACAAGAAGACCGGCCAGTTGATCGGCGCGCACATGGTCGGCGCCGAAGTCACCGAACTGATCCAGGGCTTTGTCGTTGCGATGAACCTCGAAACCACCGAGGAAGAGCTGATGCACACCATCTTCCCGCATCCCACCCTGTCGGAGATGATGAAGGAGAGTGTGCTCGACGCCTATGGACGGGTCTTGAACGCGTAAGGCGGGCCGGTTGCGGGCCGCCGCCGACCGGCCTATCTAGGCACGTATCGAGAGAGACGAAATGGACGCCAAAGCACTGCTCATCATGGCCGGGATCGGCATCATCGCCGGCTTTTTGGCAAGCCTTGTCGCCGGCGGCGGCAGCGGTATCGTCACCTATCTGATCACCGGCGTTCTGGGCGCGTTCGTCGGCGGTTTGGTGTTCGACAAGGCCGGCATCAAGCTGGGCATCGGCAATCGCCTGATCAACCAGATCGTCACATCGACCGTCGGCGCGATCATCGTCATCATCATTGCCCGGCTGGTCACCTAGGATATTCACGCATGGTTACCGTTCTCGACACGGTCAAAACCGAAAAAGCCAAACCCCGCCATCCGGAAAAGGCGCACCGGCCCGATCAGGAGTCCGGCCTGAAAAAGCCGGACTGGATCCGTGTCCGTGCGCCGGTCTCCAAGGGTTTCCACGAGACCAACACCATCGTCCAGTCGCACAATCTCGTGACGGTGTGCGGCGAGGCGGGCTGCCCGAACATCGGCGAATGCTGGGACAAGAAGCATGCCAGCTTCATGATCCTGGGCGAAATCTGCACCCGTGCCTGCGCCTTCTGCAATGTGACGACCGGCATGCCGACAGGCATCGACCGGGACGAACCGGTCAATGTCGCCAAGGCCGTCAGGAAGATGGGCCTCAACCATGTGGTCATCACCTCGGTCGATCGGGACGATCTGCCCGATGGCGGCGCGCAGCATTTTGTCGACGTCATCAACGCCATTCGCGAGCATTCGCCGGGCACGACGGTCGAGGTGCTGACACCCGATTTCCTGCGCAAGAACGGCGCACTCGAAATGGTCGTCGCCGCGCGGCCCGATGTCTTCAACCACAATCTGGAGACTGTCGCGTCGAACTATCTGACGGTGCGGCCCGGCGCCCGCTATTTCCACTCGATCCGGCTGTTGCAGCGGGTCAAGGAACTCGATCCGACCATGTTCACCAAGTCGGGCATCATGGTGGGCCTTGGCGAGACACGCAACGAGGTGTTGCAGCTGATGGACGATCTGCGCACCGCCGATGTGGACTTCCTGACGATCGGGCAGTACCTCCAGCCGACCAAGAAGCATCACAAGGTGATGGCCTATGTCACGCCCGACGAATTCGCCTCCTATGAGACGGCGGCCTATGCCAAGGGCTTTTTGATGGTGTCGGCCAGCCCGCTGACGCGCTCGTCGCACCATGCAGGCGAGGATTTCGACAAGCTGCGCGCCGCCCGCGCCAAGAAGCTGGCGGCCGCCGAGTAGACCGATGCCGCAATTCTCCTCGACACGGCGCGTGCAGCACAGTGCCGATGCCATGTTCGCGCTTGTGGCCGATGTGGAAAAATATCCCGAATTCGTGCCGCTGTGCGAGGCGCTCACGGTGCGTTCGCGGCGCGAGAAGGCGGGCCGGACGCTTCTGATCGCCGACATGACGGTCGGCTACAAGGCGATCCGCGAGACCTTCACCAGCCAGGTGATCCTGAAGCCCGAGGACCGCGAGATCGATGTCTCCTATGTCGACGGACCGTTCAGATATCTCAGCAATGTCTGGCGCTTCGAAGATTGCGACGACGGCTGCTGCGACGTGCATTTCCACATCGACTATGAATTCAAGAGCCGCATGCTGGGCGCGCTGATGGGCGCCATGTTCGACCGCGCCTTCCGCAAGTTCTCCCAGGCCTTCGAGGAGCGCGCCGACGCGCTGCATGGCCGGATGGCGCGGCCCGCGGCCGGTGCCTGATCAGGCATCGTCCGCCTTCTCCGGCATCCTCTCACCCAGTTCCAGCAGCAGTTCGAGCGCCGTCACCACGGAAACCTGGCGGATGAAGGCCCGGCCGTGATCTTCGAACTGGCGCTTGATGACCAGCGTCGACCCGAACGACGACGCTGCGCCGAACCAGACCGTGCCGACGGGCTTTGTGTCCGATCCGCCATCGGGGCCGGCAATGCCGGTCACCGCCACCGCGATATCCGCGTCCGAGCGCGCCAGCGCCCCCTCGGCCATCGCGCCGGCAACTTCGCCCGACACCGCGCCGACCGTGTCGAGCACCTCGGCATCGACGCCCAGCATCGCCATCTTGGCGGCGTTGGAATAGGTGACGAAAGCGCGATCAAAAACAGCAGACGAGCCGGCATGGTCGGTGATCGCGGCGGCGATCATGCCGCCGGTGCAGCTTTCGGCGGTGGCGGCGATCAGACCCTTTTCGTCGAAGCTGCGGACCAGCTCCGCCGACAGCGCGTCCATGGCCTCTTTCGGATCATCCATCGTCAATCTCCCGTGCCCACATAGACGACGCTGGCCGTCGCGATCGCTGCAATGCCTTCGCCGCGCCCGACAAAGCCCATCTTTTCATTGGTGGTCGCCTTGACCGAGCAGCGGCCGACCTCGATGCCCAGGATCGCGGCCAGCCTCTCGCGCATGGCCTGCTTATGCGGCGCGATCTTCGGCGCTTCGGCAACGATGGAGACATCGGCGTTCATGATCGTGCCGCCCGCGTCGCGGACGATCCGTGCCGCGTGGTCCAGGAACAGTGACGAGGCCTGGCCCTTCCATTGCGGGTCCGATGGCGGGAAATGATCGCCAATATCGCCGGCGCCGCAGGTGGCCAGCAGCGCGTCGGTCAGCGCATGAAGGCCCACATCGGCATCGGAATGGCCCGACAGGGCCTTGTCATGCGGGATGGCGACGCCGCACAGCATGACATGGTCGCCGGGGCCGAACCGGTGTACGTCATAGCCATTGCCGGTGCGGACATCTGGGAGGGCGGCGGGCGTTAGCGCGTCTGTCATCGTCTGGTCCTGACCAAATCGGTTCCGGTTTATCAAAGAGCAGCGATTGCGCAATCACGCGGCAATGTATAAAGATTAGGCACGATGGCTGATTGCCCAAAAAACATACACGACCGACCGCCCGTCGATCTTGAAGCGCCGATCGCGATCGGGCCGGTCGTTGCACGCAACCGGGTGTTTCTGGCGCCCATGTCGGGCATCTCCGACGCACCGTTCCGCAAGCTGGCCTATGGCCATGGCGCCGGCCTGGTCGTCAGCGAGATGATCGCCAGCCGCGAGTTTTGCGAGGCCCACGCGGAAAGCCGCAAGCGCGCCGCGCGCCATGACGGGCAGGGCCCGTTCATGCTGCAGCTTGCGGGCCGCGAGGCACAATGGATGGGCGAGGCGGCGCGCATTGCCGAGAATGAAGGCGCCGACATGATCGACATCAATATGGGCTGTCCGGCCAAGAAGGTGACGGGCGGCCTGTCAGGCTCGGCGCTGATGCGCGATCTCGATCATGCCATGACGTTGATCGCGGCAACGGTCGAGGCCGTTTCAGTGCCCGTGACGCTGAAGATGCGGCTGGGATGGGACGAGCGATCAATCAACGCGCCCGAACTCGCCCTCCGTGCCGAAGGCGCCGGTGTCCGGATGATCACCGTCCATGGCCGGACCCGCGCGCAATTCTACGATGGCTTGGCAGACTGGCACGCGGTGGCCGCCGTGCGTGCTGCAACGACGCTGCCGCTTGTCGTCAATGGCGATGTTTCAGACAGCGCTTCAGCCCAAGCCGCGCTTGATGCATCGGGTGCGGACGCGGTGATGGTTGGCCGCGCCGCCTGCGGACGTCCGTGGCTCGCCGGCGCAATCGCCGGGCACGGCATCGGCATCCCCGCCTCGGACGCGATCGGCGCCTATGTGATTGCCCATTATGAAGCAATGCTGGCCCATTACGGCGAGGGGACCGGCGTCCGCCACGCCCGCAAGCATCTGGGCTGGTATCTCGATGCCCATGCACACAATGTCGCCGGCTTTGCCGCGCGCAAGGGCGCGATCCTGCGCGAACGCGATGCGGACACGGTTAAGCGGCAGCTTGCTACGATCTTCGCCGATACAGCAGCCGAGACACGGGATCTTGCGGCATGACCAAGCCGGACACCCGCAATGGCGGCGGCGCGCGGGCGCTTCAGGTGCTCAACACGATCCGCGACCCGGTCATTCTTCTGGACGCCGACAATCTGATCCGCTTTGCCAATCTGGAAGCCGAATATTTCTTCCTGTCCTCGTCGACCCATCTCGAAGGCCGCCGGATCGACGATTTCCTGCCCTTTTCGAGCCCGCTGATCGCGCTGATCGGCCAGGTGCGGCAGGAGGGTTCGCCCGTAAACGAATATCGCGTCGATCTGTCCTCGCCACGCCTCGGCACGGAGCGCGTGGTCGATATTCACGTCACGCCCGTCCCCGAAGAGCCGGGCGCGATGGTCATCGTCTTTCGCGAGCGGTCCATGGCCGACAAGTTCGACCGGCAGATGACCCATCGCGGCGCCGCGCGCTCGGTGACGGGCCTTGCCGCCATGCTGGGACACGAGATCAAGAACCCGCTTTCGGGCATTCGCGGCGCCGCGCAGCTTCTGGAAGTGTCGGCCAATGATGAGGACAAGGCGCTGACGCAGCTCATCCGCGCCGAGACCGACCGGATCGTCCAGCTTGTCGACAAGATGGAAGTCTTTTCGGACGAACGGCCGGTGGACCGTCAAGCCGTCAACATTCACATTGTCCTGGATCGCGTTGAAAAGATTGCCAAAACCGGCTTTGCCAAGGATGTGCATTTTTCCAAGGCGTATGATCCGTCGCTGCCCTTTGTCGCCGGCAACCAGGATCAGCTGATCCAGGTCTTTCTGAACCTTGTGAAGAATGCGGCGGAAGCCTGCGCGGCGGCGGACCGGCCGCACATCAAGCTGCGCACCGCCTATCGGCCGGGCGTGCACCTGTCCATTCCCGGTGCCAATGAGCGCGTGTCGCTGCCGCTGGAATTCTCCGTCGAGGACAATGGCCCGGGCGTGCCCGAGGATATCCGCATGCACATGTTCGATCCGTTCATTACCACCAAGCCGAACGGCTCGGGACTTGGTCTGGCTCTGGTCGCCAAGATCGTCGGCGACCATGGCGGTGTGATCGAGTGCGACAGCGCGCCGAGCCGGACGCTGTTCCGCATCCTGATGCCTGCCGCGCCGAGAGCCATGGTGCCGGAGACCATGTCGACCGAAACGCGCGAGGTTCTGACATGAGCAACGGCACGGTTCTGGTCGCCGACGATGATGCGGCCATCCGCACGGTGGTCAGCCAGGCCCTGTCGCGCGCCGGCTATGATGTGCGGGTGACCTCGAACGCGGCGACGCTGTGGCGCTGGGTGGCCGCGGGCGAGGGCGACGCGGTGGTCTCCGACGTCGTCATGCCCGACGACAATCTGTTCGACCTTTTGCCGCGCATGAAAAAGCTCCGGCCCGATTTGCCCGTGATCGTCATGAGCGCGCAGAACACCTTCATGACGGCGATCCGCGCGACCGAGAAGGGCGCTTACGAATATCTGCCCAAGCCGTTTGATCTGGTCGAACTGACGGGCATTGTCGGCCGCTCGCTGACCGAACTCAGGCGCAAGGATGACGGGCGCGGCATCGCGCCGGACCAGAGCGGCGAGACGATGCCGCTGGTCGGCCGCTCGGCGGCGATGCAGGACATCTACCGGGTCCTGGCGCGCATGATCCAGTCGGACCTGACGGTGCTGATCAATGGCGAATCGGGCACCGGCAAGGAGCTGGTGGCCCGCGCACTGCACGAATATGGCAAGCGCAAGAACGGACCGTTCGTCGCCATCAACATGGCGGCGATCCCGCGCGATCTGATCGAATCCGAACTGTTCGGCCATGAGAAAGGCGCGTTCACCGGCGCGATGACCCGCTCCACCGGCCGGTTCGAACAGGCCGAAAACGGCACATTGTTCCTCGACGAGATCGGCGACATGCCGATGGATGCGCAGACGCGGCTGCTGCGCGTGCTGCAACAGGGCGAATATATGACCGTCGGCGGCCGCACGCCGATCCGGACCAATGTGCGGATCGTGGCGGCGACCAACAAGGACCTGCGCGCCCTGATCGGCCAGGGCCTGTTCCGCGAGGATCTCTACTACCGGCTCAATGTCGTGCCGCTGCGCATCCCGCCGCTGCGCGAACGGCTCGAGGATATTGGCGATCTGGTCAGCCATTTCCTCGCCAAGGTCCAGGAAGAGGGGCTGGAGGCCAAGCGCATCCTGCCCGACGCGCTCGAACTGATGCGCCGCTATGACTGGCCGGGCAATGTGCGCGAGCTTGAAAACCTGATCCGGCGTCTGGCCGCGCTTTACCCACAGGACGAGATCACCGCCGAGATCGTGGCAAGCGAACTGCGCTCGTCCGAGGGTGGAGCTGCCGGGGATGCTGACGCGCAAGGGGCGATCGCCGCTGGCGACATGACGATCGCACAGGCCGTCGAACTCAACATGCAGCGCTATTTTTCCTCCTTCGGCGATGCGCTGCCGCCGCCCGGGCTCTATCACCGGGTTCTGGCAGAACTTGAATATCCGCTGATCATGGCGGCGCTGACGGCCACGCGCGGCAACCAGATCCGCGCCGCCGACGTGCTCGGCCTCAACCGCAACACGCTGCGCAAGAAGATCAAGGACCTCGGCGTCACCGTGATCAAGGGTTGAGACCCGAACGGCTTTTTCCACGACAAGGCGCTTGCGCCGCCCCATCGCGTTGCATTATTGCCACAATGTGTTGCGCAAATGCGACGCTGGGTCGGGGGCGATGAGGCAGGCATGGTTTCGGCGGAACAGGGCGCGCCCCGTTCAGCGATAACGCGAACGTTTGGCGGCGGGCATGTCAGCCCGGCCGGCGGCATTGCGCTGGTCGCGGCCGCGCTCCTGACGGCAACGGTCTCCTTCATCATCCTCATCGGCCTGACGCCGATCCAGCCCGACAACCGGGTGACGGTCACTGCGATCATCGTCAACGGCCTGTTCGTCGGCGCACTGCTGCTGCTGATCGGGCTGGAGTTGCGCAACATCTGGCAGGCACGGCGGGCGGGCAGAGCAGCGGCACGGCTGCATGTGCGCATCGTTGCCATGTTCTCGGTCGTCGCCGCGGCGCCGGCGATCGTCGTCGCGCTCGTTGCCGCGATCACGCTCGATCTGGGCCTCGACCGCTGGTTCGAAATCCGGACCCGGACGATTGTCGACAGTTCCATCCAGGTTGCCGAATCCTATGTCAACGAAACGGCGGTGAACCTGCGCGATTCGACCATCAACATGGCGTTTGCGCTCGATTCGCAGCGCCGCCTGTTCAATCTCGATCGTACCGGGTTCCGCCGTTTCCTGACCCAGCAGGCGCTCGGCCGTGCACTTTTGGGCGCCTCCGTCATCCGGCCGGACGGCAGCGTCATCCAGTCCGCCGATATCGAGGTGGACCGGCCGCTGCCCTTGCCGCCACAGGATGCGCTCGATGCGGCCGCCGATGGCAAGCCGGTGATCATCCCGCCGGGCACGACCAACCTTGTCGGCGCCGTGATCCAGTTGCGCGAGATCGACAATGCGCTGCTCTACACGCTGCGCACCATCGATGCGGACGCGCTCGATGCGGTACGGCTGATGCAGCAGAACCGCGCCGAATATCAGAACCTCGATTCCAATCAGGGCACGTTGCAGCTTGCTTTCGCGCTGCTTTATTTCGGGCTGACGCTGATCCTGCTCCTGTCGGCGATCTGGACCGGCATTGCGGTCGCCAACCGGATCGTCCGGCCGATCCGCCAGTTGATCAATGCATCCGACGAGGTGGGGCGCGGCAATCTGGAGGTGCGCGTGCCGGTGCGTGCGTCGGATGGCGACGTTGCCCATCTGGGCGAAACGTTCAACGACATGCTCGGCCAGCTCAAGAGCCAGCGTGACGAGATTTTGAGTGCCAAGGATGTCATCGACAAGCGGCGCCGCTTTTCGGAAGCCGTCTTGTCGGGCGTCTCGGCCGGCGTTCTGGGCGTCGACGATCGCGCGCGCATCTCGGTGGCCAACCGCTCGGCAGCCAATATCCTCAATGGCGGCAAGCCGATCGCCGCCGGCGCGACGCTCAAGGATGTGGCGCCGCCCGTCCATGCCGGCTTCATCAAGGCGATCGAATCGCGCCGCGCCGACTATCGCGCGCCGATCTCCTACATCGATCGCAACGGCCGCGAGCGCGTCCTCAACATTCAGGTCAATTTCGACCGCCAGCCCGCCGGCCAGCCGGGCACGCCGGCGCGCACCCATGTGGTCACCGTCGACGATATCTCCGATCTGGTCGACGCGCAGCGGTCGAGCGCCTGGGCCGATGTCGCGCGCCGCATCGCCCATGAGATCAAAAACCCGCTGACACCGATCCAATTGTCCGCCGAGCGGATCAAGCGCCGGTACGGCAAGGCGATCGCCGACGATGACCGCGAAGTGTTCGACCAGTGCACCGACACGATCATCCGCCAGGTCGGCGATATCGGCCGTATGGTCGACGAATTCTCCTCCTTTGCGCGGATGCCAAAGCCGGTGATGACCGGCCAGGACCTGCGCGAGACGATCCGCGAGGCGGCGTTTCTGGTCGAGGTCAGCCGCAACGAGATCACCGTCGAGCGCGACCTGCCGGACGAGGCGCTGCCGGCGGTGTTCGATGCGCGTCTGGTTGGCCAGGCGATCGGCAATGTGATCAAGAACGCCTCGGAGGCGATCGAGGCGCGGCTCGCCGGCCATCAGGACGAGGATGTTGCTGGCCACATCCTCGTGCGGGCCTACCGCACGGGCGATGGCGAACACATCCATGTCGATGTGATCGACAATGGCCGCGGCCTGCCGCGCCAGAACCGGCAGAAGTTGCTCGAACCCTATATGACAACGCGCGAAAAAGGCACGGGTCTCGGGCTCGCCATCGTGCGCAAGGTCATGGAGGACCATGCAGGGGCGCTGGAGCTGCATGACGCACCCGACGATTTCCACAATGGCATCGGCGCCCTGGTGCGGCTGGTCTTTCCGGCCCGCAGCGGGGCAGGGGTTTCCGATGCCCGCACCACACAAGAAGAACCCGAAACGGATTTGGCGCGCGCCGACGCGCCGTCCAAGGGCCAGCCGGAGGCAACCCCATGAAAGCCGACATCCTCGTCATCGACGATGAAGACGATATCCGCGACATCGTTTCGGGCATTCTGGACGATGAGGGCCACGAGACGCGCACCGCCCATGACAGCGACACCGCACTGGCGGCCATTTCGGACCGCGTGCCGCGGCTGGTCTTCCTCGACATCTGGCTGCAGGGCAGCAAGCTGGACGGGCTCGAACTGCTCGATGTGATCCAGCAGATGCATCCCGGCCTGCCGGTGGTGATGATCTCCGGCCATGGCAACATCGAGACCGCCGTGTCGGCGATCAAGCGCGGCGCCTACGACTATATCGAAAAGCCGTTCAAGGCGGATCGGCTCATCCTTGTCGCCGAACGGGCGCTGGAAGCCCATGCGCTCAAACGCGAGATTGCCGCGCTCAAGCGCCATTCGAACGATCAGGGCGAATTGACCGGCCAGTCGCCGGCGATGAATACGCTCCGTCAGGCCATCAGCCGCGTGGCGCCGACCAACAGCCGGGTGATGATCACCGGCCCCTCCGGTTGCGGCAAGGAACTTGTGGCGCGCGCGATCCATGTTGCTTCCGACCGGTCGGGCGGCCCGTTCGTCGCGCTCAATGCGGCGGCAATCACGCCCAGCCGCATGGAGATCGAACTGTTCGGCACCGAGGCCAACGGCGCCGAGCGCAAGGTCGGCGCGCTCGAACAGGCCCATGGCGGCATTTTGTATCTCGACGAAGTGGCCGACATGCCGCGCGAGACCCAGTCCAAGATTTTGCGCGTGCTGGTCGAACAGGAGTTCGAGCGGGTCGGCGGCGTGCGGCGGGTCAATGTCGATGTGCGCATCATCTCGTCGACCGCCTTCGATCTCGAAGCGCTGATCGCCGAGGACCGGTTCCGCCGCGATCTCTACAGCCGGCTGGCGGTGGTTCCCGTCGCGGTGCCGGGCCTTGCCGAGCGGCGCGAGGACATCGCTATGCTGGTGGACGGGTTCGTCAAGCAGATCAGCGCCCAGACCGGTATCCGCCCGCGCATGATCGACGATGAGGCGATGGCCGTGCTGCAGGCCCATTCCTGGCCGGGCAACATCCGGCAGTTGCGCAACACGGTCGAGCGGGTGCTTATCCTGGCGCGCGACGAGCCCGACGACCGGATGATCTCGCCGGACATGCTGCCGGCGGAATTGAGCGAGAACCTGCCCAAGGCGCCGACGGCCGAAGACACGCACATCATGTCGCTGCCGCTGCGCGAGGCGCGCGAGCGCTTCGAGCGGGATTATCTGCTCGCCCAGATTTCGCGCTTTGGCGGAAACATCTCGCGCACCGCCGAGTTCATTGGTATGGAACGCTCCGCCCTGCACCGCAAACTCAAATCCTTGGGAGTGTGATCTAGATGCGCGTCATCATCTGCGGCGCCGGTCAGGTCGGGTTCGGCATCGCCGAGCGGCTGGCCAGCGAAGACAATGACGTCTCGGTCATCGACACTTCCCAGGACCTGATCCAGCGGGTGCGCGACACGCTCGACGTGCGCGGCATTGTCGGCCATGGCAGCCATCCCGACGTGCTGGCGGCCGCCGGTGCCGATCAGGCCGAGATGATCATTGCGGTCACGCTCTATGACGAAGTCAACATGACCGCGTGTCAGGTGGCGCACTCGCTGTTCGACGTGCCCACCAAGATCGCCCGCGTGCGTGCGCAGTCCTATCTCGGCGCCCATTTCGGCGATTTGTTCTCGCGCGATCATCTGCCGATCGACGTGATCATCTCGCCGGAAAAGGAAGTCGGGCAGGTCGTTCTCAAGCGCATCGCGCTGCCCGGCGCCACCGATGTTGTCCAGTTTGCCGACGACAATGTGACGATGATGGCGATCGAGTGCCGCGAGGACTGCCCGGTCATCAATACGCCGCTGAGCCAGTTGACCGACCTTTTCCCCGATCTCAGCGCGACGGTGGTCGGCGTCTGGCGCAACGAGAAACTGTTCGTGCCCCATTCGGCCGACCAGCTTCTGGTCGATGATCTGGTCTATGTGATCTCCAACCGCGACCAGGTGCGGCGGACGCTCTCGCTGTTCGGCCATGAGGAAACCGAGGCGCGGCGCATCGTCATCGCCGGCGCCGGCAATATCGGCCATTTCGTTGCCAGCGAACTCGAGCGCAGCGGTGCGCGGACGAACGTCAAGATCATCGAGCACAATCGCGAGCGTGCGATCAGCGTCGCCGACACGCTGCGACGGACCATCGTCCTTCATGGCAGCGCGCTCGACCAGCAGATACTGCACGAAGCGGACATCCAGGACGCCGAGCTCATGGTCACGCTGACCAATGACGACCAGGTCAACGTGCTGTCGGCGGTCATGGCCAAGAAGCTGGGGTGCGATGCGACGATGAGCCTGATCAACGATCTGGGCTATCAGAGCTTCACGGCGACGCTCGGCATCGACGCGCACATCAATCCGCGCGCCGTAACCATCTCGCGTGTGTTGCAGCACATGCGCCGCGGCCGCATCCGCCAGGTCCACTCGGTTCAAAAGGGCCAGGCCGAGGTGCTGGAAGCCGAGGCGCTGGAGACCTCGCCGCTTGTCGGCGTGCCGCTGCGCGAACTCGATCTGCCCGAGGATATCAGGATCGGCGCAATCTATCGCGACGGAGAAGTGGTCAAGCCGAACGGAGAGACACGCATCAAGGCGCATGACCGCGTGGTGATCTTCGCCAAGACATCGGCGGTCAAGAAGGTCGAGCAACTGTTCCGCGTCAGCCTGCAGTTCTTCTAGGCGCGCGAGGGAAGGGGACACATGTCACGCATCGCCTATGTCAACGGACGCTACGTGCCGCATGCGCAAGCCCGCGTGCATGTGGAGGATCGCGGCTACCAGTTCTCTGACGGCGTCTACGAGGTGTGCGAAGTGTCGCACGGCTTCATCATCGACCGAACGCGGCATCTCGACCGGCTGGAAAGGTCCTTGACTGAGTTGGCCATGGCCTGGCCGGTCGACCGCGATGCGCTGGGCCGGATCATGATCGAGGTGGCAAGCCGCAACCGGGTGCGCGACGGGCTGGTCTATGTGCAGGTCACGCGGGGCGTGGCACGGCGCGATCACCCGTTCCCGCCGCCCGGCACGCCCACAGCGCTGGTCGTGACCGCCAAATCCACCGACCGCCGGGCGTTTGCCGAAAAGGCCGAAAAGGGCGTTGCGGTGATCACCGTACCCGACAATCGCTGGGACCGGGTCGATATCAAGACGATCGGCCTTCTGCCCAACGTCCTTGCGCGGCAGCAGGCGCGCGACAGCGGCGCCGCCGAAGCCTGGATGGTCGACAAGGACGGCATGATCACCGAGGGCGCGGCGACCAATGCATGGATCGTGACCATGGACAATGTGCTGATCACGCGGCCCGCCGAGGCCGGCATTTTGCGCGGCGTCACGCGCGCAACGGCACTCGATGCGGCAGCCGAACTGGGCCTGACCGTCGAGGAACGCGCCTTTTCCGTTGATGAGGCCAAGGCCGCGCGGGAAGCATTCATGACCTCGGCGACCTCGCAGATCATGCCGGTGACCAGTATTGACGGCAGCCCGATCGCCAACGGTCATCCGGGCGAAACGGCCCGCCAACTTGGCCGCGCTTTCTTCGGTACTGCCGAAAAAATCGCCATTGGCGGTTCGCTTTCCCTTGAAAAGCGCTGATCTTTTCGCAAATCTCATTATGAGACAGACGATTTCGTCATAAATGTGTGGCCATCGTTGCACAATCGGACCGTTGAGCAGCGGTCGCAGGATGGTGATACGATAAACAAAAAGCACCAAAGCGGGGCAATAGGAATGGCCGAAAGGTCGCAGAACCTTCAAGACCAGTTTCTCAACGCAGTCAGAAAACAGAAAATCCCGCTGACCATCTTCCTGGTCAACGGCGTTAAGCTGACCGGTGTTGTGACGTCGTTCGACAATTTCTGTGTGTTGCTGCGGCGCGATGGCAGCGCGCAGCTTGTCTACAAGCACGCCATATCGACGATCATGCCGAGCCAGCCGGTGCAACTGTTCGACAGCGAAAGCGCGAGCCAGAAGCCCGAGTGACGCAACGCGTTTCCCGATCCGAGACGGTGAAGCAGGGCCGCGGCGGCGGCGTGGACCGTCGCGGCGCGCCGACGCGTGCCGTCGTGCTGGCGCCTGACATCGCCAGACGGGACAATGATGCCGATCAGGCCCGCGCGCCGGTGCGCACGGCGAACGAACGCCTGGTCGAAGCCGCGGGCCTGGCGCAGGCGATCGATCTGGTCATCGCCGACCAGATGGTGGTGCCGGTCACAAAGCCCGTTCCGGCGACGCTGATCGGATCGGGCAAGGTCGACGAACTGGCCGGCGTGATCGCCGCCCATGAGGCCGGGCTGGTCGTCATCGACCATGCGCTGACGCCGGTCCAGCAGCGCAACCTTGAAAAGGCGTGGAACGCCAAGGTGCTCGACCGCACCGGGCTGATCCTTGAAATCTTCGGCCGCCGCGCGCGCACCAAGGAGGGCACGCTGCAGGTCGAACTGGCCCATCTGAACTATCAGCGCGGGCGGCTCGTCCGGTCCTGGACGCACCTTGAGCGCCAGCGGGGCGGGGCAGGGTTCCTCGGCGGTCCTGGGGAAACCCAGATCGAGGCCGACCGGCGCATTCTGCGCAACAAGATCAAGCGGCTGGAGACCGAACTCGAACAGGTGCGCCGCACCCGCACGCTGCACCGGGCCAAGCGCAAGAAGGTGCCGCTGCCGGTGGTCGCGTTGGTCGGCTACACCAATGCCGGCAAATCGACCCTTTTCAACCGGTTGACGGGCGCTGCCGTGATGGCCGAGGACATGCTGTTCGCAACGCTCGATCCGACCCTGCGCCGTGTGCGCCTGCCGGGCGGCACCGAGATCATCCTGTCGGACACGGTCGGTTTCATCTCCGATCTGCCGACCCATCTGGTGGCGGCGTTCCGCGCGACGCTCGAAGAGGTCGAGGAAGCGGATATGATCGTTCACGTCCATGATGCGTCCGATCCGCAGGCGGCGGCGCAAAGTTCGGACGTGCGCGCCGTGCTCGCCGATCTCGACGTGACGCCGGACGACGACCATGTCATCGAGGTGCACAACAAGATCGACGCGCTGGATCAAGCAGCCCGCACCAGCCTGTCGGACAGGGTGTCGGGGCAGGGCGAAGTCGCCGTCTCAGCGCTGACGGGCGAGGGGACCGATGCCTTGCTGGCGTTGATCGAGGAACGGATTTCCGGCGCACTGGTGACGCGGCAATTCACCGTGCCGGCCGACCGGTTTGCCGATGTGGCCTGGCTCTACGAGAACGCCGTGATCCGCGACCGTCAGGACCGCGAAAATGGCGAAGTGGCCGTCACCGTGCAGATGACACGGGACATGGCCGACGCCTATCAGCGCCGCACGGCGCGGATCGCCGCCGAAGCGCCTTAAGGCCGCCGTCAGCCGGACTTTTCGGCCTTTTTAACCGCGTTCCAGATCGCATCCATTTCGCTGAGATCGGCCACTTCGACCGACGAGCCGCGCGCGGAAAGCTCCTCCTCGATCCGCCTGAAGCGGCGCGCAAATTTCGCGTTCGCCTCGGTCAGCGCGGCTTCCGGCTCGAGGTCCAGATGCCGCCCCAGATTGACCATCGCGAACAGCAGATCGCCATACTCCTCGCGGACCCGATCCGGATCGGCCTCGTCCATCACTTCCGCCAGTTCGTCGGTTTCCTCGCGGATCTTGGCGAGAATCGGCGGCGCGGTGTCCCAGTCGAACCCGACATTGGCGGCGCGCTTTTGCAGTTTCAACGCACGCATCAGGGCGGGCAGGGCGCGCGGCACATCGTCGAGCAGGGACCGGGTGCCTTCGTCGCCATTGGCGATGCCGGCCGCGTCGTGCGCTGCGGCGCGTTCGGCCTTTTCGTCGGCCTTGATCTTTTCCCACATGCCCTTGGCGAGCTTTTTGCCGCGCACCGTTTCGTCGCCGAATACGTGCGGATGGCGGCGGATCATCTTGCGGGTGATCGCTTCGACCACGGCGCCAAAATCGAACGTGCCGGCTTCCTCGGCCATGCGCGCATGGAACACGACCTGCAGCAGAAGGTCGCCCAATTCGTCGACGAGATCGACCATGTCGTCGCGCTCGATCGCGTCGGCCACCTCATAGGCTTCCTCGATCGTGTAGGGCGCGATCGTTGCAAATGTCTGCTCGACATCCCACGGGCAGCCTGTCTCGGGATCGCGCAG
The DNA here is from genome assembly GCA_024742765.1 of Phyllobacteriaceae bacterium. Classification (GTDB taxonomy): domain Bacteria; phylum Pseudomonadota; class Alphaproteobacteria; order Rhizobiales; family Rhizobiaceae; genus Roseitalea. The sequence continues at coordinate 23,234 of JANSXT010000016.1, read as the reverse complement.
GCGCGCCATGATCTCAAGCAGGCGGGCTATGTCGCGGGACGGTTCCATGGCGGCAAACTGCGGCGGGCGGTCATGGATGTCATGCAGACGATCCGGGCGCTGCGCGCTTATGCACAGCTAATCGGCCAGCACGTCCTGCAACGATCCGAACGACGCCTGCCAGCCGCCGCCAATCCCGCGCCGTGCATCTTCGCTGCGCACCGCCGAATGGACGAGCCGCACCATCGTGCCCGCGCCCTTGGGCGTGAACGTGACTTCGACGCGCGATTCCGGCGTCGCCTCGCGCGCACCGTCGGCATGGGTGACGACATGCGACCAGGAAAAGACCAGCCGTTCGTCCGGCTCGATCTCCGCGTAAGAGCCTTCGAACCCCATGGATTGCTCGCCGCTCTTGGAATGCAGAAAGCGCCAGGCGCCGCCCGGCCGCAGATCAATGTCGGCCGAATGGAGCGAATTGGGTTCGAGGCCAAACCATTTCATGATGATGTCGGGATCGGTCCAGGCATTGAACACGCGGGCCGGGGAGGCGGCAAAGAACCCTTCGACCACGATCGGGTCATCGCCCGGCTGCGATTGCACGAACTGCATGTGTCAATCTCCATTGTCGGCAAGATAGCGCGCCAGATTGTCGAACTGCTGCCCCCAGAAGGCCTCATAGTCCGACAGCCACTCCGACGCATCTTTCATCGGCGCGGCATTGAGCCGGCAATAGCGGCTGCGCCCGCGCTGTTCGACGGTCACAAGGCCGGCATCGCTGAGAACCCGCACATGCTTTGAGACGGCCGTCTGGGACATGGCGAACGGGCCGGCAAGATCGGACAGGCGGGTCTCGCCATCGGCGAGCCTGGCGAGGATGGCGCGCCGTGCTTCGTGGCTGAGCGCGGCGAAGGTTGAATCGAGAGCGTTCATGCGGCGGACATAACACTCAACCATATGGTTGACAATAAGGAGGCGCCGCATTAGTCAACCAGATGGTTCACTATCAATGAACCTGCGCCGCTGGGCATTCGGCCAGGCGGCGAATCCATCCATCATTCAAGGAGACCGATCATGCCGAATTTCATCTATGCCTATCACGGCGGCAAGAAGCCCGACACGCCCGAGGAAGGCGCCAAGGTCATGGCGCAATGGGAAGCCTGGTTCAAGGATATGGGCGATGCGGTCGTCAATCCGGGCAATCCGGTCGGCATGTCGAAGACCGTCAGCGGCTCCGGCGTTGCCGACGATGGCGGTGCGAACCCGCTGTCCGGCTTCACCATCGTCAGCGCCGGCGACATGGATGCGGCCGTCGCAATGGCCAAGGGCTGTCCGATGGTGTCCGGCGGCGATGGCACCGTCGAGGTTGCCGAGATCATGGAGATGTGACATCGCGCAGAGGGCAGGCCGGCATCACACGGGACGTCATGGAAGACGCGATGCCGGCCGGCCCGTCTTCGGACGCGCACAGGCAAATGTCGCATAAGATGGATTATGGAACTGAAATGTGTGCCGGAGGCGTCGTTTCAGGTGTCTGCGACCACGCTGATGGGCCTGGCGCCGATTGCTTCGGCCAGCGCTTTCGGGTCGACGCTGAAGACGCTGTCCGGCCGTCCGGCCGCCGCCCAGACAGTTGCATGGTCCAGCAACGCCGTGTCCATATAGACCGGGATCGGCACCAGATGGCCGATGGGTGCGACACCGCCGATGGCGAAGCCGGTTTCGTCGCGCACGCGGCGGCCGTCACATCGCTTCAAGGTCAAGCCATAACGCTCTGCGATAAAACCTAAATCCGCATTGTGCTGACCCGACACGAGCAGCAACACCAGCGCGCCATTCTCGGCATTCTCGAAGACCAGCGACTTGACGATCTGGCCGACCTCGCAGCCGCAGGCGCGCGCCGCATCCTCGGCGGTTCGCGTCGACTGCTCCATCACTTTGAGTTCGATCTCAAGTCCCAGCGCCGCCGCCGCATCGGTCACACGCGCCATGGACGAGCCGGGTTTGACGGCCGGTGTCTCGGTCATGTCGACCCCAATGCGGTTTCGATCACCAGCCCGTCATAGCACGGCTCGATGTGGCGCGGCGTTTCCGCAAGCACGGCGTCATAATCGAGCGGAATGTGCATATGCGTCAGGAAGGCGCGTTTTGGCTTGAGCCGGTCGATCACATCAAGCGTCTGCGGCAGCGACAGATGGCTGGGGTGTTCGCGATATTGCAGCGCGTTGACGATCAGCGTGCCGAGATCACCCATCCTGTCGAGCGTCGCATCGGGAAACCCGGACACGTCAGGGCAATAGGCCAGATCGCCGATGCGGAAGCCGAGCGCATGGATCGTGCCATGGCGCAGATAGAGCGGCATGAAGGTGAGGGGACCGCCCTGCCCTTCGACCGTGAACGGCGTGTCGTGATCGATCCGGTTGTCGATCAGGATCGGCGGATAGGCGCTGCCTTCCGGCGTCGCAAAGCAATAGCCGAACGCCTGATGCAGCCGTGTCGATGTCGCGTCGTCCGCGTGGATCGGCATCATCTGGCCCTGGGCGAACACGAAAGTGCGCAGATCGTCGACGCCGTGAATATGGTCCGCATGAGCGTGCGTGTAGACGACCGCGTCGATCTGTCGGATATCGGCCATCAGCATCTGCGCGCGAAAATCGGGACCGGTGTCGATGACGACGCTCGTCGTGCCCGATCGGCCGATCCGTTCGACCAGGATGGAGGCACGCATGCGCCGGTTCTTTGGATTATGCGGGTTGCACTTGCCCCAATCGCCGTTCGGGCGCGGCACGCCGGGCGACGAGCCGCAGCCCAGAATTGTCACGCGCACCGTGCCGTCGCCCTCAGCCGTCATGGCGCGGCACTTTCGAAAAAAGGCGATAGAAATTGTCCGTCGTCTGGGCTGCGAACCTGTCCGCATCTTCGCCGAGATGGTCGGCGAGGATCGCGGCAGTATGCGCCACATAGGCCGGCTCGTTGCGCTTACCGCGATGCGGCGGCGGCGCCAGATAGGGCGCGTCGGTCTCAACTAGGATCCGCTCGCGCGGCAGGTCGCGGGCGATGTCACGCAGTTCCTCGGAGCGTTTGAAGGCGGCGATGCCCGAAAAGGACACATAGCCGCCCAGCGCCACGCCAGTTTCGGCCAGCGCCCGGCCCGACGAAAAGCAGTGCAGAACGAAGGGGAAGGCCCCCTTCCCTTCGGTTTCCTCGGTCAGGATTTTGGCCATGTCCTGATCGGCATCGCGCGCATGGATGACGAGCGGCAGGCCGGTCTGGCGCGCCGCGTCGATATGGCGGCGAAAGCCTTCGGCTTGCGCTTCGCGCGGGCTGTTGTCGTAGAAATAATCGAGCCCGGCTTCGCCGATCGCCACGACTTTTTCGTGATCCGACAGCCGCACCAGATCGTCGCTAGTGATGTCCAGTTCCTTGTCGGCATGGTGCGGATGGGTGCCCACCGAACAGAAGACATCGTCGAACCGCTCGGCGATCGGCAGGATGCGGTCGGCAAACAGATGCACCTTTGTCGAGATCGTCACCATGCGCACGAGACCGGCCGCACGCGCACGGGCGACGACATCGTCGAGCTCCGGCGCGAACGTGTCGAAATCCAGATGACAATGGCTGTCGACGAGTGTCGGCATCAGGCGTTGCCCGCCTCATCCTCCACATAGCGCGGAAACACGCCCTGCGGCTTGGGCAGTTCGGTGCCGGGCACGAGCCGCGTTTCGAAATCGGTAAAGGTGCGCTGGTCGGCGGGCACGGCGACGAGACCGAGCAGCTTGGCCGACGCGTCGGGCATGACGGGCTGGGTCATCAGCGCGATCCGCCGCACGGTTTCGGCCATGGTGTAGAGGACGGCCTTCATGCGTTCGGGATCGGTCTTGCGCAGCGCCCATGGCGCCTGTGCGTCGATATAGCGGTCCGCTTCGGCGACGACCGCGAAGATCGCTTCGAGCGCTTTGTGGATCGCCTGTTCGGCCATTGCCGCGCGCGCCGTCTCCAGCGCCGGACCGGTCGCCGCGATCAGCGCTTCGTCATCGTCGTTCAGCGCGGCGGTGTCGGGCACCTTGCCCTCGCAATTCTTGGCGATCATCGACAGCGAGCGCTGCGCCAGATTGCCCAGCCCGTTGGCGAGATCGGCATTGGTGCGCGCGACGATCGCCTCGTGGCTGTAGCTGCCATCATTGCCGAACGGCACCTCGCGCATGAAGAAATAGCGCACCTGGTCGAGCCCGTACCGGTCGCGCAGTTCGAACGGGTCGACCACATTGCCAACCGACTTCGACATCTTCTCGCCGCGATTGTTCAGAAACCCGTGCGCGAACACCCGCTCGGGCAGCGCGACACCGGCCGACATCAGGAATGCCGGCCAGTAGACGGCGTGGAAGCGGATGATGTCCTTGCCGATGATGTGCGTCGCGGGCCAATAGCGCCATTTCTCCGCATCGGTATCGGGAAAGCCTGCGGCCGTGATGTAGTTGGTCAGCGCGTCGACCCAGACATACATCACATGGGCGTCATTGCCGGGCACCGGAATGCCCCAGTCGAAGGTGGTGCGCGAGATCGACAGGTCCTTGAGGCCGGATTTGACGAAGGAGATCACCTCGTTGCGCCGTTCGTTCGGCGCGATGAAGCCGGGATTTTCCTCGTAATGCGCCAAGAGCCGGTCGCCATAGGCCGACAGTCGGAAATAGTAGCTTTCTTCTTCGACCCATTCGACCTCCGAGCCCAGCGGCTCGCGGCGTACGCCATCGTCGCCGACTTCGGTCTCGCTTTCGTCGAAATAGGCTTCCTGGCGCACCGAATACCAGCCGCCATAGGTGTCCAGATAAATGTCGCCATTGGCTTCCATGCGGCGCCACAATTCCTGGCTGGCGGCGGCGTGGCGCGGCTCGGTGGTGCGAATGAAATCGTCGTTGGAGCAGCCGAATTCCTCGACCATCGAGCGGAAGACGGCGGAGTTTTCGTCCGCCAGCGCGATCGGCGTGATGCCGCGCTCCTCGGCGGTGCGCTGCATCTTCTGGCCGTGTTCGTCCGTGCCGGTCAGGAAGAACACATCCTTGCCGTCGACCCGCTGGAAGCGGGCCAGCACATCGGTGGCGATCGCCGTATAGGCATGGCCGATATGCGGCACACCATTGGGATAGAAGATCGGCGTGGTGATGTAGAAAGTGTCGCTCATGGGCGCCGGCAATCACTCGTTCGAAGTTCGGGAAAGCGTGGCGTGCATGTATCCGATTTCCGGCGCATTTCAAACCGCGTGGCCGGTGTTTTTGACCCTCTAGCGTCCGGCGAGCACGTCATGCATGCGCGCGCTGGCAACCAGCAATTCCTGCTTGCGGTCCATGCCGAACGAGTCGGCCTCGCCAAAGCGCTGCGCCAGTTCGCGCTCGAAGGCCGCCAACCGGTCGGCGCCGCGCAGATCGCCGGAAAGCGCCGCGCTGCGCGCCCGGCTGCGGACAATGTCGACCGCCATCTCGCGCAGCAGCGCGTTGTGCGTATCGTTGCCGCGTGCGCCGGTCACTTCGGCCAGCTTGTGCGCCAGCATCGTATCGAAGCGCGGCGCGGCCAACAGCTTTTCGAGGCTGTCCCGCAGTTCGGCGCCGCCGAACAGCGCCAATGTCAGCGCCTGGCGTGGCCGGCCGCCCGACAAAGCGGCGAGCCGACCCATGTCCGACGCCGGCACGGCGCCCTGCCCGGCGAGTGAAACCACCTCTTCGACCTGGCTATCGGGCAGCGGCGCGAACCGGACGATCTGGCAGCGCGAACGGATCGTGGCAAGCAGTCCGCCGCTGCCATGCGAAACAAGCAGAAACAATGTGTTGGCCGGCGGTTCTTCAAGTGTCTTCAGAAGTGCGTTGGCGGCGCCGCGCGGCATGTCGCCGACCGGATCGACGATGACGATGCGCGGCCGGTCGATGCTCGCCGTCATCGAGAGGAAATGCTGCACGCGCCGCACCTCATCGATGGTGATGGCGGTCTTGAAGCCGGTGCCGGTCGCCGCGCGCGGCCGGGTCAGGTGGATCAGGTTGGGATGGGCGCCCTGCGCCACCTGGCGGACGCTGGGCGATGACGGATCGGGCACCGGCAGATGATCGCCATTGAGCGGGGCACCATCCAGCAGCGCATTCGCCAGATGAAAGGCGGCCGTCGCCTTGCCGATCCCCTGCTCGCCATCCATCAGGATCGCGTGGTGGCCGGACCGCACGATGGAGAGCATCTGCGCCACGGCGGCCTGGTGCCCGACAAGCCGCGTCGATGCGCAGGGCTGGGCAATCCCTTCCAGCGTGTCGTGATAGTCCGGCGTCTGCTGCTCGATCATGAGTGGGCTGCCTCATCGCCGTTGGAAGCGACCAGCGGCGCCACATGCGCCCAGATCGCATCGCTGATCGTTTCCGGATCGCCCGCCGCATCGACCAGCCGGCAGCGGTCCGGTTCAGCTTGGGCGATAGCGCGAAACGCCTGGCGCCGCGCTTCATGCACGGCGACCGTTTCCTTTTCGAACCGGTCCTGCGCGATGTTCTCGGCGCGGCGCGCATGGGCGCGCGAAAGCCCGGTCGCGGGGTCGAGATCGAGAATGATCGTCAGGTCGGGCACGGTGCCATGGATCGCCACGCGCTCGAGCGCTGCGACAAACCCCGGATCGAGATCGCCGCTGACGCCCTGATAGACGCGCGTTGAATCCAGGAACCGGTCGACAAGGACGGTCTCGCCGCGTGCCAGCGCCGGTCGGATCACCTGCTCCACATGGTCGCTGCGCGCGGCCGCAAAGAGCAGCGCTTCGAGCGCCGGGCCGAAACTTTCGAGCGCCGCCTCATCCAAAAGCACATGCCGCACCGCTTCGGCACCGGGCGTGCCGCCCGGCTCGCGCGAGATGCGGACCGCATGGCCAAGCGACTTCAGACGGTCGCCGAGCAGCCGGATCTGGGTGGACTTGCCGACGCCTTCCCCGCCCTCAAAGGTGATGAACAGCCCGTCATGGCCGTGCGTACGGGCCTTGCGACCGGTCTCCGGCACGGCTTTTAGAAGCGTATCCATCCGACCGCCATTTCGAGGAGCGCATCGAGCGCCTGCCGGTGGATGGGCCCCTTGCCGACAGACCGTGCCGCTTCGAGTTCGGCTTCATGCGCCAGTTCGTCGCCGAAATAGATGTGGAGCCTGGCGATCGGGTCGCCCGCTTCGACCGGCGCCGGCACAGGCCCGTCAAAGACGATCTGCGCGCGCAGCGTGTCGCGACCGGTCAGCGGCATCAATATGGTCAGCGGCTCGGCCAGCATGACCGGCGCGGTCGGCGCCGCGCCGCCATAGAGCCGGACATTGCCGATCTCCTCGCCGGCGTCGAACAGGCTGTGCGGTTCAAACGCCCTGATGCCCCAGTCGAGCATCTTGCGCGCTTCCTCGGCCCTCTGGCGCTCGGATTCCAGACCGCTCATGGCGACGATCATGCGCCGCCCGGAGCGCGCGACCGACCCGACGATGGCGTAGCCGGACGCTTCGGTAAAACCGGTCTTCATCCCGTCGGCGCCGATATCCATGCGTAGAAGCGGGTTGCGGTTGCGTTGGCGAATGCCGTTCCAGGTGAACTCGGTTTCGCTGTAGTAGCGGTAGAATTCGGGATAGGTGCGCTGCATGTGCAGCGTCAGCGTGACGAGATCGCGCATGGTGACCGTCTGCCCTTCGGCCGGCAGGCCGGTCGCATTGACGAAGGTCGAACCGCTCATGCCGATCGCGCGCGCACGGTCGTTCATCAGTTGCGCGAAGGCTTCCTCCGACCCGGCAATGCCCTCGGCGATGATGATGCAGCCATCATTGGCCGATTGGACGATCACGCCGCGGATCAAATCTTCGAGCGCGATGTCGGAATTGAGTTCGGCGAACATGGTCGATGTGCCCGACACCGCGCCGCCGGTGCGCCAAGCGTTTTCGCTGACCAGAAACCGGTCCTCCAGCGTCAGCCTGCCGGATTTAAGGGCATGGAAGACCACTTCCATCGTCATCAGCTTGGCAAGCGAAGCGGGCGGGATCGGCGCATCGGCATCCTTGGAAAAAAGGATGGTGCCGCTGCCGACATCAAGCAGCATGGCCTGCCCGGCGGGCGTCTCGTAAAGCTGGGCGCGCGCAAGTCCCGCCGACAGCAGTGCGGCCGCCATCAGGGCGAGAACAATTGTGATCGCCGGCCTTCCAAGCGTGCCGCGCGGCAAAGAGCACATAAAAATCAAACTCATCGGCAACATGATAGTGTTGCGATGAACCTAGGGCGTGATGCGTCTTATTGGAAGCGGCAAGCCGGCACGATCACCGGAAAAACTCAGCGGGCTTTCCAGCCCTCGGTCGGCGCGTTCGCCCAGGGGGCTGCAAAAGCGGCCGATATGCGCGCGTCGGCATAAGCCGATGCATCAAGCCCGATCACCGGCCGCGTCGACCGGCGCAGCAGCGATCCGGGCGCTTCCAGCTTCGGCGCGGCCGCGGCTCCGAACCGTTCGGCGGCGGGTGCCGGCGTACTCGACGCCATCATCACGCCCGGCTGGCGCACGCCGGGCAGATTGCGGTTGCCGCCACCACCACGGGGCGTGCCCATCGTCGGCGCACCCCGGAACGAGGCGATCAGGAATTCATCGTCCTGGCCGTGCAGCGGCGCGGGGCCGAGATATTCGACCTTCACATCGGCGGTGCCGGCGGAGATATAGTCGAGCATATAGGCGGCGCGCTTGGACAGGTCGATCACACGGTTGTTCGAGAACGGGCCGCGATCGTTGACCCGAACGACGACCGACCGGCCATTGGCGCGGTTCGTCACGCGCGCATAGGAGGGCAGCGGCATCGTCTTGTGTGCCGCCGTCAGGTGGTTCATGTCGTAGACTTCGCCATTGGCGGTCTTGCGGCCGTGGAAAGCCTCGCCATACCAGGAGGCCCGGCCATGCTGTTCGGCGGGCTGGTTGGCGGTGGGGAAATAGCGCCGGCCGCGCACCGTATAGGGCCGGCCGACCATCTGCCGGCCGCCGCCGCGCTGGATGCGCGTACCCGAAGCGACGCGCGGGCTGGCGGCAACGCCGTAGGCGGCGACCGAAAAGCTCTCTTCGCCCGAGGTCGCGGCATTCTGCGTGAAGACCGGCAGGTTGGACAGATTGACCACATCGCTGCTGGTGGCGACCACACTTTCCGTTCCGCTGGTCAGCGCCACCTTCGGCGTCAAGTTCGAACCACAGCCCGCCAATGCGGCGCCCAGCACGCCGAGCGCGCAGACGCGTACGAATTGATGGACGATTGACCTGTTCCCCATGGACAAAGGCGCTTACACCAAGCTGTGGCGCCTTGCCAGAGGGCGGCGGCGCCGAAAACGCCACCTTAGGTCATCTCGCTTATCGTTCTGTTAAATTGCGTGATGAACGCATTGCTGACGGCCGTCAGCCTTCGATGCGCGCGCGGCCCGAATAGCCATCGTCACGGCGCCAGCGCAGCGTGGTCTCGCCGGTCTTGCGCAGGGTGAAACAGCTCACCTTGCCGCGATACCAGGTGGGAAATTGCTGGCAAAGCTGGTTGCCCTCGACATACCACCGTCCGGTTTCGCGCGGCGCGAAATACTGGCCGAGCCCGAGCGCGGTTCCATCTCCGGTCACCTGGCCGTTCGTCTTGTAATACAAGGGAAATTCGCCGCCAAAGGGCGTTGCGAGATAGACCCGCTTGCCGTTGATGGTCTCCTTGAGCGCCTGTCCGGAAAGCTGCTCGGCGGCAGCGGTCGTGGGCATAGCGGCGATGGCCGCCAGCGCTCCGGCGAAGATGGTCGACGCGCGGATGGTCGAATTGCGGTTCGTGCGAACGCGAATCATGGGCCTTGTTCCCTCCTTTGGGCCTTTGCCGAACCTTACGTTCGGCGATCGAATCCGGATTAAGATTGCCCAAAGATAATTGCCGATGCGCGCAAAGGTTCCCCATGCGCGCCCTGCCCGTGCAGACCGTCGTCAGGCGCCGCCGACGCGATCGCCCCGGCCGGCACCCAGAACCGTCCGGATCATCAGCCCGATATCGTTGATGAGCCCGCGCTCGGCCAGCCATTGCTGGTCGACTTCCGCAAGGTGCCGGGGCCGGGACATGTCGATGCCGGCGATCTGCGCCTTGCCGGTGATGCCGGGCCTGACGGAAAAGACGCCGCGCCGACGCCGTTCAGCGACCAGATCGGTTTGCGCGGGTAGGCACGGGCGTGGCCCGACAAAAGCCATCTCGCCGCGCAGCACATTGAAAAGCTGCGGCAGTTCGTCGAGCTTGACCCGCCGCAGGATCCCGCCGATCCGGGTGACGGCCCCCTGCCCCAGTTCGTGCGTTGCCGCCTCGGGCGTGCCGACATGCATGGTGCGGAACTTGTAGAGGCGGAACGGCATCTCGTTGCGGCCGACGCGGACCTGGGCGAAAACGGCCGGCCCTGGCGAACCCAGCCGGATTGCCAGTCCGACCGTGAGCATGACCGGTATTGCCGGAACGAGCATGAGGGCGGCGACGATCTGGTCGAGCAGGACCCGCGCCCGGCTTTCGGGTGGCGCGGTTTCGGCGATGCCTGGCATGGTCCGCTCATCATCCGCCGCCGCCCCGACACTGCCGATCACCGCATCCCGGGTCGTTTCGGATGGCACGAACCCGAAAACGGCCTCAAACCTCTGGCCGTCGACCAAAAGTTCACCGGTCACGCTTGCCGCCGTGCGGGCGCGTCCCGTCAGCGTCAGCGCCGCCGACAAAAACACCGCCGGCAGAGGAACGAGCCGGACCCGCCGTCCGGCGCCTGTGCCGATCCATCGCACCATGTCCCGAACCGACGCGGGCGGGGTGTTGGCCAGCGCGTAGCAGCCCGACGCATCCGCATCGAACCCGCCTTCGATCAGGTGCAAGATCGCTTCGCACATGGTTCGAATACCGACGATGCTGCGCCGGTTGGTCAGCGATCCGAATGGCAGCGGCATGCCCATCGTCGATAGTTTGATCAACCTGCGCCAGTTGCCCCTGGCGCCCGGTCCGACGACCATGGGCGGCCGAAGGCTGACGCCCAGCCGTCCCGTCTGCGCGAAACGCGCCACATGCTCCTCCGCAGCCAGCTTGGAGACGCCGTAGTCGCTGTCGGGCGCCGGTGCGGTGCCGTCATCGACCGGACGATCCGCGCTGTTTCCCGTGACCGCCAGAATGCTGCTGAGATGGATGAAGACGGGCACGCCTGCACCGATGGCGAAATCCACCAGGCGGCCCGTCAAATCCGCATTGGCCGCCATGAAGGCGTCACGGCCGCCGGTTCCGCCGACATCGGCAAGGCCGGCCAGATGAACCACGGCATCGAAACGGCGGGACGTATGGGCGGCATCGAGGCCAATCTCGGCCAAGCGCTCCAGATCGGCGATCATGGCCGGCCCCTCGCAACGGGTCGCCGCGCTGCGTTCAAAGATGACCGGTGTGTGGCCAGCTTCGATCAGCCGCGCGACCAGATGCCGGCCGATGAACCCCGTGGCGCCGGTTACCAGAATGTCCGCCATTGATCCGTGATCGCTTCCGATGTCTGGCCGAGTGCTGATGCCGTCTATCAGGCGGCGGCGCCCGATAGCAATCCGGCGGCCGCCTGGCCAGGGTGCATGCTGAAAGGAAGCCCCGTGCGGCTGGAGCGGTTCTTACTTAGATGGAAGCGGATTGATGGACAGGCCGTCATGCCTCAAACCATTGACGGACCACAAAACCCCGGCGCCCAAGCGACTCCGGCCAAAGACGACCGCTCTAAGCGGGAAAAGCCTTTGCCTGCCCGGGATTGTAGCCGGTGACGTAGCGTCTGAGGATCGCGCGAACCGCTTCCGTGTCACGGGTTTCCAGGGCCTCGCCCACCTGTTTGAGCATGGCCGCGATCTCGATCTCGGATAATCCGGGCTCATTGGCGCGCAAGATCTTCTCGTGCGGGGTCTGAACCAGGCTGTCATCGTCGATCAGCAGTTCCTCGAACAGTTTCTCGCCTGAGCGCAGGCCCCGGAAAGTGATTTCGATATCGCCCTGCGGATTGTCCGCGTCGCGCACCGTCTTGTTGGCCAGCCCGATCATGCGGCGCGCAAGGTCGGCAATCTTCACCGGCGCGCCCATGTCCAGAACGAACAGATCATTGCCTTGCGAATAGGCGCCGGCGAGAAGAACCAGCCGCGACGCCTCGGGAATGGTCATGAAATAGCGGGTGACATCGGCATGGGTGACGGTGACCGGCCCGCCGCGCCGGATCTGCTCCTGAAACAGCGGCACGACCGATCCCGAAGAGCCGAGCACATTGCCGAAGCGAACCATGGCATAACGCGTTTTTTCCGAACGGCATTGCGCGTCGTGGACCACCAGTTCGGCAAGGCGCTTGGTCGCGCCCATAATGTTGGTCGGCCGCACCGCCTTGTCGGTCGACAACAGGATGAAGCGCTCGATGCCCGCCTGCCGGCCGGCTTCGGCGACGATGCGCGTACCGATCACATTGTTGCGCACGCCTTCCAGCTCGTTTTCCTCGATCAGCGGCACATGCTTATGGGCGGCCGCGTGCACGATGATGTCGATGTCATGCTCTTCAATGGTTGCCTCGATCGCCGGACGGTCGATCACCGAACCCAGACAGCTGACGATCTCGATGCCCTTTTCGGCGCCTTTTGGTGCCAGCGCGCGCTCGATCTCGTAAAGCGCCCATTCGCTGCGCTCGAACAAGACGATGCGGTGCGGGTCGCACTCGACCAGTTGACGGCACAGTTCCGAGCCGATCGAGCCGCCGGCTCCGGTGACAAGGATGCTGCGCCCCGCATAGGCCTTGGCGACCTCCGGGATGTCGAGATCGACATTGGCCCGTTCGAGAAGCTGGTCGGGCGCGATCTCGCGCAGATCGTCGAGCCGGTTCTGCCCCGCGATCAGGTCGACATAGGACGGAATGGTCTGCACTTTGCAGGGAAGGCTGCTCAACCGGCCCATCAGCGCGTCACGCTGGGTGGCGCCCAGCGACGGGATGGCGACCAGCACCCGTTCGATCCGTCCGCTTTGCGCCAGCCGTTCCAGCCTTTCGGGCGCCAGCACCCTGACACCCCCCACGATCAGGTCGTGCAGGGCGGGATTATCGTCGACAAAGGCCACCGGCCGCATCTCGCGCGACTGCCGCAACGCCGTGGCCAACTGCAGTCCGGCCGCACCGGCGCCATAGATCGCGACCGGCGTCTGCGCCCGGCCGGCAACGCGGTTGATCACATCGAGCAGCCGCAGGGCCGCAAGCCGGGCGAACACGGCCAAGGTGAAAAACACGACCCCGAAAATGAACGGCACGGAGCGCGGCGCCCAGAGCCCGAATATGTAGCTGACCAGAACCGCGGACACGAGCAGTGCCAACGCGCACAGCGCAATACGTCCCACCGCGTACATGTCGAACGCATGCAGCTTCAGCCGGTTCAGCCGGGCAGCATAAATGATGCCGATCCCGGCCACGAAAACGAGGAGGAAATAAAGCGGCGAGAGCGGCGCGATCGCATAGGGCTGGATGCTGTTCAACCGCAAGGCGAACGCGATATACAGGCTGATCGGCACCAAAGCGCCATCAAGCGTGAACACCAGACCCTTCTTGACCGCACGCGGCCATCGGGCCGGATCAATCAGCGTCGAAGCATTCATGGATGCCAACTTTAAGCACGATGACCAACCCGATTGCGCCCCATCCGCATCGTCAAGCCGAGTCCAAATGGCGGCAGACCATGCGCCCCTGCGGGCGGCTTCCAACAATCGCCCATAAGGCAAATTTCCAACCGTATGAATAATTACTAGACGATCCGGCATCATATTGCCAGAGATGGATGACCGAACGGCCCCAAACCACAGGCGCATATGGCGGATTCCGGCCCGCCGGAATGCTTTGGTCCGGGCCCAAGAACAAGCAAACGCGGAGGATGCGGCAGCCCATGCGCCGGTTAACCAAGATCAGAATTGCCGGAGGCAGCGAAGCGATTCCTCGCGATTTGCGTGTCCGCTTCCCCGGGCTTGAAGGCGCATGAACGATGGATTTTTCGATCGCGACCGGCCGACGAACGGTCCCGTGAGCCCGCAGATGCACGCCGATCTGCGTCCCGGCACGCCAATTCACGACCGGGTCAACCTTGTCTATCTCGCCCTTCTCTATGCGATGCTGGGGCTCGGCGGCTCGGTTTTCAGCATCCTGGTCATCGGCGCCCTCAGCTTCTGCATGATCAAACTGCTGGCCGGCCGCCTGTCGCCAAGCAGCGATCCGATGGCCCGGTCGATGGCGTTGGCCGGCGGGCTCTATTTCCTGACAGGAGCGGCCATGGCGCTGTTTCAGCCTGATGGCGGCAACCTGTCCCTGTTGTGGGAGCGGGCACCCTTCTTGGGTTTTCTGCCGCTCTTCAGCCAATTGGTGCTGTCCGGGCGCGACACGCTGCGTGAAGGGCTGGAAACCGGCGCGCTGATCGGTGCCATCGGGCTTGGGATCTGGGTCGCCGTGGAATTGGTGCTGTTTCCGGACGCGGTATCCGGCGTCCGGGCGCATGGGCCCTCGGGCAATCCCGGCCCGCTCGCAACGACGGCGGCGCTGCTGTTCGCGGCCAGCCTTTTTGCGGTGATCCACAACACCGGCAGGCGACGGCTGCTGGCCATGATCGCCACCGTGTGCGCCGCGCTCACGGTCGGTCTATCGGGCATGCGCACCCTGCTGCCCGCGCTGGTCCTCATTCCGCTTCTGTGCCTCGTGGCGTTTCCTCAGATGCGCAAGGCCGCCGCGCGCCCGCTCAATCTTGCCCTTCTGGCAGCCTCCCTTGCGCTGTTTGTCGCCATTGCCGGATCGCTGATCGCCGACCGCATCGGCGTGTCGGTCGACTACCTGGCGGGCAGCGGCTTGCAGCCCAGCGGCACCGATTCGCTCGGCCAGCGCATTGCCATGTGGTCGTGCGCATGGGATGCGTTTCAAACCGCTCCCCTGTTCGGGTTGGGCCGTTCGGATGCACTCGACTTCATGACCGGCTGCACACTCGACCTGACCGGTCATGGTTTGAGCTACAGCCATTTCCACAACGCCATCTTCACTTCGCTCGCATTTGGCGGGCTGGTCGAACTGGCGGCGACGCTGTTGCTGCTGCTGGTTCCGGCGTTTTGGGCCTGGCGCCACCGGGCGGACCCGGAAGCGCGCTACGGATGCGCGTTGATCGCTGCGATCCTGATCGTCTTCGGCCTCAACGGCGTGGCCAACATCATGCTGGACCATGACATCCACGATGCGCTGTTCATCCATGCAACGACGCTGGCGCTGGCCATGATGGCCAAAAAAACGGCTCCGGCACCAACGACTGCGACGAGCGACGGCGCATGACGTCCGGCACGATCAAGTGGCGGTCGCGGCGCCTTTGATCAGACCGTTTCGGCGCCGGGCGCGCGGGCGGCGGCCATCGCCTGGCGCAGCACCTCGCGGTCGGCGATCTGGTTCATCAGGATGAGGATCAGCCGGGCGTTGGCCGCGTCGCTCTCTTCCTTGGACAGGCCCTCATGCATGGCCAGAAGCTCCGCATAAAGATCGTCCGGCGCGTCGATCGCCGGCGCGGTGTTCAGGTCCGCCATGCTCATGCCCTCCCCGTGGCGCGTTCGATCGCCGCCTTCACCGCCGCATCGTCCCAGGACGGCCAGCGCGCCGCGACATGCTGGTCCGGCCGGATCAGATAGACCGCGCCAGGCGCCGACCCCAGATAGCGCTCGGCCAGCGCGCCGGACGGATCTTCGCTTGCCGTAAGCGCAAGGCGCGTCGCCGCAATGCCATCCGCTTCGACGGATTCTGGCGCATCGGCATCGATCGTCAAAAGCGCGAACCCACCGCCGAGCCTGTCCAGCAGGAACCCGTTGCCGAGCGGCGCGTCAGGGCATGGCGCGCCGGGGCGCGAGCGATCCGGCCCTCCGTCCAGTGCATCCGCGCCATTCAGCGGCGAACCGTCATAAACGCAGGGCACCGACAGCCGCCCGGAATTCACCAGCGGCCGGGCGAAGGCATAATGTTCGGACAGATCAAGCACCGCATTGCGGAAAATGCGGCTCGTCTCCGATTTTGGCGTGATGAAATCGGTCGAGCGGGTCGAATTGAGAATGTTTTCGTCGGCGCCGTGAATGCGCTCGTCATCATAGCTGTCGAGCAGGCTTTCGGGCGCGGTCCCGTCGATGACGAGGCCCAGTTTCCAGCACAGATTGTCGGTGTCCTGCAGGCCAGAATTGGCGCCGCGCGCACCGAATGGCGAGACCTGATGCGCCGCATCGCCCGCAAACAGCACGCGGCCGTGGCGGAACTTTTCCATGCGCCGGCACTGGAAGGTGTAGATCGACACCCATTCGAGCTCGAATTGCGCGTCCTCGCCGAGCATCGACTTCAAACGCGGAATGACGTTTTCGGGCTTTTTCTCCTCCTCCTTGTCGATGTCCCAGCCAAGCTGCAGGTCGATGCGCCAGACATTGTCCGGCTGCTTGTGCAACAGCGCGGACTGGCCGCGGTTGAAGGGTGGATCGAACCAGAACCAGCGTTCGGTGGGAAAGCCGGCTTCCATCACGACGTCGGCGATCAGGAAATTGTCCTCGAAGACGCGGCCGACGAAATCGAGCCCCATCATGGCGCGAACGGGAGAGGCCGCGCCGTCGCAGGCGATCACCCAGTCGGCCCGCACGGTGTAAGGGCCATCGGGCGTATCGACTTCCAGCGACACGCCGTCATCGGCCTGTTCGACCGATACGACCCTGTTTCCGCCGCGCAGTTCGATCGGCGCGCCCTCGGCCTCGAGCGCCCGTGCCCGGCCGACCAGATGCTGCTCGAAGTAATATTGCTGCAGATTGATGAAGGCGGGGCGCCGGTGGCCCTCCTCCGGCAACAGGTCGAAATCATAGACCTCGCGCTCGTCATAGAAGACGCGGCCGCGCTGCCAGATCACGCCCTTGTCGACCATCGGGTCGCCGCAGCCGAGCCGGTCGAGGATTTCCAGCGGCCGCTTGGCATAGCAGACCGCGCGGCTGCCCCAGCTCACCTTGTCATTGTCGTCGAGCACGACGACCTGATGGCCGGCCTGCGCCAGATCGATCGCCGCCGCAAGGCCCACCGGGCCCGCGCCAACGACGATCACGGCGTGGCGCACCGGCGTATCCGCATCCTGATCGGCGACCCGCGCATAGGGATAGAGCGGGATTTCGAAGACCTTGTTCATGGCGCTGTTCCCTGCCCGGTCAGCCCTGAAGGGCGTTCCACATGTCCTTGTCGCGCGCGGCGGTCCAGATGCGCGGCGTGTCGATGCCCTGCGCCTCGTCATGGGCGCGGGCGACGTTGAACGGCAGGCAATGCTCATAGATCGCATAATCGGCGAACTTCGGATCGCAGACTGCGCGGCAGGCGTCCCACGCTTCCTTGAGCGAGCCGCCGCGCGCGGCGACCCGTGCGACCGGATCATAGGTCGAGCGCACGAAGTCGGCCGTGTTGGTCAGCGCCGCATTGACCATGTCCGCGCCGACCAAAGCATCGCCCCGGCCTGGCGCGATGGCGGCCAGATCGAAATCGCGAATCTTTTCGAGCGTTTGCGGCCAGTCGTTGAAGTGACCGTCGCCGCAATAGCAGGCCGAATGATATTCGACGATGTCGCCGGTGAACATCACATTTTCATCGGGCACATGGACGGTGATATCGCCGGCGGTGTGGGCGCGTCCGAGCTTCATCAGATCGACGCGGCGATTGCCCAGATAGACGGTCATCCGGTCCGAAAACGTGGTCGTCGGCCAGGTCAGGCCGGGGATCTCCTCATGGCCGTCGAACAGGCGCGGAAAGCGCTCGAATTCGCTCGCCCAATCCTCGGCGCCGCGTTCGGTGACCATGGCCCGCGCGGTGTCGGACATGATCACTTGCGGCGCTTCATAGGCCGACGCGCCCAGCACGCGGACGGCGTGATAGTGCGTCAGCACCAGATGGCTGATCGGCTTGTCAGTGACCGCGCGAACGCGCTCGATCACCTTGCGGGCAAGCTGCGGCGTTGCCTGCGCCTCGATCACCATCACGCTCTCATCGCCGATGATGACGCCGGAATTGGGATCGCCCTCGGCGGTAAACGCCCACAGGTCGCGGCCGATCTCGGAGAAGGAGATCTGCTTTTCAGTCATGTCGCCGGCGGAGGCGAATTGCTTGGTCATGGTCTACCCTTCAAGGCGTGCGGGAATGGATGTGAAGCCGCGAAAGCGGATGCGCTGCGAGCGCGCCGGCGCTCCTTCGAGCTGGTAGCGCGGAAAGCGCGCGAGGAACCGGGCGATGGCGATGCGGCCCTCAAGGCGTGCGACGTTCATGCCCGTGCATTGATGCGGGCCGGAGGCGAACGCCAGATGCCGGTTGGGCTTGCGCGCAATGTCGAAGCTCTCGGGCTCGTCGAATGCGGCCGGGTCGCGATTGGCGGCGCCGATGCACAGTGTCAGGCTGCTGCCTTCGGGCATGGAAACGCCGCCGATCTCGACCGGCGCGGTGGTGCGGCGGTTGCCAAGCTGGTTGGGGCTCTCGTAACGCAGCACTTCCTCAACGGCGGACGCGATCAGCGCGGGATCGTCGATCAGCCGGGCGCGTTCGCCTTCAAAGCGGTCGACCAGATCCAGCGCATTGCCGATCAGGTTGGTCGTCGTCTCATGGCCGGCATTGAGGATGAAGATGCAATTGTGCAGCAGTTCGGCTTCGCTCAGCCTGCCGCCATCGCGCTCGCCGGCGATCAGCCGGGTCAGCATGTCCTTGTCCGGATCGCCGGGGTTGGCGCGGCGGCGGGCGACCAGCGTTTCGAGATAGGCGAGGAAATCGCGCACCGAATCTTCGCCGCGATTGAACTGGGCGTCGGTCAGCGCCGGCTCCAGCGCGCCAAGTATGGCGAGCGACCAGTCGCGCAACGGTCCGCGCTCGTCATGGGGCACATCGAGCAGGTTGCCGATCACCTCGATGGGGATCGCGGCGGCGAAATCCTCGATTAGATCGACCGTGCTGCCCTTTTCGGCCATCGCATCGAGCAGCCGGTCGACCAGCGCGATCACATCGGGTTCAAGGCAGGAGACGGCGCGCGGGTTGAGCGCACCAGCCAGAATGCGGCGGACGCGCGTGTGCAGCGGCGGGTCGTTGAAGACGAGGCTCGTCGTGTGGTGAGCGAACAGATAGCCGTCGCCGAATTTCGGCGCGAACTCGACCTTCTTGTCGGACGAAAAGAGCGCCGTGTCCTTGTAGACGCGGACGAGGTCCTCGTGGCGCGACAAGAGCCAGGACGCCTCGCCGAGTTGCTTGACCGGCGCGTTCTCGCGCAGCGCGCGATAGACCGGGAACGGATCGTCGATGAAGCCGGGCGGCGGCGGCGTCAGCGAAAAGCCGGCGGCGATCGCCACACCATCGCTCCTTTCCGCCAAGGCCGCGCCGGTACCGGTCATCAGCCAAGCTCCACGGTCTGGTCGATCGCGCCAAAGATCGAGTGGCCCGATACGTCCTTCATGTCGATGCGCACAGAGTCGCCATTGCCCATGAAGGGCGTCTTGGGTGACCCGTCATTGATCGTCTCGATCATGCGGATCTCGGCGATGCAGGAATAGCCTTTGCCGCCATCGGAGACCGGCCGGCCGGGCGAACCGTCCGGGTCCTTGTTGGAGACCGTGCCCGAGCCGATGATCGTGCCGGCGGCCAATGCGCGCGTCTTGGCGGCGTGGGCGATCAGCGTGCCGAAATCGAACACCATGTCCTCGCCCGCCTCGGCCCGGCCGAAGGGCTGGCCGTTCAGATCCACTTCAAGCGGCAGATGCAGCTTGCCGTCCTTGAAGGCCTCGCCCAACTGGTCCGGGCTCACCGCACAGGGCGAAAAGGCGCTTGACGGCTTGGACTGGAAGAAACCGAAGCCCTTGGCCAGTTCGCCGGGAATCAGGCCGCGCAGCGAGACGTCATTGACCAGCATGACCAGGCGAATGGCGTCGAGCGCCTCCTCTCGCGAGGCCCCCATCGGCACGTCACCGGTGATCACCGCCACCTCGCCTTCCATGTCGATGCCCCACTCAGTGGCGTCCTTTGGAAAGCGGATCGGCGCGCGTGGGCCGATGAAGGCATCCGAGCCGCCCTGATACATGAGCGGATCGTGCCAGAAGCTGTCGGGCATTTCGGCGCCCCGCGCCTTGCGCACCAGTTCCACATGATTGACGTAGGCCGAGCCGTCCGCCCATTGGTAAGCGCGCGGCAACGGACTTTCGCATTCATGTTCGTGAAAGCGCTGCACCGGCTGCCAGCCGCCGGCAATGCCTTCGGCGACGCGCTCAAGCCG
This sequence comes from Phyllobacteriaceae bacterium, assembly GCA_024742765.1. Taxonomy (GTDB): domain Bacteria; phylum Pseudomonadota; class Alphaproteobacteria; order Rhizobiales; family Rhizobiaceae; genus Roseitalea. Next base: position 2,958 of record JANSXT010000016.1, on the reverse strand, counting down.
CGGCGCGACCGTCGCCCAATCGTCGAGCGCGGCCTGCAATGTGCGGGCGATATGGCCGACGTCGGAGCATTGCGTCAGATCGTCGGAGACGACGACGAGGCGGCCGTCGCGCGTGCCGTCCTTGATGGTGGCAAGTTTCATGGGGTCCCAACTTTTTGTTTTGTTTTCAAGCGCTGCCGAGCGCCGGCTCCAACTGGCCCGCTTTCAGCATCTCGTCATGAAGGGCGATGGCGTCGATGTCGAAACCGTTCGGCCAAGCGATCGTGCCTGTCTGGACAAAGGCGCGGGCGAAGAACACCGGATCGGCGAGCGGCTTGAGCATCGGACTGTCCTGCCCGACCATATCCGACAGATCGCAGATGCCTTCGCGGCCGTTGGAGAAACGCACCTGAAGCCGATAGTCGCCGATCGATTCGACCGACAAGATTTTCACCAGTTCAATCATCAATGTCGGCTCCCGCTACCATCTCCAGCGCTTCATAACGCCGAGCCCGTTCCCAGTTCGCCATCAATTCCGGCCGGCGGCGTCCAATCCAGTCCGCAACGATCCTGCGTGCCGTCGGCGGCAACTTGCCTGCGATGATACTCGCATCTTCGATCGCAAGAAGCGCCTCATGGCCCTGGTAGAGGGCATGGATGTGCGGTGGATTGTGATCGCGCCAGTACATCTGAATCACGATTCCATAGAAGAGCGAGATCGTCGGCATGTCTGCAAGGCAGCCTACTTCTTGCCCGGCGTGCCGTCGAACTTCTTTTCAAGATCGGTCCAGCAGTCGATATAGTCGTCCTGGAGGGGCGCTTCCCTGGCGGCAAATTCGGTCAGATGCTGCGGGAAACGCGTCTCGAACATGAAGCTCATCGTGTTGTCGAGCTTTTCGGGCTTCAGATCGGCGTTGGACGCGCCCTCAAAGGCGTTCTTGTCCGGCCCGTGCGGCAGCATCATATTGTGCAGCGACACGCCGCCCGGCACGAAGCCTTCGGGCTTGGCGTCATACTGGCCATAAATGTTGCCCATCAATTCGCTCATGATGTTCTTGTGGTACCAAGGCGGGCGGAACGTATCCTCCATCACCATCCAGCGCTCGCGGAACAGGACGAAGTCGATGTTGGCGGTCCCCGGCACGCCCGAGGGCGCGGTCAGCACGGTGAAGATCGACGGGTCCGGGTGGTCGAACAGGATCGACCCGATCGGGCAGTAATTACGCAGGTCGTATTTCACCGGCGCGTAGTTGCCATGCCAGGCGACCACGTCGAGCGGGCTGTGCGGAATGGACGTCTCGTGGAACTGGCCGCACCATTTGATGACCAGCGTGGACGGCACCTCGCGGTCCTCGAAGGCCGCGACGGGCGCCTTGAAGTCGCGCCGGTTGGCCATGCAGTTGGCGCCGATCGGCCCCCGGCCCGGAAGCTCGAACTTCTGGCCGTAGTTCTCGCAGACGAAGCCGCGCGCGGGGCCCTCGACGACCTCGACCCGGTAGACGAGGCCGCGCGGGATGATCGCGATTTCCTTCGGCTCCAGGTCAATGATGCCCAGCTCGGTCAGGAACCGCAGCCGGCCCTCCTGCGGCACGATCAGAAGCTCGCTGTCGGCGGAATAGAAGTAGCTGTCGACCATCGACTCGGTGACCAGGTAGATGTGGCTGGCCATGCCCACCTGGGTGTTGACGTCGCCCGCCGTGGTCATGGTGCGCATGCCCGTCAGCCAGGTCAGCGGCTGGTCGCTGTGGGGCACCGGGTCCCAGCGGTACTGGCCCAGCGACACCACGTCGGGATCGACGTTCGGCGCCGATTTCCAGTAGGGCATGTCGATCTTGCGATACCGCCCCGAATGCTTCACCGACGGGCGGATGCGGTAGCACCAGGTGCGTTCGTTCTGGTGGCTGGGCGCGGTGAAGGCCGTGCCCGACAGCTGCTCGCCGTAAAGGCCATAGTTGCAGCGCTGCGGGCTGTTCATGCCCTGCGGCAGCGCGCCCGGCAGCGCCTCTGTCTCGAAGTCGTTGCCGAAGCCGGGCATGTAGCCCTCTGTCATGCCCGCCGTGGTCGCGGCGACGGTCATCTTGCGCGGGTCGGTCTCGACGTTCATGGATCAGCCCTCCCAGGTCCTGAAACCGCGAACGGGCGCCGTGGCACCCGTTTCGTTTCCATCCAACCTATCGTTGCACTTGCAACGATGTCAAGGCCCCCGCTTGACCCGGGCGGCCTCAGCGGTTTCATTGCAAGGGCAACGATCGGGCCGTTCCATGCCGCAGTTTCATCTCGAGTCCTTCCTGCCCTACGAGCTTGCGCAGCTGTCCGAACAGGTCAGCCGCGAGTTCTCGGCGCTTTACCGCGAACGCTTCGGCATCAGCATTCCCGAATGGCGCGTCATGGCGAATCTCAGCCAGGCCGGAACGCTCAGCGTGCGCGAGATCCACACCCGCGCCGGCATGGACAAGTCCAAGGTCAGCCGGGCCGCCGCACGCCTGGAAACCGCCGGATACGTCGACAAGACAGAGGACGCCTCGGACAGGCGCCTCGTGGCCCTCTCGCTCACCGAGGCCGGGCGCGGCCTGATCGAAGAAATCACGCCGCTGGCCCGGGCCTACGAGGCGCAGGTGCTGGACCGGCTTGGCGCGGGGGCCGCGCCGTTCCGCGACGGCATCCGGCGGTTGCTGGACGGTTAGGCCGCTTCGCGCTGGCGCGCCGCCCGTCATTCGATAAACATGCCCCGAAGACAACAGAGGACGCCCCATGACCGACATCGTCATTCTTTCCGGCGCACGCACCGCCATCGGAACCTTCGGCGGCAGCCTCGCCGCCACGCCCCCGATCACGCTTGGCGCCATCGCCGCGCGGGCCGCGCTGGACCGTGCCGGGGTCGAGGGCGCGCAGATCGGGCATGTGGCGTTCGGCCATGTCATCAACACCGAGCCGCGCGACATGTACCTGTCGCGTGTCGCCGCGATGGAGGCGGGCATC
>JANSXT010000043.1 GCA_024742765.1 Phyllobacteriaceae bacterium | reverse complement strand
GCCACATCATCGCCGGCGGCCAGCTGCAGCTCAATCTCACGCAGCAGCTTCACAACATCCTCGTCCGAATGTCGCTTCCTAGCCATGCCAAATCCTCCTTTTGCGGCCATTACATTGGCCCAGTTCTAAGGGGGAAGCACACCTCCGCGTACCGGTTGCGGACCGATTGGAACCGCTCCCAATCCTTGCCGGACAGGCGCGCACCTTCAGCCCTCAGGGAAGCGAGCGCGAATGTGCGTTCGAGCTCAGTCGATATGCGGAACTCAGACATGGCCTGTACCCGCGGACTGGTCAGATTTGCATCGCGTCAAGCCGCTCTGGTAGACTTGCGGATGACGACTTTTCGAACCAAGAACGACATCGCGGACTGGCTGGCCCCGATGGACTATCAGGGCTTTTGGGCGGCGATCGCACCCTATGGCCTCACACTCCAGCCGAGACACCATTGCGACCAGCAAATCCGGGACGGAGAAGTCGACCAGGCGCTGGTGCTGGATGTCATCAAACACATGGCGGTGCTCGAACTGGGTCAACGGCTCGGTCTCGGCTACAAACGCGCCCATCCGCATATTCGGCTCGTTTCCGGCGGCAGGTGAACCGGCCTCGCCGAGCCTGCCTTTGAAACGGACCCATCCGCATTTGCCGTCCGTCGGGTATTCGGTGATCAGTCCGGTCGGACCCAGATAAGAGCAGCGCACGTAGAAGCGCTTGTCGATCTCGCCATAGCCATGGCCATTATGTTCCCAATCGTAAGACCAGATCACATAGGGCAGGCCGAACAGCGCGTAAGCGCCGACAACAAGTCCGGCCGGCACTATCCAGGCAAAATAGCTCAGGCGAAGGAAACGCGCTTTTGTCATCGCTCGCTCCCATCGGGCGTTGGCAAGACCGCCTTCGGGTCAGGCTCGAGCCTGCCGCCCTCCAGCGGGTTGGGCGCCAATTTGAAGCAGGTCGGTGCGATCTGGTTCTGCCTGACCTTCTTGCAGTACAGGAAGCCGACACCGGCCACATGAAGGACCTGGTTTTCCGCAGGCATCGCCATCAACTCATGGGGCGACATCAGCGGTTCGCGGCCCACGGCCATACTGTCGTTCAGATCCAACCGCTCCGATCCGGTGCCGAGCGTGCGGGCGACATGGAGCGTTTCGCCCATCGCCTTGCTGACCCGTTCCGCATCCTCGAAATTGGAGAATTTGAGCCATTGCTTGATGGCACAATTGTCTTCAAGAACGGCCGTTTCCTTCTCGCCATATTTGCGAACCACATCCTGCCGGCTCTGCGTGATGTAGAGCGCCGAGGCATCAAAGGCCCTGAAAACCGTGATCCGCTCGACAAGTTCGCGCAACGGGGAATTGCAAAATTCGTCAAGCACATAGACTGCGCGACCGGCACCCGACAGTTGCGCGCCCATGAAACTCAATAAATGCTGCGCGAAATAAGGCCCAAGACGGTCCGCATAGCGGATCGGATTGACCAGACACACAATCCAGCCGTCGGACACCAGCGCGCGGTGCGTGATGTCGGCACGCATGCCGTCATCGCGCAGTTTGCCGAACGAAAACAGCTTCAATGCCGTCAGGGCGGCACGAACATGCTGGACATAGTGTTCGGCATTGTGCTCGCGCATGTCGAGAAGCTGAAGCGCGATATCGCGCACCGGCGACTCTGGATCGTCCGCCTCCAGTTCCATGGCGCTCACCAAGGTGCGCGGATTGGACAGGAAAGCATAAAGACCGCCGGGCGTGCACAGACAGGGGCTGTGACGGTGCAACGTCTTGACCCCGAACTCGCAGATCTCTCGCGGGCCATCACGCCAATATTTGTGCTTCGCATCGTCCACGGCTTCGTCGATCAAGCTGAACAGGATCTTCTCGACCGCGAACGGAAAATCGTCGGTTTCGTCTTCGCCAAGATCGACCGCCGAGCCGAACGCGTTCAGTTCAATCCGGAACGGGTAGTCCGCACCCATCACGTGGAACGGATCGATGACGCCGAACTTGCGGCCATATCGGGCACACATCTCGGCGATCTGGTGCGCGATCTCGCCCTGCTTGACGTCGTTGATAACAAGGCTCAGCGTCGTGCTTGCCAAGAGGCTCTGGATCGTCGTGCTGGACACGCACGTGGTCTTGCCCCCGCCCGCCGCCGCGTAAATGATGCTCGACATGCCCGGGCTGGGTTCCAGGATGGGCGCATTGTCAAGTGTGAAGCCGAGCAGGCGGCGCCGTCATTTGATCATACCCGCCTTCTTGAGCGTCTCATTGCTCGCCACGTCAGACGATTTGGGATCGCCGCCGATAATCCGGAATTCAGCGACCGCCTTGTCATGCTCGTAAAGTTGCAGGCATCGCCAAATGGCATCGGACAGGAACGACACGGCACCGGCTATCATCAGTCCGCTAAAGACGAAGAACTGCCACCACTCGACCGAACTTGGCCACAACAGCCACGCCAGCGCACCAAAGACAAAGGCGGCAAAGACACGCGCATTGATGGCGGCCACCTGCTTGAAACGCGAGAGCGATCGGCGCCTCATCGGTCCGCCTCCTGCCTGGCCGCCATGATCGCATCGACGATCTCACGGCGCTTTGCGTTCAAGGTGGCATAACGGCCATAGATGACGCCCGACAGTTCGCTCTGGCGCAGATCGCGCGACAGGAGCTTCAACTGACCGGCCTGCCAGCCGACCAGCATGACGCCGATCGCAACCAACAGCGTCGTGATGATTTCCCATGGATAGAGCAGATCGGCGAACGAGGCAGTAAAGCCCAGCAGGCCGATGCCGAGCGTCGCACCGGCGGGAAGGCCGATCCGGCGCACCGAAACCACGGTCACGTTCTTGGGCAGGTAAGAGTCCCGATGCGTGTTCACGGTCCCCGTCTCGGGGTCGATGTAGAGCTCTCCGACAATCATGACCGGCCTCCCTTCATCGCGCATGCCGACGCGTTGAGATTGGTTGCGAGCTCGCTTCTGAGGTTCTTGATCGCAGGCGGCTGGACCAGCCGCCACGTGCCGGTGTGCTTCCCCCTTAGAACTGGGCCAATGTAATGGCCGCAAAAGGAGGATTTGGCATGGCTAGGAAGCGACATTCGGACGAGGATGTTGTGAAGCTGCTGCGTGAGATTGAGCTGCAGCTGGCCGCCGGCGATG
>JANSXT010000038.1 GCA_024742765.1 Phyllobacteriaceae bacterium | reverse complement strand
GGCGTTAACCGGATTTTATCCCTTGCGGAACACAAATGGAACAGTTAACGTCTGTTCGACATTTGTTTTCGTTTGTTTCCGGATTCGCCATGCTGACACGCAAACAACTCGACCTCCTGATGTTCATCAATGAACGGCTCAAGGAGACCGGCGTCCCGCCATCCTTCGACGAGATGAAGGAGGCACTGGATCTGGCGTCGAAGTCCGGCATACACCGGCTGATCACGGCGCTTGAGGAGCGCGGTTTCATCCGCCGCCTGCCCAACCGGGCGCGGGCGCTGGAAGTGATCAAGCTGCCCGAGGCGATGCAGCCGATCAACCAGGTGCGCCAGCGCTTTTCGCCGAGCGTCGTCGAGGGCGGGCTTGGCCGGCCCGCCGCCCCATCCGTTCCCGCCGCACCACTGCGCGATGCGCCCGAGGGCGCCAATGACGATTTCAGTGTGCCCGTCATGGGCAAGATCGCCGCCGGTGTTCCGATTTCGGCGATCGAGAACCAGACGCGGTCTTTGGTCGTGCCGCCCGACATGATGAGCAAGGGCGAGCACTACGCGCTCGATGTCGAAGGCGATTCGATGATCCATGCGGGCATTCTCGATGGCGACACGGTTGTCATCAAGCGCACCGACACGGCCAATCCCGGCGAGATCGTCGTCGCGCTTGTCGATGATGAGGAAGCCACGCTCAAGCGTTTCCGCCGCAAGGGCGCCTCGATCGCGCTGGAAGCGGCCAATCCGGCCTATGAGACCCGCATTTTCGGCCCCGACCGGGTGCAGATCCAGGGTCGGCTGGTCGGCCTCGTCCGGCGGTACTGAGGGACCAGACCAGCGTTGCCGGCGGTTCAGGAACCGGTCCGATCAGGCGGTTCGTTGGATGATGCAGTAAATGTCGGCACGAAGCGTGCCGGGCGCGCGCGCTCAATTCCGCTCGGCGAGGTTGCGGGCCGCCCTGCTCCACTGGCGGTGATCGTGCCAGGGGCGAAGGGATGCGCCGATCGCATGGCGCGCCGTCAGTTCGGGTGCGCCTGAGGCGTGGCGCGCGACCATGACTTCCGCGCTGCCGCGCAAGGCAAGGTCCTGCGCTGTCAGAACCAGCGTGCCGTCGCCGCAGGGCGAGTTTGACGGCGCATAGGCCAGCACGATCAGATCGAATCGCTGGCACAGGTCTTCCGTGCTGGGCGTTTCGGTCGGCGGTTTCGTGAGGATTGCAAGGTCCACCGAAGCGCCGGACGCGTGACGCACCCTTGCGGTGCAGGCCATGTCATTGCAGCGCATCGCGCCGTCATTATCCATGCCCGCCCGCGGCTTGAAGAACGGGTCATCGGCGGTGACAGGCTTGGTGACCGCGCGCGCCGCATAGGCCATCTGCCATTGTTCGAGGTTGAAACCGTTGGGCCGCGTGCGGTTGAGGTGCAGCGCGCCGTCATCGCCGATCACCGCCATCTGTCGTGCATCCTCGGAGATGACGGCGATCGGCAGTTCGCCCTGCCGGGCCAAGACGATCCCGGCACATGCGGGCAGGATTGCCGCCCAGCGCAGCCATGTGCGGCACAGGCACAGCCACGCGAGCGCCATGGTCGCCGCCAGCATAGTGCCGGACGACATGGCGCCGACCATCCCGTCGGGCGAGCGTTCGGCGACCCATTGCGCAATCGACAGGATCCAGCCGGCGCTTGCGGCCATCGCCGCATAGATCGACCCGTCAATGCCGAACGGAATGGCGAGTGTTGCCAGGATCGCCAGCGGCATGGTCAGGAACGAGACGATCGGCATCGCCGCCAGATTGGTCACGAGGCCAAGCACCGCGACGCGCTGGAAATGATAGGCGGCATAAAGCCCGCTGGCGGCACCGGCGACGATCGATGTGGCCGCAAGCGCGGCGATGAACCGCCATGCATTTGTGGCGGCAGCCGCCGTTCCGCTTGGCATTGGCGTATCGCCGCGCCGCCGTGCCCGCGCGATCCGCATCCGGTTCCATCCGTCATAAAGCGCGATCAGCGCCAGCGTTGCGGCAAACGACATGTGAAAGCTCGGGCCGACGACGCTCGCCGGCGCAACGGCGATGACGATGATCGCCGCGATGGCAAGGTTGCGTTTGCTGATCGCCGTCCGGTCCAGCATCAAGGCGCCGAGCATCACCGCCAGCATGACGAAGGAGCGCTGGGTGGCGACGCCCGCGCCGGCCAGAAACAGATAGACGAAGATCGCCGCAAAGGCGGCGCTCGCCGCATATTTCTTGACAGCATGGGCCGAGGCGAGCGGCCCTGACAGGGCGAGGATCGCGCGCAGCGTCATCATCACCGTGCCGGCGACCAGCGCCATGTGCAGCCCGGAAATGGTCAATATGTGCGCAAGCCCGGAGACGCGCAGCGCCTCGTTGACGGTTTCCGGAATGCCCGACTTGTCGCCATTGACGAGGGCAGCGGAAACTGATCCGGCTTGGCCCGGCGCGGCCGCGCGGATGCGGTCACCGAGCCACAGGCGCGCATTTTGCAATCGGCCTGCGATGCGTGCCCGCAGGCCATCGGGGGCTTGAACTGTGATCGGGTCGGGCGCGCCATAGAAGAAACCGTTCGCGCCATGGCCGGCGAAATAGCCATGAAAGGCGAAATCGTATCCGCCCGGCCGCGCCGGTCCCGACAGCGGAAAAAGCCGCGCAACACCCTTCAGTCCGTCGCCGACCCGCACAGTGTCGGCAGGGCTGCGGGCGGTGACGCGCAGACGGTCCGGCACATGGCGCAAGGTGGGGCGCGCCGTTTCCAGCACATCGAGCGTGTAGCGCACCGAGCCATTGGCGCGGGTTTCGATGCGCACGATCCGGCCGGTCAGATGGGTGGTGACGGCGGAGCCGAGCATTTGCGTGCCGCGCGCCATGGTGTGCCATTGCGCGGTCGCCATCCCGACGAGCACGATGATGGCGGCAAGACAGGCCCGCGCCGCGATGCGCGACCGGCGGCCAGCCAGCCACCAGAGCAGCGCCGCAAGACCCAGCGCCAGCGGCAGATTGTGGCGCGCCGGTTCCGCCGGCAGCGCGAAATAGGCCGCTGCGCCGGCCAGCAACAGGACCGGCACAAACAGGAACGGCGTGCCGAACTCGGCCTCCTCGGTCAAAGCGGCCGGAAACCGGGCGGCCCACCCTTTCAGAACCCGTTGCGCGCCACCGGCGGGACGTTTTTCCGGCGCAGGCCGTGCCGGCACTCTGTCCGGATCGCGCTCGACCGGGACCGGTTGCGCCTCGTCCGGCACGGCGGGCGGTGGCCGCAATTCCTGCGGCGACAAGGGAGCAAAGAGGAACGCGCGGCGCTCGTCCTTTTCGGACGTTTCGCCGCGTCGGTGCCGTGCGCCTGCCTCACCCGAACCCGTCACGCGCTCACCCGTATGGGCGCGCCTTCATGGCGGCCCGGGCCGAGTGTGCGGCGGCAGCGGCGCGCTTGCAAGTTGGCGATTGTATGGTACGAGGACGCGTGCCCCGCGCGGCGCATCCAAAGCCGCCGCATTCGCGCGGCCAAAAGCCACCATGACCGGAGCTTTTCATGACGAGCGGCGTTGTCACGCGCTTTGCCCCCTCGCCCACCGGCTTCCTGCATATTGGCGGGGCGCGCACGGCGCTGTTCAACTGGCTATATGCGCAGCACACGGGCGGCACCATGCTGCTGCGGATCGAGGATACCGACCGCGCCCGATCGACGCCCGAAGCGGTCGATGCGATCATTGATGGGCTGACATGGCTGGGTCTTCACTGGCAGGGCGAACCGGTGTCGCAGTTCGAACGCGCCGGCCGGCATGCGGAGATCGCCAACCAGCTTCTCGCCGAAGGCCATGCCTATCGCTGCTATGCGAGCCCGGAAGAACTGACCGAAATGCGCGAGACGGCCCGCGCCGAAGGCCGCCCGCCGCGCTATGACGGACGCTGGCGCGACCGCGATCCGGCTGAAGCGCCGGCCGGCGTCGATCCGGTCATCCGCATAAAGGCGCCCCGCGAGGGCGAAACCACCGTCCGCGACCAGGTGCAGGGCGATGTGCGCTTTCCCAATACCGATCTCGACGATTTCGTCATCCTGCGCTCGGACGGCACACCCACCTATATGCTGGCCGTCGTCGTCGACGATCACGATATGGGCGTCACCCACGTCATTCGCGGCGACGATCATTTGACCAATGCGGCCCGCCAGCAGATCATCTACGCTCACATGGGCTGGGATGTACCGGTGATGGCGCACATACCGCTGATCCATGGGGCCGACGGCGCCAAACTCTCCAAACGCCATGGGGCGCTCGGCGCCGAAGCCTATCGCGCCATGGGCTATCTGCCCGAAGCGCTGCGCAACTACCTGGCGCGGCTGGGCTGGAGCCATGGCGACGACGAGATCATGTCGACCGCCCAAATGATCGAGTGGTTCGACATCGCCGACGTCAACAAGGGCGCGGCGCGGTTCGACATTGCCAAGCTCGAGGCGCTGAACGGCCATCACATCCGCCATGCGGACGACGCCCACCTGCTCGTCCAGATCGACGTGCTGCTGCCGCATATCGAGGGCGGGGCCGATCTGATCGACAAACTTGCCGACGAAAATCGGCGCGCACAGCTTCTGGCGGCCATGCCGGGCCTCAAGGAGCGCGCCAAGACGCTTGTTCAGCTGATCGACAGCGCCGCCTATCTGTTCGATGCGCGGCCGCTTTCCGTCGACGACAAGGCCGCCAGCATTCTCGACGCGGATGCGCGCGCGCTTCTGACCGGCGCCCATGCCGCGCTTTCGAGCGTCGACGACTGGCAGACCGACGCACTCGATGCCGCCGTGCGCGCCTTTGCGGAAAGCCGCGATCTCAAGCTCGGCAAGGTCGCCCAGCCGCTGCGCGCCGCGCTGACCGGCCGCGCCACTTCGCCGGGGGTTTTCGACGTGCTCGCCGTTCTGGGACGCGAAGAATCGCTGGCGCGGATCGCCGATGCGATGGCGTGAAGCAATTGTGATTTGTGCATTGCACAAGTAGGGCTTTGGGCTAGCTTGGCACCCTGTGGCAAATGGGCTAGCAAAGCCGCAACCATCCGCCCGGACCGGTTTTGATGCAATGCAAAACGGCACCGGGTTCAAAGACGAAAAGCGACTGGAGGAGAGGCCATGACCGACAAGAGTGCAACCCTGAACGTTGAAGGCACCGACCACTCCTTTGAAGTCCGCTCGGGCACGGTGGGCCCGGACGTCGTCGACATTTCAAGGCTCTACGCCGAGACCGGCAAGTTCACCTACGATCCAGGCTTCACCTCGACCGCATCGTGCGAATCCAAAATCACCTTCATCGACGGCGATGAGGGCGTGCTGCTGCATCGCGGCTATCCGATCGACCAGCTCGCCGAGCATGGCGACTTCCTCGAAACCTGCTACCTGCTGCTCTATGGCGACCTGCCGACCAAGGCGCAGAAGGAGGATTTCGACTTCCGCGTGACGCACCACACAATGGTGCACGAGCAGATGAACCGGTTCTTCACCGGCTTCCGCCGCGATGCCCATCCGATGGCCATCATGTGCGGCGTGGTCGGCGCGCTGTCGGCCTTCTATCACGACTCGACCGACATTTCCGACGAGCACCAGCGCATGGTCGCCAGCCTGCGCATGATCGCCAAGATGCCGACGATCGCGGCGATGGCCTACAAATATTCGATCGGCCAGCCCTTCGTTTATCCGCAGAACGACCTCGACTATGCGTCGAACTTCCTGCGCATGTGCTTCGCCGTGCCGTGCGAGGACTACAAGGTCAATCCGGTGCTGGCCCGCGCGATGGACCGCATCTTCATCCTGCATGCCGACCACGAGCAGAACGCATCGACCTCGACGGTGCGGCTCGCCGGCTCGTCCGGCGCGAACCCGTTCGCCTGCATCGCGGCCGGCATTGCCTGCCTTTGGGGACCGGCCCATGGCGGCGCCAACGAAGCGGCGCTCAACATGCTGGCGGAAATCGGCACAGCCGACCGCATCCCGGAATTCGTCGCGCGCGCCAAGGACAAGGACGATCCGTTCCGCCTGATGGGCTTCGGCCACCGCGTCTACAAAAATTACGATCCGCGCGCCAAGATCATGCAGAAGACGACGCATGAGGTGCTGGGCGAACTGGGCATCAAGGACGACCCGATGCTCGAAGTTGCGATGGAACTTGAACAAATCGCGCTTACTGACGAATATTTCGTCGAAAAGAAGCTTTACCCGAATATCGATTTCTATTCGGGCATCACGCTCAAGGCGCTCGGTTTCCCCACCAACATGTTCACCGTGCTGTTCGCGCTCGCGCGCACGGTCGGCTGGATCGCCCAGTGGAAGGAAATGATCGAGGATCCGGGCCAGAAGATCGGCCGGCCGCGCCAGCTCTATACCGGCGAAGTGCAACGCGATTACGTGCCGCTCTCCAAGCGCTGAGCGCTTGCGGCATCGACAAAAAGGCCCGCGGCGTCATGCATCGCGGGCTTTTTCACGCCGTGGAGCGGCCTTCCAGAACATTGGCGACGATGGCCGCGGCCTTGCTGCTCGGCGGCTCGTCGACGCGCATCCGGTCGCGCACCGTGCGATAGCCCTCCATGACCGCGGCCCGACGTGGGCCGGCCGGATCGGCCAGTTCCTCGGCCAGCCGTGCCAGCATGCCGGGCCGTATCATCTCGTCATAATATTCGTTGATCACGACCCTGTCGGCGATGAGGTTGGGCAGCGCGGCCGACCAGGTGGTCAGCATCCGTTCGGCAACCCGGCGGATCAGCGGATCGGCGCGGTAGCAGGAGACGGCGGGAACGCCGGCCAGCGCCAATTCGAGCAGCACCGTGCCGGAGGCGGCCAGCGCCACATCGGCCGTCTCATAAGCCTCCATCTGGGCGTCGCGCCCGGTGGTCACGCGCACGCTGTCCGGCCATCCCAGAATATGGTCGCGGACCTGGCGTTCCAGATGCGGCAAGGTCGGCAGGCTGATGGACAGGGCCGCGCCGCGCTCGCCCATGATCGCGACCGTCCGGCCGAAATCGTCGAGCAGCGAACGCACCTCGGACCGGCGCGATCCGGGCAGCAGCAGCAGATTGATCGGTGCGTCTTCGTCGCGCGCGGTTCGCGCCGCGTTTGCGTCCCAGCAGCGCTGCAGTGCTTCATCCGCCATCAGCCGGTGGCCGACATAATGGGTCTCCGGCCCGCCCAGTTCTGCCATCACCGCCGGCTCGAACGGCAGGATGGAGAGGACATGGTCCACATGCGCGCGCATCGCCGGCGCCCTGCCCGGCCGCCATGCCCAGACCGTGGGCGCGACATATTTGATGACCGGCAGGTCCGGCAGGCGTTTCTTGACCCGCTTGGCCACCTGCAGCGAAAAATCCGGGCTGTCGACGACGATCAGGCAGTCGGGCCGCGCGGCAATCAGCGCGTTCGCGGTCTGGCCGATGCGCCGGGCAAGACGCGGCAGGGCGCGGACGACGCTGGTCAGCCCCATCAGTGCGATCTCGTCCGGGTCGAAAAGCGATGTGAGCCCAAGGGCCTCGAGCGGCGTCCCGCCGACGCCGACCAGCCGCACGGGCGTGCCCAGTCGCGTGTTCAGCGCATCAATGAGTTCGGCCGCCAGAAGCTGGCCGGAGGTCTCGCCGGCAACGATACCGATCAACGGGCTTGCCGAACCTTCGCTCACTGTACGCGCTCCCCGGCCCATGTGCGCTCGACGGTCTGGGGATCGAGCCCGACGAGGAACAGGCCGGCCGCATCGGCCGCATCGATCGCAGCCTTCCGGTTCATCACCAGCGTGTTCTCGCCATGAACGGCAATGCCCGCAAGGCCGGCCGATATGGCGCCGGCGACCGTGTTGGAGCCAATCGTCGGCATGTCGACACGCACATCCTGGCCGGGCTTGCGCAGCTTGACGAGCACGCCGCCCTTGCGTCGACCGAGCCGGCCGATGGCGCGCAACTCGGCGACCCGCTCCAGCATCGCATCGGTGCCTTCAGCGCCTTCGAGCGCCACCACGCGGGTTCCGAGCACGACGACCGCCTGCCCGGCGTCAAGGGCGCCAAGCGCGTTGGCGGCGACGATGCCGGCGTCGATCGCGGCTTTCTGGCTTTTGGGCACGGAAACGGCGCCGAGTTTGGTTGCCGGTGCAAGCAGATCCGGTTCGATCTCGTGTGCGCCGACCACGGTCAGGCCACCATCCTCCATCATCGCGACGACGGCGCGCAGAAGCGCATCATCGCCCTTGCCGAGCGCCCGCGCGATCCGGGCGATCAGACGCAAGGTCGTCCAGTCGGGACGGAACAGGCTTATGTCGGGACGGCCCTTGACCGTGCCGACCAGCGTGACCTTTTCGACCCCCCGATCGAGCATGTAGCGTTTGAAACGGCTCAGCTCGGCCGTGTTGACGGCAATATGGTCGTATTGGGCAAGCGCCGGGTCGGCATCGCCTTCGAGCATGACGACAACGAACGGGACATTCTTGTCCGACAGCGATCGGGCCAGATGCAGCGGAACCTGCCCGCCCCCGGCGATGATGGCGAGGGGCGCACCGGACCCATCCTGCGGAGCCCGGACCATGAACCTATCCCGCGTGGTTTTCCGCGCGGCGCGCATCGGCGCCGCTGAGCGGCGTCGTCAGGTGCCGCTTGGCGCCATCGAGCACGAAGCGCGCCATCTGCTGCACCGGTTCGATGCCCGCATAGGCTTCGACCAGTCCTTCGGCGTTTTCGCGCACGGAACGGCCATTGTCGGCAAAAAGATCGCGATAGGCGTGGCGGATGGCTGTGATATTGGCGCGGTCCATGCCAGAGCGCTTCAGCCCGACAAGATTGAGCCCGCTGAGATAGGCGCGGCTGCCCATGGCAAGGCCATAGGGGATCACATCATGCGCAACGCCCGTCAGCCCGCCGATAAAGGCGTTGTTGCCGATGGTGCAGAACTGGTGGATGGCGCCGCCGCCGCCGACGATCACATGATCGCCGATCGTCACATGGCCGCCGATCATCACATTGTTGGCGAATGTCACGCGCTGGCCGATGATGCAGTCATGGGCCACGTGGGAATAGGCCAGGAACATGCAATCATCGCCGACGATCGTCTCGCCCCGCGCATTGCCGGTGCCGCGATGCATGGTCACGCCTTCACGGATCGTCACATTCCTGCCGATGACGAGCTTGGTCGGTTCGCCCTTATAGGCGGTGTTCTGCGGCGCACCGCCCAGCACCGCCTGCGGATGGACTGTACATCCCGCGCCCAAAACGGTCGGGCCGGTGACCGACACATGGCTCATCAGCGAGACATCGTCGCCGAGCGTCACCTCCGAGCCGACATGGCAGAACGGGCCGATGCGCACATTGGCGCCCAGTGTCGCGCCGGTCTCGACGAGCGCGGTGGGGTGAACGAAGGTCGATTGCGCGTCCATCTCAGAGCCCGCCGCCGCGTTTGGCGTCGTTGGGCGACAGCATGGCCGTCAACTCGGCCTCGGCGACCGTTTCGCCGGATACCTTGGCGATGCATTCATAGCGGCAGATCGAGCCGCGCCGCTTGATCAGCTTGACGTGATATTCAAGGACGTTGCCGGGCACCACAGGCTTGCGGAACTTCGCCTTGTCGATCGACATAAAATAGACAAGCGCCGGCTTGTCCATGCCAAGGCTGCGGACACCGATTGCGCCTGCCGTCTGGGCAAGCCCCTCGATGATCAGCACGCCGGGCATGATCGGATTGTCCGGGAAATGACCGGCAAAGTGCGGTTCGTTGAAGGTGACGTTCTTGATGCCGACGGCCGACTCCAGCCCGTCAATGTTGACGATGCGGTCGACCAGCAACATCGGATAGCGATGCGGCAGCGCCTTGAGAATGTCGGCGAGATCGGCGGTGTCGAGCGCCTCGTCCACTTGCGTATGAGTCATGCCAAGAAGCGGAAGCCCTTGCGTTAATCGGATTGACCAGACCTCTTACGGTCATTGGCCAGCCGGCGCAATGCCAGCGCCTCGCGCAAGGCCTGTCTGGCAGGTCTGGCCGGCAGGCCGCCCCAGCGTTCGCCCGAGGGAATATCGTCCATCACGCCGGCCCTGCCCGCCACCTGCACCCGGTCGCCGATGACGATCTGGTCGGCGACGCCGACACCGCCGCCCAGCATGCACTGGTCGCCGATGGTCACGCTGCCTGAAATGCCGCAATGGCCGGCGATCACCGTATGCATGCCGATCCGCACATTGTGGGCGATCTGCACCAGATTGTCGATTTTCGTGCCCTGCCCGATCACCGTGTCGCCGAGCGTGCCGCGGTCGACCGTCGTGTTGGCGCCGATCTCGACATCGTCCTGGATGATGACGCGCCCCAGTTGCGGCATCTTGCGCAGGCCATCGGCGCGCGGCACATAGCCGAAGCCATCCTGACCGATCGCCGCGCCCGGCATGATCTGCACCCGGTCGCCCAGCAAGGCATATTGCAGGCTTGCGCCCGCGCCGATGCGGCTGTTGCGGCCGATCCGGCACCCGCGCGCAATCACGGCGTTTGCGCCGACAATCGTGCCTGCGCCGATCTCGACTTCATCGCCGATGACAGCGCCCGGCGTCAGAACCACGCCCTCCTCAAGTTGCGCGGTGGGCGAAACGATGGCGCCCGATGGCGGGCGGAGCGCGGCGGCCGGGTCGGCGATGGCACCCGCGTCACCCAGGCTGCCGGCAAAAAGCCCAAGCGCGATGTCCTGGAACGCATGGCGTGACGCACGGGTCGCCAGATGGACGGGGCCTTCCGGCAGCCGATCGGCCAGATCGGCGGGGCCGATCACGGCGCTGCACGGGCCAAGCGCGTCGAGCGCCACATTGTGCGCGTTTTCGATGAAGACCAGTCCGCCCTCGACCGGCGCCGATGCGGGCGCCAATGTGGTGACCAGGACACCCTTGGCGGCGCCGTCAGGGACGGCAAGACCGCCAAGCCCGGCCACCGCTTCCAGCGGAAGCGGCAGGTCGGAATGGTGAAAGTGCGGATCAATGGCCAAAAGCGGCACCAATCAGGACGCCCGGCAGGCGGATATCCCCCCGGGCCGGGCGATCACATCGTCAGAAGGCCGACGACACCGAGAAGCTGAAGCGCTGTTCTTCGTCATGTGCCTGTTTGGCCAGCGGCCAGGCATAGTCAAAGCGCAGCGGTGCGAACGGCGACTGCCAGATCACGCTGAGGCCAGCCGAGGCGCGCCATTCCATGTTCGTGTTGACCGCGCCGGCGACGTCGGACCCGAACAAAGTTGCGGCATCGGCAAACACCGCACCCTTGAAGCCCAGGTCACGCGGGAAGGCCGGCAGCGGAAACTGCACTTCGGCGGTGGCGTTCAGATAGGTCTTGCCGCCGATGAAGTTGCCGGAACCATCGGTCGGGCCGATGCCGTTATAGGAAAAGCCGCGAAGCCGGCGCTGGCCGATCTCGAACTGGTCGAAGCCTTCGACGGACTGGCCAAGGCCGGTGACGTTGCCGGCGCCTGCGCGCAACAGGCCGATGATCTCGGCATCCTCGGAGACGGTGACATAATAGGATGCATCGACCGTCGAGCGAATGAACCGGGCGTCGCCGCCAAGGCCGGCAACTTCCTGGATGGCGCGGACGAACATGCCGCTGCGCGGATCGTTGCGGTCGTCGATCGTGTTGAAGATCAGGCCATAGGACACTGACGACTTGATGCGGTTCTGGCCGCTGACGATGCGGTTCTGGATATAGCCCGGTGCGCTACAATTGGCATCGGCATCGCCCGGCAGGTCCGTACAATCGGTGCCATCGGCATTGTACGCGGTCTGCGTGTAGGAATAGCCGCCCGTCGCGGTCAGATGGTCGGTCAGCGGCAGGCCGAACGTGACCGAACCGCCGGTGCTGATTTCCTCATAGTCGCCAAAGTCGCGCCGGTTCTGGAACACGTTGCCGGTGGCCGACACGCGGTAACCCAGGAAATAAGGCTCGGTGAACGAGACATTATAGGTCCGCGAATTGGTGCTGCCACCAACGCCGACGCGGATCGCCTGGCCACGGCCAAGGAAGTTGCGCTCGGTGATCGAGGCTTCCAGATTGACGCCCTCGTCCTGTCCGCCGGCGGTGTAGCCGACGCCGGCGCCGAATTCACCGGTCGGCTTCTCTTCAACCTGCACGACAACGATGACCCGGTCCGGAGACCCGCCCGGCCGCGTCGTGATCGAGACGGCGGAGAAGAAGTCCAGCGCCTCGAGGCGCCGCTGGGCGCGGCGGATCAGGATCTGGTTGAAGGCATCGCCTTCGGCCAGGTCGAACTCGCGGCGAATGACATAGTCGCGCGTGCGCGTGTTGCCGATGATCTCGATGCGTTCGACAAAGGCGCGCTGCCCCTGATCGACGATGTAGGTGACGTCGATGGTGCGATTGTCGAAATTGCGGTTGCCGACGGGCGTGACCTCGGCGAACGGGAAACCCGCGCCGGCCAGCCGTTCGGACATGTCAATCAGCGTGTCCTCGACATCAACGGCGCTGTAGACGCGGCCAGACCGGGTCTGGATGGTGCCGGACAGCGACTGCGGATCGACGCCGGTGACGGTGCTGTCGATCTCGATATTGCCGAACGTGTAGCGGTCGCCCTCATCCACCTCGATGGTGATGACGATGTTGCCGCTGGACGGATCGACATCGGCGGAAGACGAGATGATGCGGAAGTCCGCATAGCCGCGGTTGAAGTAAAAACGGCGCAGGCGCTCCTCGTCGGCAGCCAGACGCTGATCGTCGTAAACGTCATTGCGCGTCAGGAAGGACAGCGGATTGGACTGCTTGGTCGTGATCACGGCCTGCAGGCGCCGGTCGCCGAACGCATTGTTGCCGGTGAAGTTGATGCGCGAAATCTTCGTGCGGTCACCCTCGACCACCTGGAAGATGACGTTGACCCGGTTCTCGCCCAGATCGACGACGCTGGCATCGACGGTCACGTCGCTGCGTCCGGTGCGGCTATAGGCTTCCACGACCGCTTCGACATCGGCGTCCAGCGTGTCCTGGTCGAACCGGGAGCGCGGCGCGAGTTGCACGACGCCGCGCAGGCGGTCATCGTCCAGACGGCGGTTGCCCTGGAACAGAACCTGGTTGACGGTGGCGAATTCCTCCACCGTGACGATGAGCGTCGAGCTCTGGCGCACCACCGAGACGTTGGAAAAAAGCCCCGAGCGGAACAGCGCACGCACCGCATCGTTGACGTCGGAATCGGAGAAATTCCTGCCGGGCTGATAGCCGACGAAATCGGCAATCGTCTGCTCGGCGACACGCTGGTTGCCGCGAACCGAAATCGCGTTCACCACGGCCGCATGCGCGCTTGCCATTGTCAGCGCCTGCACGGCGATCGTTCCGCCGACAGCCGGCGTCAGAGCCAGCGCGGCAGCCGAGACGGCGCTCAAAAACCTAGGAGCCGCTTTCATGCGGTATTGTCCCCAATCTGCTTGGGTCCGAGCCAGACCAGATAGTTCACTCAAAGCGTCGAAATCCGTATTGCAGGCTTTTGTCCCACACGCAAGCAGTAGGGTTAAAAAGCGTTTAGCTTGT
>JANSXT010000020.1 GCA_024742765.1 Phyllobacteriaceae bacterium | reverse complement strand
TCGTCCGCAAGGCTTTCCTCAAGCACGTAAATGCCGTCCTCCAGCGTCGCGACGCCCTGGTCGGTATAGTTGAAGACGACCAGATCGTCCGGCGAAAAGCCCGCATCAATGACCTGCCAATATTCATTGTAGGTCATGGTCGACACGCAGTCGGCCTGCTCCTGGATCAGTGGATCGACATTGAAGCCCTGCTTGAGCACCTCGACGCCGTCATCGCCGCCCTCGGTCGGAATGCCGAGCTGGCTCATCCATGACAGGAACGGGAACTCGTTGCCGAAGAACCAGACACCGAGCGTCTTGCCGCGGAAGTCTTCCGGCGTCTCGATGCCGGTCTCCTTACGGCAGGTCAGCATCATGCCCGACCGCTGGAACGGCTGGGCGATGTTGACCAGCGGCACGCCCTTTTCGCGGGCGGCGAGCGCGGCGGGCATCCATTCAAGGATCACATCGGCGCCCCCGCCGGCGATCACCTGCGGCGGCGCAATGTCCGGCCCGCCCGGATTGATGGTCACGTCGAGACCGGCTTCTTCGTAAAAACCCTTGTCTTTGGCCACATAATAGCCAGCGAACTGGGCCTGGGTGACCCATTTGAGCTGCAGCGTCAGTTCATCGGCGGCCTGGGCGGTTGATGCCGCCGTCAGCCCCATTGCCGTCCCCGCGGCCAGTGCTATCCATTTCTTCATTTTGGTTCTCCCTGTTGGCTCCGTTGATTGCTGATATCGGCACCCGTCATCCCGTTTTATGGTCGCTCGCTTCGCATGGACGGATGCCAGAATGTCACCGACCGCTCGATCAGCGCAATTGCGCCGTAGGAGAGCGAGCCGGCGAGCGCGGCGACGAATATCGTGGCCCACACCATGTCGACATTGAGCCGGCCCACTTCCGCCGAGATGCGAAAGCCCATGCCCACAATGGGTGTGCCAAAGAATTCTGCGACGATCGCACCGATCAGCGCAAGCGTCGAATTGATCTTCAAGGCGTTGAAAATGAACGGCATCGCCGCCGGAAGGCGCAGTTTGAGAAGGCTTTGCGTGCGCGTCGACGCATAGGTGTGCATCAGGTCGCGCTCCATGTGCCCGGCAGCATTCAGGCCCGCGACCGTGTTCACCAGCATCGGAAAGAAGGTCATCACGACGACCACGGCGGCCTTGGACTGCCAGTCGAACCCGAACCACATCACCATGATCGGCGCGATCCCGACGATCGGCAGCGCCGAGACCAGATTGCCGATCGGCATGACGCCCGCCTTCCAGAAGGGCGAGCGGTCGACCAGGACGGCCACGAGGAAGCCGAGCGAACAGCCGATCAGATAGCCCGAGACAACGCCCTTGAGATAGGTTTGCTGGAAATCGGCCCAGAGCGTCGGCACGGAATTGGTGATCCGCTCCCAGATCATCGAGGGCGGCGGCAGGATGACGGTCGGCACGCCAAAGCCGCGCGTGATCCCTTCCCAGAGCGCCAGGATCGCCGCACCGAACAGGACGGGGATTGCGAGATTGATCACAGTGACCATCGGCCCGCGCTCGGGCCGCAAGGCCGCGAGGCGCGTGTTGGCGAACCAGGCCGCCAGCCAGAAGACGATCGCAGCGATGAGGATGGTGGTGTTGGTCACGTAACCACACCCCCCTCTGTCGGCTGAGCCGACATCTCCCCCTCAAGGGGGGAGAGCAAAACCTGATACGCGCGGATGCAGCGCAGAACGTGAGCGTCACGCCTGATATCAACAGTGCTGGCGCCACTCTCCCCCCTTGAGGGGGAGATGTCCCGAAGGGACAGAGGGGGGTGTGTTGAACCCGTCATCACGCCCGCGCCTCCCGAACACCCATGCGGCGGTTGAGCCACCCGCCGATCCAGCCGATCAGCCCGACCAGAAGCCCGGCCAGCACGGCGGCGACGATCAGCGCCGACCAGATCTGCACGGTCTGGCCATAGTAGGACCCGGCCAGAAGACGCGCGCCCAGCCCGGCCACCGCGCCGGTCGGCAATTCGCCGACGATGGCGCCGACGAGGCTGGCGGCAATGCCGATCTTCATCGAGGTGAACAGGAACGGCACCGAGGACGGCCAGCGCAGTTTCCAGAAGGTCTGCGCCCGGTTGGCCGAATAGGTGTGCATCAGGTCCATGTGCATGGTTTCGGGCGACCGAAGCCCCTTCACCATGCCGACCGCCACCGGGAAGAAGCTCAGGTAGGTGGAGATCAGCGCCTTGGGCAAAAGCCCGGTCACCCCGACCGAGTTGAAGACGACGATGATCATCGGCGCCAGCGCCAGGATCGGGATCGTCTGCGAGGTGATGATCCAGGGCATCATGGACTTGTCGAGCACACGCGAATGCACGATGCCGACCGCGAGAAGGATGCCCAGCGCGGTGCCCATCATGAAGCCGAGCAGCGTCGCCGACAGGGTCACCCAGGCATGGTAGATCAGGCTGCGCTTGGAGGTTATCGACTTTTCGGCCGTCGTTTCCCAGATTTCGACTGCCACCTGATGCGGCGCCGGCAGGACGGGACGCTGCTGCGCCATGGTCTTGGGCAGCAGCTCGACAAAGCCGATCGTCTCGCCGGCCCGTTCGGCGGCGCTGCGCTCGAACGGCGCATTGAGGATCACCGCAAACGCATACCAGACCGCGATGATCGCCGCGACGACGGTGAGGATGGGGAGGATGCGCGAACGGATCATCGGAAATCCCTCGCTCCTCCCTCGCCCCGCTTGCGGGGAGAGGGATACGAAGACCGCGCAAGCAAGGCGCGCGCTGGTCGCAGTTGGGTGAGGGGGATATGGCAGTACTGCCCCTCATCCGCCCTCGCTGCGCTCACGCACCTTCTCCCCGCCCAGCGGGGAGAAGGGGTAAGTGGAGCCCTGCCCTCACTCATACGCATGCCCCGCGGCCAGCCCCTCACGCACTTGATGCGCGATCTTCAAAAACTCCGGCGTTTCGCGGATTTCCAGCGGCCGATCGGCGCCCAGATTGCAATCGATCACCTCGTGAATGCGGCCCGGGCGCGGGCTCATCACCACGATCTTGGTCGACAGGAATACCGCCTCGGGGATCGAGTGCGTCACGAACACGATGGTCTTGTGCGTCGCTGCCCACAGCTTGAGGAGCTGGACGTTCAGATGATCGCGGACAATTTCGTCCAAAGCGCCGAACGGCTCGTCCATCAACAGCATGTCGGGCTGAACAGCGAGCGCCCGGGCAATCGAGGCGCGCTGCTGCATGCCGCCGGACAATTGCCAGGGGAACTTCTTCTCGAAGCCGGCCAGATCGACCAGTTCGAGGTTTTCGCTCACGCGGGCATCACGCTCGGCCCTGTCGAGGCCCATCACTTCCAGCGGCAGTGCCACATTGTCTGCGATCGTCCGCCAAGGGAACAGGGCGGCGGCCTGGAAGACATAGCCATAGGCGCGCTTCAGCCGCGCTTCGTGCGGCGTCAGCCCGTTGACACTGATCGTCCCGCCCGTCGGATGTTCCAGATCGGCAATCACCCGCAAAAGCGTGGTCTTGCCGCAGCCCGACGGCCCGATCAGCGAGACGAACTCGCCCTTTTTGATGTCGAGCGTGATGTCCGACAGCGCGTGCACCGGCCCGTCATTGGTCTCAAAGACGAGATCGAGCGCCGAGGTGGAGATGACCGTCTCGGCTTTCGGCGAGGGTGAGAGCATCGGTCAATACCCCCCTCTGTCGGGTGCGCCGCCATCTCCCCCACAAGGGAGAAGCGTGGGTGCGTGCGGCGAAATCGAGCGCTCTTTCTCCCCCCTTGTGGGGGAGATGTCCCGAAGGGAAAGAGGGGGGTATGGCGCCACGTCCATCACACCCCGCTCGCCGGAATGCCGGTGCGCTCGATCTTGCGCGGCGCGGTCAGCTCCTTCCAGGTCGACAGCGCGGTGTTGACCGGATTGTTTGGCGGCCGTTCGACAAACTTGCCATGGCCTTCTTCGGTGCGCACCTCGCCATCATGGACGGCGACCTTGCCGCGGGTCAGCGTGAAGCGCGGCAGGCCCTTCACATGCTTGCCCTCGAACACATTATAGTCGATCGCCGACTGCTGGCTGCCGGCCGAGATCGTCTTTTCCTTCTCCGGATCCCAGACGACGATATCGGCGTCCGCCCCTTCGAGGATTGCGCCCTTCCTGGGATAGATGTTCAGGATCTTGGCGATGTTGGTTGAGGTGACGGCGACAAACTCGTTCATCGTCAGCCGGCCGGTGTTGACGCCATGGGTCCACAGCATCGGCAACCGGTCCTCGAGCCCGCCCGTGCCATTGGGAATTTGCGTGAAATCGCCGACGCCGTTGCGCTTCTGCTCGGTGGTGAAGGCGCAATGGTCCGTGGCGACGACCGACAGCGAGCCCGATGACAGCCCGTTCCACAGCGAATCCTGGTGCTGCTTGTTGCGGAAGGGCGGGCTCATCACGCGCCGCGCCGCATGGTCCCAGTCCTTGTCGAAATATTCGCTCTCGTCGAGCGTCAGATGCTGGATCAGCGGCTCGCCATAGACGCGTTTGCCCAACATCCGCGCCCGGCGGATCGCCTCATGCGCGTCCTCGCACGAGGTGTGGACGATATAGACCGGCACGCCCGCCATGTCGGCGATCATGATCGCCCGGTTGGTCGCTTCGCCCTCCACCTGCGGCGGCCGCGAATAGGCGTGTCCCTCGGGGCCGTTGTTGCCTTCGGCGAGCAGTTTCGCCTGCAAATCGGCGACCACATCGCCATTTTCAGCATGCACCAGCGGCAGCGCGCCCAGTTCCGCGCAACGGCGGAACGAGGCGAACATCTCGTCATCATTGACCATCAGCGCGCCCTTATAGGCCATGAAATGCTTGAACGTGTTGATGCCGCGCCTGGTGATGTCTTCCATCTCGTTGAACACCTGCTCGCCCCACCAGGTGATCGCCATATGGAAGGAATAGTCGCAGTTGGCGCGGGTCGACTTGTTGTCCCAGCGCTGCAGCGCCTCCAGAAGCGACTGTTCGGGATTGGGCAGGCAGAAATCGACCACCATCGTCGTGCCGCCGGCGAGCGCCGCGCGCGTGCCGCTCTCGAAATCATCGGACGAATAGGTGCCCATGAACGGCATTTCGAGATGCACATGTGGGTCGATGCCGCCGGCCATCACATAGCAGCCGGTCGCATCCAGTTCCTCGCCGCCCGACAGGTTCTCTCCGATCTCGGCGATGACGCCGTTTTCGACCTTCACATCGGCCTTGTAGGTCCGGTCGGCGGTGACGATCGTGCCGTTCTTGATGATGGTGGTGGTCATGGGTCAGGACCTTTCCTTGAAAATCGATCGCGGGATGCCTGTGATGTTGATCAGCGCCGAATAGACTGCTCCGAGTTCCGCCGAGCCCAGCGAACCGATCCGCGTCCCTATGACATCCTTTTTGACCGGCGTGATCTTGTCGACCATCACTTCGGACGGATGTTCCAACCCGTTCTGATCGCTGGGTGCAATCGACGGGCGAAAAAAGGACGCATGGGATTGGTATGTCGTCAACGGGCACATCAGAACCGTGCGATGGTCGTCAATGAACTCATCGGCTTGCAGGAGAATGCCCGGGCGGGGCTTTTTCAAGTCACCGGGGAACGCCACCGTGTAAACGCCTCCAAGCTCGAGGATCATAGATCGTCCCAGGTTTCCTCAGCGACCGCCAAAAGCCATTCATCGACACGGTCCTCCACGTCCATATGGGCCGCGCATCGCGCCTGCCGGCTAGCCTCCTCCAGATAATCCTCGGCTTCCCGGTCTTCCGCCGGAAGCTGAATGTGGACAGCGACGTCGTTATATCGGTCAGAGAAAACCTGGCGCTTGGGTTCCATCTTTCTTGCTCCTCGGCGAACAGCCTATCTCGTACATCGGGCGGTGACGATGGTGCCGCTGGTGATCGGCGTGATCATTCATCAGTCTCCTTGTCACGCTGATCGTTCGAATAGACCTCTGCATATTCCGGGTGCAAAGGTGTGACCAAGGTGAGATAAACTGGAACCTCGAAGGCGATTTTGTTCGTATGAGCGGAGGTTCCTTGAGCCTTCAGATCACCCAGTGAGAATACCTTTATGCCCCCACCAGCCTCGTTGCTGATCGTAACGGCAACTTCAAAGCGTACCATCTGAGGTTCGACGATTGGTTGACCGTCAATCATGCCCGGGGCGATGCGCAACATCGCTTCCTGTTTCGCATCCGCAACACCATTCGTGATGTCAAGCAATGTCTGCTTGACATACTCATCGAGCTTCATGGCCTAAATGCTCCTCACCCCACGATCTCCGCCTTTTCCATCACGGCATGGAACAGCACGTCGGCGCCGGCCTTCGCCCATTGCTTGGTGATGTCCTCGGCCTCATTGTGCGACAGGCCGTCGACGCAGGGACACATGACCATCGCCGTCGGCGCCACCCGGTTGATCCAGCACGCATCGTGGCCGGCGCCCGAAATGATGTCCATGTGCGAATAGCCAAGGCGTTCGGCCGCCTCGCGGATCATCCGCACGCAGTCCTCATCGAACGCCGGCGGATCGAACTGGCCGACGATCTCGGCCGAAAATTCGACGCCGACATGCTCGCAGAGCTTGGGCGCCTGCGCCATCAGCCGGTCGACCATGGCATTGAGGGTATCGAGTTCGTGTGACCGGAAATCGACCGTGAACACCACCTTGCCGGGGATGATGTTGCGCGAATTGGGGTAGACATCGATATGGCCAATGGCGCCGACCGCATTGGGCGCGTTCGACATGGCAATGTCGTGGACGAGCTCGGTGATCTGCGCGAGACCCCTGCCCGCATTCTTGCGCATCGGCATCGGCGTCGAGCCGGTATGGCTTTCCTTGCCGGTCACCGTGCACTCGATCCATCTCAGGCCCTGGCCGTGTGTGACAACGCCAATGTCCTTTTCCTCGGCTTCGAGGATCGGCCCCTGCTCGATATGCAGTTCGAAAAAGGCGTGCATCTTGCGGTCGCCGACGGTCTCCTCGCCCTTCCAGCCGATCCGATCGAGCTCATCGCCGAACGTCTTGCCCTCGGCGTCTTTATGTCCGTAGACATCGGCCTGCTCGAGCACGCCGGCAAAAACGCCCGAGGCCATCATGGCGGGCGCAAAGCGCGTGCCCTCCTCGTTGGTCCAGTTTGTGACGACGATCGGGTGTTTCGTCCTGATGTCGAGATCGTTCATGGTACGGATGATTTCGAGCCCGGCCAGCACGCCGAGCACCCCGTCATAGCGCCCGCCTGTGGGCTGGGTGTCCAGATGTGATCCCACATAGACCGGCAGCGCATCGGGCTCGGTGCCCTCGCGGCGCATGAACATGGTGCCCATCTGATCGACGCCCATGGTCAGGCCGGCATCCTCGCACCATTTTTGAAAGAGCTTGCGCCCTTCCCCATCCTCGTCCGTCACCGTCTGGCGATTGGAACCGCCCGCAATGCCCGGCCCGATCTCGGCCATGGCGTGGATCGAATCCCACAGCCGATCGCCATTGATCCGAAGGTTTTCGCCGGGTGCTGCGGGTTGGGATGGCATAGGTTCCGCTCCTTCAAAATCCGTACTTGCCGACGTGTCTCGTAACCCCCCTCTGTCCCGTGCGGGACATCTCCCCCACAAGGGGGGAGAGCGGGGCCTTCCAAACGCGTCTCAACTCAAATGCCGATCGCTGGCGCGACAGCGAACAACCAAGAACCACCCTCCCCCCTTGTGGGGGAGATGTCGGCAACGCCGACAGAGGGGGGTATGTCCGAGCGTTCACCATCCCCTCACGTCGGAAACGTGAACACCGCGCCGTCCTTGATCCCTTCAGGCCAGCGCTGGGTGATCGTCTTCAGACGCGTATAGAAGCGCACGCCCTCGGGCCCGTAGATCGAATGATCGCCGAACAACGACCGCTTCCAGCCACCGAAGGAATGATACGCCACCGGCACAGGGATCGGCACGTTGACGCCGACCATGCCGACCTCGATCCGGTCGCAGAAGTCGCGTGCAGTGTCGCCGTCGCGGGTGAAGATCGCCGTGCCATTGCCATATTCGTGCGCGTCGATCATCGACGTCGCTTCCTCATAGGTCTTGGCGCGCACCACCGACAGGACCGGCCCGAATATCTCTTCCTTGTAGATCGTCATGTCGGTCGTGACGCGGTCGAACAGCGTGCCGCCGACGAAATAGCCGTCCTCATAGCCCTGCAGCGAGAAGCCGCGCCCGTCGACGACCAGATCGGCGCCCTCTTCGACGCCCTTGTCGATATAGCCGAGCACGCGCTCCTGCGCGTCCTTGGTCACCAGCGGCCCCATGTCCGCATCCGAATCGGTCGACGGGCCGATGCGCAGGCTTTCGACACGCGGCTTGAGCCGTTCGACCAGTTCGTCGGCGGTCTTCTCACCGACCGGCACGGCGACCGAAATCGCCATGCAGCGCTCGCCGGCCGAGCCATAGCCCGCGCCCATCAGCGCGTCGGCCGCCTTGTCCATGTCAGCATCGGGCATCACCACCATGTGGTTCTTGGCGCCGCCCAGCGCCTGAACCCTTTTGCCCGCAGCCGTGCCGCGCGAATAGACATATTGCGCGATCGGCGTCGAACCGACGAACGAGACCGACTTGATGTCCGGATGATCGAGGATCGCATCGACCACGACCTTGTCGCCATGGACGACATTGAGCACGCCATCGGGGAAACCGGCCTCGCGAAACAAGTCATAGACCAGCATCGGCGCGGACGGATCGCGCTCGGAGGGTTTGAGAACGAAAGTGTTGCCGCAGGCAATCGCCACCGGATACATCCACAAAGGCACCATGGCCGGGAAGTTGAACGGCGTGATGCCGGCGCAGACGCCAAGCGGCTGCCGGTCCGAAAATGTATCGACGGAAGGCCCCACATTGCGCGAGAATTCGCCCTTGAGCAGATGCGGAATGCCGCAGGCGAACTCGACCACTTCGATCCCGCGTGCCACTTCGCCCAGCGCATCGTCATGGGTCTTGCCGTGCTCGCGCGAAATGGAGCGCGCAATGTCGCCGGCATGGGCGTCGAGCAGTTCCTTGAACTTGAACATGAAGCGCGCGCGCTTCAGCGGCGGCATTGCGCCCCATGCCGGCTGCGCGGACTTGGCCGCTTCGACCGCCGCGTTCAACTCGTCCACCGTCGACAGCGGCAGTTCGGCCACCCGTTCGCCCGTTGCCGGGTTGAACACGGGCTGGCGCCGCGATGACGCCGAGGCGGCCAACGCTCCGCCGATCGCATTGTGGATGATCTCGTTGGCAGCGCTCATGGGTCACCTTGGCAGACTTGGAAAATTCTTGACTAGCTGGTCAAATTTAGACGCTATGAGAGCGATTGACCATGGTCAAGACAGTATTTAAATTGACAAAAAACATCAACTTATAACTGTTTGGGGACAAGGATTTGGCGCGGGAAGCGACACGGCCGAACGGCGGCAAACAAAGCCGCATCCAGACCGAAAACCGCGCCCTGATCATGCAGGCCGCCCTCGATGTCTTTTCGACGGATGGCTATCGCGGCGCCACGGTCGACCGCATCGCCGAGCGGGCCGGCATGTCCAAGACCAACCTTCTCTATTACTACCCGTCCAAGGAGGAGATATACCGGTCGGCCATCGAACAGACGGTGGAAGCCTGGCTCGATCCGTTCGATGCGATCGATCCCGACGGCGATCCGATCGAGGAGTTGCGGCGCTACATCACCGTCAAGCTGAAAATGTCGGACGAAAATCCCGAGGCCTCACGGCTGTTCGCCAACGAGGTGCAACGCGGCGCGCCGCTGGTCGGCGAATTCCTGTCCACCAGGCTGAAGGCGCTGGTCGACGAAAAGGTCGCCGTCATCCGCACATGGATCGATGAGGGCCGGCTGGCGCCGGTCGACCCCTACCATCTGATCTTCACCATCTGGGCGACGACCCAGCACTATGCCGATTTCGAGGTGCAGGTGCAGGCGATCCTGGGCAAGCAGGCCAAAAAGCCCGGCTTCAGCGAACAGGTCGCCCACGCGGTTCTGTCGATCCTGCTGAACGGGATTAGGCCGCGGTAGGTCAATCCCTTGCGTCATTCCGTCCAGGGCGTCATCCGGTTCAAGCCGTAATCCAGTCCAAGCCGTCATTCCGGAACTTGATTCCGGAATCCAGCGACGTCGATCTGGATCATGGATCCCGGAATCAAGTTCCGGGATGACGCCATGTCTGTCGAAGCTCCCGCCTCAAAAAAACGCCTGCAATCCCGTCTGCGCGCGTCCCAAAATCAGCGCATGGACATCATGCGTGCCCTCATAGGTGTTGACCGTCTCAAGGTTCGCCATGTGGCGGAACACCTGGAACTCCTCGGAGATGCCGTTGCCGCCATGCATGTCACGCGCTTGCCGCGCAATGTCGAGCGCCTTGCCGCAATTGTTGCGCTTGACGAGCGAAATCATCTCGGGCGCCGCCGCGCCCTCGTCCAGCAGCCGACCGACGCGGAGCGACCCCTGAAGGCCGAGCGTGATCTCGGTTTGCATGTCGGCGAGCTTCTTCTGGAACAATTGCGTCTGCGCCAGCGGCTTGCCGAACTGCTTCCGGTCGAGCCCATATTGCCGCGCCGCGTGCCAGCACGATTCGGCCGCGCCCATCACGCCCCAGGAGATGCCGTAGCGCGCCCGGTTGAGACAGCCGAACGGTCCCTTCAACCCTTCGACATGCGGTAGCAGCGCGTCTTCGCCCACCTCCACATTGTCCATGACGATCTCGCCGGTGATCGACGCACGCAGGGACAGCTTGCCGCCGATCTTCGGCGCCGACAGGCCCTTCATGCCCTTTTCAAGCACGAAGCCCCGGATCTTGCCGTCATGGGCTTCCGATTTGGCCCACACCACGAACACATCGGCGATCGGCGCGTTGGAGATCCACATTTTCGAGCCCGACAGCGCATAACCGTCGGCGGTCTTCTTGGCGACGGTCTTCATGCCGCCCGGATCGGAGCCGGCGTCGGGCTCGGTCAGGCCGAAACAACCGATCCACTCGCCCGAAGCGAGCTTGGGCAGATATTTCGTCCGCTGGTCTTCCGAGCCATAGGCATGGATCGGATACATGACGAGCGACGACTGCACGCTCATCATCGACCTGTAGCCCGAATCCACCCGCTCGATCTCGCGTGCTACAAGCCCGTAGGAGACATAGCCGGCGCCGACGCCGCCATAGTCTTCGGGGATCGTCACGCCCAGAAGACCCATCTCACCCATCTCGGCGAAAATCGACGGATCGGTCGTCTCCTCGCGATAGGCGTCGATGACGCGCGGCTGCAACCTGTCGGCGGCATAGGAGCGCGCCGCATCGCGGATCATCCGCTCATCGTCGGTGAGCTGGTCCTCGAGCCGGAACGCATCTTCCCAGTCGAACGGCGAGAGATCGGGTTTGGTGCTCTGGAGCATGGCGGCATCCCGTGTTCTTGGCGGTATGCCTCCACCTAGACCCGCCGCGCATGAGGGCGCAATACCACCCTTGCATGGGCGGCCTGTCGCTCACGCTCGCAACCCTTTGCCCTCGCCCTTCGAGGCTCGCCATATCCAGCCCTCATCCTGAGGTGCGAGCAGAGCGAGCCTCGAAGGGCGAGGGCGGGATATGGCTCGCGCCTCAGGATGAGGTCAAAGGGTCGGGATCGCGCCGTTCCTCACACGAACCGGTTGACGATGTTCTCCAGCCGCTCCTGCCGGCCCGAGCGCGGTTCGGGATCGATCGGCCGGTCGCGCACGCATTCTTCGCAATGCTCCAGCGTGGCGTGGTTCAGAAGCGCCTGCGAGTCCTCCGTGTCCCAGCCCGCATAGCGCTCGGCCCGCAGCCGTTCCAGTTCGCCATCTTCCAGCATCGCCGCTGCCGCCTTGAGCCCGCGCGCGCACACATCCATGCCGCCCACATGGGCGGCGATCAGGTCTTCGGGATCGAGCGACTGGCGCCGCAGCTTCGCGTCAAAATTGGTGCCGCCCGTCGTGAACCCGCCCGCTTTCAGGATCTCATAATAGGCGAGCATCACCTCCGGCCCGTTGTTGGGGAACTGATCGGTGTCCCATCCCGACTGATAGTCGTTCCGGTTGATGTCGATCGACCCGAAAATGCCCAGCGCCGACGCAAGCGCGATCTCATGCTCAAAGGAATGGCCGGCAAGGATCGCATGCCCCTGTTCGATATTGACCTTGATCTCACCTTCGAGCCCGTGACGCTTCAGGAACCCGTAGACCGTCGCGACATCATAGTCGTACTGGTGCTTGGTCGGCTCCTGCGGCTTGGGCTCGATCAGGATTGTGCCGTCAAAGCCGATCTTGTTCTTGTACTCGACCACCATGTTCATGAACCGGCCAAGCTGCGCGTCCTCGCGGGCAAGATCGGTGTTGAGCAGCGTTTCGTAGCCCTCGCGGCCGCCCCACAGCACATAGTTGGCGCCGCCCAGCTTGTGGGTCGCGTCCATGCAGGTCTTCACCGTCGCGCCGGCAAAGGCATAAACGTCCGGGTCCGGATTGGTCGCCGCACCGGCCATGTAGCGCCGGTGCGAGAAGAGATTGGCCGTGCCCCAGAGCAGCTTGGTGCCCACCTCTTCCATCTTGACCCCGATATAGTCGACCATTTCCTCAAGGTTCTTCGTGTTGCCGGCAAAGCCCTCGCCCTCCGGGCGGACATCGGCATCGTGGAAGCAGAAGAAGGGCTGGCCGAGGATCGCAAACATCTCAAACGCCACATCGGCCTTGAGCTTGGCGTGGTCCATCGTATCGCCGAACCATGGACGCTCGAATGTCTGCCCGCCGAACGGATCGCCGCCCGGCCAGGCGAACGAATGCCACCAGGCGACGGCGAACCGCAAATGGTCCTCCAGCCGCTTGCCCATCACCACTTCATCCCGATCATAGTGGCGATAGGCCAGCGGATTGGTGCTGTCCGGCCCCTCATAGCGGATCGGGTCGATACCTTTGAAAAAGTCGGTCATCACAGCATCCTCGTCTGGGCATAGGCGGTCTGGTAACGGGCATGGGCGTCGGCAAAGGCGTCGGCCAGTGCACGATCGGGTTCGATGGTCTTGGCAATCGGCGGCGGTTTCAGCCCGGACGCATCGAGATCGCCGGCGGCCAGCATCGCAAGCCGCGCCGCGCCGAACGCGCCGCCGAAATCGCCGGCCACCGGCACATCGATCGGCACGTCCAGCGATGTGGCGAGCGCCTTGAGCCAATAATCGGATTTGCTGCCGCCGCCGACGGCCAGCAGCCGGTCAAAGCGCGTGCCGGTCGCCGCCAGCGCGTCGCGACAGTCGCGCACGGCATGAACGACCCCTTCGAGCACCGCGCGGGTGACCGCATCGCGGTCGCTGGCATGTTCGAGACCGACAAGCGCACCGCGCACGGCCGCATCATTGTGCGGCGTCCGCTCGCCGCCCAGATAGGGCAGGAACAGCGTCCGGCCCGGCGCGGCAAGATCGCCCAGCGCGCCGGTCAGCGCTTCGGGCTTTTCGCCGACCAGCGATGCATACCAGTTCAGCGCGTCGGTGGCCGACAGGATCACGCCCATCTGGTGCCAGGTGCGCGGCAGGGCATGGCAGAATGTGTGGACGGCCGTTTCGGGCGCCGGCGCGTAGGCATCGCACGCCGCAAACAGGACGCCTGACGTTCCCAGCGACACGAACGCCTCGCCCGCTTCCGTGACCCCGGCCCCGATCGCCGACGCCGCATTGTCGCCGCCCCCGCCGGCCACCACGCAATCGCTCGAAAGGCCCCAGCGGTCGATGATCTCGGCGCGCAGCTTTCCGGTCACGTCGCTGCCATCGACCAGCGCGGGCATTTGAACCTGTGACAGCCCGGTTTTGGCAAGAAGCGACTTCGACCAGACGCGCTTGCCGGTGTCGAGCCAGCTTGTTCCCGCCGAATCGGACTTGTCCGAATGATAGCCGCCCGTCAGCCACAGGCGCAGATAGTCCTTCGGCAACAGCACCTTGGCGACCCGTTCGAAGACCTCCGGCTCATTGTCGCGCACCCACGCGACCTTCGGCGCGGTGAAGCCGGGAAAGACGATATTGCCGGTGACCGCGCGAAATTCGGGATCGGCATCCATCGCCGCCGCCTGTTCGTGGCTGCGCGTATCGTTCCACAACATGCAGGGCCGAAGGACGGCATCGGTCGCATCGAGCAGCGTCGCGCCATGCATCTGGCCGGAAAGCCCAATCGCCCGTGCGGCGGACAGATCGTGTGTCTTTGCCAATTGGTCGAAAACGCTTTCGGCTGCCGACAGCCAGTCGCTGGGCGCCTGCTCCGACCAGCCCGGATGCGGTCTCGACACAGTCAGTGGCGCATGCGCCTCGCCGACAACCGTCTGATTACCGTCGATGACGAGCCCCTTGAGGCCGGACGTGCCCAGATCGAGGCCGATATACATCACGCAGCCAACTGCGGCTTCTTGCCGGCGATGATCATCGCCAGAATGTCATCGACCGAGACCGCGTCCACATCGACGACACCCACCAGTTCGCCATTCTTCATCACGGCCGCCCGGTCGCACAGCTCCTTGACCTGGTGCACATCGTGATCGATCAGGAAAATGCCGAGCCCCTGACGCTTCAACTCCTCGATCAGGTCGGCGACCATCCACGTTTCCTGCGGCCCGAGCGCCGCGGTCGGCTCGTCCATGATCAGGATCTTGGCGTTGAAGTAGACCGCGCGCGCGATTGCCACCGACTGGCGCTGCCCGCCCGACAGCGCCGAGACCGGTGCGGAGAACTTTTGGAAGTTCGGGTTGAGCCGGCCCATGATTTGGCGCGTCTCCGCCTCCATGCGCGCATCGTCGACAAGGCCGACCGGCGTCGTCAGTTCGCGCCCCAGGAAAAGGTTGGAGGCGGCGTCCAGATTGTCTGCCAGCGCCAGCGTCTGGTAGATGGTCTCGATGTTGTAGCGCCGCGCATCGCGCGGATTGTTGATCACCGCCTTGTCGCCGTTGATGTAGATTTCGCCCGCATCCATCTTGTAGGCGCCCGAAAGGCATTTGATCAGCGTCGACTTGCCCGCGCCATTGTGGCCCAGAAGTCCGACCACCTCGCCGGGGAAAAGGTCGACGGAGACGTGGTTGACCGCCTTGATTCCGCCAAAGGCGATCGAGATGTCGCGCATCTCGACCAGCGGCGTGCCGGAACGATCGATCGTGTCGGCCATGGTCAGTCTCCCGTCCGCTTGCGGTAGATCGTGTCGATCAGAACGGCGACGACGAGAACCGTTCCGACAACGATGTTCTGGAACGGCGCATCGACGCCGACCATCGCCATGCCCGATTGCAGCGACTGCATGATCAGCGCACCCAGGATCGCGCCATAGATCGTGCCGACCCCGCCGGCGAGCGCCGTGCCGCCGATGACCGCGGCGGCGATCACGCGGAGTTCGTCCAGCGTGCCGATATCGTTGGAATGGAACGTCTGGCGCGAGGAGGCGACGACCGCGCTGATCGCGCACAAAATGCCCATCATGATGAACACTTTCACCGTCAAAAGGCGCGTGTTGATGCCCGACAATTCGGCCGCGTCCGGATTGCCGCCGGTGGCGAAAATGTAACGGCCAAGCCTTGTGCGGTTGGCGATGATTGTCATCGTGACGGCCACCGCGATCAAAAGCAGCACGGAGATCGGCAGCCCGTATCCGGCGGTGAAACCTTCGGGCAGCACCTCGCCGCGCGCCTCGAACATGCGTTCCAGCCGGCGTTCGGGGATCTGGTAGGCGTTGAGGATCGCGATGAAGCCAAGGATCGCGGCAGTGACCAGCGCGCCCAGCGCGATCTCCGCCCATAGCGGCTTGACCGGAAAATCATGACTGATCTTGTTGCGGCGCGACTGCCAGATCGCATAGAGCGCCGCCGCCGCGCAGATGAGGCCGAACACCCAGCTCCAGGTTTCGCCCAGCGTGCCACCGATGCCGCCGAAGAGCTGGAAATTGCCGTCAAGCGGGCCGATCGTCTGCCCATTGGTCAAATACCAGGCGACATTGCGCCAGACCAGCAATCCGCCCAGCGTGACGATGAAGGCCGGAATGCCCAGATAGCCGATCAGCCAGCCATGGAACGCGCCGATGATGATCCCGGTGCCCAGACCGACGATGATCGCAGCGGGCGCGGTCAGCGGGTGGTTGAGCCCCAGACCCAGCCATTCGGGCGTCACCAGCGTCTGGGTCATCGCCATCATCGCCGAACAGGTGGCCAGCAGCGAGCCGACCGAAAGATCGATGTGGCGCGTGACGATGACGAACACCATGCCGGTCGCCATGATGCCGACCGAGACGGTCTGGATGGTCAGGTTGAAAATGTTGCGCGGCGTCAGAAACCGCCCGTCGGTCAGGAAATGAAACACCAGACACAGCGCGATGAACGCACCGATCATGCCCAGAAGACGGGTGTCGATCTCAAGCGTCCGCGCAAGATTGCGCATGCCGGGCGCGGCTTTCGGCAGGGCGGGGCTGTCGCTCACGGCCTAACTCCGGAAATGAGGACACCCTCCCCCGCGCTTCGGCGCGGGAGAGAGCATGTGTCAGGCTGCGATCAGTTGCAGGGTGCGGGACCGTCGGTCACGCCCTGGCAGAGCGTTTCCTGGTCGATCCAGCCCGCATCGACGACCACCGTCAGATTGTCGGCGGTGACCGGTACCGGCTCCAGGAACCGTGCGGTCATCTCGGTGCCGGCCGGCGATGTCCAGTCGGCAGCGCCCTCGATGTCGCCCATCGCGGTGCCGTTGGCCATGGCGACGGCGATCTCGCCCGCCGCACGGCCGAGATCACGCGCATCCTTCCAGACCGAGACGGTCTGCGTGCCGAGCGCGACGCGGTTCAGCGCCGCATGGTCGCCATCCTGGCCGGAGACGGGAATGCCTTCCATGCCCTGCGCGGTCAGCGCGGCGACAACACCGCCGGCCGTGCCGTCATTGGAGGCGACCACCGCGTCGACATCATTGTCCTGCGCGGTCAGGATCTGCTCCATGTTGCGCTGGGCGTTGGCGGGAAGCCAGCCGTCCGTATAGGCCTCGCCGACGATCGTGATGGCGCCCGAGTCGATGGCTTCCTGCAGCACTTCCTGCTGGCCGCCGCGCAGGAAGTCCGCATTGGGATCCTGCGCCGAGCCCTTGATCATCACATAATTGCCTTCCGGCTGGGCGGCGAACACGGCGCGCGCCTGCATCCGGCCGACCTCGATATTGTCGAAGGTCAGGTAGAAGGCACGAGGATCCTCGATCAGCCGGTCATAGCCGACCACCGGAATGCCCTCGTCGGCAGCGGCCTGCACCGCGGGACCGATCGCCTGAGCGTCCTGCGCCAGGATGATCAGCGCATCGACACCCTGCGCGATCAGGCTTTCAATGTCCGACAATTGCTTGGCCGACGATGATTGCGCGTCCGCCGACACATATTCGGCACCCGCTTCCTCAAGCGCGGCCTTGATCGCCGCCTCGTCCGTTTTCCAGCGTTCTTCCTGGAAATTCGACCAGCTCACGCCCACGGTCACGCTGTCCTGGGCCAGAGCTGTTGAAGACAGGCCCACAGCCAAAGCGGCCGCAAGCACGATTGCTTTACGCATGTTGATATCCTCCCGTATGTGCGCCACCTCCGGCGCTGCGACCGTTGGGCCGCGCTTAACCATGGCATATTAATTTCAATTGTCAAAATTAATTTGACGCAATCCGCTGAAAGTGACTACCGTTCAAGCGGGAGGAGCGTCGATGCGACGGGTTACGGCACGATTTTGGCCGCGAAACCCGTCCATTTATATCGGCGTCTGAAGAAAATGGCCGTTGACGCCCTTTTGCGCAAGGATTTGCCGGACATCGCACCGACAGGCTGCGGCCCGCTGACGCCGCCCCTGTCTAGTTCGGTCAAGCCGTTGCGCCAGCAGGTGTTCGAGGCGATCCGCGCCGCGGGATCGATCGCTCGGGTCGATGTGGCGCGCAAGGTGGGCATCAGCCCCGGCTCGGTCACGGCCATCACCTCCGAACTGATCGACACGGGCCTGATCCGCGAGACCGGCTCGCCGCAGCGCGACACTGAAAGCGGACGCGGACGACCACCGGTTGCGCTCAGCGTGCGTCCCGAGGCCCGTTTCGTCGCCGGCATCAAACTGTCCTCGCCCAGCCATTCGGCGGTGATCGTCGATTTCGCCGGCAACCGGATCGGCGAGGCCAGCGCGCCCCGCGCGCATGCACGCCATTCCACCGACGACATTCTGACCGAAACCGCAGACATGCTCGATGCCGCCCTTCGGGCCGCCGGTCTCGGTCGCGACGATCTCGCCGCCGTCGGCTTGGGCGTGCCCGGCTTTGTCGACGCCGACCACGGTCGCATTCAATGGTCGCCCATCATGGCCGATACCGATGTGCCGCTCGCCGCACTTGTAGCCGAGCGCATCGGCGTGCCGGTTTCGGTCGACAATGACGCGAACCTTCTGACCATGGCCGAACTCTGGTTCGGCGCCGGCCGCGCCCTGCCCGACTTTGCCGTGGTCACCATCGAGCATGGCGTCGGCATGGGTCTGGTGATCAATCACGAAATCTATCGCGGCGCCGGCGGCATGGGCATGGAGCTTGGCCACACCAAGGTGCATCTGGACGGCGCGCTATGCCGATGCGGCCAGCGCGGCTGTCTTGAAGCTTATGTCGCAGACTATGCGCTGGTGCGCGAGGCATCGACCGCGCTCAACTGGACCAGCGCCGAGCGCGAACCGCAAATCATCCTCGAGAGCCTGTTCAGCCACGCCAAGGCCGGCAACGCCGCCGCGCGCTCGATCTTCCACCGCGCCGGACGGTTTCTGGCGCTGGGGCTTGCCAATGTCGTGACCCTGTTCGACCCCGGCCTGATCATCCTGTCGGGCGCGCGCATGCGGTACGACTATCTTTATGCGCGCGACGTGCTCGCCGAGATGACGAACCTGTCGCCGGCGACACACGCAAAGGGCCCGCAAGTGGAAATCCATGCCTGGGGCGACATGATCTGGGCGCAGGGCGCGGCCGCCTTGGCGCTCGCCGCCGTGACGGACGATCTTCTCGGTGCGCAGGCAGTCGGAAAATGATCCGCCGCACAGCCCTTGCCGCCATGCTGGCCGCGACCGCTCCGGCTCAGGCCAATGGCAACCATCCGGTTTTCACCGACCGCTCGGGCGATCTGCCCGTCGAACACGTCTACTCCGGCGGCTGGGAGCATTTCGTCGGCGGTGGCGTCGCGGTCTTCGATTGCAATGGCGACACCCTGCCCGATTTCTACGCCGCCGGCGGCGAAAACCCGGCAAAGCTTTTCGTCAATGTGACGGACCGGCCCGGCGCGCCGATCCGGTTCGAAACCGGCACCGATGTGCCGGCCCAGACAGGCGTCACCGGTGCCTATCCAATCAATATCGACAGTGACGGCCAGATGGACCTCGTCGTCCTGCGCGTGGGTCCGAACGCGCTTCTCAAGGGTGGGCCGGACTGCAGCTTCACCGATGCGACCGCTGAGTGGGGCTTTTCGCCGGGCAATGCCTGGTCCACGGCCTTTTCCGCCACCTGGGAAGACGGTCAGGACTGGCCGACGCTCGCCATCGGCAATTATGTCGACCGCGCCGATCCCGAAGGCCCGTTCGAAGCCTGCGACGCAAACGAATTGCACCGCCCCGACGAAGGCGGCTATGGACCGCCGATTCGCATCGAGCCGGGCTTTTGCGCCCTTTCCATGCTGATTTCCGACGAGCGGCGCGTAGGCAAACCCCATCTGCGCATCTCCAACGATCGCCATTACTATGTGCGGGGCGGATCGGAGCAGAAGCTCGATCTGCAAACGCTCACCTTCCTCACCGAAGCCGATGGCTGGCCGACCGTCTCGCTGTGGGGCATGGGCATCGCCGCGCGTGATCTGACCGGCGACGGCCGCGCCGAAGTCATGTCCACATCGATGGGCGACCAGCTTTTGCAGATCGCCACCGACACCGGCTACGAGGCCGCCCCTTTCGAAATGGGCTCTTACGCCCACCGCCCGTTCATCGGCGACGATGGTCGGCCCTCCACCGGCTGGCACGCCCAGTTCGGCGATGTCAACAATGACGGGCTGGACGATCTGTTCATCGCCAAGGGCAATGTCGACCAGATGCCCTCCAATGCCATCGAGGACCCCAACAATCTGCTGATCCGCCAGCCCGACGGAACCTTTGCCGAGACCGCCCATCTGGCCGGCGTCGCCACGACCGACCGCGCGCGCGGCGCCGCGCTCGCCGATCTGAACGCCAACGGAAAGCTCGACCTGATCGTCGTCAACCGCCGCGCGCCAATGGAAGTGCATGAAAACGCAACGCCCCACGCCGGCAATTGGCTGATGATCGATCTTCGTCAGAAGGACAGCAATATCAACGCCGTGGGCGCGTTCATTGAATCAAGAATTGATGGCCGCCTTCATACGCGTGAGATCACGGTCGGCGGCGGCCATGCGGGCGGCTCCGCCCTGCCCCAGCATTTCGGGCTCGGCGACGCCAATGCGACAGATGTCCGCGTGATCTGGCCCGATGGAACGATGACCGAATGGCAAACGCTCGCTGCGGGGCGTCTCTGGACGTTCGCGCGCGACGATTGATCAAGCGTCGTCCATGGGCGGATATTGCTGGCGGTCATGCACGATCGCCGTCACGACGATATGATCGTCGGCGACAAAGCGATAAACGGCGAAATAGGGCGCGGTAGATATGTTCAGTTCGCGCGTGCCGCCAACCCGGCCCGGCCGACCGGCGTGTGGAAAATGCTCCAAGATCCCGAGTGCTTGCAGAACACGATCGGCGGTTCGCCGCGCTATGGCCTGGTTCGGAGAGTGACCCAGTTCGCCGATATAGCGCTCGATCCAGTCGAGGTCGTCCTGCGCGCCACCCGATAGCTCAACGCGCACCGCGTTCTTTCATCACATCGTCCAGCGCCTTGCGGCGCTCGGGCGCGGCCTTGTCCGCTTCAAGCGAGGCGCGAATCTTCCGCTCGGTCCACACCAGATAGTCTGGATCGCCTTGCGGCGGAGCCGGTTCTGCAAGTTCGCTGACCGTGGGTGTTTGTGTCGACTTTCCCATGACACCATCTTAGCGCAGGCTCGATGATCTGAAAACCGGGGCGATGGCCGCGGTCAGCGCTCCACCTCAAGCCCGCTGGGCACGGCATCGGGGATGCCGAAGCGGCCTTTGGCGGCGGCTTCGTCCGTCAGCGTTCCAAGGAACGCCACAAGCGCGGCAATGTCATCTTCGGCGAGCGCCAAAGGTTCGATCTCAACCGCCCCGGCGATCGCCGCCCGCTCGTCTGCATCGTTCAGGACGGTAAGATCCTCGGCGCCTTCCAGCGCGGCAAGCACCGCCTGACCGGGATCATAGGCGGCAAGACCGGCCGCCGGATCGACATGGTGGCGCACGAACGCATCGAGATTGGCGAAGGCACCGGCGTGGCCATAGGGCGCGGTCAAGGCGACATTGCGCAGGCTTGGCGTGCGGAACCTGTAGGCATCGGCCGGATCGTTCGTCACGCGCATCCGGCCCACATCGCGCGCATGGGTCTCGAAGCGTTCCGCCTTGCCGGGCCCGAGCTGCGGCTGGCCCATGGCGTGAAAGCCGTGGTCGGTCAGAAACGGGCCGGCATGACATGCCGCGCAGCCCGCTTCGCCGTAGAAAAGATCAAGTCCACGCGCCGCACTGCCATCAAGTGTCGCCTCGCCGCGCAGCGCCGCATCGAACAGCGCATCGTCCGAGCGCCATTCGAACGCGATGAAGGCGGCGATGGCGTTGGAAATGTCGGTGAAGGCGATGGACCGGCCCGCCGCAATCTCCGGATAGACGGTCTCGAACTGCGTCCGGTAGGCATCAATTGCCGCAACGCGTTGCGAAATCCGGTCCCACGCACCGCCCTCGCCGGTGATTCGCCCCATGCGCACGGCCAGCGACACCTCGTTCTCGCTGTAATGCCCGGCCATCTCGTCCTGCGACAGGACCGGAAACATGGTCTGGGCGGCGAGGATATTGGCAAAGCCCTCAGTCATCTCGTCCTCGAGCGGCGTGCGCAGGCCCGAGGGCCGCGTTTCGTCCACCTCGATCCGGCCGTCATGGAACAGGACGGTGAATTCCGCTGCGCCCAGATTGAACAGCGCCGGCGCATTGCGCGGAATGCGCTGTTCGGGCGGATTGTCCGGATCGACGCGCCGGTCGGGACCGAGCCCGATCCCGCCCTCGCCCAGCGCCAGCGACACGCCGTCGCCCGTGGCGAAATCCGGATGATGGCAGGTCGCGCAGGAAATGTTGCGGTTGCCCGACAGGATCGGGTCCCAGAACAAATCCCAGCCAAGCCGCGCCTCGGCCTCGTCCACGGGCGCAAACATGTCATCGGTCACCGGCGGCGGCAGGTCCGCAGCGGCGGCCGTCCCGAGCGGCATGCACAGCATCAGCATCAACAGTGAGCGGCGCATCCATTCCTCCCGATCACGCGCTGGCAGACTGCCGATTGCCATCGCCATTTGCAATCGGTTCGGGCGGTCGGATGCGCGCTGCGGAACTTGGCGATTGACTATCGCAGCCCGCCGATGGAGGAACCCAAGATCCGTGGGAGGAACGCAATGGCGAAACTGATGAAGATCGCGGGCTACGGCCTGGCGCTGCTCGTGGCGGCGGGCGCCGTCACCTGGTACGCGATCGGCCCGCAATGGCGGATGTTCCTGTCAAATCCGCCCTCCGATGACCGGGTTCTGCAATGGACCCAAAGCCAGCGGGACTCCGGCTTTGCGCTTTCCGACAAGCTGCCGATCATCAACAGCGTGCGCATCGAAGCGGGCGACACCATCCGCCCGCTTCCGCAAGGCGAACCGCTGGCGCTCGACCTCGACATCGATGCCTATATGGAAAGCCAGAACAGCGCCGCTTTGGTCGTGCTGCACAATGGGCAAATCCGGCTGGAGCGATACGGGCTGCATCAGGATCGCGACAAGCGCTGGACGAGCTTCTCGGTCGCCAAATCGCTGACGTCGACGCT
Organism: Phyllobacteriaceae bacterium; assembly: GCA_024742765.1. Classification (GTDB taxonomy): domain Bacteria; phylum Pseudomonadota; class Alphaproteobacteria; order Rhizobiales; family Rhizobiaceae; genus Roseitalea. The sequence continues at coordinate 61,680 of JANSXT010000020.1, read as the reverse complement.
CGTCGGCGCGGCCATTGCCGATGGCCATATCGGAAGCCTCGAAGACAGGGTGTCCGACTATGTGACGGCCCTGCGAGGGTCCGCCTATGACGATGTGAGCATTCACCAGCTTCTGACGATGACGTCCGGCGTGCGCTGGAACGAGGATTATCAGGACCCGCAATCGGACGTCGCCCTGTTCAACGAGACCGAGCCCGAACCTGGCGAGACTGCGCTTCTGAGCCATCTGAAACGCCTGCCCCGCGCGCACCCTGCGGGCACCGTGTTCAACTATTCGACCGGCGAGACCAATCTGGTCGGCATCCTCGTGGCGAGCGCCACCGGAAAGACGGTGTCCGCATATCTGTCGGAAAAGATCTGGCGGCCCTATGGCATGCAGCAATATGCAACATGGGTCACGTCCAAGTCGGGCGAGGAAATCAGCGGCTGCTGCATACAGGCTGCCGCGCTGGACTATGCCCGGTTCGGCCAGTTCATGCTCGACGGCGCAATCGCCGATGGCCAGCCCGTGGTTCCCGATGGCTGGATCGAAGCGGCCACCAGGCTGCAGGTCGCAGTGGGGCGCGAAGGCGTGCGCGACTATGGCTATCAATGGTGGACCTTTGACGATGGCGCCTACATGGCCGGCGGCATTTTCGGTCAGGCCATCTTCATCGACCCGTCACGTGAACTGGTGATTGTCACCCACAGCTCATGGGACGATGCGCGGGGCGTCAGCGCCGGCCAGAACGATGAACGGTATGGGTTCTTCGCGGCGGTGCAGGCGGCGATCGACGAGGAAGGGTGACGCGGTTGCGAATGTGGTTCGTCGGGCGCCTTGGCAAGCCGGCCAGTTCGAGAAGGACAGCATAGCCTTGGGCCTATGCGTGATATGCTGCACCGCGGAATTTGGCGGTTGACTATGACAGCTCGGCGATGGAGGAACCGGCATGCGGTGCGGCCAGTCGGGACCTCGATGAGATGAACACTTACTCCAACACGCCCTGGGATGCCCTTGAGATCGGCATGGAGGCGTCGGCCAGGCGCCTGTGCCGCGCCGAGGATTTTCTCGTCTATGCCTCATCGTCTGGAAATCACAATCCGGTGCACCTGCCCAAGGAGGATCATGACGGTGACGGGCAACCCGACGAACCGATCGCGCCATCCATGTGGGTCGCCTCGCTGATCTCGGCGGTGCTCGGCAACCAGCTTCCCGGCCCGGGCACGCTCTACCGGGGCCAGAACCTGCGTTTTCTGGGCCGCGCCCATGCCGGCGACGAACTGACCGTGACGATCCGGCTCGCCGAGAAGAAGCCCGAACGCCTGGCGGTCTTTGCAACGACGGTGACCAAGGCGGACGGAACGCCCGTGGTCGAGGGCGAGGCGACGGTCGTTGCGCCGGAGACGAAATTGAGTTTCGCCGCCGACGACCTGCCCGGCCTGACCGTCCAGCGCCACGTCCATTTCGACCGGCTGCTCGAACTCGCCGAACCACTGCCGGCGTTGCCCACCGCTGTCGTCTGCCCGGACGATCCCAAGTCACTCGGCGGCGCACTTTTGGCCGCCGAACATACGCTGATCACGCCGATCCTCGTCGGTGACGAGGCGAAGATCCGTGCAACCGGCAAGGACATCGGCGTCGATCTGGCGCCCTTCGAGATCATCAATGTCGTCGGCGACGCCGCCTCCGCCGCGTGTGCAATCCAGCTCGTCAATGAAGGCCGCGCCGGTGCAGTCATGAAGGGCCATCTGCACACCGACGATTTGCTGCGCGCCATCGTCAAATCCGATGGCGGCCTGCGCACAAGGCGGCGCCTCAGCCATGTCTTCTGCATGGACGTTCCGGGCCTCGATCATCTGCTGATGATCACCGATGCGGCGATCAACATCGCGCCCGAACTGCACGAAAAGGTCGACATCATCCAGAACGCGATCGATCTGGGCCGCGCGCTGGGCGTGGAGGCGCCAAAAGTTGCCGTCCTGTCGGCGGTCGAAACCGTCAATCCCAAACTGCCCTCGACCATCGAAGCGGCGGCACTCGCCAAGATGGCCGATCGCGGCCAGATCCGGGGCGGCATCGTCGACGGTCCGCTCGCCATGGACAATGCGGTGGACGAAGATGCCGCGCGGACCAAGGGCATCCGCTCGCTGGTCGCCGGCCATGCCGACATTCTGATGGCGCCCAACCTTGAGTCCGCCAACATGATCGCCAAGCAACTCACATTTCTCGCGCATGCCGAGGCGGGCGGTCTCGTGCTCGGCGCCAAATGCCCGGTGATCCTGTCGAGCCGCGCTGACGACGACAAGGCGCGGCTGGCCTCCTGCGCCGTCGCCGCGCTCTATCACCAGTGGCAAATGGACCAGTGAGCACCCCATGTCGGACGCGGTGATCCTGACGCTGAATGCCGGCTCGTCCTCGATCAAGTTCGCGGTCTACGCGCAGGGCGATGAACCGGCGCTCCGCGCATCGGGCCAGGTGGAAAACCTGTCACCCACCCAGCAGACGCGGCTGATCGTCGAACGCGACGGCGACGAACAGGTCACCAACATCGACGCCAACGACCATGCCGGCGCGCTGGACGCGATCCTCGATAAAGCCGACCATCTGTTCGGCGGTGCGACCGTTGCCGGCGTCGGCCACCGGATCGTCCATGGCGGAACCGAATTCGTCGCCCCGACCGAATTGACACCGGAGGCAATCGCCGCGCTGCGCACGCTCGAACCGCTCGCCCCGCTGCACCAGCCGCACAATCTCGACTGTGTCGAAGCGGCCATCGCCGCCTTTCCCGATGCCGCCCAGATCGCCTGCTTCGACACCGCGTTCCACCGCACGCATCCGTTCGTCAACGACACGTTCGCGCTGCCTCGGCAATGGTTCGACGAGGGCGTCCGGCGCTACGGCTTTCATGGCCTGTCCTACGATTACATCACGTCGGAGATCGTCCGCACCGAGCCGAGCTTGGCCCACGGCCGCGTCGTCATCGCCCATCTGGGCAATGGCGCCTCCATGTGCGCGGTCAAGGATGGTCGCAGCGTCGGCTCGACCATGGGGTTCACCGCGCTCGACGGCCTGCCCATGGGCACGCGCTGCGGCCAGATCGATCCGGGCGTGCTGCTCTACATGATGCAGCACAAGGGCATGAATGCCGACCAGATCGCCGATCTGCTCTACAGGCAAAGCGGCCTGAAAGGCCTGTCCGGCCTGACCCATGACATGCGCACGCTGGAACAAAGCGACGACCCGCAGGCTCGCGAGGCGATCGACTATTTCGTCTTCCGCATCCGCCGCGAACTGGGCGGCATGAGCGCGGTGCTGAGCGGGCTCGACGCGCTGGTCTTCACCGGCGGCATCGGCGAGAATTCGGCGCGCGTCCGCCGCGAAGTCTGTTCCGGGATGGACTGGCTCTGCATCGCCGTCGACGAAGCCAAGAACGTCGAAAACGCCCACGACATCGGCACGGGCCGCGTCCGTGTGATGGTGGTTCCGACCAATGAGGAACTGGTCATGGCTCGCGCTGTCAGCGCCGCGCTGTCAGCTTCTCACTGAACCGAGCGATACCAGTCGACAATCGCGCGCCGTTCCGCGTCTTCCATGAAGGAGACATTGGCCGGCGGCATGGCATGGGTGACACCCGACTGGATGTAGATGTCGTGCGCGTGCGCTGCGATCTGCGCATGGGTTTCGAGCCGCACGCCGTTGGGCGGGACGACGATGCCGTTCCAGAACGGTTCGGTCGCATGACACATCGAACAGCGCCCCTGCACGATCGAGGCGACCGCCTCGAAGCCCTCCGTCGCCATGATCCGTTCCTGATAGGGCGTCGCTTTCGCGTCTTCCGGGTTTGCCGGATCGTCCGAGAAGAGCGGCCAGGTGGAGATCGCCATGATCAGGACGAACAGAATGGCGGTTGCCAGCCACGTCCAGGTCGGATTGCCCGCACGCGCGTGGCGCGTGTTGAAATAGTGCCGGATCGTCACGCCCATCAGGAACACCAGCGCCGCGATCAGCCAATTGTACTCGCTCGCGAACGCCAGCGGATAGTGGATCGACAGCATGAAGAAGATCACCGGCAGGGTGAGGTAATTGTTGTGCGTCGATCTGAGCTTGGCGATCTTGCCATATTTGGCGTCGGGCGTGCGGCCAGCCTTGAGATCGGCGACGACGATTGTCTGGTTGGGAATGATGATCAGAAAGACGTTCGCCGTCATGATCGTCGCGGTGAAAGCACCCAGATGGATGAGCGCCGCCCGGCCCGAGAACACCTGCGTATAGCCCCACGCCATCGCGACCAGCAGCACGAACAGGAGCACCATCAGCACGGTCGGCGTCTCGCCGAGCGGCGACTTGCAGAGCTGGTCATAGACGATCCAGCCGAACGCCAGCGAGGCAAGCGAGATGGCAATCGCGAACGGGATCGAGATCTCGGCGACGTTCGGATCGACCAGATAAAGATCGGCACCAAGATAGTAGACCAGCACCAGCATGGCAAAGCCCGACAGCCAGGTGGCGTAGCTCTCCCATTTGAACCAGGTCAGATGCTCGGGCATCGCCTCGGGCGCGACCAGATATTTCTGGATGTGGTAAAAGCCGCCGCCATGGACCTGCCATTCCTCGCCATCGGCGGGGCCGTCAATGTCGCGGTTCAGGCCCAGATCGAGCGCGATGAAGTAAAAGGACGAGCCGATCCAGGCGATGGCCGTGATGACATGCACCCAGCGCACCGCGAACTCAGCCCATTCCATGAAGATGGCAAGGTCATACATGGGCTGGGCTTCGCAACAGGAAGTCGTCATTCCGGAACTTGATTCCGGAATCCATGGCACACACAATCATCGTGGATTCCGGAATCAAGTTCCGGAATGACGGCCGGTGGGCATAGACGCGCAACACGTCCAAAACGCAGCGCACCTCAACTCCCCCGATAGGTCGAATAGCCAAAGGGCGAGACCAGAAGCGGCACATGATAATGCGCATCGCCGTCGCTGATGCCGAAGCGGATCGGGACCTGGTCGAGAAACAGGGGCTCATCGCCAGCAAGCCCGTTGGCGCGCAGATAATCGCCGGCATGGAACACAAGCTCATACTGGCCGACCTTGAACGTGTCCGCCGGCAGGATGGGACTGTCAGTGCGGCCATCCTCATTGGTCACCGCCTCGGCGATCTTCCTGTGCGAATTGCCGGACACCCGGTAGAGCCAGATCGCCATGCCCGCCGCCGGCACGCCGCGCGCCGTATCCAGCACATGGGTGGTCAGAAATCCGCCGTCGGCCATCGCCTCACACTCCCCGCATGCTTGTTTGATCGGCCGAAAATCGGCATGAAAAGCCCATGCACCATCTGACAGCATCCCGCGCGCTTGTGAAGCCCGGCGCGCCGCACAGGAGCCGGTTGCGATGAACCGCTATCCCCGCGACATGCACGGCCACGGCCCGACCCCGCCCGACCCCAAATGGCCCGGCGGCGCAAAGATCGCCGTCCAGTTCGTCGTCAACTATGAGGAAGGCGGCGAGAACAACATCCTGCATGGCGACGAAGCCTCCGAAGCGTTCCTGTCGGAGATTGTCGGTGCCGCTGCATGGCCCGGCCAGCGCCACTGGAACATGGAATCGATCTACGAATATGGCGCGCGCGCCGGCTTCTGGCGGCTGCACCGGCTGTTCACACGGGCCGGTATTCCAGTCACCGTCTATGGTGTCGCCACCGCCCTCGCCCGGTCGCCTGCGCAGGTGCGCGCCATGCAGCATGCCGGTTGGGAGATCGCGTCGCACGGGCTGAAATGGATCGAACACAAGGACTTTTCCCCTGATCAGGAAAAGCACCATATGGAGGAGGCGATCCGCATCCACCGCGAGGTGACCGGCGAACGCCCGCATGGCTGGTACACCGGCCGCTGCTCGGCCAACACGGTCGATCTCGCCGCGCAGGAAGGCGGCTTTGCCTATGTCGCCGATAGTTACGCCGACGATCTGCCCTATTGGCACCATTATGACGGCCACGACCAGTTGATCGTGCCTTATACGCTGGACGCCAACGACATGCGGTTCGCCACGCCGCAGGGCTTCAATGCGGGCGACCAGTTCTTCGCCTACCTCAAGGACACGTTCGATGCGCTCTATGAAGAGGGCGAAGCCGGCCAGGCCAAGATGATGTCGGTCGGACTGCATTGCCGGCTGATCGGCCGGCCCGGGCGGGTGATGGCGCTCAAGCGCTTCATCGACTACGCGCAATCGAGACCCGATGTCTGGTTCGCCCGCCGCATCGACATTGCCGATCACTGGCGCAAGCACTTTCCGCCCGAACACCGCGCCCGGCCATCGCAACTCGACAAGGCGACATTCATCGAGGCGTTCGGCGGCATCTTCGAGCACTCCGCCTGGATCGCCGAACGCGCTTTCGGCGACGAACTCGGCCCGGCCAACGACACGGCCATCGGCCTGCACGCCGCGCTCGCGCGGCAGTTTCGCGCCGCCTCCCATGACGAGCGCATGGGCGTCCTCAAAGCACACCCCGATCTGGCCGGCAAGCTGGCGGCGGCAAAACGTCTGACGGCGGAATCGACGTCGGAACAGGCATCGGCGGGTCTCGACGCGCTGACCGATCGGGAACGGGCGCGGTTCGAAGCGCTCAATTTCAGCTACACCGAAAAGTTCGGCTTTCCGTTCATCATCGCGGTGCGCGACCACGACAAGGCGTCGATCCTGAACGCCTTCCAGCAACGGCTCGAAAACAGCGCCGAGCAGGAATTTTCCGAAGCGTGCAGGCAGGTGGAGCGCATCGCGCTGCTCCGCCTTGGCGAGATATTGCCCCACGGGGGCGATCTGTCGGCTTAGCTGCCTTTGTCGGCGTGACCGGCGCCATTGCCGTTGGAGAAGGTTGCCGGCGTGCCCCGAGCGTCCTCGCCGGCCCTGGCCCAGGGCGCGGCGTTGAGCATGCCCTCGGCCTGACGCACCGCATCGGGCGCGTCCAGCGCAACGATATCGGCGCCGGCCGCCCGATAGCGCGCCGGATTGGCACCGACGGCCACGCCGCCGAAACAGATTTTCACATCGCGATGCGTCGAGGCCTCGCGCGTGCGCGCCGCAATCTCGGTCGGATCGCAGGCATCGTCGCGCGAAAAGGCCAGCGCGACGAACGGAAAATCGCCCGTGCGCAACATCTCATAATAGTCGGGGCCAGGCTGCAGGGTCGCGCCGCCCGCCACATGCCAGCCCGCATCCTCGAAAAACGCTTCGGCCAGCGAAAAACCCAGCGTGTGCTGGTCGCCGCCCGTATGCGCCAGCAAAATGCGCCGGCGATCGTCATCGCCGGCCGTCATCCGACCGGCCATGCGGCGCGCCACGAGCTGGTTGCACATCAGCCGCAGCCGCATGGAAACGATCTCCACCTTGACGAAATTGACCTCGTCCTCGCACCACAGTTCGCCCAGCTTGACCGATACGGGACCGACAACGGCCCTGTAGAAGGTCAAAAGGTCCACAGCGCTTTCGAGCAAAGTCGGCACGACCGCGTCGAGAAAAGCCTGATCGGACACCAGCAGCGCTTCGAGCACGGTGTCCGGCTCCAGCCCTTCAAGATGTGCACCGGCCGTCCCGTTGCCCTGGTCCAGTCCGGGAACAGGCGCGCCCTCGCCCACATGCGCGGCCACATGGCGTTTGATGGCGCGCTCGAGCAGTTGCGTATCCAGTCGACGATCGACAGTGGGTGTATTCAGCAGTGTATACCGGAAATCCGGTGCCGGTTGACCGGCATTGTTATCGGCCTCCACTGGGTCGTCCGGCATGTCCCGGCGCCCTGACATCTTGCCTCCTCCGCGTGCGGGAACGACCGCACGCCTGATGGCATCTTAAGATGAAACACGCCGCGAGACGAGGCCGGACGTCCCGATTGGTGCCAAATGCCATGATTGTGGAAAGATCGCACCGATCGCAGCCCCCATGGGTCGCCGCGTCGGGCCTTATATGGAGCAAAATCATCGTCTTGCCGGCGCAAGCCGGTGCGGTCCGGTCGCTGCGCACAATGCCGGACGGGGACCGACGGGCGGCGTTGAAACCGCCCGCCGGCTCATTAGACTTAAGTCGCAGGACGCGCGCGGGTCGTCTGTGCGGCCCGCGCCGAAACGCCCCCCGGCGCGTCGCCGGCGGGCGCTGATTTCAAATCGGCTTGATTATTCGGTGGCCGCTTCGCCTTCGGCAGCTTCGCCTTCCTCAGCCGTCTCGGAGAACTGGGCGAGATAGGCGATCACGTTGGCGATTTCCTCTTCGCTCTTCAGGCCGACAAAGGCCATCCGGTTGCCGCGCACGAAGCCGCGCGGGTCGGCCAGATATTGCGCGATCGTCTCTTCATCCCAGACCGCGCCGCCTTCGCCAAACTCGGTCATCGCCCTGGAATAGCGGAAACCTTCGACGGTGCCGGGCGTACGGCCGATCACATTGATCAGGTGCGGCCCGACCTTGTTGCGCTCTTCCTCAACATTATGACAGGTGCTGCATGTGCGGAACACCTCCTCACCGGCCACCGGATCGCCGTCCATGGCGTGGGCCGATGTGGATATGAGCACGGCACCGGCCGCGATAAGAAATGGCTTAAGCGATTTCACTTGGTTTCCTCCGGTTAAAATCCCTTCGCGCCTACACCTAGCACCCCAATAAGGCGCGTCAACGGCTTGCGGGCGCGACCGCAAGCGTTGCGACGCATTTTCGCGCCAACCTGTTAACGCGTTACAACTTTAGTTGGTTTCACCGGCGGAAAAAACGTCATGGAAATCGAATGGTTGCCATGCCAGAATGTCAATTGAAATTGACACTTGGACGTCAGATCGGGGAGCATTTCATGTCGGCACCGTTTCCCTTTGCCGCAATCGTCGGCCAGGAGGAAATGAAGCAGGCGCTTTTGATGGCCGCCGTCGACCCGCTTCTGGGCGGCGTTCTGGTGTTCGGCGACCGGGGCACCGGCAAGTCGACCGCGGTGCGCGCGCTGGCTGCGCTTCTGCCGAAGATCGAACTGCGCGAGGGCTGCCGCTACAATTGCGAGCCGGGCAAACCGGTCGACATCTGCCCGCTATGCACCGGCGGCAAACCGCCCCGGACCCGGATGCAGCCGGCACCGGTCATCGACCTGCCGCTGGGCGCGACCGAGGACCGGGTCTGCGGCGCGCTCGATCTGGAGCGCGCGCTGGTCTCCGGCGAAAAAGCATTCGAACCCGGTCTTCTGGCCCGGGCCAATCGCGGCTTTCTCTATATCGATGAAGTCAACCTGCTCGAAGACCATCTGGTCGACCTTTTGCTCGATGTCGCGGCGTCCGGCGTCAATCTGGTCGAGCGGGAGGGGCTGTCGGTGCGCCATCCCGCCCGTTTCGTGCTGATCGGTTCCGGCAATCCGGAAGAAGGAGAACTCAGGCCGCAACTGCTCGACCGGTTCGGCCTTTCGGTCGATGTCGCCTCGCCCGATACGCTCAAGGAGCGCGTCGAAGTGGTGCGCCGCCGCGAGGCCTATGAGCGCGACCGGGACGGGTTCGTGCGCGCCTGGAGCCGCAAGGACGGGGCCATCCGGCGCAAGGTCGCCAAGGCACGGACCACGCTGGACCAAATCGAAACACCGGACGCCGTGCTTGAACTGGCCTCCAACATCTGCCTGCGCCTCGGCGTCGACGGGCTGCGCGGCGAACTCACGCTGATGCGCGCTGCCCGCGCCCGTGCAGCGCTTGCCGGCCGCAACGAGGTGACCAAAGCCGATCTGGTCGCCATCGCGCCGATGGCCCTGCGCCACCGGCTGCGCCGCGACCCGCTGGACGAAGCGGGATCAGCGGTGCGGGTCGAGCGTGCCGTCGGCGAGGTGGCCAACGGCGTTGCGGGCCATGCTTGAGACCGGTCCGGCCGATTTTCTCACACCGGCGGCTGAGCCTGCGCCTCCGGCCAATCATATGAGCGCCGGCGATCCGGCCTGGAGCGACGCACTGTGCGCGGCCCGCTTGTTCGCCGCCGCACCAGCGGCCATCGGCGGTATTCACGTCATCGCGCGCGCTTCGCCCGTCCGCAACCGATGGCTGGAGGCGGCCCGCGCCCTTTTGCCGAAAGACACCGAAGTCAAGCGGATCACGCCCGCCGTCTCGGCCGGCCGCCTAACCGGCGGCATCGATATCGCGGCAACGCTGGCCGGCGGCACACCTGTCCACGAGACCGGCCTTCTTGAAACCGTCACCGGCGGATGCCTGATCGTTGCGATGGCCGAACGGGTAACGCCAGGAACGGCCGGCATCATCGCGCGCGCGCATGACACGGCACCCGGCTTCGGCATCATCGCGCTCGATGAAAACGACGGCGATGAGGACCACACACTGCCCGGCGCCATCGCCGACCGGCTCGGCCTTCGCGTCCGGCTCGACGGCATCGCGATCCGTGACGCCTTGTCCGACATGTCCGCAACGCTGTTGCCGGATGAGGGCGCGATTCGTTCCGTTGCGATCCCCGATCCGCTGGCCGAGACCATTGTCGCGGTCGCCGCCATGCTGCGCGGCGCCTCGATGCGTGCCCCGGCCCAGGCCATGCTCGCCGCGCGCATTCTAGCCGCATCCGCCGGACGGTCCGAAACCTCCCCGGAGGATGTCGCAACCGCGCTGCGGCTGACCTGCGGCGCGATGATCGAGGCGCCGGCGGAAGAAGCCGAGAGCGGCAGCGCCGACACGGAAAGCGAAGACGATACGCCGCCCCGGGAGGAACGCCAGCATGACCAACCCGATACGCCCGACCGGGACCCCGAAACCGATCCCGCCTTCGATCCCGATCAATTGAAAGAGCTGGCCATTGCCGCCACTCAGGGCGCCAAACTCGATCTCGACCTGTTCCACCAGGCCAACATGACACGCACCCGTGCCCAGAGCGCGGCCGGCAAATCGGGCGCGGTGCGTCAGGGCGCCCGGCGCGGCCGGCCCGCCGGTCTCGTGGCCCGGCCACCTTTTCCGGGCGCGCGGCCCAATGTCGTCGCCACCCTGCGCACCGCCGCGCCCTGGCAGATGATCCGCCGAAAAGCGCGCGGCCTGCCCGCCTGGACACCGGGCGAGCCGCTCTCCGTGCGCCCGTCCGACTTCCGCTATGTCCGCTATGCCCACAACACAGAGTCCACCGCCATCTTCGCCGTCGACGCATCGGGCTCGACCGCGCTCGAACGGCTCGGCGAAGCCAAGGGCTGCGTCGAACTGCTTCTGGCCGACTGTTATGTGCGCCGCGATCAGGTGGCGCTGGTCGCATTTCGCGGCGACGGCGCCGAAGTGCTGCTGGAGCCGACCCGTTCGCTAGTCCGCGCCAAGCGCTCGCTGACCGCCCTTCCCGGCGGCGGCCCGACGCCGCTTGCCGCCGGCCTCGGCCAGGCGCTCGATCTTGCCGATCGCGCCCGGCGCCGCGGCCAGTCGCCGCTGATCGTGCTTTTGACGGACGGCAAGGGCAATGTGGCGCTCGACGGCACGCAGGACCGTCAGGCGGCGCGCGCCGATGCCCAGGAGATGGCACGGCATGCCGCCCTGCTCGGTGTCCGGTCGGTGATCATCGACATTGCCCGCCGGCCGCGCGATACGGCCCGAACGCTCGCCGACGCCATGCATGCCGATTATGTGACGCTGCCGCGCGCCGATGCCGGCGCCATGTCGGGCATCGTGGCTGACTATCTGAAGGCGCCGCGCTGATGGGCGCCCCGGCCGATTCCGCGCCGCCCGAGGGCTGGCACACCGTCGCGGGCACATGGCCGAACGCCGGGCACAGCCGGTTCGTGCGCGCATCGAACCTTGTCTGGCATGTCCAGCGCATGGGCGAACCCGGCGCCCCCAAATGCCTGCTTCTGCACGGCACCGGCGCATCGACCCATTCGTTCGCCGCGCTGATGCCGCTTCTCGCCGAACAGTTCGACGTGCTTGTGCCGGACCTGCCCGGCCATGGTTTCACCTCCGAGGCGCGCGGCCGCATCCTCACCCTGCCCGGCATGGCTGGCGCGCTGGCCGGACTGCTCGACACGCTCGATTTCGCGCCCGCCATCGCCGTCGGTCATTCGGCCGGTGCGGCCATCCTGATCGAGATGGCACTGACCGGGCGGATCGAACCGGCCGCGCTGATCGGCCTTAACAGCGCGCTCGAACCGATCGAGGGCAATGCGATCTTCTCGCCGCTCGCCAAGGCGCTTTTCGTCAACCCGTTCACCGCCCATACCGTGGCCTTTCAGGCGCGCCACACCCGCCTGCCGCGCCGGCTTCTGGCCAACACCGGATCGACGCTCGATGAAGCAACGATCGGGCACTACGAGACGCTCGTCGGCATGCCGTCCCATGTCGCCGGCGCCCTGGGCATGATGGCCAATTGGGATCTCGAGCCGCTGCAAAGACGCCTCCCCGACCTGAAGACGCCGACGACCCTCATCGTGAATGAGGACGACCCGATGGTACCGCCGCGCGTCTCCCGCGACGCGGCGAGGCTGACAAACTCGGCGACCATCTTGTCCCTGCCGTCCGGCGGGCACCTGGCGCATGAGGCGAACCCACGGCAATTTGCTGACATCATTGAAGAAACGGCTGCGGCGTCCAGCCTTCTCGACACCGTCGCGGCAGCGCAATGACCAGGGTCCGCGCCATCGCGACCGGTTGCCAAACCGCAACCCCGCGTCTTTACTTGGGGTCATGATGACCGTTCACCAGCCACCGCCCCCGGTCGAAACCGGGCCCGACGCCCGGCCCCACGCGGTGGTGATCGGCGCAGGATTTGGCGGGCTTGCCGCCGCTGTCCGGCTCACGGCACGCGGCTATCGCGTCACGGTCATCGACAAGCTCGACGATATTGGCGGGCGCGGCTATGTCCACCGGCAGGACGGGTTCAGCTTCGATGCCGGGCCGACCATCATCACCGCCCCCTTCGTCTTCGAGGAACTCTGGACATTGTTTGGCGAGCGCATAGCAGACCATGTCACGCTCAAGCCGCTCGAACCCTATTACACGATCCGCTTCGATGACGGGCGTACCTTCCGCTGCTGGTCCGACAAGCAGAAGATGCACAAAGAAATCGCCGCCTTCGAGCCAGACGACATTGACGGCTATGAGGATTTTCTCGTCGAGAGCGAGAAGTGCTACCGGACCGGCTTTCAGAAAATGATCGACCAGCCGTTCCATTCGCTCGCCGAAATGGTCCGGCAGATGCCCGGTCTTGTCGCCCGGCGCGCCGACCGCTCCGTGCATGGCCTGGTCTCCAAATATGTCCGCAACAAAAATGTCCGCCAGGCGCTCAGCTTCCATCCGCTGTTTATCGGCGGCAATCCGATGCGGACATCGGGCGTGATGAGCCTGATCTCGTTTCTCGAGCGCGAATATGGCGTGCACTATGCGATGGGCGGCACCGGCGCGCTGGCCAAAGGCATTGCCGATCTGGCCGAGCGGCACGGCGCGACATTCCGGCTCGGCGCCGAGGCCGATGAGATCATCGTCAAGGACGGTGCGGCAAAAGGCGTGCGCCTGGCAAACGGCGAGACGATCGCCGCCGATTGCGTCGTCTCCAATGCCGATGCCGGCTGGACCTACACGCACCTTCTGCGCAACCACGCACGCAAGCGCTGGACCGACCGCAAGGTGCGGCGGATGAACTATTCGATGAGCCTAATGGTCTGGTATTTCGGCACCGATCGCCGCTACGACGATATCGGCCATCACACGATCCTGTTGGGGCCGCGCTATGACGGCCTTCTGACCGACATCTTCGACAGGAAAGTGCTCGCCGACGATTTTTCGCTCTATCTTTACCGGCCGTCGGCGTCCGACCCCTCGGTCGCGCCGGAAGGGTGCGATGCATTCTATGTGCTGTCGCCCGTCCCCAATCTCGATGGCGACACGGACTGGGACGCGATGACCGAACCCTATCGCCAGCGCATCCAGGACAAACTCGAACAGACCATGATGCCGGGCCTGTCGGACGCGGTCGTCACATCCCGCGTGACAACGCCGATCGATTTCCGCGACCGGCTCCTGTCGACCAAGGGCGCGGCCTTCGGCATGGAACCGACCATCTTCCAACTCGCCTGGTTCCGCCCGCACAACCGCTCCGAGGAGCTGCGCGATCTCTATATGGTCGGTGCGGGAACCCATCCCGGCGCGGGCCTTCCCGGCGTCGTCTCGTCCGCGGCCATTCTCGACAAGCTGGTGCCCCATGCCAAAGAGCTCCCGTAAGGCGCCGCTCCTGAGCGCGCGCGACAGGCGCCTCTGCCACGAGTCCATCCGTGCGGGCTCGAAAAGCTTTCACGCCGCCTCGCGCCTTCTGCCGCGCGATGTGCGCCTTGGCGCGCGGGCGCTTTACGCCTTTTGCCGCTCGTCGGACGATCTGGTCGACGATGAGGGCAATGACGGGCGCGCGTCGCAGCGTCTGAAGAGACGGCTGGAACTGATCTATGACGGCACGCCGATCGACCTTGTGTGCGACCGGGCCTTTGCCGCCGTCGTCCAGACCTATCACATCCCGATCGAGGTGCCGCTGGCGCTGATCGAAGGCTTTGAATGGGACGAAGCGGGCCGCGAATATCGCAGCTTCGCCGACGTGAAAGCCTATGCGGCGCGTGTTGCCTCCACCGTCGGCGTGATGATGACGATGGCGATGGGCTGCCGCGACCGGGCCGTCCTGGCCCGTGCCGCCGATCTGGGCCTTGCCATGCAATTGACCAACATCGCCCGCGATGTCGGCGAGGATGCGCGGCGCGGCCGCATCTACCTGCCGCTCGACTGGCTCGCCGAAGACGGCGTCGATGCCCGCACTCTGCTCGATGCGCCGGTCTTCACGCCGGAACTCGGCCGTGTCGTCGCGCGTCTTCTGCGCGAAGCGGACCTGCTCTATGACCGGGCGCTGACCGGCGTTGCCGGCCTGCCGCTCGATTGCCGGCCGGCGATTAGAAGCGCCGCCTTCGTCTATCGCGAAATCGGCCGGGAGATCCGCGCCGCCGGCTACAATTCCATCGACACACGCGCCCACACGGGCCGGCGCCGCAAGGGCGAACTGATCGCCGTCGCCACGCTGACACCGTTCCCGATGCGTCCGCCGGCGAGCGCGCCGGCCGACCCGTCGGTCGCCTTTCTGGTCGACATCGCTGCTTCGCCCGATCCGGTTCCGCCGCGCACGATCGACGCCAAGCTCGGCCGGATGCTGGAAATCATGGGCGACGCCCGCGACAGGCAGAGGCGGGTCCATCTCGCCGGCGCGCAGCGGGGATGAGCGGTGGAAAATCTCGGCATCATCGAGGTCATCTTCGGCGCCGTCGGCTTTGCCATCTTCTATGTCTGGCAGATGCGCACGCTCAAACGCGACAAGGCGGCCCTCAAGGCACGCCTTGAAGCCGAAGCAGAGGCCGATCAGGAGCGGTAGCGCGCCCGGCGCGGCATGCGAAATGGCAGCATCGCCTTAACCAGCGGATTGGCAAAGCGCCGGCCGGAAAAGCTTTCATGCATCAGCCGGACCGGCTGGCCGAACAGCACCGTATCGACGATCTGGCGCAGATAGAACGGGCCGTCTTCGAGGGTTTCGGCAAGAACGGGCGTGTGTTCCGCATCGGCATGGGCACCGCGTGCAACGCCCCAGAAACCGCGCTTGAGGGGTGTGTATGGCACTTCCTCGCGCTCGGTGATGGTGCCGTCGCGGTCGAAATGCAGGACCAGAAATCCGCGCGTGCCGTCGCGGCGTTCGGTGTCGTAGAGAATCACCGACTCGCCGTTTTCGAGTTCACCGCGCGCCCAGTCCCAGCGCGCGAAACTCTCTTCAAGCCCGATCTCGCCCCAATTGCTGTCCAGATAGCCATGGCCGGACCAGTCGGGCATGCCTCCCTTCGAAAAGCTGACATCAATGTCACCCGACGGCGCGATCGGCCACCAGCGCTGGCGCCCGTCGGCGTCGATGGGAAAGGCGCGGTCGGTGATCGCGTGCGGTGTCAGCACGATACGGCCTGCAACGCGCTCTGGCAGCCATTGCCGCGGCGGACGCGGCACGGCGATCTCATCGAAATCGATCGTCAGCCGGCCCTCGTCCCAAGTGAGCTGGCTCGGACCGACACGGAAATGGGTGGCATCTCGGTGCATCGCATCGCGGCCGCGCTCCGTCATCGTCCAGCGATTGCCGCCGGGCGCATAGAGCGCGACATTGATGCACACATGATCGTCCGGATCGCGCCGCCCGCGCCAGGCATAATAGGGCGAAAAGACCGAACCGATGAAGGCGATCACCGAGACGCCGTAGCGCCCACAGGCGCTCATCCCATCGACATACCACCAGAGATAGCCGCCGACAGGAACGACGGCGTCAAAAACCGGTCCGACAGAAAAGCGTCCGCCGCCAGCATGCCGGAAAGCGTCGCCATCGGCACGCCCGGCCCCGGATGAACGCTCCCCCCCGCCAGATAAAGGCCCTTGAGCGCCGTCCGCGCCCCCGGCCTTTTGAAGCTCGCCATCCAGCCGTGCGACGCCCGTCCGTACAGCGCTCCGCCGCTGCCCGGAAACAGGCGGTCGAATGTCGCCGGTGTGGTCACCTTTGCGTCGAACGCCGTCCGGTCGAGCGTCAGGCCGCATCGCGCCAGTTGGGTAAGGGTCCGTGTCAGGCATGTCTCGGCCTCTTGGTCATCATAATCTCTCATATCGCCGTCGCCGGGCGCATTGATTAGCATCAGCACCCGTTCGGTGCCGCGCGCCCGCGCCGTCTCGCTCAGCGTGCCGGCGCTCGTCCGGTCCTGCGCGCAGATATAGACCGTCGGCGCATCGGTCATCGCGCGCCGGTCGAAGATCGCGCCGAATTCATCGTCATAGTCCGGCGCAAAGAACACATTGTGGTGGGCGAGCGGAAAGTCCGGTACGTCCATCAGTCCGGTCCATACCATCGCCGAAAGCGACCGCTTCGCCGGTTCGACGGGTGTGCATTTCGCCGCCATCGCCGCCGTGCCAAGCGTGCCATCTGCCAGCGCCGACACATCGCCGTTGAAGACGACGGCGCTTGCCTCGATCGCTTGGCCACCGTCGAGCACGACACCGGTGACGACGCGGTCTTCGTGGGTGACGATGCGCGCAACGCCGGCGCCGAACCGGTAGCGCACGCCGCGCGCTTCGCCAAGCCGCACAAGCCCCTTGGCCAGCGCGTGCATGCCCCCATCGACCATGAAGACGCCATCCTGCTCCACATGGGCGACCAGCATCAGCGTCGCCGGCGTCATGAAGGGCGACGAGCCGACATAGGTGGAATAGCGCGCAAAGAGCTGGCGCAGGCGCGGATCGGCAAAATAGCCGCCGAGCGCCGACCAGATCGTCGAAAACGGCCGGAGCGCCAGATGGCGTTGGATCGAAAGCGGCCCGATCCGCCACAGGAATTCGGCCATGTTCGGCCGCTGACCGGCCATGAAAGGTTCCTTTAGCGTCTCGAAGATGCGCGCGCTATCGGCGCAAAAGCGCCGGTAGCCCGCCGCATTGGCATCATCGCTGAAGGCAGCAATCGCCTCGGCCGAACGGTCGATATCGGCGTGAAGATCGAGCCTCGTCCCGTCGGTCCAGAAATGGCGCGCCAGAATGTCGGCCATGGCGATGTCGACGACATCCTCGAGCCGCTGGTCCGATCCTTCCAGCAGCCGGTCAAACACCCACTTCATCGTAAAGACGGTCGGCCCGGCATCGATCGCCGCATCGCCGACCATAACGTGCCGCGCCTTGCCGCCCGGCGCGTCTTCCTTTTCCAGCACCAGAACATCATAGCCGTGGCCCGCCAGCCCGATCGCCGCGGCAAGCCCGCCCATGCCGGCTCCAATCACGACGATCCGCTCGCGCTGTGCGTGTCTGCTCATGGTGCGTTGACATTTTCCGCCGTTGTGTCAATTTTACTTTACAGTCTTTTCTGTCCTTGTAAATTGACGCAAGGATATCGGATCGGGAGCCGGCGATGGACATGCAAAAGCGGATCGAGCGCGCCCTTGAAACCGCCATCAAGCACGCCACGGCCGGCAACCAGCCGCCGAAGATTGCCGGCGCGCTACGCTATGCGGTGTTTCCCGGCGGCGCCCGGGTGCGGCCGCGGCTGTGCCTCGCCGTGGCCATGGCCTGCGGCGACGATCATCCCGAAGCGTCCGACGCCGCCGCAGTGGCGATCGAGCTTTTGCATTGCGCGTCGCTCGTCCATGACGACATGCCCTGCTTTGACAATGCCGATATCCGGCGCGGCAAGCCATCGGTCCATACGGCCTTTTCCGAGCCGCTGGCCCTTCTGGCCGGCGACGCGCTGATCATCGCCGCCTTCGAGACCATCGCCCGGAATTGCGTCGGCACGCCGCATCTGATCGCACCGCTGACAGGCACCGTTGCCAAGGCGGTCGGCATGCCGCACGGGCTGGTCGCCGGCCAAGCGTGGGAGAGCGAGGACGAGATCCCGCTGGTCGAATATCATCGCGCCAAGACCGCTTCGCTCTTCACCGGCGCGACCATGGCCGGCGCAATCGCCGCCGGCGCCGACCCGCAGACCTGGCGCGCCATGGGCGATGCGCTGGGCGCATCCTATCAGGTGGCCGACGATCTGCGCGATTTCGCGGCAAGCCAGTCCGAGATCGGCAAGCCCTGCGGACAGGACGATGTCAATGGCCGACCCAACGCGGTCGCCACCGACGGGCTGGAAGCCACAATTGCCCGGCTACACGATCTGGTCGGCCAGACCGTCGCCGCCGTGCCTGACTGCCCAGGCGCGCCGATGCTGCGTGACCTGATTGCCGGCGAAGCCAAGCGGCTGATGCCCAAGAGCCTTGCGAGCCGTGCCGCCTGACCGGCATGGCCGATACCACCCATGCACCGCCGGACCCCGCCATGAGCCGCAAGGCGACACCGCCGCGCGCGTCGCTCGCCGACCGCATCCGCGCCTGGCGCAACCGGATGATCGCCGACCCCGCCTTCCGCCGCCGCGCCCGCAACTGGCCGGTCCTGCGCCAGATCACCAACCGCCGCGCCAACGAATTGTTCGCGCTCACCGCCGGCTTCGTCAATTCGCAGGTGCTACTGGCCTGCGTCGAACTCGACCTCTTCACCGCGCTGGACGGCGAACCCAAGGACACCGCCGCCCTCGCCCGCCATATGCGCCTGACCGGCGATGCCGCGGACCGGCTGCTGCGCGCCGCCGAGGGGATCGGCCTTGTCACACACACAAACGATGGCCGCTGGACGCTCGACGATCACGGCGCGGTTCTGGCGCATGACGCGGGCATCAGCGCCATGATCCGCCATCACGCGGCGGTCTATCGCGATCTCGCCGACCCTGTGGCCCTGCTGCGCGATCCGCCCGCCGAAACCGAAACGTCCCGCTTCTGGTCCTATGTCGGCGGCACGGTCGGCGCCGAGGACGGCGCGGCCTACTCCGAACTGATGCGCGTCAGCCAGACGATGGTCATCCAGGAAGTGCTCGATGCCTATCCGATGGACAAGCACGGCCGCCTGCTCGATATCGGCGGCGGCAGCGGCGCCTTCGTCACCGCCGCGGGCGAACGCTGGCCCGATCTGACACTGTCGCTGTTCGATCTGCCCGCCGTCGCCGAAACCGCCCGGCAGCGATTAGCGGATAGCGCGATCGCCGATCGGCTGACCATCCATGGCGGCTCGTTCTTCGACGATCCGCTGCCGCGCGATGCGGACTGTTATGCGCTGATCCGCGTTCTCTATGACCATGACGATCCCGCCGCCCTGCGCATCCTGTCAGCCATTCATCAGGCGATGGACCCCGGCGACACGCTGATCATCGGCGAACCGATGGCCGGCGACACACCCGGCGCCCGGCAGGTCGCCGCCTATTTCACACTCTATCTGCTGGCCATGCGTTCGGGCCGCTGCCGCGCGCCCGACGACATCTTCGCCCTGCTCCGGGCCGCCGGTTTCCGGCACATGCGTCAGCACGCGACCCGAATGCCCGTCGTTGCCGGTCTCGTCTCCGCGCGGAAATAGCGGTTTGGGCCGAAAGTGTGTAAAAAATAGTTGACACATTTGGATGTAATTCTAGGATGACGCTTGGAGGCAGAGTCTGGATCTCGCATCGAGGACAGACCCGTAAACGATGAACACACACGCGATCGTTCTGGAGCAGCCCGAGACCATTGCAGTGCGCAATGTCGGCCTGACGGCGCCGCAGCCCGGCGACGCGGTTGTGGATGTTCTTTGGAGCGGTATTTCCACCGGCACCGAAAAGATGCTCTGGGACGGCACCATGCCCGCATTTCCGGGCATGGGTTATCCGCTGGTTCCCGGCTATGAAGGCGTCGGGCGCGTGCGCGACGTGACCGACGGATGCGGTCTCTCCGAGGGCCAACTGGTCTTCGTGCCGGGCGCGCGCTGCTATGAGGATGTACGTCCGCTGTTCGGCGCGAGCGCCGCCCGCGTCGTTGTCGGCGGCGAGAAGGTCTACCCGGTCAGCGAGACGCTCGGCCGCGATGCGGTGCTTCTGGCCCTCGCCGCCACGGCCCATCACGCGTTGACGCTGCCCGGCATTGCCCTGCCCGGCCTCATCATCGGCCATGGCGTGGTCGGCCGTCTGCTCGCCCGCATCGCCCTGGCGCTCGGCGCCGATGCGCCCACGGTCTGGGAAATCAATCCGGCGCGACGCGATGGCGCGACGGGCTATCAGGTGGCCGACGCCGATCAAGACGACCGGCGCGATTATGGCACGATCATCGATGCCAGCGGCGATCCGGCCATCATCGACACCGCCGTTTCGCGCCTCGCCCGGGGCGGGCAGATCGTTCTCGCCGGCTTTTACGGCACACCGCTCAGCTTCACCTTTCCGCCGGCCTTCATGCGCGAAGCCTCGATCCGCATCGCCGCCGAATTCCAGCCCGCCGACGTCAACGCCGTGCTCGATCTTGTCGCGGCCGGAACGCTCGACCTGTCGGGCCTGATCTCCAACGAGGCGCCCGCCGCCAACGCCAACCAAGCCTACCGGACGGCCTTCAACGATCCGGCCTGCACGAAAATGGTTCTCAACTGGGAGAAAGACGCATGACCGACTCCATGAGCCGGCCCGGCGCCGACATGTATGACAAGCTGCGCGATGAAGCTGCGCAGGAGCCCGATCCGGTCCCAACCGGCGAGGTCAAGAAGGAAACGCAGATCATTGCCATTTACGGCAAGGGCGGCATCGGCAAGTCCTTCACGCTGGCGAATCTGAGCTACATGCTCGCCCAGACCGGCAAGAAGGTGCTGCTGATCGGCTGCGACCCGAAGTCGGACACCACCTCGCTCCTGTTCGGCGGCAAGGCCTGCCCGACCATCATCGAAACCTCGTCCAAGAAGAAGGAAGCGGGCGAGGAAGTCGCCATCGGCGATGTCTGCTTCAAGCGCGACGGCGTGTTCGCCATGGAACTCGGCGGCCCCGAAGTGGGCCGCGGCTGCGGCGGACGCGGCATCATTCACGGCTTCGAGACGCTCGAAAAGCTCGGCTTCCACGACTGGGATTTCGACTATGTGCTGCTCGATTTCCTCGGCGATGTGGTCTGCGGCGGCTTCGGCCTGCCGATAGCGCGTGACATGTGCCAGAAGGTGGTCGTCGTCGGCTCCAACGATTTGCAGTCGCTCTATGTCGCCAACAATGTGTGTTCCGCTGTGGAGTATTTCCGCAAGCTGGGCGGCAATGTCGGCGTCGCCGGCATGGTGGTCAACAAGGATGACGGCACCGGGGAAGCGGCCGCCTTTGCCCAAGCCGTGGGCATTCCGGTGCTCGCCGCGATCCCGCAGAACGAGGACATCCGCCGCAAGAGCGCCAACTACCAGATCATCGGCTATCCCGACGGTCAGTGGGGCGAACTGTTCGGCGAACTGGCCGACAATCTGTGCGAAGCGCCGCCGCATCAGCCCGCACCGCTGAGCCAGGACGGCTTGCTGGCTCTGTTCGACACCGAGGAAACAGGCGCTGACTTCGTCCTGACCCCGGCGACAATCGACGACATGTGCGCTGCCGGCAAGATTGACAAGCCGTCCCTCGAAGTCGTCTACGACGAGGTTTAAGATGGCGACGACGACGCTCATACGCGATCCCCATCTTGACCAGCCGCCGGACGAGGCGCCCGAGCAGGACGCTGAACTCGCCCGTCAGGCGGCCGCGCAATCGGCGATCGATGGCGCCGGCTGCCATGCCGGCCCCGAGCAGATGAAGGCGGCCGCCAAGGCTGCGGGCAATGCCGAGCTGATGGAAGGCTTTGAGCGCGATTATCCCAAGGGTCCGCACGAGCAGCCGCAATCCATGTGTCCGGCCTTCGGCTCTTTGCGCGTCGGCCTCCGCATGCGCCGGGTCGGCACAATTCTCAGCGGCTCCGCCTGCTGCGTCTACGGGCTGACCTTCACCAGCCATTTCTACGGCGCCCGCCGCTCGGTCGGCTATGTGCCGTTCAATTCAGAGACGCTCGTCACCGGCAAGCTTTACGAGGACATTCGCGACGCGGTCCAGGAGATGGCAAAGCCGGAAGACTATGACGCCATCGTCGTCACCAACCTCTGCGTGCCGACCGCCTCGGGCATCCCGCTGCAAATGCTGCCCGACGAGATCGACGGCGTGCGGATCGTTGGCATCGACGTGCCGGGCTTCGGCGTGCCCACCCATGCCGAGGCCAAGGACGTTTTGTCCGGCGCGATGCTCAAATATGCCCGCACCGAGGCCGCTGCCGGCCCGGTTATGGCACCGCGCGACGGCATCGAAGAGCGGCCGACCGTGACGCTGGTCGGCGAGATGTTCCCCGCCGATCCGGTGGTGATTGGCCAGTTGCTGGAGCCGATGGGCCTGGCCGCGGGACCCGTCGTGCCCGTGCGCGAATGGCGCGAACTCTATGCCGCGCTCGATTGCGCGGTCGTTGCCGGCATTCATCCCTTCTACACGACGTCCTTCCGCGAGTTCACCGCCGCGGGCAGGCCGATCGTCGGCTCTGCCCCGGTGGGGGCCGAAGGCGTCGATGCATGGCTGCAAGCCATCGGTGACAAGGCCAATGTGGCCAAGGCCAAGATCGATGCGGCCCGCAACGCCTTTGTCAATGCCACGCGCGGCGCGCTGGCCGCCAACCCGATCAAGGGCCGGATCACCCTGTCGGGCTATGAGGGTTCCGAACTGCTGGTCGGCCGCCTGCTCGTCGAAGCGGGCGCGGACCTCAAATATGTCGGCACCGCCTGCCCGAAGACGGCGTTTTCCAGCGACGATGCCGAGTGGCTCGAAGCCAGGGGGGTCGAAGTCCAGTACCGCGCTTCGCTCGAACAGGACATCGCCGCCTTCGAGGAATTTTCGCCCGATCTCGCCATCGGCACAACGCCGGTCGTCCAGCATGCCAAGCAGGCATCCACCCCGGCGCTCTACTTCACCAACCTGATCTCGGCCCGCCCACTGATGGGCCCGGCCGGCGCCGGCTCCATCGCCACCGTCATCAACGCGGCGATCGCCAACAAGGCCCGCTTCGACCGGATGACGGAATTCTTCGAAGGCGTCGGCACCGGCGATAGGTCCGGCGTCTGGGAAGACACGCCGCAGATCAACACCGCCTTCCGCAAGAAGTATGCGGCCCGCACGAAGATCGCCAAGAACGCCGTCGACGCCGGCGAGGCGGTGGGCACATGAAGAACAGGGCGACATATGAACGGTTTCCTTCTCCCCGCCAGCGGGGAGAAGGATGTGAGACTTGGGTGCGTCAGCGCCCTAGTCGCAGCTGGATGAGGGGCGTTAAGCCCGCCCCCCTCACCCAACTTCGTCCAGCGCTCACTGCGTTCGCGCGCACTTCGTATCCCTCTCCCCGCGCGCAGGGAGAGGGCGTCGTGAGGGGAGCCGCGCCATGACCCTGATCATCGACCACGACCGCGCGGGCGGCTATTGGGGCTCCGTCTACGCCTTCACCGCCATCAAGGGCCTTCAGGTGATCATCGACGGGCCGGTCGGCTGCGAGAACCTACCGGTCACCTCGGTGCTGCACTACACCGACGCCCTGCCCCCGCACGAACTGCCGATCGTCGTCACCGGCCTGTCGGAGGAAGAACTCGGCAAGACCGGCACCGAGCAGGCGATGAAGAACGCCCGCGCGGTGCTGGACCCCGACCTGCCGGCGGTGGTGGTCACGGGCTCCATCGCCGAGATGATCGGCGGCGGCGTCACGCCTGAAGGCACCAACATCCAGCGCTTCCTGCCGCGCACGATCGATGAGGACCAGTGGCAGTCCGCCGACCGCGCGATCAAATGGCTGTGGACCGAATACGGCCCCAAAAAAGGCAAGGTTCGCCCGGCCAAGGAGGTCAAGGAGGGCGAAAAACCCAGGGTCAACATCATCGGCCCGATCTACGGCACCTTCAACATGCCGTCCGATCTGGCCGAAGTGCGCCGGCTGATCGAAGGCATCGGCGCCGAGGTCAACATGACCTTCCCGCTCGGATCGCACCTCGCCGACGTACCCAAACTCGCCAACGCCCACGCCAATGTGTGCCTTTATCGCGAATTCGGCCGTGGCCTGTGTGAAGCGCTCGAGCGGCCCTATCTGCAGGCGCCGATCGGCATCCACTCCACCACCGCCTTCCTGCGCACGCTCGGCGAGATGCTGGGCCTTGATCCCGAACCATTCATCGAGCGCGAAAAGCACACGACGCTGAAACCCATGTGGGATTTGTGGCGTTCGGTGACGCAGGATTTCTTCGCCACCGCCTCTTTCGCCATCGTCGCCAGCGAGACCTATGAGCGCGGCGTACGCAATTTCCTCGCCGACGAGATGGGCCTGCCCTGCGCCTTCTCCTTTCCGCGCCGCGCCGGCATCAAGCCCGACAATGAGGCGATCCGGCAGGCGATCAAGGACACGCCGCCGCTGATCCTGTTCGGCTCCTACAATGAGCGCATGTATCTCGCCGAAACCGGCAGCAAGGCGATCTACATTCCGCTCAGCTTCCCCGGCGCCATCATCCGCCGCCACACCGGCACGCCGGTGATGGGCTATTCGGGCGCGTCCTGGATGATCCAGGAGGTCTGCAACGGCCTGTTCGACGCGCTCTTCAACATCATTCCGCTCGCCACCGATCTCGACAGCGTCGAGGCGACGCCGGCGCGCGTCCAGCGCTCCATGCCCTGGAGCGTCGAAGCCCAGTCCGACCTCGACCGCATCGTCGAGGCGCAACCTGTCCTGGTGCGCATCTCCGCCGCAAAGAACCTGCGCGATGCCGCCGAAACCATTGCCCAGAACGAGAACGCCGAACGCGTCGACCGATCCCATGTCGAGCGCGCCCGGCTTCAGGCCGTTACGGGCAAGGCCGCATGACCGGCCACCAGCAAGTCCGCGCCGCGCGCGGGCGAAAGGAGTGACGCGATGACGACACAGATGCCATCGATCAAGGCACCCCGCCATCACCGCAGCATGCGGCGGCGCGACCGGCTCGAATACCGGGCGCTTGTGGCCGTTTCCTTCCTGCCATGCCTCGCCGCGGCCGCGCTCAAGCGCACCGGTACCCCGGCGCCGGTCGGCGAGACCGTTTTTTCGGAGGCGCTGTCTTCGGCCCGCGCCGCCGCCGGTTACGCGCTTTTGGTGTGACCGATGTCGAATTCGCCGGGGTCGCATCCGGTGAAAGCAGAGGGGGCGGTGCTCGCACCGGTCCTGAAGCGCCCCGCCGCGGGGGCACCGCGGCAACCGTGACTAGGAGGTCTATATATGTCTAGTCCACAAAGCGTTTCGCTGTCCGGCATGACGGAAAGCGAAGCCCAGGAGTTCCACGGCTTCTACATGCAGGGTTTTGCGATCTTCACCGCAATCGCGGTGGTGGCGCATCTTCTTGTTTGGTTCTGGCGGCCCTGGATTCCGGGACCCGAAGGGCACGCATCTCTTGAGAGCGTGAACCAGACGGTGTCGGCACTCCTGCCCATGCTTTCGTAAAGGAGTAGCAACATGTGGAGAATCTGGATGGTCTTCGACCCGCGCAAAACGCTGGTCGTTCAGGGCGTCTTCCTGTTCTCGCTGGCAGTTCTGATTCATTTCGTTCTGCTCAGCACGGACCGCTACAATTGGCTCGAAGGCAACCCCGTCGGGGGTGCGGCGGTCGAATCGAGCGAACTGTCGGTGGAAACACCGCGTCTTCTCGGCTGACGCCGCAACACCAAAGGTGGCGGGCATCGCCCAAGGGCATTCTTGCCTGAAAGCCTGCCCGCTGCCGATCAACCATTTTTCGGGCGGAACCGGCATGCGCCGGCATCCGCTTTTGGAGGCTAACCATGGCAATGCTCAGTTTTGAGCGCAAATATCGCGTTCGTGGCGGGACGCTGATCGGCGGGGACCTGTTCGACTTCTGGATCGGCCCCTTCTTTGTCGGCTTCTTCGGCATCACGACCGTCTTCTTTGCCGCTCTGGGCACGGCGCTCATCATCTATGGTGCATCGCTGGGCCCCACCTGGAACATCTGGCTGATTTCGATCAATCCGCCGCCCATCGAATACGGGCTCGGGCTGGCGCCGCTGGCCGAGGGCGGCCTTTGGCAGATCATCACCATCTGTGCGATCGGCGCGTTCTGCTCGTGGGCGCTGCGCGAGGTGGAAATCTGCCGCAAGCTCGGCATCGGCTATCATGTGCCGTTCGCATTCGGCGTGGCGATCTTTGCCTATGTGACGCTCGTCGTCTTCCGGCCGCTCCTGCTCGGCGCCTGGGGACACGGCTTTCCCTATGGCATCATGAGCCACCTGCAATGGGTGTGGGACACCGGCTACCAGTACGGCAATTTCCACTACAACCCCGCGCACATGATCGCGATCACCTTCTTCTTCACCACGACGTTCGCGCTGGCGCTGCATGGCGGCCTGATCCTGTCGGCGGCCAACCCGTCCAACCACGATTCGCTGAACAAGGAGCCCGCCGAGGTCAAGACGCCCGAGCATGAGGACACCTATTTCCGCGACACGATCGGCTATTCGATCGGCACGCTGGGGATCCACCGGCTGGGGCTGATCCTGGCGCTCAATGCCGGCTTCTGGAGTGCGGTCTGCATCTTTATTTCCGCCGGGCCGATCTATGGCGGATCGTGGATCGAATGGTGGGAGCCGCTGCGCAATCTCTCGCTGAGATGGGCGGAGGGACTGTAAAATGAGCCTGCTACCCGAATATCAGAACATCTTCACCACCGTTCAGGTGCGCACCCAGCCCGAAATGGGCATTCCGATCGAAAGCGAGATGGACCGGACCAAGTCGGCGACCTTCTCCTGGTGGATCGGCAAGATCGGCAACGCCCAGCTCGGCCCCATCTATCTTGGCTTTCTGGGCGTGGCCTCGCTGATCACCTTTACGATCGGCTTTGTCATCATCGGCCTGAACTACTGGGCCCAGGTCGACTGGAACCCGGTGCGCTTCGTCCTTGAAATGCCCTGGCTGACGCTCGATCCGCCGCCGCCCGAATATGGGCTCAAAGTGATGCCGCCGCTCAATGAGGGCGGCTGGTGGCTGATTGCCGGCTTCTTCATCACCACATCGATCCTTTTGTGGTGGGGCCGCATGTATCGGCGTGCCGTCGAACTGGGCATGGGCCTGCATGTACCGGCCGCCTTTGCCGCCGCCATCTGGCTTTATCTGGTGCTCGGCTTCATCCGCCCGATCGCCATGGGCTCGTGGAGCGAGGCGGTGCCGTTCGGCATTCTCAGCCACCTGGACTGGACCAACAACTTCTCGCTGATCTGGGGCGGCAGCCTGTTCTGGAACCCGTTCCACATGCTGTCGATCGTGTTCCTGTACGGTTCGGCGCTCTTGTTCGCCATGCATGGCGCGACCATCCTGGCGACCAGCCGTTATGGCGCCGAGCGCGAACTGGAACAGATCACCGACAGGGGCACGGCCGCCGAACGCGGCGCGCTGTTCTGGCGCTGGACGATGGGCTTCAACGCGACGATGGAATCCATCCACCGCTGGGCCTGGTGGTTCGCCATGCTGTGCGTTTTGACCGGCGGCATCGGCATCCTTTTGACCGGCACGGTGGTCGACGACTGGACCGCCTGGGGCATCAAGCACGGCATCGTGCCCGAGGATGCAAGCTGGTGGCCGATCACGCCGGATTCGACCACCTCGTCCTGGGGACAGGACAACTAGCAACGGCCATTGCCGGGCGGGCCAATTCGCCTGCCCGGCATGCCGCACGGCTCGGCGGCGCGCCATGGCGCCGGCACCGGGCGGCACGGGACGGCCGGTCACTGTCCTCCAAACATCGGGCCGGCCGATAAACCTCCGCTTCGGACGCGAAGCGGAGGTTTTTTGTTTGGTTGCACCAAGCGCCGTGAGCGCCTCAGGATGCCCGGCAGGGCGTGGCAACAAGCACGCAGTTCAACGGCCGGCCGGAGCAGTTGAAGGAGTGAACCTGAGCGTTGGAGAGGTTGGAATAGTCCGTGCCGGCGTCAGGAACTGCGATACCGCGCGCGCCCAGCAAGCGACCTTCAACCGCCCGCTCCCAGCGCCGTATCGCGCGTCGCTTCGCACGGCGTTCTCGAGCTTTCTTGAGTGCGGCTGCAGATTGGCCGTAGGTGGTGATTGAATAGGGCTGGCAAAGCGGACCCGTGGCTTGTGCCATGGCGGCACCGGAGCCGGTAACCGAACCCATTCCGATAAAGACAGTGCCGGCAACAAAAAGGCCTGCGGCGGCGAGCAAGAGCTTCATAGCGCGTTCCTTCCATGAACATCTGATGAAAATCATCACGCCATATGGGCATTGCCACCGCTGTGCTATCGCGCACATGGCGTGCGCGCGACCGTTCGAACGGTCGGCTTGATCGTTCCGTCAACCGCAGAAGCGGCGCTCAGATCTTCAGGTCGGGAAACCGGTCGCAATAGATGCGGAACCAGGGCGTATAGGCTTCCGGATCGCGGGCCATGTCGGCACGCAGTTCCGCAGCCGTCACCCAGCGCACCGCCGCCACCTCATCCGGATTGGGCCGGACGACAAGCGTGTCGCGATCCGCATGGCCGATGAACATGGTCACGCGCTCATGCTCGTGCAGCCCATTGCTGACATCGGCGGAATATTCCACCTCGTGGCGCTCGGTCAGCGGCACGCCAAAGCCCAGCTCCTCGCGCAGCCGCCGCGCCGCGCTTGTGGCAACCGGCTCGTCCCAGTGCGGGTGCGTGCAGCAGGTGTTCGCCCATTGGCCGCCGCAATGATATTTGTGCCGGGCGCGCTGCTGGATCAGAAGATGGTCGCCCGAAAAGACGAAGACCGAGACGGCAAGGTGAAAAACCGCTTCGCGATGGGCCTGCATCTTGCCGATCGGATAGAAGGAGCCGTCCTCGGCAATCGCCGGGATGATCGGATCTGTGTCGCGTATCGTGTCCATCGGATCAGGCCGCCTGCCGGGGTTGCGTTTCGTCCGCGGTCGGTGCCGCGCCGATGAACCGCTCAAGACCGGGCCACGCGCCCTCGACGGCCAGAAGGTTGAAGCGCGCGAAAAGGGATTCGGCGAACCAGCCCTCCCCCCATGCGCGCCGGACCGCGGTGCCATGGGTCGGGCTGTTGAGCGAAAAATCCCGCATCGCCGCCTCATCGTCCCAGATCGAGAAGGTCATCTGATGCTTGTAGGGCACCTCGCCCATGCCCATCATGAAATGCTGGTGCGCGTCGGCCTCGGCCACATCGGAGATCGCCGGCACGAGCGACCAGAAGGCCGCCAGCTTCGACCAGCGCAATGTCGCGCGCGTCAGCGCCACGATTGGCCCTTCCGGCCGCGTTGCGGTGTCGACGGCAAACGGGTCGACGCCACTCCATTGGCCCCGCGTCTGCGTGGCCGCGAGAAAAAGCGTTGCGGAACGATCGGCACGGTCCCGGTAGCGCAAGAACGGTGTCGCTGTTTCCAGCGCCTTGCGCGCCGCGGCCTCATCGTCCCAGACACACAGCAGCGTGTAGGTGGAAAAATCAGGCTTTGTTGAAAAGCCGGCGCCGGCCCCGGTCCCCATCATCTTGTGAAAGCGCAGACCGTCCATGCGCGCAACCGCCGGGCGCATCAGGCCCATCTGCGAAAACGCCCACAGCTTCGCCGGCGGGCCGGCAAAGTGATAAAGCGAGAGTGTCACGATCTGCATTGTCGGTTGCGGACCTTTCCGCCGCCTGAGCGTCGCGCTCACTGTCTAAGGTAACCCTGCCCTTACGCAATCCAACCTATACCTTTGGACCAGAACCGGCTCCGTCCCTACGCCACGGCCCTTGCCAGCGCGCATTGGCTCCACAGGTCACACAGGGCGCCGGCGAGATGCGCGATGTCCGCATCGGTGTGGAACGGCGTCGGCGTGATCCTCAGCCGCTCGGTGCCAACGGGCACCGTCGGATAGTTGATCGGCTGAACATAGATGCCGTAATCGTCCAGAAGGATGTCCGAGATCCATTTGCACTTGGCCGCATCGCCCACCATCACCGGAACGATGTGGCTCGGGTTCGGCATATGCGGAATGCCCTGACGGTCGAGCGCGGCGCGCACTTTTCTGACTGCCTCCTGATGGGCGAGGCGCTTGTCGTCATGGGCCTTCAGATGCTTGATCGAGGCGACAGCCCCCGCCGCCAGCGCCGGCGGCAAGGCCGTCGTGAAGATGAAGCCCGAGGCAAAGCTGCGCACGAAGTCGACCAAATTCTTCGAGCCGGTGATGTAGCCGCCCATCACCCCGAACGCCTTGCCGAGCGTGCCCTCGATGACGTCAATGCGATCCATCAGCCCCTCGCGCTCGGCAACGCCGCCGCCGCGCGGGCCATACATGCCCACCGCATGCACTTCGTCGATATATTTGAGTGCGCCATATTTGTCGGCCACATCGCAGATCTTCTCGATCGGCGCGATGTCGCCATCCATCGAATAGACGCTCTCGAACGCAACGAGTTTCGGCGCGGCCGGATCGTCGGCGGCCATCAGGCGATCGAGATCCTTCCAGTCATTGTGCTTGAAGATGCGCTTCTCGCAGCGGGAGTGACGAATACCTTCAATCATCGAGGCATGGTTGAGCGCGTCGGTGTAGCAGATGATGTTCGGGATCTTAGCGAGCAACGTGCCGAGCGCGGCCCAGTTGGACACATAGCCCGAGGTGAAGATCAGCGCGGCCTCTTTGCCGTGCAGGTCGGCCAGCTCTTCTTCCAGCTTCACATGGCCATGATTGGTGCCCGAAATGTTGCGCGTGCCGCCGGCGCCGGTGCCGCATTTGTCGATCGCATCATGCATCGCCGCGACCACGTCCGGATGCTGGCCCATGCCCAGATAATCGTTCGAGCACCAGACCGTCACATCATGGGTCGACCCGTCGCCCCGGTGCCGCGTTGCCCGCGGAAACGATCCGCGCTGACGCTCAAGCTCGGCAAAAACACGATAGTTCCCTCCATCGTGCAAACCGGAGAGCGCGCTCTCGAAATGCTGCTCGAACTTGTCCATGACGGTTCCCCTTTTCAACCCGTGACCGGCGCTGCGCGTTTGGCAACGCGGCCGTCTTCTTGTGATGATTGCAATTGTTTGGCGACACCCTGGCCGCGGCGGATGAAGCCCGATCCGGTGCTCCCGGTCGCCCAGCCCCAGAGCGCGGCATCGCGCACCGGCAGCACCAGGAACAGATGTTCGACCAGACCGAGAAAGGCGAACGCGGCCATCAGCGACCATCCCGTGATCGCGGCCGGATCGTCCGCGACGATGGCCATATAGCCGCTCGCGGTCATCAACCCGGTGACGATCACCACCGACACGATGAAGAAGGCGTGCACCCGGTCGGTGCGGAAATAGCTGGTCAGATAGGCCATGCGCGCGGGCAGGATTTCGCTGACCGCATTGGGCGCGCCCAGAAAGACGTTCAACTTGGTCAAAAGGCGCATGATCCACATCAGCGCGAACACCATCCAGCCGAACGGGTTGGCCGCGCCCCAAAGAACGACGGCCAACATGGCACCGGTCAGGAACAGCGCCAGTTCGTGGTCTCGCACCGCCGCCCAGGCCAGGCGGAAACGATGACCGCCGCTGGTGCCGGCAGGCAGCGCCGTCTTGCGCGGTCCCGTCAGGTGGCCGGTCAGGAAGCTGATCTCGTGAAACGCCCAGACCATCAGCGCGCCGAAAAACGCACCATAGACCGACGCCACGGACAGATCGGACGCGGTCGCAAGCGCGATGGCGACCCCGGCGACGCCAAGCGCCGACGCCGGAATCAGCATGTAGAGCGGGTCGGGCGCCGGCCGGCGCGCCGCCACGATGACCGCGCCGGTGGCGAGCCACCAGGCGGTCACGGCAACGGCGAATGCGGCAAGGGCCAGACCCATCATCGACCCCCTACCAGACCGGCTGCAGCCGGCTGGTCGCCGGGATGTCGTTGGAGAGCGACGGGATCATGTAGAGCCGGGCGAAGTTCAGCCCGGCGCGCAGGCCGTGCCAGCCCTTCTTGATGCCGCCAACGACACCGCCCTGGGCGTGCGCCGCCGCCATCGCGTCATTGATCGCGACCATGCGCTTGAAGCCCGCGACCAGCGCCGGATTGTCGAGATCGAGCATGACGGGGAAGACCTGTTTGGAGATCTCCGTCGTCAGGTGGAACACCTTCCAGTCATAATCGTCGATATCGACACCCAGCGCCTCGTGGAAGGCGGGACGCTGATGGTCGCGCACATGCATGGTCACGAAGACCGCCAGAAGGAAGAATTTGATCCACAGCTTGTTGCGGCCTTCCAGAAGCTTCGGATCGGCCCGCATCAGAAGCGAGAAGGCCTCGCCATGGCGGAACTCGTCATTGCACCATTCCTCGAACCATTTGAAAATCGGATGGAAGCGCTTGTCGGGGTGCTTTTCCAGATGCCGGAAGATGGTGATGTAACGCGCATAGCCGATCTTCTCGGACAGGTAGGTCGCGTAATAGATGAACTTCGGCCGGAAGTAGGTGTACTTCTTGGCCTTGGCCAGAAAGCCCATATTGACGCCGATGTTGAACTCCTTGAGCGCATCGTTGATGAAGCCGGCATGGCGGCTTTCGTCGCGGCTCATATGGCCGAACAATTCGCAGATTTCCTTGTTCGTGCCGCGCCGCTTCATCTCCTTGTAGAGGACGCAGCCGGAAAACTCGGCGGTGAGCGAGGAGACGAGGAAGTCGATGAACTCCTTGCGCAGTTCGGGATCCATCGCATCGATGTCGATATTGTCCCAGTCCGCATTGCGCTTGAAATGGCCCTTGTTGGGGTCCGAGCGCAACTCGTCCATCAGCGCGTCCCATTCGCCGCGCACCGGCGTGACGTCGATCTTGTCCATCTCGTCGAAATCGGTGGTGTAAAAGCGCGGATTGAGCATGGTCGTTTCGTGCGCCATGCGGGTGGTTTCATTCTGCGCCTCGAGCGGCGCGGCGGCCTTCTTGCCGGCGATCGGCGTGTCGACATGCTTGTTCATAGCGCGGCCTCCTCGGAGAAGCTGAATTCGCACAGTTCCATGAACTCGAAATCGCCCGTCGCGCGGGTCCAGGCCCGTTCAAGCGCGCTGGCGCGGGTGATGGTGGCGGTGCGTTCGAACGTGGCGGTCTCGCCATAGGGCACCGAAACCGGCGCGCCATGCACCAGGACCTCGTCGCCGGGCTCGACGCCGACACCGTTGTCGAAGCGCAGATGCGCCCCCAACTGCTCGAACGTGTTGTTGATTTCGACCGTACACGGCACATCTTCCCGCGTCCGGGCG
Source organism: Phyllobacteriaceae bacterium (assembly GCA_024742765.1). GTDB lineage: Bacteria > Pseudomonadota > Alphaproteobacteria > Rhizobiales > Rhizobiaceae > Roseitalea. Next base: position 28,068 of record JANSXT010000020.1, on the reverse strand, counting down.
ATCAGACCGATCAAACTCATTTTCGTCCTCCATTGTGCGCGGCGACACGCTCGGCGAGCGCCATCGATTCCGCGCGGTTGAACGCATTCAGGCTGATGCGGTCACCGGTCCCGACGTCCTCCAGGAAGACCGAGCCGCTGCCGATGCGCAGCACCGCGAAAGTGCGGGTGCTTTCCTCACTTGCCGGCCCGCGCATCCGCTCAAGGGAGCGCAACGCGCCGGCAAGAAACTGTTCGCGCGTCCTTGGATAGGACGCGATGATGGTGTCCGTCGCCGGATCGACGACATGGATGGTGCCCGACGCATCGCGCCGGATCGCAATGTGGCCGGTATCGACGATGGCGTTGGCGCCCGTGCGCACGACGCCATGCCCGGTCAGATTGGCAAAGGTGACCGACAGGAGCGTGAACGCGACCAGGCCGGCCGCCATCAGCAGCGGCAGCCATCTGACGGCTGTGCCATGCTGATGCCGATGGTCGCTGGCCGGAATTCCGCTCATCGCCGCCTCCTATTCCGCCGCCTGCGGGAAGACGGAAATACCGCCCTCGACCGTCGCGATCGGTGCCTCGTCAACCACATGGGTGCGCGCCAGATGGGCGTGAAGCTGCGTCGACAAGAGGTCGGCCACCGCGGCCACATCATCGAGCCCGATCATCTGCGGCTCCGGCCGGCCCATGCGCAGGCCCCGCACATGCGGCCAGAAGACGAGCCATGCCAGCCGCACATCGGGCTTGAAGCGCAGCGCGATATCACCGCCGCCGTTGGAGCGCTTGCGCACATCCACCGCCTCGACTTCCGAGAAAGGCAGATTGAACGCGGTCGGCAGCGCGACGCCGAACTTCATGACAACGCGCTTGGTCGTGATCGTGTAGATCGTCGTTTTGTGGACGCCCCAGGCGTACCATTCAAAAAGCCCTACAACGATCGCGCCGGCGACGGTCATGATCAAAAGCGAAACGAGGATGTCGTCGGCCGCACGGCCGAAATAGAAGCCGGTGATGACCAGCCATGCCAGCATCACGCCGAAATAGGCGGCGATCCAGCGCGTCTTCATCACATGGCGGCCGACCGCGCGGGCATTCGGACGGCCCTGCCAGATGATGCGCTCGCCGGCGGGCAGCGGCCCCGGAAGGCCGTTGTTGGCGCCTTCGTCAAACTCTGGAGCGATGAAACCGGTCACAGATAGGCCTCCTGTCGCTCCGGCGTCGCATAGAGAAGCCCGGCACCGAAATAGGCCATGATCTTCTCTTCCTCGAGCAGCGTGACTTCCGAGACCTTCTGGGTGCCCGGCACCATGGCGAACTGTTCGCCGGTGATCGCATGGACGTAAAACACCTTCTCGCGGTCGCGCGGGGTTTTGACGACGACGAAGTTCATCGGCACGAGCACGCGGCGCGGCGCATCGCCGACCTCCGTTTCGATTTCAAGGAACCGGATCATGTGCTCCATCCGGTCGACCCAGACATCGCTGACCCGGCCGGCGACGATGCTGTCGCAGCCGACCACGCGCAGGCCGCGCGGGTCCATGTCGCCCTCGGCGATGGTGATCGTGGCGTCCTCGCGCATCGGCACGATCTTCGGCGCGCCATTGTGCAGCATGTCAGGCACGTTCGCCCGCGCCGTCCAGGAACCCGGTCCGATGCCGTCGAGCATCGGCATCTCATTGTCGGGCTGCCAGGGCGCGCCGGAGAACTGGCCGACCTGCGCGCCTTTCAGATTGGCCGGGTCCGCATTGGCATCGCCCTTGTCGCTGGGCGCCAGCACGACGCCGTGGCCATGGGCGAGATGGAACGCCTTGGGCGCCGGCGTGAACAGCCAGGACGCGCCGTCCTTGTTGCCCGCATCATCTTCCAGCGGGAAGCCCTCGCGGCGGCTTTCGCGCTGCAGGTAGAAGATCAGGCCGGCAAAGAACACCCAGAACACGTAGAGCGTCACCTGCGCGACATCGATGTACCCTGTGATTTCAACCATGGCTGTTCTCCTGGTTCATGGTTCACCCGGGCAGTTCGGCGATGCCGAACCGGCGGATTGGTTGATGGTCCGTGCCGCGGCGGCGCGCCCGCCCGACCAGCGGGCCGAGCGCGACGAGGCTCGCAAACAACAGACCGATTTCGATGTGATAGACGACGCCGTAACCGGCAGCCGGGGCCGACAGCGCCGATCCGGCAAAGCCCGCCTCGACGGCGAGATTGACCGCGTCGCGAATGAAGCCGCCGAGCGCCAGGCCGACGCCGATCGCGGTCGCCTGCACCGCGCCCCAGGCGCCGATGGCAATGCCGCTGTCGGTGGTGTCGGAGACTTCCATCGCGGCCAGCATGGTGCAGACGGCAAACAGGCCGCCACCAAGGCCGATGAGCGCAGTGCCGATGCGGAACAGGGTCGGCGATTGCAGCGGTTCGGCGAAGACGACGGCGGAAAAGGCGACAACGCCGATCATCGCGCCAAGGCCGGCCAGGCGATACATGTCGCGGCCCATCGCGAGCCAGCGGCCGGCCAGCGCAAAGCCGACCAGCGTCCCCGCCGCCCAGATTGCCGTCAGAAGCGTCGTCGCCGACACGGACAGGCCCAGCACCTCGCCGCCATAGGGCTCGAGCAGCACGTCCTGCATGGCAAAGCCGGCGGCGCCGAGCGCCACGGCCACCAGAAGGCGCACAGTGCGGTCGTCCTTGCAATAGCCGGTGAAGGCTTCGCGGAAGGTCGGCACCGCGCGATCGGCGCGGGTCAGTTCGGCGTTGCGCGGCTCCTGCTTCCAAAGCGCGATGCCGTTGATGATCAGGGTCGCGACCGCCGCGCCCTGCACCACGCGGATCAGCGTGATCGCGTCGAAATCGGCCAGCATCCAGCCAAACGCAACCGCGCTGACCATCATGCCAATGAGCAGCATGACATAGGCGAGCGCAACGACGCGCGGCCGGTTGTCGGGCGCCGCCAGATCGGTGGCGAGCGCGAGGCCCGCGGTCTGCGTCATGTGCATGCCGATGCCGGTCAGAAGGAAGGCGAGCGCCGCGCCGGCGGGCCCGGCCCATTCGGGGCCGGTGGTCTGTGACTGGAGCAGCAGCAGCGCGAATGGCATGATGGCAAGGCCACCGAACTGCAGCATCGAGCCGAGCCAGATATAGGGAACCCGGCGCCAGCCCAGGAAGGATTTATAGGTATCCGACCGGTAGCCGATCAGAACGCGGAACGGCGCAGCAAGGACCGGAATGGCGATCATCGCCGCGACAAGACTGGTGGCAACGCCCAGTTCGACGATCATCACCCGGTTCAGCGTGCCGGTCAGCAGCACCGTCGCCATGCCGACCGAGATCTGGAACAGGGTCAGGCGCAGAAGGCGGCCCAGCGGCAAATCCTCGGTGGCAGCATCGGCGAAAGGCAGCCAGCGCGGGCCGACATTCTGCCACATCGACCAGGCCGACCGCTTCTTGCGCGGATAATGGATGCCGCCAAACGCCATCAGCGCCGCACCTCCATCGCCTGCGAAATGTAAAAGCCGCGCGAGACCCGTGCCGTGCGCCCCATTGTCCAGCCGGCCATGTCATCGCGCACCAGAAGCGCACCCGACAGCCGCTCGGGCCGCACCGGTTCGATCCCCGGCGAACGGTCGCTGCGCGGGAACATTTGCCCGACCGCATGCATGGCGGCGAGCAGCGCCGTGCGCGGCGCGATCGTGAACACCATGGCCCGTTCGGTGCGTTGGCCGAGCGCGGCAATGGCTGCCACCGCGTCTTCGGTCCGGTAGTGGATCAGCGAATCCATCGCGAACACCGCATCGAACCGGCCATGGTCCGGCGAAAGCATGTCACCGGCGGCAAATGTCGCGCGTCCGGCCATCGGCGCGCTGCGCTCGATTTCGGTCAGCCGCTCGCGCGCAAAGCCTGTCATCTGCTCGGACAGATCGATGCCGAGCACATCGGCGCCGCGCCGCGCCAGTTCGAACGAGGCAACGCCAGAGCCACAGCCCGCATCGAGCACGCGCCAACCGGTCAGATCGTCCGGCAGACAGGACAGCAGCGTCGCGCGCATCTGGTCCCTGCCCTCGCGCACGGTCTGGCGGATGCGGCTGACCTTCTCGTCGGTGACCAGCTTCTTCCAGCCGTCGACCGCCGTCCGGTCGAAATAGACCTCCAGCTCGCCACGCCGTTTGGCGTATGTGCCGCTATGGACGTCCGTCGCGGTCATATCAGTCGAACCCCAGAAAATCGAAAATGTCGCGGTCCTTCATCGGCTCGGCCTTTAACTCGTTCGTGCCGGCCCAAAGCTGTTCGGCCAGCTGCAGATATTCGTCCTGGATCGCCTTGATCTCTGGATGATCGCCCATCTCGAACAGGGTCGACTTTTTCAGGCGCGACTTGCGCACCTCGTCGCTGTCGGGAATGTGCGCCAGGCGCTTCAAGCCGATCGCATCGTTGAACCGGTCGATCTGATCGGTCTCGCGGGAACGGTTGGCGATCACGCCACCAAGCCGGACATCATAGTTCTTCGACTTGGCCTTGATGGCAGCGACGATCCGGTTCATCGCGAAGATGGAATCGAAATCATTGGCGGCGACGACCAGCGCCCGCTCGGCATGCTGCAGCGGCGAGGCAAAGCCGCCGCAGACCACATCGCCGAGCACGTCGAAGATGACGACGTCGGTGTCTTCGAGCAGATGATGCTCCTTCAGGAGCTTGACCGTCTGGCCGACCACATAGCCGCCACAGCCCGTGCCGGCCGGCGGCCCACCCGCCTCGACGCATTGGACGCCGTTGTAGCCCTCAAAGACAAAATCCTCGGGCCGCAGGTCCTCGGGGTGGAAATCGACTTCTTCCAGAATGTCGATCACCGTGGGGATCAGGCTCTTGGTCAGCGTGAAGGTGGAATCGTGCTTGGGATCGCAGCCGATCTGCAGGACGCGCTTGCCGATCTTGGAAAAGGCGACCGACAGATTCGACGAGGTCGTCGACTTGCCGATTCCGCCCTTGCCGTAGATGGCGAACACCTTGGCGCCGTCGATCTCCATCGTCGGATCGAGATGGACCTGAACGCTGCCCTCGCCGTCCTCGCCCTTTTCCGCCTTGCCGGCCGCCTTGGCCAGCGCGCGGGCGTCCCGCTCGGCGGTCTTTGGATGGGTAAACACGTTCATGCGGCCACTCCCACGGTGTTGATGCCCTCGACACGGTCTTCCAGCTCTTCGCTGGCCGCGCACAGGGCCTGCCAGGTCTCGTCGTCCGGCTGCCAATAGTCGCGCTCGGAGGCTTCGATCAGCCGCCCAGCCAGCTTGGCGCTAGCTTTCGGGTTCAGATCGGCCAGCCGCTTGCGCATGTCTGCATCGAGCACGAAGGTTTCGGCGATGTTGCGATAGACCCATGGCGCCACCTTGCCGGTCGTCGCCGACCAGCCCAGCGTGTTGGTCACCTGGCTTTCGATCTGCCGCACGCCCTCATAGCCATGGTCGAGCAGCGCCTCGTAGAATTTCGGGTTCAGCGTCCGCGTGCGGGTTTCGAGCGACACCTGCTCGTCCAGCGTGCGCACCTTGCCCTTGCCCGAGGTCTGGTCGCCCACATAGACCTGCGCGTCGCCGCCGCCGGCCTTCTTGATCGCCCGCGAAATGCCGCCGAGCGTGTCGAAATAATGGTCGATCGAGGTGATGCCGAGTTCGACGGACTCGATGTTCTGATAGGCCGCGTCCACATCCTTGAGGATCGTGCCCAGCATCTCGGCGCGCTGCACCGGCTTGCCATCCTTGCCATAGGCAAAGCTCTTGCGGCGCGTATAGGTGTCGGCGATCTCGTCCTCTTCGTCCCAGGCGCCCGAATCGATCAGCATGTTGACGTTCGAGCCATAGGCGCCCGCCGCATTGGAGAAGACGCGCAGCGCAGCGGTCTCCATGTCGCATCCATGCTGCTCGGCATAGGCCAGCGCATGCGCCCGGATCGGGTTGAGGTCGGACGGCTCGTCGGCCATCGCCGCCTGCAGGCTGGCGTCAGCGAGCAATCGGGTCTGCAACGGCATCAAATCGCGGAAAATGCCCGACAGCGTCATCACAACATCGATGCGTGCGCGGCCGAGTTCATCGAGCGGCAAGAGGTCGGCGCCCGCCAGCCGGCCGAACCCGTCGAACCGCGGCACCGCGCCGATCAGCGCCAGCGCCTGGGCGATCGGCGCGCCCTCCGACTTGAGATTGTCGGTGCCCCACAGAACCATGGCGACGGACTTGGGCAGTTCGTCGCCATTGTCGGCGCGGAACCGGTCGATCAGAAGGTCGGCCTGCTTGCGCCCGTCCTGCACCGCATAGGCGCTCGGCAGGCGGAACGGGTCGAACCCGTGCAGATTGCGGCCCGTCGGCACGATCGCCGGCGACCGCACGATGTCGCCGCCCGACACGGGATGGACATAGCCGCCATCGAGCGCATGCACGAGCGCCGGCAATTCATGGTCCGATTTCAGATCATGGTCGAGCCGCGCCAGCGTCTGCACGGCTTCCGAGGCGCGCCCGCCCTCACGCTGATAGGCTTCGAGCGCGCCATCGATGCCCAGTTCGCCAACGCCGTTTTCGCCCATCGCGACATTGACCGCTTCGAGCAGGTCGCGCCGTTCCTCATCGGACACCGGCTCGCCGACCACATGCAGACCATGCGGAATCAAAGTCTCTTCAAATTCCGCCAAATCCCTGATCAGGCTGGGAATTTCGGCATGACCGCCCTCGCCCCATGCAGCGTCCTCGGCCACCAGATCGAGCGCCGCCGCCTGCGCCTTAATGGCGGTCGCCAACTCGTTGCGCTCGGTGACGGCCTGCGGTTCGAGCCCGCGCCAGCGGTCGATGGTGGATTTGAGATCGGCCAGCCCCTTGTAGAGCCCGGCATGGGCGACCGGCGGTGTCAGATGGCTGATCAGCGTTGCTGCCGAGCGGCGCCGCGCGATGGCGCCTTCGGACGGGTTGTTGGCCGCGTAGAGATAAAAGTTCGGCAGATCGCCGATCAGCCGGTCGGGCCAGCAAACGCCGGACAGGCCCGCATGCTTGCCCGGCATGAATTCGAGCGCGCCATGGGTGCCGAAATGCAGCACCGCATCGGCGCAGAAATCGTCCTTCAGATAGCGATAGAAGGCCGCAAACGCATGGGTCGGCGCGAACCCCTTCTCGAAGAGAAGGCGCATCGGATCGCCCTCATAGCCAAAGGCGGGTTGAACGCCGACAAAGACATTGCCGAAATGGTGGCCCATAACGAAGATGTCGCGGCCGTCCGTCTGCTGGCGGCCCGGTGCCGGACCCCATTGCGCCTCGATCTCGGCAAGGAACGGTTCGCGCCGCACATGGGTGTCCGCATCGATCCGCGCGGCGACATTGGCCGGCGTACCGTGGCTATCGGCATTGCCGCCCAGGATCATGTCGCGCAGCGCATCGGCGTTTTCGGGCACATCGACGCTGTAGCCTTCGGCCTTCAGCGTCGTCAGCGTGTTGTGCAGCGAACGGAAGACCGACAGATAGGCCGCCGTGCCGGTCGCCCCGCCATTGGGCGGGAAATTGTAGATGATTGCCGCGATCTTGCGGTCGGCACGGACGCGGCGGCGCAGCGCCACGATCTTGAAGACACGGTCGGCCAGCATCGCCGCCCGTTCGGGGCAGGCCTGCATGTCGCGGCCATTGCCCGCCGGGCTTGCCTTTTCGCCCGCCATGCCCGGCCGGGGCGCCGAACCGTCATCGCGGCCGCCATAGAGGATCGGGCCGATGGCGCCGTCGATCTCGGGCAGCGAAACCATGATCGTCGCTTCAATCGGCGTCAGCCCCTGCTCGCTGCGTTGCCATTGCTGAAGGCTCTGGAATTCGCTGGCAAAGGCTGAGATGTAGGGCACGTCGAGCTTGCCCAGAAGCTCCTCGGCGGCCACCGCATCATTGTAGGCCGGACCACCGACCAGCGAGAATCCGGTCAGGGAGATCACGCTGTCGACGGCGGCCCGGCCATCTCTCATGAAGTATTTTTCGATCGCCGGCCGCGCATCGAGCCCGGACGCGAACGCGGTGACGACGTTCAGACCCCGCGCCTGCAGGGCGTCGATCACGCCTTCATAATGCGCCGTATTGTCGGCCAGCACATAGGAACGCATCACCAGAAGGCCGACCGTGCCGGCCTTGCCCTTGCGGCCGGCGGCGCGCTCATAGGCGGAAAGATCGTCGGTCACGCGATCCTTCAGCTTCGGATGATAAAGGCCGACATCGGGATAGATCGCCGGGTCGGCGGGCTTGACGATGGTCTTCAGCACCTCGCGCGGGCCCTTGGCGTAGCGCGAAATCAGGAACCGGACGAGGTTGGCGATGTTGTCGTCCGAGCCGGCCAGCATGTATTGCATGGTCAGGAAATAGGCCCGCACATCCTGCGCCTTGCCCGGAATGAAGCGCAGCAGCTTTGGGATCTGCCGCAGCATCTTCATCTGGCCCGCGCCGGCCGAACCGGTCTTGGTCTTCTTGCCGCGCAGGCGCTTGAGAAGCCCGAGCATGCCGCCGGTCGGGTTGGCCATGTTGAACTCGCCAAGCTTCGTCAGCTTGACGATTTCGGCCGCCGACAACGTGCCCACGGTCACATCGTTGGTCTCGCGCGCCTCTTCCAGCCAGGGCTGGATGATCTTGATGTGGTCTTCGAGGAAAACCATGTTGGCGATCACGATATCGGCGGCGGCGACATCCTCGCGCGCCCTTGCCTTGGCATCGTCGTCGCCGGCCCATTCGGTCACCGCATGCAGGCTCAGCGACAGCCCCGGCAGTTCACGCATGAGGATCGCCCGCGCACGCTCGACGGTCGACGCCATGTGGCTGTCAAGGGTGATGATGGTGACCCGGACCGGTGTCGCCGCAGGTGATGCGGCGGCCCGTCCGACCTCATCGGCCGAAATGGGCTTTTGCATCATAGAGCGTCTCGATCGTGATCGGGTTCACGCCTTTTTCGGTCGCGAACAGTTCGGTGTTCCGGCGCGCCTTGCCGCGCACGAAGAAGGGAATCTTCCTCAGCTCTTGTTCGGCATCGCTTGTCCAGGACAGGGACCCGAAGCTCGCCGCCATGCCTTCATTCGCCACAACATCCTGCGTTTTATCATCAGGCGCGGTCCGGGCTTCGGGTGTGTGGATGGTCTCATGGTTCGCCCCGGCGTGCAAGGCGGCCAGATGCGAGGCCTGCGCGCCGTCATTGAATTCGAAATCTTCGCGGAACATGCCCAGAAGATGTTCTTCGAGCCCCATGACCAGCGGGTGCACGAAACTGTCGAACATGACGTTTGCGCCTTCGAACCCCATGAAGGGCGAGTAGCGCGCCGGGAAATCCTGGACATGCACGGGCGCCGAAATCACCGCGCAGCCGATCCGCAGGCGCTTGGCGATGTGCCGCTCCATCTGCGTGCCGAGCACCAGTTCGGGCTGGGCGGCGACGATGGCGTCCTCGACCTCCAGATGGTCGTCGGTGATCAGCGCCTCGACATCATAGTCTTTGGCGGCGGCGCGCACGTCGCGGGCAAATTCGCGGCTGTAGGTACCAAGCCCGCACACCTTGAAGCCCAACTCGTGTTGCGCGACGCGGGCGGCGGCGATCGCATGAGTGGCGTCGCCGAAGATGAAAACCCGCTTGCCCGTCAGATAGTTGGAGTCGATCGACCGCGAGTACCAGGAAAAGCGCTCGTCCGCCTCGGCGATCACCGGTTCGGGATCGGCGCCGGTGAGCGCGGCCACTTCGCGCACGAATTCGCGCGTCGCATTGACGCCCATCGGCACGGTATCGACGACCGGCTGCCGATAAGTGCGCTTGAGCCATTGCGCCGCGGTGCCGGCAATTTCGGGATAGAGCACGACGTTGAAGTCAGCATTGGGCAGCCGCGTCAGATCGTGCGGCGTCGCGCCCATCGGCGCCACCACATTGACCGCAACGCCCAGCGCGCCCAGAAGCCGCGTGATCTCGGTGACATCGTCGCGATGGCGGAAGCCGAGCGCTGTCGGACCCAAAATGTTGCAGCTTTTCGGGGCACCCTCTGCTTTGGGTTCGGGCGTGCGCCCGCCGGCAAGGCCGCGCACGAGCTGGAAGAAGGTCTCAGCCGCGCCCCAGTTTTCCTTTTTCTGATAGGAGGGCAGTTCCAGCGGGATCACGGGCACGTTCAGATCGAGCGTCTTGGCCAACCCGCCCGGATCGTCCTGGATCAGTTCGGCCGTGCACGATGCGCCGACAATGATCGCCTGCGGATCGAACCGGTCGACAGCTTCCTTGCAGGCGGTCTTGAAGATTTCGGCCGTGTCGGCGCCCAGATCGCGCGCCTGGAATGTGGTGTAGGTGACCGGCGGGCGCTGTTTGCGCCGCTCGATCATCGTGAACAAAAGGTCCGCATAGGTGTCGCCCTGCGGGGCGTGCAGAACGTAATGTAGCCCCTTCATGCCGGTGGCGACGCGCATCGCGCCCACATGCGGCGGTCCCTCATAGGTCCAGACGGTCAACTGCATGTCAGACCTCCACCTGAAGGAGGTCGCGGCGTCCGATCGGCCGGGCGAACAGTTCGGCTAGGTCGCCGGCTTGCTCGTAGCCCTGGATCGGGGTGAAGGCGAATTCGATCGACCATTTGGTCGTCCGGCCCTCGGCCTCGAACGGATTGCCGAGCCCCATGCCGCAAACGATCAGGTCCGGATCGTCGGCGCGGCAGCGGTCGATCTGCTTGTCGACATCCTGGCCCTCGGCCAAGCGGGTCGAAGCGGGCAGCAGCGCCAGATCGGGCGCCATATGCGCCTTGTTCAGATAGGGCGTGCCAACTTCGATTATGTCGGCCCCCGCCTCGCGCGACAGGAAACGCGCTAGCGACGGCTCCATCTGGCTGTCGGGGAAAAAGAAGACGCGCTTGCCGTCGAGCCGCTGGCGATAAAGCGAGACCGCCTTGGCGGCGCGCTCGCGGCCCGCCATGGTGATCGCATCGAACCGGTCGGCGGGCACATCGAACGCGTCTGCCGCCGCCTTCAGCCAGGCCGTCGTGCCCTCTTCGCCCAGCGGGAACGGCGCGATCAACACCTCAGCGCCCCTGCGTTCGAGCAGTTTCGTGGTTTCGGTCAGATAAGGCTGCGCCATCAGCACGACCGTGTTCGCCCCGATCGGCGGAACTTCGCCCGCAGCGCGCGCCGGCAGGAAATGCACATTGTCGATGCCGAGCGCTTCGAAAATGCGGGCGAACTGGTCCTCGATGACATCGGCCAGACAGCCTGCAACCAGCAATTGGCGCGGCGCATCGGGCGCGGCCTTCGGCGTGGCGTCGACCAGCGCCTGCAGGAAATTGTCCTCGCCCTGCGTGAACGTTGTCTCGATGCCCGAACCCGAATAGGACAGGACCCGCACATCGGGCGCCATGCGCGCATTGAGCTTATGCGCCGCGCGGCCCAGATCGAGCTTGATCACCTCGGACGGGCAGGAGCCGACGAGGACAAGCATGCGGATGTCGGGGCGCCGGGCGATCAGACGGTCGACGACCTTATCCAGTTCCTCATACATGTCGGCCATGCCGGAAAGGTCGCGATCGTCGATGATCGCGGTGCCGAATCGCGGCTCGGCGAAGATCATCACACCCGCCGCCGACTGCATCAGATGCGCGCAGGTGCGCGAGCCGACGATCAGGAAAAAGGCGTCCTGCACCTTGCGATGCAGCCAGATGATCGAGGTCAGCCCGCAAAAGACTTCGTGTTGGCCGCGCTGCTTGATCGGCACGACATCGGTGCAGCCCGAACCGCCTTGCCCGTTCGAGCGGGCTTCGGCGGCGGCGATATGCGGGGGAACGTGCCGGTTCATGACGCCGCCCCCATGGGCAGGCCATCGGGCTTGCCCGTCTGCATTCTCGGGTCGCCGAGCCGGGCCAGACGCAGTTTCCACACAAATTGCGCGGCATTGATCACATAGGCCGCATAGGCCGCCAGCGCGAGCGCCATCAGCGGCACCGGAGCCAGAAGACCGCCCAGCGTTGCGACCAGATAGGCGGTGTGCAGCGCCAGAACCGCCATGGAGAAGACGTCTTCCCAGAAGAAGGCCGGTGCGAACAGATAGCGGCCGAATACGACTTTCTCCCAGATCGCGCCGGTGATCATGATGGCGTAAAGCACCATGGTCTTGACGATGATCGAGACATCGGCCGCCCAAAGCCCCTCGCCCGTCCACAGATAGCGGAGGATCAGAACCAGGCTGATTGCGAAGACGACGAACTGGACGGGCGCAAGGACACCCTGCACGAGCGTCCAGCGCGTATTGTCGCGGCGCACACGCTGTTCGGGCGTATACAATTGGAATGCAGCGCTGTTTCGGGTTTGGCGCGTCATCGTCGCAACGGCGTCAAGCCATCCTCCCTGACCTGGGGAGAAATCTAGACCGCCATTTTGCAGAGTGTCAACTTTAATTGACGTTTATTTTTGTTTACAATCGGGCATCGCTGTTCCATCCTTGCTCGCGTTGGGGTTGGTCGCACGAGCGCAAAGCCGGGTGCCGGCCAATAACCGGTCGCCGTCCCTGGCAGGAAAATCGGGGCCCGCACTGCGTGGCCATCTTCATGCGCGATCGGGAACGCGGCTTGCCGCGTAACAAGCCATGACGGAAGAACGAGACGACGTTTCGGGGTTCGACGAACACCCCATGCCCGTCGATGCCGACCGGGTCGACACCCATGTGCATGCCGGCACGCGAATCGACCTTTATGGTGGTCCGAACGGCTCGGCGCTGAACGGCACCGACCGGCACCGGTTCCACCGGATCATCAGCACCGCGATTTTCGACAGGACCAGCCGCAGGCTGGGCAATCCGCAGCGCGCCGACGCCATGTACGGGCTGACCGACGACAGCATCGTCGACCGCATCAAGACCGCCCTTTACGACCGCGCCGACGTCGCCGCCGATCCCACCGTGCGGCGTTTTTTGCGCAAGGAGGCCCCCTCCCAGCCCAAACTGCTGCTGCTTGAGCGCGTTGCCCGGTCGCTGGGGGATGACTGGTGCGATGATTCACGCAGCTTCTGGGCCGTGACGATGGCGATGGGCCGGCTCCAGGTGCTACTGCGCAAGACCGTGGCCGCCGCGCCGCGCCCCGCCGATGGCAGCGAGACCGGCCATGCGCTTTTGACCTTCCCGGCCGGCGAAGACCATCATTTCGGCCATTGCGTGCTCGACGAGATGTTCCGTTCGCGCGGCTGGGTGACGCGCATGCTCCAGCAGGAAACGCCGTCGGACCTGTCCGGCCATCTCGCGCGCCACCGCTATGACCTGGTCTGCCTGTCCTGGTCGACCGGCGCGCTTGGCCCGATGGCCGCCGCCGCCATATCGGCGGTCGACGCCATGCCGGCGGCCGAGCGCCCGGCCATCATCGCCGGCGGCGGTGCCAGCACCGGAAATCGCCGATGGATGGTGCGGCTGGGAGTTGATCATGTGTGCGACACGGCCTATGGCGCCATCGGCACTGCGGAATCCCTGCTTGCCGACCGTCGCGTCTTGACCGAAATGCCTGACCGCGAACTGAAAAAAGAGCCTAACGAAAGGGCCGGATGAGCGCTGATGGAAAAGCAGGTCTCCCGTCACAATCATCGCATTTTTGGCCGGTCCGCCCGGCTCTTCGACCAAGCCGGCCCGGAAGCGAGTGCGTTTCTGGCTTCCGTTGGCGCTGACGTGTCGCTGCTCCTGTCGGTCGAGGGCGACATTATCGATGTCGCCTATCGCGACCCCGCGCTCGAACGGTACGGCATCGACGACTGGATCGGCCGCGCCTGGCGCGACACGGTGACCGTCGAATGCGTCGACAAGATCGACGCGCTGATCGAGGAAAACGCCAAGACCGGCACGACGCGGCGGCGCCAGGTGAACCATCCCGCATCGGGCATGCAGGACCTGCCGGTCGACTATACGCTTCTGACCGTCGAGGGCATGCCGTGGCGGCTGGCGCTCGGCGAAGATATGCGCAAACTGTCCGAACTGCAGCAGCAGTTGGTGCGCACCCAGGCTGAACTGGAAACCGAATATCGCAAGATCAGGGATGCCGAGGGGCGCTACCGGACCATCTTCCACAAGACCGCCCAGGCCATCATCGTCATCGACGGTGAAAGTCACGCCGTCATCGACATCAACCTGACCGGCGCCAACCTGCTGCACCAGCCCGCCGAACGCATCATCGACAAGCCGGTGCTGCAACTGATCGAACGTGAGGATCGGGCCAAGCTGACCGACGCGCTGAACGCGGCGCGCCATGGCGGCACACGCCAGAACCTGACGCTGCGCGCCGCCGGCCATGCAGAACCGCTGCTCGGCGTCATCGAGCCCTATCGCGAAAGCGGCCGCGGCAATCTGATGCTGTCGCTGGTCCCCGACGCCGCCGCAAACGCCCATGCCGCCCCTGAAGGCGCCGATCCCGCGCTGCTGGACAGCTTCCCCGAGGCGCTGGTGGTGATCGACCGCAAGGGCATGATCAGCATCGCCAACGATCCGTTCCTCGACCTCATCCACGTTCTCAACAAGTCGCTGGTGGTCGACCGCAATCTCAACACCTGGCTCGGCGCCTCCTCGGTCGATCTTCAGGTGTTGTTGTCGCGGGTGCGCGAGGAAGGCCAGGTCCGCCAGTTCTCCACCGTCGTGCGCGACGAATTGGGCACGACGCGGACCGTGGCCGTATCCGCCGCGCGCATGACGGGCGACGCCGACAACCAGCGCATCGGCGTCTTCATCACCGAAGCGAGCCGGCGTGACAATCAGTTCGCCGTCCCGGCCCCCGGCGCGGAGAACGGATCGTCCGACTTCGCCGAACTGGTCGGCCGGGTCCCGCTCAAGGATCTGATCCGCGAGGCGGTCGATGTCATCGAAAAGATGTGCATCGAGGCGGCACTGCGCCAGACCGACAACAACCGCGCCTCGGCCGCCGACATGCTCGGCCTGTCGCGCCAGAGCCTTTATATCAAGCTGCGCCGCCACGGGCTCGAGGATTTCGGCAACGCGTCGAGCTAGATTTTCCGCCCACACCAAAGCGTCCGAATTTTTGACAGTTCATACTGTCAATTTTGATTGACACTTTCGCCTGTCAGACTTAGCGTTCCGGCATGGACGCCACCGCCGCACCCCAGACACGGCCCGCTTTTCCCGCGCCGAGCGCGGTGCTGGCGCTGCTCAAGCCGATCACCTGGTTTCCCCCCATGTGGGCCTATGCCTGCGGCACCGTCTCGGTCGGCGCGGTCAGCCAGGAGCGCTGGCCCTATATCGTTGGCGGCATCATCCTTGCCGGACCGCTGATCTGCGGCGGCAGCCAGGCGATCAATGACTGGTTCGACCGCCATGTCGACGCGATCAACGAGCCCGACCGGGTGATTCCGTCGGGACGCATGCCCGGCCGCTGGGGGCTTTACATCGCGCTGATCTGGACGGTCCTGTCCTTTGCCGTCGCCGCGCTGCTCGGCCCGTGGGTCCTGGTGGCGGCGACGATCGGCATCGCGTTCGCCTGGGCCTATTCCATGCCCCCCTTCCGCCTGAAGCTGAACGGCTGGTGGGGCAATGGCGCCGTCGGATTTTCCTATGAGAGCCTGCCCTGGATGACGGCAGCGGCCGCCGCGCTCGGCACGCTGCCGCCGGGCCCAGTGCTCATTGTCGCGCTGCTCTATGGCATCGGCGCCCATGGCATCATGACCATCAACGATTTCAAGGCGATCGAGGGCGACACGCAGATGGGCGTCCGCACCCTGCCCGTGCAGCTTGGCGCCAAGCGTGCCGCGCTGGTGGCCAGCCTTGTCATGGCCATCCCGCAAGCCGTTGTGATCGCCATTCTTTTGACGCTCGCCATGCCCTGGCATGGGGCGGCCATCGCCGTGCTGTTGCTGGTCCAGGCCGGCGCCATGGTCCGCTTTGTGGGCAATCCGCTCAAATTCGATGTCTGGTTCAGCGCCATCGGCGTTGGCCTTTACGTCACCGGCATGATGATCGCCGCCTTCGCCCTGCGCGCGGCGACGGTCCCAACGGTCTGAGGAGGCACACAAAGATGTTCCAGACCCGCGCCCTCTGGTCTCCCCGGCAGCCGGGCTTGTCATGGCTGGCCATCGTCCGGCTCGGCCTCGTCCAGGCGGCGCTCGGCTCGATCGTTGTCCTGACCACCTCGACGCTCAACCGCGTCATGGTCGTCGAACTCTCGCTCGCCGCCGTCATTCCCGGCATTCTGGTGGGCCTTCACTATGCGGTGCAACTCGGACGTCCCCTGTGGGGCCACGCGTCGGACAAGGGCGGCAGCAGAACCCGCTGGATTCTCGGCGGGCTTGCGCTTTTGGCCATTGCCGGTACGGCGGCAGCGGCCACCACGCTCCTGTTCGAACAGAATTTCTGGCTCGGCATGATCGCCGCTTTGGTCGCCTTCACCTTCATCGGATTTGGCATCGGCGCCTCCGGCACATCGCTTCTGGCGCTTCTGGCGAGCCGCACCGCGCCCGGCCGGCGGCCCGCGGCCGCAACGCTCGTCTGGATGATGATGATCGCCGGCATCGTCGTCACCGCCATCGTCTCCTCGGTCTTCCTCGATCCCTATTCGCACCTGCGGCTTGTGACGATTACCGCCATCTCCGGCACCATCGCTTTCGCCATCGCAGCGCTTGCGGTCCTGGGCATCGAGCGGGCGACCGACGAGATTCGCGATCCCGAAGAAGCGGCAGCGCCGAGCGCCACATTCGGCGAGGCGCTGCGCGAGATCTGGCACGATCCGGCGGCGCGCATCTTCACCCTGTTCGTTTTCGTCTCCATGCTCGCCTACCAGACGCAGGACCTCATCCTGGAGCCGTTCGCCGGCCTTCTGTTCGGCCACACGCCCGGCGAATCGACAGCGCTGGGCGGCATGCACCATGCCGGCGTGTTCCTCGGCATGGCCTTTGTCGGCATAATCGGCAGCGTGTTCGCAACGCGGCGGCCCGGCCTTTTGAAACTCTTCACCGTCACCGGCTGCCTCGGCTCGGGCCTGGCCCTCGGCCTTCTCGCCGTCGCCGCGAGCGCCGCCCCCGCCTGGCCGCTTGAAGCCAACGTCTTTGCGCTCGGCTTTGCCAATGGCGTCTTCGCCGTGGCCGCCATCGGCACCATGATGACGCTCGCCGGCCAGGGCACGAAATCGCGTGAAGGCATCCGCATGGGTGTCTGGGGCGCCGCCCAGGCGATCGCCTTCGGCCTTGGCGGGTTCGCCGGCACCATCGCCATCGACATCACGCGCTGGCTGACGGGCGATGTCGCCCTGTCCTTTGCCGTCGTCTTCACCGGTGAAGCGGTGCTGTTCCTGATCTCGGCGATGATCGCCACATCCATCGGTGTTGCCACCGCCAACCGGCGGCAACCGGCCGGCCACGCCCCGCTCGCGCCGGCCGAATAGGGAGGAAGACCCCATGTCCGACCATATCCATGATGTCATCGTCATTGGTGGCGGCCCCGGCGGGGCAACCGCCGCGCACGATCTTGCGGTTCAGGGCCACGATGTGGTGCTCGTCGACAAGGAGGGGCGGATCAAGCCGTGCGGCGGCGCGATCCCGACCAAGGCGATCAGCGAGTTTGCGATCCCGCAGGAGCAGCTTGTCTCCAAAGCCCATGCGGCGCGGATCATCGCGCCCTCGGGCAAGTCGGTGGACATGACGATCGGCAATATCGGCTATGTCGGCATGGTCGACCGCGACAAGTTCGATCCATGGCTGCGCGAGCGCGCCGCAAAGGCCGGCGCCGACTATATTGTCGGATCGTTCAAGGGCCTGGAACAGAACGCCGACGGCACGGTCACCGCGCTGATTGCCGACAAGCAAGACAAGTCAAAAACCCATCACGTCACCGCACGCATGCTGATCGGCGCCGATGGCGCCAACTCCGCCGTGCGCCGCACCGCCTTCGACAAGGCCAAGCAGCCGCCCTACGTTTTTGCCTACCACGAGATCGTCAAAACGCCCGAGGCGCCCGACCCCACAAAATTCCGCGCCGACCGCTGCGATGTCATCTATGATGGCCGCATCTCGCCGGACTTTTACGGCTGGGTGTTCCCCCATGGCGAGCACACCTCGGTCGGCACCGGCTCGGCGGTCAAGGGCCATTCGCTGAAGGAAGCCACGCGCAAGCTGCGCGAGGATGCCGGGCTCGGCGATTGCGAAACGGTGCGCGAGGAAGGCGCGCCGTTGCCGCTCAAGCCGATGCGGCGCTGGGACAATGGCAAGAACATCGTGCTGGCGGGCGACGCGGCCGGTGTCGTCGCGCCCTCCTCGGGCGAAGGCATCTATTACGCCATGCTGACCGGGCGCCTGTGCGCCGAGGCCGCCGTCGAAGCCATCGCCACCCAGCGCGCCACCGCGCTGAAAACCGCCCGCAAGCGCTTCATGAAGGACCATGGCAAGGTCTTCTTCGTGCTCGGGATGATGCAGTATTTCTGGTACTCGTCCGACAAGCGGCGCGAAAAGTTCGTCACCATGTGCGCCGATCCGGACGTGCAGCGCCTGACTTGGGAAGGCTATCTGAACAAGAAGCTGGTGCGCCGCGACCCGCTCGCGCATCTGAAGATCATGGTCAAGGACACCGCCCAGCTTCTCGGCCTCGCCCGCACGACCTGAGCAGCAATTTGCATAGGTTGGTCACGGGTTTTGCTTCGCGATAGCACCCCCCTCTGTCCCTTCGGGACATCTCCCCCACAAGGGGGGAGAGTGGCGGTTGAAACGATCACACCACCTGACCCGACCATTCTGACGGGCGGGAAGACCCCCTGCTCCATTCTCCCCCCTTGTGGGGGAGATGTCGGCGAAGCCGACAGAGGGGGGGGCTACCATTCACGACCTAGGGCGCAGACGTTCGCTGCCTTTGGATTTGGTTCATGACCGCCCTCACCGATTGGCTAGCCGAGATTGCCGCGTCCGGCCGACTGGCCGAGATCGCCATGGTGGTTCTGCTGGCCGAACTGGCGCTGTTCCTGTTCGTCTACCGGGCGCCCGCCGCGCGCCGCACGCTGGTCTTCAACACGCTGTCGGGGCTGGCGCTGATGGGCGCGCTTCGGTCGGCCCTGATCGGCCATTCGGCTCTTGTGATTGCCGGTTTCCTGTCGCTGGGCTTTGCGATGCATCTGGCGGAACTGTGGTTCCGCCACCGGGCGTTCATGGCACCGTCCGCGCCGCCGCCACCGCATCGGGATTGAGCGTCCAGACGCTGCGGTTCAAAGCGAACGCCACCGTCACCCAGACCAGATAGGGCACAAACAAAAGCGCCGCGGTCGTCGAAATCGGCCAGGCCACGGTGATGAAGGCGGCGATGGTCAGCCACATGGCGCCCGAATCAACCAGCGCCCAGTCCATCCGCCGGATACCGAAGAAGAGGTAGGACCACAGCGCGTTGAAGACGAGTTGCGCCAGCCACAGCATGGTTGCAAGGCCGAACCCGTCGAGCCGCCAGACGATCCAGCCGGCCGCCCCGATCATCAGGTAGAGGATGGTCCAGACCACGGGAAACGCCCAGTTGGGCGGCGTCCAGCCCGGCTTTTCCAGCCGCTCATACCATTCGCCCGGCTTGAAGATGCCGCCCGACGCCGCGGCGACGGTGACCAGAAGGGCATAGACGATGGCGCTGATCATGGCATTCTCCCGGCGCTTGCCGCACCGCACATAGTCTCGCACGGATCGGGCGCAACCGCGACCCCGTTACGCACCCGTGTCCTTGACCGCCTCCATCGACACATAGGTCGAGGTGTTGGCGACATGCGGCAGCGCCGAGATCTTCTCGCCCAGGACCCGGCGATAGGAGGCGATGTCGCGCGTGCGGACCTTCAGAAGATAGTCGAACGGCCCGGCGATCATGTGGCACTGCTCGATCTCGGTCAGCGCCGCCACCGCCCTGTTGAACGCCGAAAGCGCCGCTTCGGTCGTATCGTTCAGCTTGACCTCGACAAAGGCGACATGCTCGCGCCCGATCCGGCGCGGATCGACAATTGCGCGGAACCCGCGAATGACGCCGCTGTCCACCAGCCGCTTCAGCCGCGTCTGGCACGGCGTCTTGGTCAGGCCGACCCGGCCGGCCAGCGTCGTCACCGGCATGCGGCCGTCGCGGCTCAATTCTTCGACGATCCGCCGGTCGAAACGGTCCAGATCGACTTCCCTGGCCTCACTCATCGGCAAATTTCCTGATTTTTCAGCATATTTGCATTCATATCGCCTTTCCATGATCAATCAAGGGGCAACAAGCCTTCACGCCCTGCGCTAGACTGCGCACATGAACGACACACCGCCCTCCCCCTCCGATCCATTGGCTGCCCATCGCCAACGCATTGCCCGCCTGCATCTGGCCGACGAGGCCGAGCCGCTGGCCGAGATGGCATCCGCCGCCGCCATCGGGAAGGATCTGCGCGACAAAGCCCATCGACGGGCATCCGCTCTTGTGCGCGACATCCGCACCATGGACACACCCGGCCTGATGGAGGTGTTTCTCGCCGAATATGGCCTGTCCACAGATGAGGGCATCGCCCTGATGTGCCTCGCCGAATCGCTGCTGCGCGTGCCCGACGCCGAGACGATGGACGCGCTGATCGAGGACAAGATCGCGCCGTCAGCCTGGGGCGAGCATCTGGGCCGCTCGGCCTCTTCGCTGGTCAACGCGTCCACCTGGGCGCTGATGCTGACCGGCAATGTGCTGCGCGAACCGCCCAGGGGCGGCTTTGCCTCGGTGATGCATGGCGCGGTCAAGCGTTTGGGCGAACCGGTGATCCGCACCGCGGTCAAGCAGGCGATGCGCGAACTGGGCCGTCAATTCGTGCTCGGCCAGTCGATCGGCGACGCGATGGAGCGGGCCGCCGGCATGGAAGCCAAGGGTTTTACCTATTCCTATGACATGCTTGGCGAGGCGGCGCTGACCATGGGCGACGCCGACACTTACTACACCGCCTACATGGCCGCGATAAATGCCATCGGAAAGGCGGCCACCCACGGCGCGGTCAAGGACAATCCCGGCATTTCGATCAAGCTGTCGGCGCTGCACCCGCGCTATGAAGAGCCGCAGCGCGCGCGCGTCATGGAGGAACTGGTCCCGCGCGTTACCGAACTGGCGCGCATGGCCGCAAGCGCCGGTATCGGGCTGAACATCGATGCCGAGGAAGCCGCCCGGCTCGACCTGTCGCTCGATGTCATCAGGCACGTGATCGCCGATCCCGAGCTTGCCGGCTGGGACGGGCTCGGCGTCGTCGTCCAGGCCTATGGCAAACGAGCTATGGCGGTGATCGACTGGCTCCACGCGCTCGCCGAACGGCACGAACGGCGGATCATGGTGCGTCTGGTCAAGGGCGCCTATTGGGACAGCGAAATCAAATGGGCACAGGCCGCAGGGCTCGAAGGCTTTCCCGTCTTCACCCGCAAGCCGGCAACCGATGTCGCCTGGCTGCACTGCGCCCGGCATCTGCTGAACCGGACCGACCGCATCTATCCGCAGTTCGCCACCCACAACGCCCATTCGGTCGCATCCGTGCTTGAGATGGGTGCGGACCCGAAGACCTACGAGTTCCAGCGCCTGCATGGCATGGGCGAAAGCCTGCACACACGGGTGCTGCAAACCGAAGGCACACGCTGCCGCATCTATGCGCCGGTCGGCGCGCACAAGGATCTGCTGGCCTATCTGGTGCGGCGGCTTCTGGAAAACGGCGCCAATTCCTCCTTCGTCAACCAGATCGTCGACAAGGCGGTTCCGCCCGAGACCGTCGCCGCCGACCCATTCGACGCGCTCGCCGAGGCGCCGGCGCGGCAGGTGCGCCGGCCCGCCGACCTGTTCGCGCCGGAGCGCAAAAACTCCAGGGGTTTCGACCTCTATGACCCGGCGGACATTGCCCGCATCGAAGACGCCCGGGCTCCATGGCGCGACCGCCACTGGACCGCGGCGCCCCTTATTGCCGCTCCGCGCGACGGCGCCGGCCGAAAACCGTTGTCCGTGGTCAATCCCGCCAATGGCGCCGACCGGGTCGGCACGGTGCATGAAGCGACGCAAGCCGACATCGAAGCTGCACTGGATTCCGCCGCGCCCTGGAATGCGCCGGTCGCCGACCGCGCCGCGATCCTGAACGCCGCTGCCGATCTGTATGAAGACAATTTCGGCGAACTGTTCGCCATCCTGACGCGCGAAGCGGGCAAGATCACCGAGGACGCGATCGCCGAACTGCGCGAGGCGGTCGATTTCCTGCGCTTTTATGCGGCGCAGGCGCAAAAGGCGCCCGACGCCGAACCCGTCGGCACGTTTGCCTGCATTTCGCCCTGGAATTTCCCGCTCGCCATCTTCACCGGTCAGATCTCGGCGGCATTGGCCGCCGGCAACGCCGCGATCGCCAAACCCGCCGAAGCGACCCCGCTGATCGCCCATCGCGCGGTCGAACTGATGCACGAGGCCGGCGTGCCGCGCCACGCCCTGCAATTGCTGCCCGGAACAGGATCAACGGTCGGCGCGGCGATCACATCGGACCCGCGCATCGGCGGTGTCTGCTTCACCGGCTCGACCGCCACGGCCCAGACGATCAACCGCGCCATGGCGGGCAATCTGGCACCGTCGGCGCCGCTGATTGCCGAGACCGGCGGCATCAATGCGATGATCGTCGATTCCACCGCCCTGCCCGAACAGGCCGTGCGCGACATCATCGTCTCAAGCTTCCGGTCGGCCGGTCAGCGCTGCTCGGCCCTGCGCGTCCTCTATCTGCAGGAGGACATTTCAAAGCCGTTCCTCGACATGCTGTTCGGCGCGATGGACGAACTGGCCGTCGCCGATCCGTGGACCCTTTCGACCGACATCGGCCCGGTGATCGATGCCAAGGCCGGCGACGACATAAGCGCTTACATCGATGCCGCAGAAAAGGCCGGCAAGCTTCTGAAAAGACTCCCGGTTCCCGATGACGGAACCTTTGTTTCGCCCTCCGTCATTCGCGTGTCCGGCATCGAAGACGTGAAACGAGAAGTGTTCGGCCCGGTCCTGCATGTCGCAACGTTCGGCGCCAATGAGATCGACAAAATCGTCTCGGCGATCAATGCCACCGGTTACGGCCTGACCTTCGGCATGCACACGCGCATCGACGACCGTGTCGAGCAGATCGCCTCGGCGATCCATGCCGGCAACATCTATGTCAATCGCAACCAGATCGGCGCCATTGTCGGCTCGCAGCCCTTTGGTGGCGAAGGCCTCTCCGGCACCGGCCCGAAGGCCGGCGGCCCGCATTATCTGCCGCGCTTCCAGAAACAGCCAAAGATCGCGGGCGACGCTGTTGCGGGGCAACCGGCGGCGCGATCGACCATCCAGCAGCGGCTCGACCGGCTGCGCGGCGAGATCGCCGCCGGCGCGCGCGAGACACGCGATCTGCCCGGCCCAACCGGCGAATCGAACCGCTGGTCGACCCATCCGCACGGGCTTGTCCTGTGCCTTGGCCCGTCGCTCGATGACGCCCATGAGCAGGCCCGTCAGGCGATGGCCACCGGCTGCGCGGCGTTGATGGTCGCGCAGGGCGCCGAAGGTGCGGATACGGTCAATGGCGTTCTCGACCCCGACGATCTGGCAAAGCTGGACGGTTTCGACGCGGTCGCCTTTTGGGGCGAGGAGGCGGCGGCGCGCGCCATGCGGAAGGTGTTGGCCGGGCGCGATGGCCCGATCATCCCGCTGGTGACCGCGCGCGACATCACCCCATGGTGCCTGATCGAGCGGCATGTGTGCATCGACACCACCGCCGCCGGCGGCAATGCGACGCTTCTCGCCGAGATGAGTTGACGCGTCGCGCGCCCCGGGTCAGCCCGCTGTCCAGCCGCCATCGACCAGAAGCGAGGTGCCGGTGATCAGCGCCGAGGCGTCGGACGCCAGGAAAACGACCGTGCCCATAATGTCCTCCACCTCGCCAATCCGGCCGAGCTTGATCTTCTCGGTGATCCACGCGACCCGCTCGGGATTGTCGAAGGTCGCCTCGGTCAGCGGCGTGCGGATGAAGGTCGGGCAGATCGTGTTGACGCGGATCTTCTGCGGCCCCCACTCGATCGCCATCGCCTTGGTCATGCCCTCGACCGCGTGCTTGGACGCGCAATAGACCGTGCGGTCGATGCCGCCGACATGGCCCATCTGCGAGGAGACGGTGATGATCGATCCGCCCTTGCCCGCCGCGACCATGCCCCGTGCCACTTCGGTGGCGAGGAAATAGGCGCCCTTGAGATTGGCATCCATCACCGCGTCATAGTCGGTTTCGGCGGTTTCGAGCGCCGGTCCGTGCCGCGCTAGGCCGGCCGAGTTGACCATCGCGTCGAACGGCCCTGCATCGCCCACCGCCGCGCGCATCGCATCGAGATCGGCGACATCGAGCGTCAGTGCTTCAGCCGAAAGACCGGCCGCATTGACCGCGGCCACGGCGGCGTCCAGCTTTTGGCGGCCGCGCGCCGCCATCACCACATGCGCGCCCGCTTCGGCCAGCGCGACGGCACAACCCAGTCCGATGCCGCTGGACGCGCCGGCGACCAGCGCGCGGCGGCCATCGAGCCGGAATGAGGGCGTTGTGGGCAGTTCGGTCATGGCGGCAGCTCCTTAAGGCGGCACCGCGTAGCGCGATCCGCCGCAGCGATCAATCGCCCGCCGGAAAAGGCGTCAACTCATCAGACTTTCGTATGGGGCGGGCATCCGCCGGCCCATGTTTTCATCAAGCAAAGTCGGTATTGCGCACGACCGGCGCCGTTTGCACGCCAGACAACGGCACATACGGCGAAAATGCCGCACCATTCGTTCCGGGGACAGGTGTTACAATCCCGCTCACGTCGAAAACGCGTCAATTGGCAGGCATTTGCGCGTGCCGCAGGCCGGCTTTCGCCGATGACGGATTCGACGGTCGGCAATTGCGAAATCGAAAGTGTCACGTTAAGTTGACACACGGCGGATGATCGGGAGAGCAATGGTGCAAAGCAGCAACAATGCCAAGCGCGGAGCGCCGCGTCTCGACATTCACAATTCCGATGTGCCGCTGGTCTGTCGCGCCTGCGAAGCGCGGCACAAGGGTGTGTGCGGATCGCTCACACCGGACCAGCTCGTGCAATTGTCCAAGCACACGACGAAACATGTCTATCGCAGCCAGTCCGAACTGATCACCGTCGGCGACGATGTGCACACTTTTTCCAACATCCTGTCGGGCGTCGTCAAATTGACCAAGCTGATGGCCGACGGCCGCCAGCAGATCGTCGGACTGCAGTTCGCGCCCGATTTCCTCGGCCGCATCTTCTCGTCGCAATCGAGCTATTCGGCCGAAGCTGCGACCGATGTGCGCGTCTGCTCCTTCCCCAAATCGGTGATCGAGGATCTTGCCCGCTCGGCACCGAACATGGAGCATGCGCTGCACGAGCAGACGCTGAAGGAACTGGACGAGGCGCGCGAATGGATGCTGACGCTCGGCCGCAAGACGGCAACCGAAAAGGTTGCGAGCTTCCTCTACCTGATCGCATCCAACATCGACCCCGAACTGGACGATGACGAGCACACGATCCGTTTCGAACTGCCGCTCAAGCGCCTTGAGATCGCCGATTTCCTCGGCCTGACCATCGAGACGGTGAGCCGCCAGATCACCAAGCTGCGCAAGTCCGGCATCATCGAACTTGAGAATAACCGCACGGTGATCGTGCCGTCCCTTGCGCGGCTGCAGGACGCCTGCGAAAGCGAGCAATAGGCGCGCCAGCCATCATCGACCCTCGTCCTGAGATGCGCGCGCGGCGAGCCTCGAACGGCAAGGGTTGATGGCTTTCGACAGTCGAAGGTTTCCCAGCCCGCTAAACCGCCTTTGAATAGCGGAAATCCGAGCCCTTCAGATGCGCGTCGAACCGCGCGGCGACCAGCCGGGTGAACGGTCGCGCTGATTCGGGCACGTAGAAACCGTCCAGATCGGCGCCGCAGACGAAATCGGCGTCCGCCTCGGCAATGCCCATCGCCTCGTTGACATAGGGTTCGGCGGCATCGCCGAACCGGGTCTCAAGATCGTCGAACGAAATCCGGAAATCGCACATCAGCCGTTCGATCATGTGAGCGCGGATGCGGTCGTCCGCCGTCATGCGATAGCCCTTGGCGGCAACGCTGCGGCCCGACCGCACGGCCTCTTGATACTGGCCCGTAGCGACGATGTTTTGCACATAACCGCCCTCGAACGCGCCGATCGAGGAGGCGCCGAACGGGATCAGCGCGTGGCACCTGTCGGTCGTATAGCCCTGGAAATTCCGCCGCAGATGGCCGCTGCGCGCCGCTACCGCCAGGCCGTCGCCAGGCCTGGCGAAATGGTCGATGCCGATCGCGTCATAGCCGGCATCGACCAGCGCTGCCCCCGCCGCAAGCGCCTGCTGGAACCGCTCATGCATGTCCGGCAAATGCTCTTCCTTGATCATCTTCTGGTGCTTCTTGACCCATGGCACATGGGCATAGCCGAACAGCGCGATCCGGTCTGGATCGAGCGAAACCACCTGGTCGATCGTCCGCATGAGGCGCGGCCGCGTCTGAAGCGGCAGCCCGTAGAGCGCATCGATATTGACCGAGCCGACGCCCGCACCGCGCATCGCCGCAATCACATCGCGCGTCTGCTCGAAGGTCTGCGGCCGGTTGATGGCGCGCTGCACCAGCGGATCGAAATCCTGAACGCCGACGCTCGCCCGCGTCACGCCCAGATCGCCGAGCCCGGTGAGCGTTTCTTCGGTCACATCGGAGGGATCGATCTCGACGCTGATCTCGGTCTCAGGGCCGACGACAAACGCTGCACGCAAGGCCGCGCCGATCCGGCCCATATCTTCCGCCGACAGGATCGATGGCGACCCGCCGCCGAAATGCACCTGTCCCGCGCGCGGCCGGAAGCCGAGCGACTTGCCGAAGCCGGCAATCTCGTCGAGCAACGCATCCACATAGGTGTGCACCGGCCCGTATTTCAGCGTGTGCTTGGTGTTGCAGCCGCAAAACCAGCACAGCCGGTCGCAGAACGGGATGTGCAGATAAATCGAGACCGGGTCGGTTTCATCGAGCGCCGCATAAAGCTCGGCCTGCATCGCCGGGCCCAGCCCCGCTTCGAAATGCGGCGCGGTGGGATAGCTCGTATAGCGCGGCACCGCCCCGCCCCGCTGCGACAAAAGCGCGGCCACATCGTGCCGAACGGCGACGTTCATCGCCCGTCCTCCAGCGCTTCGACCATCGGCAGCACATGTTCGCGTTCGAACGCCAGATGGCGCCGAAGGCCGACAAAAAAGCCCCGCAGCATGTAGCTGAGCTTTTCGACATTGACCTCGGAACGGTCGGCGGCGAAGGCCACCAACTCATGGTGCACTTCCTCGGCGAACGCTTCGTCTTCCCAGTGCTCGCCATGCAGCCTGTCCAGCGTTTCGCCCAGTTCGGGCACGCCGGCGCACCGCGCCTTCAGGAAGGGAAACAGAGTCTGTTCCTCGAAAACATGGCTGCGGTGAACGATCGGATAGACGCTGCGCGCCAGGGCCAGACAATCATCGTTGCGCACATCGGCGGGCAGCTTGTCGGCCAGCGTCTCAAGCGCGCTGCACAGATTATGCTGGACATTCATGTGGTGCTTGAGCGTCCCGGCCATCGCGACGACCGAAACGCCGTTGCCATTTGCGGCGCGGTCCGCGCCGGTCCTGCGGGCACCCGCATTGGCGCCCTTGCCGACGACGCGCAGAGCGACACGCTCATTGCCCGCATCGCTTGCATCCGCACCTTTGTTGGTCGGCAAATTCATCCGGCATGTCCCGAAGTTGGCGCTTTCCGATGCAGCCGAAAGTAGACCTGCTACCTCCGTCGGGTCCTTGATCAAGATCAAAGCACCGCCACCGGCCCTCGGGCACAGACGGTGATGACCCGGCTTGCCCGGGCCGCAATTGCACGCCGACGTGCGGGGGCACGCCATCGTGTACATGCAAGTGCGAGAGGACAATCAATGAAAAACGCAAGCTGGGTCGTGCTGGTGGGAGCGGGCGCCTTTTTGGCACTGCTCGGAGCGGCGCTCGGCCAGGATCAACTGTTCAGGGTGCACATGGGCATCCTGACCGTCGTGCTGCTCGGCTCGACCGCCGTGCTGCTGCGCACCGCCAAATTCGCACCCGCCGGCGGCGATGCCGCCAGCGAATCG
>JANSXT010000006.1 GCA_024742765.1 Phyllobacteriaceae bacterium | reverse complement strand
GTCGATGTGCAGTTCTCGGTCCTTTATTCGGTGATCGACCCGCGCTCTTACCTGTTCAACGTGGCCGGTCCCGACGATGCGGTTCGCCAGGTGGCCGAAAGCGCCATGCGCGAGATCGTCGGCCGCCGTCCTGCACAGGACGTTTTCCGCGACAACCGTGCGGCGATCGCCGACGAGGTGCGCACCTCCATGCAGGCGACGCTGGACAGCTATGGCGCCGGCATCCAGATCAACACGGTCTCCATCGAGGACGCCGCGCCGCCGCGCGAAGTGGCCGACGCGTTCGAGGAAGTCCAGCGTGCCGAGCAGGATGAGGACCGCTTCCGCGAGGAAGCCAACCAGTATTCGAACCAGCAGCTCGGTCAGGCCCGGGGTGAAGCGGCGCAGATCCGCGAAGACGCGGCGGCCTACGCGACCCAGGTCGTGCAGGAAGCCGAGGGTGAGGCGCAGCGCTTCATCTCGATCTACGACCAGTATCGCCTGGCGCCGGACGTGACGCGCAAGCGCCTGTTCCTCGAGACGATGGAAGGCGTGCTTGGCAATTCCAACAAGGTGATCCTCGACGAGGAAGGCGGAGGCTCGGGCGTCGTGCCCTATCTGCCGCTGCCCGAGATCCAGAACCGCCGGCAGACCGCCGCGCAGGACGGAGTGACCCAGTAATGTTTGCAGGCAACCGTATCCCGATCATCGCCTTTCTCCTCGGCCTGATCCTCGTCCTCGTCTATGCGTCGATCTTCGTCGTCAATGAGCGCGAACAGGCGATCGTGCTGCGCTTCGGCGAAATCCAGGACGTCAAGACCGAGCCGGGCCTCTACTTCAAGGCGCCGTTCGCCTTTGCCGGCTTCGACACGGTGCAGATTATCGAGGACCGCCTGCTGCGGCTCGATCTGGTCGATTCGCCGCCCGTGCAGGTGTCCGGCGGTCGCTTCTATGAGGTCGATGCGTTCCTGACGTTCCAGATCACCGATGCGCGGCGCTTCCGCGAGCAAGTCTCAGGTGACCTCAATTCGGCGGCGGCCCGTCTGCGCACCCGTTTCGACGCGGCTCTGCGCCGGGTCTACGGTCTGCGCGGCTTCGAGGCGGCCCTGTCGGAAGAGCGTGCGGAGATGATGCGCGAAGTGCGCGACCTTCTGCGGCCCGACGCCCAGCAGCTTGGCCTGACGATCGACGATGTGCGCATCGTGCGCACCGACCTGACGGCGGAAGTCTCGCAGCAGACCTTTGACCGGATGAGCGCCGAGCGCCTTGCCGAAGCCGAGCGCCTGCGTGCGCGCGGCCGCGAGAACGCCCAGCGCATCCGCGCCGTGGCCGACCGCCAGGTGGTCGAAATCCTGTCGGAAGCGCGGCGCGAATCGGAAATCCTGCGCGGTGAGGGCGATGCGGAACGCAACCGCATCTTCGCCGACGCCTTCTCGCGCGACCCGGAGTTCTTCGAGTTCTACCGCTCGATGATCGCCTATGAGCGGGCGCTGCAGGACGGCGGCACGACGATGGTGCTGTCGCCCAACTCGGAATTCTTCGAGTTCTTCCAGGACGCGCAGGGTTCAACGCCCGTCACCGCCGGACAATAAGGGTCCGGCGGGCTCGCCATGGCCGATCTGGTCACCGCGCTCGGGCTTGTCCTCGTGATCGAGGGCATCGTCTATGGCGCGTTTCCGGAACTGGGTCGGCGCATCGGCGAGTTTCTGCGGACCGCGCCTGCCGACCAGTTGCGCATCGCCGGGCTGGCCTCGGCGGCGATCGGCGTTGGCATCGTCTGGCTGGCGCGAACCTTTCTGTGAAGCCTCCCGTCACGAAGACGTGACATGGGCGGCGCCTGCGGCAACCGCGCTTGCATCGCACACGGGCGGCCTTATTTTCGACCGCATGTCCGGATGATGTCCGGCCAACAGTTTCTTGCCCGCACACGGGGCACAGCCTTCGGAGGAAAGCGCCTATGGGTTACGGCTTGACCGCGCCGCGCGCGAAATTGGTTCTGGCAACGCTCGGCCTCGCCGCGCTCGTAGCAGTACAGCCGGCGCCGATGCCGCTTTCTCAGGGTGGCCTCGCGCACGCCCAGGAGGGGCCGAAATCGCTGGCGGACCTTTCCGACCGGCTGATCGATTCGGTTGTCAACATCTCCACCTCGCAACGCGTCAGCGGCGGCGAGCGCAACGTGCCGCGCCCGCGCCTGCCGGAAGGGTCGCCGTTCCAGGAATTCTTCGACGAGTTCTTCGACAATCTGCCCGATGGCGAGGGGCAGGGACGCGGCGGCGAGCGCAGCGTTCAGTCGCTTGGCTCGGGCTTCGTCATCGATGCCGAAGAGGGCATCATCGTCACCAACAATCATGTGATCGCCGACGCCGATGAGGTGACCGCCAACTTCAACGACGGCAGTTCGATCACCGCCGAGATCATCGGCACCGACCCCAAGACCGATCTCGCGGTCCTGAAGATCGATCCGTCGGAAAACCCCGACATGCAAGAGGTGCCGCTGGGCGATTCCGAGGCGATGCGGGTCGGCGACTGGGTGCTGGCGATCGGCAACCCGTTCGGCCTGGGCGGTTCGGTATCCGTGGGCATCGTCTCGGCCTTCGGGCGCGACATCAATTCGGGCCCCTACGACAATTTCATCCAGACCGACGCGGCCATCAATCGCGGCAATTCCGGCGGCCCGCTGTTCAATATGAATGGCGAGGTGATCGGCATCAACACGGCGATCATCTCGCCGTCGGGCGGCTCGATCGGTATCGGCTTTGCCATTCCGACCGATCTGGCGATCGGCGTGATCGACCAGCTGCGCGAGTTCGGCGAGACGCGGCGCGGCTGGCTGGGCGTGCGCATCCAGCAGGTCACCGACGACATTGCCGAGAGCCTTGGCATGGACAGCGCGAAAGGCGCGCTGGTCGCCGGCATCATCGAAGGCGGGCCGGTCGATGACGGTTCGATCGAGCCGGGCGACGTGATCATCACCTTTGACGGCAAGCCGGTGGAGACAATGCGCGAACTGCCGCTGGTTGTCGCCGAATCGCCGGTCGGCAAGGAAGTCGATGTCGTCGTCCTGCGCGACGGCGAAGAGCAGACCGTCCAGGTCACGCTCGGACGCCTTGAGGATGGCGAGCAGCTTGCGCTGACCACCGAACCGACCGGGGACGGCGCCGGCGATGAGGCGGAAACCATCGAACTGTTCGGCATGACGCTGGCCGAACTCGACGATGCGCAGCGCGAGGAATTCGAGATTTCCGACGAGGTTTCGGGCGGCGTGGTGGTGACGCTTGTGGAAGAGGGTTCGGCTGCGGCCAATCGCGGCGTGAACGCCGGCGATGTGATTGTCGAGATCGCCCAGGAGAGCGTGTCGACGCCCGCCGATGTCCAGGAGGCAATTACCGCGCTGCAGGAGAGCGAGCGCCGCAACGCGCTGCTCATGCTGGCTGGCACGGACGGCGCCCTGCGCTTTGTGACGATCCGGATCGACTAGGGTCTGCTCGGCCACGCCCTCATCTTGAGGTGCGCACCGACATCCCTCGCCCTTCGAGGCTCGCCATGCTCGCACCTCAGGATGAGGGATGTCGGCAAGCCTTGAATGGTAAGGCATTCCGAGGCCGCCAAGCGGAACCCGGAATCCAGAGCCCAGGCGGCGAAGATCACGCGACTGGATTCCGGATCGGTCTTCGCCCGTCCGGAATGATGCCACCGGTGCGCGTGGCAGCGCCGTCGTTTCAGCGCTCGATCTCGTCTTCCCGATAGCCCTGGATGAACAGGAGCGCGGTCAGGTCACCTTGGTTGATGCGCATGCCGGCCTTTTCGGCGACCGACGGCTTGGCGTGCAGGGCGACGCCGGCGCCGGCCATCTCCAGCATCGCCAGATCGTTGGCGCCGTCGCCCACCGCGATGGCCCGGTCGGTTCCGACGCCCAGCCGTTCGGCGATCTCGGTCAGCGCGTCGGCCTTGGCCTTCTTGCCCAGGATCGGTTCGGCCACTTCGCCGGTCAGCTTGCCATCCGCGTGGATCAACCGGTTGGCGCGGTGTTCATGAAAGCCGACCATGTCGGCGATGCGCGCGGTGAAATGGGTGAAGCCGCCCGAGACGAGCGCGCAATGGGCGCCGTTGGCCGCCATGGTGCGCACAAGGTCTCGCCCGCCGGGCATCAGAACGATCCGCTCGGCGATGACTGTGTCGATCACCTCCAGCGACAGGCCTTCGAGCAGCGCCACGCGCTCGCGCAACGCGCCCTCGAATTCGATCTCGCCATTCATGGCGCGCGCGGTGATCGCCGCCACCTTGTCCTTGATGCCGGCCTCGGCGGCCAGTTCGTCGATGCATTCCTGGCGGATCATCGTTGAATCCATGTCGGCCAGCAGGATCGCCTTGCGCCGCGCGGCCGGCCCTTCGTCCTT
The DNA here is from genome assembly GCA_024742765.1 of Phyllobacteriaceae bacterium. GTDB lineage: Bacteria > Pseudomonadota > Alphaproteobacteria > Rhizobiales > Rhizobiaceae > Roseitalea. The sequence goes on along the minus strand of JANSXT010000006.1, from coordinate 171,569 downwards.
CTGAATGACATGGTCGATCGGCGCATCGCCGATGATTTCGGCAAGCGCTGCGGCATGGCCGTCCGGCCCGTCGACGGCAAGATCGACGGCAAGGCGCTCGCCGAGCCATGTCACAGACCGCGCGCCGACGGCCTTGGCCGCGCTTTCGGCCAGCGCCGGGTCGAGCGCGCGCGTTGCGGGATTGGCAATCAGCGTGATGATGTGGGACATGAGCGCAAAAGCGGCCCGGTAGCATCAGGGACAGATGGAACGAACGATCACGCTGATAGCCGGCCCCACCGCAAGCGGCAAGTCGGCGCTGGCGCTGGACCTTGCGGTGCGGCGCGGCGGCCACATCGTCAATGCCGATTCCATGCAGGTCTATGACGGCTTGCGCATCCTGACCGCGCGTCCGGACGCCGATGAGATGGCCATGGCGCCGCACCATCTTTACGGCCATGTGCCGCCGGCGGTCGCCTATTCGACCGGGGCGTGGGTGCGCGATGTCCTTGCTCTGCTGGAACGGCTGCCGGCGGATGCGCCGCTGATTTTCGTTGGTGGAACGGGGCTTTACTTCCGCGCGCTCACCGAGGGGCTGTCGCCCATGCCCGATGTGCCCGATGCGATCCGGTCGGACCTGCGCGCGCGGCTCGCCGCCGAGGGCGCGCCGGCCTTGCATGCGGACCTGGCCATGCGCGATTCCGAAGGCGCCGCCGCGCTCGATCCCGGCGACGGACAGCGCATCGTGCGGGCGCTCGAAGTGCTGGAAGCGTCCGGCCGAACGCTGGCGGCGTGGCAGGCACAGGCCGCCGAGCCAGTTCTCGGCGCGGACGCGGTCACCGAACGCTGGCGCGTCATGCCCGATCGTGCGTCGCTATACGCCCGGATCGAGGCGCGTTTCGATGCGATGATCGCCGCCGGCGCCCTCGACGAAGTGCGTCGGCTGCGCGCGCTCGGTCTGGCGTCCGACCTGCCGGCGATGAAGGCGATCGGCGTGCGCGAACTGGGTGCGGTTCTCGACGGCACGATGGACGAGGACGCGGCGATCGCCCGCGCCAAGACGGCCACAAGGCAATATGCCAAGCGGCAGATGACATGGTTCCGCAACCAGTTGGGTGAAGGGTGGCAGACGGTTGACGGTATGGCCCGCATCGCGCCAGCGACGCCGTGACGGCGTGCGTCCGGCGCGGTCAGTCCTTGTCCCGTGTCCGGAACCGGCTGATCAGGTCACGCGACGAACCCGACGTCTCTGGCCGCTTATCCACCGGTGGCGTATCGGCGCGGGTGTGTGCGGGTCTTTCGCGGTTGCGGCGCAACGGCCCGTCATAGGTGAAAAGCCCGTCGCGGCTTTCGACGTTGGGTTGCGGCGTTGCGGTCATCGGCTCGGGCGTTGTCACCGACGGTCGCTGTTCGCCGACCTTGGCGGCCGGATCGAAGGCGCTGAGCGGGTCCTGCGGTGTCTCATCGGCGGTGGCGGCCGCTGCCGGACCCCGCACGGCGCGCAGCAGCGCCGTCATGTCGACCGGAACGGCGCCCGACTGGACATCTTCTCCGGTTTGCAGATGGTTGCCCGGCAGATGCGCCGTGTCGATGGTTTCCACCATCATCCGCATCGGCGTGCTGACGCCCTGGCCGAAGGTGATCGCCTCGCGGTTGGCGAGCGACGGCAGGAAATTGATGTAGGAGCGCGATGCGCCGGTGATCGCCTGGCGCATGATCTCCTGATCGGCCTCATTGCCAAGGCGCATCGCGAACATGGTGTTGCACTGCGACAGGATGGTCGCGTCCAGTTCGCTCGGACGCTGGGTGATGATGCCGAGGCTGACGCCGTATTTGCGGCCTTCCTTGGCGATACGCGCGATGGCCGCGCGGGTCGGACCGAAGCCGGTTCCGGTGTTGGCGGGGATGTAGCGGTGCGCCTCCTCGCACAGGACCAGTGTCTTGACCCGCGCCTTGCTCCAGACCGACATTTCGAACGCCAGCCGGCACAATACGCTGACCACGGCGTTGACGACTTCCGACGGGATGCCGTTGAGCTGGAAGATCGTCACCGGCTTGCCGGCGGCGGGCACGCGATAGATGTGGGCGAGAACCTCGGCCAGATTGTCGACGATGGTCTTGTGGGCGAACATGAAGCGATAGCGCGGATCGTGAACCGCTGCATCGATCCGGCCGGCGAGTGATTTGAGCTTGATGCGGTTTTCGCGAGCATCGAGCTTGCCGATCCGTTCGTCGATCAAGGTCAGAAGGTCGGCGATGCGGTAGGGCACCGGTGTGTCGGCCGTCATCATGGCGCCGCGACCGGGCTTGCGCATGGTGCCGGCGGCCTCGCCCCGGAAGCGATTGCGGGCCTCGGGGATCAGGTCGCGCAATATGTCGACCTCGTCGGGATCGGCGGGCCGGCCGCGGAACAGCACCTCGACGAACTCCTCCAGCTTGAACAGCCAGAAGGGCAGATCCAGCGTCGTGTCGTCGATGGTCACCGAAATGTCGGGGAAGGCGCAGGCGAACTCATTGTGGGGATCGAGCACCAGGATGCCGACATCCGGGCGTGCCTTGACCACCTTGCGGACAAGCAACGAGACAGTCGACGATTTGCCGACACCGGTCGTGCCAACGACGGCGAAATGGCGTGAGATCATCGAGTCGATCGACACCATCGCGTCGATCTCGCGATTTTGCGACAGCGCGCCGATGCGCAGGGCCGACGGGTCCGTGTTGGCGAAGATCGCCCTCAGATCGTCGTTCCGGATGCGGTGCGCGACCGCGCCCAGATGCGGATAGACCGACAGGCCGCCGGCAAAACGCGGCTTTCCGTTGACTTCCGCCACTTCGCCGACCAGTTCGACATGGATGCGGATCGTGTTGGCGGCCTTGTCCTGCCAGCGCGGTTCGGTCGCCTCGACACCATACAACATGCCGATGGTACGCACTTCGCCGCAGCGGATGGTGATCAGCGTGCCGACCGACCAGTAATCCGCCGAAACCGCACCGTGCGGTTCGACCTTCGCGCTGATGACGGCCCGGTTGCCGTCGCATTCGATGACATGGCCTTCGGTGCGGTTGCGCTTGGGCAGCGGTTGGCGTTCCTTGGCCAATCTGGCTTCGCCCGGATCGGGTTGTTCTTTTCGGTACATGCGGCCGGACCTGTTGCCGCACGAAACTATGGGATCGTGGTTAAGGAAACGCTACCGCTCCTAACCGCTTGACCCGGCCCAAAGCCGGGACTAAGACACCGCTATGATGACGACGATGCTTATCGTAGTAGGACCGCGCATGGGCAAGGTGGCGTAGCCACCGGGCACGATCCACCCATGCGCGATGACAGGCTCCCCTTCGAGGAGCCTTTTTTATTGCCTTTCACCAACCAAACGACGAAAATTTGTGCAGAGGCCCAAGGGCCGGACGGGATGAAGACCATGGATGCCAAGGCGGACACGAAAGCGGGCCAGGAAATGACGGGCGCCGAGATGGTGCTGGAAGCGCTGAAGGACAATGGCGTTCGGCACATATTCGGCTATCCGGGCGGAGCGGTCCTGCCCATCTATGACGAACTGTTCCAGCAGGACGCGATCGAGCACATTCTTGTGCGGCACGAGCAGGGCGCCGGCCATGCGGCGGAAGGCTATGCGCGGTCTACCGGCAAGGTCGGCGTTGTTCTGGCAACGTCCGGGCCAGGTGCTACGAACTGCGTGACCGCGCTGCAGGATGCGCTGATGGATTCGATCCCGCTGGTGTGCATCACCGGTCAGGTGCCGACCACACTGATCGGCTCGGACGCCTTCCAGGAATGCGACACGGTCGGCATCACCCGGCCCTGCACAAAGTACAATTGGCTGGTCAAATCGGTCGCCGACCTGCCGCGCATCCTGCACGAGGCGTTCCATGTCGCCCAGACGGGCCGGCCCGGTCCCGTCGTTGTCGACATACCCAAGGACGTCCAGTTCGCCTCGGGCATCTATGAAGGACCGCATATCGCCCAGGAGCGTGTCAGCTACCGGCCGGTGATGGACCCCGATGCCGATGCGATCCGCCGCGCTGTCGCGCTGATGGCCTCGGCGAAGAAGCCGATCATCTATTCGGGCGGCGGCGTGATCAATGCCGGCGATCGCGGCAGCGACCTGTTGCGCGAACTGGTGGCGGTGACCGGCTTTCCGATCACCTCGACGCTGATGGGTCTTGGCGCCTATCCGGCCTCGGGCGAGAACTGGATCGGCATGCTGGGCATGCACGGAACCTACGAAGCCAATATGGCGATGCATGACTGCGATGTGATGATCAATATCGGCGCGCGCTTCGACGACCGCATCACCGGCCGGATCGACGCGTTCTCGCCGAATTCACGCAAGATCCACATCGACATCGACCCCTCCTCGATCAACAAGGTCGTCCACACCGAAGTGGGCATTGTCGCCGATGTCGCCCATGCGCTCGAGGCGCTGCTGGACGCTTGGCGGTCGGCCGGCCACAAGCCCGACAGGAAGAAGCATGCGCCCTGGTGGGAACAGATCGGCAAGTGGAAGGCGCGGGACTCGTTGGCCTATACGCCATCGGACGATGTGATCATGCCGCAATATGCGATCCAGCGGCTCTATGAAGCGTCCAGGGCGAGCGGCAAGGATACGTTCATCACCACCGAAGTGGGCCAGCACCAGATGTGGGCGGCGCAATATTTCGGCTTTGAAAAGCCCAATCGTTGGATGACGTCGGGCGGGCTTGGCACGATGGGCTATGGCCTGCCGGCGGCGCTGGGCGTGCAGATCGCCCATCCGGACGCGCTGGTCATCGACATTGCCGGCGATGCCTCGATCCAGATGAACATCCAGGAGATGTCGACGGCGATCCAGTATGGCACGCCGATCAAGATCTTCATCCTCAACAACCAGTATATGGGCATGGTGCGCCAGTGGCAGCAATTGCTGCACGGCAATCGCCGGTCGCACTCCTATACCGAGGCGATGCCCGATTTCGTCAAGCTGGCCGAAGCCTATGGCGCGCACGGCATTTATTGCGACAAGCCGGGCAAGCTGGACGATGCGCTGGCCGAGATGATCGAGATCGACAAGCCGGTGATCTTCGATTGCCGCGTGGCGGCGCTCGCCAACTGTTTCCCGATGATCCCTTCGGGCAAGGCACACAATGAGATGCTGTTGCCCGACGAAGCCACCGACGAGGCAGTCGCTAACGCGATCGGCGCGGAAGGCAAGGCGCTTGTGTGATCCCACATCCGGCGCATTGCGATGAACCGGTCCGCACCGGGCCTTGCCGATTACGGCCTGCTTGTCACGCTGTCGCTGATCTGGGGCAGCGCGTTTCTTCTGTCGAAGATCGCGGTGGCCGACTTTCAGCCCCTGACGATCACGCTCGTGCGGCAGGTGCTGGCAGCACTGCTTCTGGGCGCGTTCGTCATCGTGCTGCGCCGGCCATTGTTCCGGCCGACGCGGCGCGACCAGCTCTTCATGGTCATTTGCGCGGCGACCGGCACGGTGATCCCCTTCACCGCGATCAATTGGGGCGTTGCGGTGATCGACAGCGGGCTGGCGGCGATCCTGATGGGGTTCATGCCGCTGGTCGTGCTGGTGCTGGCGCATTTCCTGACGCGCGACGAGAAGCTGACCGTGCCGAAACTGGCCGGCGTCGTGCTCGGGTTGATCGGCCTTGCCATCCTGTTCTGGCCGGCGCTGGTGGAAGGGTTCGGCCAGGATCTATGGCGCCAGCTTGCCGTGCTTGGCGCGGCGACGGCCTATGGCGTCAACGCGCTTTCGGTCAAACAGCTTGTGCGCCATCCGCCGATGGTGCTGATGACCTACATCACGCTGTGGACGCTGGTGATCCTTTTTCCGCTCGCCTTTGCGTTCGAGCAGCCCTTCGCCGCGACGCCGACGCAATCCTCGGTGCTGGCCCTTATCGCGCTGGGCGTCTTTCCCTCGGCCGTCGGCGCGCTCTTCATGTTCGCCATCATCGAGCGGCAGGGCGCCTCTTTCTTCGGCCAGATCAACCTTCTGGTGCCGCTGGCCGGCGTTCTGGTCGGTGTCCTGTTTGCCGGCGAGCGGCCGGGCCTGAACGCGCTGGCCGCGCTCGTCATCATCGTGTCCGGCGTGGTGGTCGCCCGCCTCAAGCCGGCCGTCCGTTCCTCATCCGTCAATGAAAGTTCCAAGCCATGAACGAACCGCAATCCGAACCGGCCTCGGCCTATTTCATCACCAAGGACACGTCCGCGCCCGAAAGCCATACGCTGTCGATCCTGGTCGACAATGAGCCGGGCGTTCTGGCGCGGGTGATCGGCCTTTTCTCCGGACGCGGCTACAATATCGAGAGCCTGACGGTCTCGGAGACCGAGCATGAAAAGCACCTGTCGCGGATCACCATCGTCACCAGCGGTACGCCGCAGGTGATGGAGCAGATCCACACCCAGCTCGAGCGGATCGTGCCGGTGCACAAGGTGACCGACCTGACGGTGGTCGCCCATCAGGGCGGTTATGAAAAGCCGCTCGAACGGGAACTGGCGCTGATCAAGGTGCGTGGCGCGGGCGAGAACCGGCTCGAGGCGCTGCGGCTGGCCGATGCGTTCAAGGCCAATGTGATCGATGCCAATGTCGATCATTTCGTCTTTGAACTGACCGGTCGGACCAACAAGGTCGAACAGTTCATCGCCATCATGGCGCCGCTCGGCCTTGTCGAGGTCTGCCGCACGGGTGTTGCCGCCATGCGGCGGGGCCGCGAGGTGATGTGAGGACTGGCGCCGGGGGCCTCAAGGATATACATTGGGATATCCGAACGGAGCGACCTGTGACCAAGGTTCAGATATCGAAATGGGGCAACTCGTCGGCGATCCGCCTGCCCAAGGCGGTGCTCGAACAGTTGGGCCTGAAGGCGGGCGACGCCGTGACCGTGGCTGTCGAAGGTGAAAAAGCGATCCTTACTCCCGACCGAAGTCCCTATCGGGCGCCTCCGCTGGAAGAACTGATTGCCGAGATGGACCGGATGGGTTGGGAGAACGAGCCGGAAACCGTCGATTGGGGGCCGGACGTCGGCAGCGAGATCATTGACGACGACTATTCGCACCGGTGATGGCGACTGGCTTGCCGAAGGAGAGATCGTGCTGGCCGATCTCGGCCCGGTTCGCGGCACTGAACAAGACGGCGTACGACCGGTTGTTGTGGTGTCTGTCGACTCCATGAACGCGCGTTCGCGCCGCGTGATCATCTGTCCCATCACGTCTAATAGGGACGTTTGGCGCACCAAACTGGCCCTCCCGGACGGCATGAAGACCAGCGGCATGGTGTTGACCGACCAGATCAGGGCGATCGATACGGAGACACGCATGCTGAGGCGCATTGAGCGGGTCCCGCCCGAGTTTCTTCAGCTTCTGCGCAGCTATGTCGGGCGCTGGATCGGTCTTGAACTGCCCGACCGGTAGGCGGTGACCGGCCTTGACCAGCCGGTCACTGTGATCGTGAAGTCACCGGCGCTGCCTACCGCACCCGCAGGTCGCGGTGGAACGAGTGCACGTCGCCGGTGAAGCGGATCAGCGGATTGGCGAATTCGTTCATATATTCCTTGACGGTGATGCCGTCCTTGATGCCGGTGATGCGGATGGCATCGACGTTCCAGTTGTCGCCGTCAAAGCCGCCGGAGAAGCCTTCGACGTTGAGGATGAACAGGGTGATGTCGTCGACCTCCGTGCCCTCGGGCGTATCGAAGTAAAGGTGCGTCGTCGTGTGGTCCTTGATCCGACGGTCGCGGACATTGACCTGCCGGCGGATGCCGCGCTGGCGCCCGTCGGCCCGATAGGACCAGATCGAGGCAAAGGCGTTGTCGTCATTGCCGCGCAGATCGTCGCCGCCGGTGCGGATTTCCACCGAGACGCCGTCGATCTCCTGCGCCGTCGCCGGAATGGCGGCCACGACAAGGGCGGATGCAAGAAGGGGGAAGAGATAGCGGTTCATGGTTCGCTCCAATCTTTGCTGTTTGCCGCAGCGGCTGATGCCACCGCGCTATTGGAAGCGAGGATGCGGGACTTGGGGCACGATGACCGTGCGAAGGGTCACAGTGTGAAAAACGGATCCGCTTGGGCGGGCTGGCCATCGGGCAGATTTCCGAAATCAGTCTTGCCGCACCAGCATGGCTGTGGTGAAAAAAACGGATGCATGGCGGTGGATGGCTTCAAAACGGCGATATCGGCGTTCCTCACGGGAAGGCTACTCCGGTGCTTGCCGCCGAAAATTAGAGCTTTGTAATACTGAATTCTTGGTGAATAAATATCGGATCGCTTCTGTATTCCAAAGAATTATGGGCAGAGTTTCAGTGAAAAGAGCGAGCCAATGCATGCGGATGGCTGCTTTTTGCGGCGTGTTTCTGGTGTTGTTGCTGCGCAATGCCTTGGCGCAGGAGGAGGCGATTGTGCCGCCGCCGATGCCGGAGCCATCGGTCGAGGTCGCATTTGCCAATTGGGCCGAGCTGATGAGCCAGCCCAATGAGGCGTTCGACGGACTTGTCGAGTTCCGCCAGGAGGCGAACGAAGCCCGCCGGCAATTGAGGCGCGCGATCAATCGAACCTTGGGCCGAGAACCCTCCCTGGATGAATTGTGTGCGGTGTCGGAGATTGTTGTTGAGAGCTTCGTCTACTCTCTCGTTCCGGAGAAGTTTGATTGGGACTATGGGGGTTGGGACTTCGACGCTGAAACCGGCGAACAATTCGTCGCCCGTGTGGTTGAAACCGGCAAAATGGCCGAGTCGTTGCTCGATGCGGGCGTGCCGCGATGCCGTGGGCGACGATTGGACTACAACTGGTATAAGGCCCATCTTCAACTGTCCGTGTTTCTGGCCGAGCGATTGCCGCAAGAGGATGTCCTGCGGCTCTGGCAGCTGAACGGCCTGTTGCGCGAGGCCGGCCAATCGCTGACGCCGTACTGGCTCAATACGCGTGCATGGGGTGGCTTGCAGAGCCTTGATCGTTGCGCCGATCCCGGTCCGGCCGTGGCAACAAGGCTTGACGAAATCCATGAACTTATGGCCGCGTTGCCACCGGAGATTTTTCAAGACGACTTGCCGGCCTATCGTTTCACGGAAGCCGACGCGCAGCTGTTTGACCGGATCAAGCTGGCCGCCACATACTTTGTCCCTGCCCGCGTTTCGACGGGTCGCCTGGGCAACGCATTTTCTCAAGCAGATCATATCTGGTTTGATTGCGTCGCTCCGGACCGTCATTTCCCAAGCCTGAGAGAGGGGACCGTTCTCGAATTCGACGACTCCGTGTTCACCTTTGGCATCGACTTGTCGCGCCAAACGGTGAAAGCAATCTGGATCGACGACGTTGCTTTTCGAGGTGAAATCGATCTGCACCGCAGCGCGTTCGATGACATGGTGATGCGCAATCTGCGTGGCGTCCCCATGACGATCGACCCCTTCGCTGACCCATACGAATGGGGTTATCGGTGGAGCGAGGTTCCCCCCAAAATCGACGCCTACAGCTTGCGGGTCTCAAATGATATCATGCTGGACGGGGTCGCCGGCGTTCGGAACTTCAACTTCTACGGTTCGAACCTGGGCAATGATGCCCGCTTCCACGACATTTCGGGCGTCGGCAATTTCGATCTTGCCAATACCACCGGGCGTTTTTTGTGGTTGAGGGATGTTTCGGCGCTTGACGGCGACGACGATGCGGAACCGCGATTGTCGTTGCGCGACGGCCGGTCCTGGTCGCGGATTTCACTTGAGAACATTGACGGTTTTGATCTGGTCGAAGCCGTACAATTGGCGGCGCGCAGCCTGTACATCTACAATGCCGAGAATATTGGCCGGGTCCGCCTGTATCAGGCAGAGAGCAATTATCTTCGCATGGAACGCTCGGATCTGAGGCGTATCGACCTGGCGTTGGGCCAATTCAACACCCTCGTCATGGATCGCGTCGCTGTCGACAGGATCGATGCGCAGAATGTCGAAATTCCCCGTGCGGCCTATTTTTGGGGCATGGTGATGGCCGGTCGCGACCGACCGGCTTCGGATGACGAAGACCGCCCGGGGCTGATCGATTTCAGTGCGGCCGATGTCGACGAGATCAGCATGAACAATGTCTGCGCCCGGACGGCCGAAATCGACTTCTCGTCCGCACGCATCGGGCAGGTGGCCGGCTTCAACAGCGTGGATGTGGGTGTTCTCAACATGGACACGGTCTCAGCGCAGGGTGTGCACTACTTTGGCCGCGTTCCGGTCCGGCCAGCCGAACCCGACATCAGCGAAGAAAACCCGTCTCCGGCAGCCGTCATCGACGGCGAGGCGGATGATGCGCAACATGCGGAAAACGCCGATGAACCAGTCGCGGCGGCCGACGACGTTCAAGCAGAGACGCGCCCCTGGGAAGATTGCGAGGCATCGACGCGCATCGGGACAATGACGATGATCGGCGCGCATGTGGCTGAACTTCGCTTGTCGGGCGGTTTCGAGGACAAGCTCTTTCTCAACGGACTGCAGTCCGACCGCATTCTCTTTCAGGACGGTCGGGTCCGGTTCGACCGCCGGTCCAAAGTGTTCATGCGCGATGTCAATGTCGGCACCATCTCGGCGCCTCGCCTGGGGTTCCGATCCGACGATGCGGCGGTGCCCGTCGATGTGATGGGCGCGCGGTTCAACATTCTGAAATGGTACGAGCCGGGCCGTGACCTGCCGCCTGGCGAGGACGATGCCGCTGTCGATGCCGCCGACGGTGGCGACGGGGATTGTGCCTTTTTCGATTGCCTTCTGGCGTCTTTTTCCGCCGGTAGCGGCGGTGGTTACGATCCGTTCGTCTACACCGCGCTGCGCGACTCTGCGTCGGCGCTGGGCATGAATGCGGAGGCGCGGTCGCTCGCAATCGCCAAGAACGATGCCTACCGCGAGTCGCTCACCACCGACAGCTGGGATGGATGGGGGATCTGGGCGATCTATTCGCTTGGCAAATACATCAACGCCTATGGCTACAACAATCTGCTCGGATTCATCTGGCTCATCGGGTTGTGGATCTTCGGCGTCATCGTGCTGCTATGGCCGGGAACCGCGCAAACCCAAGATGGCGAAGACAATGCCAGCGTTGTTCTTAACCTGCCCAGCTATCGGGCATTCTTCGCCAGTCTCGACCGGACGATCCCGGCGCTCGGCCTCGACGAGGCGTTCACGCACACGCGTACGCTGCATCCGGCCCGCGCCATGCTGATCTACCTTCAGCGTTTTGTGGCGTTCATCGTCGTTGCGATCATTCTGGGCGGTTTGTTCGACTTCTTCCAGTAAGGCGAACCGTCTATGCCAACGAGTGACGTTCGGTGGCGGAGGATGGTCATGCCGACGCTTGAAGGCCCTTGCCGATGCGGATTTCCACCGAGACGCCGTCGATCTCCTGCGCCGCCGCCGGAACGGCGGCGACGACAAGGGCGGATGCAAGAAGAGGGAAGAGATAGCGGTTCATGGTTCGTTCCAATCTTTGCTGTTTGCCGCAGCGGCTGATGCCACCGCGCGATTGGAAGCCATCATGAGCGCCATCAGTTGGCGTCGCGGTGCGAATGGTCACAGGGCGGGGAGCGAGCCGTTAAGAACAGGACGAAAGTGTTCAGTAGACGTTTCTCTGCTCTTCCACGCGCTTTGCAGGCCGCCGGTGAGAATGACTTTGGAAAGCCTTAAATCCGCTTGTCAGGACTATTGTTCGATGAGCATAGTAGAGGCCAGTATCGGGAACAATGGGCGCGGTGCTCTCAAACAAGTGGGCAGTCGAGACAAGGGCGCAGTCAGCTCAATCACAGACCACTGTTGATCATATCGCAAACGCATAACCTGATCAAAATGCTGCAGGAAAGTGGACATGGATACCAGTTACTCTTTTCCGGTTGGTTTTGGTGAACTCGAAATACCGCTCAAGAGCATGATTGAGTGGGTTGCCAACAATGCATCGCGAGGGACAAGCAGTTTCGCCAGCTTTGTACATGCACGGCTTTTGGGACGGGATCGTCGGGACATCATGTCGGGCCTAGAAGAGCTTGATGCCAGCGCGTTCATCAATTGGGATCCGAAATACCTAAGCGAGTTCTATGCAGGGGAAGATCGCGACCAGTTAGGATTTTTGCCGTACTCCAAGGAGGTGATCTGGAGCGAGAAGGCCAATGTGCGGTTGAATGTGGTGGAGGAGGTGTTCAAGTTCCGCTATTCTGACAAGACTTGGCGGGAAACGGCTCGGCGTGGATTCGACGCGCTGTCGGAGGACCGATTGATTTATGACAAGGGTCATGCGATCCGGCTTTTCAAGATCGATCGCACGACCGGTGACGTCGACATCCAGCCGGCTCTCTATTCCCAGCAAGCGAGATCGAATCTGATTCCGGATTACACACCCAAACCGATGTTCGATGCAGGCGGCCACGTCAGCCTGCGCCAGCAGCTGCGAATGAAGTATGGCCCGATCCTCCCGCCGCTTGACGAGCCCCGGCTGGCCAATACGCTCGGTATCTCGGTCATCGTTCTTTGTCATGACGAAGACGGCGTGCTGCGACCGCTGTTGCAGCTTCGTGCTGCGGAGAATGCGGCAATGAACAATTCTGGCGTGCATTGCACTGGCAGTCGGGCAGCGCTCTGGCCGCGTGATGATCAATCCGACAGTGTGCAGAGCTTTTTCGACGACGAAGCCTATGCGGCGGTCGAGCGCGATTTCGACTTGCGCCGATCCGAAGGCGAAGTTTCGCTTTATCCGGCGGCACTCGTCCGAGAACACGCGCGGATGGGCAAGCCGCAGCTGTTCTACTTCGGCTATACAAAAAAACCGCTGAAAGACGTGCTGCGCTTTCGTCTGGAAGTTCAGAAAGAAAGCGAAATCAGCACCTCTCCCCGCATCCACAAGTACCGCTCAATGACCTTGGACCAGTTTCGCAATCTTATCCTCACCGATATCTGGCAGGATCGCGAACGGTACAAGCTTACGCATGAAGCCTATGCCATGCTCTGGCTTTTGATGGACGACTTCGGAAAACGGTATCTGTGATGAAGCCTGTCTGGACGACGGCCTATCCCGGACTACAGGACACGGGCGGTAGTCAGTACCTACCTATGCTCGATGCGAGGGACCTGTCTCGATTTCGCGTGGTGTATGACGATAATCCGGTCGATGAGACGTCAGCGCCGGACAAGATTCGCTTTTTGCTGGATCTGGCGCGTATCGATGTGTCTGCCATCACGGTCGACCCCGTAAACCAGATATCGCTGGATCGCATTGGATCGGAAACGGTTCGCTTGCGCCCGCTGAGCTACCGTTATCATGTGCGCTTCTACAGGGCTCTGGATGTTGAGAACACGATCAAGATGGGAATGTCGCGAGACGGTGGCGACGCACAGGAGCGGCCGTTTCGCACCCTGCGGGAGCACTTGGCACAGCAAGGTTGTCCGCACGAACCAGACAGCGATGTGGCGCCCTGTAAACTTGGCATGAGCTGTCTGATCGTCGAAGGGAACCGATCGGAACCAACGCGAATTCTGACAACAGTGCGTGGAAAGCACATGGTCTATTATCCCGGCGCTCGCCATGGCAGCTTCTCTGGTGGCGTCGAGCTGGAAGACATTGATGTGAAAGATGCGACCCTTCTGGAAACCCTGCGGAGAGCTGCGGTCAGGGAATGTCTTGAAGAACTCAATGTTCTTCTTTCACCGGAAGATGTCGACGTGATCGGTTTATGGCGCGACTTGGAACGCTGTTCGGCCCAAGGTTTTGCATTTGTGTTTGTCGACAGCCTTGATTCGATGGAAATCACTAGAAGCAGTGAAGTGGCCTCTTTCCTGGTTGAGCCGCTGCGGAAGGGCTGGTGGCAGCGGTTGCGTGATGACGCGAGAACCACGCCGGAGCTCGAATTTCTGATTGCCCAGCTCGGCAGTTAGAGTTAATCCGGTCGAAGTCCGGTCGGACTGCACAGGTCTCATCCGAAACTGGAGGCTGTGCGGAACTGGTTGTTGTTGACATCCTGCGCCAACTACTGTGAGCGAGTGCCCCGCACCTTTTCCGTTTTCCTCCGCCGGGCGAATCCCCTAAATCCGACGCATGCAGTTTTCCCCGCAACAGGACGATGCGCTGGTCGCCGTCGCCGACTGGCTCAAGCGCGACGACAGCCAGTTGTTCCGCCTGTTCGGCTATGCGGGGACGGGCAAGACGACGCTGGCGCGGCATTTTGCCGAGGGCGTTGACGGCACGGTGCAGTTCGCCGCCTTCACCGGCAAGGCGGCGCAGGTGATGCGCGCCAAGGGCGCGTCCAACGCCAAGACCATCCATTCGCTGATCTACCGGCCGCGCGGCGAGGAAGAAGTGACCGACGAGGTCACCGGCAAGACCGGCATCGCGCCAACCTTTGCGCTCAACCGCCAGTCGGACATCGCCAAGGCCAAGCTGGTCATCGTCGACGAGTGTTCGATGGTCGGCGAGGAGCTGGGGCGCGATCTTTTAAGCTTCGGCACGCCCGTCTTGGTGCTCGGCGATCCGGGCCAGTTGCCGCCGATCTCGGGGGGCGGGTTCTTCACCGATGCCGAGCCCGATTTCCTCCTGACCGAGATCCACCGCCAGGCGGCGGAAAACCCGATCGTGCGGCTCGCGATGGATGTGCGCGAGGGGCGCGAGATCATGCATGGCGACTATGGCACCGCGCAGATCATCGGCAAGGGCGATCTCGACACGCAGATGGTGACCGAGGCGGACCAGGTGCTGGTCGGCATCAACCGCACGCGGCGGCGCTACAATCAGCGCCTGAGACAGTTGGCCGGGTTCGATGCGCGCTATCCGCAAGCCGGCGACAAGCTGGTGTGCCTTCGAAACGATCCGGCCAAGGGGCTGCTCAACGGGTCGCTGTGGAAGGTGATGACCGCTTCGGCGCCCGGTTCCAAGCCCGGCATCAACCTTCTGGTCTCGCCCGACGATGGCGACACGGACCGGGGCGTTGCCAAGATCAAGCTGCTCAAGGCGGCCTTCGACAATCCCGACGAGGAGGTGAGCTGGCAGCTCAAGCGGCGGTTCGACGATTTCGACTATGGCTATGCGCTGACCGTGCACAAGGCGCAGGGCTCGCAATGGGACAATGTGATGCTGTTCGACGAGAGCTTTGCGTTCCGCGACATGCGCGACCGCTGGCTTTACACGGCGATCACCCGCGCCGCCGAGCGGCTGACGATCGTCAAGTGATCTCGAACAGCACTGCCGTTGCGTCGTCGGAGCGCTTCATGCGCGGGTAGAGCCGGCCTTCGGGGTCTTCATCATTTTCGATCGCGCGCAGTTCATCGCCAAGCGCTTCGAGCCCGTTGGCAAAGGCGGTCTCGACCAGCCCGGCGATGGAATAGCGCTGATAGCGGTCGATGAGGGCGGCAAAGCCGTCGGTGCACAGGATGGCGCGTAAGGGGGACGCGACCGCAACGGGTTCGACCCTGACGTGATCGGCGGCCTCCGGTGCGATGCCCAGCGTCCAGATCGGCCCGCCGGCCGTGTTGTAACGGGCGCGCAGTGCCCGTTCGCGCTCAAGCATCGCACCCGCGCTGGTGATTGATGCACCATCGACAAGTGTTGCGCCGGCGCGGAGGGCGGCGCGCGCCGTCTCCGCCTCAAGGTCGTGATGATCCGTCATCGGAGACTGGCGTGCAGTTTCACCGGCGCTGTTGATCGTGAAGAGAACGCAATCGCCAAGGCCGGCGGCGGAGACCCGATCCGCATGCAGCCGGACCATGTAAAGGCTGGCCGTCGGTTGTCGCCACGGTTCGTCCTGCCCGCCGGCGGCTACGCGGAAGGCGGCGCCGGCTTCGGTGTTGATCTGGCGGACGAGGTCGGCGGGATCGGTGTCATCGGGCTGGGCCAGACGGTCCTTGGCCTTTTGTGCGAGCCAGGCGGCGTCGCTGCCCTCAGGGCTGTCCATCATGTCTCCGCCGACGCCTGTCGCGCCGTCGATCACAAAAACCCGGTTCCCGGTCCAGCCGCACCGGTCTTCATTGGCTTTGGAAGAATGGCCGGGCAGGCTGAGGGAATCGATGACGCGCAGTGTAGACATGGCTTCCTATGGCGCGCCGATCATGACGGGGATGTGACGGTCAGCCGGCCAGAAGCGGGCCGGCATTCAGCCAGGCCCAGGCCTCGTCCTCCTCATCGCGCGCGAAGGCGCGGATCTCGACGGGGATGAAGGTGCCCATGAAGGCGGCGGTGCGGCGCACATAGTCGGGTCCGCCGACGACTGCGTAGCGGCCCACATGCGACAGGCTCTGCGCCTTGGTGCTCCACGTGCCGGTGTCGAACAGGATGGCCGGGTCGAACCCGTCCAGTTCGTCGATGATGACCATCAGGTCGATCTTGTCGTGCCGCGCATAGGTGTCCTTCAGAAAGCCCATGATCGCCTTGGCGTCGGCGGCGCGCACCGTGTCGGTGATCCGGAAGGCGAGCATGTTGGCCCGGTCGCTCGGCACGCGGACGATGCCCGGCGCGGTCTCGGCGCGGGGCACCTCCATGCCGTTCGCAAAGGCGCGGGCACGCTGGCGCTCCTCGGGCTTGAAGCAGCGAATGTCGATCCGCCGGAACAGCTTGCCTTCCAGCCAGACGAGCGTTTCGATCCAGTCGTGTCCCGTCAGAACCGCGATGCGCTCATAGTGGTCCAGTTCGGACAGATGGGAAAAGCCGTAACGAAGATCGGCGATCAGCGCATCGGCGGTCATGCCGGCAAAGCCGGTCAGATCGACCATGACACTGATCTTGCCGTGCGTCTCGCGGGCCGCGTCCAGTTCGGTGATGACGAGTTCGATGTCTGTCTTGTCGAGCTTGCCGGTCACGTCGATGGAGACGATGCCGCCGGGCAGGGTTTCAACTTCGATCATCGGGCGCTCCGAACAGGTGCCATGGACAATGATGGTCCGGAAAAACTCCTATGACTGGCACGGTGCGGCATTGCGCTATATCAAGCCGAAAATTGCTTTCACCGGGGGATGCTGGCCGTGACCACGCGACTTTCCGTCAATCTGAACGCCGTCGCCCTGTTGCGGAACCGGCGCGATCTGCCCTGGCCGTCGGTGCCGCATCTGGGCCGGATCGCGCTTGAGGCGGGCGCGCACGGGCTGACCGTCCACCCAAGGCCCGACGAGCGCCATGTGCGCTTTTCCGACCTGCCGGAACTGCGGGCGGTGATCGACGATGAATGGCCGGATGCCGAATTCAATGTGGAGGGCTATCCGTCCGAGGATTTCCTGGCGCTGGTGGAAGCCAACCAGCCCGAACAGGTGACGCTGGTGCCCGACGATCCGAACCAGGCAACGTCCGACCATGGCTGGGATTTTTCCGGGCAGGGCAATTTCCTGCGCGATTGCGTGCAGCGCCTGAAGGATGGCGGCATGCGCGTGTCGCTGTTCTGCGACCCCGATGCGGGCGAGGGCGGGATCGCCGCGGCAAAAGCGACGGGCACCGACCGGGTCGAACTGTTCACCGGGCCCTACGGCGCCTGCCACGACAATGCGACGGAGGCCGAACGGCAGATCGAGATCCTCGGCGAGACGGCGGATGCGGCGCGGGCGGCGGGGCTCGGCGTCAATGCCGGCCACGATCTGACGGTTGCCAACCTGCCGGCGCTGGTCGCGCGCGTGCCGGATTTGGCCGAAGTCTCGATCGGTCACGGCCTGACCGCCGACGCGCTCGAATTCGGCATGGCAGGCGCGGTGAAGCGGTTTCTGGGGGCGTTGGATCCATCATGAGCGCGTGAACGGATCGTTGTCGGACGCCGCTGCCCAATCGCGCAGAAGCATGATGGCGCCCAGATGGCGCGTCTTGCGAAAATGGCGTTCGTCGGCGGTGACGAACGTCCCGCCTTCGACCAGTGCAACGGCATGATAGGTGCTGTCCTGGAGCGAAGGCCGCCCTTCGCCCCGGGCAATGGCAAATGCACGTTCGCCGATCGCGCGCGTCGGTCGTATCAGCCGCATGCCCGCGTCGGCGAGCGGCTCGAGCAGATCGAAGATGACATGCGAAGGCACGCCATAGTGCAGGGCGACGGACAGGGCTTCGTGGACGATCAGGTCGGGCGCGGCGAGGGCGATGCCATCGCGCAGTGCCGTGTCAAACAGGGCCACGGACAAGGCCCGGTCAGGTTCTTCCAGAAACAGTTTGTTGAAGACCGATGCGTCCGCAACGATCATGTTCCCGCCCGCTCGCCTTTGCCTGCCAGTTCCCGGTCGCGCTCGGCACGGATCCGTTCAAGCGTTTCGACGCTGTCGGCCCCTTGGGTTGAGTAGGCCGGCGCGGACCGTATGGCTTGCCGCGCTGCCCGTCTGGAGCGCTCCATGAGTGCATCGGCGATGGCACGCTCCACAAAGCGTGAGCGCTTGCTTTTGGGCACTGCCTTTTCAAGTTCCGCCTTGACGCCGGCTGACAGGGTGAATGCCGCGCGCTCCTTGGTCTGGGCCATCGGTGTGTCCTCCAATTGCACATGAATATATGTGCAAATTTTATGTGCTGCAACGAAAGCGGGTATCACCGGGGTCCGGTAGCCCCACGGGATCCCGGTTGGCGCGTGGCGCCGCCTTGGCTGGGCGCGCACTGGAAACCGTCTCTAAAGCACCAAACGCTTCGAAATCCGGTCGACGGGCGTGCCGTCCTTCAGCGGGACGGCTTTGGCAACCGCATGGTCTTCAAAGCCCATTTTGCCGTAATAGCCGAGCCCGCTTTTGTTGTCGGCGCGGATGGTCGCGTTGATGGCGACAAGACCCTGCGCGCGGGCGAAGGCCGAGGTGGCCGCAAACAGCGCGCGGCCGACGCCGGGCAGCTTGGGTTCAACGCGGGCAAAGGTGGCGATATCGCCCCAGTCCGGCGGCAGGTCCAGATGGCGCTTGAGGACCTGGTAGCCGGCGGGTGACCCATCGGCGGGGTCGAGCGCGGTGTGGCAGCAGATCAGGCGCGGATCGTCGAGCAGGCGGGCTGCCAGACGCTCCTCGGTGAACGGGTCCTCATAGGCGGTCGTGCCGCCAATGGCGATGATCGTGTTGATGATCGCTGTCAGCGCGGTAATGTCGGCAGGTTCCGTGGCGCGGACGGGAATCGGGGCATGCGTGGTCATGGCCGTCTTATGCATCGCTCGGGGCGGAGCGAAAAGAGGCAAGGCCGTTCCTCTTGACACCGTACCGAACGGTACGGTACGCAAGATCAGGAGGCGGCATGGACCATCACGAGCACAGCAGGCATGACGGCGCCGACACGGACGGCGCGCCGCTGGACGAGGCGTTCACGCCGCGCCAGGAAGAGGTGCTGGAAGCAGCGCTTGGCCTTCTGGTCGAGGGCGGCGAACGGGCGATCACCACGGCCGGTCTTGCGCGCGCTGCCAACTGCTCCAAGGAGAGCCTCTATAAATGGTTCGGCGACCGCGACGGCGTTTTGGCGGCGATGATCGCCTATCAGGCGTCCAAGGTGCGCGTCGCGGTCGGCGGTCCCGCCGCGCAGCGCCCCGCTGACACGTACCGCGCCGACCTTGAAGGGTTCGGCGTCGATCTTCTGACCGTTCTGTCCGGCCCGGCATCGCTGGCACTCAACCGGCTCGCCATAGGTCAGGCGAGCCGCGAGGGCTCCCGGCTCGGCGATCTTCTGGTGGCGCGGGGTCGTCGCGCGGTGTCGACGCGCGCCAAGGCGCTGCTCGAGGCCGGCAAGCGGGCCGGTCACTTGCGGTTCGAGGATACGCAGGACGCATTCGAGACGCTGTATGGGCTGATCGTGCGCGACATGCATGTGCGCCTGATGCTCGGCGAACATGTGCCCGCCACCCACTCCGACCAGGCCATGGCGAACCACGTCGCCGGTGCCGTCGACCAGTTCTTCCGCCTTTACGGGGCGGATGCCAAACCCTGACCCACACATATCCAACGGAGACAATCATGCGTGTGTACTACGACCGCGATGCGGATCTGAACCTGATCAAGGGCAAGAAGGTGCTGATCGTCGGCTACGGCTCACAGGGCCGTGCCCATGCGATGAACCTCAAGGATTCGGGCGCCGAAAATGTCCGCATCGCCCTGCGCGAAGGCTCGACGACGGCGCTCAAGGCCGAAGCGGACGGCTTTTCCGTCATGAGCGTTGCCGAAGGCGCGGCCTGGGCCGACCTGATGATGATGGCAACGCCGGACGAACTGCAGGCCGACATCTATCGCGACCATATCGCGCCGAACATCCGCGACGGTGCGGCGATCGCGTTTGCGCACGGGCTGAACGTGCATTTCGGCCTGATCGAACCCAAATCCAGCGTCGATGTGCTGATGGTCGCGCCCAAGGGGCCGGGCCACACGGTGCGCGGCGAATATATGAAGGGCGGTGGCGTGCCGTGCCTGATCGCGGTCCATCAGGACGCTTCGGGCAATGCGCATGACATGGCGCTTTCCTACGCATGCGGCGTCGGCGGCGGCCGCTCGGGCGTCATCGAGACCAATTTCAAAGAGGAATGCGAAACCGACCTGTTCGGCGAGCAGGTGGTTCTGTGCGGCGGTCTGGTCGAACTGATCCGCGCCGGCTTCGAGACGCTGGTCGAGGCGGGCTATGCGCCCGAAATGGCCTATTTCGAGTGCCTGCACGAGGTGAAACTGATCGTCGACCTGATCTATGAGGGCGGCATCGCCAACATGAACTATTCGATCTCGAACACGGCCGAATGGGGCGAATATGTCTCGGGTCCGCGCATCATCACCGAGGAAACCAAGGCGGAGATGAAGCGGGTTCTGACCGATATCCAGACCGGCAAGTTCACGTCGGAGTGGATGCAGGAATATCGCTCCGGCGCGGCGCGCTTCAAGGGCATCCGCCGCGTCAACGATAGCCACCAGATCGAGGAAGTGGGCGAGACGCTGCGCGGCATGATGCCGTGGATCAAGTCCAACGCGCTTGTCGACAAGGCGAAGAACTGACGGTGGCAGTGAATGGTGAACTGGTGAATGGTGAACAGGGAAAAAAGAGCCCCAGGCGGAAACGTGTGCGGCTTTCTCGACTCACCACTCACCATTCACCACTCACTTTATCCCCCATCGAACCCCCGGAACCGTTCGATAAGCCGCTGCGTGTCCGCCTCGGTCCAGCCGTCGGGGCGGGTGACGGCCACCCAGGCGGGGATATAGTCCTCGGCGATGTATTTGTGGCCGTAGCCGCGCTCGATGTTCAGCGACAGCGCCATGTCGAGTGCAAGCTGGAACAGGGTGACGAACGGATACCATCTGAGCTCGGGCGAGACGTCCGGCGCGGGCTCTTCGTTCATCCAGACCGGCCGGCGCAGCGCCGAAAGGGGATCGAAGAAGACGATCGGATCGCTGCCATATTGCAGATAGACGATCCGCACCTGTCCCCATCGGTGCGCGGCATCATCGAGACGATCGGCGTCCTGATTGGCGAAGCGGACGACTTCGCCGTCATTGACCTCCGGCAGCCAATAGGGGCTGTCGGGCGCGCGGGCGCCGGTGATGCGGCTCCACAATCCGCTGGCAAAGGGCGGACCGGCCCACAGCGCGCCGTCGATCGGCGTTGCCATCAGCGTCAGCAGATCGACGGAGGACTGGGAGACGAGCGCGCCCTGGCTCAGCCCGTGCAGATAAAGTTGCGGGCGGCTGTCCTCGGGCAGGGAACGCCAGTGACGATAAACCCGGTCGAACAGGGTCTGGGCCTGGTCGAGGCCCGCATCGGTCTCAAAGACCAGCGAGATCCAGCTCGTCAGATAGGAATATTGCACCGCGACGGTGGCGATGTCGCCATCATGCATGATCTCCAGCGGATCGTGCGAGCCCGCGTCGAGCCAGCCCGAGCCGACGGGCATGGCGATCACCAGCACCTTGCGCTCGAAGGCGCCGGTGCGCAGCATCTCGGCAAAGGCGATCTCGGTGCGCTCGGCAGGCGTCGGCGCCGAATTGCGGCCTACATAGATGCGGATCGGGTCCTTGGCCGGGCGGCCGGTGAAGGCCGCGATCGCATCGGCATCCGGCCCGGTTGCGGCGAAGTTGCGCCCCCAGCGGCCCATATCGTTCCAGTTGATCAGAGAGACGGGACCGCCCGAGGCGAGGTCGGCCTCCGGTTGTGCGATGTCGGGATCGAAAAGGGCCGAGGCTTCGCCATAGGCATCGTCGGCAAATGCGAGAAAACGCTGGATCACGAAACCGTCGATCAGCGCCCAGGCGACATAGGCGGCGAGCGCTAGGCCGATGAGGTTGGCGAGCCGCACCGGGATCAGCCGGCGCAATTGGCGGCGCAGCGTGTCCATCATCAACTGGAACGCCCAGCCGGCGATCCATAGCGGCGTGAAGACCATCAGCGCGATCAGCGCGACATAGGCGGGATGGGCCGCATCGACGGGCGCCATGCCGACACGAGCGCGGATGGAATTCTGCCAGTCCGCCGTTTCTCCCAGAAAGACGATGGCAAGGACCAGCGCGGCGCCCAGTGCGAAGCCGTTGAGCACACGGCCGAGCCTGTCGCGCGCGAGGGGCAGTTCGACATAGCGCCACAGAAGCAGGCCGAACTGGCCCAGCGCATAGCCGAGCGCCATCACCACGCCGCCGAGTACGCCCTGCAGCACATAATCGCGCGGGATTAGCGAGGGCGTCAGCGAGAAGGCGAAGAAGACGATGCCGACGGCTAGCGCGAACACCGACAGGGTGAGCCGGCGGCTGGCGGGACGGTCATCGGGTGGCGAATTGACGAGCATGGGCCCCGTCCTGTTGGGCCGATGGCCCACTTGTCGGGTTGGCGTGCGGCCTTCATAGTCGGCGGGTCGGCATCCGCGCAAGGCGCTGCGCGGAACCTGCCCTGGTCCCGCAACGGTCGTGCGAAGGCTCCTGAGATGATCATGATTTCCGCCATGGCGCGGCTCGCCCTTGCCGCCATTGCCATGTGGCTGTCGCTGGGCGCCGATGCGATAGCGCAGGACGTCGCCACGCCATTCGGGCTGACGCCGCTTGAATGGCGCTTCACCGAGGCGCTGGCGCTGATCACGCTGGCATGCCTGTTCGTACCGCTGTCGCGGCGGCTCGGCCTTGGCACGGTGATCGGCTATCTTATGTCGGGCATCACGGCAGGCATCGCGCTGACCCTGTCGTTTACCGAAGATCCGCAGGCGCTGTTGCGCTTTGCCGAATTCGGCGTGGTCCTGTTCCTGTTCGTCATAGGGCTCGAGTTCCGGCCGGCGCGCCTCTGGGCCATGCGCGGCACGATCTTCGGACGGGGCCTCGTCCAGCTTGCGGCGACAAGCACGGCGCTGTTTCTCGTCGTCTATGCCTACGGGCTCGACCTCACCGCGGCGATCATTGTCGGCCTCGGGCTCGGCCTGTCCTCGACCGCGCTCGTGGTCAAGGCGCTCGACGAGGCGGGCGACCGGGCAACGCCCTTCGGCCAGACGACGATCGGCGTCCTTTTGTTCGAGGATCTTTCGATCGTGCCGCTGCTGCTGCTGGTCGCGCTGCTTGCGCCTGTCGCCGGGCCGGAGGCGACCGCCGCCTCCAACATCACCGCCGTTTTGACCGGCATCGGCGCGATCGCGCTTCTGATCGGCGTTGCGCGCTATGCGCTCGATCCGATGTTCAACGTGCTGGCGCGGGCGCGGGCGCCCGAGCTGATGACCGCCGCCGCGCTCGGCGTCGTCATCTTCGCTTCGCTCATCATGGCGCTTGCGGGCCTGTCCTATGCGATGGGCGCTTTCATCGCCGGCGTGCTGCTTGCCGAATCCTCCTACCGCCATCAGGTCGAGGCGGACATCGAACCGTTTCGCGGCCTGTTTCTGGGCCTCTTCTTCGTCGCGGTCGGCATGTCGCTGGACCTGTCGGCGGTGGCGCGCAACTGGCTGTTGATAGTGCTGGCGGTCCCAGTGCTGGTCACGGTCAAGGGCGTCGTCGTCTATCTGGTCAACCGGCTGTTCGGCACCGATCACGACAAGGCGATGCGCCTTGGCTTCGCTTTGGCCCAGCATGGCGAGTTCGGCTTCGTCCTTTTTGCGGCGGCAGCGTCCGCCCAGGTGATCGACGCGGAACTGGCGGCGGTGATGGTCTCGATCGTCACCATCTCGATGGCGCTGTCGTCACAGAACGAGCGCCTTCTGGCGCTGTTCCAGCCGCCGGCCAGGGCGGCCACATTGGACGAGGATTTCACTGACGCGGGCGGCACAGCGCTGATCATCGGCTTTGGCCGGTTCGGCCAGATGGTGGCGCAGCCGCTGCTCGTCCGGAATGTGCCGCTGACTTATCTGGACAGCGACGCCGACCGGGTGCGCGAGGCCGGCCGGTTCGGCACGCGCGTCTATTTCGGCGACGGGGCGCGGCGCGATGTGCTGGCCGCCGCCGGCGCGGGTTCAGCGGAACTGATTGCGGTGTGCACCAACGGGCAGGTGGCGACCGATGCGATCGCCGATCTGGTCATGCGCGAGTTTCCGCAGGCGCGGCTGATCGTGCGCGCCTATGACCGCATCCACGCCATCCAGCTTCTTGACCGTGGCGTCGACGATGTGGTGCGCGAGACGGCCGCATCGGGGATGGAGATGGGCGCGCGGGCGCTGGCGCTGCTCGGCCATGACGCCGAAGCCTGGGCGCAGGCGGTGCGCACGGCCCGCGAGCGCGACCGGGCGCGGCTCGAGCGGCAAAAGCAGGCGGTGGGCGGCGCCCGCGACCGGGAGGCCGCGATCGGCCGCATCCTGCCGCAACCGGTGCGCCGCGCCGAGGAGGAGGGTTCGGTGGATCGCGATCCGTCGGACTGACGTGATCCGGAACGTGAAAAGCCGCCGGCAGAGAACCGGCGGCGGGGATCGGAGTGTTTGCGCCAGCCCTATTCGGCCGCAACCATGCCGGCCGGGGCCGGCCCGTCCGAGGTGATCAGCTTGCCCGACAGGCGGAAGAAGGTCCGGATGGTCAGGAGCTGCAGCGCGACAAGCGGCGCATAGACGATGAAGTAGGCGATCGAGAACTTGTCCATCACGCCCAGGCCGACAAGGCCGGGATTGATCAGGAAGTTGGCGAAGACAAACAGCGCCACGCCGGGACAGATCAGGGCGAACGAGCCGGGCGATTTGGCCGGACCGGAGACATAGGTTTCGAAATAGCGCGTGCGCTTCATCACCGCCCAGCCGAGCACGCCGAACAGGATCTGCACAGAAAACAGCGTCGTCAGGAAGGCGAACCGGTCACCGGCCAGCCATTCGACACCGAAATTATGGTCCAGCGCCATGTTCATCCGGTAGAGCGCGATGCCGACGACCGTCACGAAGGGGATGATGATCCAGAGGGTCGGCACCGTCTCGGGATTGGCGGTGTTTTCCAGCATGGAGCGGAAGCCCATCACCAGGAACATGGCGCCGAAGATGATGGCGGCGACGATGAAGAAGCTGGCGCCCATGAAGCCGATCACCGAGACGATCGGGTTGTGGCTCATGGCCGTGGCCGCCGAAAAGCCGACACCGACCATGGCAAAGGCGAAGACCGACAGTATCTGAGAAAGCGAATTGTTCTTGGCGCAGTCGAACCCGCCCTCGACGATCATCTGCGTCATGAAGCCGGAGAACAGCTTGAGCGCATAGACGCCGATCGCCGCAAAGCCCAGAAGGGCGAACGGAAACAGGAGTTCAGCACGTTCCCAAAGGCCCGGCACGAACACGGCGCCGACGATGAAGCCGACATTGATGCCCATCGCATAGGTCAAAGGTGCGGCCATGATGGACGAGCCGGTGTTGGTGCGGCGCATGGTGATCGCAGCTTCCGATGGATGCCAGTGGCGGAACCGCACCACATTCCAGATCAGAAGGCGCACGAAGAGCGCGGTGAAGACCGCAATCCCCGCAACGCTGACAGCGATCAGCGCTTTCATGGCGAGCGTGCCATCATTGAAGGCAGCCAAAAGGGTGGTGAAGGACGGGATGGGCTGACCGGCATGGGGCGTCAACCACATCAGATACATGAAGAAGGAGACGGCAAGGCCGCCCGCGCCAAGCGCCGCCAAGAAATAGAGCGGCTGCCAGGCGGGCGCCGGTTGGGATGATGGGTTGGACATGGGAACCTCCATTAGAATATGCGATATCTTTTATATTGGTGATCACTTATATAATTGATCGAGATCAACTCGCAAGAGACCTGTCGCCGCTGCATGGGTGGCGCCGATCGTGCTAAGCCCGACCCATGCTGGTGCGGCTTGATTCGACGCAACTGACCGTGACCGAGGCGCCGCTGGCATTCGCCGAGCGCCATGCGGACGCCATCGCGGCGCATTGGGAGCGGGTCATTCCGCACAATCAGCGCCTCTGGAACGGGCCGCAATTTTTGTTCACCGACGTGTCCTGCGAAGGGGGCGTGCTGTCGGCGACCGGGCATAGGACCGACTACGCCACCTTCTTGTATTGGCGCGACCATGATCGGGACGGCAGCGCGGTGCATGTCACCGGATCGTCGCTGCCAGTGACCGCGGACGGCGCGATCGTCGCCGCGCGGATGGCCGCGCACACCTCCAATGCCGGCAAGCACTATTTCCCCGCCGGTTCGCTCGATCCCGACGATGTCAAGGATGGCCGGATCGACATCACCGCCAACATCCGCCGGGAAATGGCCGAGGAGACCGGGCTTGCGCCGCCCGAGCCGGCCTTCGACCCGTTCATGATGGCGGCGCGCGGCGATCATGCCTGGTTTGTGGGGCGGCGCTGCCGGCTCGACGAAAGCTTTGCGGCATGCGAGGCGCGGTTCCGCGCCCATCAGGCAGCCACGGGCGATGACGAGGTGGCGCATCTTGTGGCCATCCGAACGCCGAAGGAGGCCGACATTCTGGTGCCCTATGCGCGGGCCTTGGCGCTGTGGCACTTTGAGGATCAAGAGAGGGGAGAGGGGCGATGAGCCTTGCCTATGCGGTCTATGATGTTTTCACCGACCGGCGCTTTGCCGGCAATCCGCTGGCCGTGGTGTTCGATGCCGACATGCTCGACGATGCGTCGATGGCCGCGATCGCGCGCGAGTTCAATCTGTCGGAGACGATCTTCTTTTCTGCCGCCGTCAGCCGGACGCACACCGCGGCGGCGCGCATCTTCATGCCGGGTGGCGAGTTGCCGTTCGCCGGCCATCCGACTGTCGGCGGCGCGATCGCGCTGGCCGAGCGCGATGGCGGCCCCGATGACCGGCTGATGGTGATCGAGGAAGCCGTCGGTCCCGTCCGCGTGGCGCTGCATGGCGGCGATGTGCCCTATGCGGAGTTCGACCTGCCGCGCCTGCCCGAACGCCAGGAGGCGGTTCTGGACGAGGGTGCCGTCGCGGCGGCGCTCGGCCTTGCGCCGGGCGATATCGGTTTCGAGAACCATCGGATCAGCCAGTGGACGGCGGGCAATCCGTTCCTGTGCGTGCCGCTCGCCGGGCTCGACGCGATGGCGCGGGCGCGGTTCGACATGGCCGCCTGGCTGGCCCATTTCCCCGATCAGGAGCCGCTCGACGTCCTTTGTCCCTATCTTTATTGCCGTGACACGGTCGCCCATGACGCGGCCTTTCACGCGCGCATGTTCGGGCCCCATCACGGCATTGCCGAAGACCCGGCGACCGGCTCGGCGGCGGCCGCGTTCGCCGGCGCCGTCCACCATTTTGACGGGCTCGCCGAAGGGCCGACGGCGCTCTGGATCGAGCAGGGTGTCGAGATGGGCCGGCCCTCGCGCATCCGGCTGGAAATCACCGGCCGCGACGGCGCGATCGATGCCGCGCGCATCGGCGGCCACGCCGTCAAGGTGGCCGAAGGACGGCTGATCGTGTGACGGGGGCGAGGGTGCGGCGCATTGTTTCGAGCATCAGATGATGCCAAATTTGATGCCTCTGGGCCACAAGGCGGGTGCTGCATGCGAACCACATTGACACTGGATGACGAGATGGTTGCAAAGGCGCAGGAAATGACCGGCGTCAGTGAAAAGTCCGCGCTTGTGCGCGAGGCGCTCAAGGCGCTGATCGAGCGTGAAAGCGCTCGGCGGCTGGCACGGCTGGGTGGCAGCGAACCGGACCTGGAAACGGTGCCCCGACGCCGCGCATCGTGATCCTAGTCGATAGCTCGGTCTGGGTGGATCATTTGCGCGGGGCCAGTCCTGTGCTCCGTGAGCTGCTCGAACGCAACCGGGTGATCGTCCATCCTTTTGTGATCAGCGAAATCGCGTTGGAGTCTCTGCGGCAACGCGAGGCGGTCATCGCTTTGCTCGATGCCATGCCGCGGGCGGCGGTGGCCACGCATGGCGAGGTGATGGGCTTCATCGACCGTCATGGCTTGTACGGACAAGGGATCGGCTATGTGGATGCGCATCTGTTGGCATCAGCTATGCTCAGCGACGGCGGTACGCTCCTGACGGCGGACAAGAGGCTTGGTGCCGCCGCCGCCCGTCTCGGCATTGCGGCCTGACCGTGACACAAGGCCGATCGGGCGCCGCCTTGCGCGTCCGCGATCCCTTTACACCGTCGGGCGAGACGCCTAGATAACGCACCGGTCGGGTGTGTAGCTCAGATGGTAGAGCAGCTGACTCTTAATCAGCGGGTCCAGGGTTCGAGTCCCTGCTCACCCACCAAGAATCAACAACTTAGCGGCCATTTGCCTTAATCTCACCGCGTTCCAATCCTACTCTGTGGACACAGTCTGGACACAGTGGCGGGTGGACACATGGCCTCTCACTTCATTTTGGATGGTCGGGTAAGGCTCTATCAGCGGCCTGAATCCGCCAATTGGCACTGCGAAACCCGCCTCAGCGGCCGGAAACTTCGCAAGAGCACCGGCCAGTCCGATCTCGGCAAGGCCGGTAAAGTCGCCGAGGATTGGTACTTCACCGTGCGCGGTGGACAAACCACCGCTCCGGCGATCCAGTCAGCCAGCTCAGCAGGATCACCCGACGCCGGAGAAGGCCCCACCTTTGCGGACGCGGCAGCGGTCTTCGAGCAGGAGTACGTCACGCTCACGGAAGGCCAACGCAACGAGAGCTACGTGCGTGATCATATGGCCCGGCTCGCCAATCACCTCGTCCCGTTCTTTGGCCGCGAGCCAATCAGGAGCATCTCGGCGGGGCGCATTCAGGATTACCGCTTGATGCGCCTCAAGCCGAAAAAGGACAAGCCGCTGCCGTCGGCCAGCACGCTCCACCATGAGATCGTCACGCTGCGTCACGTCATGAAGACCGCCCTTCGTCGGGGGTGGATCGATCACCTGCCGGACTTCTCAGCCCCTTATGCCAAGTCCAAGAAGGTGAGCCATCGGGCGTGGTTCTCGCCGGAGGAATACAAGCAGTTCTATCAGGCGACGCGCGCGCGGGCGAAGGCGTTACAGAGCACGCGGCACCAATACGCCGCCGAGCAGTTTCATGACTACGTGCTGTTTATGGCCAACACCGGCCTGCGGCCCGATGAGGCCAACCGGCTTGAATACCGCGATGTCGAGATCATGTTTGATGAAGACACTGGCGAGAAGATCGCCTTGGTGCAGGTGCGTGGCAAGCGCGGTGTTGGCCTGTGTAAGAGCATGCCCGGCGCGGTGTTTCCGTTTCAGCGGCTGGTTGCGCGCAATCAACCCCAGCCAACCGATCTGGTCTTTCCGCAGAACCACAAGAAGCTGTTTAACCGCGTCCTCAACGACCTCGGCTTGAAGTTTGATCGGGACGGTAACCCGCGCACCTCATACAGCCTGCGGCACACCTATATCTGCCTCCGGCTGCTGGAAGGTGCCGACATCTATCAGGTGGCCAAGAACTGCCGGACCAGCGTGGAGATGATTGAGCGCCACTATGCGGTGCACCTGAAAAACACGATTGACGCTTCAGTCATCAACGTCCGCCGTCAGCGAGCGGTTGCGCCACTGGATGACGACTTCGCCGCGCTCAACCCGCATTTGGCCACTGGCAGTTAGCTGACGGGCACGGCGATCTCGTCGGTCGCATCTTCTTTTGCCCTGCTGAACTGCTCCAACGCCGCAATTCGGTCTTCGAGCGGTGGGTGGGTGGCGAGCCAGCTCTTTTTGACGAACCCGTTCCACATCATCAGGTTGGTGTAAGGGGTCGGTTTTGGCAGGATAGTTTCCTGCTGTAGCTTGGCCAGCACCGAGATCATATGCTCTGGCCCCACCAGTTGGGCAGCGATCCCATCGGCAGCAAACTCGCGGGTGCGCGACAGCCGCAGGATTTCCAGCTCTGAGAGTGGCGTGAACAGCCAGCGCGCAATCCGCTTGAGCCCGCGGTACAACAGAAAGAACGACAGCGCTTCCTGGATGCCGCGCGCATGCGTCATGCGCGCCATGTCGTTATTGGCGACATGTGCCAGTTCATGGGCCAGCACAGCCAGCAGCTGATCCCTGCTCAGCCGTTCAATCGCGCCCCGGCTCAACACCACCATGGAATTGTACTTGTGCGTACCCATCGCGAACGCGTTAATCTCGGGGCTGTCAAACCAGCCCACATAGGCCACCGGCCTGATACCCAGATCATCGGTCAGCTGCCGGGTGGCGCCAGTGATCGCATGGCCGTCGGAGAAGAACGTAATCCCGAGCACGCGCGCGGCACTGCCGCGTTTGCCAGCAGACCAACCGGCAAACAGTCGTCCGGCCAGCAGCGCCCACAGTGGCACCGCCAGTAACGCCACACTGATCGACACCGAGAACAGCGCAAACACAATCGGCCCGAAGATCAGGAACCCCAGCGGCCCACCGGCGGTCATGCCCAGCATGGACACGCTGAACGTGATGAACCCGCCCAGCAATGCCCCCAACATCGCGCCGATCGTCAGCAACACCTCGGTCAAGGTGATCGAGTGTTTAGCGATCCTGATCCGGGAGCCGTCAGTCCTCATGCCGGCTCCAGCGGCGGCGGCTGGGTGAAATACGGCGTCAGTTGCGCCTGAACGGGGCGCAGGTTGCGCAGGAAGTGGATGGCGGGCCGCCCATGGGCGTCACCGCTCATCAGGGCGATGACTTCATCCGGCGTCAGCAGTTTGCGCCCCTGCAGGTGCAGGTTCTCGGCGATCGAGAAGCTGGTGCTGGCACTGGTGCCACCGGTGGTGGACGCCGACATGTTCGGCGTCTCATAGGCGATGGTCTGGTCGCCGAGGTAGTTGGAGACCAACTCGGCCGTGTACGGATCATCAGTGCCGAAAAAGGTTTTGGTCTCCACCTGCAGGAACGATTTCCAGGTGGTGGGGTATTTCTGCTCCAGCGTCGGTAAATCCTGCAGAAAGAACCACAGCCGCACCCCGGCGCTGGCGTGGGTGCGCAGGGCGCTGATAAACCGGTCATCACGCTCCAGCGCCAGAAACTCATCCAGCACGAACAGCACCGGAATGTCCGGCTTAGCCCCCGGATTACCCGAGTTGTGCAGCATCGCATCGAGCGCCGTGGCGAACAGCATCCGCACAAAGGTGGAGTAGGCCCCGATCTTGGCGAACGGCAGCGCCAGATAGACCGTTGCTGGCTGTTCTTTCAGCGCTGCAAACCGAAAATCCGTCCGGCAGGTCGCCTCGCGCAGCCCTTCCGTATCCCAGATGCGCAGATGGGTGTTGAGGCTGTCCAGCACCCGGGGCTGGCCGGTCTCGCGGGACTTCGTCAGGAAGTTGCGCGCGGCATTGCGAATGGAGAACGGCATGACCGGGTCAGCCATCGCCCGGAGCAGGCCGTAAAGGTCGTTATCCAGCGTACTGAGCGCATCGCGGATGGTGCCAAGGGTGCGCTGGCCTTCCGGCGCAAACCGTGCCGTGAACTCAATCACCGCCGTCAGCAGCGCTACCGCTTCGTTCTCGAAGAACTGCTGCCGTTCGTCATGTGTGCGCGGAAACAGGATTTCCGCGAGCTCCAGCGCGCTCTGGCTGTCGGTGACGCCATCGAGCGGGTTGAACGCCGCTGTAGCGCGCAGGTCGGGCAGCCCGAATGGGTTGATCACATGCACCGGCCCCACATGCGCACGCCGCCATTCGGCCGTGTGCTGATACAGCTCACCCTTGGGATCAAGCACCACCGCTGCGCCCTGATAGGTCAGCAGGTTCGGGATGATCTGCATGGTGCTCTTGCCGGTGCGGGTTGGTGCAATCGTGAGCAGATGGCTCTCACCGTCCCAGGTCAGCGGTTTGCCACCCATCGTGCCCAGGCTCAGGCTGCGGCCATCCACCGGGCGCAGCAGCCCGGCAGCAGACAGCTCTGACTTCTCAGCCCACCGGGCCGAGCCATGGATCGGCGGCGGGTTACGACGCAGCTCGTCCTGCTTGGACCGCAGGCGCGCTGCTTCACGTGCCTGCTCCAATATGGGCGCGGGATCGCGATCAGCCTTGAGCGCTTCGACTGCTGCTTCGACGGTGAATGGATCAAAGCCCTCAGCTTCCAGCTGCCGCCGGTACTGGCGACCAACCAGTGCTGAGCCCAGTTTACCCCCAATTTGCGCGGATCGAACGAGTGTTCTGCCCTGGCTCACGATAGATCGAGACAAGTCAAACGGGTTTTTACTCATGCAAAACCGCCCCCAAGTGTCAGAGCAAAGCCTAGTAATATCGTCAAAGTTGAGTCAACAATTGCGCCAGAACGTGTACAGCGCACTTACACGTTGCGCTCGACCTGTATATACAGGTTCGTTTCGCAACGCTGCTGTCCTTGAGACGGCTATTGGGAGCCGCCAAGAACAGAAGTGCGGCAGGGCTTTCCCCCCTGCACCCCCTCCCAAATCGCAGATTTGGGTCGAGCCTTCGGCTCGCTCGCGCTGACAGGACGGCAGTAAGGCGTAACCAGATGCAGGACGGCAACATCCACTGTCATGTCGCGAATGTCTCCCGCAAAAGCCCGAAACATGGCGAGCGCTTCGCCCTCGCCACGGCAGCCTACAACTCCGGTCAACGGCTGTGGTCGGCTGCCGCCGACCGCCATGTGGACTTCGACAACCGCGAGGATGTGGTGTTCAGCGCCATCCTCCTGCCGGAGGATGCCCCGGACTGGGCAGCAGACCGCACCCAGCTCTGGAACACGGTCGATACCACCGCCCGGCGCAAGGACGCCCGGCTGGCCAAAACCATTGAAGCGGCGATTACCCGCGATGTCCCGCCCGAGCAGCGCGAGGCGCTGTTGCGGGACTACGTAGCGCCATATGTGGCGCTTGGTTGTGTGGCCGATGTGGCCATCCATGAGGATGGTACCGGCCACAACCCGCATGTTCATATCCTGCTCACCACCCGCGTGCTGACGCACGCCGGGTTTGGCAAGAAACTCGCGGCGATTGAACAGCGCCGCTTTGTCAAGCAGGCCCGCGAACGCTGGGCCGAGCTGACCAATCGTTACCTCAAGCAGGCTGGATCCACGCTGCGCGTGGATCACCGCAGTTACAAGGCCCGCGGCATCGCGGCGGAACCGACCGTGCATCGCGGGCCAAATCGGCTGGAACGCCAGCAAAAGCGTGAACACGCGCGGCGGACCAGAGCGCAACAGCAAAAGGAGCAGACCATGGCCAAACCAACCGCCCATGAGCGCCGGGACTATCCGCACCTGACGGCGCGGGCGACCTGGCCACCGGAACCGGCGGCGTCACCCGACTTCACCCCCCAGGAGCGGGATGAATATCAACGCTACTGGGACGATCAGGAACTCAAACTGATCGAACGCGATTACTATATGGAGCCCGAAGAGGACCATCTCATAAATACCGTTGAGGTGCCCGTTACGACTGCTGAACTCTCCTGGTACGACCAGGCGCTGGAAAGCGCCAAGGGCGTTGACCGGGTTGTCACGCGCCAAAGCGCGTTCGAAGCGGAACTGCAAATTGAGGACGAAGCGCGTCAGCGCATCCTTGCGGAAACCCGGGACCTGTACGACCGCGCGCTGGCCATGAACAGAAGCGCCGCAGAACACCGGTATCTCACTGAAGCCGCGCAAATCTCACCAGCGGTTCGCAAACAGGCCGAAGACGAGATCATCCGCAATCGAATGGCCAGAATCCAGGCGCAGGATCGTGAGCAAGGCCTGCGGGCGCTGTCCCGACAGGAGCAGGAACACTTCAGGGAACTCCGGGCACGCAACTTCGTCGAAGAACGGATCGAGCGTGGTGAACTGCCCGTGCCGGGCCCGGACGGCCGGCCGATCTCCCGCCAGGAACTGGACCGCGCGCAACAGCGCATGCTCGACGAGCAGCTGCGTGAAGCGCCAGACCGCGATGAACCTGAGCGCTGACCACCCGATATTGCCCAGCGTCATCGTTACCCACCCACAGACGAAGCACGGGTTGCCATGGCCCGTGTCCGTTCTGCCGCTGTCTTCCTGATCCCGTTTGGCAGGCAGCCACACCACGCGCCGGTATCTCGCCAAAGCTAGCCTGACCAGGACCACGCGCAATGGTCTTCCGCCGCTGCGCGGTTCCCGAGAAGAACCATGCACGCGTCCCTTAAGGGGTCAGGCTGGGCGTATTGGCGACCGGCCACATGGTGTGGCCGCCATAACCAACGAAAGAAAACACCCATGGCAAAACAAACCCAAACCAAGGCACCCACCCATGAAATCTTCCATGTGGTCGGTGATGACGATAAGGCCCGCTGGACCAAAATTGGCGTCGGCTGGCAGCATCAGGACAAGGACGGCCTGAACCTCGCCATCAACTACACCCCGCTGGTCGAAGGCCGCACCGTCGTGCGCAAGATCAAGCCCAAACAGGAGGCGGCGAAGTGAGCCGCGCGCAAGGCCAAGGTACCGGTCAGATCGACCGGTACTACGCCCAACCCATCAGCGTAGACGCTGTCGGGTTCGGGTTCACGAGCCTGGCAGAGTTCGAGGCCAAGGCAGGCGAGAACTCGGTTCAGCTAGGTCAACCGCTGGAGGCCTATGCACTGCATCTGCTGGATGGTCCGCATCAGCGACTGTTTCAGGCGCTTGACATCACAACCGACAAGTTGGCCGCCTGGTTCAGGCTCGTTGATGACATCGATGGCGAAGAAGACCTATGCGAAATCGCCTGTTGCCTGGCTGAAAACGGTTATGACCTCAATGAGGTGACCGCGACCTACGCTGAATGCGTGTACTGGCATCAAACCGCCGAAGAATACGCTCGCGACTTTGTCCAGCATGAAGCCGTGGAATGGCTCGAGCAGGGCGCTGCGCTGGCCGAGTACATTGACTACCATGCGCTGGGCCAAGAATTGATCCACCGGAAAATCCTGACCATGATCAGCTACAGACTGTACATCGTGCGGCTCAACACCATGGACGAGTTCATCCCGCTGTGCTCGCGCGTTTAGCTGCCGGTGGGGACCGGCGTTGTCCAACCATGGACAGCGCTGGTCGTTTGGTGTTGTGGGCGCCGCTGGCGTGACGCTCGAAGCGTGCCGCAACCACCCCAAGAATTGATGCTAGAATGCCCCACCACCAAGCTTTCTAGAGGCGAGCCGATTAGGCGGTCATGGCTAGTCAGTTGCTGCAAGCAACGCATTGTTGCCAGCCGTAAAACCCAGCAGTGATATCGTGCTGCTGATGCTGGTGGCCTCACCGTCCTGGTAAGTCAACTTTAACGCGCGTCCGCGTTGCCATTCGAGCAGTTTGCTTGCCGCCAGTGGAATGGCGGAAAAACAGCCCGCGACCGTACACGTTGCAAACGAATAGCGACGCACGGGTTGTTGATCGACCTGCGCCGAGAGGCCCGCAGGAAGATTGATACCCAGCGGTACGGCTACCAGCGCGAACAGCCCTTGCCGGCGTTGGCTCACGGTAACCTTGAGCGACCCGTCAACGGCTGATTGCGTCAGTCCGCATGGACGTGGATCACACACCAACTGCCAATCCTCATACTGAATAGGTTCAGCATACGTGGATGAGGGCAGCAAAAAGCCGCAGATGATCAAGAATAGCTTGAATGTTTTCATCCAAGCAGATTTATTAACAAATGCTTAAGGGGTAAAGCTGGGTTTGGGGGCGTGCGTTTTCTCACCACACTGGTGATTTGTGTGCTGGCAGGCAGCTTGGCCGCCGCACTGCCCAGTGGTGCGCAGGGCATTCCCGTGGCTGAAGAGGGTGCCCGGTTGAGTGAACAGTTCACCGAACCGGCGGCGCCGTTATCGGTCGCGCCCGCAGCACCCATTCAGCTTGAAACTACGACCGCACCTGCTGCCGCTGATACCATGCTGATCCACATCCGCAGCGTGACGCTGAGCAGCAGCACCATCTATGATGCTGCTGCCGTACACGCGATAGCGCCGACCGGCCAGCAACCCCTCAGCGCAGTTTACGCGTTCGCGGAACAGCTGACAGCCCGCTACAGCGATGATGGCTATTTCCTGTCGCGGGTAATCGTCCCGCCGCAGGCGCTTGATCCCGCAGGAGCTGATATCATCTTGCAGGCTGTCGAAGGCTGGATCGACGAAGTGGTCTGGCCAGCCGAGGTGGCAGGGTATCGGGATTTCTTCAGCAGCTATGCTGACAGGATTACCCTCCAGCGTCCGCTAAACATTAGAACCTTGGAACGGTATCTGCTGCTGGCCAGTGACCTGCCTGGACTGGATTTCGGCTCCACACTGGAACCATCGCCGACCAACTCAGGGGCGTCCCGGCTGGTGGTGACGGTCGAACGAAAAACGGTTGATGCTTTTGCTGCCACCGACAATCACGGCACTGAAGGGCGTGGCCCATATCAGTTCTCGGCGGGCGTGACCGTGAACAATGCGCTGCGCTTCCATGAACGGTTGTCCGGCACCGCGGCCGGTTCGTTTGAAACTAGCGAACTGCTCTACGGTCAACTCCGCTATGAACAGGTGCTCAATACCGAAGGGCTGACCGCTGCCGTCACGTTCACCGCCGATGGCGGTAAACCGGGCACCTCAGTGTTGCGCACCCTGCTGTTCGACAGTCGCAGTCTGACCTGGGCTGCGGAGTTACGCCATCCACTCGTCCGCAGCCGCAGTCACAATCTGATGTTGTTCGCCAGTATGTTTGCCAATGACTACCAGTCCGATGCGTTGAACAGTCGGTTTAACGAGGATCGGTTGAGGGGCGTCCGTACCGGGTTCAGCTACGACCGTTTTGACCAGTGGAACGGCGTCACCCAAGTGACGGCCACCGTCAGCCAGGGTATCGCTGGGCTAGGCAGCACCGGCAATACCAACCTGCTGGCATCACGCGCAAACGGACGTGTGGATTTCACCAAGGTTGAAGCCACCGTCAGTCGGTTCCAGCAGCTCAATCACGGGTTCTCGCTGGTCGGGCGGCTGCGCGGGCAGTACGCCGCCAATCCGCTGCTGGCTTCGGAGGAGTGCGGTTACGGCGGCAACACTTTCGGACGCGGATTCACTGCATCAGCGCTAGTCGGCGACCATTGCTTCATGGCAATGACTGAACTGCGCTATGACATCCCGTCGCTACCCAGCGAATTCACGCAGGCGCAGCTGTTCGGCTTTGCCGATTACGGCAAGGTCTGGCGGCGCGCCCCGGCACCGGGAGCAGCTGCCTCTGTAGACGCGGCCAGTGCGGGCCTGGGCGCGCGGATCAGCTGGCAGAACCAGCTCGACGCGGAAATCACTGCTGCCAAGCCGCTCCATGGTGCGGCCCTCGGTGATGGCTGGCGCGGTACTTTCTCCCTGCGAGCGAGGTACTGAGATGGTTGCGTCTCCGCAACGCTATCGGTTGCTGGCTTCCACGGCGCTGGGTTTGTCACTGCTGGTCTCATCCGCCGCAGCGCAAGGCCCCGACGGCGGACGCGTCGTCGCTGGCGATGCCAGCATCGCCCGCCCGGATGGTCAGTCCACCACGATCAACCAGTTCAGCCAGCGCGCGATCGTTGACTGGCGGCAGTTCCATGTGGGCCAAGACCATACCGTTACCTTTGCCCAGCCGAATACCGATGCGGTGATCCTCAACCGCATCACTGGCGGCGCACCATCACAGATCATGGGCAACATCACGGCCAACGGCACGGTGATGCTCGTCAACCCGGATGGCATCCTGTTTGGAGCGCACAGCAACATTGATGTGGGTGGGTTGGTGGCCAGCACCGCCGATATCGCCAACGATGACTTCATGGCGGGCCGGTACGAGTTCAACCAGCCCGGCAACCCGCAGGCGTCGATTGTCAATGAGGGGCGCATCACCGTCCGCGACAGCGGCGTGGCCGCACTGGTCGCGCCCGGTGTACGCAACAGCGGCGTAATCAGTGCGCGGCTGGGTCAGGTGGCGCTGGCCTCGGCCAATCAGTTCACGCTCGACCTTTATGGCGACAACCTGATCAAACTGAAGATCGATGATGAAATCATCGACCAGGTGATTGATGTCGCCACCGGCCAGCCGATGGCTGCCCTCGTGGACAATCAGGGCATGCTGTCCGCCAGTGGCGGACAGGTGGCGTTGACCGCGGTCACCGCGCGCCGCGTGGTCGATCATGTCATCAACAATGACGGCATCATCGAGGCCGATACCGTTGGCATGGCCAACGGCAAGATTATCCTCGGAGCACAGACCGCTGCGACCAAAACGCCACAGGCACCACCACAAAATGTGCGCGTATCCGGCGAAATCCGTGCGCGCGGGGTCCAGTCAGGGCAGACTGGTGGAAACATTCATATAGTAGGAGAAATGATCGGACTGACACGCGCCAGCATCAATGCCAGCGGACCCGCCGGAGGCGGGTTGGTGCTGGTGGGTGGTGATATCCAGGGCGGCAATGCATCAGCCGCGACGCTGGCCCGCTATGGTCTGTCGTTGCAGGAGCAGGACATCCCAACGGCCACCAACGTTACCGTTGACCGCGCCAGTCTCATTGATGCCTCTGCCACCGAAAACGGTGACGGCGGCCGGATCATCGCCTGGGCTGATGACACGATGGATTTTCAGGGGACGGTTGCGGCCAAGGGCGGCCGCCTGGGCGGCGATGGCGGGTTCGCCGAGGTCTCCGGCTGGCAGCGATTGATGTTTGACGACATTGAAGTCGAGTTGACAGCGCCGAACGGCAACGCAGGTACGGTCTTGTTTGATCCCGATCGCTTGGTGATCAATCGTAGACTAGCCAGTGCCATTGAGGACGTACTCAACTCTGGAACAAATACTGATGTCAGTGCAGGTCATATTCATGTGGTCGCAAACATTCTAAAAACCAGTGGCGGCAACGCGACCCTCGCGTTGTTTGCCGACGACGGCATAGAAATCGCATCTGGCGTCACGATCGGTTCTTCATCAGGCAGACTGAATCTCATCTTGGATGCAAACGCTGACTTACTCAATGATGACGGAGAGCTAATCACCGCAGCCCGGCGAGCAGTTGCCAATCTCCGAGGCGAGATTCAGCAGGCTATGTTCCGTTATGCTTTTGAGAACCCACCCAGCGTGACGAGCGAGTCTTCCGTACGCGCCTTCGCAAACGCCTTACTCGACATCATCCGAAACAGCGATCTACCAGCAGATGAAATCCTGTCGTTAGACGAGCTGGTTGCACTAATGACCCGCCGGGGTGACATCACGGACGGCGAACTAGCCGAGCACAACGGCAGTCGCGTTCTCAACCGTGGCTCTTTGTTGTTGAACGGTGGAACGCTAACCCAAATTGATAATCAGGGTACGGCACGCATCCTCGGTGAGAGTGTACCAGCAGAGGCGACGATTATATCTTACAGATTTGAAACAAGTCCTGGCGTTTTTGAAACGCGCTACGATTTTACGTTTGACCCCAGTGATGGTGTGCTGGATCTGGCCAATAACGTCAAGTTTACACCAGCCAGCAAGACATCCAATATTCGCTCTGCACTGCCAGGAGCGCAGGTCGTGGATTTGCGGTCAGCGAACCCAGCGACGCTGGGAGTCGCGCCCTCAGCTTATGACTTTGGGGCATTACTGTCGATTGGGACCCAATACGGTCAGGACGCGCACACGATTTGGGCCCTGCGCAGTCAAACGGGATATCTGGCCTTGACGAATGATGGTCTCAAAGTATTGGCGAAACCTGTTGGCGCTACACCGGTCGCCAATGATTCAGATGCAATGCCGTTTGAATTCGACGAAGACATAACAACATTTTCTATATCAAGATCAATAACCGGAGATTTCTCATTAGATTTTGAGCAAGTTGGTCGTCAATACTGTGTATCGGAAATTTGTATTCAAATTGGCGTTGTCAGTTTATCAGCTTCCACGGACGGAAGTAACTTCGCGGCCAGTGGTGACTTTTTGGTCGGAAGACTGGTTTTCCAAGGACGATCTGAGACCGTGGGAAGGGCATTCGGTTATTTTGGCGGTAGCATAGGCATAGGTGTTAGTGGTCATTTTGACTCTAGTTCAAAGCTACCATTTAGGCTTCTTCCGGTTGCGGTTGAGGCTGATGCGGGAGTAAGGGTGGAGTGATGCGTTTTTTTGGTATCTTTGTATCCGTTTTTCTTGTGATTGGCGGAGTTCTATATGCTGAAAATAGGATATATAGATACAATGCTGATGGATACTATTTCAATTTTCTTATTGGTGATGAATGGGATCAATTGGGCGCCTATCAAATAACCAAAATGGACAGCGATAGATTCTATACTGCTATAATTTTAGGAATGGACAGAAAAATTGC
The DNA here is from genome assembly GCA_024742765.1 of Phyllobacteriaceae bacterium. Classification (GTDB taxonomy): domain Bacteria; phylum Pseudomonadota; class Alphaproteobacteria; order Rhizobiales; family Rhizobiaceae; genus Roseitalea. The sequence goes on along the minus strand of JANSXT010000006.1, from coordinate 131,118 downwards.
TGTTGTAATTGGTTTTGCTCGGTCTGGTCGGCAATTTGAAAATGAAGGGGATTTCTATTTGGCATCTGATAATTTTTTGAAGGGAATGGAAGTCAAGACAGGTCAATCAATCAGGGTTAATGAAAGAGTCAGCGGTAACGTGGAAGCAATATTGAGTGATGAGAGAAGTAGCTACAATCACTTTCATATTAGAAAATACAGCGACAATGGTCTAATGGTATTTCAGATGGAGATTCCACTTGATGTAACTCAAGAGGAGAATGAGAAGTACCAGATGGCGTTTCGTGACCTGGTGGCGGGCGCTACGCGAGCAAACTAATCCGGCCAGTTTACTGCCGTTGCTCATCCCGCGGTCGCGTTCTGGTTAGTCTGGGTGGTGATCAAAGCACTCGAACAGCTGCTAGGGCCAAAGTCGTGAGGGCTGACAACACAAGCATGCGCACAAGCAAATTGCTGGTTGTGAGCAAAGCTTGGAGTCCCGCCAGCACCCCCAGCAGCAACAGCAGTGTCAGCGGGCTCACCAGCGCACCACCAGTTCGGGGTAGTCGTCCTGCCGGGCCGGTCGATAGGGATCGACCAGTTGCGGGGTGGGGCACCACGCGTAGGTAAAGTGGTTGTCGTCGAGCCAGGCCTCCAGCCGTTTGGCGGGCGGGAGATCGCTTAGGTCAAACGGGAACGCCTGATAGAGCCGCGCATCGCGATAGCCTTCGCTTGCGCGGCGCTCGATTGCCCTCCCGACCCGGTTCAGATCAAACAGCTCTTCGGCATAGCGCTGGCGCGCTTTGGCGGTCAGGTGATAGGTCGCCTCGGCGCGCTTCATTGGACCGCACTCCCCAGATAGATGTTAGTGATGGCCAGTCGGCCATGGCCGAGCTCCAGTGCAATCTGCCGGCGGGCGTGGATATCCAGTTTGCGCTCGCGGTGGGATAGCTCCGCCCAGCGTTTGCCGCCCGCTAGCGGGCAACGTTGGCCGGTCAGGGCCAGGTAGCGCTGTTGGGCATACTGGTGACGCAGGCCATGGGTGTTGCGGAGCCCGGCGTTCAGCGTTTGATGCTCATAACGCTTGAGCTGTTGGGCATAGCTAAGCCGATGCGGAATCAGGCTGCCTTCGTCAAGAACCAATCGGCCCACTTCCAGCAACGCCGCGTGTTGCTGGGGGGTGGTGAGCGGAATCTGACGGGCGCGGCCGCCCTTGGTCCAGCTGCCTTTCAGGATGATGCGGTGCGGGCGCACCGCAAAGCGCGGCTGAAACTTGATCGCTTCTTCCCGGCGCAGGCCAAATGCCGCCTGCAGCCGCAGGCTGGCCCGGACATACGGGCAATCGATCTGCGCCAGTTTGGCGGAAGGCAGGCTGAATGCCCGGTTGGGCTGCTGCTCGGCTTTCAGGCCAACGCCATACGCGCGGTTGTCCCGCTCGACCACGTTGGCCTTGTCGATCTTCTCGGCCCACCAGCGCAGCCACGTCAGCCGATTGCGGATCGTTGCCGCATCCAGCTCACGGCACTGCCAGTGCTCGACCAGCGCGCCCACATGTTTGGTTTTGAGTGAGTGAGCCGCCGGGAGCTTGTAGCCAAGATCACGCAGCTCTGCCGCAATCGCGGTCAGGCCGCGCTGGCGGTTCTTCTGGGTGCCGTAAGCGCCGTCGCGGTTGCGGCGAGTCAGTTTGATGAGGTCCATGGTGAGGTTATCCATCAGTCTCTTCCTTCTTGATTGGGTGAGTGTTGATGGCCGTTGCCTGGCCGGAGCACAGGACAACCCGCAGGCAGCGCCTGCGGTCAGAGACCGAAGACGTGAATGGGTTCCTTTCCTACGGTAAGAGCCTTCCTTGGCTGACCGGGTGGTCAGCACCAGTGAGTTGCCCGAATGGGCGGGCATGACGGCATTGCTGCCATGCCAGTTGAGACGCCGGGGGTGCCCGGCAACGGGGTGCATCCATGATGCGCTCCTTGCTTGCTGGGAAAACGGGAGGTGAGATGTGATCGCGGGTTTTGCTGATCAGGTTCAGCGTGCGGCCATGGGAAAATGACCGCGTGCCAAACCGACGGAAAATGATGCAGTGGCGGTGTCACGCGCGGTGCGTCACGCAGCCGTCATGCGGGGTCACTTGCGGAAAAGACCGGTGGGTATGGGCATGGCCGGGTGCCGTCACTCCCTGATCCATCAGGGAGTGACGGCACCGCCGCTCGACCGGCGGCGTCTCATCGGACATCAAATGTCCGATGCGGCCCGTCCCGTGGCGGCTGCAGGGACGGCCAAAGGCCCCTGCGAACCGGCGGCTTGGCCGGAACCACGCACTGGACGGCTGACCGATGTCGAGTTTTGAAAGCGGTGAAAAGGTGGGCAGGAGGGGAAAGCCTTCCCCTCGCTCCAACCCGCTAGGCTAGAACCCGCCAGCGCGGTTTTCCGCTACCCCTTCTGCGGGGACACCCCGCAACGCCCCGGTCAAGGCAGCGACGGGTGATGGACGGGTGACTGGCGGGCTCTGCGGTTCGGCTCAGAACCGAACCTTGAGAAACGCGCCGCCCCCAAAGTAACTGAACTGCTCGGTGGGCAGCGAGCCGTTGGCCTGCCCATACTCACCGCGCAGGCCCAGTTCGGCGCGATCGTTCATGAACCGGACGCCGAACTCGCTGCCGCCAAACACCGCCATGGTGTTGATGCCGCTGTCACCGACCAGTGACGTGCCGGTCGCTTTTTGGGCGCTGATATGGCGCACGCCCGCGAACGGGGCGACCGTAACCCGGCCCAAATGGGCCTTGGCCTGCACATAGCCGCCATAGGACTGAATATCCGTCGATGTCGCCCCGCCGCCAAGGGCGGCTGGCACCAGCTGTTCCGCACCACCGAGACTGACAAAACCGGTCGCCCCGCCGCACAGGTCAAGCCAGCCGCCGCCAACGCCGGCCCAGCAGAGGGCCGCGTTGCCCTGCACGCCCCAGAACGTGTTGGCGACGATGTCCGTCACCCGGCCATCGTCAAAGTTGACCGCCAGCACGGCCGGACCGGCACTGGCCTCGACATAGAACGCGCGGTCAATGCGTTGGTTGATGGAGTAGTCACCGGCGACGGCTGGCGAAAGACCCACGCCAGCAAGGCAGGTAACGCTGGCCAGAAGGGAGAATAAGCGCATGGAAAACCCCGTAATGATGCTGTTGGGGGTGCAACCGAATTGATAATTCTGTCACAGGGGGAGTTGATTCAATGGTTTACGCTTGCTCAAGCCGCCCCAAAACGATACGAAACGCCCGGCTACCGGCCTAAACCCTTGAGTCGGCAGCGTTTCATCCGGTGCAACCGTCTTATCAATTGTGTTGCAATTGCATCACGATTGAAGGCGTCACCGGCAGGGGTGAGGCCGCCCGGCAGGCGGTGCGCATGTGACACTTCTGGTGAAGGAGGTCACATCATGCGCTCAGCCCGCCCGCCCCAGTTCAGGATGCAAATCCACGACCAGCGTGGTGAGCGGCTATATCTGGATGAAGCCGAACGGCGGCGGTTCCTGACGGTCGTCAACCAGCAAGCGCCCGAGTTGCAGACGCTCTGTCTGGTCCTGTTTTACACCGGGTGCCGCCTGTCCGAAGCGCTGGCGCTTACCACCGACAGCCTGCGTTTGACCGAGGGGGTGATCTGTTTTCGCACCCTGAAACGGCGCGGTCTGTTCATGCGCGAAGTCCCGGTGCCTGCATGGCTGATCCGCCAGTTGCTGGAGTCAGCGCCAGCCGGACGGCTGTGGGCCATGCATCGCGCCACCGCATGGCGGCAGATCAAACAGATCATGGCAACCGCTGATATCTACGGCGCACAGGCCACGCCCAAGGGTCTGCGGCACGGGTTCGGCGTCCATGCGGTGCGTTGTGGCATCCCGCTCAACCTGCTCCAGAAATGGCTCGGCCACAGCCAGATGACCACCACCGCTATCTACGCCAACGCCACCGGCGCCACCGAACGCCGCCTCGCTGAGGTGATGTGGTGAGCGTTTCGCTTGAATCGCAGGAATGAGTACATTATATGAACAAATCGCTTTATTAGTAAAACGAATGGCGCTAAACTTTACTTACTAAATTAGTAATTAAAGGTTGAGGCATTGAAAAGCAGAATCGGTACATGGGTGGAAACGGCAACCAGCGAGGAATCCGTGCGCGCCTACGTGCCGAATCCGCTACCACCTTCTCCGCCAGTCGATCTTGCCGCATTTGCCAGCCAGATTGAACAAGCCAATCTGGCGCTGGGGCGTCTGGATGGTGTCACCTCAGTGCTGCCGTCTCCCGCCCTGTTCATCTTCATGTACGTGCGGAAAGAAGCCCTGCTGTCGTCTCAGATCGAAGGGACGCAGTCGTCACTCTCTGACTTACTGCTGTTTGAGGCCGACGAAATCCCACTCGTCCCACTGGACGACGTGCAGGAGGTCTCCAACTACATCGCCGCCATGGAGCACGGCCTCAAACGCCTGCGTGATGGGTTCCCGATCTCACTCCGTCTCATTCGCGATATCCACCGCATTCTTCTGGAAAAAGGGCGCGGTGCGTCGAGCCAACCTGGGCAGTTCCGCAAATCGCAAAACTGGATTGGTGGCACCCGCCCGTCACGCGCAGCATTTGTGCCGCCGCCGCCACTTCATCTTGATCAATGCCTGCACGACTTTGAGCTGTTCCTGCATGCGGACGACGCCCTACCGACCATCGTTAAGGCAGCCTATGCCCACGTGCAGTTCGAGACCATTCACCCGTTTTTGGACGGTAATGGTCGGCTTGGCCGTTTGCTCATCACGTTCTTGCTGTGTGCGGAAAACGTGCTGCGTGAGCCCACACTCTATCTCAGCTTGTATTTTAAAACTCACCGCCAGCACTACTACGATCTGCTCCAACGGGTGCGCACGCATGGGGAGTGGGAGCAATGGCTGGCTTATTTCCTTGACGGTGTCGCGGAAACCGCCAACCAAGCCGTCCAAACTGCCCACGAAATTCTTGAGCTGTTTGAGGCCGATACCGAGCGGGTTCAAACACTTGGCCGTGCAGCCAGCTCAGCGGCCGTGCTGCATCAGTATCTACAAAAACATGCGCTCACCACGTCTGGTAAGGCCGCCAGCGCACTCGCGCTCAGCGAACCCACGGTCAATTCCGCTTTGCGGCATCTCGAAAAGCTGGGCATCGTCAAAGAAATCACCGGTAAACGGCGCCGCCGTGTCTATGCGTATGACGCCTACCTCGCAATATTGCGGCGAGGTACTGAACGATGACTGACGAGCACTCACCTCGCCCTAAAACCTCGCCGACAATTGACGGCGATACGCCGGTTTCTACTGAGCGACACGACCACTATGGTTTTGTTCAGATCGCCGAGAAACTGGCTCCTACAATCCTATCAAGCGCGCATGAATCGGGCTTTGTGATCGGGATTGAGGGACCTTGGGGGTCGGGAAAGAGCACTTTACTGTCATTTATCAAGCAGCAGATCGAAGCGAACGCGGCCGACACATCCGTTATCGAGGTCGCACCTTGGTTATTGGGCGACATCGCGGAACTGCCACGTGAACTCTTCTCTCAAGTTAAGTCCCGAGTGTCGGAGATCGACACGCGGCCAACGCCCAAGCGACAACAAGTCAAGGATGCCGTCCAAGGACTGGCGCAAACACTCGATCAATATAGTGCCGTCACGAGCACAGCGGCATCAGCTTTGGAATTCATCGGTCAATTCAATGCGCCGACCAACTTCGTCGCAAAGTTGATGAAGCAAGTTAACAGGTCGGCCGAGCAGCACGCCGGTGGGCCATCGGCAATTGAACTGAAGCGCAGCATTGAGACCGCTCTGACCCGACTGGAGCATACGTTTGTCGTTTTGATCGATGATCTAGATCGCTTGGAGCCTAATCAAGCAACTGAGGTGTTGCGGCTGGTCAAATCTGTCGCCAACTTGCCCAATCTGACCTTTGTCATGTGCTATGACCGGCATGTCTTGAGCACTGCGGTAGAAAAAAATCTTGGTGTCGATGATGGATCAGCATTCATCCAGAAGATTGTACAGGTGTCTTATGGTATGCCTCTTTACGAACCCTTCGCGCTTCGTACTCAGCTGAAAATTGCCCTTGACCAGCTCCGCTCGGACTTGGGATTGCCGAACCTAGAGCCTGAAGAGGCATCAGATTTTCGCCAAGCGATCGATCAACATGGGTCCACGCTAACCACACCACGTGAAGTCAAGGCTGTCTTGAACAGAATCAAGCTCCTATATCCACCGATTCAACGCGATGTTTACTTCCCCGATTTTGTTCGCATTCAGCTAATCAAGGTGCTCAAACCTGCGCTGTATGACTGGATTGAGCAGTACCTGAACGAACGCTCCGTGATTGAAAATGGGGATGGACAAATCTCGGGTGCGGACCATCAAAAGATGGGTGAGCGCCTTCAGGAGCTTTTGCCGTATGATGGATTTGACAGTGGCAATTCGATTTACGCCATAAGCGGCTTCATCCCTGGCATTGAGCGCGATGACGACCCGAAGAAGGCTGTATATGTGAATACCGGGATGGAGAAGAGTCGTGAACTGGCAAAGCGCAAACGTCTCGGCAGTCCATTCCACTACAAGTTCTATTTCGCATTGTCGGCCCCCACAACTGTTCTGGCAGACGATGAGATTGATGAGCTCATACAACTTGCGGCAGCGAGTCCGGAGGACCTCGCCAACCGCCTCAGGCAGATGTCACATTCCGAGAGAATGCACGGGCAAAGCTGGTTAGTTCACGCCGTACAGCGCATGCAGACAGTAGTGGCTGAACACGCCGATGATCGCGTCGCTCAGAATACTGTCATTGCTTTTGCTGAGATCATTGACGATGCAACTCGTTCGGGCATGAACCGACATTTCATGATGCGCGACATCACCCGTGCGCAAGTCCGCGACATGACCGACATCCTGCTCAAGCGCCTGTCTGACAGCCAGCCCGACGTTCGAAAAGCGTTTTGGCAGCGCCTTTTGGTGACCAAATCACTCTCGTGGCTTGTTGCAGACTTTCTAAGGAAACACTTGTACGACAACGGTTTGGTAGGTGATCGAGCCGTCCATGCTGACGCACGCGTCGTAACGCCTAAGGAACTTACACTGGCAAAAAGGAAGCTTCGCGAACGATTGGAAGACGAAGAGACGCGTTCCTCAATTGAGACGCTTCCGGAACTCGGATCATTCATGTACGGCTGGCGTGAGTTGTGCGGCACCAAGATGGCCCGTCAATGGGCAAAACAGCTCTTGGATGATCCGGAGCGGCTCGTAACCTTCCTCCTTGGTTTGCGCAGCCTTGTCATTGCAGACCGGGTTAAACGTCCACTATACCTCTCAACTATCAAACACTTCCTGCCTTGGACCCGCGTCGAGGCAATACTGGAGGCCATCGAAACTGACGACGCGGCGTCAGCTCAACTGAAGGCTGGAGTAGCTGAAGTTAGGGCCGCGCTTACCTTGTCAGAGGCCGCTTGAGATCACGTTAGGGCTATGCTGATCGTGATGGGCTCGCGGATGGACCGAAACGATAATGGCGCCAGAATTTGAGTAGGTGTACGTTAACGGAGCATGTGACGCTTGCCGCAAACCAATAATTGACAACGGATGCGGTGCGCATCATCTGTCGAATGTAGCCTCACGAAGAAACCTGAAAAAATTCGTAAAGGAACGCTAATGGCACAGACTAGAGCTAGTACGATTACTCCAGTGCCGTTTCTGACGCGCTTCGCTTCTGAACGTTCGGGTGGGCAGGATTTGGCTGGTTACTATTCCGCCAAGGTTTCAATGTGGGTTATACAGCAAGCCGGTCGCGAATTGCCGGTGATCGATCAGTCTCGTTCAGTGACCGAGTTGGCAACGAAGACAGCTACGCAACAGGAAACCGACGACCGTCATGATATGATCTCGCTTGTTGAGTTAGCAACTAAAACCGATGCCGGACCGGAGCAGGACGACGCACCAATCGGCGCTTGCGTCGAGCTATCGACCAAGACTGAAGCTCAAATGGAACGCGACGACACATCACCGCAAGTTGGGAGCATGTTCATTTAGTGGTTCAAGACGGATGCCATTTGATTGTCACTAACAAGCGCGATCTGACGTCCGATTTCATCGTGAGGGAGCTGTCCCAGCGAGGTCACAATTTTTTCCGTTTGAACACAGAGGATGTGACTGAGCTATCGATCATTCAGGGGCAAGTTGGTGCTGCCACTCAATTGATTAGTGCGGGCACGACAATTGCTCTGAGCGGCGTTCTCGCGGCCTATTTTCGGCGACCGCTACCGCCCCGTACAATCTCTGCAGATACACCGGCCTCAATTGCAAACTACGTGCGCGAAGAGTGGACTTATCTGCTGCGCTCGCTTTACTTGGAGCTTGATAAACGGTGGTTCAATCATCCAAACAGTATCGCGCTTGCAGAAGATAAGCCAAAGCAGTTACGGCTGGCACAAGATGTTGGCTTTAGTGTTCCTGAAACCATCATTACAAATATGGTGGAGCCACTTCATGATCTTTTCGAGAGTGGGGAGGTTGTGGCTAAGCCGTTGAAGCAATCTCTGCTTGAAGAGGCCAACCGGCCTGATCGTGTAATTTATACCAATACCATTGACTCGCGTGATCAGATAGATCCTGACGAGCTCGGTCTCGCGCCCGTCATCTTTCAACGGAAGATTCCCAAGCAATACGATCTGCGGGTAACAGTGGTAGAGCAGAATGTGTTTGCCGTGGCGATTGATTCTCAGCGCTTCAGCGCCACCGAAACCGATTGGCGACACAGTTCCGTTGTAGAGCTGCCGCACGATGTTGTGAATCTACCGCCGCAGACAGTTCAACAATGCATCACGTTAGTTCAGCGGCTTGGGCTCAATTATGGAGCCATCGATCTCGTCTTGGGCAAAGACGGCACCTATTGGTTTCTCGAGTGCAACCCAAATGGGCAGTGGGCTTGGATAGAAAATCGAACCGGTCTGCGGATATCGGCCGCTATCGTCGACTCGATGGAACGAATTTCACAATGACACTGTTACAGGCTATTTGGCCTTATGTTGGCCCGTCGAGTGATGCATCTTTGAAAGCCGACTTGGCCAAGATTCGGTGTTTCTCCCGTTCATCTAACGAAGTAGTTTTCTTGGAAGAAGCGAGGCGCCTGAGAGATATTGAAACAAATCGAAAAAACAATTCAGAAAACAAAAGTCAAATATACTTGGCGGTTTTACTAGCTTTGATTCCCGTATTGTTATCTCTGACGGAGCACAGCGCTCTTAAGGGAATGCTTGGTATTGATACTTGGGAGCAAACAGCCTGTTCAATTCTGTTTGCGACTGGCATCGCTTTCGGCGTCGGAGCTTTTTATTCGTCATTTCGCGCGCTTACAGTAGGAACATATCACCGGGTGGATGTTGATGAGATTGTTAAATGCGCTGATAGCGCTGAAGCGGTCCAATGCCTCACCAGGGAAATTTTGCTCACGGTGAGAAACGACCGTAGTGCTGTCAACAAGAAGATCAGCTACGTAGTTGTTACGCACAAGCTTATTTTTCGAATGGCTCTGTGCTTATTATTGGCACTTGTGGTCTACGTGATGCCCCAATTCATTGCAGAGGTGCTGCCTCACATCAAAGCGGCATCAGTCCAGTCTTGACAGTCAAGTTCCGTATCGCCCTCAAAGCTGAACGATTTCGTTGCTCTGGACCAGAAGATGATCGTGCAAACACCCCCGCGCAGCCCGTCAAGGCAGCTGCGCTCCGCTGTGCGGCGTTGGCCTTGACTGGCTTTGCGAGGATGTTGGGGGCTGGAGAAGAGCGTCGGCTGGCTGTAGGCCTGCCGCCGCTCACCGGCTGATCTGGTAGTAATGCTGCCACGCATGGCGGATGTCCGCAAAGGTCCATTCCTTGGCGCGGCCATGGTTGGGGCTGCGGCGGCTGGGGCAGTCGCACAGGCCCGTCGCCTTCTGAAACTTCATGAACCACGCCACCGATTTGGGTTTGCCCTGGCGGTTGGGCTGGATACGCCGGATCAGGGCCGCATCCGCCCACTGGGCACGCGGGTCGGTGATCGTGCTCGGGTCCTGCAGAAAACCGCGCAACCGCAGCAGGGTCTGTTCGCGCGGGTCCTGCACCAAGCTGGCGCGCAGTTCGGCCACCACCTGTTCGGCCGCCAGCCGACCCGCTGCCACCAGCAGTTCCTGCAGTTGCGGTTCGGTCAGGGTAATGGCAGGCACAAACGGCATGGGTTGGCTTTCGTTGGTGGAGGGTGCTGGACGATCCGTCCATCTTCATTGCCGCACACCCGGCAAATGATCTCAACCATCCAGTTCCAACAGCTCGCCCAACCGCTTGGTCACTGGGCGCAGTGGATCGACCAGTCCAAGGTCATAAATCAGCGTGGTCTCAAGGTTGCCGCGATGATCGACATAGTGGGACACCGCTTCGCGGGAGACGCCTTGGCCCGTGATCATTAATGAGATCGCGATCCGCTTAAGGTCATACAATTGAAAATGCTCCGGCACGCCGGGTAGGGTCTTGAACCGCGCCAGTCCTTTGCGGAAGTTGTCGCGTGGTCTCGTGGGATCGTGCTGAGCGGGGAACAGCAACTGACTGTCCGGCCACCGCTGCCGCTGGGCCAGCACGATCTCGGCCACCTTCGGATGGATCGGGACCGAACGGTAGGCATACTCATAGACTGTCTTGGCCAGTTTGATGCCCTTCGTGTTGTGCTTGTGCCAAACCAGTGCGTTGAGGTCGAAATGCGCGAACTCAGCACGCAGAACATCACTTGGGCGAGCCATGGTCAGCAGCAGAACACCCATGAAGTTGCAGAGCTCCACCATTTGGGCATTGGTGGTGTTGATTCGCGCGCGCGCCAGCCCCGCATCACGCTTCGCCAGTCCGTGCAGGTGATCGATCGCGGGGAGGGGGCTCATCGGCGGTGCAAAGATATGCTCAGCAATCCGGCCGATCTCTTCCAAAGTGTACGTGCGGCGCTCCCGCACAATCTTCCGCACCCTTATCGGTGAGCAGGGGTTGCGCATATCTACCAACTGCATCCGGATCGCCCAGTTGAACAGCGCGGTTAGATGACGGCGGGCATCGTTGTGCCGGTGGGGTGACGCAAACTGCGCCAGAAACCGCTCGATATCCAGCGGCTTGATCGAAGCCAGTCGGCGCTCCCCATGAAGCGTCCCGAAATCGGTGTAGCTCTTCTTGATGTTGTGTCCCCGCCGGGTGACCCGTTGCGGCTTTTGCCGCCACCACGCGGCCATCAGCACGGCGAACGAGTACTGATATGCCGGTGACAAGGTCGCGATATGGCTGTTCCAGTACTGATCAATCGCATCCCGCACCGTAAGCTTGCGGGCCTTGCGCGGATCAGCCGTCTCGTCCGGACTGTTGCCGGCGGTCAGCTGCCGTTCGCGCTCCGCTACCAGCAAACGGGCGGACGCCACATTATGCACCGTTGCCGGGCCGAGGACTTTGCGGCGGCGGCGCCCGTTGAACACATAGCCATGAATGAATGACTTGGCACCCTGCGCGGTAACCCGCAAGGCCAAGCCGCCAACGGCGCCGTGCCGTACGCGCCCATCGTCCCCGATTGGGTTGTCCCAGAACAGTTCCTGGTCTTTGCCGGGCGGGCATTTTGCGCGGGCAACTAAGGTGTCGGTTAAATATACTTTCGGCATGCTCATGTAACTCTCATGTAACAAAAATATACAATATTTTGCAGAATCTTTCAATTTATAATTGTAGGAAAGCGGAAAAAATGATATTAAATACAAATGCTTATTGGGGATTCCATTTGTGCAAGAAATCTGCCTGAGTCGCTTGACATGGTAGGGGTCACTGGTTCGAACCCAGTATCGACCACCAATGATTTCAATGGCTTAAAGAAATGTCGCCATCTAAGCCTCAGCCATGTAACGCTCATGTAACAGAAGGAAAATTGTTATGTCGGCGGTTCGTGTCTTTCCCCGACCGCCATGCTTTCTGAGGGTTTAGCGAGTCCCCAAAGCTGTCAGAGTGGCCTGTGTCACCATGGGTTTGGCTTACGTTCGGCCGACGATATCCTGCACGCTGCAAGGTTAGCTTAGCGCTCATTCAGGACATTCGTTCTGTGTGTGAGAGGGTATAAACATTTTACTTCTGCATCTTTGCTGATGCTTGAATTTCCTTCTCAGCTATGGCATGTCAAAGGTCCTTGGCCAATGCAACGCATTGGCCCGTGACAGATGATTTGGACGCGTGTTTCTCATCTGTCATGCAACCGTTATATTACTAGACGCATAACAGCGTCTTTTGACATATCTCGAAGCTCTTTACCGGAAACACGCGTGGGCAGCGAGGAACTCATCCGACCAATCACGGTCGAGAGATGTTCCTATGGCGGCCTCCATGAACTCTCTCGACCCCAAAGGGCGAGAGAGGAATATGGGAAAAGAGCCAGATAGTCTATCAATCCGCTTTGGGAAAGCATTTGAAGCGTCCGCCAACGGCCGATTTGCGATTACGATTTTGCTGATCGCGTTCCTTGGTTTTCTGGGCGTCAAAGCGTTTGGGTTGTGGTGACGCGCAACCCGATCGCCAAGAGTGTTTCACTTCCCGCGCCACGAACTCATCCGAGCGTGATAAGCAAAGCGGTATTGAGGCATGTTAGTTTTTTTCTAAGGCTGCCCAATTGTCACCGTGACCAATGGCGGACACAGTTTGGACACAGCTGATGAATTTCAGTGACAAAATACATATAACACAGATACTTATGATGCTCTTTACACGGACTCTTAATCAGCGGGTCCAGGGTTCGAGTCCCTGCTCACCCACCAATATCTTGCCTCACGATGAATTTCCTTTGCTCATCATCACCGGCGGGGCGGGCGAAAGCCCGGACCGCAGTCGCGGCCTTGTTTCGCCTCGCGGGTTCTATCCAACCTTCCACCACTTCTCTCCATAGCGGATCGTCGATTGCCATACGCTATCGACCGAGCGGCCGTTTGAGCACTTTGGGGATGCGGAACATCAGCGGATGATCGGCCTTGCCGCCTTCGTTCTGTTCGGGCGTTTCGCCGGGGGGCGGCGGTGCGGCGACGAAGCCGCCCTGGCGCGCCATCTCGAACGTGCGTTCCACCAACTCCGCAAAGCCGCCGCCATGCATGGCCGACAGAAAACCGAGCGTCAGCGCCGCGCTGCCGCCGAACGACCATGTACAATCATCGAAATGGCAGCCGGTGATCTCCGGCGGCGGTCCGCCCGAATAGACCATCTCGCAGCCGGCGAAGCGGCACCCGTGGAACGCGGCGCCATCGAGATCGATGCGCACATTGTCAAAGCGCTGGTCGTGGTGTGCCGTCATGGTCTCATTGTTCCCCCGCGCGGGCGGCCAGGACCCCCGATGCCGCCGTGAAGCCGGCCAGCGACACGGTCAGCGCGATCGGTTCGCGCTTGACCGACTGCATGGCGACCGTCAGCGACCGGCCGGCCCTCATCGCATCGACGAGGCCGGCAGGCAACGGCACCGAGGCATAAACGCCGCCGGCGTCGCTGGTCTGGATGAGGGCGGGTACCGGTGCGCCGCCATCGACCTGCAGCGCGATGCCGCCGGGCAGATAGAGCCCGTGCGGCAGTTGGACGAGCGCGGTCAGGCCGGTACCGCCATCGGCGGGCCGCACGATCATCGTCATCACATGCTGACCGGTGCCGTCGGCGGTCAGGGTTTGCGCCATCTGGCATCGGGACGCCTGAGGGTCGTCATCGGCGCATTGCACGACCCAGTCGCCGTGCGGCTCGACCGGCGTTTGCGCCGTGGCCGGCGATGAAAAGGCGAGCATGGCAAGCATGGCACCGGTCATGCCGCGGGCCAGCGGCGCGGCGCGGTTCGCCGGATGGTTCCGAGGCGTTTCGGCGACACTATAGATAGGCATGGCGCGGTTTCCCTGATGTTCGGTCAATCGTTTCCCGATGTATCTCGTGATGGCATCGGGTGTATCGGCGATGGGCGTCTGGCCTGTCCAGCCGAGTGGTGTGCGTTGCAACGGACGACATCATGCAACCGGGCGTTTATTCAGCCATTGTTCCAAGGTTTCGGCAGTTTTGGGCGAAAAAATTGTGTCATAATGGCAACAAGTCAGAGAATAACGTGCAGGCCGCTTGGTGTTTCAAAAAAATATAAGTTAACGGTCCCTTGTCGGAAGTTTTGCGCCGACCCGTCCATATCCGCGTTGAGCATGTCCATGCCGCTGCGGAACTTGGGAGGGCAGCGCCGCGCAAGGCAGACGGTGTAGACATGGCCGCATGTGGGTCGCCGGAAATAGCGCCCGGCTCCCGCGGACAGCCAGTCGCACAGATTGGGGGATCGGGATGCTGCAGTTCGGTCGGGCCGGAGGCGCCGGTTTTGACGCGGCGACCGCACAGCGCCGCCATGTTCCGGAGGCGTTCCGGCAAAGCCTGGCGGCGACAGCCTCACTGACGGCGATTGCGGTGGCAGCCGGTTCCGGCGAAGTTCTGGCCTCGGGCCTGCTCGATGGTCTGGGCGAACCCGACGAGGCATCCATCCGCACTGCAGGCGCCCAGCCGGCCATGGTGCCCGTCGGCACCGATGCGACGCATGCCTATTTTCTCGATTCTCCCGACGGCGGCGCAACGATCGACCGGCGCATCGACGATGCGTTCAACGGAGAGCGCGACGCCGCCTCGGGCCCATCCGATCCCGCCGGCATCGATGGCGGACAACATGCCCTGACTGCGGGCGAGCGGATCTTCGCCGCCTTCGGCGCCGCGCCGGACCCGCTTTCGACCGGACCCAAATGGGGTCCCTATATCGACTTCATCGCCCGGCCGGGCACGCCCCATTCGACCGGCACGATCGATCTGTTCGTGCCGGTGGCGCAGGCCGACGACTGGCTGGTCTTCCTCAATGCGCGTGGCACGCTGACCAGCGAACCCTCGCAAGAGGCGGGTCTGGGCGCCGGTGTGCGGCACATCGTGCCCGATTTCATCTTTGGCCAGGACACGATCCTGGGCGTCTACGGCTTTGTCGATTTCCGCAATTCGAGCAACGGCAACGGCTTCGTCCAGGGCACGATCGGCGCCGAACTGATCACCGAGCGGTTCGAGGTGCGCGTCAACGGCTATCTGCCGGGCTCACGCACCTACACGGTCGCCGGTTCCACCGTCAGCGGTATTGCGCTGCAGGGAACGAATGTGGTCCTGACCGGCACCTCGCGGCAGGAGCAGGCGCTGCCGGAGTTCGATGTCGAAGCCGGCCTTCGTTTCGAACTCGATCCGGATACGACCTTCCGCGTCAATGGCGGCTATTATCGTTTCGAGCGCGGCGGCACCAAGGTCGAGGGCGGGCTGGCCCGTGTGGAACTGCAGTTCGACGATCCGTTCGGGTTTGACGGGGCGAGCCTGAGCGTCGGCGGCGAGTTGCGCAACGACAATTACAACGGCACGCACGGCAATGCGACGCTGCGCTTCCGCATGCCGCTTGGCGCATCGCGCAATGGCGGCGACGAGGGCGCGGGTTTTGGCGACATCGATGATCTGATGGTGCGCCCGGTGCAGCGTTTCGACAACATCGTCGCGCCGGAAGTGGACGGGCCGGTCGAGGATATGGGTCCTCTCACCGATGCGGCGACCGGACAGACGCTGCAGGTCTTCCACGTTGCGCAGACCGCGCAGGGCACGGGCGATTGTTCGAGCGTCCAGAACGCCTGTACGTTCACGCTCGCGCAGTCGCTGGCGGGCGCCGGTGACACGTTCCTTGCCGTCGATGTCGCCGGCGACATCGCATCGGCGTTCGCGCTGAACGCGGCCAACCAGCGGGTCGTCGGTGCCGGGGATACGGGGACCGTGAGCGTGCCGCTGACCGATGCGCTGCAATCGGTTCTCACGCTGGGTGGTCTTGGCGGCCGGCCGACGGTGGCGGGCGTCGATTTTGGCGGCAATGCGGACCCGTTCGTGCGCGGCATCGCCACCAACACGGCCACCGGCATCACCGGCAACGGGTTCACCGGCACGGCGACGATCGACGATGTGCGCAGCACCAATGGCGGCCTTGCGTTCCAGAACACGGGCGCGTCGATCAACGTCGTCAACTCGATGTTCGATGGCGGCGCCGGTGTCGGCGTCGCGCTGTCGAACCTGACCGGCGCGTTTTCGATGACCGGCAGCACGGTGACGAGCACCGGCGGCGGCTTTCGCATCGAGGGCGGCAACGGAACCGTCAGCCATGATGGCGCGGTCACCCAGACGGGCGCGGCCAGCGCGATCGACATCCGCAACCGGACCGGAGGTTCGGTCTCTTTCGGCGGTCCGGTCACCGCCAACAGCGGCACCGCAACGGGTATCAATCTTCAGAACAATGCCGGCACGATCGCCTTTACGGGCGGGCTGGACATCGACACGACCACCGGCACCGGTTTCAGCGCGACGGGCGGTGGAACCGTCAATGTGAGCAACGGCGCGGTCGCCAACTCGGTGAACGCGACGGCGGGCCAGGCGATCAATATTGACGGTGTCGGGGGGTCGATGACCTTCAGCACCATTGCTTCGACGAACGCGCCCGGCGACGGCATCGCAATCGACAATTTCGGCGCCGGGTCGACGTTCCAGGTGACCGGCGCAACCACCGTCACGACCGCGGGGCAAGATGGCATAGACATCGACAACACGGCGGGCACGGTGACTTTTGCCGGACCTGTCACCATCGCCACGCCGACCGATGATGGCGTGGACATGGACGATGTGACGGGAACGGTCACCTTCTCCGGCCCGGTTACCATAACGAACCCAGGCGATGATGGCATCGATGTCGAGGATTCGTTCAACGCGACGCTCGCCTTCAACGGCCCGGTCGCCATCACGAGCGCCGGCGGCAACGGCATCGAACTCAACGGTCCTGGCGGCGCGGCGCCGACGACGGGGACGCTGACCTTCGGCGGCAGCACGACGATCACCAATCCGACGCTTGCCGGCGTTCTGGCGGTCGACCGCATCGGTACGGTGACGTTCGCCGATCTCGACATCGCGCTGCAAACCGACAATTCGGCGGGCCTCGTGCTTGCCGGTGCGACGATCAACGGCAATTTCACCGCCACCGATTTCGACGTGACGTCGACGACCAACACCGGAACGGCCGGCGTGGTCCTGTCGGGCACGACGGGGCCGGGCACGATCCGGCTTGGCGACACCGATGTCGCGGGCGCGAGCGCATCGATCGCGGGTGTGGCGTCGGGCGTGGTGTTCAACGCCGCTTCGAACGCGACCTTCATCTTTGGCGATGGGGAAAGCGCGACCGACCAGGGCTCGTCCATTTCGGCCACGACGGCCATCCAGGGCGGCTCCACCGTCACCATGGGCTCCTATAATTTCGATGACGTCACCTTCACCGGCACGCTCGATTTCACCGCGGGCGGAGGCAACGGACTGGTTTTCGTCGCCGCGACCGCCACCGGCGACGGATCGGGCTCGGACGTCAACAACCGCGCCAATGTGATCACCGCGGACGCGATCACCACCGCCAACACGACCTTCGTTCTGATCAATGACGGCGCGGCGATCGACGATCTGGACGGCTTCACGCTGTCGAACGACCAGACCATGGCCTCGTTCGGCAATGGCCGCACCTTTGTCTCCTCGGGTCTGATCATACCGGCCAATTTCTCCGGCATTCCGGGCGGCGGAGCCGCCATCACCGACCCGACCGGAAATGGCGCGGCGACACTGACCAACACCGGTGCGGGCGACACGCTGACGGCGCTGGGCAATGTGACGCTGCAGGATTTCATCATCGAGAACACGGCCGGCGGCGACGGGCTGACCGGAACGGGCGCCATCGGCATCAATTCCACCGGGCTGACGATCCGCAACATCACCGGCGGCCAGGGCATCGATCTTAACAATGTCACCGGCACGGTGACGTTCAACGACACGCGTGTCGCGACCACGGCGGGCAATGGCGTCGACATCGCCAATTCCAGTGTTTCGTTCACCGGCATTCTCGACATCGATACGGCGGCGGGCATCGGCCTGAACGCCACCGGCGGCTCGACGCTCTCGGTGGCCGCGACCGCCGGCGACCAGTCCATCACCTCGACCGCCGGCCAGGCGCTCAATCTCGATACCGTCACGATCGGCGCCGGCGGGGTCAATTTCGACAGCGTTTCGTCGACCAATGCGGGCAATGGCAATGCCGGCATCCGGCTGAACGCGCTGACAGGCCCGGGCGGCGTCACCATCACCAATGCGCGGGTCGTGGATTCGGGCGGTGCGACCGGCGGCAACGGCATCGAACTGGCCGGCATCGGAACGACCGGCGCGCTGACGATTGCCAATATTGACATCGACATGCCGACCACCGGCGGCAACAATCTGCGCGGTATCTCCAGCACGGGCGGGCACACATCCGACATCAATCTGGGCACCGGCGCGGGCGGTGTTGCGATCGACGACACCGCGCTCGGCATTCAGCTCACGGGGACAGCGGGCACGATCAATATCGGCACCGGCGCTGGTTCAGGCGGGGTCCAGATCAACACGCTCGGCAATGGCATCAATATCGGAAACAATGCCACTGGCACGATCAACATCGGCAACACCGCGACGACTTCGGTCATCGATGCTGGCAATGTCTTTGCGACGCAATCGGCAATCGCGCTCAACCAAGCCGACGCGACCGTGACGGTGACCGGCATCGACATCAACGGCGCCGGCACCGGGGCCGCGGGTCACGGCATCCATGTGCTCGACAATGATGCCGTCGGCTCGTTCACGCTGAACGGCACCAACACGATCGACAATACCGGCGGCGACGGCATCCGGATCGATGGCGGCAACGCCATGATCTCGGGCGTCACGATCGGCGCGTCGGCGACGGGCGTCGGCGACGACATCACCGGTAATGGCGTCAATGTGCTGGACAACGGCCAGAACATTTCGGTTTCGATTGACACTGTGACCGTGGCCGATGCGCGCGGGGCCGGGATCAGGGTCGACGGATCGGGCGCGGGCTCGGTCACCATCAACTCGTTCAACAACAACACGGTCACCGATGCCGATGTGCGCGGCGTCGACATTCTCGATGCGACCTTCGATGCGGTGACCGGCGGCGCGGTGCAGCAGGTGACCGGCGGCAATCTGTCGGTGGGCGCGATCGGCGACCGGGTGGAGGGCGACGGCGTGCGCCTCGATCAGGTGCTCGGCGACATCGGCTTCGGCACGGTCGACATCTTCAACAACAATGGCACGGGCCTGTTCATCCGCGATGCGGCTGGCAAGGGCGGCGCCTTCGCCTTCGGCAACACCGGCGGCACCATCGACACGACCAATGGCGCGGCGGTCGACATCGACCCCGTGACGATGAGTTCGACCTTCGCCAACCTGACCTCGACCAACAGCGCCGGGCGCGGCGTCAATCTGGACACGATCGCCGGCACCTTCACCGTCACCGGAACCACATCGGTGACCGGGTCGACGACCCAGGGCGTGCGGGTCATCAATTCCACCGCCGCGATCAATCTGGGCACGCTGAACGTCAACGGCACTACGGGCACCGCGGTGCTGATCCAAAACAATGGCGGCGGCTCGTTCACGGCCACCGGCGGCACGGTGACCAAGGGCGGCGTGGCCGGCGACGCGCTGGACATCAATGGCGGCGCTATGGCCGTCAATTTCGGCGCCAATATCAGCCATACGTCGAATGGCGGCGACGCGGTCTCGATCCGGGGCGGCACGACCGGCAACATCACCGTGTCCGGCACGATCGCCAACACCACCGGCGGACGCGCCATCGACATCAACACGGTGACAGGCGGCACGGTCAGCTTCACCGGCGCCACGGTGACCGACACGATCGGCATCCAGATCGCCAATGTGGCGGCGGGCGCCAATGTCAATTTCTCCGCCGGGACAACGGTCACCCTGAACAACCCCGGTGTGGCCGGCATCAACCTGTCCGACAATGCCGGTGCGATCGCCTTCAATGGCGCAGTGGACATCAACAATGCCGGCGCCAGCGGCATCGTGCTGGTCAACGCCAATGCCAATGTCACCTTTGGCCAGGTCGATATCGACTTGGGGGCCGGGGCGGCCAACGCCGATGCGATCTCGATCGGCGGAACGCCGGGCACGCTGACCTTCGGCGTCACCACGATCACCAATGTGGGCGCCGCCGCAAACCAGAAGGGCATCGATTTTTCGGGCACGACGCTCGGCGGCGCGGTCAACTTCGAATCGGTCGCCATTTCGGGACCCGACACGTCCACCAGTTCGATCGGCATCGACCTGACCGGCGTCCTGGGCAACCAGTTCGTCAATATCGGCAACCAGGCCAATCCGGCGGCAGGCCCATCGAGTTCGATCACCGATCTGCATCGCGGCGTCGTCATCGACAACACGGCCGCTGTGCAGTTTACCTTCGGCGACGGCGAGAGCCCCAACGACACGGGATCGTCGATCAATGTCAACGGCCAGGCGGGTGCGTTCACGGTCGATGTGGGCGGCGGAACGCTGGCGGCGTCGAGTTTCGATTTCAACGATGTGGCGTTCGGCGCCGGCGACAGCGCCAACCTGCCGGCGACCGCCGGGTCGGTCGTGTTCGTCAGTCAGACCGGCGGTGTGATTGCCGCCACTACGCACGGGCTGAGCCAGGCGCTGAACACCATCACGGTTGCGGCGGCCGATGCGCTGACGACTTCAACGACGTTTGTCTTTGTTGGCAACGTCGATATCGGCGGCGCCAACGGGACCGGCGGCACAGCTTTCAGTCTGGCCAACGGGCAATCGATCAACGGTTTCGGCAACGGCAACACCGTCAATTTCGGCACCACGCAGCCCGGGAACGTCGAGGGCAATCTGGGTGCCACCGGCGGTGCGGTCACTGGCAATCAGGCGATCGTCTCCAACTCGAGCGCGACCAACGGCCTGTTCACCATCCAGGACGGCGCGGTCCGGAACACGGCCTTCGACTTTGCAGCTCAGAACGCCGGCGTGGCGATGTTCGCCAATACGACAACGACCGGTGCCATCACCTTCGAGGGCATTACGGTCACCAATGTCGGAGCTGGCCGGGTCTTCCTGGACAGCGACAACAACAACAATGCCGCCGGCATTGCGATCATCAACAACAACATCAACATTGCGGGTACGCTGCTCGACGTCGATGGAGGAAGCGGCTCGATCACGGTGACACGTGGCACGCTGCCCAACAGTGCAACGCCGGGAACACTGACGGTCGGTCAGGTCGATATTGCCGCTAAGACCGGCGGGACTGTCAATTTCACCGATCTGACGGTGAATTCGGGCACGCAGAATGCGGTGTCCCTTGTCAACAATGCCGGCGCGACCATCAACTTCAACGGTGATCTCGCCATCAATGGCAGCAGCGGAACAGGTTTGAATGCCACCGGTGGCGGAACGGTCAATGTTGCGGCCGCCGGAAATGCAACGATCACCTCCACCAGTGGTCAGGCCATTAATCTGGACGGCGTGACCACCAACATCTCGTTTGACAGCGTCACCGGTACGGGTGCCGGTGGGACACTTGACGGTATCCTGCTGAACAATCTGGTCGCGAACTCGACTTTCGCGGTCACCGGCACGACCACGCTGGACAATTACGCCGACGCCGGCATCCAGATCTCGAACCTTGCGAACAACAATCAGGACATCGATTTCGGCGCCACCGACATCAACCGCAACACTGCGGTCGCCACCGGGCGCGGTATCGTCATCGACAGCATCGGCGGCACCGGCGTCGACATCGATTTCGGCGCAACCCAGGTGGGGCAGGGCACGACCACCACCATGGGCATTCTGGTCAGCGGTGTCGGCGCGGGCGCCACGGGCTTCCGGACCGATTTTGCATCGGTCAATATCAACCGGGCGCGCACGGGCATCTCGATCGACAATGTCGATGGCGGCGGCGTCGGCGTGGCGGGCACGACGCTGATCCAGAATGCCGAGACCGCCAATTTGACCGTGCAGGGGTCGGACGCCAATGTCACGTTCGCCGGCACATTCGGCGCGCAGAACACTTCCGGCATCGACGGCCGGCTTGTCGGCATCGGCAATACGACCGCCAATACCGGCACCGTGACCTTTGCCAGCCAGGCAACCATCACCGCCTCGGGGACGGCCGCCGGCGAGGGCGTCAATCTGGGCGGGGGTACGGCGACGTTCAATGGCGGGCTGAACATCGACACGGTCACCGGCACCGGCCTGACCGCGACCGGCGGCACGCTCAATGTTGCCGCGACGGCCGGCGACGAGTCGATCACGACGACATCCGGTCAGGCGGTTCTGCTTCAGAACGCGACGATCAATGCCGTGTTCGACACGATCACCGGCAATGGCGGCGGCACGGCAGCCAACGGCATTAGCTTCGTCGCTACCGGCGGCGGATCGTCCTTTGCCGTGACGGGGACGACGACGCTCAATAATTACACCGCCGAATCCATCGTCCTTAACAGCCTTTTCGCGGCCGGTCAGACCGTCGCTTTCGGCGCCGTGGACATCAACACGAACACGACGGTCGGTCAGGTGCAGGCGGGCAGCGACGGCATCGACATCAGCAACATCTTCGCCACCGGCGTCGACATCGATTTCGGCGCGGTGACCGTCGGCAACGCGACCAATCAGTCCGACGACGGAATCCGCATCCGCACCATCTTCGCGGTCGCCAACGATATCGATATCGATTTCGCCAGCCTCGCCCTGATCAATCTGGATGAGGCGCTTTGGATCGAAAACTTCAAGCCCACGGGACGCACGATCACCGTCGCGGGAACGACGACCATCGACGACGCCCGCACCGATGCCATCGAGATTTCCAATACCGACGGCAATGTCACCTTCGGCGGCAGGACCACGATCCTCAACGATGCGGCCGGCGCCGATGCCAGCGGCGTCGAACTGGGCCTGGCGGCGGGCGCCAGCCCCAACGTCGGCACCTACACGTTCAATGGTGTCGACATCACCGTGAACGGCGCCGGCGCCTTCGGCTTCCACGCCCAGGATTCCGACACGGTGACGATCAACGATCCGGGCGGCAACAACCAGATCACTTCCAACAATGGCACGGCGGTGTTCATCAACCCGACGGTCGCCAACATCACGCTGCAGAATGTCACGTCGAGCAACGCCACCGGCTCGGGCGTCGACCTGACGCTGGCCACGGGCTCGACCTTCACGGTCACAGGCACGACGGCGGTCACCGGCTCCGACCAGGCCGGCGTCGAGATCACCAATTCGGGCGGCTCGACCGTGTCCCTGGGCACGCTCAACATCGACAATGACGGCGCGTCCGCCGATGGCGCGGGCCTTGTCGTCAACCAGGGCGGCGCGGGCACGCTCAACCTCAATGCGACGGCCGGCACCATCGCCAGCGGCAATGACAGCGCCCTTTTCATCCGGAACACCGGGTCAGGCGCCATCAATCTCGGCGTGGCGCTGACCAGCGTTTCGGTCGACGGTGCATCGCAAGGTATCAGGGTCTTCCAATCGACAGGCACGCTGAACACCGGCACGGGCGGCGCCATAAGCAACACAACATCGAATGCGGTCCAGGTCACCGGTAGCTCGACAGCCATTACGATCGGCCAGTCCATCACCACTACGGCCGGCAACAGCGTGTTCGTGACCGGCCAGACAGGCGGTTCGTTCACCCATACCGGCAATATCAATCACTCCGGCTCCGGTGTCGGGATCAATGTGGGCAACAATTCCGGCGGCGCCTTGATCGGCTTTTCCGGCGCAACCAAGATCATCAACAGCGCCGCCGGCGTCAACACGGCGGTGACCTTGTTCAACAACACCGGGTCGACGGTGAACTTCACCGGCGGCGGGCTCGACATCGACTCCAGCACTGGAGCAGGTTTCAGCGCCACCGGCGGCGGAACAGTAACGGTTCAGGGCACCGGAAACTCGGTGACGAGCACCACCGGCACGGCGGTGAACATCTCCGGCGGGACCACCATTGGCGGCGCGGGCGTGACCTTCCAGAGCGTGTCGTCAGACGGCGCGACCAACGGTATCGTGCTGAACAACACGGGCGCCGGCGCTTTTGCGGTGACAGGTGATGGAAGTACGCCGGCCGGGCGGGGTTCCAACAATTCCGGCGGCCAGATCCTCAACAGCACCGGCGACGGCATCAGGCTGGACAATACCGGGCCTGTCACGCTGGCGCACATGACTGTTCGCGATGCGGCTGATCACGGTATCGAAGCAAATCGGGTCAACGGGCTGACGGCCAGCTATCTGACGCTTGAGAGCAACGGAAGCGCCAATCAGGAGCATGGCATTGCGATCACCAATGCCTTGGGCACATACAGTCTCAGCAAGCTCGACGCCGACGGAAATTTCGACGCGCATATCCGCGTGCAGCAGCAGACCGGCTTCCCTGCGCTGACTTCGTTTACCGTCGATGACAGCACGTTCGAGAACGTCACAACCGGCTCTTTTGAAGACGGCATCTTTTTCGAGATGCAGACAGGCACGACTGTCGGCACGCTGACCATCCAGAACAGCACGTTCAACAATCATGATGGCGATCATATTCAGGTTGCTCTCAATGGCTCGGCAACGATCACCACGACGACGATCAGCGGCAATACCATGACGGCCACCGGAACCAATCTGGCCGGCGGGATCACGATCGGCCATGGCAATACATTTACCGGTACGAATGACATCTTCGTCACCAGCAACAATATTCAAGGCGCCAACGTCCAGTCGATCAATGTCAATGTCGGTAGCCACCAGTCTCCCGCCAATGTCGAAGCGACGATCACCGGCAACACGATCGGCACCGCCGGCGTTGCCGGTTCGGGGGGCAATGTCGGCATCGAGGTGGAAATCAATGGCGTTGCCGGCACCACCGGTGGCGTGCTCACCGCATTGATCAACAACAACACCATTCGCGAATATATCGATCAGGGCATCCAGATTCAGGCCACCGACGGGGCCGGCGGCAACAATGCGGTGTTGAACGCCACCGTGACCGGTAACACCGTTACCGAGACGCTGGGCGGCGGTGCGGGCTTTGCCGCCATCTTTGTGGATGCAAACAACAGCAACACTGTCTGTGTGGACATTGGCGGCGCCGGCGCTCTCGGCAACACCTTGTCCGGCACCGGCTTTGCGACCGATGTCTCGATCCGCACCGCTTCGGGCGCGACCGTCAATCTGGAAGGTTATGGTGGCGCGGCCAACAATTCCGCCCAGATCAACACCTATCTGGACGGCAGGAACACGATCAACACGGCCGGCACGCATCAGTTCAATGCCGGCTCCACGGCGCAGGGCGGCGGTGCGTGTCCGGTTCCATAACGGGCACGGCAGCGCTTCCCGGCGCGTTACTCCGGCCTGGTCGTCTGACTTCAAGCAACTGAGCGGTTAAGTTTTTTTCACAAATATCTTGTGCAATTACCCACGGTAAGGCATTCTTGCAAAAGTCTTAGAACACTTGTTTTCAAGCACTCGCGGAAATGCTCTGTTTCCGGAAAGCGCTTTTCTTTGACTTTTTTTGGGGGGAGTGGATGTCGGAGCCATTTCTGGCGGAAGTCCGTATTGTGGGCTTCAACTTTGCGCCGCGCGGCTGGGCCTTCTGTGACGGGCAGATATTGCCGATCAACCAGAACCAGTCTCTCTATTCGCTTCTGGGCACCACCTATGGCGGCGACGGGCGGACCAGTTTCGCGCTGCCCGACCTGCGCGGCCGCGCCCCGATGCACACCGGCCGGTCCAATGGCGGCGCGGACCATCGCGAAGGCCAGAAGAGCGGCGAGGAAACTCATACGCTTTCAAGTGCCGAGATGCCCAATCACGATCATGTCGCGCGGGCGAGCAGCGCGAACGGCAATCAGGCCAATCCCAGCAACAACATTCTCGCTGCCGCTGCCAATCTCTATGCGCCTTCCTCGGCGACACGACAGAACCTTGCATCGGCGACCGTCGCCAATGTCGGCGGTGGCCAGGCGCATGACAACATGATGCCGTGGATCGCCGTCAATTTCTGCATCGCCCTGCAGGGCCTGTTTCCCTCGCGCAACTGATCGGCGCCGCTACGTTACCAAGGGCTTGGGAGGGCCGCGCACATGTCCGAACCTTTCGTCGGTGAAATCCGCATGTTCGCGGGCAATTTCGCCCCGCGCGGCTGGGCGTTTTGCGACGGGCAGCTTCTGGCGGTCTCTCAAAATGACGCACTGTTCTCGCTTCTGGGCACCATTTATGGCGGCGACGGCCGCACCACATTCGGCCTGCCCGACTTGCGCGGCCGGATACCGATCCATGCCGGGCAGGGGCCGGGGCTTTCGCAAAGGCGGCTGGGTGCCAAGGCCGGTGCGGAAAACGTCACGCTCACCGTCAACCAGTTGCCGAGCCACACGCACACCTACAATGCATCGACGACGCTGGCCGGGGCCAACAGTCCGCAGGATGCGCTCATTGGCGAATCGCCGACTATCGACTTGTTTTCCGAGTCAACGCCCACGGCCGGCTTCTCAGCTTCGGCCATCACCCATACGGGCGGAAGTCGATCGCACACAAACCTCCAGCCGTTCCTGTGCGTGAATTTCATCATCGCACTGTTCGGCATCTATCCGAGCCGGCACTGAGGGAGACGCGCCATGTCAGAACCGTTCGTTGCCGAGATTCGCATCTTCGCCGGCAATTTCGCGCCGCGTGGCTGGGCCTTCTGCGACGGCCAGTTGCTGCCGATATCGCAGAACACGGCGCTGTTCTCGCTGATTGGCACCACCTATGGCGGGGACGGCCGGTCGACGACGGCGCTGCCCAACATGCAGGGACGGGTGCCGATGCATCCCGGACGCGGGCCGGGCCTGACTTCGCGGCGGTTGGGGCAGCGCGGCGGCGTTGAAATGGTAACGCTCAGCGAGGCGCAGATGCCGCAGCACACGCACACGATGATGTCCGACGGGTTTCCGGGGTCTTTCCAGGTGCCCGCGGCGAACCGGGGTATGGCGCGTTCAAGCGGTGGCTTTGCCTACCATAGCAACTCCTCGGCCAACATCGTCAACATGGCGGACGCCGTCCTCGAAACCACCGGCGGTAGCCAAGCGCACAACAATCTGCAGCCCTTTCTGGTGATGAACTTCATCATCGCGCTGGTCGGGCTCTATCCGTCGCGCGGTTAGGCGCGGCGACACGAACAGATCAGGGAGCGCGACCATGAGCGATGCCGAACGCAGCGAAATCGAGCTTGAAGACGATGCCATCCTGCCCGGCGACGGCGATCCGGACATCACCCCGTTCGCCGAACTGTCGCGGCTGATGGTGATCGGTCTCGACGTCAATCAGGGCAACAAGCCGATGTGGACCGCCCAGACCGAGCCGAACGGCCCGTGGAGCGGGCAATGGGCGGCGATCAACGACAATGCCTATATCGTGCTCGGCACGGGCTCGACCACCGATGGCCGTGTGGCGTTTGTCGCGCAGACCAAGGATGCGCCGCTTGCGGTGCATTATGTCGACGAGGCGCCGCAGGGGCCGGGCGGCGCCGAACGCTGGAACGCGCCGGTGGGCCTTGGCATGCCCGACGGTCTGGCCGGATTTCACCAATTGGCGATGACCCGCGATGCGGATGGGCGGATCGAGATTTTCGGCGTCGATGATTCAGGCGGCAATGTGTGGTGGATTTATCAAAACCCGCCGAAGATCGTCGACAAGACCGAGCAGATCACGCCGCCGGGCGCCAAAGAGCCGATCACGGTGCATGTGCAGGTTCCCGAGCCGCCGGACCAGCCTTGGAGCGAGTGGATCCCGCTGCCCGGCGAGCATGTCTCGGCCGTCACGGTCACCAATAATGCCGATGGCCGTGTCCTGCTGGTCGGGCTTGGGCAGGACCCCAGCGATCGCGCGGTCTATGTCACCCAGCAAAAGACCGGCACGGCGCTGGCCGCCGACGACTGGACCGGCTGGACGCGGATCGACAATCAGATGAGCGGCGGCGCGGGCTCGCAGCCCACTGCGGTTCTCGACCGGCAGGGTGCCGTCAACATTTTCATGGTCGGCAATCTGGCCGAAGTGGTGCAAATCCGGCAGGACCCGCCCGGCGGCGCCGGCTGGAGCGAATGGGTGCGGCCGGGCATGACCGGCGGTGTCATCTTCAACGTGACTTCGGCGATCGACGGGGATGGCCACATCTCGCTGATGGCGGTCGGCGAGCACGCGCAACTCTACTACAACCAGCAGGTCGATTCGCTGCTGCAGCAATGGACCGGCTGGGAGCAGGTCGGCAAGGTCGAGGATTTCGGCCTGATGATGATGGACTATAATGCCGACGGCCGGCTCACCTATTTCCAGGGCATGAGCAAGACCAACAGCCTGAAATATGTCACCCAGTTCGTGACCGATTCGACCAGCTGGTCCGCCGGATGGTCGATGCTCGCCGACAATGGCATCTTCACCTATGGCGTGGTGCGCGACCTGACCCCGCCCGAGACGGACTGACATGCCGACAGCCGCGCCGGCGGTCGGTCAAGATGGGGCAGGCAACCGGCCGCTGCCGCCCCTGCTGCGCGCCGCCGCAAACGGCCTGACGTTCCGCCGCATCACGGATGCCGACATGGGTTTCCTGTCGGCGCTTTATGCGGCGGGACGGGCGGAGGAAGTTGCGCCACTGCCATGGAGCGCAGCAGAAAAGGCGGCTTTTCTCGCCGCCCAGTTCGAGGCGCAGCACACCCACTATATGGCCCATTATCCCGATGCGGACTGGCTGATCGCCGAGCGCGGCGGCGTCCCGATCGGCCGGCTCTATCTGGAGCGCTGGCCGTCGGAGATCCGCGTCATCGACATTGCGCTGATGCCCGAGGCGCGCGGGCAGGGGCTTGGCCGCGCCTTGATGGAGGATGTCATCGCGATTGCGGGCGCAGATGGCCTTGGCGTCGGCATCCATGTGGAGAAGAACAACCCCGCGATGCGGCTTTATGAGCGGCTCGGCTTCACGCCGCGCGAGGACAAGGGCGTTTACTGGCTGATGCGCCGGGACGCCGGCTGACCCGGATCGCAATGACCGTCAGGTGAACACCGCCTCGTAAAGCATGCCCGAAGCGTCTTCTCCGACCGGCACCAGAAACAGATCGATCGGTCCGTCATCGCCGAACACCAGGTGATGCGTCGCCTGGTCGACCACCGGCTCGCGCGGGCCGCGCAGCACCACCGAGAAGGCGCCGCCTTCGCGCTCGGACTGGCCCATCGCATTGATTTCGGCGATCTCGAGCGGCATCGCCTCGCCATCGGCGACGAGCTTCACCGCTGCCTGCCGGCGCGCTTCGAAATCGGCGATGGTGATGTCTTGCAGGTCGGGCCAGGAAGCCATGGTGCGGGCCTTCGGTTTGATGATGTCGAGGCTATCAGCATAGGCGGTTCGCGCGCGGTTCAAAACCGAAAACCTCCCCGCGGAGACATGCTGCCGGTCCGTCGGTGATTACGGTTTCGTAAGGGACACGCGCTATGGCTGAAGCGTTGGAGAAGGTGGTGTCGGGATGTCTTGGCGCGTCCGTTTTTTCGTCGTTTTTGCCGCCGCCGCGCTGGTGACGCTGGCGCTTGCCTATGCCGCCGAGCGGCTGATCGTCGAAAACTGGCAGCGCGCCTATCTGACCGGGCTTGCCGAACACACGGTCGACCGCACCGACATCGCCATCGACCAGGCCGTGATCGCCATGGGCGCCATGATCGAGGCGGGCCACACCCATTGCGGCTTCGAGACGGCGCTGGCGAGCCGGCGGACGGTTTTCGAGACCGGCGGGATCCGGGACATCGAAGTACGCGACGGCGTTTCGATTTGCCGGGCGTTCAACGATTCCGGCGTGGTCCCGGACCGCGATGTCGTCGGGGACGAATGGCTGACGGCGCGCAATCACCGCATCGCGCTGGCCCGCGTGATGCACGGAACCGCCGATCAACTGGCCGTGCGGTGGGAACTGGGCGCCGATCGGGCGATCACGGCGGTGCTCAACACCCAGTTTCTGATTTTCGACATCCTGCCCGCGCCCATTCGCGACGGCGCCGCCATCGACCTTGATCTTGGCGCGAGCACCGGCATCGTGTCGAAAGGCGCCGAACGGATTGAACCGGGGGCGTATCGCACATTCTCGGCCACTTCGTCGCGCTATCCGACAGGCGTCCGCATCCGGGTCAACGATGCCACGCTCACCGCATGGAGCGGCAGGACCGATTGGCTGGTTGCGTTCGCCGCCATGCTTGCGGCGCTGGCAACCGGTTATGTGGTGGCGCGCGCCTTTGTCTCGCGCAGCAATTTTGCCGACGATTTCCGCGCGGCGATCGCCGGTGGCGAGATCATCGCGCACTATCAGCCGATCGTGGCGCTTGCTGACGAACGGCCGGTCGGGTTTGAAATGCTGGCGCGCTGGCAACGGCGCGACGGCAGTTTCATCTCGCCCGCCCGGTTCATCCCGCTGGTGGAGATGAACGATTGCGCCGACATGCTTGTCGCGCACCTGATCCGGCAGGCCGATGCTGATCTCGGCGCCTGTTTCGCCGCGAACCGAAATCTGCGCCTGGCCGTCAACATCACGCCCTGCCAGCTTGAGAATCCGCGCTTTGTCGACTGGCTGATTGCGCTGGTCAGCGAAACCGGCTTTGCACGCGCGCAGATCGTCATTGAAGTTACCGAACGCCAGCCATTGACGAGCGGCGATGGCGGCCATGCGGTGTCGATGGCGTTGCAGGAAGCCGGCTTCGAGATCGCGCTGGATGATGCGGGCACCGGCCATAACGGCCTGTCGCTGATGAAATCGCTGTGCGCCAACCGGGTCAAGATCGACAAGCTGTTCGTCGACGAGATCGAAAACGATTTCCGCACGCGGGCCTTGGTGGAGATGCTGGTCGGGGTGGCCAAGGAACTTGAGATGGGCATCGTCGCTGAAGGCATCGAGCGCCGCGAGCAGGCCGTCATCCTTGAAACGATGGGGGTTGGCCTTGGGCAGGGCTATCTGTTCGCGCGGCCAATGCCGGCGGGCGATGTGCTGGCCTATATCGAGCGTGCCGGGCAGGCGGAGCCAGATGTCCCGAAGGGCAGGCAGGCCAAGGCCGCCTGACGGGCTCGCCTCTTGCTATGTCACGCGTGTCCGGCGGCGCGCGTCGCCTGTCGCGCGGCGGCATCGTTCCGAGCAGTAGCGCACATTGTCCCAGTCGCGCGCCCATTTCTTGCGCCATGTGAAGTTGCGGCCGCAGGTGGCGCAGTTCTTTGTCGGCAGGTCACGTTTTGCGGTTCTGGCCATGTGATGGACCCTGTTTGCGCGTGGGCTTTGGCCCATGAGCTAGCGCGCCGGCCGGGGCCGCCAAGCACGTGACGCGTACCCTTTTCTTACGCCGCGATCTCGCCCATAGTTTGCCCGTTTGGCCGGAGACCCGAACCCATGTCGGAAGACACGATGATCGTGCGCGGGCGGCTGTTGTGGTTTCACCGCGAGCCGCTGGGTGCCGATGACGAGGCGGCTTTCACCTATGCCGACGATGGCGGTCTGGTCTGCCGCGACGGGCGGATCGTCTGGGCGGGCGATTGGGCCGATCTGCCCGCCGCGCATCGCGGTGCGGACCATGCCGATCACCGGCCACATCTGATCCTGCCCGGCTTCGTCGATCCGCACATTCATTTCCCGCAGGGCCAGGTGGTGGCGTCCTATGCGGGCTCGCTGCTCGAATGGCTGAACACCTACACGTTCATTGAGGAGCAAAAATATGCCGACCCGCATTTCGCAGCCGCCATGGCACACCGGTTCTGCGACATGCTGCTCGCGCACGGCACGACGACCTGCGTCGCCTTCGGCTCGGTGCACAAGGCGTCGGCCAATGCGCTTCTGGCGGAGGCGGCGACGCGCCACATGCGGCTGGTCACTGGAAAAGTGATGATGGACCGCAACGCGCCCGAGGCGCTGACCGACACGGCCCAGTCCGGCTATGACGATACCAAGGCGCTGATCGACCAATGGCACGGGCAGGGGCGGCTTGAAGTCGCGATCAGCCCGCGCTTCGCGCTGACCTCGACCGATGCACAGATGGAGGCGTCCGGCGCGCTGGCGCGCGAACATCCCGATTGCCTGATACAGACCCATCTGAGCGAAAACCATGGCGAGATCGAAGCCGTTGCGGCGCTGTTTCCCGATGCGCTCGACTATACCGACGTCTATGAGCGGTTCGGCCTTTTGACCCAAAAGAGCCTGATGGGACACTGCATCCATCTGTCGGCGCGCGAGATCGAACGCATGGCGGACACGGGCGCGGTGGCCGTCTTCTGCCCCACTTCGAACCTGTTCCTGGGCAGCGGATTGTTTGATCTCGATCGCATCAGGGGCGGCGGCGTGCGCACGGCGATTGCCACCGACATTGGCGGCGGCACGTCATGGTCGCTTCTGAAGGCGCTGGACGAGGGCTACAAGGTGCTCAACCTGCAAGGACATCGCTACCATCCCTTCCGCGCCTTCTGGCAGGCGACACGCGGCAATGCCGAGGCGATCGGCATGGCGGACAGGATCGGCACGCTGGACGCGGGCACTGAAGCGGACTTCATCGTGCTCGATGCGACCGCGACCGACGCCATGGCGCTGCGCATGGAAACCGCCGAAACGCTGGCCGAGGAACTCTTCGTCCTGCAGACGCTTGGCGACGACCGCGCGGTCAGGGCGAGCTATGTGGCGGGGCGGGTGGCACATACAGCCAGATAGCAGTCGTGCGCGTTTTTTGGACGCTTTGCCGGATGCCGGCTACCAGATTTCGGCCAGTTCTGCGATCCCGTCTCGGGCGCGGTTCTGGTCGTCCTCGTCCGGCCCCTCTGGCGACAGCGCATTGTTGACCGCGACAAAGCCGATATCCTCTTCGGAGACGCCGCAAAAGGTGAGGAGCTTGAGAAGGTAAGGCTCCAGCATGTCGAAGTCTTCGAGCGGTGCGCCGGGGCGATAATCGGCACCCTTTGACAGGAAGAACAGGAATTTGCGGCCGCCCAGAAGGCCGGAAAAACCGGTCTCGTCCATCCTGAAGACGCGCTCTTCGTGGAAAATCTGTTCCACATAGGCCTTGAAGGTCGATGGCACGGTCAGAATGTGCATCGGCATGCCGACGACATAGCGGTCGGCGGCGAGAAACTCGTCGGAAAGGGCTTCAGAAGCCGCCCAGGCCGCGCCCGTATCCCCCGTCGCGCGCAATTCGGGATCCTTGACCGCCTTGGCGAATGTGTGGGTCAGCGGTGGCGCCGGATCACGGCCGAGATCGCGGCGCAGGATCTTTGCGCCCGGATTGCGCTCTTTCCATAGATCGACGAAGCGCGCCGACAGGCGGCGTGTGTTCGAACCATCCAGATCGACGCTTGCATCGATGTGCAGCAGGCAGGTCATCGGCATCTCCATACAGTTGTGTTTGGAAAATGAGCGATAGACGGGCCGCTGTCAATACACTAGTGTATGGAATGCCCGATCACGACCGACTGAGCCCCGATGACTGGATCGACGCCGGCCTTGCCGCACTGGCCGAAGGCGGTCCGGCGGCGGTGAAAGTCGATGTGCTGGCGACAAAGATCGGCATGACACGCGGCAGCTTCTACTGGCACTTCAAGAACCGCAAAGCGCTGCTCGACGCGCTGGTTAAGCGGTGGGCGAGGGCCGAGACCGACGATGTGATCGCCGAGGTGCAGGGCCTGGACCTGCCGGCGGGTGACCTGCTGCGAGAGTTGCTGGCCCGCTGCTTTGCAGACGACGGCGCGCTGGAACGGGCTTTTCGCCTTTGGGCGGGCAGCGATGCGGCCGTGGCGGAGGCAGTCGGCGACATCGACCGGCGACGGATCGGCTTTCTGGTCGACCTGCTCAAGGACGCTGGCGTGCCGCCGGATGAGGCGGACGCCCGGGCGCG
Organism: Phyllobacteriaceae bacterium; assembly: GCA_024742765.1. Taxonomy (GTDB): domain Bacteria; phylum Pseudomonadota; class Alphaproteobacteria; order Rhizobiales; family Rhizobiaceae; genus Roseitalea. The sequence continues at coordinate 97,258 of JANSXT010000006.1, read as the reverse complement.
CATCGTCTACCGGGCGTGGCTGGGCGATTACGCGCTGGTCGATGCCGGCGATCGGGACGCCGAAGCCGATGTCGCCATGCTCGCCGAGATGGCGCTGGCTCACTCCACCGCGTAGCCGACCTCTTCGCTGGAGCGCCTCAGCGCGTGCCAGAAGGCGCGCGCATAGGAGCGGAAGACGATGATGTCGAAGGCATCGTCGCCGACGCGCTGGATTTGCGCGAAGATCTCATGGTGTTTGGTGGCGATGCCCTTTTCCAGCGGGAAACAGTCCGATTTGAAATCGATCGGGAAAAGCTTGGACAGAACCCGGCGCGATTGGCCGCCATCAATGCGCAGCACCGTGCGGCCATGGCTCAAATCGACGACCGTCGCATTGTCGCCGACCGCCGTCGTCAGAGTTTCGGGCAGGGCGGGATCGATGGCGATCACTGTCCAGCGGCCCGGCGCGTGGCGGAAGGCCTGCGCGTCTTCGGACACCGCGTCCCTTGTTTTCGTTAAAGCGAGTTTCGTCGCGCGCTTGATGGCATTGGCGCTCTTGGTCTCGCTGCCCGTCCAGGCAAACACATCGCAGATCGCCAGCGGAAAACGCTCGGTCAGCGTCACTTGCGCGCCGCGGTCGAGATTGCCAAACGTGCCCTGTTCGTAATGCCCCACGAGCGGGCTTTCGGCGGCGTCCGTGATGACCGGTGTCGAGATGAAGGGTTCAGCCATGCATCCGCTCCCCCTTCGGATCCACCATATGGTGACTGACGATCTCGATCGGAATGTGCGTCTGCGAGCGCACCGGGTCGGCCGCATAAAGATGCTGGCCGATCCGGCTTTCGCCATCTTCAATCAGTGCGAGCCCGACATAGGCGTTCATCTCCGGCGAAAAGGCCATTGCGGTCAGATGGCCAAGGCTCGCGCCCGGTTCGTCGCGGTCGCCGGCGACCACATGGGCGCCGCCATGCAGCTTTTCGCCCGAGCGCGAGACAACGCCGACCAGCGTCCAGCGGCTTTTGTCCGTCAGCCCTTCGCGGTCCATCATCGCCGAGCCGACAAAGGGCTTTTTCGAGGACAGCATCCAGTCCAGATGCAGGTCGCGGGCGGTGGTGCGCCCGTCGATCTCGGCCGCCGTGACATGGCCCTTTTCGATGCGCAGCGTGCCGAGCGCCTCGAGCCCGTAAGGCGCGATGGCAAAGGGTTTTCCGGCCGTCATCAGCGCCTCCCAGACATGGGTGCCGTGATGGGCGCCGCAATAGACCTCATAGGCCAGTTCGCCCGAGAAAGAGAGGCGGCAGATCATCACCGGCACACCGGAAATCGTGCCATGGACGATGCCCATGAAGGGCAGGGCGTCATTGTCGACCGCGGTGCCGGTGACGCAGGACGCCAGCACTTCGCGCGATTTCGGCCCGGCGATCGCCGCGCCGGCCCATTGGTCGGTAACCGAGGTGACATGGACGCGCAAATCCGGCCAATGAACATCGAGGCACAATTCCAGATGGCTCATCACCTTGCCGGCATTGGCCGTGGTGGTCGTCATCAGGAAGCGGTTTTTGGCGAGGCGCCAGGTGGTGCCGTCATCCATGGCGAACCCGTCCTCGCGCAGCATCAACCCGTAGCGCGCCTTGTTCACCGGCAGCTTGGCAAAGCCGTTCGTGTAGACACGGTTGAGGAATTCGGCCGCATCGGGACCGGCAATGTCGATCTTGCCCAGCGTCGACACATCGACCAGCCCGACGCCCTGGCGCACGATCTTCGCCTCGCACACATAGGCCTGTTCGACCGTTTCGCCGGTGCGGTTGTAGCTCTCGGGCCGCTCCCAATGGCCGGCGGCATACATGCGCGCGCCATGGTCGGTATGCCAGTCATGCATCGGCGTCAGCCGGTGCGGGAACAGATCACCATAGCGTTCGGCGGCGATCGCACCGAGCGAGGCGGCCGTGTAGGGCGGGCGGAAGCGCGTCGTGCCGACCTCCGGGATCGGCATTTTGAGCGCATCCGCCATGATGGCGAGACCGGCGATGTTGGAGGTCTTGCCCTGATCGGTCGCCATGCCGAGCGTCGTGTAGCGCTTGAGATGCTCGACCGACCGGAAGCCTTCCTGATGGGCGAGGCGCACATCGTCGGCGGTCACATCGTGTTGGAAATCGACGAACGCCTTGCCGGGATGCCGAATCTCGAAGACCGGAGCCGGAGCGGGCGAGAGATCGTGCCCGAAGTCGAGATCGCCCGCTGCCGCGCCGTGCACGGACCAGTGCTTGTCCGGATCCGGTGGCAGGAAAGCCTGCAGCGCTTCGTCCCAGATCGGCTGCGCGCCGGCCTGGCTCGCCAGATGGACAACCGGCGACCAGCCGCCGGAGACCAGCAGGCAATCGGTCTCGATCTGTTCGGAGCCGCCCGAAAAGCTCTTCGTCTGGTGATTGTAACGGGCGACCGAGATCGTCTTGAGGCCCTTGGCGCCGCTCGTGCCGACCACCGCGTGGCCCAGCTTCAGCGCGCCGCCGGCGCGGTCGGCCAGCCTTTGCGCGCCGGCGCCGATCTCCGGCCGGACATCGATGATCGCCCGGATGTTGGCGCCCACATGACGCAGCGCCGCCGCCGCCTGATAGGCGCTGTCATTGTTGGTCAGGACCGTCAGATGCTGGCCCGGCAAAACGCCGAACGTCTCCGCATAGCGGTGCCCGGCATCGGCCAGCATCACGCCGGGCCGGTCATTGCCGGGAAAGACGATCGGGCGTTCCAGCGCGCCGGTGGCCAGCGCCACATGCCCCGTGCGGATCACCCAATGGCGGTGGCGTGGCGCGCCTTCCGGCGCGGTCCGCAGATGATCGGTGATGCGCTCGGTCGCAGCCAGCGTGTTGCCGTCATACCAGCCCCAAACCGTTGTCCGGTTGAGCAGCGTGACATCGGGTTTTGATTCAAGCGAGTCGACGATCTGTCTGATTTCGGACTCTTTTTTGCCATCGGCCCCGCCGCCCCAGCGCGGCTCCAGCTCGCACACGATGACGCGCTTGCCTGCTTCGGACGCTTCAAGTGCCGTGTGAAGTCCGGCCAGCCCGCCGCCGACGACAAGCAGGTCGCAAAAGGCGTTGATGCGCTCATAGCGGCTTTCGTCGCGCGCCGTGCCGGGCCGTCCGAGGCCTGCCGCGCGACGGATGACATGTTCGCACATCATCCAGAACCGTGTGCCCTTCAGCGGGCCGATCACCGGGCCCATGAAGGTCTTGTAGTAAAAGCCGGCCGCGAGCGCCTTGCCGCCAAGCTGGTTGACGGCCATCAGGTCATTGTCGAGCGATGGCCAGCGGTTCTGGCTCTCGACGGCCAGCCCGTCGAAGACCTCGATCTCGGTAGCACGCACGTTCGGCTCGCGCACGCCATCGGTGGTGACGGTGAAGAGCGCGTTGGGCTCGTCGACGCCGATCGCCACCACGCCGCGCGGGCGATGATATTTGAACGAGCGGCCCATCACACGCACGCCATTGGCCAGAAGCGCCGCGGCGAGCGTGTCGCCGGCCAGGCCAAAATATTGCCGGCCGTCGACCGTGAAGCCGACCGTGTCGTCACGGTCTATCGCGCTGCCGCCTTCGGGACGCCGATGGGAAGTCATGCCCTGGCCTCGCTTGTGGCGGCATCACCGTACCCCCACCCTTCATCCCTCCCCTCAAGGGGGAGGGAGGACGCCAACATGGTCGCTCCCGATGGCAACATTGGTGCCTGGCTCAGAATGCGGCGGGAGAGACTCGGCGCAGATGTCCTCCCTCCCCCTTGAGGGGAGGGATGAAGGGTGGGGGTGAGGTCAATCGCAGAACTCATGCCTTCGGCCCCACCATCTCCGCCGACTCGATCTCGTGGGTCACCGTGCTGCGGACGACGCGCAGGAATTTGCGGCACCCGCCCGAGTGCTGCCAGATCTCGGCGTGCTCGCCCGCCGGGTTTGTGCGGTCATAGACATAGGCGTTCCACGCGGCCTGGTCGGTCGCGGCCGGATCGGGGCGGGCGGCGAGATTGTCCGCATCGCCGCAATAGGTGAATTCGCTGAGATCGCGCGGACCGCAGAATGGGCAGGCGATGATCATCTTTCACCCTTACTCCGAGGTGTGAGTTTCGGCATCTCGTTCCCCCCACCCTTCATCCCTCCCCTCAAGGGGGAGGGAAGACCTCGAGATGGCCGCTCCTCCTGCCAGCGTTCGCGTCTGGCTCAGTGTGCGGCGGGACAGGCCTGATGCCGACGTCCTCCCTCCCCCTTGAGGGGAGGGATGCAGGGTGGGGGTAAGCCCGAAGCCGTGTGCGGCTTTCCAAATCAATGCTTCCACGGTGTCGCTCCCTGGCCCTTCTCGTCGATCACAGTGCCGCGGTGGAAGCGGTCGAGCGTGAACGGCGCGTTGAATGGGTGCGGCTCGTCCCTTGCGATCGTGTGGGCAAAGCACCAGCCCGAGGCAGGCGTTGCCTTGAAGCCGCCATAGCACCAGCCGGCATTCAGATAGAGCCCTGGCAGGGGCCCCCTGGTGATGATGGGCGAGCCGTCCATAGACATGTCCATGATGCCGCCCCAGGAGCGCAGGAGGCGAAGTTTGGCAAAGGCCGGGAAAAGTTCGAGCACTTCGCTCATTACATCTTCGACGATCGGCAGATTGCCGCGCTGGGCGTAGGAATTGTAGCCGTCAATGTCGCCGCCGAAGACGAGCGACCCCTTGTCGGACTGGGAGATGTAAAGATGCCCGCCGCCATAGGTGACGACCGTGTCGAGGCACGGTTTGACGCTTTCGGTGACGAAGGCCTGCAGCACATGGCTCTCGATCGGCAGGCGCTCGATGCCGGCCATCGCCATGACGCGGCTGGTCGAGCCGGCAACGGCGACGGCCACCTTGCGCGCATGGATGCGGCCGCGGCTCGTCTCGACGCCGGTCACCTGGTCGCCCTCGCGGACAAAGCCGGTCACTTCGCAATTTTCGATGATGTCGACGCCGCGCCGGTCGGCGCCGCGCGCATAGCCCCAGGCGACCGCATCGTGCCGGGCGGTTCCGGCGCGCGGCTGTTCGAGCCCGCCCAGGATCGGAAAGCGCGATGAACCAGACACATTCAAAGCCGGCACACGGCGTTTGAGTTCGGGCGGGCGCACGAAGCGCGCATCGACCCCCTGCAGGATCATCGCATTGCCGCGGCGCGCATGGTCGTCTTCCTGCGCGGGCGTATGGAACAGGTTGATGATGCCGCGCTGGGAGAACATCACATTGTAGTTCAGTTCATGGGAAAGGTTCTCCCAGAGCTTCATGGAATGCTCGTAGAAGGGCGTGTTGCCGGGCAGCAGATAGTTCGAACGCACGATGGTGGTGTTTCGGCCGATATTGCCCGAGCCGACCCAGCCCTTTTCGAGAACCGCGACATTGCGGACACCGAATTCGCTGGCGAGGTAGTAGGCGGTGGAGAGGCCATGGCCGCCGCCGCCGATGATAATCACGTCATAGGCGGGCTTGGGCTCGGGTTTGCGCCAGGCCGGCTTCCAGTCACGGTTGCCGGTCAGCGCGTTTTTGACAATGGAAAGGGCAGAATATTCCGCCATGGATGAGAGACCTTTCGGCACGCCGCCCGCAATCTGCATCAGCGCGGCCGCCGGTGCATGACACAATTTCGCCGTGCGATGACGTTCCCGCGACGCTCAACGACCGTCAAGCCGTCTTTCGCCGGTTTGCAGATGTGATATGCGTGTGCCCATGATTTGGTTTCGCACTTTTTTCCTCTGCCTCATCCTTTCGATCCTGATCATTCCGGTGCGGGCGCAACCTGTCGATTCGGGGGCTGAAACGCGGGTCGTCGCGCTCACCCGCGACGTCGAACGGCTGATCAACGATATCGAGGAGAGCGCCGATGACGATGCGCGGCTGGCGGAGATTGCGACCGAGCTGAGCGCCTTGCAGGGCGATCTGCTCGCGGCCGGCGTTGCGCTGACGCCGCGGCTTTCCACCGTGCGGAGCCGCCTCGATGTGTTGGGACCGGTGCCGCCGGAAAGCGAGCCTGCCGAACCGGAACAGACGGCCCAGGAGCGCGGTGCGCTGACCGCCGAACGGGCGCTGATCAACGATCTTATCGGGCAGTTGGAGGCGCAATCGATCCGGGCGCGCAACGGCGTCGACCGCATTGCCGAGCGCCGCCGGACGCTGTTCACCGACACGCTGTCGCGCCAGTACGACATTTCCAGGGCCTTCAGCCCGCAACTCATCGCCGATCTGGCCGAGCGCACACAGGCACTGGAACGCCGCGTGACGTCGTGGGCCAGCTTCACATGGCGCACCAAGCAGACCATCGTTCTGGGCAGCGCGTTCATGATCCTCGCGCTGGCGCTTGCCGCCATGTGGGCATCGCGGCGGACGATCGTGATCTGGATCGAGCGGGCCGAAGGGGACGATCCGCCGACCTATTTCGCGCGCATGACCAATGCGTTCTGGTACACGCTGATGCCGACGCTGGCGTTCTGGCTGTTCCTGGCGATCTCGCTTCTGGGGCTCGACCAGGCCGGCCTGATGCGGCCGGACATTTTGTTCATACTCACACGGCTTCTGATCGGCGTGGCGGCGGTCGTTCTGGTCTGGCGCCTGTCCGAAGCGGTGTTTGCGCCGGCCAAGCCCAATTGGCGGCTGATCGGGGTGACCGACAGGGCCGCCCGTTCGCTCAAGGCGTTCTTTGTCGCCATGGCCGTCGTCACGGTGGCCGATACGGTCATCGAACAGGTGAACACGATCGTCGGCGCATCGCTGCCGATCACCGTTGCGCGCAGCCTGATCACCAGCCTCGCCGTGGGCGCACTGCTGGTGGTGATCGCGTTCCTGCGCCCGTTCCCGCCGCACGTCGCCGAGGGCGCGGAGGATGTGGCCATCGATGCCACCCCCCGGCCATGGCCGGCCTGGGTCAAGTGGCCGCTGGTCGCCTCGGGCCTGCTGCTGATCGGGGCGGCGCTTGCCGGCTATATCGGATTTGCCCGCTTTGCCGCGCAGCAGATCGTCATCACCGGCGCGATCCTTGCGACGGTCTATCTGGGCCATCGCGCCGCGCAGGCAATCGCCCAGGACCATGCCTTCGGCCAGTCGCGGCTCGGCGCGGCGCTCAACCGGCGGCTTTCGCTGTCGGATACCGCCATCGACCAGTTGGGGCTGGTGCTCGGCATGGCGCTGTCGGCCATCGTCTTCCTCGTCGGGCTGCCGGTTCTGGCGCTGCAATGGGGGTTCCGCTGGCCGGAAATCCGCGCCTTCGGCGCGCGTTTCTTCACTGATATTCCCGTCGGTTCGATCTCGATCTCGCTGACCTCGATCGCCGCGGGGGTCCTGCTGTTCTTTGTCGGCTATCTGGTGACCAAACGGTTCCAGCGCTGGCTGGACGGCAGCGTGCTGGAGCGCAGCCGCGTCGAGCCGGGCGTGCGCAATTCCATCCGTACCGCCATCGGCTATGCGGGGATCGCCATCGCCGCGCTGATTGGCGTGTCGGCGGCGGGGCTGGATCTGAGCCAGTTGGCGCTGGTCGCCGGCGCCCTGTCGCTGGGCATCGGTTTCGGCTTGCAGAACATCGTCTCCAACTTCGTCTCGGGCCTCATCCTTCTGGCCGAACGGCCGTTCAAGTCCGGCGACATCATCGAGGCCGGCGGCTATACGGGAACCGTCACCAACATTTCGGTGCGGGCGACCGAGATCCAGCTTTTCGACCGCAAGACGCTGATCCTGCCCAATTCCGAACTGATCAATTCGGCGGTTTCCAACTGGATGCACCGCAACACGTTCGGCCGGGTGACGGTTTCGGTTGGCGTCTCCTATGGCAGCGACCCGCAGCAGGTGCATGATCTCCTTTTAGAGATCGCCACCGACCATCCGCGCATTCTCGGCAATCCCGAACCGTTCGTCTCGTTCGATGATTTTGGCGCGTCTTCGCTTGATTTCACGCTGTATGGCTTCCTGTCGGACATCGGCTACGGGCTGACGGTGCGCACCGAACTGCGCATGGCGATCTTCGAGCGGTTCAAGGCGGCCGGCATCGAAATTCCGTTCCCGCAGCGCGATGTCAATCTGCGCATGATGCAGCCCGAAGCGGAGGTGCCCGTCGAACTGCCGCAGGAACCGTTCGGCGAGATTGAAGCGGGCGACGCCCGCCGGCCCGATGACAGTTGAACCCGCGCAGTTTCGGTTCTAGGTTGGCGCATGTCTGAAAAGCGACATGGTTTCCGTGCGATAGGCATCCTTGTGGCGACAATGCTGGCAGGGTCCCAAGGGCATGCCGCGTCGCTGACCAACCAGGACAGCGAACCGCGCACGCTCGTCGTGACGGAAAACGGTGTGAAATCGGAGCTGGTGATCGGCGCCGGCGAGACCGTTTCCTTCTGCGCGACGGGCTGCTTCATCACGCTGCCCAATGGCGACCGCGCGGCGCTCGCCGGCGGCGAGTCGATCGAACTGGTCGGCTCGGACGCGATCATCAGCCAATAGACCGCATTTGATGCAAATGCCTCTGCGCACGTTCAGCGTCCGCTAACCATCACCGCCGATAGACGGCGCTTGATCTGCCGTTAACCCAAGCCATTCACCGCTTTTTTCGCGCTTTTCCCCTAATTTGCCGGCCTGATCTCAGGGCAATATCGAGGGGCCGGACATGGATGCGCGCGTTGACGATACGGCAATCGCTCTTGCGGTCGATCTCGACGGGACGCTGATCTCCGGCGATCTTCTGTGGGAATGCGTGTTCCGGCTGGTGCGCGCCAACCCGCTTTTCGCGCTGATGCTGCCAGTCTGGCTGCTCGCCGGCAAGGCGCGCTTCAAGCATGAAATCTTCTCGCGCGTCAGCGTCGATCCGGCCAGCTTAGGCTATCGGCCCGAAGTGCTGCGCTTTCTGGAAGGCGAGAAGGAACGCGGCCGGGTTCTGGTGCTGGCAACGGCCAGCGCTCAGGACCATGCCGGACGGATCGCCGACCATCTGGGCCTGTTTGACCGGGTGATCGGCTCGACACCGGACCTGAACCTCAGATCAGCGGCCAAGCGGGCACGCCTTGTCGCCGACTATGGCGATGCGGGCTTTGACTATATCGGCAACAGCCGCGACGATGTCGCCGTCTTCGAGGCCGCGCGCCGGTCCTATGTGGTGGCGCCCGACCGCGAGGCGCGCGCCTGGTCGGATGCCCATGGCGGCGCGATCCTCGTCGATCACGGCCAGACCAGCCTGACCGATGTCGCCAAGATGCTGCGCGTGCACCAATGGGCCAAGAACGTGCTAATCGCCGTGCCCGCGGTGCTGGCCCATACGGTGTTCGAGCCGACGACGCTGTTGCATCTGGTCGGCGCCTTCTTTGCGTTCAGCTTCCTTGCCTCGGCCGTCTATATCTTCAACGATCTGTTCGACCTGTCGATGGACCGCCGCCATCCGACCAAATGCAAGCGGCCGCTCGCTGCCGGGCGCATCGATCCGGCGACCGGCATCAAGATCGCGTTCGGCCTGATGGCGTTTTCCGTGCTGATCACCATGACGCTGCCGCCCTTGTTCGGCCTCGTGCTGGCGCTCTATTTCGTCGCCACGACCGCCTATTCCCTGAAGGTCAAGCGCTGGCTTTTGCTCGATGTGCTGACGCTTGCCGGTCTTTACACGGTGCGCATCATCGCCGGCATGGCCGCCGTCGGTGCCGAACCGTCCTATTGGCTGCTGGCCTTTTCGATCTTCTTCTTTTTGTCGCTGGCGCTGGTCAAACGCTATGTCGAACTCGATCTCGCCAAGATCTCCGAGAGGCAGCGGCTGTCCGGCCGCGGCTATCGTCCCGAGGACAAGGAGATCATCGCCCAGGCCGGCATGGCGTCGGGCTTTTCGGCGATCGTCGTCCTTGCGCTCTATCTCGACAGCCCGGCGGTCTACATGCTCTACGACCACCCCTGGATGATCTGGCCGATCTGCCCGCTGGTCCTTTACCTGATCATGCGCATCTGGATCCTCGCCAAGCGCCGCGAATTCAACGACGATCCGGTGGTCTTCATCGCCACGGACTGGCGCAGCCAGCTGATGATCGTGTTCGGCGCCGCCCTGATGTTCGCCGCCGGCGTGGTCGATTTCAATGCGCTCGGACTTTGAGAGTTTCGGCCGGGTCCGGCCGGGCCCACGCGCCGCTGTCGCCGGCCCGCTGACCGCCGAAGCGTTGCGCGATGGCGCACCCGGCGCCTTCCTGCCGTTCGGCAATGGTCGCTCCTATGGCGACACCTGCCACAATGATGCAGGCACGCTCGCCGACATGCGCGGATCCGCGCGGATCATCGCCTTCAATCCCGACAGCGGTGTTCTGGAAGCCGAGGCCGGTGTCATGCTGCACCGGATCATCGACTATTGCGCGCCCTATGGCTTCTTTCTGCCGGTGACGCCGGGGACCCGCTTCGTCACGCTGGGCGGCGCCGTCGCCAATGACGTGCACGGCAAGAACCATCATGCGCGCGGCACGCTCGGCCGGCATGTCGAGCAGATCGAACTGGTCCGCTCCGATGGCGCCCACACGCTGTCGCGCAACGCCAACCCGGCTCTGTTTGGTGCAACAATCGGCGGCATGGGCCTGACCGGCATCATCACGCGCGTGCGCCTGAAAATGATGAAGGTCGGCTCGCTCAATGTCGTCGAGCGGTTGCAGCCCTTTGCGACGCTGGGCGCCTATTTCGAGCAGGCCGATGCGGCGGACGCGGCCAACGAATATGCGGTTGCCTGGCTCGATCAGCTTCACGGCGAACGCGGCGTGCTGATGACCGCCAACCATGCCGATGATGGCGACTATCGCACCGCGGTTCACGCGCCGCGTCTGTCGGTGCCGTTTGAACTGCCGGTTTCGGCGCTCAACCATCTGAGCCTCAGAGCCTTCAATGCGGCGTTCCATTTCGCCAAGGCGCGCAAGGCCGGCCGCGACCGCGTCACCGGTTTTGCCGGCTTCTTCTATCCGCTGGACGCCGTCGGCAACTGGAACCGGCTTTACGGCCCTGCGGGCCTGTTCCAGCATCAGAGCGCCATACCATTCGAGACGGCGCGACAGGCGATCCCGGCCATGCTGGATGCGTCGCGCAGGGCGGGGCAGGCTTCGTTCCTGACCGTGCTCAAACGGTTCGGCGACATCGCCTCGCCGGGGCTGATGAGCTTTCCGGTGCCGGGCTACACGCTGACGCTCGATTTTCCCAACCGGGGAGCAAAGACGCTGGCGCTTCTGGACGATCTCGACCGGATCACGGTCGAAGCCGGCGGTCGGGTCAACCCTTACAAGGATGCGCGCATGGGCGCGCAGACCTTTGCCGCATCCTACCCGCATTGGGGCCAGATGGAAGCGATGCGCGATCCGGCGCTGTGCTCGGATTTCTGGCGGCGGACGGCATTGGCCCTGTCCAAAAACGGGAATGGTTCAATTGCAACCAGCGATCTTCAGCAAAATCTAACGAAGGTCTCCTAAGAGATAAGTGCTGATGAGGGCCGGGCGCAGACGATGAAATACATTTTGTTCATATTGTTTACGGTCGCGACCAATGCGGCTGCGCAACTCATGCTCAAACAGGGCATGATGACGCTGTCGCCCGCGGTTCTGGGGCAGACGAACCTGATCCTGAAGACGCTTCTGATCATCTTCCAGCCCTGGGTGTTCTTCGGTCTTGCGACGTTCGTCATCTCGATGGCCTCGCATATGTTCGTCCTGTCCAAGGTCGATCTGAGCTTTGCCTATCCGTTCCTGTCGCTTGCCTATGTGGCGGTGGCGGTTCTGGCCTGGCAGCTCTTCGGCGAGGATCTGGGCGCCTACAAGATCGCCGGCATCGCCTTCATCTGCATCGGCACGGTGCTGATCGCCCAATCGGGCTCGCCGCTTTCGGACGCGCCGCGCACAAGCCATTCCTCACCTGCAACCGCCATTACGGACGAAGCACAATCATGAAACATGTGATCTTCGGCGGCGACGGTTTCGTCGGCCGCTTTCTCGCCAAGGATCTCGCCGAACGGGGCGAAAAGGTGCTGGTCGCCGACATCAACAAGTCGGCCCTGCCGCACTATGCCACGGTCGATCACGTGCATTGCGACGTGACCAATTCGGCGTCGGTCGCCGGCGTGCCGATCGATGGCGACGACATGGTCTACAACCTGTCGGCGATGATGCTGTCGCCGATCCAGAAGCGCATCGACCGCTATCCGTTCTTCTATCCGGTCAACACGTTCGGCGCCGCCAACATCATGGCGCATACGGCTGCCTCGGGCGCTTCGCAACTTGTCCAGTACACGACCGACATGGTCTACGGCAAAACGGTCAAAACCCCGCAGGACGAGAGCCATCCGATTTCGCCGCTTGGCCATTATGGCGGTTCGAAAGCCGAGACCGAGGCGATCGCCGACGATTGGCGCATGCGCGGCATGAAGATCACCATCGTGCGGCCGCGCCTGATCATCGGGCCGGGGCGCCTCGGCATTCTGGGCAAACTGTTCAAGCTGATCGACATGAACCTGCCGGTCCCGATGATCGGGGCGGGCAAGAACCCCTACCAGTTCATCTCGGTCTATGACTGCGCCGAGGTGGCGCGCCTTGCCTGGGAGCATGGCGTGCCCAACAAGGCCTACAATCTGGGCTCGGACAATCCGCCGCCAGTCAGGAAGCTGCTCGGCGACCTGATCCGCTCCGCCGGCTCGAAATCGATCCTGCTGCCGACGCCCGGCTTTGCCGTCAAATGGACCCTGTCCGCGCTCGACCAGATTAACATGCCGCTGATGGACCCCGAGCAATATCTGATTGCCGACGAATATTGCGTGCGTGATACCGAGGCGGCCAAGCGCGATTTTGGCTGGACGCCGAAATATCGCGACGAGGACATGTTGCAGCAGGCCTATGCGGAATACCGAAAAGCCCGGGACAGCGGCCTTGCGGTCGGCAATTCGACCGTTGTGGCGGCAGAGTGAGGACACCGAAGATGCTTGATTTCCTGACCAAGAAGAAGCCGGCCGTCGAGGCGCCCGCCATGCAGACGCCGATGCCCGATGGCGCGGCCCACGCGCCGTTGGACAAGCCCGACCTGATGTCGGTGGCCGATGCCAAGGCGATGGACGTTCCGGCGATGACCGAACTGTTCAAGGCGCATCTGAACCCCGGCCAGCTTCACTTCATGAAGCTTCTGGGCTTTCACAAGATCAAGATCGAGAGCGCCGAAGGCATGTATTATACCGACCAGACCGGTCGGAAGATCCTCGATTTCTTCGGCGGGTTCGGTTCGCTCGCGCTCGGCCACAACCATCCGCGCATCCTTGAAACGCGCAAAGTGTTCCAAGACGAAAAGCGCCACGAGATCGCCATGGCGTTCATGTCGCAATATGCGGCGGCGCTGGCGCACAATATTGCAGCCTGTTCGCCCGAAGACCTCGACATGGTGTTTCTGGGTTCGTCCGGTTCTGAAGCGATGGAAGCGGCGCTGAAGGTCGCCGAACGCGCCGCCGGGCCGCAGCGCCCGCTCGTCGTCTATGCGGAAAATTCGTTCCACGGCAAGACCAAGGGCGTCCTGTCGATCACCGACGGCCCGCTCTATCGCGGCGAATTCAAGCTTCTCGAAAACGGTGTGAAGGTGCCGTTCGGCGACATCGACGCTGTGGAAGCGGCGTTCAAGGCGCATCCGGAGATCGGCGTGATCTGCCTTGAGACGGTGCAGGGCGGCGGCGGCATCATCACCGCCGACAGCGCCTATTGGCGAAAGCTGCGCGATCTGTGCGACGAATATGACGTCATCTGGGTCGCCGATGAAGTGCAGTGCGGGCTTGGCCGCACCGGCCAGTTCTACGCGTTCGAGCATCACGGCGTCGTTCCCGACGTGACCGCGCTCGCCAAGTCGCTTGGCGGCGGCAAATGCGCGATGGCGGCGATGATCGCCCGGCGCGACATTTACATGAAGGCCTATGGCACGCCCAAGACCGCGATGATCCATGCCCAGGCGACCTTTGGCGGCATCGGCGAAGCGTCGGTCACGGCGCTCGAGACGATCAACATCCTCTATGAGGAAGACCTGATCGACAACGCGGCGGATACGGGCGCCTATCTGATTTCGGAGCTCGAACGGCTGAAGGCCAAATATCCGCAGATCATCAAGGATGTGCGCGGTCAGGGCTTCATGGTGGGCCTTGAGTTCCACGATTTCTCGCAGACGCTGCCGGCGATGCTGCGGCCGGCGGTCGCCGTGCTCGACGACAAGCTGAAGGGTTCGCTTTCGGGCTTTATCGGCGCGCTCTTGCTGCGCGATCACGACATTCTGGTCGCCTTCACCGAATATAACCGCAACGTCATCCGGCTGGAGCCGCCGCTCATCTGCGGGCGGAGCCATGTGGACCAGTTCATCGCCGGCTTCGATGCGCTGCTCGGACGCGGGATCGTCGCCATCGTGCGCGACTTCATCAAGAGCCAGGTGAGCTGACAGCACTCATTTGATCGAACCAAGAACCCCTTGCGCCGTCAGCCCGGCGCAAGGGGTTTGGTGTTTGATGGGCGTGCGATTTTGGAGCGCCCGCGTGATCGAGGACATCAATATCCGCATTCTGGCGAATGGCTGGCACGGCGCATGCGATGGCTGGCCGCGCCGTTGGGCCTTGCTTTATTGGCCGCCTTTACGCTGACGGTTGCCGCCGCCGCATGGGCGTTCCCGATCTACAATTGGGACATGTTCGCCTATTTCGCCGCCGCGCACGAAGCGCCCGGCATTTCGGTCGAAGCCCTGCATCGCCATGCCTATGAGACGATGCGTCAGAACGCGCCGGCGGGTGACTTCATTGTCCTCACGCAGGATCGCGACTATCGCGTGCGCCAATATGCCGATCCCGAGGCGTTTTTTTCCATGCTCGGCTTTTACCGGGTGAAACTTCTTTACGTCGAAGGTATCCGTTGGCTGTCATCGGTGACCGATCCCTACACGGCGCTGCGATTGCTCTCGGTGGTTCCGGCGGCATTGACGGGCGGGCTGGTGATCTGGTGGCTGGCCCGCGAGCGGGCGTTGCATCTGGCGCCTCTGGCGGTGGCGCTGCTGCTGATCGGCGAATTTGGCGAGACCGCCCGCGAGGGCACGCCCGATGCGCTGTCGACCATGCTGTTCGTCGCGGCGATGCTGGCGTTCATGGCAAAGCGCGAAGCGGTGGTGGCGATCCTCTTGTTCATCGCTTTCCTCGCCCGACCGGACCATGCGGCCTATATCGGCGTCTTGTGGTTCGTCTCCATCTTCACGCGATCCTTTTCATGGGGCGCGTTCGTCGCATTTGCCGCCGCGGCGATCGTCTATGTTCCGATGACACAGGCCGGCGGCCATCCGGGCTGGTGGGTGCATTTCTGGTTCACCCATGTCGAATACGTGCCGACGCTGGAAGGGTTCGATCCGGATTTTTCGCTCGCCGTCTACGCCTATGCGGTCGTTCGCGTGATCGTTCGTTCGCTGGTCGAGGAAACCTGGCTGGCGGTCCTCGTGATCGGGTGTTTTGCCTGGTGGCAGATGGCGTTGCGCGGCCTCGATTTTTCGCGTCGCGAGACCACGGTTCTGGTCACCACGCTCATGGCGATCGGCGCCAAGATGGTGGTGTTCCCGCTGCACGAAACAAGGTTCCATCTGCCCTATCTGATCGCGTTCGGCCTGGTGTTGATCTGCGCGTTGCGCGACCTGCGCTTTCTTCCTGGAGCGGACGGCGTCAGCCGCCAAGCTGGGCTGCGATCTGCGGCCTGACATAGGCAAAGTAGCAATCGGTCAGCCGGACCTTGACGTGGCCCGTCAGCGCCGGGGCATAGATGCCGTAGAGCTGGCGGCCATTGTCCCGGTAGGGACATTGCGGTTCGAGCACGATGTCGGTGTCGGCGACGGCGTTGTAGACGTCCGCATCCGGTTTCGGCACGGCGCGATAGGGGTCGGCGCCGATGGCGATGTGGTGCGGGCCGGATTTGCCGAGCAGCCATGGGAACGGGTTTGCGAAGTCAAGCGTCATGATGGTCTCATAGTCGAGGCCGGCGGCTTCGAGTCGCTTGAGTTCGCCGACCAGTTCGTCGGCGTCCTTCAGCAAGCCGATCTGGAAATCATGCTCGGAGTAAAGGACGAAGGCGGGCAGTTCGCGGCGCATGGCAATGGCGCGCATTGCCTCGGGATATTCGACATAGTGCGCGCGCATGCGCTCGTAGCGCTGAAGCTTGCGCGGCCGGATCATCACCTTGCCCATCGCGCCAAGATTTTCATGCTGCAGCGGTGCCTGCCGGATCATTGCAAGATTGGCCCGCGCCCCATGCTGGACGGTCTGGACCGCCGGCGGCAGCACCGTGCAGGCGGCAAGCAGCGCGACGGCCGCCTTGGCGCCATTGCCCCCGTCGGTCGCAAACATGCGCGCCAGCGCGAGGGTGGCGACCGGCCACAGGGCGATCAGTTCCTGGCTGCCGGTGTTCTGGCTTTCAAAGAAGATGCCGCCGGCGAGCGCTGCGCCGAGCCATATGACGGGATGGTCGCAGACCGCGCGCCAGAGCGGCTGACCTTCAGCGGGCCGCGCCGGCAGAACGAAGACCAAAAGCGCGCCCAGAAGCCCGGCGAAGATGACCGTGCCGCCCGTGCGCGAGGCACCCTGGACGAGACGCGAGGCAAGGCTGGAATCATTGATACCCAAAAGCGCGACGATGTCGGCCAGATAGGCGGTGACCATGCCCGTCGCCAGTTCGAGACCGCCAAGCGCGGCGGCGAAGATGACGGCGCTGGTGATCGCCCCGACAAGCCCGATGCGGCCGGCTGCAAGCGCCGTCAGACACAAAAGCCCCGCCGCGACGAAGCCGGTGACCTTGACCAGAAACAGCACAAGCATCAGCGCGGCCACCAAAGCGACCAGAAGCGCGCGGTTGCGCACGAAGATCAGTGCCGCCGCCAGAACATAGAGAAGCTGGCTGGCATGGCGGTTGTAGATGCCGAACCCGTCCGAGCCGGGATAGTTGTAGTATTCGGTGGTGTTGAACGGCAGCAGCGTGAACAGCGCGAAGGGGACCGCCAGCGCCAGCGCGATGAGCGGGTTGCGGCGCGCCACGTTCCACAGGACCAGCGCCATCAGCGGGATGGTGACGAGCGCGATCGACCAGTTGGCCGCATACATGGGCTGGGCATTTGGAAACAGCGCCATCGTCCAGGTGCTCAGATAATATTCGAGCGGGCCGACGGGCGTGAAGAAATCGACGTTGGGCATCTGGCCCTGGCCGAGCCGGTTGGCGGCGTCGAGATAAAGGAAGCTGTCCCAATACATCGAGCCGAGCGGCGCATGGAGCGGCAGCACAAGGCCGGCGAGGATCAGCGCGCAAAGCGCCGCCATCACCAGCCAGACAAGGCCGGCAAGCCCCAGACGGGGCAGGGGAGCGGACTGGTCGAGCGTGGTGGCACTCATGATCGGGAACTCTTGCATGACGGCAGGTTACGCGCGCGCGCGTTCTGGCGTCATCATAACGTCCCGGCCTGCCCGGCAGGTTAATGCCGGCTGTTCAATTGTCGTTAAGGTTACGGCCGCTTTGCGGCGTCAGGAGCGCGGCTTGAGGTTCTCGGGGTCGTAGAGCGGCGCATAGCCGATGCCGGCCACTTGGACCGGAAACTGCTCGCCGAAATATTCGATCATCAGCCCGTTGCCCTTCCTGGCGCGGTCGTGCGGCAGGTAGGCAAGCGCGATGTTCTTGCCGATCGTCGGGCCATAGGCGATCGAGGTCGTATAGGAGCGCCGTCCGAGCGCGTCGACCAGCACCTCGCCGGTGGCTTCGTCCATGACCGGGCAAATGCCGACCGGATAGCGGGCGATGCCTTGCGAATCGCGATTGTCGGTCATCACCAGCGTGCACAGGGTCGCCGGCTGGTGGTTGCGCGCGCGCTGTTCGAGATAGGCGGCCTTGCCGCGGAACTCGGCCTGCTTGACCTTCGGGCGGGCGAGATCGGCTTCAAGCAAATTGTATTCGGTCAGAAGATCGGCGTTTTGCAGGCGCAGGCTTTTTTCCATGCGGCGCGAATTGGCATAGGTCTCGACGCCGAACGCCATGACGCCCAGATCGCGGATCGCGTCCCAGACGGCCAGGCCGTCCTCATAGCGCATGTGCAGCTCCCAGCCCTGTTCGCCGACATAGGAGATGCGGAAGGCGGTGACCGGCTTGCCGGCGATCTCGATTGGCCTGAGCGCGGCGAAGGGGAAGTTCTCATGTTCGAGCGCGTCGGGGTCCGCGACCAGCTTTTGCAGCGTCGCGCGCGCATTCGGACCCCAAAGGCCGATGGTGGTGTAATCCTCGGTCACATCGGTGATGGTGACATCGAACCCCCTGTCGGCGGCGACGCGCTTCATGAAGTTGAAATCTCGCGGACCGGCATCGGCGCCATCGATGACGCGGCATCGGTCGTCCATGCGGATGACGGTCAGGTCGGCGCGCACACCGCCATCCTCGTCGAGGAAATGGGTGTAGATGCCCTTGCCGACCATGGTCTCGCCGCCCACTTTGGCGACGCATAGCCACTCCATCAGGTCCACATGGTCCGGGCCTTCGACATCGTAGATGGCGAAGTGCGACAGGTTCACCATGCCGACATCGGCGCTCATTTCGAGGTGCTCGGCGTTGGAGACGCGCCAGAAATGGCGGTTGTCCCACTCGTTTTCGCGGACGGGAACCTTGTCGCCCCATTTGTCGAGCAGGTGATCGTTGGCGGCATAGCCGTGGGCGCGTTCCCAGCCGCCCAGTTCCATGAAGTGCCCGCCCAGTTCGACTTCGCGCCCATAGAAGGGCGAGCGGCGCACATTGCGGCCCTTGGAGAAGGGTTCGCGCGGATGGACGGCGGGATTATAGATCTTCATCGCCGTTTCGGTGCAGCGGTCGTGGATGTGCTGCTCGTCGAGCTGATGGGCGTTGAAGCGCGCATAGTCGGCGCCGCTGATGTCGATGGGTGTGCGCCCGTCGGTCATCCAGTCGGCGATCAACTTGCCGACACCGGGGCCGTCCTTGACCCACACGGCGACGGCATACCAAAGGCCGCGCACCTTCTGGCTTTCGCCCAGCGATGCGCCACCATCGGTCGTCACCTGCAAGAGCCCGTTGAAGGAGCGCTTTTCCTCATAGCCCAGTTCGGCAAGGATCGGCGTAAGTTCCATCGCCTTTTCGAGCGGCTCGATCACCTGCTCCATCTCCAGATCGCGCTGGGAGGGCGACAGGCGCGCCTGTTCCTTCTCAAGGATATCGCGCGGATGGACGAGGCGCGGCTCGGTTTCCTCGTAATAGCCCCATTCTATCATGCCGCCCTCGGTCGATTTGGGATCGCCCGTGTCGCGCATATAGGCCGAATTGCCCTGATCGCGCAGCAGCGGCCAGCCGATCTCCTTGCCGGTGCCGGCAAACTCCTCATAGGGCCCGAACCACAAAAGCGGGTGGTCGACGGGCATGACCGGCAGGTCTTCGCCGGCCATCTCGGCGATCAGCCGGCCCCAGAGGCCGGCGCAAACGATCACATGGTTGGCGCGGATCGTGCCGCGGTGTGTGACGACGCCGGCGATGCGGCCATCCTCGATCACAAGATCGGTGGCCGGCAGATTGGCGAAGACCGACAGCTTGCCGGTCTTTTCGGCATTTTCGACCAGTTCGCCGGCGACCACCTGGGAGCGCGGCGTGACGAGGCCGGCATCGGGGTCCCACATGGCGCCCTGGATCATGTCCTCTTCCAGAAGCGGAAACTTCTGCTTGGCCTCGGCGGCCGAAATCATTGACACACGGGTGCCGAACGCCTTGCCCGAGGCGACCTTGCGCCTCAGTTCGGCCATGCGTTCATCGTCGCCGACACGCGCCACTTCAAGACCGCCGACGCGGGCATAGCGGCCCATCTTTTCAAAGAGGTCGATCGAATAGAGCGTCGTCCAGCAGGACAGATTGTCGTGGCTGGTCGTGTAGCAGAAGTCGGACGCGTGCGATGTGGAGCCGATGTCGGTGGGCACGGCCGACTTGTCGATGCCGACAATGTCGTCCCAGCCGCGTTCGATCAGGTGATGGGCGACCGAGGCGCCGACAATGCCGCCAATACCGATGATGACGACATTGGCCTGTTCGGGAAAGGCTGCCATGGCTCGATCTCCGCGCATTATGTGCGTCCGGGCCGGCGCCCGAACCGTTTCATTCCAGCCTTATCGGAAATGCCGCGTCAACGCCCTGTCCTGCCTGCGACGGGGTGATGTCGGGCGTGTGGCCAAAAAGCCGTCAAGCCCCACGGGGGTAAAAGCGCCGCGCCATATCGTTACGGCGATTGGCTTCTTCAATGTTCGCGATGACGTATCATGGGTCCATGAAAGCGCTGCTGCCGCGATTCGTCGCCCTGGTGATGCTGCTGGTTCCGGCGGCCGGGCAGGTCTGGGCGCAGGAGCATCAGGTCGATGTTGAACTGGTCCTTGCCGTTGATGTCTCCGGCTCGATGCGCGACCATGAACTGGCCCTTCAACGGCGCGGCTATGCCGAAGCGTTCCGGACCAAGGCGGTGCATGATGCCATATCCGGCGGGCTGATCGGCGAGGTCGCGGTCACTTATGTCGAATGGGCGCGCGTCGACCTTCAGCGCGTCATCGTGCCTTGGACGGTGATCGGCGATGCCGAGGGCGCCAATGCCTTCGCCGACCGGCTGGAACAGGCGCCGGTCGCCAACATGCGCAACACGTCGATCACCGGCGCGATCCTTTACGGCATCGCCGCCATCGAGGAAAATGCCTTCGAAGGCCTGCGGCGTGTCATCGACATTTCCGGCGACGGGCCCAACAATCAGGGCGGACGGGTCGATGTGGCGCGCGATGAAGCGGTCGCGCGCGGCATTGTCATCAATGGGCTGCCGATCATGGCCGAGCCGTGGATGGGCGGTCTGGGTTTCAACATATCCGGCCTCGATGTCTATTACCGCGACTGCGTGATCGGGGGGCCGGGCGCGTTCCTGCTGCCGGTCCGGGACTGGGACGAGTTTCCCGAGGCGGTGCGCCGCAAGATCGTGCTTGAACTGGCCGGCAAGACGCCCGCTGGGGACGAGCGGGCCGCCCGGCCGATGCCGGTTCATCTGATCAATGACGGCCCGGTCGACTGCACCATCGGCGAAAGGCTGCGCGGGATCAGGGAACTGCGGTAGGGCGCAGACGCCAGCTTTGCGAGCGTTACGTTTGAAGGCCTATCCTGCCGTGCATATTTGTAGTAACGAAAAATGTGCGGATCGAGTATGATGACGAGAAGCGAAAGCTGACACTGTTTCACCGTGGGCTGGACATGGCCGAGGCCGCCCTGGTGTTTGAAGGATCGACACTGACGCTGACCGACGACCGGCAAGACTACGGGGAAGACCGCTTCATTACGGTGGGCACGTTGCATGACCGCATGGTCGTCATGGTGTGGACGCAGAGGGCGGACGCCCGCCGGATCATTTCGCTGAGGAAAGCCAATGCAAGAGAGCAAACGCGATACAAGGACCGACTGGGTCGACCCGGATGACGCGCCGGACATGTCGACACCCTATTGGCAGGCCAGGTTCGACGCCGTACTGGTCCAGCGGGGCCGTCCGCGCGTCGAGCAGCCGAAAGTATCGACCACCATCCGGCTCGACGCCGATGTGATCGAGCATTTCAAGGCGGGCGGCAAAGGCTGGCAGACCCGGATCAATGCGGCGTTGCGCCGGGCAATCGAAAAGGGCTGATCGGGATTGCCGCCGGTCGTGCGATCGGGTCCGTAATCGCAATTCCCTTGACCGCACAATCGGTCTAAGCGTGCCGCATGGGAGACGGGCACGAAATTCTGGGCATTGTCATCTTATCGGTGCAGGTCAGCCTGACCGCGTCGCTGATCGGCATGGCGATCGGCGCGCCGCTGGGCGGCTGGATCTGCACGCTGCGCGGGCGGGCACGGCGCATCTGGCTGGCCGTGTTCTCGGCGCTTCTGGCGGTGCCCACGGTGGTGGTCGGCCTGATCGTCTATATCGTCCTGTCGCGATCGGGCCCGCTGGGCTGGCTCGACATCCTGTTCACGCCGACGGCCATCATCATCGCGCAGGTGATCATCACGCTGCCGGTGATCACGGTCTTCTCGCACCGGGCCTGCGCCGGCCAGTGGGCCGCCCATGGCGACCAGGTCCGCCTCGACATCAGGGCGCGATGGCGTCAGGTGGCCGAACTGATGCGCATGGCAAGGGCCGGGCTGGTGACGGCGTTTCTGGTCGCATTCGGGCGCGCCATCTCCGAAGTCGGCGCCGTGATGATCGTCGGCGGCAACATACGTGGCTCCACCCGCGTCATGACCACCGCGATCACGCTCGAAACCCGGCAGGGCAATTTCAACATCGCCGTCGCGCTGGGCGTGGTTCTGGTAGCGATCTCGTTTCTTGTCACAGTGCTGACATGGTGGGTGACACGTGAGCGTGCTATGGCCCGAGCGTGATCGGGGCACAGCCGGAGCGGTGTCATGGGGAAGCGGATTTCCACATTCCTGATGTTCGGCGGCAATGCCGAGGAGGCCCTGACGCTCTACGAAACGCTCTTTGACGATGTGGAGGTCGTCAGCATCGAGCGCTACGGGCCGGAGGTGGCCGGCCGGCAAGGCACCGTGCGCGAGGCGCGCTGGCGACTGGCCGGGCAGGACTTTATCGCCGTCGACAGCCCGGCCGAACAGCCCTTTGCCTTCACCCCGTGCATGTCACTGTTCATCAACTGCCGCGACGATGCGGAAATCGAGAAGCTGTTTGCGGCGCTGTCCGAGGATGGCGCGGTGTTGATGCCGCTCGGCGATCACGGGTTTTCGGCGCGCTTCGCATGGGTCAGCGATCGCT
Source organism: Phyllobacteriaceae bacterium (assembly GCA_024742765.1). Taxonomy (GTDB): domain Bacteria; phylum Pseudomonadota; class Alphaproteobacteria; order Rhizobiales; family Rhizobiaceae; genus Roseitalea. The sequence goes on along the minus strand of JANSXT010000006.1, from coordinate 74,477 downwards.
TCGGTGTGTCCTGGCAGCTCAATCTGGAGTGATCGTCAGCCCGCTTCCTCGTCGCCGGCGATGAAGAAGAGCTGCTGGCCGTCGACGCGGTAGGCGCGGATCGCATCGCGTCCCGTTTCGCTGGTCAGCCATTGGTGCCATTGGGTCGCCCATTCGGTTTCCTGGGCAGGCACGGCCTCGTTGGTGACGACGATCGAGGCATAGGGATTGAACAGGGGCGGGTCTTCCTCAAAGACGATCACATGGCCGTCCTTGCGGCCGAACTTCACCCATGTTGCCCGGTCGGTCATGGTGTAACCGCCCATCTGCGTCGTCGTCAGGATGGTCTGGCCCATTCCGGAACCGGCCTCGCGATACCAGCCGCCGAACGTTGCCGGATCGAAGCCGGCTTCCTCCCACAGGCGCACTTCCTTGCGGTGCGTGCCGCTGTCGTCGCCGCGCGAGACGAACACGACCTGAGTGTCGGCGATCTTGGTCATTGCCTGGGCGGTGTCCGATGCATTGGTCAGATTGGCCGGATCGTCGCGCGGTCCGATGATGACGAAATCATTGTACATGACGTCGCGGCGGTCGGTGCCGTGGCCGTTGGCGACGAACTGGTCCTCTCCGATCCGGTCGTGGACCAGGATCGCCGCCGCATCGCCGCGCCGGCCCATTTCGAGCGCCTGTCCGGTCCCAACCGCGACGATATCGAGCGAGATGCCCGTTGCCGCCGTGAATTGCGGGATGATCGCATCCAGAAGGCCGGAGTTTTCCGTCGACGTTGTGGTCGCCAGAAGGAAGCGCTTTTCGGCGGCGTTGGCCGGCGCCGAGACGGCAAGCGCGAGAAGCAGGGCGGCGGCGAAACGCATCAGCGGGGACATGATCACTCCGGGGTTGGTGTCAGGCGACAAGCAACTGTTTGCGCTCGGCGCGCTCCTGTTGCGGCGACTTGGCGTAGAGTTCGCGATAGCATTTGGAGAAATGCGACGCGGAGACAAATCCGCATGCGATGGCGACCTCGACAACGGGCATGGTGGATTGCACCAGAAGATGGCGTGCCCGGTCAAGCCGGATTTCCAGATAGTAGCGCGCCGGCGAACGGCCCATTTCCTGTCTGAACAGCCGCTCGATCTGCCTTCGCGACAGGCCGACATGGTCGGCGATCTCCAGAAGCGAAAGCGGCTCGGAGAGGTTGGCCTCCATCAGTTCGATGATCGACAGGACGCGCGCGTTCTGCACGCCCAGCCGGGCGCGCAGAGGCAGACGCTGGCGGTCGGTTGCGGCGCGCACGCGGTCGGTCAGCATCTGCTCGCAGACCCGGTTGACCAGATCGTCGTCGAAATCAGCGGCGATCAGCGACAGCATCATGTCGAGCGCGGCGGTGCCGCCGGCGCAGGTGTAGATGTTGCCGTCGACCTCGAACAGGTCGGCATAGACCTCGGCCTTGGGGAACTTTTCCGAAAAGCCCGGCAGGTTCTCCCAATGGATGGCGCAGCGGCGGCCGCTGAGCAGCCCTGCGGATGCGACGACATGGGCGCCGGTGCAAAGGCCGCCGACGCCGATGCCGCGCGCATGCATCTCGCGCACGATGCCTGTCGCCGCCTTGGTGGTGTGGTCTTCCACATTGACACCGCCGCAGACCAGGAAGAGCGACGCCCGGTCCGGCTTGGAGATCATCCGCCGTTCGTCCTCGACGGTGGTGCTGACCGTCACCTGGACGCCGTTCGATGCGGTGACCGGCTCGCCTGTCTCGCTCGCCAGCCGCCACACATAGGCGTCATAGCCCAGCATGCGGTTGGCCGAACGCAACGCCTCGACGGCCGAGGTAAAGGCGATCATCGTGAATTCGGGCACGAGAAAAAACACGATCGTGCGTGTCGGCGCCCGCGTTACAGGTCTGCTTGTGTCCATGACCCGGCTCCCATCAGGCCGCACGTTTTTGCGCGCGTGGACAATGTCATCTGTTCGACACACAATCAGCGACCGGCTCCCGGCGCAATGTTTTTTCACTCGGCTGCACGGGCAATCGCATCGGCCAGTTCGCTCAGCGTGTCGGCGTGGAAGGTGAAGCGGCTGGCATCGACCGGATCGGATGAAGTATCGGCGCCCCATTCGGCCGGGCGCGGCACATAGGCGGTGGCGAGACCGCATGCGGCGGCCGCGTCCAGATCATCGTCATGACAGGCGACCATCACCGTCTCGAACGGCGCAAAGCCCAGCGCCGCGCAGGATTTCAGATAGACCGCCGGTTCGGGCTTGAAGCTCTGTGCCATATCAGCTCCGCAAATCGCTGTCCAAGGCAATCCGGCATGGGCGGCAAGGCGCGCCATCATGGCTCTTGATCCGTTCGAGCATGCCGCCACGGGCATGACCGTCGCCAGCCTATTGAGAGCGTCCCTGGTATCCGGCCATGCGGGCAGGGCATCCCATGCGGCGTTGAGGACGGCGCGATCGCCGGCGTCGAGATGATGCGACAGGTTCAGATCGTCCAACACGATGTCCAGCGTTTCGATCTGGATCGCGTCGAGCGGGCGGTAAGGGTCGCGCCCGGAGCGGACGCGCTCCATCGACGGCTGGTATTGCCGCCGCCAGCCCTCGGCGATGGCGCGGCCAAGGCCGACATCGAGCCCCTTTTCGGCCAGCATGCGTTCGGCCGCCGTGCGCATGCCGGTATGCCAGTCCACGCAGGTGCCGTAGACATCGAAGAGCGCTGCCTTGATCATGACATTTCAAGACATGCGAAAGCCGGTCGCGTCAAGCCCGAGGCGACCGGCCATGATCGGCGATCATGGTTGCCTTAGAGAAAAAGGCCGTAACGCGAGCCGGCACGGGCGCCGGTTTCGCCGGGCATGGTGCGGCCGAGACGGTTGCGCTCGAAGGTGGTGGCCAGGTTGGCGCCACTGATCGGCGCGTAGGCGGCCCGGGTGCCGACGCGGAAGAATTTCGCAAAAATGGACATCTCATCACTCCATGCGGTTTGCCATTTCACACGGAGCAGCCTTGGCGCGACCGGGCGGTTCCGACGACGGTTTGGACCCGTCGTTTGGCAGGAACCCGCCGGCTATTATCAGGACGCTTGCCGGGCGGTTGGGTCCGACCCGATATCGACGTCCCCGTTGGGGCGGCTCATGGCCCGCATATGGGCCTTGTGTGACGGAAATGCGATGACAAATGCGAAGTCGGATATGATTTTTGCGCCACCGCGCGGTTGCTTTGCAGTGTCGGTAAATGGAGCGTTAACAAAGCGCTATCGTGCGTTCATGCGACGGCGCCGTGCCAAAGCGACATTGGTGCCGATGGCAATCAGATAACAACCCAGCAGGAACCAGGGCACGCCGGCAAATCCGGTGATGGCGATGATCGCGATCAGAAGCGGCGTTCCGGTCGTGTTGCCCAGATTGCCGGTCTGGGCCAGCCCGCCATTGGCGAGTGCGCGGTCGGCCGGGTCGGCGTTTAGTTGCGGCACGGCGGCAAAGCTTGCGCCCTGTACCAGGCCAAGGCAGGCAAAGAGCGTCACCGCTAGCCAGGCAGCCGGCCCGGCGACCGCGAACATGGTGCCGAATATGGCCGCGGTTACGAAACCGATCTGGACGACCGTGGTGGCGGGCACGAAACGCAGCAGGAAAACGCCGAGCGTCATGGAGGAGACGATGCTGGCAAGCGGCATCAGAGCGGTCGCAAGGACGCGCTGCTCGGCGTTGATGAAGGGCGGCAGAACGGCGAGCAGCGCCACGAAGGTCAAGGTGTAGAACACCCAGCCGATCGCCGGGGCGCCGATGGTTGGCGATGTGTAGATGTCGACATGGCGGGCAATGAGTTCGCGGAGGCCGAGCGGCGGCGCGGCCACGGCAAGCGGGGCAGGGCGCGGCAGCACAAGGGCCAGCAGCACGGCGAAGACGGCCATATAGGCGCCGTGCGCGAAAAAGACCGCGCCCGGGCCGCCGGCGCTCAAAAGAACCGGCGCGACCAGCGCGACGGAGGTGAATGCGACGCCGAAGAACGTGCCCCACAGTGTCAATGCCGCGCCCTGATGCCGGGGCGGCGTGATCTGCGCGATCAATGTCGGCGTTGCGACGACGATGGCGAGGTGCGACAGCCCCTCGACGAACCGGATCGCCAGCATCCATGAAAAGGGCGGCATGGTTGCCTGGATGAAGGAAACGACAGCGCCGAGCACGAGCCCGGTCAGGAGCAGCCGCCGCAGCCCGATTCGGATGGCAAGGACACCGGCGACGAGCCCCAGTACGATGCCCATCAAGGCAATCAATGAGACCAGAAAGCCCGAGGCGACGCCGGTCTCGCCATAATGGTCCTGAAGCGCCGGCAGAATGACGGCCATCTTGGCGAACTGGGCGGCGCAGCCAAGGCCGGCGAGCCAGAGCGCGAGAACCAGAAAAAGAGGCGATGAGGACAGTCGGCGCATCGCTCCCCCGTAACCGTTTCGTCCTGGCGCGCGAAACGAATTTTTCTGAACCATCGTTTCGGTGGCGCGTTGGAAGAGGCAGCCGGGGCCGGCCGCATTTATCGGCTTTTGCATCGGGCCAAGGCTTGGCTATGGTGACGGACGCACAAGGGACCCACGAATTTGCCGAACACGCCAAGCTTCACGATCGGGATCGAGGAAGAATATCTGCTGGTCGACGCCGAGGCGCTGACGCTGGCGGAAGCGCCCGATGCGTTCATGGATGCCCTTCAAAAGGACCTGCAGGAGCAGGTCAGCCCGGAGTATCTGCAATGTCAGGTGGAAGTGGGCACGACGGTCTGCGCGACGGCGGACGAAGCGCGCGACGATCTGCGGCGGTTGCGCAGCACGGTGGCGCGGCGGGCCGGCGCGTACGGTCTGGCGCCGATCGCCGTCTCGTGTCACCCCTCGGCGGAGTGGCACAAGCAGCATCACACCGACAAGGAGCGTTACAACGATCTGCGCGTCGAAATGGCGGCGATGGCGCGCAGGCTTCTGATCTGCGGCATGCATGTGCATGTGGGGATCGATGACGATGCGCTGCGCGTCGATCTGATGGCGCAGCTTTGCTATTTCCTGCCGCACCTTCTGGCGTTGTCGACATCCTCGCCCTTCTGGCGCGGGCAGGACACCGGCCTTGCCTCCTACCGGCTGGGGGTCTTCGACAATCTGCCGCGCACCGGCCTCCCGCCCCATTTCGGCAGTTTCGGCGAATATGAGCGGACGACGGGTGTGCTGATCAAGGCCGGGCTCATCGAGGACACGTCGAAAGTGTGGTGGGATTTGCGGCCCTCATGCCGCTTCCCCACGCTGGAAACCCGCATCTGCGACATGTCGCCAAGGCTCGACCATACGATTGCGATCGCGGCTCTCGTCCAGGCGATCACCCGCATGCTGTGGCGGCTGCGGCAGCAGAACATGCGCTGGCGGGTCTATGACCGGTTCCTGATCAGCGAGAACCGCTGGCGCGCCCAGCGCTACGGCATCACGGAAGGGCTGATCGACTATGGCAAGGGCGAGGTCGTGCCCTGCGCGCAACTGCTCGAAGAACTGATCGATCTGGTCACGCCCGATCTCGCCGTGCTCGGCACGATGCAGCAGATGGACGTCTTGCGCGACATCATGGTGACGGGGACCAGCGCGACCCGTCAGCGCGCGGTCCGCGCCGGTGTCGAAACGGACGATCCCGACGCGATCAACCGGGCGGTGGTCAGCCACCTGATCGAAGAATATCACGCCGATTTGTGAGGCGCAGCTGGGCGCGCCGGCGCTACTCGTTGACCGCCTTGTGCAGGATGGCGTTGATCAGGTCCTGCTCGGACACACCTTCCCGCCGCGCGCGAGAGCGAAGCGCGACGAGATCGCCGAGCCGGATGTCGATGGTGATGCTGGTGCTTTCATCGAGCGTGGCGCGCGCGGCTTCCTGATATCGTCGTACCAGTTCCGGCGTCTTGAGGCTGACCCAATCGTCTTCGTTTTCGAGCGACTCGACGAGTTCACGCTCTTCATCGTCGATATAGGCGCCGATGGTTGGTTCCTTGGCCATTTCAGTGCCTCAAATATCTCCTGGTCAGCTTCCTGTCGGGATATATGGTCTTCAGGAAGATTTCGTCATCGGTTTCAACGAACGGGACGCGGTATGCGTAACCACCGAATTCGAGCACAAAAGCACGCTGGCCTGGGCGTGAGCGGTTTTCGATGATGTCAATCACCTGACCAGCACGAATTTTGGCCAGACAATCGTCGAAACCGATCCCGTTCCGGTCGGTCCGCGCTCGAAGCAGCCTGTCCTTTTCGGCATTCCAGCGGACCGGTTTGGCGATCATCAGCCTAGAACTATCCCCGAAACGTTGTCCGGGCAAGCGAAGTCGATGAATGGCCTATTGACGCTCCCGGCGGCGCCGGCCGCCGCGGCGGCGCGGTGCATCGCCGCCGGGCTCGTCATTGGCCGCCTTGGGCTTTCTCGCCGGCAGTTTGATCGTTTCGGACAGGCGCGGGAACGCGTCTTCCTTGTTGGGCAGGGCCATGGCGGCGACGAAATGGTCCTGGAACTTTTCTTCCAGCGCGGTCTCGATTTTCTCGATGCGGCGGACGGTTTGTTCGATCTCGCGGCGATAGTCGCGGTTGATCAGCGCCATGCGCGCGCCGGTGCCGGCCGCATTGCCCACGGCGGAGACGTTCGGCAGGTCGCAATCGGGGATCAGGCCCAGGACCATCGCGTATTTGGGGTCGATGAAGGTGCCGAAGGCGCCCGCAAACCGGATCTGGTCGACGGTTTCGAGGCCCTGCTTGTCCATCAAAAGCTTGATGCCCGCATAGAGCGCGGCCTTGGCGAGCTGGATGGCGCGGATGTCGTTCTGCGTCACCGTGATCGTCTGCGCGCCCTCGTGCAGCAAATAGGAAAAGGTGCGGCCGTCTGCGACGATGCGCGGCGATTTCGAGGCCAGCGTGCCGTCGATCACGCCATCTTCCGAAAGGATGCCGGCGAGAAACATTTCGGCGACCACTTCGATGATGCCCGAGCCGCAAATGCCGGTGACGCCGGAGGTTTCGGCCTGTTCGGCAAAGCCCGGCTCGTCGGACCAGACATCGACGCCGATGACGCGAAAGCGCGGCTCCAGCGTGACCGAATCGATGCGAACGCGTTCGATGGCACCGGGCGCGGCGCGCTGGCCGGAGGAAATCTCGGCGCCCTCGAAGGCGGGACCCGTCGGGGAGGAGGCGGCGACGGTGTGGTCCTTGTTACCGAGCACGATCTCGGCATTGGTGCCGACATCGACCAGCAGCATGATGTCGTCGGAGCGGTGCGGGCCTTCCGAAAGGGTTGCCGCTGCGGCATCGGCGCCGACATGGCCGGCAATGCAGGGCAGCATGTAGAGCCGGGCGCCTTCGCCGAGATCGAGCCCGTTGGCGCGGGCGGGCATTGCGACAGCGTCCGAGACGGCCAGCGCGAAGGGCGCGCCGCCCAGTTCGGTCGGGTCGATGCCGAGGAAGAGGTGATGCATGATCGGATTGCCGACGAAGACCGCGTCGAGAATGGCGTCCCGGTCGATGCCGGAGGTCTCGACCGCTTCGCCGATCAGCCCGTTGACGGCGTCACGCACGGCATCGGTCATCGCCTCGCGCCCGTCGGGGTTCATCATCACATAGGAGACGCGGCTCATCAGGTCTTCGCCGAAGCGGATCTGCGGGTTGGATGCGCCGGCCGAAGCGATGGTCAGGCCGGACAGGAGCGAGACCAGATGCAGCGCGATGGTGGTCGAGCCGATGTCGCAGGCAATGCCATAGGCTTCGTTCTTCAACCCGGGCCAGAGCGCGACAAGCGTCGCCGGGCCGTCCGTTTCGGGCTGATGCACGGCGGCCGTGACCTGCCATTGACCCTTGCGGAGAATGGATTGCGCTTGCGGCAGCAGATGCGGATCTGCGTGAAGGTCCGAAAAGCCCCATTGGTCGCGCAGCGCGACAAACAGCCGGTCGAGATCGCCGAGCGGTTTGTGCATGTCGGGTTCCTCGACCTCGACATAACACAATTGCAGCGCCGGATTGCGCGGGAACACCTTGGTGTCGGCGGCCTTGCGCACGATCTGCGTGTTGACCTGCGCGTCGGCGGGAATGTCGATGACCAGATCGCCCTGGACGGTGGCGGAGCAGGACAGGCGCCGGCCATCTTTCAGGTCGCGCTTTTCGGCGTAGCGCTGTTCTTTCGCTCCGAATGGGGAGATGTGGTCGGCCGATGATGTGATGCCGTGCTTGGCGAATTGCCCCTCGGCCACTTCCACCTGGCAGCGTCCGCAAATGCCGCGCCCGCCGCAGACCGATTCCACATAGACGCCCAGATCGCGCGCGGCCTCGAGCACCGGCGTTCCCTTCGGAAAACGCCCGCGCCTGCCGGACGGCATGAACAGGACAAGGGGGTCGCTTGGTTTCTCGCCTGTCATTTGGCTTCCCCCCACCCTTTATCCCTCCCCTCAAGGGGGAGGGAGGACCTCGCCAGCGGCTCCAAAACGACGCACCTCGACCCCGGCTTCGATCTTGGAGAAGCGGGGTGCGTTGTCGCTGTCTTCCCTCCCCCTTGAGGGGAGGGATAAAGGGTGGGGGGAGGGTTCATCCAATGCCCAGCCTGTGGAGTATCGATGCGATGCATCCGTCGAGGTTTTCAGGCAATTCGCCGGTGCTGATCCTCATGACGCCATAGCCTGCTTTGGAGAACCATTCATCGCGCTTTGCGTCTCGTGCCCGGCCTTTGGGTGTCAGATGGTGATCCCCATGGACCTCAATGATGAGCCTCGACTTCTGGATGGCAAAGTCAGCAATGTACGGACCGATAGGCACTTGCCTGCGAACATGGATTCCATGCTCTCTTCTCAGCTCGCGGAGCGCGCTCCAGAGCGCCTTTTCGCCTTCGGTCATGGTCCGCCGAAGTGTCCGAGCACGCCTGACCTGATTGGCATCAACGCTCGACATCAGGCTTTGCCGTGCCTCCATCATTCGGCTCTCAATGACATGATGGTTAGGGCGTTGACGGCTTGGAGTCACCCCCGCGCTCTTGCCGCCCTTCCGCCGCGCCGGCCGCCGCGGGCGTTGGTGTTGGCTGCCGATGTCGAGGCGGGCTTGTTGAAGTTGATCCAGTCGCCGCCGCCATCATCATGGTTGAGCAGGAAGTTGGCCGCGCGGATGGCCTCCATCTCCTTGCCCGGGCGCGGTTTGGTCGAGCCCATGCCGAACAGGCGGACAAAGGTCTCGTCATCCATGTCCGGCGGCAGGACGATGCCGGCAGCTTCCACCTCGGCCCGCTTTTCGGCGATCTTGGTCGGGCCGACCGGCAGGGCGACCGGGTTCATGATCGCGCTGGTCATGCCGGCGGCGAACGCCATGGGCAGGAAGGCATTGTTGATGCCGTGGCGGTTGGGCAGGCCGAACGAGATGTTGGAGGCGCCGCAGGTGGTGTTGACGCCCAGTTCCTCGCGCAGGCGGCGGACCAGCGTGAACACCTGATGGCCGGCGGTCGCCATGGCGCCGATCGGCATCACCAGCGGATCGACGACGATGTCGTGGGCGGGAATGCCATGGTCGGCGGCGCGCTCGACGATGGTCTTGGCGACGGCAAAGCGCACGTCGGGGTCTTCGGAAATGCCGGTGTCGTCATTAGAGATGGCAACGACCGGCACATCATATTTCTTGACCAGCGGCAGGACGAGTTCCAGCCGCTCTTCCTCGCCGGTGACCGAGTTGAGCAGCGGCCGGCCCTTGGCCGCCTTCAGGCCGTTTTCAAGCGCGCCGGGCACGGACGAATCGATGCACAAGGGGCAGTCGGTGACGTTCTGGACCACTTCGATGAGCTTGGGCATCAGCATCGGCTCGACGAAATTGTTGTCGGCGTAGCGCGGATCCTCGGCCATCTTGCCGGAGAAGACGGCACCCGAGTTAATGTCCAGAACCGTCGCGCCCGCTGCGACCTGCGCGATCGCGTCGGCTTCCACACGCGAAAAATCATCGCGCTCCAGCTCCTCATTGAGCACCTTGCGGCCTGTCGGATTGATCCGCTCGCCGATCACGCAGAAGGGCTGGTCGAAGCCGATGATGGTTTCCTTGGTCGCGGAGGCGACGACGGTGCGTGTCATGATGTGGGTCCCAACGCGTGGCGTGTTCTAGTGGCCGTTCGATTGAACATGCGGATATAAAGATGTCTTTATATCCCATGAGCCGCGCTGTTCAAGCCATTCGGCGGCTTTTTTGATGCCGCCGAACGGGAAGACATGGATCTGGCGGATGCCGCCTGCGGGATTGTCACGCCAGGCCTGTTCGATCGGGCCGACGACGCTTTCGGGCGAATGGGAGGTGGCGAGCGTGGCGATCGAGCGGGTGTTGCGCTTGAAAAAGCTCAGCGAATTGCCGACGCCGCACATGGCCGCGAATTTGACGAGCGTCGTGACCTTGGCCGGTCCCGCAACGCCCAGATGCACCGGCATGTCGATGCCGTTCTCGCGCAAACCGTTGGCCCATTTGGCGAAACGCTCGCCGTCAAAACCGAACTGGGTGACGATGCGCATCCGCGCGCCGGTGCGTTCGCCGAAATTCTTTTTGAGGCGCAGCGCTTCGAGCGCCACCTGCTCGTTGAAATCGGGCGAGCCTTCCGGGTGGCCGGCAATGCCGATATCGGTGATGCCGTTGGCGTCGAAGAAACCGGTTTCCAGCACTTCCATGGTCGAGGTGAAGTCGCCGGCCGGTTTTTCCAGCCCGCCGCCGATCACCAGAATGTCGGTCACCCCCGCTTCGGCGACGGTCGCCTTGACGCGCTCTTCAAGCGCGGTGCGCGTCGTCAGCCGGCGCGATGCGAAATGCGGCACGGGCACATAGCCGAGATCGCGGACGCGGCGCGCCGCGCGGACGAGGACGGGCGCGGGGTCGGAGCCGACATCGGTGATGTAGACGCGCGTGCCGGGCGGAAACAGGCCGGGCAGATCGGCCGATTCGATGGCCTGTTTGGGAGCGACCTCGATCGAGGCGGGTATGCGCGGCTGTGTCATGGCACCGGTTCCGTTGTGCTGCTATGCGGCGTTGCTGGTCTCGAAGCCCTCGGCCTTGATCAGGGCCTTCAGGCGTTCGGGCGTATAGTCGTCTTCAAGGGTCCGGGCCGCCTTGTCGGCCTCGGCTTCCAGATCGTCGCTGACCGTTTCGGGCTCGCCCTTGCGCCACTCGGCGAGATAGGCGTCGCTGTCCCTTGCGCCGACGCGCATGGCGCACATGTCGATCGCCTCGGTGAAGCGCAGCGACAGTTCGCGCTTTGCGGCGTCGCGCCGTTTCTTGACAATCACCTGGGCGGGGATGTCGCGCCAATAGACGATGATCCGGTCAGCCAATTCGAGTTCCTTTCAAAGACGACAATGTTGGAGATAGCGGTGCGCGGCTTCCTTGCGGGCGACGCGCTCAAATCCAAAAGCGACAGGCTGTCGCACCTACCACACGCCGCGACGCAGACCCGTGGCCAGCCAACCCCAAATAGTGGGGTGGTAATATTGCCGCGACGGGCCGGTCGGCTGCGGCTCCATGGCCCGGCCGGCGAGCGCTTCATCGATGATGGCCGCGCACAGCTCGGCGCATTGCGCGGTTATCACCTGCTGATGGGTGAATATGGTGTCCGAAGGGCCGGGTTCACAGACCTTCTGCGCGATCACCGCACCGGTGTCGACGCCCGCATCGACGCGGTGGATGGTGCCGCCATAAAGGTCCGGCCGGCCTTCGGCCAGCGCCCAATAGCCGCCGTTCAGCCCGCGATAGTGCGGCGTGATGCCGGCATGAAAGTTGACGACCGGGCAGGCGATGGCGTCGAGCGTGGACTGTTTGAGCATCCGCGCGCCGACCAGAAACAGAAGGTCTGGCGCGGCGTTCCCGATCGCTTCGATGAAGGCGGGATCATTGCCCGACGGGACCGGACGGACATTGAGCGTCTCCGGCAGCGCCATCGACACGCCATATTGGCGTTCGAGTTCGGCGAACCGCGCATCGAGCACCTTTTTTGACAGGCGCGATCCGACCATGACGGGAAACTGCCCGGCGACCTGCAGCCAGCCCAGCTTTCGGGCACGGCGCCTAAGGAACGCGCCGCGTGATTCGGGCGGTTCGGCAAAAACGATCAGGCCGGGATGGTGCGCGTGCAGCGCATTTATGATCATCGCCGGTGCCTGTCCGCCGGCGGTCAGCACGGCAATTTTGGGCGCCACGTTCAGGCACCCAACCAATGCAGGGCAAAGGCGCCGGCCGTGAAAACGACCGTGAAGATGACGAGGATGGAAATGGCGCCGGTGATGATGCCGATCCAAAGCCAGCCGCCGTCACGCTCGGACAAGGCAAGGCCGCAAATGGCGCACGCAAAGGCGGGCAGCCAGTTGCCGAACGGAACGGGAAGGATCACGGCGATGCCCAGAACCAGCGCGTAGACGCCGACGATCCTTTCGGCGGCCCGGTGGCTGGCGAAGGGCCAGCGGCGCGGACGTATCCAGGTTTCGAGCTTTTCGAGCAGCGGAATGACGCGGCGGGTCATGCGGCCAAAGCTTTCATGGCTCATCGACCGCCGCAAAAAGAACTCCGGCAGCCAGACCGTATCGCGGCCGGCGACCATCTGCAGCGCGACCAGAACGATGGGGACGCCCAGCACGACCGTCGAACCGGGCGGGAAGGGCAGCATATTGATCACGCAGGTGAAGACAAGGAAGGTCGCAAACGACCGGTCGGCAAGGGCGTTGCGGATGCAGCGCACCGTCACGTCGCCCTGCTCGCGGGCGGCCAGTTCGCGCAGCACGACCGACAGCGGCCGCGGCCGGTAGGGCGGCAGGTCCGGCGTGTCGACCGCCGCGCCTGTGATGTGCGTCTGCTCAAACATCGGCCGTTGGGTCATGGCTGGTTGCTGGCACCATGGGCGTCAATCCCGTTACATGCCCCACCATGACACGATTTTCTTTACAGACTTTTGTCCGTCCGCGAAGCGGCCGTTATCAGGGCCGGGATCAGGTCGCCATGACCGGTCAGGCGGCGCTCGAAGGCAAGGCCGAGCCTGTCGGCGGCGTGCCGCGCCTTTTCGGTCAGGTCGGCATCGTCGGTCTGGGCGATATACAAAAGCCGCGTGTAGTGGGCGAAATAGATGTCGCGCAATTCGGGATGCCGGTCGAGACCGAGCGGGCGGATCAGGAACGTGTCGAAATGGCGGGCGAGAAAGTCGGTCATGAAGAAAGTGGTCAGGTAATCGTCTTCATCGGCGGCGGCAAAGGCGGCATTGCCGATATAGAAGGAAAAACAATGGGGTCCGGCGATCCGTTCGACACCGTGCTTCTCGCACACCCTGTCCAGATGGCCGCCGGTGCCGCAATCGGCATAGCCGACGAAGATGCGTTCAAAGCCCTCGTCGCGCGCCCTTATGATCGCCGTGTCGACGGCCGGGGCGATGCGCTCGGGATGGTGATGGAAATCGGCCGGCAGGCAGGTCAGCGAGACATGGTCGAGCCCGTTGGCGCGGCAGACATCGAGGATCTCGCGCGCGATCATGCCGCAACCGATCACGCGGACCGGCTCGGCGGCGGGCTGTCGTCTGGTATCAGGCATGGCGGCGCGCCGTCAGGTTGCGAAACTGTAATTTCCTAGCCGATTGCCGCCGTTGCGTCATCCGGTGTAGGACGTGTTGGCACGGCCAGACGAGAATCAGCGCTTGAAGCACCAGACGATTTCTCCCGACATGGACAGCGATCCGCGCCCGCCCCTGGCGGCGCCGGAGCTGACCATCGTGCTGCCCAGCTACAATGAAGCCGAGAACATTCCCGTCATCGTCGGCAAGATCGGCGACGCGATGGGCGCGATCGCCCATGAGATCATCGTCGTCGACGATGACAGCCCGGACGGGACCGCGGCGGTCACCCGCTCGGTCGCCATATCGCATCCCCATGTGCGCTGCATCCGCCGGGTGGGACGGCGCGGCCTTTCGGGCGCGTGCCTTGAAGGCATGATGGCCGCCAATGCGCCGGTGGTCGCAGTCATGGATGCCGACATGCAGCATGACGAGACGCGGCTGCCGGTGATGCTCGCCGAGATCGCCGATGGGGCGGACCTTGTGATCGGCTCGCGCTATGTCGATGGAACCCGGGCCGGCGGCGGCTTCCACAAGAAGTCGCGGGCCAAGGGCAGCGAACTGGCCACCTCGCTTGCCAACATGATCACCGGCAATCACACGACCGATCCGATGAGCGGCTTCTTCATGATGCGGCGCGACGTGGCCGACACGGTCGCCGGCACCGTGTCGCGCGAAGGGTTCAAGATCCTGTTCGACATTGTCAGCCGCTTTGGCGCCGAACTGGACATCCGCGAAGTACCGTTCGAGTTTCGCGAGCGGGTGGCGGGCGAGAGCAAGCTCGGTTTCCTGGTCACGGTGCAGTTTCTCGGCCTTCTGGTCTCGCGCTTCACCGCCGGGCTTGTGCCGGCCCAGTTCCTGCTGTTCGCCCTTGTGGGCACGAGCGGACTTGTGGTGCACATGATTGTCCTGTTCATGGCGGCCAGTCTCGCCGAGATGGGGTTCGTCGCCGCGCAGATCACGGCCACCTATATCGCCATGACCACCAATTTCATCTTCAACAATCAGGTCACGTTCGGCCATCGCAAGCTGGTCGGCATGCGGTTCTGGACAGGGCTTTTGACCTTCTATGCGGTCTGCTCGATCGGCGCGATCGGCAACATCGCCTTCTCGGAGCGCGTGTTCGAGTTCGGTGCGCCGATCTGGCTGGCGGGCCTGTCCGGAGCGGTGATGAGCGCGCTGTTCAATTTCGCCGTCACCAAGCTGGTCACCTGGCGCGACGCCTGAGTTCAGCCGCCCAGCGACATGGGCTTCTGACCGGGCTCGCTCAGACCGAACCATCGCCGCACCAGATCAAGCCACAGACCGTAGGGCCGGCCCAGAACAAGCATGTAGACCGCAGCGCCCAGCGCGCCGCGCCAAAGGGCATCCCCCGAGGCTCCTCCTGCATAGATGATCGCAACATAGATCGGCACCTGAAAAAGCAGCAGTGCGGCAATGTCGTGGGCAAAGGTGCTGAAAGGGTTGGACGTTTTGGCGCGCGCCATCACCCAGTCGCGCCAGATGCCATAGGGCCGCGCCGTCAACACCATGAGCGGCGCGCCGATCGCACGCGAACGGGCGACCTCATCCCACGCCATGCCCGCAACGAACCGTTCGTTGATGATGCCGGCAATGGTGAAGAAGACCACCAGGGCCGTGGTATCGGCCAGGAAATCGCGGGAGACGAGGAACCGGAGCCGCCTTGGCATCACCAACCCTTCAGACCGGTCAGGCGTTTTCCATCTGGTTGTGGCGGCGCTTCATGAACATCTTGGCGGTCTCGACCGCGACGGCCGCATCGCGGCAATAGGCGTCGGCGCCGATCGCCTGGCCGAATTCCTCGTTGAGCGGGGCGCCGCCGACCAGCACGACATAGTCGTCGCGAATGCCCTTTTCCTTCATCGTGTCGATGACAACCTTCATATAGGGCATGGTGGTTGTCAGAAGGGCGCTCATGCCGACAATGTCGGGCTGCTCCTTCTCGATCGCCTCCAGATAGTTCTCGACCGGGTTGTTGATGCCCAGATCGACAACGTCGAAGCCGGCGCCTTCCATCATCATGCCGACAAGGTTCTTGCCGATGTCGTGAATGTCGCCCTTGACGGTGCCGATCACCATCTTGCCGAGCTTGGGCGCGCCGGTCTCGGCCAGAAGCGGACGCAGGATGGCCATGCCGGCCTTCATCGCATTGGCCGACAGCAGCACTTCGGGGACGAACAGGATGCCGTCGCGGAAATCCTCGCCGACAATGCGCATGCCTTCGACCAGCGCCTTGGTCAGCACGTCATAGGGCATCCAGCCGCGGTCGAGCAGGATCTGCGTGCCTTCGGTGATCTCGTCCTTCAGTCCGTCATAAAGGTCGTCATGCATCTGCTGGACGAGTTCGTCGTCCGCAAGCTCCGACAGGATGATCTCGTCTTCGTCTGACATGTGTGCGGTCTCCCAACCGGCCGGCAGTTCGCGACATGCTACGCGTTTTTGCCGATTGTCAAATGAGGCGGCTGCGACTCGTGGTGAAACGAATACGACAAACGCTTCCGCCATCGCAGCCGTGGCGTGGGGCTCATTTAGGCATAAAACGCATAACGACATCTTTATATCGTTATTCGTTGTGTATGCAAGAGCCCCCGTGAGGGCGGGTTGGGTGTCGCCGCCGAACCAGCCGAGGACGCACATGGCATCGTGAGATGGTGCTGTTCGGACATACGATTTGGCCAACCGCATATCGGTTGTTTGGCTTGGACGGGACGGCGAGATGGATCAGGATCAGACGGCGGAGCCGCGCGCAGAACCGGCATCGGCGGATATCGGCCGGCGCGGGCGCCGTGCATCGGGCGGGGCGGCGGCGCGGCGCGCCTCGCGCACAGGCGGCGGCGCCGGGCCGCAACTGACCTACATCACCCGCAAGATCCCGCTTTATGAAGTGCTGAACGAAGAAGGGCTGGCGCTGATCGAGGCCAATGCCGACCGGGTGCTCGAAGAGATCGGCATCGAGTTCCGCGAGGACACCGAAGCGCTGGCGCTGTGGAAGGACGCCGGCGCCGACGTCAAGGGCGAGCGGGTGCATTTCCCCAAAGGCCTGTGCCGCGACCTGTTGAAGACCGCGCCCGCGGTCTTCACCCAGCATGCGCGCAATCCGGCCCGGTCGGTGCAGATCGGCGGCGATGCGACGGTCTTCGCGCCGGTCTACGGCCCGCCCTTCGTGCGCGATCTGGAAGGCGAGCGGCGCTATGCAACGATCGAGGATTTCCGCAATTTCGTGAAGCTGGCCTATCTGGCGCCGTCGATCCACCATTCGGGCGGCACGGTGTGCGAACCGGTCGATATCCCGGTCAACAAGCGCCATCTGGACATGGTCTATGCGCACATCCGCTATTCGGACAAACCGTTCATGGGCTCGGTGACGGCGCCCGAGCGCGCCGAGGATTCGGTGGCGATGGCCAAGCTGGTCTTCGGCGAGGAGTTCGTCGACCAGAACTGCGTGCTGATCAATCTGATCAACGCCAATTCGCCCATGGTGTTCGACGGCACGATGCTGGGCGCGGCCAAGGTCTATGCGCGGGCAAACCAGGCCTGTATCGTCTCGCCCTTCATCCTGGCCGGCGCGATGAGCCCTGTGACGGTGGCCGGCACGCTGACGCAGATCCTCGCCGAGGTTCAGGCCGGCGCCGCCTTCACCCAATTGTGCCGGCCGGGCGCGCCGGTGCTGTTCGGCACGTTCGCCGCGTCGATCTCCATGCAGTCCGGCGCGCCGACCTTTGGGACACCGGAACCCTCGCTCGTCTCCTATGGCGCGGCGCAACTGGCGCGGCGGCTCGGCCTGCCGTTCCGCACGGGCGGGTCGCTGTGCGGCTCGAAACTGCCCGACGCGCAGGCCGCCCATGAAAGCGCCAACACGATCAACATGACGCTTCTGGCGGGCACCAATTTCGCGCTCCATTCGGCCGGCTGGCTGGAGGGCGGGCTGGTCTCGTCCTATGAGAAATTCATGATCGACGTCGACCAGCTTGGCGTGATGCAGGCGATGGCCGGCGGCGTTGACCTGAGCGACAACGGCCAGGCGATGGATGCGATCGCCGAGGTGGGACCGGGCAGCCATTATCTGGGCTGCGCCCACACGCAGGCGAATTTCCAGACGGCGTTCTACCGCTCGACGGTGGCCGACAACAATTCGTTCGAACAGTGGCTCGCCGAAGGCGGCAAACGCGTCGAGGACCGCGCCAACGCGCTGTGCCGGGAGTGGCTCGCCTCCTACCAGGCGCCCGATCTCGACCCTGCGATCGACGAGGCGCTGCTGGCCTTCATCGCGCAGAAGAAGGATTCCATGCCCGACGCCTTTGGCTGAAACGATCCCGATTCAGCCAGGGAGACAGGCGGACGCAGACGGGTCGGCACACTCATTCATGATGAGGTTTGGCTGATGGGGGAGGGGTAAGAGCGCCGCCCGACCAGGGCAGTCTCCCCCGCGCCGTCTTCCCTGTGCTTGCCCGCACCAGCACAGGTTGCGGGTGTCACAGGGAACCATCCCGGCTGATCCGGCGGGCGGGCGCGAATGCTGCGGTCGTGGTGGGGGATTGTCCGCGACCGGCTGAAACGATCCCAAAGGGCAGGTTGAACGACTGGCTTGGGCGGAAAGCGGTCATCTGCTGCACAACGGACAATTACCGTCGCGCTAGCTGAAAGCAGACTCTCCCGGCCACTGCATAGTCGCCTTGTGGGTGATCTTTTGCCAACGCTTCATCCTTGGCGGTAACCTGTATAGAAGGAAGCAAGCACACAAAAATCCGTTGGGCTTCCGTATAGGGAATTTTCATTGTCAGACCAGCTCATCTCTCTAGCAATTGATAACATCTCGAAAACCGAGTTTGAAACTTGGGCGCAAAAGGTTCTCGCCACTACTGAAGGCATTGACTTTGCACCGACCGGCGGCATCCACGACGGTGGCCAAGATGGTTTCATTAGAGAGATAGAGGGACAGCCAACGCACTTTGTTCAGATTACAAAGCAAGAAGACACGAGAGCAAAGGTTCGAGAGACAGTCGATTCTATTCGTAAGCAACGGGAGCTAGATCAGCTTACTCTCGTCACGAGTCAGGTTGAGCAAAACCGAGATCTTCTTGAAGCAAAATGGGGCAAAGAGTTTTCGCTCAGGCTGCGAATCCATGATCGAAGCTGGCTTTTGGTCCGTGCCAGCCTTGAAGCCACTTTGAAGAACGAGCTCTATGGCTACGTGAGGGGGCTACTTGACGAGTTGAATCGGGCAACAACAGTTCGTCAGCAAATTGGAAGACAAGATCGCCTCAGCATCGTCACGTACCTCGAAGCCCAGGCAAAATCTCTTCCTAAAGCAGAGGATTTCCAGAACATTTGCCTGGACACGGTCATCTACGCGGCGTTGCAGGGCACAGACCCAGCAGAAGAAAAATTTAAGACCGGTGATGAACTTAGGTCCGAGCTAGAGCTTTCCCATGCGCAACTTCTAGCCAAAGCACCGACCAAACTCGAAGATCGGCTCGAATTCCTTTCATCAAGAAGCAACTACCCCCGCCTGAGAAAGCACCCTGGTGAGAAATTCGCGCTCCCCTACGAGGTGCGAAGCCAATTCGGAGAATTTAACCTATCGATCCAAAATCAGGAAGATCATTTTCTTGCCTGTTTGAGCTCGCGCATTAGAGAGCAAGCACCAGAGATTAGCAATGAATTGCACGGCAAAATTATTAACTTGGTGCGGGACTCGCTGCACGAAACCTTTCGCCAACAAGCAATGAATTTTGCAAACTCGTTTTCAGCGTCAACCGCGGAAGCAAATATCGAAGTTTTCTCGATCATTGCGGAGATGTCCAAAGAGCTTGAACTTGATCCGGCAGGACTCGAAGTGGCTCAAGAATTGGCAGCCGTGGTGTTTCGGAGGGCATGTTACTCTTCTGAGGAAGGTGAGCGGGCATTTCTCGAAACACTTATGAAATACTATACAGTCCAATTTGTGATGCACGGCGACGCAGTGGTTTCGGAGTATTTTTCGGAAATGTCTAAGCGCCTTCGTGTTTATCTCGGTACAGATATTATCGTCCGATGCTTATCGGAGACATTTGTTAAGGAAAAAAGCCGTGGAATGACCAATGCGCTTAGCAAGATTCAGCGTGCGGGAGTCACACTGCGAATAACTCGCCGTACGCTCGAGGAGGTCTTTAGCCATCTGCATGCAACCTACCTGACATTTCGTAACGATTTTGAAGGATGGTATCGAAATGGATCGCTTCAAGAAATAGTGCAAAGCGACAGAATCCTGATTAGAGCTTTCGGATATGCGTATTTTGAGCCCATTGGTCACACGCGCCAACCTCGGGATTGGAGCGATTTTCTCAATCAATTTGGAAAGGCTTCTTGGTTCGCTGAACCAGAACGCAACATAGACGATTTCGGTTCATTCTTAATTGAAAGGTATGGTTTCGAGTTCGTGGAGCTTGAGGGAGTTACGTCCAAGATTGATACCGATCTGGCTCAAGAAATTGCCGATGGCATCTTGGAAGCCCGGGATAAAGGCACAACGTCTGGATATGCCAAACTGGCGCTGAACGATGCGCAGATGGCACTACTGATTACCGCTGAAAGAAACGAGCTAGGCGAACGAGTAACTACAGACCTTTATGGCTATAACACGTGGTGGATGACAGAAGAGACGAAGGTTCTACGAGAGTTGATGAAGAGAGGCTTGCCTGCAAACATCGTGATGCATCCGCAGTTCTTGATTAACCATTTGCTGTTGGACCAAGTCGCACTTTCCGAAAATCACCAGGGGAAGGACCTAACTCCAACCCTATTCGGTCTTCGGATCACCGACCGTGTCCCGAGCGGTTCTCTTAAGCAGTTCTTGGACGCAGTGAGAGACATGGGAGAACTGGAAGAGGCCGCACAGCGCGCTCGAATAAGAGCCGCAGCGAACCGACTAAAGTCAGAAGGTGGTCGCGCTAGACAGTCTTAAGTCCCACATTTGCTGAATTTTCCAGCGTGCAATCGTCGAGTAGATGCACCCGACCATCGTCCGTTTTGAGAATATGCACCGCAGCCTAAATCGACGGGATGGACGCCAGCAATGGCCCGAAAACACTCAAAAACTTATCCCCCATCCCCAACCTTCCCTTATCCTCGCTGCCATCCCTTTCGTGGAGCCCGGATGTGCGCACCGGCTATTTCGGGAAAGGGACGGCGGCGTGGCTGGTCCTGCCGAGGTGCGGAGCTGTATGCTGAATCCCTACGCGCGTTTGGCCCCGCAGCATTTCAGGTGCTGCGGAAAGGTTCCAAACGCCACTTTTGAATCGCCTGCAAGCTTTCCGGATCGGCCGGGCCGATCCCGGGCGCAGGCGTTCGGAATGAAGGTGGGATGCGTTTGTCTTGCGCCTTGCGTCGGCCAGACCCGGCCGGTGGTGAGGGGCGGGCAGGCCGAAGGGCCGTCTGGCTGCGCTGCGGGTCTGTGGCGCGCTCAGAAGTTCTTCGACGGCGGCAGGGCGTGAGCCTCGCGCCGGCGCATTCCATGTCGATCACCGCATGAGGCCGTCCCGGCATGGCCGGGGCAAAGGATCCAGTGAATCGTTTGCAGGCCCCAAGGCCGGACGGGTGATCTGGAGATCGCATCCAAACATGGCAATGCGCGGTATCCAGATCGCCCGTTGTTCCAGCCCCTCACACGCCTGCCTGGCCACGGGCGCGGCAACGGGTGCGCGCGCCTGACGCGGCCGTTTCAGGCCTGAACCATTTGTAACTTGCGGGCGCGGGGCAGGGGGCTATGGTCGCCCGCAGGATCGAAGCGGGGTCGCTGCGTGCTGTGCCGCACTGTCATTTTGGTCGTCACTTCTCTGGCCGTCGCGGGATGCGCGACCGGCCCGACATCGTTCGCCCCGGTTTCCGCCGTGCCCGACGGCGCGGTCGTCGAACCGCTGCTGGTCGCGACAACGCGGGCGCCGTCCACCGAGGGGGCGCTCGGCTATGCGACCTCGCGTTCGGCGGCGCTGTCGTTTGCCGATGTGCGGGTCTCGATCCCGCCCGACCGTGAGCCCGGCGAGATCAGCTATCCGGGCCCCAACGCCGATCCGCGCCGCGATTTCGTCGCTGCGGGCCTTGAAGCGGGCCTTGACCGGCAAGCCTTCGCCGCGCGGCTGGACGCGCGCCTTTCGGCGCGGCCGGCCGACGAACGCGGCGTCTTCCTGTTCGTGCACGGCTACAACACCGATTTCGCCGAGGGCGTCTTCCTGCAGGCGCAGATCGCCCATGACTTCGCCGTGCCCGGCACGTCGGTCAATTTCTCATGGGCGTCGGCGGGCATGCCGCCGGCCTATCTTTATGACCGCGAGAGCGCGCAGATCGCCCGCGACGATCTGGTCGAGACGTTGCGCATCGTCGCCCGCAGTTCGGCGAGCGAGATCGCCGTGATGGGCCATTCGATGGGCGGCGTTCTGGTGATGGAGGCGCTGCGGCAACTCAGCCTGACGGGCGATACGGACACGCTCGGCCGGATCGGTGTGGTCGTCCTGGCGTCGCCCGACATTGATGTCGACCTGTTCAAGCGGCAATATCACGCCATCGCGCCCAGGCCGCCGGCCTGGCTGATCTTCGTGTCGCGCCGCGATCCAGCGCTCAGGGCGTCCTCGCGTCTGCGCGGCGGCGCGCCCCGGGTCGGCAGCGGATCGGATGTCGACGAACTCAACCGGCTGGGCATCGCCGTGATCGACCTGACCACGGTCGGCGGCCGCGACCTGCGCGGCGAACATCGGCGCTTTGCGTCCTCGCCGCTGGTGATCTCGATGATCCGCGATGCGGAGCGGGTGCGCACGTCGCTCGGCCAGCCCGACGCCCGCGCGCTGGAAGCGGTGGCCGACGACTGGAACACGCTTGGCACATCGGTCGCCAACGTGCTGCGCCTGCCGCAGGTGCCGGTCGGCCCGTAAGGGGTATGGACCTGTCGCGCGACATTGACGATATGGGTTGATCATCAACCGTGCCGACCGCTAGCATCGCGCCATGACCGTTCTGGAAACCAGCCATTCGCTGCATTTCGACCTGCTGATGCTGTGCGCGCGCATCGGCTATTCGCCGCCTGCCGGACGCTGATCCCGCCGGCCCGCCAGGGGCCACGATCGCATTCCGACAGGAGCATTTTCGATGAGCTATCAGAACTTTTCCCGCGAGCAGATGCAGGCGATGGATGCCGCGCACCATCTGCATCCCTTCACCGACCATGCCGATTTGCGCGAAGCGGGCAGCCGAATCGTCACCCGCGCCGACGGCCCTTATGTCTACGACGCGCTGGGCAACGAGATCCTCGACGCGATGGCGGGCCTCTGGTGCGTCAATGCCGGCTATGGCCGCAAGGAACTGGTGGAAGCGGCCACCGCCCAGCTTGAGGAACTACCCTATTACAATTCCTTCTTCCGCTGCACGACGCCGACGCCGGTGCTGCTGGCCGAGCGGCTGGCGCGAATCGCGCCCGACCACATCAACCAGGTCTTTTACGGCTCGTCCGGCTCGGAAGCCAACGATACGGCGCTGCGGCTGGTGCGCCACTATTGGGCGCTTGAGGGCAAGCCGGAGAAGACCGTCATCATCTCGCGCAACTGGGCCTATCACGGCTCCACCATTGCGGCGACGTCGCTGGGCGGCATGGCTGCGATGCACGATCAGCTTTACGGCGCGGTGCCCAACATCCGCCATGTCATGTGCCCCTATGCGTTCGAACTGGCCGAACCCGGCGAGAGCGATCATGATTTCGGCCTGCGCGCGGCGAAAGCCGTCGAGGATGCGATCCTTGAAGCCGGGCCGGACAATGTCGCCGCCTTCATCGGCGAGCCGATCCAGGGGGCGGGCGGCGTGAAAATCCCGCCGGCCAGCTATTGGCCGGAAATTCAGCGCATCTGCGACAAGCATGATGTGCTTTTGATGCTGGACGAGGTGATCACCGGCTATGGCCGCACCGGCGAATGGTTCGCGGCGCAGTCGATGGACATCAAGCCCGATACGATCACCACTGCCAAGGGGCTGACGTCCGGCTATCAGCCGCTGTCGGCCCTTCTGGTCGGCGACCGGATCGCCAAGACTCTGGTCGACAAGGGCGGCGAATTCTATCACGGCTACACCTATTCGGGCCATCCAGTGGCCTGCGCGGTGGCCCTGAAAAACCTCGACATCATCGAGCGCGAAGGGCTGATCGACCGGGTGCGTGAGGACACCGGTCCCTATCTGGGCGAAGCGCTTCAGGCCGGGATCGGCGACCACCCGCTGGTCGGCGAGGTGCGCACGTTCGGCCTTCTGGCCGGCATCGAGATCGTCAAGGACCGCGACAGCCGCGCCCGCTTCGAGCCCGAGGGCCATGCGGCGTCGGTCGTGCGCGATCACGCGATCGAGGGCGGAATGATGATGCGCGCGGTGATGGACACGATGATCCTGTCGCCGCCGCTGATCTGGACGCGGGAGACGATCGACACCGCCGTTGGCCGGATCCGCGATGCGCTCGACAAGGCCGCCAAGGATCTGCGCTGAGGCCGGCAGAGGTCCGGCTTTTCTCTGTTGTTGTGCGCTGCACTATGTTATGGTGCAGCGCACAATGAAAGGCATCCAATGACACAGGCACGCAAGGGGCGCAGCAGCCGGCCGGTTCGGCACATGGTGGCATCCAAGGCATTTTACGACCGGCTGCCGCCGGGCGCCGAACTCTTCATATTGTCGCCCATGGTGATGGCGATGCGCCTGCCGCAGGTCTGGTGGGAGATGTCGACGCCCTTCTGGTCGCGTCATCGCGCCCGGCCCGAAGGACAGCGCGCGGTGTTCGAGAAGGCGGCGGCCGTCGTCGAAAGCTATGGCGCAACGCAGGCGGAGATCGCCCGCTCGGCGGCGCTTTTCTGGATCGATGCCTTTTCGGGCGCGATGCCCGATCCGGTGCGGCTGTCGCGCTCGCTGACCGATCTGGCCGATGCGAGCATGGAACCGCACGCGCGGCGCGTCAGGGCGAACTATCGGCGTCTGCGTGCCAATGGCCGCAAGCGCACCGCGACGGTGCGCTGATCAACTGTTGCCGGCGCTGGCCTGTTGCAACAGCCGTTCGAGCCGCGCCTGTTCAGCGCGGTCGAATGCAAGCTGGTCCGCCTGATGCCGGCGGGCCATGCGCTTGACGACCCGTTCGGCGGATTTGTCGAGCGCCTCGCAAGTTTCGCGTGGCGGCAGCGCCTCGATCGCCTCGCCCAGTTCACGGGCATAGCGTTCGGCGATCTGAACATGCACATCCTCATGGGCCTTGGCATAGCGGGCCAGCGAATCCCATGCCGAGCGCAATGCGCGGTCCCTGCTGGTGGAGCGCTCCTTCCAGCGCGGCAGCGTGATGTTGGCATCGATGCGAAACAGGGCCTCGGTGAAGGTGCAGCCCTCATCCGTCTGTTCCTGCTGGACGGACACTGGCACGAAACGGATCGCGGCCACGGCCAATGCGTGGCCCTGCATCGGGCCCTTGCGGCGGATGTCGCGGTCGAGCGCCTCGCTCGTCGTGCCTGACACGAGATAATATTCGGTGGTCACGTTGGACGCCGTGCTGGTGCAGGCCGTCACCGCCAGTGCCAGAAGGCCGGTCAGGACCATTCGCTGCAATCGCATCAGATGAACCGTCTCGGTTTGTTGTCCATGGCACACTATAGACCGTCCGGCCGCCGATCTGAACACGGAAATTGCCGCAGGCCGCGTGCCGGCTGATCCAAAAAAGAGCAACTCCCCCAAAATTTCGCGGGTCAAGTCCGGTGCTTTTCAGGCCGAAAGGGCCGTTGTTCAGTTTTTGCTAAGGTCTCATCAACCTGCTGGTAACGTTGTTCCCCTAATTCTGTGTCCCGAGGCAACAACACGGCCTCACGGCCTCCGGATCAGGTACTGCGTACCGGAGCTCCTGTTTCCCCCGCGTATCGGGGATGTGTGTTGTGTGATGCAAAGCCGCGGCCGATCATGACGATCGACGCGGTTTTTCATTGCGCCCAAGCCTCGGCCACCTGATCGCCGAAACCGCTTTTCATGGATGCCGGAACCGGTCTAACGGTAGCCGATGACGCGCGCGCTGATGTTTCAGGGAACAGGCTCGGATGTCGGCAAGTCGGTGCTGGTTGCCGGGCTTTGCCGGCTCTACGCCCGGCGCGGCATGGCGGTGCGCCCGTTCAAGCCGCAAAACATGTCCAACAATGCCGCTGTCGCCGACCATGGCGGCGAGATCGGACGCGCGCAATGGCTGCAGGCGCTGGCCTGCGGCGTACCGCCATCGGTGCACATGAACCCTGTGCTGCTCAAGCCGCAGACCGACACGGGCAGCCAGATCGTCGTGCATGGCAAGGTTGCCGGCACGGCGCGCGGCGCCGATTACAAGCGCAAGAAGCCGCACCTGCTCGAGGCGGTGCTGCACAGTTTCAGGACGATTGCCGCCGAGGCCGATCTGGTTCTGGTCGAGGGCGCGGGTTCGCCCGCCGAGATCAATCTGCGCGCCGGCGACATCGCCAATATGGGGTTTGCAACGCAGGCCGGCGTTCCGGTCGTCCTGATCGGCGACATCGACCGGGGCGGGGTGATTGCATCGCTGGTCGGGACCCACGCGATTCTTTCGCCCGAAGACCGGGCGATGGTCGCAGGCTTTCTGATCAACAAGTTCCGGGGCGACGTGTCACTGTTCGATGACGGGCTGACGGCGATTTCCGACTTTACCGGCTGGCCGTCCTTCGGCGTCGTGCCGTGGCTTGCCGATGCCCGGCGCCTGCCGGCGGAGGATTCAGTCGGCGTCGAAATGTTCGGCGGCACGAACCGTTCCGGCACCCTCAAGGTCGCCGTGCCGCTGCTTGGGCGGATCGCCAATTTCGACGATCTCGACCCGCTTGCGGCCGAGCAGGGCGTCAATGTCGTCATGGTGCCGCCCGGCGATCCGATCCCCGCCGACGCGCATCTGATCGTCATGCCGGGCAGCAAGTCGACCATCGCCGATCTTCATGCGCTTGACCGCAATGGCTGGCGCGATCAGATCGTCGACCATGCGCGGCGCGGCGGCCATGTGGTGGGGCTGTGCGGCGGCTATCAGATGCTGGGGCATGTCGTGCGCGACCCGCAGGGCATCGAGGGCGCGCCGGGTGAAGCCGAGGGATTGGGGCTTCTCGACATCGAGACGGTCATGCATCCGGCCAAAACGGTGCGCAACATCGCAGCCCACTCGGTCGTCCACGATGTCCCGCTGACCGGCTATGAAATCCATCTGGGGGAAACCGCCGGGCCCGATTGCGCGCGGCCGGTGGCGATGATCGACGGGCGTCCGGACGGCGCGATGTCCGCCGATGGCCGGGTGATGGGCACCTATCTGCACGGCCTGTTCGACGCGGGCGGGTTCCGCCGCGTCTTTCTGGCCGGTTTCGGTGTCGGCGCCGAGGCGGTCGATCATCGCGCGCGGATCGTTGCCGCTCTGGATGCGATCGCCGACGAACTGGAAAGTGTCGTCGCCGCCGACGCACTGCTGGACGCGGCACGGCCGGTGTGATGCCGTTCCGAATTGCGTTGACTTTGATTTGCCGTGCTGCCTAACGTCGCGCCGATGACCGGTTCCGCCAAGCCTACGCGCGGCGGATGAAAAGGGAATGCGGCGGGCGGACCCAAGCAGGGCGCCCACATCGCAGCCGACCCCGCGACTGTAGAATGGCGCGGACGTCCATCGCCGCCTCGCGCGGCAGCCACTGGAGAGATCCGGGAAGGCGGACGCTCCGATCCGGGCAAGGCCCGGTCGCCATGAGCCAGGAGACCTGCCGATCGCAACGAAACCTCACGGGACGGGCGTTCCCGGACAGGCGCCGCGCGGGCTTTTCTGGATCGTTCCGATCCTCCCATGGTCAATCGCAACGGCACTGTTCTTCCGAATGCCGGTCCCGCAACGGGCGAGGCCGACAATTGACGGGCGAACCGCCTCTCAGGGACGGTGTGACACTGGTGCTCGGCGGTGCGCGCTCGGGCAAGTCGGCGTTCGCCGAGCGCCTCGTCGCCGGGTCCGGCCTCGATCCCGTCTATGTCGCGACGGCCCAGATCTTCGACGAGGAGATGCGCGAGCGGATCGCCCACCATCGGGCGCGGCGCGGCGCGCGATGGCGGCTGATCGAAGAGCATGATGCGCTCGAAGCGGTGCTGGCGCGGGAGGCGACGGCCGGCCACGCCGTGCTGGTCGACTGCCTGACGCTCTGGGTCACCAATCTGATGCTGGCCGAAGCCGACATTCGTGCCCGTTCCTTTGCGCTGCTCGATGCGCTTGGCGCGTGCACCGGGCCGGTGGTGCTCGTCGCCAACGAGGTGGGCCTTGGCATCGTGCCCGACAACAAGATGGCGCGCGACTTCCGCGATCATGCCGGACGGCTCAATCAGGCCATCGCCGCCCATGCGAACACCGTTCATTTTCTGGCAGCCGGACTGCCGCTGACACTCAAGGGGTGAAAGATGCTCAACACGAAGATACCGGCCACGGTGATCACCGGCTTTCTGGGCGCCGGCAAGACGACGATGATCCGCAACATGCTGCAGAACGCCGGCGGCAAGCGGATCGCACTGATCATCAACGAGTTCGGCGATCTGGGCGTCGATGGCGATGTGCTGAAGGGCTGCGGCATTGAAACCTGCACCGAGGACGACATTGTCGAACTGACCAATGGCTGCATCTGCTGCACGGTGGCCGACGATTTCGTGCCGACCATGACCGCGCTGCTCGAGCGCGAGCAGCGGCCCGACCATATCGTGATCGAGACGTCCGGCCTCGCGCTGCCGCAGCCGCTGGTCGCCGCCTTCAACTGGCCGGATATCAAGACGCAGGTGACCGTCGACGGGGTGGTCACGGTGATCGACGCGGCCGCCGTCTCCGAAGGGCGCTTTGCCAGCGACCATGACGCGCTTGATGCGCAGCGTGCCGCCGATGACAGTCTCGATCATGAAAGCCCGCTGGAGGAACTGTTCGAGGACCAGATCCGCGCCGCTGACATGGTGGTGCTCAACAAGGCCGATCTCGTGGACGGGGCGCGGCTCGAGGCGGTGCGCGTCAATGTTGCCGGGCAGGTGGACCGGCCGCTCAAGGTGATCCATGCGAGCCACGGCGATCTGCCGGTCGAGGTGCTGCTGGGCCTTGAGGCGGCAACCGAGGACCAGATCAGCATGCGCAAATCCCATCACGAGTTGCACCATGAGGACGGTGACGACCATGACCATGATCATGACGATTTCGACAGTTTCGTCGTCGAGACCGGCGCGGTGGACGATCCGGATCGGTTCACCGCCGGGCTCAAGCGCGTGATCGCCGAGCATGACATTTTGCGGCTCAAGGGCTTTTGCGCCGTGCCGGGCAAGCCGATGCGGCTTGTCGTCCAGGCGGTGGGCCAGCGCATCGACACCTATTTCGACCGGCCCTGGGCGCCGGACGAAACGCCATCCACGCGTCTTGTCGTGATCGGCCTGCACGGCATGGACCGGCCGGCGATCGAAGCGGCGGTCGGGGCGGCAACGCCGCCAACCGTGGCAGCGGCCGAGTGACGAGGGTTTTCAACACGCCCCCCTCTGTCCCTGCGGGACATCTCCCCCACAAGGGGGGAGAGCAGGCGCTAGCGGCTCGGTTTGGCACCCACTCTCCCCCCTTGTGGGGGAGATGTCGGCATAGCCGACAGAGGGGGGTGTGGATGCTATCGGGGGTGCACGGCTGAATGCATCTGCTGCTGGCACAAAAGGGCTCGGTCGGCGAGGGCGAGGACGAGGCGGTCGATCTCGGCCAGGCGCCCGGCGACATCTGCGTCCTTTCGGCGGCGGACACGGAACTTGCGAGCCTTGCAGCGGCCCATGCGGCGCGGGGCGGCGCATCGTCGCTGCGGCTCGTCAATCTGATGCAGCTTCGCCATGCGATGAGCGTTGATACGTGGATCGAGCGCACCGGCCGGCATGCGAAGCTCGTCGTTGCGCGGCTTCTCGGCGGTCAGTCCTATTGGGGTTATGCGGTCGAGGCGCTGCGCGCGGCAGCGGATGCGCACGGGTTCGCATTGGCGCTTCTACCGGGCGACGACCGGCCCGACCTGCAGCTCGATCCCTATTGCACGGTGGACGCCTACGACCGGGCGCGGCTCTGGGCGCTGCTGCGCGAAGGCGGCCCGGCCAATGCCCGCGGCTTTCTCGATGGGTGCGACGATCTGCTGGCGGGGCGGCCGGTCGCGGCGGAGGCCGTGCCGCTGCTCAAGGCGGGGGTGTTGGAGATACCCCCCTCTGTTGGCTTCGCCAACATCTCCCCCACAAGGGGGGAGAGTGGGTTCGCTTCACCGTCGGTCGGCTCACACATCATCGGGCAAAACACTGAAGCCGAGGCAGGTCTTCGCTCTCCCCCCTTGTGGGGGAGATGTCCCGAAGGGACAGAGGGGGGTAATTCAAACCAAGCTGGGGCTATCACGGCCACCGCCGCCATCATCTTCTACCGGGCGCTGGTGCAATCCGGTCAGACGGCGCCGGTCAAAGCGCTGGCGGAGGCGCTTGCAGCGCGCGGCGTGGCGGTGACGCCCATCTACATATCCAGCCTGAAGGACGATGTCTCCGCGGCCACGGTCTCGCGCCTGTTCGAGACAGGCCCGCCGGACATCGTCGTCAACATGACCGGCTTTGCCGTCTCGACTCCAGGCGCGCAGCGCGTGCCGACCGTGCTCGAAGCAACTGGCGCGCCGGTGCTGCAGGCGGTGCTCGCGGGTGGCTCGGCCGAAGCATGGGCGGGCTCCAGCCAGGGGCTTGGCGCGCGCGATCTCGCCATGAATGTCGCGCTGCCGGAAGTCGATGGGCGCGTGCTGTCGCGCGCGATCGCGTTCAAGGCCGCCGAGACGTTTGACGAAGCGACGCAATGCAACATCGTCCGGCACAGGCCCGTCGCGGACCGGATCGATTTCGTCGCCGATCTCGCCGCCAACTGGGCGCGGCTGCGGCGGACGCCGGCGGCCGAGCGGCGCGTCGCGCTGGTGCTCGCCAACTATCCGAACTGGGACGGGCGGCTCGCCAATGGCGTCGGACTCGATACGCCGGCGGGCACCGTCGAAGTGCTGCGCGCGATGGCGGCAGAGGAGTATGACGTTGGTGATTTTCCCGCCGATGGCGACGCGCTGATCCACCATCTCAAGGCCGGACCGACCAATGCCGCAACCGACGGCCGGGAGGTGCGCGAGACGATTTCCCTGAGCGAATACAACGCCTTCTTCGAAACGCTTCCGGTTGAGAATCAGATTCAAGTCGCCGAGCGCTGGGGCGCGCCGGAGGGTGATCCGTTCTTTGCCGGTGGCCGGTTCGCGCTGCCGCTGACGCGGTTCGGCAATGTGCTGGTCGGCATCCAGCCGGCGCGCGGCTACAATATCGATCCCAAGGACAGCTATCATTCGCCCGACCTCGTGCCGCCGCATGGCTATCTGGCGTTCTACGCCTTCCTGCGCCAGGGCGCCGACGTCCATGCCATCGTGCATATGGGCAAGCATGGTAATCTCGAATGGCTGCCGGGCAAGGCGCTGGCGCTGTCGGAGACCTGCTTTCCGGAAGCCGCGCTGGGGCCGGTGCCGCATATCTATCCGTTCATCGTCAACGATCCGGGCGAGGGGACCCAGGCCAAGCGCCGGACCAGCGCCGTCATCATCGATCATCTGACGCCGCCGCTGACGCGGGCCGAAACCTATGGCCCGCTGAAAGACCTCGAAGCGCTGGTCGATGAATATTACGAGGCGGCGGGGAACGATCCGCGCCGGCTGCGGCTCCTGAAGACACGCATTCTCGATCTGGTGCGCGATATCGGGCTCGACCGGGATGCCGGGATCGGCGAGGGCGAGGCCGACGATACGGCGCTCGAAAAGCTCGATGCCTATCTGTGCGATTTGAAGGAAATGCAGATCCGCGACGGGTTGCACATCTTTGGCCAAGCACCGGAGGGCCGGCTTCTGACCGATCTGGCCGTGGCGCTGGCGCGCGTGCCTTCGGCGGATCACGACAGCCTGCACCGGGCGATCGCCGCGGATGCGGGCGTGGAGCCCTTCGACCCGCTCGATTGCGCCATGGCCGCGCGATGGACGGGGCCGAAGCCCGACATTCTTCAGGCGCAGTCCGACGATCCATGGCGTACCAATGGCGACACGGTGGAGCGGATCGAACTGCTCGCCGCCGGGCTGGCCGGAGGCGATGTTGACTGCCCCGAAAACTGGGTGCGAACGCGGGCCGCGCTCGATCATGTGCGCGACACGCTTCTGCCGTCCGTCACCGCCTGCGGGGACGCGGAAACCGGGGGCATCCTGACGGCGCTCGATGGCCGGTTCGTGCAACCCGGCCCCTCCGGCGCGCCGACGCGCGGGCGGCCGGACGTCTTGCCGACGGGCCGCAACTTCTTTTCGGTCGACAGCCGGGCGGTGCCCACCGAAACCGCCTGGGAACTTGGCCGCAAATCCGCCGACCTTCTCGTCACGCGGCATGTACAGGACCATGGCGAATGGCCGACTTCGCTCGGGCTGACCGCGTGGGGCACGTCGAACATGCGCACGGGCGGCGACGACATCGCCCAGGCCATGGCGCTGATCGGCGCCAAGCCGGTCTGGGACGGCACATCGCGGCGCGTGACGGGTTATGAGATCATCACGCCGGCGGCGCTCGGGCGGCCGCGCGTTGATGTCACGCTGCGCATATCGGGGTTTTTCCGCGACGCCTTTCCCGACCAGATCGCGCTGTTCGACAAGGCGGTGCGCGCAGTGGGAGCGCTTGACGAGGACGAGGCCGACAATCCGATCGCCGCGCGGATGACAAAGGAACGCGCGAAGCTGGCGGCCGATGGCATATCCGATGAAGAGGCCGCCCGCCGTGCGGGTTTCCGCGTCTTCGGCTCCAAGCCTGGCGCCTATGGCGCGGGCTTGCAGGCGCTGATCGATGAAAAGGGCTGGGACGACAAGGCCGATCTGGCCGAGGCCTATCTGGTCTGGGGCAGCTATGCCTATGGCGCGGGGGCCGAGGGGGCGAGCGAGCGCGGGCTGTTCGAGACGCGTCTGTCGTCTCTGGAAGCCGTCGTCCAGAATCAGGACAATCGCGAGCATGATCTGCTCGACAGCGACGACTACTACCAGTTCGAAGGGGGCATGACCGCGGCGGTCGAAATGCTGACGGGCAATCGCCCGACCGTCTATCACAATGACCATTCGCGGCCCGAGCGCCCGGTGATCCGCACGCTGGAAGACGAGATCGGCCGGGTGGTGCGTTCCCGCGTCGTCAATCCCAAATGGATCGCCGGCGTGATGCGCCACGGCTACAAGGGTGCGTTCGAGATGGCGGCGACCGTCGACTACATGTTCGCCTTTGCCGCCACCACCGGCGCGGTGCGTGACCATCATTTCGAGGCCGTCTATCAGGCCTATCTGGTCGATGACGACGTACGGTCATTCATCGCCGACAAGAACCCCGACGCGCTCGCCGAGATGGCGGATCGCTTGCGCGAAGCCATCGTGCGGGGCCTCTGGACACCGAAATCCAATTCGGCGCAGTTTGATCTTGCGCGCATGTCAGGAGCCGACACATGAACCAGGTTGACGATCACGAGGACGACGCCGCCCGCCACAATGCCAAGATGGCCAAGAAGAAGGCGGCGCGCGACAAGATCATGGCGACAAAGACCGACGAGAAGGGTCTGGTCATCGTCCATACAGGCAAGGGCAAGGGCAAATCGACCGCGGCCTTCGGCATGATCTTCCGGCATATCGCCCATGGCCGCAAATGCGCCGTCGTCCAGTTCATCAAGGGCGGCATGGCAACCGGCGAGCGCGACCTGATCGAACGCCATTTTGGCGAATTGTGCGAGTTTCACACGATGGGCGAGGGCTTTACCTGGGAGACCCAGGACAAGAAGCGCGACATCGAGATGGCGCGCGCGGCCTGGGCCAAGGCGAAGGAGCTGATCCGCGATTCCGAAAACAAGATGGTGCTGCTCGATGAGATCAACATCGCCATGCGTTACGACTATGTGCCGGTCGAAGAGGTGGTCGACTTCCTGCGTGAGGAAAAGCCGCCCATGACCCATGTCGTCCTGACCGGGCGCAACGCGAAGGACGAGCTGATCGATCTTGCCGACCTGGTCACCGAGATGGAACTGGTCAAACATCCGTTCCGCTCTGGCGTGAAGGCGCAGATCGGGGTGGAGTGGTAGGCTTGGTCGATCGCGCCGGACGCATGGCCCGGCCGACGGGCTCGGCAGACCGCTATTGGGTCGAGTTCGTAATCGCAATGATCATGCTGGTCATTGCCATCTGTATCGGCGTGCTTGCGGGCCTGACGGCGCTTCCGGACGTGACGCTCGATCATGTGCGGACATTTGCCCTGATTGCAGCCGCGGTCGGGGGTTTCGCGCTCGCCATATGGCGTGCCACGATTGCCGATCGTTCGCGGGCCATCGCCGAGGAGCGACGCTTGAACGAATTGCGCCGGTGGTATTTGCAGCGCTACAAGGAGGCACTCGACCTCATCCTTACAAGCGGCCCGGACGGAAAACCCAACAGCGCGTCGGTGACCGCAGGCGTCCGCTATCTCGATCTTATCATCGATGAATTGCGTCTTGAGCACTTGCCGGGCGGGTATCCCGAACTTGTCAATGCGATCTATGACACCTATTTTAGTACGGACCTTGGTTTCAACGGGCCGCCGGAAGAACAGCAGGGTGAATGATGGAAAACGCTGCGGCTGAGAAGACAAATTCGCGCAAGTCGATCAGGCACGTCCTTTTGACGCCGGGACTGGCGCAGCAATTGTCGCGCCAGCAATTGTTGCGGGGCATGAAGCTTCTCGGCATGCCGGTGGACGATGCGTCGACGCGTGACGACATATTGCGCGTTCTGGAGCAGGGTCCGGAAGAGGCCAGCCGCACATCAGCAGGCGCCAGTTGATTCTCACATTCATCGCCCGGTAGTCGTGTCGTGAAGGCCGATGTCACTGTCATCGGCGCCGGCATGGTCGGCGTCTCGACGGCGATCGCGCTGGCGCGGCACGGCGCCGATGTGGTGCTGATCGACCGGCGGGCACCGGGCCGGGAGACGAGCTTCGGCAATGCGGGCGTGATCCAGCGCGAGGGCGTGCATCCCTATCTGTTTCCGCGCAGCGTTTCAAAACTGCTCGCCTATGCGCTGAACCGGCGCACCGAGGCGCATTATCACCTGTCGTCGCTGCCTTCGGTCGCGCCGTTCCTGTGGCGCTATTTCCGTGCATCGAACGCCGGCTCGGCGCGGCGCACCTATGAAGCCAACATTCCGCTCTTTGCCGGTTGCCTCGACGCCCATGCCGACCTGGCGGCCGACGCGGGTGCGGAAGAGCTGATCACGAAAAAGGGCTGGCTGCGCGTGTTCCGCGCGGACGCGGCGCTGCGCGCGGTCGCCGGCGAACTGGCCGAGCTTGAAGGGCTCGGCCTGTCGGCCTCAAGGCCCGATGCGGACGCTCTGGCCAAACTCGAACCGCATCTGAAGACCGACCGGCTGGCCGGTGTCGTCCATTATGAGGATCCCTGGACCTGCTCGGACCCCGGCGCGCTGACGGCGGCCTATGCCAGCCTGTTCGAGCGCCTCGGCGGTCATATCGTCGAGCGCAGTGTGAGCGGGCTGAGGCGCGACGGCACCGGGTGGCGTGTCGAGACCGATGATGGCCCTGTTTCGGCGCAGGCCGTGGTTCTGGCCGCCGGTCCCTGGTCGAAGGCGCTGCTCGACCCGCTCGGCCTCAAACTGCCCATGGGCATCAAGCGCGGCTATCATCGCCACCATGCGCCGGCCGGAAACGGCTATCTGACGCGCACCATTGTCGATGACGAGCACGGGTTCGTTCTGGCGCCGATGGCGCCGGGCGTCCGCGTGACATCGGGCGCTGAATTCGCCCGCCACGATGCGCCGCCGACGCCGGTGCAGCTTGAGCGTGCGATGCCCAGGGCGCGCGATCTGTTCGATCTGGGCGCGTCGGTCGATGAGAACGCCTGGATGGGCGCGCGCCCGGTCTTTCCGGACATGCTGCCAGTGATGGGCGAAGCGCCAGGCCTGCCCGGACTGTGGCTGAATTTCGGCCATGGCCATCAAGGGTTCACCCTTGGCCCGGTCGCTGGCCAGCTGGTGGCCGCGATGATGACGGGCAAGACGCCGGGCTTCGACCCGTCGCCCTATCGGGCGGAGCGGTTTTCTTGAACGGCGCCCTCATTGGGCCTTTGCGGCGAATCCCTGTAAGCTGTCGCCAAGTGCCGAGGTGGAGGAGGCGATGGCAGGGGGTATCATCGACACGATCCGGTCCATGCTGGACCGCGAGCGCAATGTGCGGCTGGTGGCGAGCGATCCGGCGCTGACGGCGGAACTCTTGCTCCTGTTCCGCATGATCCTCGCCGACGGCACCGTCACGGGCGAAGAGTTGGACACGTTCAAGCGCATCTGCAGCGAAGCGTTCGGGCTCGATCCAGAGGCGATGGACGGTGTCTACCAATATCTGCACGACTATGCCTATGAGACGAGCGACACCCAGTCCTCGGCGGTGTTTCTGGAACTGCCGCTGGAACGCCGCAAGGCATTGCTCGACCACATGATCGCCATCGCCGAAGCGGACCATGCGATCGACCAGAAGGAGATGCGGCTTCTGGAGCGCACCGCCAACATGCTCGGCTTCGATCTCAAAGGCTCGCCGACCGCCGGGTGATGGCGCATTTGGCGTGATCTGTGCCGCCCCGCCGATTGACCACCATTCCGCGAAATTCTAACGTCGCGCCGTTGCCGGCAGTGCCACGCGCGCGTGGCCGAACGGTGTCCGTCCGCGCCGACCCAATCCGGGGGCGTCAGGGTGGAACTGCCGCGTG
The DNA here is from genome assembly GCA_024742765.1 of Phyllobacteriaceae bacterium. Lineage (GTDB taxonomy): Bacteria > Pseudomonadota > Alphaproteobacteria > Rhizobiales > Rhizobiaceae > Roseitalea. The sequence continues at coordinate 38,066 of JANSXT010000006.1, read as the reverse complement.
GATCGCCCGTCGCTTGCGCCGGGACGGACCTGTTGGTGACGAACGCTCGAACCGACAGGAGTCCGACCCATGACCCGCTTCCGCCTGCCCATCGCTTCCGCCTTTTCGCTTGCCGCCACTACGGCCTTCGCCCATCCGGGCCATGTCGAGCATGTGGCCGGCCACTCGCACTGGCTGGGCTGGGGCGCTGCCGCCGCCGCGCTTTTGATTGTCGCCGGCGGACTCGTTCTTGGCTACCGCGCCATTTCAAAGCGTGGTCGCTGATGTTTGAAGATGCCCCGGCGGGCAAGCGCTACGGCATCATGATCTGCGGCCATGGCAGCCGCAACCAGAATGCCGTCGGTCAGTTCGCTTCGCTGGCCGAGCGGATGCGCGAGCGCTTTCCCGACATGCCGGTCGACTATGGCTATCTGGAATTCGCCAACCCGGTGATCCACCAGGGGCTCGACGCGCTCAAGGCGCGCGGCGTCAATCATGTGCTTGCCGTGCCGGGCATGCTGTTCGCCGCCGGCCATGCCAAGAACGATATCCCGTCGGTCCTGAATACCTATCAGGCACAGAACCGCGACATCATTGTCGATTATGGCCGCGAACTGGGCATCGATCTGCGGATGATCCGGGCGGCCGGCGCGCGTATCGAAGAGGCACTCAAGGCGCAGGGCTGGAAAGAAGGCGATTCGCTGCACGACACGATGCTGGTCGTCGTCGGCCGCGGCGCGTCCGATCCCGACGCCAATTCCAACGTCGCCAAGGTGATGCGCATGCTGTGGGAAGGCATGGGCTTTGGCTGGGGCGAAACCGCCTATTCGGGCGTGACATTTCCGCTGGTCCAGCCGGCGCTGGAACACGCGGCCAAGCTCGGCTACCGGCGCATCGTCGTCTTTCCCTATTTCCTGTTCACCGGCGTTCTGGTCAAGCGCATCTACAGCCATACGGACGAGGTGGCGGCCGCCCATCCGGAGATCGACTTCATCAAGGCCGGCTATCTGAACGATCATGAACTGGTGATCGACACCATGGTCGAGCGGGTGCGCGAGATCGTCGAAGGCACCAACAACATGAACTGCCAGATGTGCAAATATCGCGAGCAGGTTCTGGGGTTCGAGGCCGAAGTGGGGTTGGCGCAGGAAAGCCACCACCATCATGTGGAAGGGGTGGGCGGCGCGCCGGAAAACTGTCCGTGCAATGGCGATTGCGATGCCAGGTGTCGTGACGAGGCGTTCTGCAAGGAGCACGGCCTGCCCTGGACGCCAGTGCACAGCCATGATCATTCCCACAATCATGCGCATGGTCACGACCATGATCATGATCACCATCATGATCATCACCACCATCCCTATCCGCAGGCGGATCATCCGCTGGGCCCCAAAAGCATGGACGAGGCGAAAGCGGGCCGATGATCGACTATGTCCGCGCGCCCGAAGCGATCTATGAGCGCTCGTTCGCCGAGATTGCGCGGATCGATGCGCTGGCGGCGTTGCCCGCCGACATTCGCCCGGTCGCCACGCGCATCATCCATGCCTGTGGCATGCCGGACGTGCTGGGCGATCTGCGGTTCAGTGCCGATGTCGTGGAAAAGACGCGCGCGGCGCTCGATGCGGGCGCGGACATTTATTGCGATGTCGAAACGCTGCGCCATGGCGTGATGCGGCATTTGCTGCCGGAGGGTTGCGCGCTGCATTGCCGGATTTCGGCGCCGGACGTGGCCGCCCATGCCAAAGAGCATGGCATGACGCGAGCGAGCGCGCAGGTCGATCTTTGGGGCGAGCGGCTGGAAGGTCAGATCATGGCGATCGGCAATGCGCCGACGACGCTGTTCCGGCTGATGGAACTGATCGACCAGGGACAGGTGGGCCGGCCGGCGGTGGTGATCGCGTTTCCGGTCGGGTTCGTCGGCGCGGCCGAGAGCAAGGATGAACTGGTGCGCGACCCGCGCGGCATGGCCTATGTCACCGTCCTTGGCCGGCGCGGCGGCACGGCGATGGCGCAGGCGGCCGTCAACGCGCTCGCAGGGGGACTTGCGACATGAACGATCAGCCGTCCGGACGCGCATGGCTGCAAGTGATCGGCATCGGCGAGGATGGCGTCGACGGCCTTTCGCCGGCGGCGCGGCGCCTGGTCGAGGATGCCGAGGTGATCATCGGCGGCGACCGGCACCATGACCTGATCTTCAACAATCTGGCCAAGCGGATTTCCTGGCCGTCGCCGTTCGATGCGATGATCGACACGATCCGCGCGCAGCAGGGCAAGCGCGTCGTCGTGCTGGTGACCGGCGACCCGCTCTGGTACTCGGTCGGCGCGCGGCTTTTGAAGGCGATCGACGCCAACGAAATCGTCTTTCATCCGCAATTGTCGGCGTTTCAGCTCGCCGTCTGCCGGATGGGCTGGTCGATCCCCGACGTCGAGACGCTGACCGTGCACGGAAGGGCGGCCGAACAGATCGTGCCTTACTTTGCGCCGGGCGCGCGGCTTCTGGTCCTGACCAAGGATGCGACATCGCCGGAGGCGATCGCGGCGCTTCTGGTCGAACGCGGCTATGGCGCCTCGACCATGACGGCACTTGCCGCGATGGGCGGGCCAAACGAGACCAGCGTGCATGGCTCGGCCGAACATCCGCCGCAGCATGTGCCTGACTTTCACACGCTGGCCATCGAGTGCATTGCCGGGCCTGACGCGGTGATCCATCCGCGCACGGGCCTGCCGGACGAGGCGTTCGTCCATGACGGCAAGATGACCAAGCGCGCCGTACGCGCGCTGGCGCTGGCCAAGCTCGCGCCGCATCGGGGCGCGCTGTTGTGGGATGTGGGCGCCGGATGCGGCTCGATTGGCATCGAATGGATGCGCGCGGCGCCCGAAGCGCGGGCCGTCGGCATCGAACCGAAGGCCGAGCGGCGCACCATGGCGGCGGAAAACGCGCTGACGCTCGGCACGCCAAAGTTCGAACTGGTCGATGGCGAAGCACCGGCGGCGCTTGAAGGTCTGGATCCGCCCGATGCGGTGTTCGTCGGCGGCGGGGTATCGCGGCAGACGATCGGCGCCTGCATGGTCGCGCTCAAGCCGCTCGGCCGGCTGGTCGCCCATGCGGTGACGCTGGAGAGCGAATCCGTGCTGCAGGCGGCCTATGGGCAGTTTTCGGGCGAATTGCAGCGCATTTCGGTGGAAACGGCATCGCCGGTCGGCCCGTTCGAGGGCTGGAAGCCGGCCATGCCGGTCACGCAATGGTCGTGGGTCAAGAAGCCATGACGACGGGCACTCTGTATGGCGTCGGCGTCGGGCCCGGCGCGCCCGACCTGATCACGCTGCGCGCTTGGCGGCTTCTGACCGGGGTTCCGGTGATCGCTTGGCCGGCGCCGGGCGACGGCGAGAGCTTTGCCCGCTCCATCGTCGCCGGCTGTATCCGCGCCGACCATGTGGAAATCCCGATCCGCGTGCCGATGCGGACCGAGCGGTTTCCGGCGGCGGAGGTCTATGACACGGCGGCTATCGAGATCGCCGCCCATCTCGATGCGGGCCGCGATGTGGCCGTCCTGTGCGAAGGCGACCCGTTCTTTTTCGGCTCGTTCATGTATCTGTTCCAGCGCCTGTCGGGCCGTTACCCGTTCGAAATCGTGCCGGGCGTCTCCTCGGTGATGGCCGGCGGGGCGGCGATCGCCCGGCCGCTGGCGGCGCGCAACGAGATTTTCTCGGTGATCCCCGCTCCGCTGGACGATGACCGCATCGAGGCGCAGCTCGCCGCCTGCGATGCGGCAGCGATCATCAAGGTCGGCCGGCATTTGGGGCGGATAAAGTCGCTGCTCGACCGGTGCGGGCTGACGGCGCAAAGCTGCTATGCCGAACGGCTGACGCTCGAGACCCAGAAGCTGGCCCGGCTCGACGCCATGCCGGACGATGCAGCGCCCTATTTCTCGATGATCCTCGTCTACAAGGGCGACGAGGCCTGGCCGTCGCCGGTGCTGGAGACCGGATCGTGAGTGCGGTCGAACCGGCCATCATCATCTTGAGCGAAGCGGGCCTCTCCGTTGCACGGGCCGTTGCCCAATCGATTGGTGGGACGGTGCATGGCGCGCGCAAGCGGGTGGGTGCCGGCAAAGCCGATTTGCTTTTCGACGATGCGGGCGATCATCTGCGCGCGCTCTATGGCGCGGGCACGCCGATCATCGGGGTGATGGCCTCCGGTGCATTGGTGCGGCTGCTGGCACCGGCGCTTGCCGACAAGTCCGCCGAACCGCCGGTGATCGCCATTGCCGATGATGGCAGCGCGGTGGTGCCGCTTCTGGGCGGGCATCGCGGCGCCAATGATCTGGCGCGCAGGGTGGCCGCTGCGTTTGGCATCAAGGCTGCAATCACCACGGCGGGCGACGTCCGGTTCGGCGTCGCGCTCGATGCGCCGCCGGCGGTATACGCGCTCGGCAACCCGGAGCATGCCGCCGGCTTCATGGCCGATCTGGTGGCGGGACACAGCGTCAGGCTGGACGGCGCGGCGGACTGGCTGTCAGGCTCCGGCCTGCCATTTGCTTCGGATGCCGACCGGCGCATCACGATCACCGACAAGGCCGACCCTGGCGCGGCCGACCGGCTCGTCTATCATCCAAGGCATCTGGCGCTGGGGATCGGCTGCGAGCGGGGCTGCGATCCCGACGAGGCCCTGTCGCTGGCCCGGTCGACGCTGGTGGAAGCCGGCTTTGCCGAAGGCGCGGTGGGCGTGGTCGTCTCGCTCGATCTGAAGGCGGACGAAGCGGCGGTGCATAAGGTGGCCGCCCATTTCGGCGTACCGGCGCGCTTCTTCGATGCGGCGACGCTGGAAGCCGAGACGCCGCGCCTCGCCAATCCCTCCGACATCGTCTTTGCCGAAGTGGGCTGCCATGGCGTCGCCGAAGGCGCGGCGCTGGCCGCCGTGGGGTCCAAAGGCAAGCTCGCGGTCGAAAAACGCAAGAGCGCGCGGGCGACCTGTGCTGTTGGTCGGGCGCCGGAACCATTCACTGACGATCGCCTGCCGGGCCGTCCGCGCGGACATCTGGCGGTGGTCGGCATCGGGCCGGGCAGCGACGCATGGCGCTCGCCGGAAGTCACCGCCATGGTGCGCGGCGCCACCGATCTTGTGGGCTATTCGCTCTATCTCGACCTGCTCGGGGCGCTGGCGGACGGCAAGGCGCGGCACGATTTCGATCTCGGCCGCGAGGAAGACCGCGTGCGTCACGCGATGGAACTGGCCGGGCAGGGGCGCGACGTGGCGCTGGTCTGCTCGGGCGATGCGGGCATCTACGCGATGGCGACCTTGGTGTTCGAACTGCTCGACCGGGGTGGACTGAGCGATGGCGCCATGCGCATCGGCATTGATGTCGCGCCCGGCATATCGGCGCTTCAGGGCGCCGCCGCCCGCGCCGGGGCGCCGCTCGGCCATGATTTCTGCACCATCTCCCTGTCGGACCTTCTGACACCCTGGGAGGACATTCAGCGCCGGGTGCGCGCGGCGGGCGAGGGCGATTTCGTCATCGCCTTCTACAATCCGGTGTCGAAGAAGCGGCGCACGCAGCTTGCCTGGGCGCGCGACGAACTCTTGCGTCATCGCCCGGCCGATACGCCCGTGGTGCTGGCGACCAATCTAGGCCGTTCGGGCGAAGCGGTGCGCATCGTGCCGCTGGGTGAATTGCAGGTGGACGATGTGGACATGCTGACCGTGGTGATTGTCGGCTCGTCGGACACGCGCGTGGTCGCGACAGGCGACGGGCGCCAATGGGCCTATACGCCGCGCGGCTATGCGGGCAAGCGCGGCACGCAGATTGCGGGAGACAGCGGCCCATGACCGTCTATTTCATCGGCGCGGGGCCGGGTGCGCCCGATCTGATCACGGTGCGTGGCTTGCGGCTGATCGAACGCTGTCCGGTCTGCCTTTATGCTGGGTCGCTTGTCCCGACGGAGATCGTGGAGGCCGCGCCGAAAGACGCACACGTCCTCGACACCGCGCCGATGCATCTCGACCAGATCGTCGCCGAGATCGAAGCGGCGCATGCGGCAGGGCATGATGTGGCGCGGGTGCATTCGGGCGATCCGTCCATCTATGGCGCGACGGCCGAACAGATGCGCCGGCTCGATGCGCTGTCGATCCCCTATGAGGTGGTGCCCGGCGTGCCGGCCTTTGCGGCGGCGGCAGCGGCGCTGAAGACCGAGCTGACCCTGCCGGAAATCGCCCAGACCGTGATCGCGACGCGCACGGGCATGAAGGCATCGTCCATGCCCGAGGGCGAGCAGCTCGAAGTGCTGGGCCAGTCGGGGGCGACGCTGGCCATCCATCTGTCGATCCGCAATCTCGACTATATCCGCCGGTCGCTGGAGCCGCATTATGGCGCGGACTGCCCTGTGGTGATCGCCTATCGCGCGACCTGGCCGGACGAACTCTATATCCGCACCACGCTGGCCGAGATGAAGGCGGAGGTGCGCGCGGCCAAGATCACGCGGACCGCCTTGGTGCTGGTCGGCCCCGTGTTCGGCAAGACGGAGTTCCGCGACAGCGATCTCTACAATGCCGATTTCGCCCATGTGCTGCGCAACAGAGGCAAGAAGGCTCGGACTGCCTGAGAGTGCACGCGGGCGCCTGGACCGAGGTTATCGCACCACCGGCTTGTTAGGAAAACTCCGCAAGCCCTTCGGCGAAGGACTTGACGCGGCGACTTGTGCCGACTGGCCGCGGAAAGCGCCACGGTTCCACAGGATGAATCAATATTACTGCGAGTGTTATAAACTTTGATTTGCATTCTTTCTCCATTAATACTTCTAATATTGTAGAGATTTCCGTTTATATTGATAGTTCCATCATTGCTCTGATCGATCGTTCAAGGCGGCCCGCCGCGGGTCGTGTCTTTCGATTGGCGGCCGATGATTCGGTCAGCGACGAATAGAGGCCGATCTGCACGGTGTGCGGTCGGCAGTTCGAATATGTGTATTCGGGAGTACAGCATGCGAGCCGGCCGCGATTTTGCAGCGAGCCTCCTCCTTTTGATCAGGCGGGCTTTGTGAGCATGCATAGCAGATACTCCGGAGCGAGAACGCCGGCGGAGACGAGGCCTGAGCCAACCGCCGGCCCGGGGCTCGGGCTCCGGCACGTCGCCGTCATTCTGGATGGAAATCGCCGCTGGGCGGCCCGGCAAGGCAAGCCGAGCATTGAGGGCTATCGCCGGGGCGGTGCAAAGGTCCATGAATTTCTTGGCTGGTGTGAAGGTGCCGCGATCCCCCTGGTCACGCTCTGGCCGCTGTCGCAAGAAAATCTGAACCGCGAACCCGAGGAGCTGTACGGGCTGATTTCGGTCATTGTGAAAACGCTTCATGAACTGGCTGACAGTGGACGTTGGCGGCTACGGCTGATCGGTGATCTTGATGCATTGCCGCGTGAAACGCGGCAGGCGATGCGTGCCGCCGCCGAGCGGAGCAGCAGGGTCGACGGCCTGGGCGTCAATATTGCCGTGGCGTATAGCGGCCGGGCCGAACTGCTGCGCGCGATGCACAGGCTGCTCGGCGAGCACACCCGAAACGGCAGCCGGCGGGATCCGGCCGAGCGGCTGGACGATGCCGATGTCGCCCGCCATATCTACACGACCGGCCAGCCGGACCCCGATTTGATCATCCGCACGTCGGGCGAACAGCGTCTGTCTGGCTTCATGCTCTGGCAGGCGGCTTTTGCCGAACTGCATTTTTGCCCGTCCCTTTGGCCGGATTTTTCGCGCGCCGATTTCGACCGCGCGTTGTCGGCCTTTTCGGGGCGGCAGCGGCGCTACGGATTGTAGTCTGGCCGATTCCGCCAGCATGGAGAACCAAATGAGCTCGCCTCCTCCTCGCCCCGACATGCCCTTTCTCGACTACCGCCGGTTCGAACCGCGTATCAATCCGGCCCACGAACGGCTGGAGAACGAGGTTCTTGGGTGGGCAACCGGCTTTGGGCTGATCGATCAGGCGCATGCCGCGCTTTTCCGCAACAACCGCGCCATCGACATTCACCGGCGGATGTATCCCGACCTGGGTTATGATGGCATGCGGCTTGGCGCCGATCTGTTCTTCTGGGCCGAGGTGACCGACGATCTGATGTTCGACGGATGGTTTGGATATAAGCCGCGCTGGCAGGCCGCGGCGCATACCTGGCTGTCGGAGATATTCGATGATCCGCATGCATCCGAGCACCGACGTCTGGGAGAGCGGATTCGCGCGGCGGTGCCTGAGCGGGCGCAAGACGTGGCACGCGCGATCGAAGAAACCTGCATCGATCTGAGCAAACGTATCTGGCAGATGGCAACCCCGCAGGAGCACGCACAGCTCATGCTGGAAATCCGGGATTTTACCGCGGGAACCATCTGGGAGAGCACTTTGCGGGCGGCGGGCTGCAATCCCACGGTTGACGAATATCATCTGGGGCGGCGCAACACGGTCGGCGTGGGCATGGCTGCCATGTATGGCAGCCTCGGTGGCGACTATATCGTGCAAAGCGATGAAATCTATCAGCCCAGGATGCATCGCCTGATGAACCTGGCCGGTGACATATGGTGGAGCTGCAACGACATCATGTCGTACTACAAGGAGCTGGACACGGACCGGAACGAGCTGTTCAACCTGCCGCTGCTTCTGCAGGCGGAACGCGGGATGAGTGAGCAGGGCTCGCTCGATGAAACCGCCCGGCTCCACAATGAGCGGATGGCGGAGTTTGTCGAGTTGAAAGCGGCGTTGCTTGACGACAGCAGTCCGAGCCTGCGCAAATTCATCGACAATGTCGGGGCGATCCTGCGCGCACATTATGATTTTTCGCGCTATGTCGGGCGCTACAGCACGAGGGACTTTTTCAACGATCCGCACGGTTTCTTTGAGGACGGACCGATGGAAGAGGTGGCCCGGGAATATCGGATTCAGCCAAAGGCATCACAGATCAGGGTTTGAACAAGTCCGGGCCGCGTGGCGCGTCTCAAACCCGAAAGCCGTTCGACACGGAGCTTTGCGATCCGTTGTGGCCGTTTGGCATAAACGCGCAATGTTCCCCGATGCGTTGGTCGGACCGGGCGCAGGTTTTGCCCCGGACAGCCCGGTCAGGGATCGGCGTCCCACTGCCGCCCGGCCTTCATCGATCCGGCCTCGGCCTCGATCACCCCGGCCAGTTTGTCGATGGACGTCTCGGTGCTTGTCGGACCCGTGTTCGGCAAGGCGGAGTTCCGCGACAGCGACCTCTACAATGCCGATTTCGCCCATGTGCTGCGCAATCGCGGAAAGAAGGCCAAGGCGGGCTAGCCCGCTCCCGCTTGGCCGGGGTCAACCGCGCCGGGCCGCGTCGATGGCGGCGACATCGATCTTCTTCATCTGCAGCATCGCATCGAAGGCGCGCTTGGCTTCGGCGCCGCCATTTGTCATGGCTTCGGTCAGCGTGCGCGGCGTGATCTGCCAGGAGATGCCCCATTTGTCCGTGCACCAGCCGCATTGGCTTTCCGCGCCGCCATTTTCGACAATGGCGTTCCAGTAGCGGTCGGTTTCCTTCTGGTCGCCGGTGGCGATCTGGAACGAGAAGGCTTCGCCATGTTTGAAGTAGGCGCCGCCATTGACGCCGATGCAGGGGATGCCGAGTACCGTGAATTCGACCACCAGGACATCGCCTTCGCTCCCCGAGGGGTTGTCGCTCGGCGCGCGCTGGACGGCGCCTACCGAACTGTCGGGAAAAGTCTCGGCGTAAAAACGCGCCGCTTCCTCCGCCTGGCCGTCGAACATCAGGCAAATCCGGTTGGCGGGTATTTCGCTCATCATCGGTCTCCGTGTTGGGGCATGCGTTAGCCCGGCAGGGTCTCGAGCAATCCGTCCAGCTTGATGAAGCTGCCGTTCCAGCCCTGTTCGGCGCCCATTTTCAATGCAGCGTCGCGCGCCTCGGGTGATTTGAACGTCTGGCGCATGGTCTGGCGGGTGCGGCCGCCGGGAAGAGGCTCAAGCGTCACCTCCATCACGATGTCGACGCTCGTTTCCCGCGCGTCGGCGGCCATGAAGCTGTTATACTGCTCCATCCAGTCGTCGGGATATTCCTCGCTGCCGCCGGCGGCGACCAGCCGGTAGGGCGGATCGAGCGCGACGATCGTCGATTTGATCGGATAATCCTGATCGAATTCGGTGCCCTTCGGCCCGCGCATGATCGCTTGCCAGCGGCCGCCGACTTCGGGTTCGACGATACAGTCGTGATTGGTGAACCCCTCCGGCCCGAACCAGCGCGCGAGCAGGTCCGCCTCCATCCACACACGCCACATCAGCTCGGGCGGCGCGTCGAATTCGCGGATCAGGACAATGTCACTGCCGGGCGTTTCGACGATCGTTTCAGCCGGCATGGTGCGGCTCCTTTGCGGTTTCGGCCTCGATCACTTCGACAAGCTTGTCGATGGATGCCTCGGTGCCCATGGTGCGGTCGGCGAGATTTTCGCGTTCGTCGATGAAGGCGATCGATTCGACAAAGCGCATGGTCGTCTTGCCGCCATCCTCCTCGAATTCGACGCTGGTCGCCGCGACCGAGGCGACATGCTCATCGTCGGCGGTGATGGTGGTGAAGACGATGCGTTTTTCCGGCACCACTTCGGGATAGTGGGAGGTGAAGTGCACAATCATCTCGTCGCCCGGCCCGCAATGGCAGACCTCCGTGCCGCCGGTGCGCAGATCGTAATTCTCGAACACCATGGTCCAGCTTGACGAGGGGTTCTGCCATCGCTCGCGCTGCGCGGGCTCCGACCAGGCGCGCCAGACCAGCACGACCGGCGCGTCGAATATGCGTTCGATCTCGATTTTCTCGTGGGCGACGGTCATGACGCGGTGTCCTTCCAATCGACCTCTTTGCCGGACCCGCCCCATTGGGCGGGCATGTCGGCAAAGTGGGGGAGTGCGTCGATCACCGGCAGAACGGCCGACGCGCAATGGATATGGAAGGCCGGCCGGAACGAACCGGGCGGCAAGCGGTCGGCCTTGATGCCGATCATTCCGGCTCCGGGTTCCGCGGTCATCTGCGTGCCGCAGGCCGCGCAATGGTGGCGCGGCATCGTGCGGATGATCGAGCCGGCAAGTGCGCCCCTTTTGAGGTGGACGGAGTCCTCCGGATAGACAGCGGCGAGAGAATAGGCGCCGCCGCTGGATGCGCGGCAGTCACTGCAGTGGCAGAAAAACTGGTCGAGCGGTTCGCCGTCGAGCGTGATTTCGACCGCGCCGCAATTGCATGTGATCGACACCGCCATCACGCAGCCTCCGCGAGCTTTGCCAGATGGGTTTCGAGGTGGCTCAATGTTTCCAGCCAGCCGCCGCGATGGCCGTCACGCGTGCTCCGGTCGGCAAATCCGCTATGCGTGAAGCGCATATGGGTTCTGTTGCCCCTCGCCACGAATTCGATGGTGACGAGCGTCTCATCGCCCGGGCCGTTCGGCGTATCGGTCCATTTGTGGGTAAAGACCAACCGCTCGTTGGCGTCGATGTGGCGGTAGGTGCCGCCGACATGCCAGTCGCCATGCTCGGGGTGGCGCATATGGGTGCGCCATGTCCTGCCGACGGTCAGGTCGGCCTGCTGGTCGACGATCTCAAAGCCGTCCGGCGCCATCCAGCGGTCGATATGCTCCGTGCGGGTGAAACACTGCCAGACAAGGCCGATCGGCGCATCGAACACGCGGTCGATGGTGAGCGCGACGCCCTTATGCTCCTGGGCAAGGACATCGACCAAGCGGTCGAAGCTGGCGTTCATGCCCTCTTCCATGCCCGATGCGATCATGCCGTTGCGCGCTTCCATGGACGGGCAGAGCGACCGCCCGGTCACCAGCGTGCCGTCTCCGTCTTCGGCGAATTCGAGCGTTTCTTCGATCGGCGGTTCGCGCAGCCCGTCCATGTCCATGCGGAAGGTCTGGCTTAGCCGGCGCGGTGGGTCGAATTCGAGATATTCGCCGTAAAAGGCGTAGACATTGCCATCGGCATCCTGCTGCTCCATGCGCCACGAGCCACCCTTGCGCGCGTCGATGTCGCAGCGGAGCATCACCATGCCGGGCGGGCCGAGCCACCATTGGCGCAACAGTTCCGCATCGGTCCAGGCGCGGAAGACCAGGTCCGGCGGCGCCTTGAAGCGGCGGCGGACGATGATCACCGGTTTGTCGGCGGGCGCTTCGACGATGGTTTCAGCGTTGGCCATTATCGTCCTCCTTTTCGGTCGAGGTCGGCTCGGATTGCAGTTCGGCAAGCAGCGCATCGAGCCGGTCGAAGCGCGCCTCCCAGAGCTTGCGATAGTCGGCGAGCCAGTCGGCGGCCTCCTTCAGCGGCTCGGGATTGATCGTGCAGGGGCGGAACTGGGCCTGTCGCGACCGCTCGATCAGTCCGGCCTTTTCCAGCACCTTCAGATGCCGCGAAAAGCCGGGCAGGGACATGTCGAACGGTCCGGCGAGTTCGGTGACGGTCGCTTCGCCCTTGTCGGCCAGTTGCGCGAGAACCGCACGCCGGGTCGGATCGGCCAGGGCGGCGAAGGTGGCGTCGAGGATTTGGGCATCGGATGTATTTAGCATTTATGTTAATTAACATGAATGCTGAATACGTGCAAGAGCCAACCGACGCGTTGCCGCGTGGCGCGGGGAGGGCGTGGTGAACGGGTGGTTCGATCAGCCCGGCCTGGCGATCATGATGACCGGGATGGAAAGCGTGCGGGCGGCTTCGATCTTGCCATAGGCGCCGTCGCCGCCCGAGTTGCGGCAGACGATGTGGGTAATCGCATGGTCGCGGAGCAGACGCTCTTCCTCGCTTGCCGGACCAGGCTTGCCCGTGACGATCGCGTGTCCGGCCAGCGGCAGCGGCGATGCGGGTGGGTCGACCATGCGCACCACGAAGAACACGTCATCGCGCTCCGCGAACGGTTTCAGATGCTGGCGGCCGAGCGCTAGAAAGACGCGCCCGCCGGGCGGGATCGCTGCTGCGGCGTCCGCTTCGGAAGCCACTTCCCGCCAATCGTCGCCCCGCTGAGGGGCCCATGACGGGCGAACGCGGACATCCAGCTGCACGCCGGCCAGGGCCGCGGCTTCCTTGGCGTTCGCCGATATCCGGCGGGCATAGGGGTGGGTCGCGTCTATCAGTCTGGTGACGCGCTCGCCGCGCAGGAAGTCGGCGAGTCCGGCGATGCCGCCGAAGCCGCCGATGCGGGCCTCACCGGCGACCGGTTCCGGCTCGGCCGTCCGGCCGGCCAGAGAGGTGATGATGCGCCAGTCGGGATGCTGGCCTGTCAGCTCTTTTGCGATGGCCACGGCTTCGCGCGTGCCGCCCAGAATGAGCACGGTCTCGCTCACGAAAACTCCGTCCGCGCGATGATCGCGCCCTTGCGGTCGACAATGATGATCTCGGCCTGGACAGGCGCGCCGCGCAGCGTGGCGATTACCGTCGCCAAGGCGCGGTCGGCCACGTCGGCCGCGATGTCGATTTTCGTATCACTCATGATTTCAAGCACTTGCGCGGCGGTGTTGGCGAACAGAATCCGCGCCTTCATGTCCTGATTCAACCGCTCGCCGGCAAGATCGGCGAGAAACGCCATGTCGACTTGGCTGCGCGCCGAATGCAGGTCGAGCGCGCCCTGCGCCAGCTTGGTGATCTTGGCGAAGCCGCCGGCGATGGTCAGTTTCGGCACCGGATGGGCCCGTAGATATTTTATCAGCCCGCCGGCGAAATCGCCCATGTCGAGCAGCGCGACTTCCGGCAAGCCGTAGAGCGCCTGAGCGGCAGTCTCCGAGGTCGAGCCGGTCGAACCGAGCACATGGTCGAGCCCGGCGGCGCGGGCCACATCGATGCCGCGATGGATCGAGTGGATCCACGCCGCGCAGGAAAACGGATGGACGATCCCGGTCGTGCCGAGGATCGAGATGCCGCCGATGATGCCGAGGCGCGGGTTCCAGGTCTTTTTCGCGATCGCGGCGCCACCGGGCACAGAGATCGTCACCGCGATGTCTGGCGCGACACCGTGTTCGGCGCAGACCTCTTCGATGATTTCGCTCATCATCCGGCGCGGCACAGGGTTGATCGCCGCATGCCCTGGCCCGATCGGCAGACCCGGCCGGGTGACGGTGCCCACGCCGTCGCCGGCATGAAACATGATGCCGCTTTCCGGCTTGCCCCGTTCGACGTGCGCGATCACCATGGCGCCATGGGTTACGTCCGGATCATCGCCCGCATCCTTGACGATGCCGGTTTCGGCGAAGCCGTCGCCGACGCGTTCATGGGCGAGGGCGAAGGCGGGCATTTCGCCTTTGGGCAGGGTGATCGTCACCGGGTCTGGAAAGTCGCCCGTCAGCAGCGCGGTCAGCGCGGCCTTGGTGGCAGCCGTCGCGCAGGCGCCCGTCGTCCAGCCGCGCCGCAGCGGGCCGCCGGGCTTGCGCGCTCCGGCGTCGGGCTCCGTATGAGATGGTGGCGTGGCGCTCATCGCTGTCTTATAGGTGAGGGGTGACGCGACATGAAGACGGCCCGCCGCCGATGACCAACCCTCTTGGATCGCCAAACATGTGGCCCGAGACCGCGCCGGACTTTTTGCCCGGTCATGTCTGGCTTGTGGGGGCCGGCCCCGGCGATCCGGGCCTTTTGACGCTGCATGCGGCGCACGCGCTCGGCAACGCCGATGTAATCGTCCATGACGCGCTGGTCGATCCGCGATGCCTCAAGCTGGCCCGGCCCGGCGCAACGCTCGAATATGCGGGAAAACGCGGCGGCAAGCCGTCCGCCAAACAGCGCGACATCTCGCTGCGCCTTGTTGAGTTGGCCCGCGCCGGCAAGCGCGTGTTGCGGCTGAAGGGCGGCGATCCGTTCGTCTTCGGGCGCGGCGGGGAAGAGGCGCTGACGCTCGCCGCGCACGGTGTGCCGTTCCGCATCGTGCCGGGCGTGACGGCCGGGATTGGCGGCCTCGCCTATGCCGGCATTCCGGCGACCCATCGCGACACCAACCATGCCGTCACTTTCCTCACGGGTCATGATTCGGGCGGCGTCATGCCCGATGCGATCGATTGGCACCATGTCGCCAGGGGCTCTCCGGTGATCGTCATGTATATGGCGATGAAGCATATCGGTGCGATCGCCGGCCGGCTGATCGAAGAGGGCCGCGCGCCAAGCGAACCGGTCGCCTTTGTCTGCAACGCGGCGACCGACCGGCAGCAGGTTTTGGAGACCACGTTGGCGCGCGCTGAAGCTGATGTGGCCGCCTCAGGGCTTGAGCCGCCGGCGATTGTCGTCGTCGGCGAGGTGGTGCGCCTGCGCTCGGGGCTCGACTGGCTCGGCGCGCTCACATCGGGCCGTGTGCTCGATCCCGATCCGCTGGGCGCGCGCCGCCGGGACGAGACGGGATGAACGGATTTGTCGTCGCCGCGCCCCATTCGGGCAGCGGCAAGACGGTGGTCACGCTCGGGCTTTTGCGTGCGCTGCGCGATGCGGGTCATGCGCTGGCGCCGGCCAAGGCGGGGCCGGACTATATCGATCCGGCCTTCCATGCGGCGGCCAGCGGCGAGACGTGCATCAATCTCGACCCGTGGGCGATGCGGCCGGTGCTGATACAGGCGCTGGCGGCAAACCGCGGCGTTGAAAGACTTCTGGTTACCGAAGCGATGATGGGCCTGTTCGACGGCGCGGCGGACGGCACGGGCAGCGCGGCCGATCTCGCCGCGCTTCTGGGCCTGCCGATCGTCTTTGTCGTCGATGCGTCGCGCATGGCGCAGTCGGTTGCCGCCTTGGTGTCCGGCTATCGCGACCACCGACCCGATCTCACCTTCGCTGGCGTGGTCCTTAACCGGGTCGGCAGCACGCGGCACGAAACGATGCTGCGCGCGGCGCTCGAACCGCTCGGTGTCCCGGTGCTCGGCGTGGTACCGGGCGATAAGGGGCTTTCGCTGCCCGAGCGCCATCTCGGTCTCGTACAGGCGCGTGAGCATGAAGCGCTCGAAGCCTTCATCGCCCATGCCGGCACGGTGATGGCGGACGCTTGCGATCTGGATGCGCTGGCGAACCTCGCGCTTCGACAGGCTCAGGATGAGGGAGGCGAACTGGCCCCCGTCTCCCGCCTGCCACCGCTCGGTCAGCGTATCGCCATTGCCCGCGACATCGCCTTTGCCTTTGCCTATCCGCATCTGCTGGATGGCTGGCGGGCGCAGGGCGCCGAACTGTCCTTCTTCTCGCCGCTTGCCGACGAGGCGCCGGCGTCCGATGCTGACGCGGTGTTCCTGCCCGGCGGCTATCCGGAACTGCATGCTGGATCGATCGCCGGCGCAACACGGTTCAAGACGGGCATGGAGGCCGCGCGCGACCGGGGCACTGCGATCTATGGCGAGTGCGGCGGCTACATGGTTCTGGGCGAAGGGCTGACCGATGCCGATGGCGCGCCTCACGCCATGCTGGGTTTCCTGCCCGTCGAGACCAGCTTTGCCACCCGCACGCGGCATCTGGGCTATCGCCGGCTCGCGCCTCTGGCAGGCGCACCCTGGCCGATGAAACTGACCGCGCATGAGTTCCACTATGCAACCGTGACACGCGAGGGCCCGGGCGAGACGCTTTTTGCAGTGCGCGATGCACAGGGCGCCGATCTGGGGCACTATGGGCGCCGAGTCGGCACCGTCTCCGGATCATGGTGCCACGTGATCGACAGGGTGGATTGATGGCACGTCCTCCGCACCATGGCGGGTCGCTCGACCGGGCTGTCGCCGAACATGGCGGCGTTCATGCCGACTGGCTGGATCTGTCGACCGGCATCAATCCGGTGCCATGGCCCGTGCCGCCGATCCCCGCCGAAGTGTGGGAACGGCTGCCCGAAGCCAGTCTCGAAGATTATTGTCTCGATGCCGCGCGCGCCTATTACGGCGTGCCGGAAGGAGCGGCGATTGTCGCCGCGCCGGGGACACAGGCCATCATTCAGCGGCTCGGCGATCTGATCGGCACCAACCGGCGTATCGGCATCGTCACGCCGACCTATGGCGAATATGACTGGTGCCTTTCAACGCCGGACCGGGTGGTCGGCACGGTACGCGCGATCCCCTCCTATGAGGATGGTTTTGACGGCGTCGTCTTCGGCAATCCGAACAATCCCGATGGCGGCCGGCACGATGGCGAAGCCGATCGCGACGCGGTGGCGGCGCTCTTGGCCCGCAATGGCACAGTGATCGTCGACGAAGCCTTTGCCGATGTGGCGCCCGAAGCGTCCTATGTGCCCGAAACCCAGGCCGAAGGCCTGATCGTCTTGCGCTCGTTCGGCAAGTTTTTCGGCCTTGCCGGCATCCGGCTCGGCTTTGCGGTCGGCCCGCAGGGCGACATGGCGCGGCTGCGCCGCCTGCTCGGTCCATGGGCGGTGCCGGGGCCGGCGCTTTACATTGGCGGGCGGGCGCTGCGCGACATTGGCTGGATCGCCGAGACGCGCACGCGGCTGATGCGCGACCGGCAGCGGCTGACGGGCCTTCTTGAACGGCATGGCTTTTCCATCGCCGGCCATACGGACCTGTTCGTGCTCGCCAATCACGACCGTGCGCCGGCCATTGCCAAGGTGCTGGCGGATGCACGCATCTGGGTGCGCGCGTTCGAGAAGGACGCTGCCTGGCTGCGCTTTGGCCTGCCGGGCGATGATGCGGCGTTCGCGCGGCTCGAAAAGGCGCTTGCGCGGGCTGTCTGATCGGCCCATCACGCCGCCATGGCCGAAACGCTCGTGATCCTTTTTGCCGCCCTGATCCTCGATCGACTGATCGGCGATCCGGACTGGCTGTGGCGGCGTGTGCCGCATCCCGTGGCCCTCTTCGGCAAGCTGATCGGCTGGGCCGATGCCCGCTTCAATGACGATGACGCATTGGACACGCGGCGGGAGAAAAACGGCTTTGCCACGATCGCCTTGCTGATGATCGGTGCCATCGTCGCGGGGACGTTTCTCGGCGATCTGTTCGACGCGCTGGGCGGCGCGGGATTTGTGATTGAAGCATTGCTGGTGGCGGTGTTTCTTGCGCAAAAGTCGCTGGCCGATCATGTCGGCGCGGTGGCGCAGGGGCTGCGCGCCGGCGGCATCGATGGCGGACGGCGGGCCGTCGCGCAGATCGTAGGGCGCGACCCCGAAACGCTGGACGAAGCGGGCATTTGCCGCGCGGCGGTCGAGAGCCTTGCCGAGAACGCGTCCGACGGGGTCGTTGCGCCGGCCTTCTGGTATGCCGTCTTCGGCCTGCCGGGCCTGTTCGCCTACAAAATGCTGAACACCGCCGATTCGATGATCGGCCACAAGACCGAGCGGCACCGTGCATTCGGCCGCGCATCGGCACGGTTCGACGATTTAGCGAACTGGCTTCCGGCGCGGCTGACGGCGCTCCTGATCGTCGCGGCCGGCGGGTTTGATCGTTGGCGCGACCGTGCTCGCACCGTCATGCGCGACGCCCAGTTGCACCGCTCGCCCAATGCCGGCTGGCCAGAGAGCGCCATGGCCGCGGTGACCGGTCTCGCGCTTGGCGGCCCGCGCAACTATGGCGAGGACGTCGCCGACGAACCCTTCATGAACGATGCGGGACGCAAGGACGCGGGGCCGGACGACATCGACGCGGCGCTCGCCATATTCTGGCGGGCGATGACGGGGCTTGCGGTTGTGGTCGGGGTCTTGGCGGTCTTAGTGGGGTGAGGCGTCCCACCTCCCCCTTGAGGGGAGGTCGGAGAAGCGAGCGAAGCGAAGCCGATCCGGGTGGGGCATTTCCTCATCCTGAGGTGCGAGCAAACATCCCCCTTCGAGGCTCGCTGCGCTCGCACCTCAGGATGAGGGATGTTTGCGAGCCTCGAAGGGCGAGGAAATGCCAGAGGTATCCTTCGCCCTTCGCTCGATCGCCCTGTTCAAGTCCGGTGCTGCCGCCACCAGCCTTTGCGCCGCCTCCGTCTGCGGATTGTCGAGCACGTCTGCCGTTGCGCCGCGCTCGACGATCCTGCCATGGTCCATCACCATCACCTCATGGGTGATGGCGCGCGCGACGGTCAAATCGTGGGTGATGAACAGATAGGCCAGGCCCAGCTCGTCATTGAGCTTGGCGAAGAGATCGAGGATCTGGGCGCGGATCGACACATCGAGCGCGGAAACCGGCTCATCGCAGACGACCAGCTTGGGCCGGGTGATGATGGCGCGGGCGATGGCGAGGCGCTGGCGCTGGCCGCCGGAAAATTCATGCGGATAGCGGCGCATCGCATCGGCCGGCATGCCCACTTCGTCCAGGGCAAAGGCGATGCGCTCGCGGCGCTCGGACTTGCTGAGTGGCGCCTCTTCCAGATGCAGCGGTTCGGCAACGAGGCGCTCGACCGTCTGGCGCGGGTTGAACGAGCCATAGGGGTCCTGAAAGACCACCTGCATCTCGCGACGCGCCAGCGCCATGGTCGGATCGTGGTCATCGAGCCGCGATGTCTCCATGCCGTCGAAGGACACGATACCGGACGTCGGCTTGTCGAGCGCCAGGACGATGCGGGCGAGCGTGGACTTGCCGCAGCCGGACTGGCCGACCAGCCCGACAGAGCGGCCGGGCGGCACCGAAAAGGACACATCGTCGACCGCGCGGAACGGGGCGCCGCGCGAAAACAGGCCGGTGCGCGGGCCGGGATAGTCCTTGACGAGGTTCTGGACGTCCAGAAGGGCGGTGATCTCCGGCGGCTTGGCGCGGCCGTCCCATTGCGGCACATGGGCCGAGGCTTCCGCCAACTGTCGGGTGTAGGGATGCGTCTGCCGGCGCAGCACGTCGACGGCGTGGCCGGCCTCCTGCACCACACCATGGCGCAATATGGTGATGTCGTCGGCCATGCCCGCGACGACGCCCAGATCGTGGCTGATCAGCACCAGCCCCATGCCATCCTCGGCAACCAGTTCCCTGAGCAGGTCGAGGATCTGTGCCTGCAGCACGACATCAAGCGCGGTGGTCGGCTCATCGGCGATCAGCAGCTTCGGCCGCAGCGCGCAGGCAATGGCGATGACGACCCGTTGTCTTTGCCCGCCGGAGAGTTCGTGCGGATAGCGGTCGAGCGGAAACCGTGTCGTGGGAAGCCCGACACGCTTAAGCATGATCGCGGCGCGCTGTTCGGCGTCAGGCCGGTTGGTGCCCGTGTGCCAGCGGATCCCCTCGGCCACCTGTTCGCCGATGGTCTTGACCGGGTTGAGCGCGGTCATCGGTTCCTGAAACACCATGCCGATATCGTCGCCGCGCAGCGCGCACATGCGCTCTTCGCTCGCCGTCAGCAGGTCTTCATCGCCAAAGCGCAGCGTGCCGGTCGTGTTCGCGCCATGGGGCAGCAGCTGCATCGTCGTCAGCGCCGTCATCGATTTGCCCGAGCCGCTTTCGCCGACCAGCGCATGCACCTTGCCCGCTTCGACCACCATGTCGACGCTCCTGAGGATCGGCGCGCCGCCGATCGCCAGATCGAGCTTTTCGATGGTCAGGATCGGCGCTGTCATCGCTCGCGCCGCAGCTTGGGGTCGAGCAGGTCGCGCAGACCGTCGCCGAGGAGATTGAGACCGAGCACGGTGACGATGATCGCAATGCCGGGCGCGATCGCCATTTGCGGGGCGATGGCCATCATGGTCTGCGCCTCGGCCAGCATGCGGCCCCAACTGGTTGCCGGCGGCTGGGCGCCGAGACCCACGTAAGAGAGACCCGCTTCGGCGAGAATGCCGAGCGAGAACTGGATCGTTCCCTGTACCAATAGGAGATTGGCGATGTTGGGCAATATGTGCTCGGCGGTGATCCTCGCCGGGCCCTTGCCGGCCGCGCGGGCGGCAAGGATGAACTCGCGCGGCCACAGCGACAGCGCGGCGCCGCGCGCGACACGGGCGAACACCGGAATGTTGAAGATGCCGATGGCGACGATCGCATTGACCGCGCCGGGGCCGAAGATCGCCGTGATCATGACGGCCGACAGAAGCGCGGGAAAGGCGAAGATGATGTCGGAGGTGCGCATGAAAACCTCGTCGATCCAGCCGCGCTTGGCCGCCGCCCAGCAGCCGATCGGCACGCCGATGACGATGCCGATACCGACGGCGATCAAGGCAACGGCGATCGAGTTGCGGCTGCCCTCCATGATCATCGAGAAGATGTCGCGTCCGAAATGGTCGGTGCCGAACCAGTGCGCCCAGCTCGGCCCCTGCAGCCGGTCCGGGATCGTGAGCTTGCTGACGTCATAGGGCGTCCAGACCAGGGAGACCGCCGCCATAATGACGATGAAAAGGGTGATGATCGCGCCCGCCTGAAAGGAGCGGTTGGCGCTGGCTTTCCTGAGGAAAAGGCGCCAGTCCTCATGTTCGGCGGCGACGAGATGGTCGGTCATCGGCGGCGCAGCCTCGGATCGGCCCAGGCATAGGCGAGATCGACCAGAAAATTGACGATGACGACGGTGCCGACCAGCAGCACGACAACGCCCTCGACGACGATCAGGTCGCGCTGGTTGATCGCCTGGAAGACGAGTTGGCCGAGGCCGGGCAGGAAGAAGACGTTCTCGATGATGATCGTGCCGGCGAGCAGGAAGGCGAACTGCAGGCCGAGGATCGTCAGCACCGGGATCATCGCGTTGCGCAGCGCATGGCGCCACAGGACGATGTTGGCCGGAAGGCCCTTGGCGCGGGCGGTGCGGATATAGTCCTCGGCGAGCGTTTCAAGCAGCGCCGAGCGGGCGACGCGGGCGAGGATCGCAGCCTGGGGAAGGGCGAGCGCGATGGCCGGCAGGATCAGTGCCCTCAGGCCCGGCCACAGGCCTTCATCCCAGCCGGGAAAGCCGCCGGCGGGCACCCATTGCAGCGTGACCGCGAAGACATAGAC
This sequence comes from Phyllobacteriaceae bacterium, assembly GCA_024742765.1. GTDB lineage: Bacteria > Pseudomonadota > Alphaproteobacteria > Rhizobiales > Rhizobiaceae > Roseitalea. The sequence continues at coordinate 16,287 of JANSXT010000006.1, read as the reverse complement.
AAGCAGCAGCGCGAACCAGAAATTGGGGATGGCGATGCCCAATTGCGTGCCGGCCATGGCGGCGGTGTCGGCGCGTGTGCCGCGCCGGGCGGCGGTGAAGATGCCGACGGGAATGGCGATCGCCGTCGAAAGGCCGAGCGCCAGCAGCGCCAGCGGCAGCGAGACGACGACGCGGTCGGCGATCAGTTCGGTGACCGGCACCGAATAGGTCAGGCTTTCGCCGAAATCGCCGCGCGCCATGCCCACAAGCCATGAGATGTAACGCGTCAGCACGGGCTCATTGAGCCCCATCTGCTCGCGCAGCGCCCGCACGGCGTCCTCGGTGGCGTTCAGGCCGAGCATCAGCCGCGCCGGGTCGCCGGGCACGATCTCCAGGACGAAAAACACGATCACGCTCGCCACGAGCAGCGTGACGAGGACGATCAGCAGGCGACGCGCGGCATAGGCGAGCATGGGCAAGGGTTAGCCCGGATCGCCCGGATGGGGAAGCGTGCACGAAACCCGCGTCGATCGCGGATTTCGGCCAGCGCCGGGCCCAGGTCCTAAAAACCGATGTCCGTATTGGTCTCGTGAAGGGTCTGCAGTTCGGTGTTCCCGCCGGGAAAGGTGAAGCCCGGCCCGGAACTGCGCTGCCTGAGCGCTGTGGCGGCGGCCTGGGCATATTCGAAGATCAACTGGTTCAGCCGGGCCGATTGGCCATAGTCCGGTGCCTTCGGGCCGCCGCCGGCTATGGTGATGGCGCCGTCGTCAACGCGCATGATGGGTTCGATCTGCTGGATCGGGATGCCGGTCTCCAGATCATACAAGGTCAGCCCGGCGATGAACTGGGCGTTGTTTGGCCGTTGCCGGCCATCGACGATCACGGTGGTGCCGGTCAATTGCTGCAGGCTGAGGCGGCTGCGGACAAACACCGATCGGATGGACACTTCGGCGCGGACGGGACGCGTTCCGGTGAACAGGGGCCGCAACGCATCATCGATGTGCGGCCGGACATTTTGCGCGATGGCCGCTTCAAGACCCGCCTGCCGCGCCTGCCGGTTGACCAGACCAAGGCGCGTGCCCAGCGCCCCGACGCCGGTGCCGCCGGCCGCCTGCGCACTCACCTGCCCATCGAGATCGCCGACCAGAAGCGGGCGTTCGGCACGGGAGAAATCAACATCCACCTGCGCAAGCCGGATCTCGGCGAAATAGGCGGGCGTCGTGGTTGTATCGGTGGTTTCGCAGGCCGCCAGAAACGCCAGCGCAAGCACCATCGCCACGGCGCGCCAGGGTGTTGGCACCTGTTGGCCAAGACTGACAAATCCCGATTGCATTGCAGAAATCCCCCGCCGGTTCTGTCTCGATTTGTGGCGGGCAGGGCGCATGGACGCAACCGTTTTGTCAAGAAATTCAGCGGATTGCGGGCGAGCCTCGAAGGACGGGGTAAGTGGACATGGTGGTGCATCACGGCCGTGCGACCTCATCAGATTTGGCGTCATTCCGGACAGGCGGAGCCTGATCCGGAATCCAGTCGCGTGATCTTCACCGCCTCGGCTCTGGATCCCGGATTCCGCTTCGCGGCTCCGGAATGACGGCGTGTGGGTTAGAACAAGTGTTCCTTTCTTTTGACCCAGTGTAGGCCGCAAAGCCGGTTCCATCCTCCGTCATCCTCGGGCTTGTCCCGAGGATCCACTGGGCAATGCACCGTTTGGCAGATCCTCGGAACAAGCCCGAGGATGACGGCGCGCTTGATTGATACCGCGCCTCATCATCAAGGCCGGTTTATCGAAAATCCGAACAACGGGCGGTTTGGAGAGCCGCGATCCGAAGTTGGTGTGGTGTGGTCGCCAAACCGCCCGTCCGGTGGGCTTGCGGTGATCGTCATGTGAAGCGCCGGCGCGAAGCTCGCGCCCTGCCGTGGCCTTGGGATGGGTTTCGTCCGCCGCAGACCCGCGACGCGATCAAACCAACCCTTGGGCCCCGCCCGATCCTGACCGACGACCAAGTCTTCAACAGGAAGACCCTGATCGATCGCCCTGTTGTGATCACGCGCTGCCTGTCAGCTGATCCGGAAACCTTGGCCGCTTCGATTCCCATGCCAGCTCGCCCTCGGCCAGGTCACTTGAGACAGCCATGTTCATCGGCATGTAAATGGATGGCCCGCCGAGAGCCATTGCAGTCTGCGGATCAACGATTTCGAAGTCCCCGGACACGCCGGTAGCTCGGCCGATCGCACTGATGAACTCAGACCATGTCAGGATGTCGGACACAGCGTTGACGACCTGCGGCGGGTTCGCGGCTTCAAGGATGCTCAAATAGAGGTCTGCAAGGTCATCCACCTCAACGACCGACAAGACATTGTCAGGATCAACGAGAGGAAGGCGACCGCGCGTGCGCACGTTCTCGATCAGTTGGTTCATCGGCCCGCTCTGCTTGCGCCCGTAAACGACCGCAAGGCGAATGAAGTAGGCCGATTTCTCCGCGATCAGACGGGACTCCAGACCGGTCAGAACGTCCGCACCGGGCATCATGGCTTGAAGGGGAGAAGTCTCATCGACCGGATCACGACCCGTTGGCCCGTAGAGCGATGTTCCGCTCGTCGCGAGAAGTCGAATGTTTCTTGTCCGGGCAAGCGTTGTGAGGTTTTCGAGAACGCCCGCAACCATGGCGATCATGGCCTCCAACGACGCAAACTTGGTCGGGTCATTGGGCGCGGCGGTATGCACGATTGCGCTTGCGCCGCTGACAGCTTCCGCGATCAGGGCCGTGTCGCCAACATCGCCGACAACGGCTTTCGCGCCCTTGTCTTCAAGGGCCTGTTTATCGGCCTCGCTGCGGATCAAGCCGACAACCTCATAGCCATGCTCCATGAGGCGATCCACAACCACAGAGCCGACATAGCCGGTTGCTCCCGTGACAAAGACAGTCTCGCCGTTGCGCTTCAAAAAGTCGGTCATTGTGCGGCCTCGTAGCGCCCAAAGCGTGGGCGGATGTCGTTTTCAGTCATGAAGGAGAGCCCGTTGTGCAGCCAATCGAGGTCCGGCCGCCCGGCTGGCAGGCTGGACGCCTCCGCCGTTGCGACATTGCCCTCCGGGTCGATCAGGAAAAAACCGGGTTCGGCGTGAACATAGCCAAGCTGCGACACCTCCGGCCCTGTCATCCACAGACCGAGCTCGCGCATGTCCTCGACACGCAATCCGCCCGCAACCCGCCCGAAGTAACCGGACTCCTTGGCGAACGCCGATGCTTTCTCGATAGGATCGGCACTGATCACGACAACCGATACGCCGGACGCTTCAAAGCCCTCGCGGTGCGCCTCAATGGCACCGAGATATTTGCGGCAAATGGAGCAATGCGCTCCGCGAATGACGAACACAGCGCGCCATCCGGGCGCGTTCAAAGCAATGGCGGAACCATCATCGCCCGCCAACTCTATGGCGGGGAACGGCTCCCCGGGGATCAGTCGAGTTTGGTTTTTCAGGGCAGCCTCCATTTTTTGGAATCTATACCAACCGGTTTGTGCAGAGTCTAGACCAACCGGTCGGTACATTCTATGATTCAGGCGGATGAAAAAGAGGGGCGCTATCCGTGTCAGCCCGCGAAAAACTACTCGACGCCGCCGCGGCGCTTGCGGTGAAGCATGGCGTCACCGCGCTTGGTGTCGAGCGCGTGGTGAACGAGGCCGGGCTGAGCAAGGGGGCGTTCTTCTATCACTTCGCCACAAAGGAAGAAATGGTGCGCGGGCTTCTTGATCATGTTGCAGCCCAGCGCATCGCGGAAGTCGAGAAAGCCGTTTCCAAAGGCGCACGGTTCACCGATGCGCTGATTGATATGCTGGTGAAAGACGCCAAGAACAGCGGGCCGCTCATCCACGTCCTGATCGCGTCCGTCGCGATTGATCCCGGTCTGCGAGAGACCCTCACAAAAAGAAGCGACGCGTGGCGTCAGCGCATGATCGATGAGGATGGGATTTCACCGGACCAAGCCGACCTTCTCAGGGTCGCCATGGACGGGCTCATGGTCACATCAGTCCTGTATCAGGGCGACGCCGGAAGATTGCAGAGAGACCGCGCTGTCGCAGCGGTCAGGGCAGTTGCAGAGAAGTTGGAGGCCGGACACCAAGCACGTGTGTGAGCGAAATCCCATGCAGGGTCGCTGAATTCGCACCAAACACGGCATTTTTCGGGGTCTTTCCGAACGGCAATCATTGGCGCGGACGCAGCGAATTCACACTCCGTCCGCAGAGCGGCCGTTCAATCGACGGAATTAGGCGTCAGATGACGCCCCTCATCACTCCGTCCAGCTCACGCCCGTCACATCGTTGGCCTGGACCGGTGAGTTCTCCCACATGCCTTCGAGCTTCGCGTCCCAGACGCCGTTCTTGGCGAGCTGAAAGAGGAAGCCGTTGACCGCGTCCTCGGCGAGGATCTGCTGGGCCTGGCGGAAGAGCGCATAGCGCGCGTCCTCGCCGGCGGTCACCGACAGTTCCTCGATCACGGCGTTGAAGTCGGGATTGTCATACTGGAAATAGTAATCGTCGCGCGCATAGATGCCGATGTCGTTGGGCTCGGTGTGCGAGACGATGGTCAGGTCGTAATCCTTGTTGGTGAAGACCTGTTCGAGCCATTGCGCCCATTCGACCGGCTCGATTTGCAGGTCGATGCCCACTTCGCGCAGTTGCGCGGCGATGATCTCGCCGCCGCGGCGCGCATAGGAGGGCGGCGGCAGCTTGAGCGTGCCGGTGATGCCGTCGCCATGGCCGGCTTCGGCGAGCAGTGCGCGGGCGCGGTCCGGATCGTAAGGGTAGGTTTCCGACAATTCGACATAGGCCGGATGGTGCGGTGCGAAATGCGAGCCGATCGGCGTGCCCAGGCCAAACATGGCGCCGTCGATGATCGCCTGGCGGTCGATCGCGTGGGCAATCGCCTGGCGCACGCGGACATCATCAAAGGGCGGCTTACCATTGTTGGTCGACAGGATGGTTTCGCCCTCGGTCGAGCCGATGGCGACGGTGAAGCGCGGATCGGCCTCAAAAGTCGGGATCGATTCAGCGCCGGGCAGGTTGGGAAAGGCCTGCACATCGCCGGCCAGCAGCGCGGCGGTGGCCGCCGCCGGGTCCGGGATGAAGCGGAAGGTCACCTCGGTCAGCGCCGGCGCTTCGCCCCAATAGGCATCATTGCGCTGCAGCGTGACCGCTGCGCCCTGTTGCCAATCGACAAAGCGGAACGGGCCGGTGCCGACCGGGTTCTGCTTGTTGGTCTCGGCGCTTTCGGGCGCGACGATCACCGCGTCGCCCCAACCCATATTGTAGAGAAAATCGCCGGCGGGCCGCGACAGGGTCACTTCGACCGTCAGTTCGTCCATCTGGGCGACGCTGTCGATGGCGTCGAACAGGCCCTTTTGGGCGTTGGTGGAGTCTTCGGCGCGGGCGCGGTCGAGCGAAAAGACCACATCGCCGGCATCGAGCGCCGTGCCGTCATGGAAGGTGACGCCCTCGCGCAGTTCGAACGTGTAGGTCAGCCCGTCGTCGGAAATGATCCAGTTTTCCGCAAGGCCCGGCTGAACCGCGCCGTCGCGGCCGATGCGTGTCAGCCCCTCGAAGACGTTGGCATAGACCACCTCGTCGATGGCGGCTGCGGCGCCGGCCGTGGGATCGAGATGGGGCGGTTCGAGCACCATGCCGACCGTCAGGTCCGTGCGCTCGGCATGGGCCGAAACGGTCATGGCGAAGGCGGCCGTGGCGGCCAGGGCGAAACGTGCGATCATGTCGGTGGGTCTCCCGTGAATTCCGTCGGCAGTTAAGCAGGTTCGGCCGCCCCTGTCAGCAAACCATGGATTGCGGCGGCCATCACATGGGCCGATTGCACCATGTCGTCGATGCCGATCCATTCGTCGGGCTGGTGGGCAAGGTCCAGAATGCCGGGGCCATAGGCGATGCAATCGTGCAGATGACCGATGCGGGCAATGTGCTTCTGGTCGTAGGTGCCCGGCGAGATGACATAGTCCGGTGCCCGGCCGAATTCGGCCTCGATCGCCGCGGCGACGGCGGTGACGACGGGCGCGTCGCGTTCGGTCATGGTCGGCAAGACCTCCATGACATCGCGGATCGCATAGTCGAAGCCGGGACGGTCGCGCTTGAGCCGGTCGAGGATAGCGACGATCTCGGCTTTCACATCGTCGAGCTTTTCTTCGAGCAGAAAGCGCCGGTCGATGGTCATGGCGCAGCGGTCGGGCACGTTGGGCGAGGGCAGACCGGTATAGTCGTCGGTCTGGCCGCCATGGATGGCGTTGATGTTGAGCGTCGAGGCGCGGGCGCCTTCGGGAACGACGGGCATGTCGGTGCGGCGGGCGGCGAGCGCGGGGAAAAGATCGCGCTCGAAGGCGGCGAGCACGGCGCCCATGTGGCGCACGGCGCAATCGCCCAGGAAGGGCATCGACCCGTGGGCGATGCGGCCGCGGGTTTCGATCTCGGCCCACCAGACGCCGCGATGGCCGAGGCATATGCGGTCCTTGTTGAGCGGTTCGGGGATGACGACATGGTCGACGCGCGGGCGCGAGAACAGGCCCTTTTTGGCGAGGTGGCCGACGCCGGCATAGCCGCCCGATTCCTCGTCCACCGTGCCGGAAATCTCGATGGCGCCGGCATAGTCCGGAAAGGCCTCGATGAAGGCGTCGGCGGCGATGATGGAGGTCGCCAGACCGCCCTTCATGTCGCAGGTGCCGCGTCCGAACACCTTGCCGTCCCGGATCACACCTTCGAACGGATCGACGGTCCAGCCATGGCCGGCCTCGACCACATCGATATGGGAGTTGAAATGGACGGTCTTGCCGGGCGCACGGCCTTGGCGGCGGGCGATCACATTGACACGCGGAAAGCGGTCGGTATGGCCCGGCTCGCCCTCGGCGACGATCAGTTTCGTCTCATAGCCGGAGCGTTGCAGCCGCCTTGCGATGAACTCGGCGCAGGGCCCATAGGCATCGCCGGGCGGGTTGACCGTAGGGAAGCGGACGAGCGCCTGCGTCAGCGCGACGACCTCGTCGCGACGGTCCTCGACGGCCTTGCGCAGATGCTCGGACATGGCCGGCATAGTGCGCGCGCGCGCCCCTTTTGCAAGCGATTTTCGGGGCTTGGCCGTCGCGGTTGCCAGCGCGGTCTGTGTCCTGGCGCACAGACCGGCATTAAGACTAACGGCAAAAGGATGGCGGGCGGGCTTTGACGCCTGCCGGACTTGGCAGTACGCTGCCGGTCGGTTTTCAAGTATTGCGTTCATTCGGGGGCGAGGCCGATGAGACAATTTCTTTTGATTTTTGCGCTGGCGGTTGCCATCGCGTTTCCGACGGCGGGCGATGCGATTGCCGCACGACTGATCGCCGATGTCGATATTTCCTCTCAGACGATGACGGTGCGCAAGGATGGCCGGGTGCTCTACCGCTGGCCGGTGTCGACCGCCCGTCCGGGAAAGGTAACGCCGATCGGCACGTTCCGGCCGCAGCGCATGCACCGCAAGTGGCGTTCGACCATCTATGGCTCGAACATGCCCTATTCGATCTTCTTCCGTGGTCCGTATGCGATCCATGGCACCGGCGCGGTGTCGCGGCTTGGCCGCCCGGCTTCGGCCGGCTGTGTGCGCTTGCACACCTCCAATGCCAAGCGGCTCTACGACCTGACGCGTCAGGTCGGCCCTCGCAACATGCGGGTGCGCATCCGCCACTGATCTGATCGATCTTGTTGAGGACGGCGCCTTTCGGGCGCCGCGTTCAGTTGCCGGAGCGCGGATCGACCAGCGTCTTGGGGTCCCAGCGCCGGTGCATCCACATCCACTGGTCGGGATATTCGCGCACCCAGCGTTCGACCACATCGTTGAGCATTTGCGTCGATGCTTCGACGTCGATCTTGCCGTCGTCGTCGCGGGGCAGGGCGATGGCGTCTTCCAGTTCGAGCCGGAAGCGGTTGCCTGGCAGGCGCACGCAACGTGCTGGATGGACCGCGCAGTCGAACTGGCGCACCAGCTTGGGCAGCAGCGGATTGGTGCGCACGGGCCGGCCGAAAAAGGTGCCGAGACGTCCGCGATGGAATTTCTGGTCGACGAGCACGCCGACCGACCTGCCGTCGGACAGCGCGCGGGCGAGACCGGCGGCGGCGCCCGTCTTGGACGGGACGAGCTGGCCCATTGTGGTCGTGCGCGCGGCCAGCACGCGTTTGGCGACGTAGGGATTGTTGGGCGGACGGAACAGCGCCGTCACTTCGAGATCGAAGGTCGCCGCGCAGATCGGCAAAAGCTCGAAATTGCCGGTGTGGCCGGTGAAGAAGATCACCGGTTTGCCTGCTTCGTGGATGCGGACGAACGTTTCCCGACCGCGCACCTCGATGCGGCCGACCGTATCGGCATCGGGGTCGAAGTCGAACAGTTTGTCGAGCACGACATATTCGGCCACCTGGCGGCCCATATTGCCCCACATGCGCCGGGCGATGGCGCGCCGCTCCCCGTCGGACAGTTCCGGCATCGCATTGGCCAGATTGTCGAGCACCACCTTCTGGCGGGGCGACAGCGGACCGATCCGGGAGACGATGGCGGCCGCCGTGTTGATCGCCGCATCGGCCGGCAGCAGCTTGAGCACGCCCAGAATGGCGAAGGTCAGGTGCGCCTCGAGCCAGTAGCGCACGCGCTTGGCCTTCTGGGAAAGCTTGAGCAGTCGGACCTGGGCGGGCGTCATGGCCGTCGTTCAGCCATCCATCCGCAGCACGATCTTACCGAAGACATCACGCGTTTCCATGCGCGCCAGCGCCGCGTCGATACCGTCGAACCCGACTTCGGTGTCGATGACGGGCGCAGCAAGCCCACGTGCCATTTTCTCCATCGCATCGGCCATGTTGGTCATGGTGCAGCCGAACGATCCGATCAGCCGCAATTGCTGCTGGAACAGCATCATCAGGTTTGTCGGCGCGGAAACGCCGGAGGTCGAACCGCAGGTGACGAGCCGTCCGCCGCGCCTGAGCGAGAGCATCGAGCCTGCCCATGTGTCGGCGCCGACATGTTCGAAGACGACATCGACGCCCTTCTTGCGGGTCAGCTTGCGGACGGCGCCCTCAAACCGGTCCTCGCGATAATTGATCACATGGTCGGCGCCGAGCGCCCTGGCCGGTTCGATCTTGGCGTCGGAGCCGACGGTGGTGATGACCGTGCAGCCATGGCTCTTGGCGAGCTGGATGGCGGCCGAACCGATGCCGGAGCCGCCGGCATGGATGAGGATCGTCTCACCGGGCTCAAGCCTGGCATTGTCGAACAGCATGTGTTCGACCGTGCCGAAGGTGATCGGCGCGAGTGCGGCACCGACCGCATCGACGCCGGGCGGGGCGGGGACGCAGTTGCGTGCCGGCATGGTGACGATCTCGGCGGCAAAACCGTCGAGATGAAAGCCGTGCACGCCGCCGACATTCTCGCACAGATTGTCGCGGCCCTGCCGGCATGCGCGGCAGAGGCCACAGGTGCGCGCGCCGAAGATGGAGACGAGTTGGCCGGGCAGAAGGTTCGAAACGCCTGCGCCGACCGCATCGACGACCGCGCTTGCCTCGGCGCCGATGGTCAGCGGCAGTTTGCGCTTGGCGAACGCCATGCCGCGCCAGCCCCAGACGTCGATATGATTGAGCGCGACGGCCTTAACGCGCAGGCGCACCTCGCCCTGGCCGGGCGGCGGTGGCGGGTCGATGGTGACGCGTTCGAGTTTCCGGTCTTCAACGAGCTGAAGCGCGCGCATGGATTGTCCTTGCCGGTGGGATCGTGGCGAACGCTCTAAGCGGGTTCGGCGGCGATGACAAGGCAGGTGTTCTGGCCGCCGAAGCCGAACGAATTGGACAAAACGCGCGTCACGGCGGCATCGCGTTTTTCGTTGGGCACGCAGTCCAGCACCAACGCCGGGTCGGGATTGGCGTGGTTGATCGTCGGCGGCAGCGTGCCGGTGCGGATCGTCATCAGCGAGAACACCGCCTCGATGGCGCCGGCGGCGGTCAGTGTGTGGCCGATCATCGACTTGTTGGACGAGATCGGCACGCCGCCCAGCCCTTCGCCGAAGACCTCGGTGAGCGACAGGCATTCCATCTTGTCGTTCTCGGGCGTCGAGGTGCCGTGGGCATTGATGTAGCCAACGTCCGACGGGGTCACGCCGGCATCGGCGAGCGCGGCGTTGACGGCGGCGATTGCGGGCGAACCGTCCGGCTTGGAGCGGGTGCGGTGGAAATCGTCGGCCTTTTCGCCGCAGCCTTCAAGGATGCCGAGGATCGTCGCGCCACGGGCGCGGGCGCTTTCCAGCGTCTCCATGACGAAGGCGCCGGCGCCTTCGGCCATGACGAAGCCGTCGCGATCCTTGGAGAAGGGCTTGGAGGCCTGTTCGGGCACATCGTTCTGGGTCGAGAGCGCCGACAGGAGCGAAAAGCGGATCAGCGCTTCGGCGGTGACCGAACCATCCGTGCCGACGCTGAGGACGCGGTCGGCCTCGCCGCGCCGGATCGCCTCGGCGCCGAGCTGGATGGCGGTTGCACCGGACGCACAGGCGGTCGACAGCGTGACGGGCAGGCCGCGCGCGCCGGTCTTCTCCTTCAGCCGCAATGCGGTCGAGCCGAAATAGACATTGCCGGAATGCTGCGGATGGGCCGTTGCCCGGGCGGCGGCGAGGATACGGTCATAACCGGCCTCGCCTTCGCCGAGCGCCGCGCCTTCCGCATCGAGACCCAGCCGCTGGTGCCATTCCAGTTCGACGGGCGGGGCGGCAACAAACAAGGGCCCGCCGAAATTGTCCGAAAAACCTGCTTCTTCGAGCGCTTCGAGCGCGGCGGCCTCGGCCAGCGCGTAGGTGAGGGCGGCCGAGCCATCCTCGGGCGCGGTCATGAAGTCGACCGTGCCGGCAATCGTCGTGCGCAGATGGTCGGTCGGAAAACGTTCGATGCGGTGAATGCCCGAGCGGCCGGCGGTCAGGGCGGCCCAATTGTCGGTTTTGCCGCGCCCCAGCGGCGAAACGATGCCCGCGCCGGTGATGGCGATCAGCGGCCGGCCGGCCCTGTCGGTGAGGGCGCTCATCGTGCCGTCTCCGGTTTGGATATGCGGACCATTGCCTCGGCCACCTGATGGCCGAGCGCGATCACGCCGATTGTGCTGGGCGCATCGCTGGCCGGCTTTTCGGCATCTTCGAGCGGCGCCACCGGCCGGCCCTTGGCGATCGACAGGGCAGCAACGGCGATGGCGAGCGGGAACTGCGCCTCGCGTACATGACCGGTCTTGTTGGCGACGGTGCGCACCGGTGTTTCGGGCCAGCGCGCGGCGACAAAATCGGCTTCAGCCGCATTGCGGGCGAGCGCGCCGGAATTGGCCGAGACGATCATGTCGGCATCGTCAATGCCGGTCTCTTCGGCAAGCCGTTCAAGGCGGGCCGGCATGCCGTCCTCCGCGCCAGCATCGACGGAAACCGGGTCGATCGACGCATGGATTTTCGCGCCGCGCATGGCGGCATGGCCGGCCTCTTCGATGACGAGAAAGACCCCGCCGGAGCCGGCAACGAGGCCACCGCCTTCGCCGGAGGCCCGTTCGGCGACGGGCGTCCAAGAGCCGCGCGCCAGATGCCGGTTCATCTCATAGCCGAGCAGCATGTCTGCATGTTCGGCGTTGAAGGCGGCGCCGACCAGCGCATGGGTCGACTGGCCGGCGCGGATGCGGGCGACGGCCGTCTGCACCGCCGACATGGCGGCACCTTCCTCGCCCATGAAGGTGCGCGAGGAGCCGGTGACCTTGTGAACGATGGAAATGTTGCCGGCCAGAAGGTTCGACAATTGCGCAAGGAACAGTGTCGGACGCAGTTCGGTGGTCAGCTTTTCGTTGATCAGAACGCCGGTATCGGCGCGGCCCCCGGCGGCCTCGGCGAGGATCATCGTGTCGACCGCCGCATCGCGCTCGCCGCCGGCCGCGGCAACGATCATGTCCATCGTGCCGGTCAGCGCTTCATCGCCCTTGATGCCCGCATCGTCGAGCGCAAGGCCCGCCGCATAGGTGCCGAGGCGCTGCCAGGCTTCCATCTGGCGCTGGTCGCCGCGCTTGGGGATCTGTTCGGACCAGTCGATCTCGGGCGCGGGATGGACGGGGTAGGGCGCAAAACGCTCGGTGTCGACGACCGGGGCCGATCCGTCGGTCAGCGCTCGCCAGTTGGCCTCGATGCCGACGCCCATGGCGGTGACGATGCCGATGCCGGTGATGACGGCGGAATGGGCCACTGTGTGCGGTTGCCTCCGGGGCGCGTTGCGTCAGGCGGCCTTGGCGGCGACCAGCCCGTCGATCTTGCTGCACAGATTGCTGATGACGAAATATTCCTCGGTGGGAACCTTGCCGTCATTGACGTCCTGGGTCCACTGCTCGAGCGGAATCTTGATGCCGAACTCCTTGTCGATCGCAAAGACGATGTCGAGGAAATCAAGGCTGTCGATGCCCAGATCGTCGATCGTGTGGCTTTCGGGCGTGATGGTCTCGCGGTCGATCTCGCTGGTCTCGGCGATGATGTCGGCGACTTTGTCAAACGTGCTGGCCACTTTCGGTGTCCCTTGTTCTTGCGCTTTGCGGCGCGCGGGCGTTGCGCCCGGCCTTCGTTCGAGCGCGTGTCTATCCGGTTTGGCCGCGAAGGAAAAGGCCGTTTTGGTCAGCCGGACGCGGTTGTTACCAAACGCAGATCGGCCAGATCGGAGACCGGCAAAAGGGCGCCGTGATGGCCGATGACACGGCCGGCGACAAGGTGGGCGAAACGCGTTGCGTCGGCCGGGTCGCGGCCGGCAAGACGGGCGGCCAGCCAGCCGCCATTGAAGCTGTCGCCGGCGCCGGTCGTGTCGACCGGAACGATGCCCGCTTGCGGCGCGATCATCTCCGATGTGCCCCCGTGGCGGACAAGCGCCGGCGCGCTTCCGCATTTGACGATGATGGTGGCGGGGCCGTGCGCGGAAATCCGTTCGGCGGTCACATCGGGTAATGCATCGCCAAACAGCATGGCCTCATCGTCGAAGGTGGGCAGCACGATCGTGCTTGCACGATAGCCCGTCTCGATGGCGGCCCGCGCTTCGCTCCGGTCGGGCCAGAGGCGCGGCCGGTAATTGGGATCGAAGGCGACGGTGGCACCCGTGTCGCGCGCCGCGTTCAGCGCCGCGATCAGGCGCTGACGGCTCTCCGCGTCGAGGATCGCCAGGGTGATGCCGGAGAAATAGACGAGGTCTGCGCCGGCAAGGCTTTGGTTCAGCGCGTCGGCGTCGTCGGCCAGATGCCGGGCGGCGGCTTCGCTGCGCCAATAGGTGAAGGAGCGCTCGCCCTGATCGTCGAGCGCGATCGCATACAGCCCCGGCGCTTTGCCGGCGATGGTCGGGCTTTGGGCGATGCCGATGCGGTTTTCCGCAAGGAAAGCGATCTGTTCGGCCGAGAATGGATCGTCGCCAAACGCCGTGACGTAATCGGCGGCCGCATCATCGGGCAAAAGCGCGCGCAGATACCAAAGCGTGTTCAGCGTGTCGCCGGCAAAGCCCTGTCGCCAGCCCGTGCCGGAACGGCCGGACAGTTCGATCATGCATTCGCCGATGGAGACCACGCGCATGGCCGGCTGATAGCGGCGCTCGGGGTTTTCGTCCATACATTCGTTGCATTGCGGGCGCCGGCGGGCGCATTATGAACGGGCATCGATCACCGGAAGGAGACGCGCCATGGCAAAGACGGACAAGCCGACAACCGACGATTGGCGCGCGCTGGCCGAGCGGGAACTGAAGGGCAAATCGCCCGACGATCTGGTCTGGCAGACGCCCGAGGGCATCGCCGTCAAACCGCTCTACACCGAAGCCGACCTTGAGGGCGCCGACCATCTGGGCGGGATGCCGGGCATGGCGCCGTTCACGCGCGGGCCGCGCGCGACCATGTATGCCGGCAGGCCCTGGACGATCCGGCAATATGCGGGCTTTTCGACCGCCGAGGATTCCAACGCTTTCTACCGCAAGGCGCTGGCCGCCGGTCAGAAGGGCCTTTCGGTAGCCTTCGATCTGGCCACCCACCGTGGCTATGATTCCGATCACGACCGCGTCGTCGGCGATGTCGGCAAGGCGGGCGTTGCCATCGATTCGGTTGAGGACATGAAGATCCTGTTCGACGGCATCCCGCTCGAGGAGATGAGCGTCTCGATGACGATGAACGGCGCGGTGATCCCGGTTCTGGCGATGTTCATCGTCGCCGGCGAGGAGCAGGGCGTGCCGCGCGCGCAGCTCTCCGGCACCATCCAGAACGACATCCTCAAGGAGTTCATGGTCCGCAACACCTATATCTATCCGCCTGAACCCTCGATGCGGATCGTTGCCGATATCATCGGCTACACGGCCAACGAGATGCCGAGATACAACTCGATCTCCATCTCCGGCTATCACATGCAGGAGGCGGGGGCGACGCTGACCCAGGAGCTCGCCTTCACGCTGGCCGATGGGCGCGAATATGTGCGCGCCGCGCTCTCCAAGGGCATGGATGTCGACGCGTTTGCTGGCAGGCTGTCGTTCTTTTTCTGCATCGGCATGAACTTCTTCATGGAGGCGGCCAAGCTGCGCGCGGCACGGCTGCTCTGGGCGCGGATCATGGCCGAGTTCGAGCCGAAAAAGCCGCAATCGTCGATGCTGCGCACACATTGCCAGACATCTGGTGTCTCGCTGCAGGAGCAGGATCCCTACAACAACATCGTGCGCACCGCCTATGAGGCGATGGCGGCCGCGCTGGGCGGCACGCAATCGCTTCACACGAACTCTTTCGACGAAGCCATTGCTTTGCCGACAGAATTCTCCGCCCGCATTGCGCGCAACACGCAGTTGATTCTTCAGCACGAGACGGGCGTCACCAAGACCGTCGATCCGCTGGCCGGCTCCTACTATGTCGAAAATCTGACCAAGCAGATGGCCGACCAGGCCTGGGCACTGATCGAGGAAGTCGAAAAGCTGGGCGGCATGACCAAGGCCGTCCAGGACGGGTTGCCGAAACGCCTGATCGAGGAGGCGGCGGCCAAGCGGCAGGCGGCCGTCGACCGCGGCGAGGAGGTCATCGTCGGCGTCAACAAGTACCGGCTCGAACGCGAAGACGAGATCGACACGCTCGAAGTCGACAACACCGCCGTGCGCATGGCGCAGGTGGCGCGCCTCAAGCGCATCCGGGCGAGCCGCGATGAAGCCGCCTGTCAGTCGGTTCTCGATGCGATCAAGGCGGCTGCGACGTCAGGGCAGGGCAATCTGCTCGGTCTTGCCGTCGACGCCGCGCGCGCGCGTGCGACCGTCGGCGAAATCTCGTCGGCGATGGAGCAGGTCTTCGGGCGGCATGTCGCCGAGGTCGTCACGATCAAAGGCGTTTATGGCGCCGCCTATGCAGATGACGAGCGGTTCGCCGGCATCAAGGCGCGTATAGAGGCGCATACCACCGGCCACGGGGCCGCGCCGTCCATCTTCATCGCCAAGATGGGGCAGGACGGCCATGATCGCGGTGCCAAGGTCATCGCCACGGCCTTCGGCGATCTTGGGTTCGACGTCCATGTCGGCCCGCTCTTTCAGACGCCGGACGAGGCGGCGGAAACCGCCGTTGATCTCGACGTGCAGATCGTCGGCATGTCTTCGCTCGGTGGTGGCCACAAGACGCTGGCGCCGATGCTGCTGAAGGAACTGGCCGCGCGCGATGCCGCCGACAAGGCGGTGATCTGCGGCGGCGTGATCCCGCACAAGGACTATGATTTTCTCAAGCAGGCCGGGGTTGCGGCGGTGTTCGGGCCGGGCACGGACGTGCTCAAGGCGGCCGAGGGCCTGCTGGACATTCTCGACGAACGTGAGCGCCGGCGCAACTTCCCGGGCGAAGCGGCGGAGTGATCCCGTCTCATCGAGAGTGTTGCGACCGCTCGCGGCCGGCCTAGGCGTAGGCCTTCTGGCGTCGGCGCAGCGCGGTCTGGGCTTCGGAAACCCGCAGCGCGTCGCCCAATGTGGTGACGCCGTTGGCCTCCAGCAGCCGCACCAGATTGGCGAAGACATGCGCTGTTGCGAGCGCATCGCCGCGCGCGGTGTGGCGGTCCTGTTCGGCGATGGTGATGTCGAACCGCTCGGCGAGCGCGTCCAGCGTCAGGTCGGAATCGGCGCCCTGAAGGCTGGCGGCCAGCAGCACCGTGTCCAGGACGACGTTGTCGAAGCGCACGCGCGCCGCCTTCTCTCCTTTGGCCAGAAAGGCCATATCGAAGGCTGCGTTGTGCGCGACCAGAACCTGATCGCGGGCGAATGCGTGAAAGCGCTTG
>JANSXT010000026.1 GCA_024742765.1 Phyllobacteriaceae bacterium | reverse complement strand
GGGCACGGCGCCGGCGACGTCAAAAAGAACTGGGGCGCTTTGGCGCTGTGTTTCGTCATCACCCGCAACAGCCGCTGTCGAAAACGCGTCGGTTGCGCCGGATCGCGGAGGCGCGGCGGCGCGTCCGCTCAAGCTACCAAAAAACCGCCGCTACGCAACGGCCAGAAATCGTTCCGTGCGCACGACGGTCGTGCCGAGCGCCAGATCGTGCAGCAGCCTCTTGTGGCGGGTGAAAAGCGCGACCAGCACAATGAACGGTGTCAGGATCACATTGGCCGCCCAGAACAGCACCGCGTGGACGATCGCGGTCATCCAGTCGATCGGCTGGCGGTCATAGCGCACCAGCCGGATGCCGGCCATGCGCATGCCAAGCGTCGCCTGTTCGGGACCGCCGACGGTCCAGGCAATGTAGGTAAGGGCGACTAACGGAGCGAGGATCGCATAGAGCAGCCAGGCGACGCCGAAGGTGACGATGCCCAGAAGCCCGACCACCGGAACCGCCAAGGCCACCAGCAAAATGACCAGCGCATAATCGACCACGAACGCCATAACGCGCCGCGTCCGAACGCCCTCAAAGAGCCGCCAATCGTCGAAACCGGCCGGAGCCGTCGAATAAACCGTGTCTGTCTGTGTCATGGCCTTTACATGGCGGTGCGCTCCGCCCGCTTCAAGCGATGGGGCTTTATTGGTTCAGGATGCGGGCGACCCGCGGCGCGAAATAAGTCAGGATGCCGTCGCAGCCGGCGCGCTTGAACGCTGCGAGCTTCTCCATCATCACCCGCTCGCCATCGATCCAGCCATTGGCGGCGGCGGCCTCGATCATCGCGTATTCACCGGACACCTGATAGGCATAGACGGGCACGCGCAACTCGGTCTTGATCCGCCAGCAAATGTCCAGATAGGGCAGGGCGGGTTTGACCATCACCATGTCGGCGCCCTCCACAAGGTCCTGTTCGGCTTCGCGCACCGCTTCGTCCGTGTTGGCCGGGTCGACATAATAGGTCTTCTTGTCGCCCTTCAGCAGCCCGCCCGTGCCGATCGCCTCGCGATAGGGCCCGTAGCAGGCCGAGGCGAACTTCGCCGTATAGGACATGATCGCCACGTCCTGATGGCCGGCCGCATCCAGCGCGTCGCGGATCGCGCCGATCCGGCCGTCCATCATGTCCGACGGCGCGATGATGTCGGCCCCGGCATCGGCCTGCTGAACGGCGGCGCGGGCGATGATGTCGACGGTCTCGTCATTGACGATGATGCCGTCGCGCAGCACGCCGTCATGGCCATGGTCGGTGAACGGGTCGAGCGCCGGATCGGTGATGATGCCGATGTCCGGCACGGCCTTTTTGATCGCCGCGGTCACGCGGTTGATGATGTTGTCCGCATCCAGTGCATGGCTGCCCGTCTGGTCCTTTCGGTCCATCGGGACGTTGGCGAAGGTGGCGATCGCCGGAATGCCGAGCGCGCGCGCCTCCTCGGCGGCAGCGACGGCGCGGTCCAGCGTCAGCCGCTCGACACCGGGCATGGCGCCGATGGCCTCGCTCCTGTCCTCGCCCTCCATGATGAAGATCGGCCAGATCAGATCGTCGACGCCAAGGCGCGTTTCCTGAACCAGCCTGCGCGCCCAGTCGGCCTTGCGCATCCGGCGCATCCGGCGGCTGCCGGTGATCTCGTCGACGCTGCGTTTGGGCCCGGGTTCACTCATCGCTTCAACTCTCTTCCGCTCGGATGTGGCGCGGGTCCGGGTTTACAACCCGCTTTGCCTTTCGCAAACCATTACGTTAGGCAAACCGAGATGTGATGTCCGACCTGACAGGTAGCGCCTTGTGGTCATAGCCGAAAACGGATTGCAGCCGCCGCGCAGGGGCACCGTCGAGCGGGTCTTCGGCCTGTTCCTGCGTCTTCTGGCGCTCTACGCGCTGATATCGGGGTTGGTCTACTGGGCCGGGCTGACCGGGATCGCCGGCGGCGGTGCCTGGCGTTTCGACCTTTTGGCACCGCCCGTTCGCATCGTCTTCACCACGCTGGCCGTGCTGATGCCGGCGGCCGCGCTTGGCCTGTGGCTCGCCACCCGCTGGGGCGTCGTGCTGTGGGTCCTGGCGGCAACCGCCGAGATCGCCGCCTTCATGTTTCTGGCCGATGTGTTTGCTCCTCGCGCGGGGATCGCCAGCGCCAACATGATCGCGCTGATCGTGCTCGTTCTGATGGCGGGGGCGACGCTGATCGAGCGGCGAACCGCGCGGCTGGCCGCCCACTGACCGGATTTCGGCAAAATCCCGAATCGCTCCAAAGCAAGCGCGCAGCTTGACCTTCCGTTAAGGACAAAGCCGTTTTGCGGCGCGGCAACGGGGTATTAACGCTCCAAATTAATGAGCATTTTAGCGGCATTGCGTAGGTTGCCCTCATCAAAGGCGGGACACATCGCCGACCAAACATGTGAGGCAGTTATGATCAACCAGTCCAATATTGTGGGCCAACCGCGCGAGGAATCGGACGCCGATTCCCTCAGGCGCCTCTATTATGAGACGCTGCAGCTTGTCGAACGGCTGCACCGGCGTCTCCAGGACGTCGTCAAGGATGAGTTCGACCGCTCCGGCCGCGACGACATCAACGCCGTGCAGGCCATTTTGCTGTTCAACATCGGCGACAGCGAACTGACGGCGGGCGAACTTCGGTCGCGGGGCTACTATCTGGGCTCGAACGTGTCCTACAACGTCAAGAAGCTGGCGCAGGACGGGTTCATCCATCACAAGAAGTCCAAGGCCGACAAGCGTTCCGTGCGCATTTCGCTGACCGAGAAGGGCCGCGAAGTGGCCGACGCAGTCGCCGATCTTTACGAGCGGCACATTGCCTCGATCGAGGCGGTGGGCGGCATCGACACAGGCGAGTTCAACAAGATGAACCGCGCGATGCAGCGTCTCGACCGCTTCTGGAACGACACGATCCTCTACCGCCTTTGAGGCGTGCGTCTAATCGGACGAAAAAGGCCGGGCTTCATGCCCGGCCTTTTTCATTGCGGCACGAAACGCTCACTCGGCGGGCAGGTTCTGCCGGCGGAGGGCGTGTCGCGGGCGGCCGATCAGTGCCGGAACGCGCTGCATATAGGCCTCATAGCCGGGCCGGGTGCGGACCATGTGCTGCTCGGTCAAAGGCATGGACACGCCGACAATCACAGCCATCAGCAATGCCGGGCCGGCAAGCGCGATCATGCTGCCCGAGACCGCGAACGCACTGATGCCAAGACCCCACCACAGGATGATCTCGCCGACATAGTTGGGGTGGCGGCTGATGCCCCAAAGACCGTTGCGCACGATGCCGGTTTCCGGTTCCGCGGTGCGCAGCGCCCGCTTGCCGTTCGCCAGTTGGACATCGGCGACCCACTCCAGAACGAAGCCCAGCGCGAACACTGCCATGCCGGCCCAGAACAAGGCGGCAGATACCGTTTCGGCGCCGCCTGGGAGAAACGCCACATGCAGCGGCGCGGCGATCAGCCACAACAGCACGGCCTGCAAAATGAAAACCTTGAACAGGCTGGCCCACCACCAGCTTGGCCCGCCGCTTTCGCGCATCGCGCGATATCGCCCGTCCTCGTGAACGGCACCATGGTGCCGGCGTATGAGATGACCGGCCAGCCGAACGGACCAGACGACGACCGCTGCCAGAATGATCCATTGATAGGGCGTGGTGATGCCATGCATGGCGGCATGCACCAGCGCGATGACGGAAAATCCCGGTCCCCAGTAGTAGTCGATGACCCCGGCATCCTCGGTCATGACATTAATCAGCCATATTCCTGTGAAAGCCAAACAGCTTATCGCAAGCGTCACGGTCAGGGAGGCATCCATCGAATGGACCTTTCAGACTGTAGGGAACCGACCTACATGGTTTCCTGTTTGTTAAGTGGGCGGGGCTAAAACTCTGTCGCGAGGCGAACCCTTGAAGCGACAGAAACAATTACGCGGGTTGGGCATGAACGGATTTAAATCGACGACGCGGCGCGGATTTCTGCGCACAACAGGCGCCGCTGGTGCGCTGGCGGCAACGGCGGGCACTGCGGCCGCCCAATCCTCGATCATGGAGATTTTGCAGTCTTCCGAACGCGGCAACTGGGATGACCAGTTCGATGCGGCGGGCACGCGCGTCAGCCGCGTCGCCAACACGCGCGTTCCGATCCTCAGCCAGGAGACCGCCTTCCATGTCGAAGGCGCGATCAGCGATTACCAGCGCATCGTTGCCGCCGGCGGCTGGCCGCGCGTCAATGCAACCCAGGCGCTCAAGGTCGGCGTTCAGGACAATTCGGTGCGCGAACTGCGCCGGCGCCTGATCGTTTCGGGCGATCTGCCGCAAAATGCCGGCGACAGCGCCACGTTCGACACCTTCCTTGACGGCGCGCTCAAGCGCTTCCAGGCCCGCCACGGCATGACCGCCGACGGCGTGGTCGGCAATTACACGCTCGCCGCGCTTAACGTCAGCGCGCCGGTGCGGCTCGGCCAGCTCGAGACCAATCTGGTGCGGCTGCGCTCCATGTCCGGCTATCTGGGCGACCGCTATGTGATGGTCAACATTCCGGCCGCATCGATCGAAGCGGTCGAAAGCGACCGTGTCGAACTGCGCCACAAGGCGATCGTCGGCAAGACCGACCGGCAGACGCCGATCCTGTCCTCGCGCATTCACGAGGTCATCCTCAATCCCTACTGGACCGCGCCCAAATCGATCATCCGCAAGGACATCATTCCGCTGATGCGGCAGGATCCAACCTATCTGACGCGCAACAAGATCCGCCTGTTCGACGGCCAGGGCAATGAAGTGCCGCCGGAAGTCGTCAACTGGTCGACCGAAGAGGCCGTCGAACTGCGGTTCCGCCAGGATCCCGGCCTGATCAACGCGATGTCGTCGACCAAGATCAATTTCCACAATCCGCATGCGGTCTACATGCACGATACGCCGCAGCAGAGCCTGTTCGGCAAGTTCATGCGGTTTGAGTCCTCGGGTTGCGTGCGCGTGCACAACATTCAGGAACTGACCCTGTGGCTTCTGGAATCGACACCCGGCTGGGACCGCCGCCAGCTCGAACAGGTGGTCGAATCGGGCGTCAACACTGAAATTCCGATCGACGTACAGGTGCCGGTCTATTTCGTCTACATCTCGGCCTGGGCATCAGAAGACCGGCTCATCCATTTCCGCGACGATATCTACAATCGCGACGGCGTGGACGCGCTGCAATTGTCGTCCACCGCGCTCTGACGGCACGCGGCCAAGACATGAAACCGATCAAGGGGCCTTCGGGCCCCTTTTTTGTTGGCGCGGCAATTGTTCACATGGCGGCAAGCGATGTCCGTCCAGGACATGACAGGGGCGGGGCGCCATGGTATTGCGCCGCTTTCGGAGCCAAACCCACGCCGAGGACACGCCCATGTCGCAGGACAGCGCCGCCGCCACCGCCTTTGCCGATGCCTTTTTCAGCCAGGATCTGACGGCCCGCGACGCCGGGATCGCCGACGCGATCGGCAAGGAACTGCGCCGCCAGCAGCAGGAAATCGAGCTGATCGCCTCGGAGAACATCGTCAGCCGCGCCGTGCTGGAAGCGCAGGGCTCGGTGATGACCAACAAATATGCCGAGGGCTATCCGGGCCGCCGCTATTATGGCGGCTGTCAGTATGTCGACATCGCCGAAAACCTGGCGATCGAACGGGCGACCGAGCTTTTCGGCTGCGGGTTTGCCAATGTCCAGCCCAATTCGGGCAGCCAGGCCAACCAGGCGGTCATGCTGGCGCTCGCGGCGCCCGGCGACACGATCCTGGGCATGAGCCTTGATGCCGGCGGCCACCTGACCCACGGCGCACGGCCCAACATGTCGGGCAAATGGTTCAACGCGGTCCAGTACGGCCTCGATCTGGACACCGGCCTGATCGACTATGATCAGGTCCAAGCGCTTGCCGAAGAGCACAAGCCCCGCCTGATCATCGCCGGCGGCTCGGCCTATTCGCGCATCATCGATTTCGCCCGCTTTCGCGAGATCGCCGATTCGGTCGGCGCCCATCTGTGGGTCGATATGGCGCATTTTGCCGGCCTGGTCGCGGCGGGCATCCATCCCAGCCCCTTCCCGCACGCCCATGTGGCGACGACGACGACGCACAAGACGCTGCGCGGCCCGCGCGGCGGCATGGTGCTGACCAATGACGAGGCGATCGCCAAGAAGATCAATTCGGCCGTCTTCCCCGGTCTTCAGGGCGGCCCTCTGATGCATGTGATCGCGGCCAAGGCCGTGGCCTTTGGCGAGGCGCTGCAGCCCGACTTCAAGGGCTATATGAATGCGGTCGCCGAAAACGCGAAGGTCTTGGCCCAGACGGTGATCGAGGGCGGCATGCAGATCGTCTCCGGCGGCACCGACACCCATCTGATGCTGGTCGATCTGCGGCCCAAGGGCGTCACCGGCAAGGCGGCCGAAGCCGCGCTCGGCCGGGCCTTCATCACCTGCAACAAGAACGGTGTGCCGAACGATCCCGAAAAGCCGACCATCACCTCGGGCATTCGCCTCGGCACCCCGGCGGCGACCACGCGCGGCTTCGGCCCGGCCGAATTCCGTCAGGTCGGCCAGATGATCGTGCGGATCGTCGACGGGCTGGCGCAGACCGGCGAAGAGGGCGACAATTCGGGCATCGAGAGCGCCGTCAAGGAAGACGTTCTCGCCCTGACGGCCCGCTTTCCGATCTACCCGCATCTGAACTGAGGAGCCGAGCGCGTTGCGCTGCCCGTTCTGTCACACCGAAAACACCGCCGTCAAAGACAGCCGTCCCGCCGAGGACGGCACCGTCATCCGCAGGCGCCGTGTCTGCGCCGATTGCGGCGGGCGCTTCACCACGTTCGAGCGGGTCCAGTTGCGCGAACTGTTTGTCGTCAAGAAGAACGGCCGCAAGGTGCCGTTCGACCGCGACAAGCTGGCGCGGTCCTTCGAGGTGGCGCTGCGCAAGCGGCCGGTCGATCCCGAGCGCGTCGAGCGCGCAGTCTCGGCCATCGTGCGCCAGCTTGAAAGCTCCGGCGAGCAGGATGTCCATGCCGACGAGATCGGCACGATGGTGATGGAAGCGCTCAAGCGGATGGACGAGGTCGCCTTCGTGCGCTTTGCCTCGGTCTACAAGGATTTTCGCGATCCGCAGGACTTCAAGGATCTGCTCGGCGAGATCGCGGGTCCCATCCCGGAAGCCGAACCCGATGCCGCCGAGTGATCAAAGCCTGACGCGCGATGACCGCCGGTTCCTCGATGCCGCGCTGCGGCTCGGCCGGCGCCATCTGGGCCGAACAGGCACCAACCCCTCTGTCGCCACGCTGATCGTCAATGATGGCGCCATTGTCGGCCGGGGGATCACGGCGCTTGGCGGCCGCCCCCATGCCGAAACCATCGCGCTGGACGAGGCGGGCGCGGCCGCGCACGGCGCCACCGCCTATGTCACGCTGGAACCCTGCGCCCATCACGGCCGCACGCCGCCCTGCGCCGAAGCTTTGGTGTCGGCGGGTGTGGCACGGGTCGTTGCCGCCGTCTCCGACCCCGATGACCGGGTGTCCGGCAAGGGCTATGCCATACTGCGCAATGGCGGGATTGCCGTGCTCGCCGATTGCGATGCGGCCGGCGCACGCGATGTGCTCGGCGCCTATCTCACCCGGTCAGCGAAAAAGCGCGCGCTCGTGACGCTCAAACTAGCCGTTTCCGCCGATGGCATGGTCGGGCGGCATGGCGCGGGGCAGGTCGCGATCACCGGGCCGGTGGCCCGCGCGCAATCGCACATGATGCGTGCCGAACATGACGCGATCCTCGTCGGCATCGGCACGGTGCTTGAAGACGACCCCGAACTGACGTGCCGGCTGGAAGGGCTGGAAGACCGGTCGCCGCGCCGCATCGTGCTCGACAGCCAGGCGCGCCTGCCGCTCGATTCGCGCCTTGTGAGAACCGCAGGCCGCGCGCCCGTGCATGTCGCAACGCTCGACCCGCAATCGGACCGGGCGCGCGCATTGGCCGAACGCGGCGTCCGCGTCATCGCCGGCGAAAACCATGAGGGCGCCATCGCGCTGCCCGAACTGCTCGAAGACCTTGCCGCGATCGGTGTTGCCAGCGTGCTCGTCGAGGGCGGCGCAACGGTCGCCGAAGCGTTCCTGCGCGAAGGATTGGCCGACCGCATCGCGCTCTTTGAAGGCGGCGTGACCGTCGGGGAAGGCGGCATCGCGGCACCATTCTCCGGCGACCGGCTGCCGGAGGGATTTGCCGTCCGGCGCCGCGCGGTCTATGGCCCGGACAGGTTCATGCTGCTGGAGCGCGACGACTGATGTTCACTGGCATCATCACGGACATTGGCGAGGTGACCGCCGCAACCGGCCTGCCAGAGGGCCGGCGGTTTCGTATCGCCACCGCTTATGATCCGGCGACCATCGACATCGGCGCGTCGATCGCCTGTTCGGGCGTCTGCCTCACCGTGGTCGCGCTGCCCGAGGACGGCGCCAATGCCCGCTGGTTCGAGGTCGAAGCCTGGGAAGAGGCGCTGCGTCTGACGACGGCGGGCGATTGGGCGCCCGGCACAAAGCTCAATCTCGAGCGTGCGCTCAAGGCCGGCGACGAATATGGCGGCCATATGGTCTCGGGCCATGTCGATGCCACCGCGATCATCGCCGACACGAAGCCGGAGGGCGATGCGACCCGCTTCGTCATCGAAGCGCCGCACGATCTGATGAAGTTCATCGCGCCCAAGGGCTCGGTGGCGCTGGACGGCACGTCACTGACCGTCAACGGCGTCGAATGCGACCGGTTCGACGTGCTACTCATCCGCCATTCGCTCGACGTCACCATCTGGGGCCGGCGGCAGGCGGGCGACCGGATCAACCTCGAGATCGATCCGATTGCGCGTTATGTCGCGCACTATGCCGACCGGCTTGCGGCTGCCGAAAAAGAGGCGTAGGGTTCCGGCCTGACCCCAACCGCCCGGTGTTCCATGCGTTCTGACCAAGCCCATCTTCTGATCGTCGAAGCGCGCTTCTACGACGCCATGTCCGATGCGCTGCTCGACGGCGCAAGGAGCGCCATCGAAGAGGCCGGCGCAACCTGCGACATCGTCACCGTGCCCGGCGCGCTCGAAGTGCCGGCGGCGATCGCCTTCGCCCGTGACGGCGAGACGCGCTATGACGGCTATGTGGCGCTCGGCATGGTCATTCGCGGCGAGACCTATCATTTCGAGCTGGTGTGCAACGAGTCCGCGCGCGGCCTGACCAATCTTGCGATCGCCCACAACCTTGCCATCGGCAACGGCATCATGACCGTCGAAAACGAGGAGCAGGGCTGGGCCCGCGCCGACAAGGCGCGCAAGAACAAGGGCGGCGCAGCGGCGCAGGCCGCGCTTGCCATGATCGCTCTGCGCGAAAAACTGGGTACGCCATGAGCGCTGGCGCCCCCAACATCAAGGCCGCCAACAAGCGCGGCGTGGCGCGCCTTGGCGCCGTTCAGGCGCTCTACCAGATGGACATGTCCGGCGCCGGCGTTCTCGAGACGGCCGCCGAATATGAGACCTTCCGCCTCGGCAAGGAACTGGACGGCTTCCAGTACCGCGACGCCGATCCGGCCTGGTTCCGGGCGATCCTGTCCGGGGTCGTCGCCGAACAGACGCGGATCGATCCGGTCGTCCGCAACGCGCTGACCGAAGACTGGCCGCTGTCGCGTCTCGACGGGACGCTGCGCGCGGTGCTGAGGGCCGGCGCATGGGAACTGCTGCATCGCAAGGACGTGCCCGTGCCGGTGATCGTCACCGAATATGTCGACGTGGCGCACGCCTTTTTCGACGAGGGCGAGGAACCGCGCATGGTCAATGCGGTGCTCGACCGCATCGCACGCCAGCACCGGCAATGATCGAAGGACAATTGCGAGACCGATGACCGCCAGCGCAGCCCAGGACCTTGTGACCGCCAAGCGCACCACGCTGACCATCGCCGCCTCGCAGGCAATCGTCGGAGCTGCCGCGCCCGTTGCGATTTCGGTGGGCGGGTTGGCCGGACATTACCTCCTCGGCGCCGACAAGACACTGGCGACGCTTCCGGTCACCGGCTTCACCGTGGGCGTGGCCCTCGGCGCGCTGCCCGCGGCCATGCTGATGCGGGTGGTCGGTCGCCGCAATGGTTTCGTCTCGGGCGCCATGGTTACCGCGCTCGGCGGCGCCATCGCCGCACTCGCCCTGTTCGAAAAGAGCTTTGCGCTGTTTGTCACCGGCCTTCTGGTCATCGGGCTGGGCGGCGCCTTCGTGCAGCAATACCGGTTTGCCGCCGCCGACGCCTCGCCCAAGCTCTTCAAGCCCAAAGCGATTTCCTGGGTGCTGGGCGGCGGTGTCTTTGCCGCCATCATCGGGCCACAGGCCGTCATCCACACCAAGGACATGTTCGCGCCCGTCGAGTTCGCCGGCGCGTTCGTGGCGGTGATCGGGCTCGGTCTTCTCGGGGCGGCGATCCTGGCAACGCTCAACATCAAGGATCATGTCGAGACCGATCCGGCCAACATGGCGACCGGGCCGGAACGTTCGCTGGGCACGATCATCGCCCAACCGCGCTTCATCGTCGCGTTCGTCTGCGGCGTGACCAGCTATGCGCTGATGAGCTATCTGATGACCGGCGCGCCGCTGGCCATGGTCGGCTGCGGATTTTCGGCCGAAGAGGCAACGCTCGGCATCTCCTGGCACGTCATGGCCATGTTCGCGCCCAGTTTCATCACCGGAAACCTGATCGCCCGGTTCGGCAAGGAGACGATCGTCGCTACGGGACTGCTGATCCTGATCGCCTGCGGCCTGATTGCCCTGTCCGGCATTGCGCTTTGGCAGTTCTGGCTGGCGCTGATCCTGCTCGGTGTCGGCTGGAACTTCGGCTTCATCGGCGCCACCGCCATGCTGACCGAGACCTACACGCCCGCCGAAAAGAACAAGGTGCAGGGCGTGCATGATTTTGCGCTGTTCGGCACGGTGGCCTTTGCCTCGCTGATGTCGGGTGTAACGCTCAACCTGTTCGGCGACCAGGTGGAACTGGGCTGGGCCGCGCTCAATTGGGTTCTCTTGCCTGTCGCGGCTGTCTGCCTCGTCGTTCTTGCCCTCTTCGTCATTCACGACCGTCGCGCCGCCGCATCCGCCGCCCATCACCCGTAACGCACGCCGTCCGGGTTACAACCATTTGGGAATAGGGCGCCTCGCGCCTTGACCCCCAAACGCCCATTCTGCATAGACGACGCCGATGCGGGCCCGTCCGGGTGCCGCCATTCAGGATTGATCCGATCCGCCGGGGGACCTTGGGCGGAACTTCAGGAGGGTACTCGATGATACTTCTCGCCGTTATTGCTTGCGGCCTCGTATCGATTGTCTATGCGATCTGGGCCACCCAGTCGGTGCTTGCCGCCGACCAGGGCAACGCGCGCATGCAGGAAATCGCCGGCGCGATCCGCGAGGGCGCACAGGCCTATCTCAACCGCCAATACACCACCATCGCCATCGTCGGCGCCGTGGTCTGCGCCATCACTTGGGTGCTTCTGGGCGCCACCGCCGCGATCGGCTTTCTGATCGGCGCGGTTCTGTCGGGCGTTGCCGGCTATATCGGCATGTTCGTGTCGGTCCGCGCCAATGTGCGCACCGCACAGGCCGCCGCCCACTCGCTTTCGGGCGGTCTCGATATCGCCTTCAAGTCCGGCGCGATCACCGGCATGCTGGTGGCCGGCCTCGCCCTGCTCGGTGTGGCCATCTACTATTACATCCTGACCGACATGATGGGCCTGTCGCCCGAAAGCCGCACCGTCATCGATGCGCTCGTCGCGCTCGGCTTCGGCGCCTCGCTGATCTCGATCTTCGCGCGTCTCGGCGGCGGCATCTTCACCAAGGGTGCCGATGTCGGCGGCGATCTGGTCGGAAAGGTCGAGGCGGGCATTCCCGAGGACGATCCGCGCAACCCGGCGACGATCGCCGACAATGTCGGCGACAATGTCGGCGACTGCGCCGGTATGGCGGCCGACCTGTTCGAGACCTATGCCGTGACCGTCGTCGCCACCATGGTGCTCGGTGCGATCTTCTTTGCCGGCACCGATGTGCTCGGCTCGGTCATGCTCTATCCGCTGGCCATCGGCGCCGCATGCCTTCTGACGTCGATCGTCGGCACCTTCTTCGTGCGTCTGGGCACCAACGGCTCGATCATGGGCGCGCTCTACAAGGGCCTGATCGCGACCGGCATCCTGACCGTCTTCGGTCTCGGCGCGGCCACCTCGCTGACCGTCGGCTGGGGCGAGATCGGCGAGGTCGCCGGCAAGACGATCCAAGGCCGGTACCTGTTCTATTGCGGCCTGATTGGTCTCGTCGTCACCGGCCTGATCGTGATCATCACCGAATATTATACCGGCACCAACAAACGTCCGGTCAATTCGATCAGCCAGGCATCGGTGACCGGCCATGGCACCAACGTCATCCAGGGTCTTGCGATCTCGCTTGAATCGACGGCGCTTCCCGCCATCGTGATCGTGGCCGGCATCATCGCAACCTTCCAACTCGGCGGCCTGTTCGGCACCGGCATCGCGGTGACCGTGATGCTCGGCCTTGCCGGCATGATCGTCGCGCTCGACGCGTTCGGCCCGGTGACCGATAATGCCGGCGGCATTGCCGAAATGGCCGGTCTCGACCCGGAAGTGCGCAAGTCGACCGACGCGCTCGATGCGGTCGGCAACACCACCAAGGCCGTCACCAAGGGCTATGCCATCGGTTCGGCCGGCCTTGGTGCGCTGGTCCTGTTTGCCGCCTATTCGAACGATCTGACCTATTTCGTCGCCAATCCGGAGACCTACAGCTACTTCTCCGATGTCGGCGACATCTCGTTCGATCTGTCCAACCCTTACGTCGTTGCCGGCCTTCTGTTCGGCGGCCTGATCCCGTACCTGTTCGGCGGCATCGCCATGACCGCCGTCGGCCGGGCAGGGGGCGCGGTCGTTGAGGAAGTGCGCCGCCAGTTCCGCGAAAAGCCGGGCATCATGGAAGGCACCGAGCGTCCCGACTACGCCCGGGCCGTCGACATGCTGACCAAGGCCGCGATCAAGGAGATGATCGTGCCCTCGCTGCTGCCGGTTCTGGCGCCTCTGGTCGTCTATTTCGGCGTGCTGCTGATCTCCGGCTCCAAGGCTTCGGCCTTCGCCGCGGTCGGTGCGATGCTGCTCGGCGTGATCGTCAACGGCCTGTTCGTCGCCATCTCGATGACCTCGGGCGGCGGCGCATGGGACAATGCGAAGAAATCGTTCGAGGACGGCTTCATCGACAAGGACGGCGTCAAGCACGAAAAGGGTTCGGAAGCCCACAAGGCGTCGGTGACCGGCGACACGGTCGGCGATCCCTACAAGGACACCGCTGGTCCGGCGGTGAACCCGGCGATCAAGATCACCAACATCGTCGCGCTGCTGCTCCTGGCGGTTCTCGCCCACTAGGCAGCCATTGCGCCGAAAAGAACAAACCCGCGCGGAGCGATCCGCGCGGGCTTTTTGTTCGAGGTGAAGGCTGCTGAGGAACGGCTGCCCGAAAGTCGGCTGTCTACCGTCCGCCGCGCAGCACCGATTCCGCCGTCGGCCCACCGAGCGAGCCGGACAGGATCTGCGCAAGGAATGTCTGGTCGCGACCGCCGGTCGGCGTCGTCCGCGTGATGAAGTCGAACACCCGACCGTCCTGCAGGCCGTAATCGGCGATCCGCTCGACCGTGCTCTCCTCGGTGAAATAGACCGCCAGGACGCGCTGGTCGACAAGCCGCGGCTTAAGGAACTGGGCGCGCCGCTGGCGCGTCTGAGAGATGTAGTAGAACACTTCATTGTCGAAGGTTTCTGTCGTGGTCGGCGTGCCGAGCGCCAGGAGCACCTGGTCGCGGCTCGAGCCGGGTGGCACCAGCGCCAGCGTCTGTTCGTCGACGACATAGCCCTGCTTGAATGTTTCGGACATGTTGAGCACGTCGCTCGTCGCTGCGCTGTTGCACGCCGACAGCGCCGTTGCCGCCGCCAGGATGAGGGCCATGCCGGCAATACCGCGACCATGCGCCTTGAAATTTCGAGCCGTCACATTCATCTCCTTGGCCGTCAATGCCCGGCCACGCTGGAAATCACCCGGTAACCCAGCTATGGCCGCCGTGCAAGCCGTCGGCCGATCGCCGCCGGAACCCGTTCTGGATATGCGCATGATTGTGTCACTGTTTCGGCGAAAGGGCCAAAACGCCAACCGGATCATCATCGACCGGATGTTCCAGCATGTCGTCGATGCGGCGCGCCAGCCGGTTCTCTATGCCGACTGGGGCATCCCTGACACGCCGCTGGGGCGCTATGAATCGCTTGGCCTGCACATGATCGTGCTGCTGCACCGCACGCGCGATGCCGGCGAACCGCTCGAAGCGCTGGCCCAGGACGTGCTCGACGAGTTCTTCAAGGATGTCGACCATTCGATCCGCGAACTGGGCGTCGGCGATGTCGGCGTTCCCAAGCGCATGAAGAAACTCGCGCGGATGTTCTATGGCCGCATGGGTCCCTATTGGCAGGCGATCGACGCCGGCGATGCCAATGCGCTGGCCGAAGCGCTCGGCCGCAACATCATGCCGGGCGATGCCGCAAGCGCCGGTCTGAAGGCCGATGCGATTGCCCGTTACATGCTGGCCGCCGCCAAGGCGCTTGCCGCCCAGGACGACGCGGCCCTGCTGACTGGCGATCTAGCCTTTCCTGACGCCGGAGCGATGGCATGAGCGTGCCCGGTGCCGGCGCATCGCCGGTTTCCTGGCCCATCAACGTGTCCGTGTTGCCCAACAAAGGACGCGACGAGACGATCACGGCCGACGCGGCGCAATTGGAAGCGCTGGCCGCCGCGCACGATCTTCTTGCCGCAGACAGTTTCGAGGCGACCATCCATGTCCGCCGCTGGCAGCGGGACGGCGTCCGTCTGACCGGCCGTGTCCGCGCGCGCGTCACGCAGGAATGCGTCGTCTCGCTCGAACCGGTCGTGGAAACCGTCAAGGCCGAAATCGACGCCGTCTACGTGCCCGAGGGTTCGCCGCTGCAAAGGCGCATGGAACCGGGCGAGGGCGGCGATCTGATCATCGATGCCGAGGGCCCGGACCTGCCCGAACCCTTCGAGCCGCCCATGCTCGATATCGGCGCGGTGGCCGAGGAATTCTTCGCCCTCGCGCTCGATCCCTATCCGCGCGCGCCGGGCGTTGCCGCCCCCGCCGAAAGCGTCGCCGAGCCTGCCGAGGAGCGCGAAAACCCGTTTGCGGCGCTCAAGGCGCTGCGCGAAAAGGGCGATGGTTAGGAACGCCAAATTGCCGGTTGAGCGGGCGATCATTATCGCTATGGTGCCGCACGCGGCGGCCGGCCCCTAAACGGCGCCCGCCCCGAAAGCGCACGAAACAGGATGAGCAACACGGTGATAACGGTCTCGGTGGATGCGATGGGCGGCGATCACGGCCCTTCGGTCGTCATCCCTGGCGCGGCGATCTCCCTGTCGCGGCATCCGGGCATGCGCTTCCTGCTGTTCGGCAAGAAGGACGAGATCGAAACGGCGCTCACCGGCCATCCCAAGCTGCGCGAGGCGAGCACGGTCATCCATTGCGATGTCGCCGTCAAAATGGACGACAAGCCCAGCCAGGCCTTGCGCAACGGGCGCTGGAAATCGTCCATGTGGAAGGCGATCGAGGCGGTCAAGTCGGGCGAGGCCGATGTGTGCGTGTCGGCGGGCAACACCGGCGCGCTGATGGCGATGTCGCGCTTTTGCCTGCGCACCATGGCCGATATCGAACGCCCCGCCATCGCCGCCATCTGGCCGACCCTGCGGGGCGAATCGATCGTGCTCGATGTGGGCGCGACGATTGGCGCCAACGCGCTGCAACTGGTCGATTTCTCGGTGATGGGCGCGGCGATGGCGCGCACGCTGATCGAGGTGGAGCGCCCGACGGTCGGCCTGCTCAATGTCGGCGTCGAGGAGATCAAGGGCCAGGAAGAGGTCAAGGAAGCCGGGCGCCTCCTGCGCGAGGCCGATCTGGAAGGCCTCGACTATCATGGCTTTGTCGAAGGCGACGATCTGGGCCGCGGCACGGTCGATGTGGTCGTCACCGAGGGCTTTTCCGGCAACATCGCGCTGAAGACTGCCGAGGGCACGGCGCGGCAGATCGGCGAATATCTGCGCGCGGCCATGAGCCGGACGCTGATGGCCCGCCTTGGCTATGTGCTCGCGCGCGGCGCCTTCCGCCGGCTCAGCGACAGGATGGATCCGCGCAAGGTCAATGGCGGCGTTTTCCTGGGTCTGAACGGCATCGTCGTCAAGAGCCATGGCGGCACCGACGATGAGGGTTTTGCCGCCGCCGTCGACATGGCCCACGACATGGTGCGCAACAAGCTGGTCGAGCACATCAAGAACGACATTGTCCGCTTTCACGACGGGCCGGGCCGCGGCGGTCTGGACGAGGACAGCGAAGATGCCGAGGTCAAGGCAGCACAATGATAAGATCAGCCATCACCGGCGTGGGCTCCGCATTGCCCAAGCGGGCCGTTCCCAATACCGAACTGGAGGAAAAGCTCGAGACCTCCGATGCCTGGATCAGGCAGCGAACGGGCATCGCGCAACGCTATATCGCCGGCGATGACGAAACCAGCGCGTCCCTGGGCGAAGCCGCCGCACGCGCCGCGCTCGACGATGCCGGAAAAACGCCCGACGACATCGACCTGATCATCGTCGCGACCTCAACGCCCGACAACACTTTTCCCGCAACCGCCGTCAACATCCAGAACCGGCTGGGCATGCACCATGGCGCCGCCTTCGACATCCAGGCGGTGTGCACTGGCTTCATCTATGCGCTGACCACCGCCGACACCTATATCCGGGCCGGGCTGGCGGGGCGTGTCCTGGTGATCGGCGCCGAGACGTTCTCGCGCATTCTCGACTGGACCGACCGGCGCACCGCGGTTTTGTTCGGCGATGGCGCCGGCGCCGTCGTCGTCGAAGAGGCAGCGGGCGTCGGGCTCACCTCGGACACCGGCATCCTCGCCGCTCATTTGCGTTCCGATGGCCGGCACAAGGACAAGCTTTACGTCGATGGCGGGCCGTCGACGACGGGCACCACCGGCCATCTGCGCATGGAAGGCCGCGAAGTGTTCAAGCATGCTGTCGGCATGATCACCGACGTGATCGAACAATCATTCGCCACCGCCGGCATTTCGGGCGACCAGATCGACTGGTTCGTGCCGCACCAGGCCAATCGCCGCATCATCGAAGCCTCGGCCAGGAAGCTCGGCATCCCCGAAGACAAGGTCGTGATCACCGTCGACCGGCACGGCAACACGTCCGCCGCCTCGGTCCCGCTGGCGCTGTCGGTCGCCGTCGCCGATGGCCGCATCAAGCGCGGCGATCTGGTTTTGCTCGAGGCGATGGGTGGCGGATTCACCTGGGGCGCATTGCTGGTGCGCTGGTGACGGTAATTTTCTGTCGCGCTCTGTTTCTTCTTGCCGCTCCGCAGATCACGGGGCATTTGCTTGATTTACAAGGTCTTTGGCGATACGATTTTCTCGGCTCTGATTTTGTGCGCTTCGGAAAGACAGCTTGATGGGGGAGAAAACGGTCACACGGTCTGACCTGACCGAAGCCGTCTACCGCAAGGTGGGCCTGTCGCGCACCGAGTCGGCCGCCCTCGTCGAAATGGTCATCAACGAAATATGCGACGCCGTCGTGCGCGGCGAAACGGTCAAATTGTCGTCGTTTGCGACCTTTCAGGTGCGTTCGAAGACCGAGCGGATCGGCCGTAACCCGAAAACCGGCGAGGAAGTGCCGATCTCGCCGCGTCGCGTGGTGACGTTCAAGGCATCCAACGTGCTCAAGCAGCGCATCATCGACGGCTACAAGAAACGCCACGGCAAGGGCTGAGGGGCCGGGAGCCAGACCGTCGCCGTCGACAGGTGAAGGACGACCATGACCGACAAGAGCCCCGACGCGTTCCGGACCATTTCCGAAGTCGCCGACGATCTCGATTTGCCGCAGCATGTGCTGCGCTTCTGGGAGACGCGCTTTTCGCAGATCAAGCCGCTCAAGCGCGGCGGCGGCCGGCGCTATTACAGGCCCGCCGATGTCGATCTGCTGCGCGGCATCCGACACCTGCTCTACGAGGAAGGCTATACGATCAAGGGTGTGCAGAAGATCCTGCGCGAGAACGGCATCCAGTTCGCCATCGCCATCGGAACCGGCGACATGTCGGCGCTCGAGGAGATGACCCGCCGCAACGCCGAAGCGCGCCAGGCCGAGGCGGAGGCCACACCGGCCGCGCCGCAGCCGGGCGCCGATGCGCCGCCGCCCCAAGCTGACGCCGATGTGGTGGTGGGCCATGCGCGGCCGCGCGGGCGCGGCCTGTTCGGGCTTGGCGGCAAGGGTGGCGAGGGCGCGGAAGGAGCCGATCTGTCGCGCGACAACCGGACGCTGCTGCAGGAAGCCCTGTTCGACCTTCTCGAGTGCAAGCGGCTTCTCGACCAGACGCGGTAAAGCGGCATGCGGATCGCGCATTGAGGGCTTGTGTGCGCCGCTATGCGCCACTATAGCACTGCCACGGTCGGAGCGTAGCGCAGCCCGGTAGCGCACTACACTGGGGGTGTAGGGGTCGTGGGTTCGAATCCCGCCGCTCCGACCAGTATTCACATAGAGGCGGGCGACCGGGCCAAGGGCTGTGTCGGAACGGTTTGCGGCGCACCGCGGGCCTGCTGTTGATGCCG
This sequence comes from Phyllobacteriaceae bacterium, assembly GCA_024742765.1. Classification (GTDB taxonomy): domain Bacteria; phylum Pseudomonadota; class Alphaproteobacteria; order Rhizobiales; family Rhizobiaceae; genus Roseitalea. The sequence continues at coordinate 20,830 of JANSXT010000026.1, read as the reverse complement.
TGCTTCCAGCGCGATGCAACCCCAGATCACACCGAAGATCAGAAACAGGTGCCGCCAGCGGTCCGTGTCGATGACGTTCCCAATCAGCGCGTGGCCGAAAAAGACGATCAGCGCACATACGAGGATCGGCTGCCACGGCCGGTCGCGGAAGACGATCCTGAGGCCGGCGCCCAGCGTCCAGACCACCAACGTGACGTAGCTGGCGAAACCGAGCCAGGAATAGTCGAACAGCGCCTTGAGCCAGATATTGTGCGTATCGGCGCCGAACCGCTCACCGAACTCGAGCGGGCCGATGCCGAACGGATGTTCGGTGGCCTTCATGTAGCCGATCAGATGATTGGCGAACCGTCCGGACTGGCCGCTGTCGTAATCCTGCAATTGTGCCCGTTCGATCAGCATGTCGCGCACCGCCTCGATCTGGATCGCGATCAGAAGCGCGATCACCACCGCGACGAAGGCCGTCGCCGCCAGTGCCGCGATGCGCAGGCGGAACCGGTGGGAGGGCGATGCGATCAAAAGGAACGCGGTCAGAAGCAGGGCGCACAGGACAAAAAGGCCCCACCCGGCGCGCGAGAATGACAGGAAGATCGCAAACGACAGCACAATCAGCATCGGCAGCCGCCACAGCGCGCCTTCCAGCGACCGTGTGAGCACGCCGTGCAGGCAGTAGATCGCCGGCAGCGCCAGGAATGGCGCGAACACGTTCGGATCCTGAAAGGCGCCCATGGCGCGTCCGTAGCGGGTGAACATGTCGGCGCCCGGCACCAGGTTGAAATAGCCCACAATGCCCAAAAGCCCGGTCAGGACGGCGGCGGTGAGATAGCCGTTCATGATGATCTCGGCGCGCCGGCCGTCAGCGGCGATCACGGCGGCAAAGAAGATCGCGGTGAAGGCGAGAAAAAAGCCGACCGCGACATACATCGGCGCGTCCCGCCAGTCGACCATGGTCATCATCGAGATGACGCCGCCAATGTTGAACACGATCAGCAGCACCATTAGCGGCATCATCGCGGTGGGAAATCTCAGCCCGCACAGCACCCAGATGCCGACCAGCCCGACCATGTAAAGCTCATAGGGCGCCGGCTCGTTGATGACGAAGCCGCTCAGAAAGGCGCCAACCCAAATGGCAAAGGCAGCCACAAGGCCGCCCAGCACGCGGTTCCTGTCGACCGCCGGAAGGGTGAGTGCCGCGTCGGTCAATAGGCGTTTTCCGTGTTGAACAGGCTGACTGGCGTCAGGAACAGGATTTTCAGATCCAGCATCAGCGACCAGTTCTCGATGTAATAGAGGTCATACTCGGTGCGCTTCTTGATCTTCTCGTCCGTGTCCACTTCCCCGCGCCAGCCATTGATCTGCGCCCAGCCGGTCACGCCCGGCTTGACGCGGTGACGCGCGAAATAGCCGTCGACCACTTCGCCATAAAGCTTGTCGCGGGTCTGGGCCTGGACGGCATGCGGGCGCGGGCCGACCAGCGACAGGTCGCCCTTGAGCGCGTTGAAGAACTGCGGCAACTCGTCGATCGACGTTTTGCGGATGATCCGGCCGACCGGCGTGACGCGCGGATCGCCCTTGGTGACCGCGTTGCGGGCGGTGGCGTCCTGCTGGTCCACATACATCGAGCGGAACTTGTAGACGTTGATGATCTCATTGTTGAAGCCGTGCCGCTTCTGCACGAAGATCGCCGGACCCTTCGAGGTCAGCTTCACGGCGATCGCCGTTGCCAGCATGATCGGCGATAGGGCGATGATGCCGAGCAGCGAGAAGACGATATCAAAGCCGCGCTTGGCGACCTTGTCCCAGTCGCGGATCGGCCGGTCGAAAATGTCGAACATCGGCACCTTGCCGATGTAGGAATAGGTGCGCGGCCGGAACCGCAAACGGTGCGAATGGGCTGAAAGGCGGATGTCGACGGGCAGCACCCACAGCTTCTTGAGCATGTGCAGAACGCGCTTTTCCGCGTCCAGCGGCAGCGAGACGATCAGCATCGAAATGCGGGCCCGGCGGGTGAACTCGACCAGTTCCTCGATATTGCCCAGCTTGGGATAGCCGGCGACCACCAGCGGCGAGCGCTCGTCGTCGCGATCATCGAAAATGCCGCAGATGCGCACGTCATTGTCCGGCTGGGCTTCCATCGCGCGGATCAGCTTTTCGGCCGGCTTGCCGCCGCCGACGATCACCGCGCGGCGCTCCATCGTGCCGTTGCGGGCCCAGCGGCGCACCCGCCAGTTGAGCAACAGCCGCGTCAGGAAAAGAAAGGCAAGCCCGCCCAGAAACCATGAGCCGAACCAGACGCGTGAAAAATCCTCCGACGCCTTCAGAAAGAAGGCGGCGAGCGTCATCACCGCGAATGCGGCCGTCCACATCAGGGCGACGCGCGGAAACCAGCGCAGCGTGTTGCGGATCGCGCGGATCTGGTAGGCGTCGACGATCTCGGCGAAGATCACATAGAGGATCGAGCCGGCGAGGATCGCGGCGGGATATTGCAGCATCATCGTTTGGGGCAAGCCGACATAGGCGAGCATGATGATCGTGGAAATGAGCGCCAGGCAGACGAACTCGCCAACGCGCAGCAGCCCGGTCACCATCGATGGCGACACCGTGTCCTTGCGATATTCGTCGGCGATGCGTGCGGCCAGCGAGTTGAGCTTGCCGTCCTTGATGACCAGCTCGTCGCCGGTCTGAAACGCCCTGACGCTTTCGGGCGTGTAACGCAGGCGCGGATCGATTTCGTTCATCATGCTGTCCGTTGGCGATTGCCTCCGGACGCTAGCGCGTTCGGCTTAAGAAACGCTTGATGCGCCGTTGGCCTTCGGCCCCGCCGGTGACGGCGCCATCGCGGTCGGCCGGGCGCGTGTCAGAGCCTCGCGATAGGCATTGACGATGCTTTCGGCCATCACGGCGGCGCTGAACCGCGATTTCAGCGTGGTCAGGGGCACCATCTGCTTGTCCAGCCAGCCCGGATTGTCGAGCGAGCGGCGCATTGCGTCGGTCAGCGGGGCGAGCGCCGGTTCGACCAGCGCCTCGTTGTCCCGGCCCATGATTTCGGGAATGCCGCCGACGGTCGTGGCGATCAGCGGCTTGCCGGCCGCAAGCGCCTCAAGGACGATGTAGGGCATGGCTTCGGCCCGCGAGGGCATGACGACCGTGCGGGCAAGGGCAAAGGCGTCCCGCGCCGGTATCGGATCGCGCATCGTGATGGCGCCCGACAGGCCGTGCGCCTCGATTCGCTCGGCGATCGCCGGCCGGTCCGGTCCCGCGCCGACCATGACCGCATCGACATCCTCGTGCCCGCCGGCGCGCAGCGCCGCGACGGCATCGACAAAAAGGTCCGGTCCCTTGAGCATGCGGATTTCGCCGATGAACAGGAATGCGGCCGCATTGGCGGCGGCCGCCACCGGCTCGAATTCGGCCGGCGTCAGGCCGTTATGGACCACTTGCGTCGTGCGGCGCGGTGCGCCGATCTTGGTCTCATAAACCGACCGCTCATAGTCGGCGACGAAAAGGATGGTCTCGCAGGCGCGTTCCAGCATCCGCTCGACGGTGAAATAGAGCTTGCCCGTGCGGCTTTGCGGGTCGAAATGCAGGCTTCCGCCATGGGGCGAATAAAGCCGGGCAGGGCGCGCCTGTCGGTTGGCAAGCCCGCCTATGGCACGTGCATAAACACCGCCCTTGGCGCCATGGCCATGAACGATGTCAGGTTTCAGCCGTTCGAGCACCGAAAGGGTCGCGCGGGCGCTGGCAATGTCTGCGAACCCGACCGCGCGCGCCATGGCGACCCGGTGCAGGCCCAACGGCAGGCCGCCGGCGATCTGTTCAAGCATGGCCTCATTGTAGCCATCGGTGCCCGGAACATCGCAGATCAGCCCGACCTGGTGGCCGCTTTCGGCCTGTGCCAGCGCCAGATCGCGCACATGGCGCAGGACGCCGCCCATCGGCGCGCGAAGCACATGGACGATGCGCAGGCCGGCCGTGTCAGACATGGCGGTCAGCCCCCGTCAGAACAACCGCTCGCGAACATAGATGGTGTCGCCGGGCATGATCGGGTCCGAGATCAGGACCCTTCCGGTCATCACCCGGCCATTGATATGGCGCGTGATGTCGGCATTGGCCTGATTGGCCCGCGCCGAGAAGCCGCCCGCCGAGGCGATGGCGGTCTGCACCGTCATGCCGGGCACATAGGCATACTGTCCGGCCGATCCCACTTCGCCCATGATGAAGACCGGGCGGTACTGGTCGACCTGCACCGAAACGTCCGGGTCGCGCAAAAAGCCCTGCCGTAGCTTGGCGGCGATCGCGCTCTCCATCTGTTGCACCGTCCGGCCGCGCGCCGGCACGGCGCCCACAAGCGGGAAGGAGATATAGCCCGACTGGTCGACCGCATAGGAATTGGTCAGGTCCACCTGGTCGAACACCGTCACCCGGACGCTGTCGCCGGCATCGAGCGTATAGGGCTGGCTGATCGCCTCGTGAAACGCCGCCGGCGCGGGACGGTATCCCGAGCATGCGGCCAGCGACAAAAGCGCGGCGGCGGCAAGGCCGGTCGTCAAAAAGGAGCGCAACTGAACACCCATCGGCACATCCAAACGTCGAAAAGCGAAGATGCGTATGCATCCCGATCAAGCGCCGTTATCGCCCCGTTAGGGTTAATGGCCGGTAAAGCTGATCTGGGGTGGCCTTGCTTTGCCCGGTGGCAGGGCGGCGGGTTTACCGTCCGTCAATCCAGATGAACAAACCCTCAACGGCGGGTTTACGCCGTGGTTACCATAAACCTCTACAAGAAACGGCCAGTACCGCGTATCCGGAGTGATCACATGGCCGTTTCGTCCTATCAGTCGCGCGATGCCGATATCGATATCGGCCGGCTTTTTGCCGCCGTCTGGCGCGACAAGTGGATCATCCTGATCGGCGCGCTGGTCATCACCGCGCTGGTCGCGGTGGCGTTGATGCTCGCTACCCCGCAATACCGGTCCGATGCGCGCGTTTTGATCGATGCCGGCGAATCCGTCTTCACCCGCCCCGAGCGCGACCCGCTTGCCGATCAGACCCGCCTCGACCAGGAGGCGGTGGCCAGCCAGGTGGAGATCATCGCCTCGACCGATCTTCTCATGCAGGTCGCAGACCAGCTCGATCTGGCCTCGCGGACCGAATTCAACGATGCCGCCTCCATGTCCGCCTTCCGGCGCGGGCTGGTCGCCCTCGGGCTTGCGGCCGATCCCTCCGCCGTCGCCCAGGACAAGCGCGTGCTTGATGAGATGCGCGAGCGCTTAAGGGTCTATCCCGTCGAGAATTCGCGGGTCATCGTCATCGAATTCCGATCGTCTGATCCCGAACTTGCCGCGCGCGTACCGAATGCGCTGGCCGAAGCCTATGTGGCGCTCGAAAGCCGCGCCCAGTTGCAGAACACCGGCGCAGCCGCCGACTAACTCGAAAGCGAGATCGGCCCGCTTCAGGACGAGGTGCGCGCCGCCGAAGCCGCCGTTGCCGACTTCCGCGCCGCCAACGGGCTGTTCGTCGGCCAGAACAATTCGGTCCTCGCCACCCAGCAGCTTGCCGAACTGTCGACGGAACTGTCGCGCGTGCGCGCCGAACGTTCGGCCCTTGAGGCGCGAGTGCGCAGCGTCGAAAGCGCGCTTGAAGGCGGTTCCTCGGTCGACACGCTGCCCGACGTGATCGCTTCGCCCGTCGTTGCCCGGCTGACCGAGCAGCAGGCCAATCTCAAGGCGCGGCAGGCCGACCTGTCGACGACGCTGCTTCCGGGCCATCCGCGCATGCAGGCCCTGCAGTCGCAGATCGGCGGCCTCGACGCCCAAATCCGCGATCAGGCGCGCAACGTCTTGGCCGGCCTGCGCAACGAGGCCCGGATCGCGCGCGGACGTGAAGACGAGCTCAATGGCGATTTGAACACGCTCAAGGCCGCTTCGGCCGAAGCCGGCGACAGCGAGGTCGAATTGCGCGCGCTCGAGCGCGAAGCCGCCTCCAAGCGCGCCCTTTTGGAAACCTATCTGTTGCGTTATCGCGAAGCCCAGTCGCGCGACCAGGGCGAATATGCGCCGGCCAAGGCGCGGGTGATCTCCCGCGCGACCGTGGCTCTCGAACCGTCCTTTCCCCGCATGGTGCCGATGGTTGGGGCGACATTTTTTGCCGCGCTTTTGCTGATGCTGGTGATCACCTTGATGCGCGAACTGTTCTCCGGGCGCGCGCTGGTCCCCGCGGCGACGGCGTCCGCCACCACCGCCGCCGCAGCCGATCAGCCGGCCCCCCGGCGCACCAGTTTGGCAGTCGCCGCGCCGACCGCGCCGATCGCGCCGATCGTGCCGGCCGCCGCCGAAGCGCCCGTTGAAACGCCGCCAGCCAACGACAATTTCTCGGTCGCCGCGGTGACCGCCAAACTGGTGCGCCGGGGCGCCGGCCGCGCGCTGATCGTCAGCCCGATGGGCGGATCGGCGTCGCACAACACGGTGGCGATCGCTCGCGCACTTGATGCCAAGGGATTGCGCGCCATCGTGATGGACCTGAGCGGGACCGGGCTTGCCGGTGGGCTGATGGATGCCGATCCGGCCGATCCGGGCATCACCGACCTTCTGGCGGCCGAAGCGTCCTACTCCGACGTGATCTTCGGCGACGGCGCGTCGGGTGCGCACATCATCGCGGACGGCAATGCCGATGCCGACCGCGCCCTGTCCGGCATAGAGCGGCTGCCGATCATTCTCGACGGTCTGTCATCGGCCTATGACGTGGTGCTTGTCGATTGCGGGGCAACCGACGCCGCCGGCCTTGGCCGCCTGGTCAGCGCCGACAGCGAGATCGTCCTGTCGGTCGATGGGCAAAGCGGGGAAAGCGCCGTCGACGCGGCGCGTGATCTGGCCGATGGCGGCTTTGACGATGTGCTGATCGTTATCGAGGAGGAGGGTCAAATGCCCGATCCCGTCGAACCCGAACCGCTGCGCAAGGCCGGATGATGGCGGCCTGACGGGCGCGATCAGCGCCGGGCCAATGCCCGGCGCGCCGTCTTGACCGCCGACCAGACCCGTTCATTGGACTTGATGGCCCGCACGGCGCGGCTGCGGTTGGTCTGCGCGAATGCGCGTGCCTTGCCCGTCAGCGTCAGGCCGATGGTCGTGTCCATGTGAACCGTCTCGATGTCGCACCACGACCGCTTGTAGGGTTCGTCTCCGATCCCGAAATCAAAGATGTCGGCACCGGTTTCGCACGCATGGGCGATCGTGCTGTAGAACAACAGTTCGCCCGGACGCGTCGCCGCATGGGCGGCGTCGAACGATCCGAACTCGACCGTCATCCGGCCGCCATGGCTGGTACAGCCGATGACGGCGATGATGGACCCGTCAAGCGTCAGCCCGTGCAGCGTGTGATCGAGGGCGCCGTCGCCGAAAAGGTCGCGCAGGAATGTCCGGGTCCGTTCGTCGCCGAAGACGTTCGCGATGCCGGCCTGGCGGAACCGTTCGGCCTTCAGCGCGAAAAAGCGGTCCAGGAAGCGGGGCACCTGTTCGGTCGGAACCGGATGGAGGAACTCGACCGTTCCCATCGCATCGAGCTTGCGGCGGTAGCTGCGCATCTTCTTGCGCTTGCTCTTGCCGCCATGGGTTTTCAGCACCGTGTCGAGGTCGCCATCGATGGCAAAGGACAATGCGATGTTCGGGCTGGCGACGCTCGATGCGAAGACGAACGGGTTGGCAATGTTTTGCCAGTTTTCGTGCTGGCGCTCGAGAAAAAGCGAGCTGGCGGGAATGTCGGCCGCCTTGATGGCCGACAGGATCGCCGTTTCGCCGGCATCGGACAGAGCGGCGATGTCCTCGCGCCGCCCGACGGGGAAATTGCCGTTCGCGTGCCGCCCGCCGCAATAGCCGGCGACACCGTTGTCGCACCGTTCGAGCGGCAGCAGAACCGGACCATGTCCGGCGGCGGCGAACTTCAAGAACATCGGCGCGCAGCCGGCTGTACCGACCCAGGCGGACAGAAAGGCCGGATGCTGATAGCCGGTGAACACCATGTTCGGTGTGATCGCCGCCGCGGCGGCACGGGCGGCCTCGATGTCGGTGACGACATCGACCGAAACGCTGGCCGGTGCGGCCTTTGAAACGCGGCGGGGGGGCGCCATATGGGAAGTCACGTCAACCATTGAATTAAGCCTCCGCGCCCGATCTACGCCAATCGGGTTTCTTTTCCGTTGAGACGGGGCTTGAAAGGTCAATGGCCGGCCGGTCTATCGGGCGTCGGTTTCCTTGGGGCGGCGTTCCATCCAAGAAATGACGAACATGGCCGGCACAACCCAGAAGACACCTGAAAAGGCAAAAAAGGCGAGGTGCACATACCACGGGCTTTCGGCCAGCCGCGCCGAGGCGATGGCCGTCGCCACCAGCGCATAGAGCACCACCAGCGCGACCAGGATCACCATCCCGATGAATTTCTTGAGACGATAGGGCATGTTCTCTCCCGCGATGGGCTGCCATGTAGCACGACGGCCGCCATTGCCAAGGCCGCCAAGTGATGCCGCCATGCGGCAAAGCGGCACTTGAAAGGCCAGGGCCGATTTGCAATCAGGCGCCCACACTGCGTTTGGTGAAAGACATTCGATGACCACCGCCACTGATCTCGCCGACAGTCTTCCCGCACCCGCCATGGCCGCGGGCCGCGATCCTGAATTGCGCAATCGGGCGCAGGTTCGCGGCTGGCTCTATTTCACCGCGCTCGTGCTTTTGGTGCTGGTCGTTGTCGGCGGCGCGACACGGCTCACCGATTCCGGCCTGTCGATCACCGAATGGGCGCCGATCCACGGCGTGATCCCGCCGCTGACCGAGGAGCAATGGCAGGAGGAGCTGGAGCGCTATCGGCAGATCCCGGAATACCAGCTTGTCAACAAGGGCATGTCGATGGCCGAGTTCCAGTTCATTTACTGGTGGGAGTGGGGCCATCGTTTCCTTGCGCGCACGCTCGGTCTCGTCTTTGCCGTGCCGCTCGCCTTCTTCTGGCTGACCGGACGGCTCGACCGGCGACTGAAATGGTCGCTCGTGGGTCTTCTTGCGCTCGGCGGCCTTCAGGGATTCATCGGCTGGTGGATGGTCTCTTCGGGGCTGACGGAGCGGGTCGATGTCAGCCATTATCGTCTTGCGGTCCACCTGTGCATGGCCGCGCTGATCCTGGGCGGTATCGTCTGGGTGGCGCGCGCCATCGCCCCGCATGCGCCCGATCTCAAACCGACGGCGAACTCCTCGTTCTGGGCCGGCGTCATTGCCGCGCTGGTCTTTATCCAGATCTATCTCGGCGCGCTGGTGGCCGGGCTCGATGCGGGCTGGGTCTTCAATGAATGGCCGATGATGGGCGAGGGGCTGTTCCCGTCCGTCATGTGGGAGCCGACACTGGGCTGGCGCAACTGGGTGGAAAACCCGGCGATCGTCCAGTTCGCGCACCGCACGGGCGCCTATGCGCTGTTGCTCGTCGTGATTGCGCACGTCATCTCCTGCTGGCGCTGGGCGCCGGGCTCGACCCATGCGCGCCGTGCGGCGACGCTTCTGGCGCTGGTGGTCGGCCAGGCGCTGGTCGGCATCGTCACGCTGGTGATGGAAGTGCCGCTCTCATGGGCGCTGATCCATCAGGGGCTGGCCTTCTTCGTGCTCGCCTTTGCCGTCGCCCATTGGCGCGGCATGGTCGGGCCCATGCCGCTACTGGACGGCCGGCCGCACCGGCACGCTTGATCAGCCTTCAATCATCAGATCGAGGTTCTGCACCGCCGCGCCAGACGCGCCCTTGCCCAGATTGTCGAGCGAGGCGATGAGGTTCATCTGGCCGTCACCCGGCGTGCCGCAAACATAAAGCTTCATCCTATCCGTGCCGGCCATCTCCGTGGCATCAATCCGAATGGTCGCCGCGCTCTGGTCCAGTTCGACCACCTCGACGATGCTCTGGCCGGAGTAATGATCCTCAAGTGCCTCGTGGACGGTTTCCATGGACGCGTTCTCGTTCAGATGCGCCGACAGGAGCGGCACATTGACCAGCATGCCTTGCGGAAACCGCCCGACCGACGGCGTGAAGACCGGCCGCGCGGTCAGGCCTGAACGGTCTACGATCTCCGGCACATGCTTGTGCCGCAGCGGCAGCGCATAGGCGAAGAAGGGCGCTGCGATCCGGTCGTCGGCAGTCTGGTCCTCCATCTGCCGGATCATCTGCTTGCCGCCGCCCGAATAGCCCGACACCGCATTGATGGTTACCGGATAGTCGGTGGGCAGGATGCCGGCCAGAACCAGCGGCCGCAAAAGACCGATCGCCCCGGTCGAATAGCAGCCCGGATTGGAGACGAACTGCGCTTCGGCGATGCGGGTGGCCTGACCGGGTTCGGCCTCGGCAAACCCGTACACCCAGTCGGGATCGGTGCGGTGCGCGGTCGACGCATCGATAAAGCGCGTGCCGCCACCCTCGGCCAGCTTGACGGCTTCGCGGGCCGCATCATCGGGCAGGCACAGGATCGCGATATCGGCCTCGCGCAGCATTGCGGTGCGCTTGTTCGTGTCGCGCCGGTCGGCCTCGGCGAGCGACAGGAGCGTGATGTCGGACCGCGTCGCAAGCCGCTCGCGGATTTGCAGCCCGGTCGTGCCATGTTCACCGTCGATGAAGATTTTCGCTGCCATGTCGGTCCCGAAAGCCCTTTGTTTTCAGTTCGTTGCGCCGGCAATCGGAATCGTCGCGCAAACGCGTTGAATCAGAATGCCAGGCGGTTGAATCAGTCTATCAACGGCCGGCTTTGCGCGCCGCGATAAGCCCCAGATAATGCATCGCCACCGCCGCGCCGGCAATCGCCGTGATATCGGCATGATCATAGGCCGGCGCAACCTCGACCACGTCGGCGCCGACCAGTTGCAGATTTTTCAGGTGCATCAGCGTTGCCAGCATCTTGGCGCTGGACGGCCCGCCGGCGACCGGCGTCCCCGTGCCCGGCGCAAAGGCCGGGTCCAGGCAGTCGATGTCGAAGGTGATGTAGGCCTTGCCGCCGCCGACCCGCTCATAGATCGCCTCGGCGATCTCGACGGCACCTATCTCCTCGACCTGGTGGCCGTAAAGGATTTCAATCCCGCAATCCTCGGGCGCGTGGGTTCGGATGCCGATCTGGATCGACTTCGAGGGATCGATGACGCCGTCGCGCACCGCGCGGCCGACGAACGAGCCGTGATCGATGCGCGCACCGTCGTCAAACCATGTGTCCTGATGGGCATCGAACTGGACAAGCGCCAGCGGGCCGTGCCTGGCGGCATGCGCCTTCAGCAGCGGCCAGGTGACGAAATGGTCACCGCCAAGCCCGAGCAGGAACACGTCCTCGTCGATCACCGCCCGCGCGGCCGCCTCGATGGCGCGGGGGGCGGCCTGATGGTTGCCATAATCAAGCAAGATGTCGCCATGATCGACGACCGCCAGATGCGCGAACAGATCGGCCGAAAACGGATATTGCGGATCATTGTCCATGATCGCCGAGGCGCGGCGGATAGCCTGCGGGCCGAACCGGGCGCCCGGCCGGTTGGAGACGGCGGCGTCGAACGGAATGCCGAGCACCGCCACATCCGCGCCGGTCAGGTCCTTGGTATATTTGCGGCGCATGAAGGACAGCGCACCCGCATAGGTCGGGTCGCTGGCGGCGCCGGTCAGCGGGCCGGGCGTGATGGCGTGATCGATTCTGTCCGAAGGCATGGTCGGCTCGTCAAAGCGGGGATACGTCCATCGCGTTCAACAGCTTTCGCGCGCCGTTGGCAACCGATTTGCGCCGGTCGTCGCCGAGCGCCCGCGCGCGGATTTCGATGCGCAGGATGATGGCGCTGTCCTTCTTCACCCAGCGCTCCAGCGTCTTCATCGCCATGTTGAGCGCGATCCAGTCGTCTTCCTCATGCAGCGTGCGGATGAGGATTTCCGTCGCCTTGGCGCGCTGTTCCGGTGTCAGCCGCTTCTGGTGTTCGAGGAAAAGCTGCGCGAGCGTCCACTTGGCGGACGGCTGGTCGATCTGCGCGATTTCGCCGATGAGCCGGTCAGCGTAGGTGTCGAACCAGTCCGGCCGTTCCTTGAACACCCGCCGGCAGGCATTGGAGGTGCGCAGGCGGACGATCTCGTCATCGCTGAAATAGCACTGGTACAGTTCTTCCATCCGCGCCGGATCGTCGAGCACGGTCTCGACAACCTCCAGCGTGCGCCCGAGCGAATTGGGGTGCCCGCCGGTGAGCATGAGACGAAACGGTTCCATGCCGACACGCTAGCGGTATGCGGGATGGGCGAAAAGGGCGGGGCAGGTGTCTCTGTCCACTTCCTGACGCACAACGCGCATCCAGACGGCGTAATACCGGGACTTGATCCCGGTATCCACGCTGACGTCTTCATCGCAGGGACGACCTATCCCCGGGTGGCATGAATGCGGGCGCTTCTGGATTCCTGGATCGAGTCCCGGAATGACGTAAACCGGAAAACCCGCAACACGTCATCGCCACCTGCAACAAAAAAGCGGGGCACGAAGCCCGGCTTTTGGCATGAGCCTGATTGCGAACAATCAGCGCTTGGAGAACTGGAAGCTCCGGCGTGCCTTGGCCCGGCCGTACTTCTTGCGCTCCACCACGCGGCTGTCGCGCGTCAGGAAGCCGCCCTTTTTGAGGATAGAGCGAAGCTCGGGCTCATAATAGGTCAGCGCCTTGGAGATGCCGTGACGCACCGCGCCGGCCTGGCCGGACAGCCCGCCGCCCTTGACGGTGGCGACGATGTCGTACTGGCCGTCCCGGTTCACCGCGACGACCGGCTGGCGCAGGATCATCTGCAGCACGGGGCGGGCGAAATAGGCGTCCATGTCGCGGTCGTTGACGGTCACCTTGCCGGTGCCGGGCTTCAGCCAGACGCGGGCGACCGCATCCTTGCGCTTGCCGGTGGCATAGGCGCGGCCATGCGCGTCGAGCTTCTGGACGTGGACGGGCGCTTCGGGCGCAGCGGCCGGTGCCGCCTCGGTGCCGGCAACGGCATCGCCCAGTTCTTCAAGCGAAGTCAGATCAGCCATGATGCTTATGCTCTCTTGTTCTTGGCGTTCATTGCGGCGACGTCGAGCACTTCGGGCTGCTGCGCCTCATGGGGATGGTCGGCGCCCGCATAGACGCGCAAATTCTTCATCTGGCGACGGCCGAGCGGGCCGCGCGGGATCATCCGTTCGACGGCCTTTTCGACGACGCGCTCGGGAAAGCGTCCGTCAAGCAGCTGAGCCGCGGTGCGTTCCTTGATGCCGCCCGGATGGCCGGTGTGCCAGTAATATTTCTTGTCGCCGCGCTTCTTGCCGGTGAAGACCACCTTGTCGGCATTGATGACGACGACATTGTCGCCATCATCGACATGAGGGGTGAAGCTGGGCTTGTGCTTGCCGCGCAGGCGGCTGGCGACGATCGTGGCGAGGCGGCCGACGACCAGCCCTTCCGCATCGATCATCACCCATTTCTTCTGCACGTCGGCAGGTTTCTGCGAAAAGGTCCGCATGGGAGTGTCCTTGGTTCATCGGTCCCGTCGGGCTGTCGCCGTCGGGGCTTTTTTTGTTGCTTGGATTGCCGGCTGAAGACCAATGATCTTCGGGCAAAAACAAACGCGCGGAGGCTTGCTCCGCACGTCTTGGCGGGCATCTAGACGCGCGACGGCAAACTGTCAAGCCATATTTTGCGAGCCGCCCAAGAAAAAGTAAGCAATTTCAGAAGCTTGTGTGTACGGTACTATTTTACCGTGCCTTTTCGCTCCGGCGGGATCGAATAGGTGGCGGTCGCGTGCGCAACGATGGTGTCTTCTTCGTCGGTGATCGTTGCTTCGACCACCGCCAGCCGCTTGCCCAGTTTCAACAGCCGTCCGGCGCAGAAGATCGGCCCGGGTGCTGCCTTGTGCATGAAATTGATGTTCAGATTGGTCGTCACCGTGTGCTTGGCCGGCCCGATATGCGCAAGGATCACCATATAGGCGCACACATCGGCCATCGCGAAAAGGGTCGGGCCAGAAACCGTGCCGCCTGGCCGTAAATGCCGCTCATTGGGTTCGAGCCGCATCGTCGTCGCGCCCGGCGCGACGGACACGATGTGAAACACCCGCCCGTCCATGTGCACCTGCGGGAAATCGCGCTCGATGAAGGCTTCGAGGTCGGCCACGGTCATGATGGGTGTGTAATGTGTATCGGCCATGGTCTCGTCTTGCTGTCTGGTCCCGGCTTGCCGTGGCGGCGCCGCTTTGCGACAAGGGCGCTGATACCGTTCCGCCGGCAGGGGAGGCAAGGCCCATGAGCGCCACCGTGACATCGTTGAGAAAGCCGGGCGGCCTTGTCCTGGCCGGCACCGAGGGTCCGATCCGCCGCCTGACGCTGAACAGCCCGCCGGCGAACGCGCTGTCCATCGCCATGATGGAGACGTTGCTTGCGGCGCTGAACGAGGCGGCCGCTGAAAAGGACGTCCGCGTCATCGTGATCCGCTCCGACGAGCGTGTGTTCTGCGCCGGCCACGATCTGAAGGAACTGACAGCCCATCGCGCCGACGCCGACGGCGGCACGGCATTCTTCAAGAAGACCTTCGATCTGTGCGCCGAACTGATGACGGCCATCGTCCGCCACCCCAAACCGGTGATCGCCGAGGTGGACGGGCTGGCCACCGCCGCAGGATGCCAGCTCGTCGCAAGCTGCGATCTGGCGATCTGCACCGACAGTTCGGGCTTCTGCACGCCGGGCGTCAATATCGGCCTGTTCTGCTCGACGCCGATGGTTGCCTTGTCGCGCAATGTCCACCGCAAGCAGGCGATGGAGATGCTGCTGACCGGCGAGACGATCGATGCATCGACCGCCAAGGAGTTCGGCCTCGTCAACCGGATCGTACCGCGCGAGTACCTGAATCAGGTCATTACGAAATACGCGCAAACCATTGCCGACAAATCGGCTTTCGTCGTGCGCACCGGCAAGCAGGCCTTCTACCGGCAGGCCGCGATGGATCTTGACGCGGCCTATGCCTACACCGCCAGGGTTATGGTCGAGAACATGATGGCACGCGATGCTGAGGAGGGGATCGGCGCATTCCTGCAAAAGCGCAAGGCCGAGTGGCTGGACCAATGAAGAAGGGCAATTCCCATGGCATTCCAACCGCGCATCACCATCGTCACGCTCGGCGTGGACGATGTGGCGGCATCGACGGCCTTTTATGAGAAGCTGGGCTTCAAGCGCGGGGCAGCCTCTGGCGATACAATCACATTCTTCCTGACCAACGGCACCGTTCTGGCGCTTTTCGGCCGCGCCGCACTGGCCGAAGACGCAGATGTGGCCGATGACCCGTCGGGCTTTCGTGCCGTCACGCTGGCGCACAATGTGGAAAGCACCGAAGAGGTCGACGCGCTTTTCGCACACGCCATTGCGTGCGGCGCAACGCCGAAAAAGCGCCCGCAAAAGGTCTCTTGGGGAGGGTATTCGGGCTATTTCGCCGATCCTGACGGCCATTTGTGGGAGGTTGCCCACGATCCGCTCGGCCCGTTGGACGAAAACGGCAACATCATACTGGAACCATGACGACGATGACGCATGAAAGCTATCCCGACGATCTGATCCGCTCGGTTCTGACCGATGTCAAATCCATTGCGGTCGTTGGTGCGTCGCCCAACCCGGCGCGGCCGAGCCATGGCGTGACCGGGTTTCTGGTGCGCAAGGGGTTCACGGTTTTCGCCGTCAATCCGGGGCAGGTGGGCAAGAGGATCGCCGGCGCGCCGACGGTCGCAACGCTCGCCGACCTGCCGCAGCCCGTCGAGATGATCGACGTGTTCCGCCGTTCCGAACATCTGGGGGGCGTCATCGATGCGGCGCTCGCGCTCGATCCGCTGCCCAAGGTGATCTGGAGCCAGTTGGGCGTGCGCGACGATGCCGCCGCCGCCCGCGCCGAGGCGGCCGGCCTGACCGTCATTCAGGATCGCTGCCCGGCGATCGAGATGCCGCGTTTGGGCCTTTAATTCGGCAAAACCATTCCGCCAGACGGCCTCTGCCAGTGCGGGCGCGGCGCGAAATGAACCCGCCGCGCAAATTTGTTCTTTGCATTCGCCCCGCCGCTCGCCGATAACGCCCCGGGACCAACGAAAACCGACCATCCGGGAGGCACACCATCATGGCAGACCACACGCCGGGCTTTGAGACGCTCGCCATTCACGCGGGCGCCCAGCCCGATCCGACCACCAATGCGCGCATCACGCCGATCTACCAGACGACGTCCTTCGTCTTCGACAGCGCCGACCACGCCGCGCGCCTGTTCGGCCTTCAGGAATTCGGTAACATCTACACCCGCATCATGAACCCCACCAATGCGGTGCTCGAAGAGCGCGTCGCAGCGCTTGAGGGCGGCACGGCAGCGCTTGCGGTGGCATCGGGCCATGCCGCCCAGCTTCTGGTCTTCCACACGCTGATGAATTCCGGCGACAATTTCGTCGCCGCGACCCGTCTCTATGGCGGCTCGATCAACCAGTTCGGCCAGGCCTTCAAGAACTTCGACTGGCAGGTCCGCTGGGCCGACATGGACGATATTTCCGCGCTGGAATCGCAGATCGATGAGCGGACGCGCGCCGTCTTCGTGGAAAGCATCGCCAACCCTGGCGGCGTGATCACCGATATCGAAGCGGTCGCCAAGGTGGCCCACAAGCACGGCCTGCCGCTGATCGTCGACAACACGATGGCAACGCCGTACCTGATCCGGCCGATCGAGCATGGCGCCGACATCGTCGTCCACTCGCTGACCAAGTTCATCGGCGGTCATGGCAACTCGATGGGCGGCATCATCGTCGATGGCGGCACGTTCGACTGGTCGGCCTCGGGCAATTATCCGATGCTGTCGGCGCCGCGCGAGGAATATGGTGGCGTCGTGCTGCACGAAGCGCTCGGCAACATCGCCTTCGCCATCGCCTGCCGCGTTCTGGGCCTGCGCGATTTCGGCCCGGCGCTGTCGCCGTTCAACGCCTTCCAGATCCTGACCGGGCTTGAAACGCTGCCGCTTCGCATGCAGCGCCATTGCGACAATGCCCATGAGGTCGCCAAGCATCTGAACAAGCATGATGCGGTCGCCTGGGTCCGATATGCGGGCCTGAAGGGTGACAGCTACAAGGACTTGCAGAAGAAATATGCGCCCAAGGGCGGCGGTTCGGTCTTCACCTTCGGCCTGAAGGGCGGCTACGAGGCCGGCGTCAAGTTCGTCGAGAACCTCGAACTGTTCTCGCATCTGGCCAATATCGGTGACACGCGCTCGCTGGTGATCCATCCGGCCTCCACCACCCACCGCCAACTCAGCGACGAGCAGCGTGATGCAGCCGGCGCCGGCAACGATGTCGTCCGCCTGTCGGTTGGCATCGAAAATGTCGATGACATCATCGCCGACATCGATCAGGCGCTCGCCAAGGCAGGCTGATCGCGCATAAATCTGCTTCTGAGAGGGCCGCCTTCGGGCGGCCCTTTTTGCATGCGCGCTTGTTGACTTGCCGCAAGGCAGGCTGGGCGCCGAGCTGCTTTGCTGTGCTGAACGGACGCAGGAAAACGGGAGGGCGCCGATGCGCTTTCAGATGATTGCTTTTTCCGCCGCTATGATGGCGGCCACGAGCCTGCCCGCGTTGGCACAATCGACCGACTCGGCTTGGCTCGACGCCGTCTCCGAGCAGTTGGCGCGCGACGAGCAATGTCAGGTCGAATATTTCGTCAACATCCGTGAGGGCGAACTGGCCGGGCGCAAGACCTATGAGGCGCGTGCCCAATGCCGGGACGGCCGCCAGTTCGACGCGGCACGCACCGAGCCGGAAAAGGACTTCATGCTCAAGATTTGCCAGATCACGGTCTGCTGATCATTGCCATTGGAGCACGGCGCGCTCCAGCCCGTGGAAATGGTAAGCGTCGGCATAGCGCGGCGTCCCGGCGAAGCGCAGGCCCGGCAGCCGTGCGAACAGCACCGACAACGCCTCCTGCAGTTCGATCCGCGCCAAAGGCGCACCGATGCAGAAATGAAGGCCGGCACCGAAGGTCACATTGACCTGATCGGGTCGGTGCGGGTCGAACCGGTCCGGATCGGCAAAGCGGCGCGGGTCGCGATTGGCCGTGCCCAGAAGAAGGCCGATCGTGTCGCCTTTGCTGAGCGGGATCGTTTCGCCATCGGCCTCAAACGCCATGTCTTCGAGCGCATAGCGGGTGAACATGTGCAGCGGCGCGTCATGGCGCAGACACTCCTCGACGGTTGCCGCCGTCGCATCGGCATCGGCAAACAGGTCACGCGGCGCGATCCCGGAGGCGAGGATCGAGCGCATTGCATTGCCGATCTGGTGCACCGTCGCTTCGTGGCCGGCATTGAGCAGCAGGATCACCGTGGAGACCAGTTCGTCCACCGACAGCGTCTCGCCGTCATCTTCCGCCGCGATCAGCGCCGACAGCAGATCGTCCCCCGGCGCGGCGCGCTTTTTCGCGATGTGCCCGCGCAGGAAGGCGGAAAAGTCGCGGGCAGCGGCATTGGCCGCGATCTGATCGTCCATGGAGGGGTCGAGCACATACATTTTGACGATCGCATGCGACCAGGCGAGCAGTTGCGGCCCCGCTTCCTCCGGCACGCCCAAAAGCGCGCAGATCGTCTTGAGCGGGATCGGCGTCGCATAGGCCGACAGCAGTTCCACCTCTCCGTCCGCCTCGAACCCGTCAATGAGATCGTGGCACAGCGCGTTGATCTGCGGCCGCAGTCGTTCCACCTGCCGGGCGACGAACGCCTTGGTGATCAGCCGCCGCAAACGGGTGTGCGCCGGCGGCTCAAGTTCGAGCAGCGAATGGCGCTCGACCGCATCAAAATCGCTCAAATGCGCCGGACGCGGCGGCCAGCCCAGTTCGTCGCGGGTGGCCACATGCAGCACCTGCCGGCCGAAACGCCGGTCGCGCAGGAGCCGGTCGACCGTCTCATATCCCGCAAAACACCAATGGCCATACTCTTCCCAGAAAAAGGCCGGCCCATCCGCATGCCATTGGCCATAGGCATCGTAGACGTCCTGAACGAAGTCTGGATCGCGCGGGTCGATCGAACGGGTGTGCGGACGGCCGTTGGGTCGGAGGCGTTCATTCACGATTGCGTGTTCCTGCCGGTGTCGTCGGGACGCTTTGTGGGGTGTTTTCGGCGGCCGGGCAACCAATTGGGCGGCCTCTCTTGCGAAGCGCCCGGTGCCCGCCCTATCTAGATGGCCTGTCAGATACTGATTCCCGCCGTTCCGCCCGCATCCGCGCGGCAAACCCCGATAAAGGTGACGCATGCCAAGCCCGATCGATACCGTGATGAATCTCGTGCCCATGGTCGTCGAACAGACCAACCGTGGCGAGCGCGCCTATGACATCTTCTCGCGCCTTCTCAAGGAGCGCATCATCTTCATCACCGGCCCGATCGAGGACGGCATGGCGTCGCTCGTCTGCGCGCAGCTTTTGTTTCTTGAGGCCGACAATCCGAAAAAAGAGATCGCCATGTACATCAATTCGCCTGGTGGCGTGGTGACGGCAGGGCTGGCGATCTACGACACGATGCAGTTCATCAAGCCACCCATTTCGACGCTCTGCACCGGTCAGGCCATGTCCATGGGCTCGTTCCTTTTGGCCGCGGGCGCCAAGGATATGCGCTTCGCCCTGCCCAACGCCAATGTGATGGTGCACCAGCCTTCCGGCGGCTATCAGGGTCAGGCGACCGACATTCTCATCCATGCCGAGTTCACCCAGAAGCTCAAGCGCCGTCTTAACGAGATCTACGTCAAGCACACCGGTCAGGACTATGAGACGATCGAAAAGGCGCTCGAACGCGACAATTTCATGAGCGCTGAGGAAGCCAGGGAATTCGGTCTGATCGACAAGGTGATCACATCGCGCGAAGCGATGGAAAACGAAGCCAAGCAGGACTGACCCGATTATCTGCGCCCGGTGCGGCACATTTGCCACGCATTTGCGATTGCTCTTGGCGTTTCGGGCGCTAGGGTTCTTCAAAGGGCCTTTCGGCGCGTTAAGGTCTTGTTGACAAAGACGGCCTTAGCCTTTGATGATTCGGGTGTCGGGTTTGTGTCTTTGCCGCATGTGTATAAGGTGCCGGACGGGCGTTGGCCCGGGTACGGTTTGAGTGCCCCCGTGATTGCGCGATCGCCGGCCGGCCAGCCATAGGGCCGTTTATGGTCAGGCGCAGGAAAGGATAGACGATGAGCAAGGTTTCCTCGAGCGGTGGTGGCGGCGACGCCAAGAACACGCTCTATTGCTCATTCTGCGGAAAAAGCCAGCACGAGGTCCGCAAGCTGATTGCCGGGCCGACCGTTTTCATCTGCGATGAATGCGTCGAACTGTGCATGGACATCATCCGCGAGGAGAACAAGTCCTCGATCTCCAAGTCCAAGGAAGGCGTGCCCACGCCGCAGGAGATCCTGGGTGTGCTCGACGATTATGTGATCGGCCAGGAGCGCGCCAAGCGCATCCTGTCGGTCGCCGTCCACAACCATTACAAGCGCCTCGCCCACGCCGAAAAGAACGAGGATGTGGAGCTTGCCAAGTCCAACATCCTGCTGATCGGCCCGACCGGCTGCGGCAAGACGCTGCTCGCCCAGACGCTTGCGCGCATCATCGACGTGCCGTTCACGATGGCCGACGCGACCACGCTGACCGAGGCGGGCTATGTCGGCGAGGATGTCGAGAACATCATCCTGAAACTGCTGCAGGCATCCGACTACAATGTCGAGCGCGCCCAGCGGGGCATCGTCTATATCGACGAGATCGACAAGATTTCGCGCAAGTCCGACAACCCCTCGATCACCCGCGACGTGTCGGGCGAGGGCGTCC
>JANSXT010000011.1 GCA_024742765.1 Phyllobacteriaceae bacterium | reverse complement strand
TTGGGTCCGAGCCAGACCAGATAGTTCACTCAAAGCGTCGAAATCCGTATTGCAGGCTTTTGTCCCACACGCAAGCAGTAGGGTTAAAAAGCGTTTAGCTTGTGCCGTTTAGTGACGTTTTCGCAACGCACGACCGCCTCATATGGTAAACGAATTGCCCACATCGCGCCGGTCAAGCGCGCATGCAGCGATGTGCGTAACGTTCTAGCCATTTCCGAAAAGAATCGTGATGTCGTTCCAGGTCGCAAACACCATCAGCCCCAGAACGAGCGCGAATCCAATCCGGTAGCCATACTCCTGGGCAGCCTCCGACAGCGGCTTTCCGCGCACCGCCTCATAGGCATAGAACATCAGGTGCCCGCCATCGAGCACCGGCACCGGCAGAAGGTTCAGGAGCCCGATCGACACGGACAGGATCGCCGTCAGGTTCAACAGGGCGATGAAGCCGAGCGTTGCCACCTGCCCCGACACCTGGGCGACCCGAATCGGGCCACCGATCTGGTCGGCACTCTCGCGCCCGGTGATGACGCCGGCCAGATATCCGCCAGTGCGCGAGACCACATAACCGGTCTCCTTGACGCCCAGCCAGACGGCCTGCAGCGGCGGATAGGTCTCGGTGCGGTAACGCCCCGTCTCGGGATTGTTGACGACGCCGATCACGCCCTGCTCGATCCTGTTGCCGAACCGGTCTTCGATCTCGAGCCGCTCGGGCGTGATCGTCAGGTCGATCGACAGGCCGTCGCGATCGACGACCATGGCGATCGGGCTGCCGGCGCGCGGCGCGACATAGCGCTGCACGTCGGAAAAGCTGGCAACGGGCTGGCCGTCGAGACTGACGAAGCGGTCGCCCGCTTCAAGACCCGCGGCCTCGGCTGCGCTGCCGGCGCGCACCTCGGCCACCACCGGATCGGCGACGACGCGTCCGAACACGGCCAGAACGAAGGCGAAGATGACAACCGCCAGGATGAAATTGGCGGCCGGACCGGCAAACACGGTCGCCGCACGTCGCCAGACGCTTTTCGTGTGGAAGGCCTGGGCCCGTTCGGCCTCTGTCAGATCGTCGTCCATCGTCGCCGAGGCGGAGGCCGCGTTCATGTCGCCGACGAATTTGACATAGCCGCCCAGCGGGATGGCCGACAGCCGCCAGCGCGTGCCGTTGCGGTCGTCAAAGCCGATCAGTTCGGGACCGAAGCCGACCGAAAAGACCTTGGCACCGATGCCGCACCAGCGGCCGACCAGATAGTGGCCGAGCTCATGAAAGAAGATGACGACCGTCAGAACGAACAGGAACGGCACCAGAATGCCGATGATAAAACCGTCCGTCGCGACGAGTCCGGTCAGGAAGTCAAACATCGGGTCTCCGCTGTCGGTCAGAAAAAGGCATGGGCAGGCTGGTCGATGCCGGCACGCAGCACACAGGCAAACCATAGGCCAATCGCGGCAAAAACAAGACCGTCGACACGGTCCATGACGCCACCATGGCCGGGAATGACGCGGCCGGAATCCTTGACCCCGGCGCGCCGCTTGATCCACGATTCAAACAGGTCGCCGGCCTGCGACAGGACCGACAGGAAAAGCGCCAGCGCGATCGCCGCCCAAAAGCTGCTGACGCCGAACAGCGCATCGACCAAGAGCGCGGCAACAATGGCCGAGGCGAGCCCGCCAAGCGCGCCGGAGATCGTCTTGTTGGGCGACACGCGCGGCGCCAGCTTGGGGCCGCCGACCCGTCTTCCGACGAAATAGGCGCCGATGTCGGTGGCCCAGACCACGGCGACCAGAAAGATGATGGCGGCAAGGCCCGGCTCAAACCCCCAGTCACCCCGCAGAAGGCCCAGGCTGATCAGCAGCAGCGCCGCATAGACGAACCCGCCGATCGCGCGCCGATCCTTCAGGCCGAACGCGGCCACGGCGAATGCGGCCAGGACGGCAAGGAGCAGGATTGTCTTGGCGGCAGGCGGGGCGAACAGGACGATGACGGCCAGTCCGATCAGCGCCAGAATGCCAACCGGCTGCAGCCGGTCGTCGCTGCCCGGCATCTTCATGTCGGTCCATTCGACCCAGAAAATGGCCGCGATCAGCGTGATGAACATCACGAACGGCGTGCCGCCGGCGATCGTCACGGCGATAAAGATCGTTCCCAGCACCACGCCGGACCAGACCCGGGTGGCGAGATTGCTCATAAGGCGGCGTCGCGCGCCGGCGCCACGGCGCCGTAACGACGGTCCCGGCCGCGATATTCGTCGAGTGCGCCGATGAGGTGGTCTTCATCGAAATCGGGCCACATGCAGTCCAGGAACACCAGTTCCGCATAGGCGGCCTGCCACAGAAGGAAGTTCGACAGACGCATTTCGCCGCTGGTGCGGATGATCAGATCCGGATCGGGCAGGCCGGCCGTGTCGAGCGCATTGTTGAGATCGGCGCTGGTCAGCCGCCGGTCGCAGTCGGGGGTCATGCGCGCCGTGTCGACGAGTTTTTGCGCGGCGCGCAGCAATTCGTCCCGCGCGCCATAGTTGAAGGCGATGTTGAGGTTGAGCCGCACATTGCCGCGCGTGCGCGTTTCGGCACGTTCGATCAGGTCCAGAATATCGGGCTTGAGCCCTTCGCGGCTGCCGATGATGCGGATGCAGACACCGTTGGCCGCCAGTTCCGCCAGATCGCGATGGATGTAAAGCCGCAAAAGGCCCAGGAGATCGCGCACCTCTTCGGGCGGCCGCGACCAGTTCTCGGACGAAAAGGCGTAGAGCGTCAGGTGGCGGATGCCGTGCCGGGGCGCGGCGCGCACGGTGCGGCGCACCGCTTCGACGCCGGCCTTGTGGCCGAAGGTGCGCGGCATGGAGCGGGCTGTCGCCCAGCGGCCGTTGCCGTCCATGATGATGGCGACATGTTCGGGTCCGAGGATCGTGTCAGCGGGCGCTTTGGACAGCACGTACATCTCCTTTGGGGGACGCCGGGCGCCCGATTTGTTGCGCCTGCGGCCGCGGCGGTCAGACCTGAAGGATTTCGGCTTCTTTTTCGGCCAGCAACTCGTCGATACGCGTGATGTATGTGTCGGTCTGCTTCTGCACGGCGTCCGATTCCGCCCGTCCCTCGTCCTGGCCGATCTCGCCGTCTTTTTCGAGCTTTTTCAAGGTGTCCATGCCGTCGCGGCGCACGTGGCGCACAGCTATCCGGGCATTTTCCGCATATTGATGAGCGACCTTGACCAGTTCGCGCCGCCGCTCCTCGTTCAGTTCGGGCAGCGGGACGCGCACGGTGGTGCCGTCGGTCATCGGGTTGAGGCCGAGGCTCGAATCGCGGATCGCCTTTTCGACCGCGCCGACCATCGACTTGTCCCACACATTGACCGCCAGCATGCGCGGCTCGGGCACCGTGACGTTGGCGACCTGGTTGATCGGCATCGCGCTGCCATAGGCCTCGACGGTGATCGGGTCGAGGAGCGACGCCGAGGCGCGGCCGGTGCGCAGGCCGCCAAGGTCGCCCTTGAACGCGTTGATCGCGCCCTCCATGCGGCGGTTCAGATCGGCAAGATCATACTCACTCATGACGCAGCTTCCTCCGAAACAGGCAGATGGATTATTGTTCGCGGACGACAGTCGACCGGCCGCGTCCCTTGACGATGGCGGCCAGGCCACCCTGTTCGTGGATGGAGAACACGACGATCGGAATCCGGTTCTCGCGGGTCAGCGCGACGGCGGCTATGTCCATGACGTTCAAGCCCTTTTCAATGACCTGCGCATGCGTGAGGCATTCATAGCGCTCCGCCGTCGGATCGAGCTTGGGGTCGGCCGAATAGATGCCGTCCACCTGCGTGCCCTTCAACAGCGCGTCCGCGCCGATTTCCGCCGCCCTGAGCGCGGCAGCCGAATCGGTCGTGAAATAGGGATTTCCCGTGCCCCCCGCAAAGACAACCACCCTGCCCTGTTCGATGTTCCACATCGCCTTGCGCTGGGAGAAGCTTTCGCACAATTGCGGCATCGCAATGGCCGACAGGACCACCGCATCCAGCCCGCTCTTGACCAGAGAAGTGCGCAGCGCCAGCGAATTGATGACGGTCGCCAGCATGCCCATATGGTCGCCGGTCACACGGTCGCCGCCGCGCGAGGCCACGGCCACGCCGCGGAAGATGTTGCCGCCGCCGATGACGATGGCGACCTGCACGCCCATATCAACCGCCTGCTTGACGTCGGCGGCGATCCGGTCGGCAACTTCCACATCGATGCCGAAACCCTGATTGCCCATCAGCGCCTCGCCGGACACTTTCAGCAGGACACGCTTGTAGGCAAGGTCTTCGGACATGGGCAGATTTTCGGGACCAGCGGCAGGATTCGGTTGCGCCCGGATACAACACGGGCACCGCCTTGTCACGCGGTGCCCGTATGGTGTGGACCGATTTCGATCCGGAAGCTTGAGGGACGGTCAGCCCTTGGCTGCGGCGGCGACTTCTGCGGCGAAGTCGCTCTCTTCCTTTTCGACGCCCTCACCCAGCGCGAACCGCTTGAAGGCGGTCACCTTGGCCTCGGCACCGATTTCCTTTTCGGCTTCCTTGAGCGCCTGCTCGACCGTCAGGTCGGGATTGATCACGAAGCTCTGCTTGAGAAGGCAGACTTCCTCGTAGAACTTGCGCAAGCGGCCCTCGACCATCTTCTCGATGATGTTTTCGGGCTTGCCCGATGCCTTGGCCTGCTCGGAGAAGATCGCCTTTTCGCGCTCGATGGCGGCCGGGTCCAGATCATCCACATCGATGGCCATCGGATTGGTGGCCGCGACATGCATGGCGATCTGCCGGCCGATCGCCGACGCGGCACCAGCATCGCCGGCGGTTTCGATGGCGACCAGAACGCCCAGCTTGCCCAGATCGGCCTTGACCGCATTGTGGACATAGGTGGCGACCGTGCCGGCACCGACGCTGAGCTTGGCCGAACGGCGCAAATTCATGTTCTCGCCAATGGTGGCGACCGCGTCCTTGATGGTTTCCTCAACGCTCTTGTCGCTGCCCGGATAGGTGGCCGCGGCGACCGCCTCGACCGAACCGTCCGTGCCGAGCGCGACCTGCGCGACATCGCCGACCAGCGTCTGGAACGCATCGTTGCGCGCGACAAAGTCAGTCTCGGAATTGACCTCGACCACGACGGCGTCGGTGCCCGATGCGGCAACGCCGATCAGGCCTTCGGCGGCGGTGCGGCCGGATTTCTTCTCGGCCTTGGCGATGCCCTTGGTGCGCAGCCAATCGACCGCCGCATCCAGGTCACCATTGGTTTCGGTGAGCGCCTTCTTGCAGTCCATCATGCCGGCGCCGGTCAGGTCGCGCAGCTGTTTCACCAATGCGGCTGTAATGGTCGTCATTGTCGTGCCTTTCGTCATGCCGGCCCGGAGCGACCGGGACGCGGCGTGTCATCAAATTGTCGTTGTGGAACCGGCCCTGCCCGGTTCGTGTGACGCGCCGATGAACGGACGCCCGAACGGGCGTCCGATCGCGCAGCGTCAGGCCTGGGCCGGCTGTTCTTCGGCCGGTGCGGCTTCTTCGGCAGCCGGTGCGGGCTCTTCGGCCGCAACGGCCGTCTCTTGGGCCGGCGCCTCTTCAATGGCCGGCTCGGCCGGTGCATCGGCCTGAGCGCCCACATCAATGCCCGACGCGCCCTGCTGGCGCTCGATGCCGTCGATCGCCGCCCGTGCGATCAGGTCGCAATAGAGCGAAATGGCGCGCGCCGCATCGTCATTGCCGGGGATCGGGTGGTCGACCACATCCGGATCGCAGTTGGAATCGATGATCGCAACGACCGGAATGCCGAGACGATGGGCTTCCTGGATGGCGATCGATTCCTTGTTGGTGTCGATCACGAACATCAGGTCGGGAATGCCGCCCATGTCCTTGATGCCGCCCAACGCGCGGTCGAGCTTTTCGCGCTCGCGCTCAAGGTTCAGCCGTTCCTTCTTGGTGAAGCCCTCGGCCTCGCCGCCCAGAAGCTCCTCGAGCTTGCGCAGGCGCGCGATCGAATTGGAGATCGTCTTCCAGTTGGTCAGCATGCCGCCGAGCCAGCGGGCGTTGACGTAATATTGCGCCGACCGCTTGGCCGCGTCCGCGACGATTTCCGACGCCTGGCGCTTGGTTCCGACGAACAGAACGCGGCCGCCGCCGGCAACGGTGTCGGACACTTTCTTGAGCGCCTGCTCAAGCAGCGGCACCGTCTGCGACAGATCGATGATGTGGACATTGTTGCGGTCGCCAAAAATGTACCGCGCCATCTTCGGGTTCCAGCGGTGTGTCTGGTGGCCGAAGTGAACGCCAGCCTCAAGCAGCTGGCGCATGGAATAGTCTGGCATTGCCATGCGTATGGTCCTTTCCGGTTGTGCCTCCACGGCGCGTCAGCGGTTTCCCGCCACCGGTGGCCCCGCCGGATGTCTCCCGGTCGTCAGCCTGCGCCGTGTGTGGAATGAGCGGGCGCTTAGCCCAAAGCCCGCCTCTTTGCAAGAGACCCTGCAGATGGGGTTTTCAGGAGCAGTCTTCAACCTCGAACAGTTCGAGCTCCTCCATGGTGCCCGACAGCAGGAAGTCGCCATAGTCCATCTCCAGCGACCTTGTGATGCCATTGTCGTGCATCTTGAAGGCGATGCGGTATTCGGGCAGCCCCTCGCCCTCGGTCACCTCGTCGAAATAGGCAACGGAGATGTTGCGGAACGGCGCATCGGCGACGGCGCCGATCGCGTCCGGATCGTCTTCGTCCTCGGTCTTCTCAGGACCGATGATCACGGTCGTCGTCAGCACACGGTCGGCATCGTCCGAACCGTCAAATATCTTTCTCTCATAAAAGCGCTCGCCGTCGGCCGCCCGCTCGATCAGATCGATCATGTGCGCGGTGGGAAAGGCCGCCGGGTCGAGCCGGATTTCATCCTCTTCCGGTTCGGTGAGCGTCACGATCGTTGCGTCTTCCTCGACCGCCGCGACGCCCTCGATGGTGCGATCGGGCCGCTGATCGACGAAGGTGCGCGTCAGGAAGCGGAAGGACGAGCCATCGGCTTCCTCGAATGTGGTGGTCTGCTGGTCGGTGACGCGGCCGCCGGCGCGCGCGGCGATCTGCGTGACGAAGCGGAAATTGGTCGTATAGCCCTCGCAGGCCGAGCCCCGGAATTCATAGACGATCCGGCCACGCATGCCGGTGATGCCGCTGCGGTCGGATGCGTCTTCCAACTCGACCGCATAGACGGCCCGGTGCGGCGCCAGTTGCACGCCGGCCGCATTTGCGGGCACGGGCACAAGCGCGCCGGCCATAAGGAGGCCGGCTGAAAAGGCGATGGATTTTCGGCGGATGGACATCGTGAATCGCTTTCCTTTTTGGCGCCACTATAGGAAACGTCTTGTCAGAAGCGAGGCAAAATCCGCCGCGCGCCAAAGGGGACCGAAACGCATGACCGACCAGATCGAAACCAGGCTCGCCGAGATGGGCATCACCGTGCCGGACGTTGCCGCGCCGGCGGCGAACTATCTGCCCTATACGCGCAGCGGCAATCTGGTGTTCACCTCCGGGCAGTTGCCGTTCAAGGACGGCGCGCTGAGCGCGACAGGCCTGCTTGGCGCCGATGTGAGCCTTGAAGACGGGCAGGATGCGGCCAAGTGGTGCGCGGTCAACATCCTTGCCGTCGCGAAAAGCGCGCTCGGCAGCCTCGAAGCGATCGAGAAAATCGTCAAGATTTCCGTGTTCGTGGCATCCGCGCCTGGTTTCACCGAGCAGCATCTGGTCGCCAATGGCGCATCGGACCTTCTGGCGGAAGCGCTGGGCGACAAGGGCCGGCACGCACGCGCGGCCGTCGGCATGGCCAGCCTGCCGCTCAACGCGGCCGTCGAAGTCGAGGCGATCATTGAGGGCCGATGACCGATCTCGCGTTCCTGACGGCGCGGCCCATCGCCCATCGCGGCCTGCATGATGACAACCGGCAGCGATGGGAGAACACCGCGTCGGCATTCCACGCGGCGATCGCCGGCAATTTCGGTATCGAACTCGACGTGCAACTGTCGGCTGACGGCGTGGCGATGGTTTTTCACGATGCGCAGCTCGACCGTCTGACCGGGGGGTCGGGTCTTGTCGCGGACCGCAGCGCGGACGCGTTGCGGGCGCTTGCCGTCGGCGGCACGGACGACAGCATCATGACGCTCGGCGAAACGCTTGCCCTGGTCGGCGGTGCAGTGCCACTCGTCATCGAGATGAAGGACAATGGCGCGCGCAATGCCGATCTGGCGCGCGCCGTCGCCCAAGATGTCGCCGGTTATGGTGGGCCCGCAGCCGTCATGTCGTTCGAGCACGGTCTTGTCGACGCGTTTCGCGCCATGGAGACAGGCGTGCCGCTCGGCCTGACCGCATCCGGCATCAGCGATACGGCGCTGGCCGAACACCGCGCGCAGCTCGAAGCGGGCATCGATTTCGTCTCCTATCAGGTCGCCGCCCTGCCCAATGCGTTTGTCGCCGAAGCGCGGGCGCACGGCCTGCCGGTCATCACCTGGACGGTCCGCACGCCTGAACAGGTCGCCCTGACATATGCCCATGCGGACCAGATGACGTTTGAAGGGTTTGACCCGGACGCGGCATGAAATTGACCGCCACGCCTTGCGGCGCGTGTGCGATGCAATACATCTCGGTTGATGACCGATCCCACCGCCGCACAAGCCGCGTCCGACGGCCAGTCCGCCCATGTCGTGCGCGTGCATGAGCGCATCGCCGACGTGCCGCGCGATGTGTGGGACGGGTTTGCCGGCACGACGCGCGCCAGCGGTGCGGCCTACAACCCGTTCATGCGGCACGATTTTCTCAGCGCGCTGGAAGAAGCGGGCTGCGCCATCGCCGATACGGGCTGGCACGGCCAGCATCTGGTGCTGGAAGATGGCGCGGGACATGCGCTCGCCGCCGCGCCCGCCTATCTGAAAGCGCACAGCCAGGGCGAATATGTCTTCGACCATGCCTGGGCCGACGCCTGGGAACGCGCCGGGGGGCGCTACTACCCGAAACTGCAGCTATCGGTGCCGTTCACGCCGGCGACCGGCCCGCGCCTTCTTGTCGGCCCCGATGTCAATGAAGACGCCGCCCGCGCGGCCCTGGCGAACGCGATCGCGCAACTGGCCGGGCGGCTCGGCCTTTCCTCGGCGCATGTGACATTTGCGCAAAAGCCCGATCTCGATGCGCTGCTCGACGCCGGCTTTCTGCACCGCACCGATCAGCAGTTCCATTTCTTCAATGACGGCTATGGCTCCTATGCGGAGTTTCTGGAGACCCTGTCGTCGCGCAAGCGCAAGGCGCTGAAGAAGGAGCGTGCGACCGCTCTTGAAAACGGCATTTCGATCGAATGGCTGACAGGTTCGGACATCACCGAAGCGGCGCTCGATGATTTCTACGTCTTCTACACCGATACGGGCGACCGCAAATGGGGCCGGCCCTATCTCAACCGGCGCTTTTTCTCGCTTGTCGCCGAGCGCATGGCCGACGACATCCTCTTGGTGATGGCGAAGCGAAACGGCCGTAACATAGCCGGCGCGATCAACTTCATCGGCGGCAACACGATCTTCGGGCGCCACTGGGGCTGCGTCGAACACCACCGCTTCCTGCATTTCGAGGTCTGCTACCATCAGGCGATCGATTTTGCGATCGAACGCAAGCTGGCCGTGGTCGAAGCGGGCGCGCAGGGCGAACACAAGCTGGCGCGCGGCTATCTGCCGGTGACGACCCATTCCGCCCACTTCATCCCGCATGAGGGCTTTCGCAACGCGATCGAGGACTATCTGCGCCATGAACGCGCCGATGTGGCGCGGTTCGGCAAGATCCTCACTGACGCCGGCCCGTTCAAGAAGGCCGATTGAATCGCCGCGCAACTGCGCCTAGACCGGACAGGCCACGATGCCCGAACGGCGGATCACGACATGACAGCTTACGACACCGACAACATCTTCGCCAAAATCCTGCGCGGCGAAATCCCGTCGCACACGGTGCATGAGGATGACGACACGCTGGTGATCATGGATGTGATGCCGCAGGCCGACGGCCATGCGCTGGTCATCCCCAAATCGGCCTCACGCAATCTGCTCGATGCCGAGCCGATGGCGCTCGGCGCGGCGATTGCGGTCGTCCAGCGCGTGGCGCGGGCCTCTAAAGCCGCGTTCGATGCGGACGGCATCTCGATCATGCAGTTCAATGAGGCGGCCGGCGGCCAGTCGGTCTTTCACCTGCATTTCCATGTTATTCCACGCCATGAGGGCGTGCCGCTGCGCGCCCATTCGGGGCAGATGGAAGATCAGGACGTGCTGGCAGCCAACGCCGAAAAACTGCGGGCGGCGCTTGCCGCGCTCTAAGCGGGTCTACTTCTTCGCTCGATGCGCGGTTTCGACCGCGAGGCGCGCCCAGGGCTCCATCGCATCGGCGCTTTCCAGCGCCTCGTCGGGTGCCTGCCAATAGGGCATCGCCGTCGGTCGCCGGTTTTTGTGGCCCTCATAGACCCAACGCTCCATGCCCTCGGCCTCATAGGCCGGCGAAGACTGGTCGTCGCCCTTCAGATAGAGCCTGTCGAAGGCGACGAGCGCGAAGATGCCGTGCGCGCAATAGACGCCCTGCCCGCCAAACATGCGCTTGATGGTGATCGGCCCGAACGGCGCGAACAGGTCTTTGAGATAGTCCTCGTCCATGGGCGCCTTATGCCACGCATCGGCGACCGGCGATACACGCGCAAGAAACGCTGCTGTCAGATCGCGCCGCGTGCTTCGGCCAGTTCCTTCAGATCGGCGGGCTTGAGTTCGACCGATTCGCCACATCCGCAGGCGGACGACTGGTTGGGATTGTTGAAGACAAAGCCGGTGCGCAGCTTGGTGACCTCGAAATCCATCTGCGTGCCCAGGAGATAGAGCATCGCCGCCGGGTCGACCCAGACATGGGCGCCCTCATGGCTGATATGGTCGTCCTTGGCGTCCGGCTCGGTGACCAGATCGACCGTATATTCCATGCCGGCGCAGCCACCCTTCTTGATCCCCACGCGCACGCCCTGCGCGCCCTGTTCGGCGCGTCCGGCGACAATCTCGCGCACACGGCTTGCGGCCGCATCGGTCATGGTCATGATGGCAAAGGCCATGGGTCCAACTCCGTTTGTCGGGTTCAAGGTAGGCAGGCCGCCGGCATAGCGCAAGGCGCTGCTCTACGCCCTCGCCCTTCGAGGCTCGCCATCCCATTCCCTCATGCTGAGGTGCGAGCACAGCGAGCCTCGAAGCACGCGGGAATGGGATGCTTGCACCTCAGGATGAGGGCTATGAGACCTCGTCAGTAAAGCCCGACGGCGATTTGGGCTTCCTCGCTCATCCGGTCGGGCGTCCAGGGCGGATCGAAGGTCATCTCCACCTCGACATCCATGACGCCTTCGACGGTGCGCACGGCGTTCTCCACCCAGCCAGGCATCTCGCCGGCCACGGGGCAGCCCGGCGCCGTCAGCGTCATCTCGACCTTGACGGTCCGGTCGTCCTCGATGTCGACCCGGTAGATCAGGCCGAGTTCGTAGATATCGGCCGGAATCTCCGGATCGTAGACGGTCTTCAGCGCGGCGACGATATCGTCGGTCATCCGCGCCAGTTCGTCGCGCGGGATCGCCGATTGCTGCGCTGGCGCGGCGGTTGCCGGCGCTTCAGTTTCTGCGGTTTGCGGTGTCTGGTCTTCCATCATGGTTTCACCCTATCACGTCCGCACTCATGCAAAAAACTCCCGCGCCTTTTCGAGCGCTTCGACCAATGCGTCGACTTCGGCGCGCGTGTTGTACATGCCGAACGAGGCCCGGCAGGTGGAGGTTGCGCCAAAGCGCTTGAGCAGCGGCTGGGCACAATGGGTGCCGGCGCGCACGGCAACGCCCGAACGGTCGATGACCATCGACACATCGTGCGCGTGCAGCCCCTCAATCTCGAAGGCGATGATCGCCGCCTTGTCGGGCGCGTTGCCGATGATGCGCAGCGCGTTGATGCGCGAGAGCCGTTCGTGGGCATAGGCACGCAGATCGGCCTCATGCGCAGCAATCGCTGGCCGGCCGATCGTGTCCATATAGTCGAGCGCGGCGCCAAGCCCGATCGCCTGGGCGATGGGCGGCGTGCCGGCCTCGAACCGGTGCGGCGGCTCGGCATAGGTGACGTGGTCTTCGGCCACATCGAGGATCATTTCGCCGCCGCCCTGGAAAGGCTTCATCGCGGCAAGGCGCTCGGCCTTGCCGTAGAGCACGCCGATGCCCGACGGCCCGTAGGTCTTGTGGCCGGTAAAGACATACCAGTCGCAATCGAGATCCTGAACGTCAACCGGGAGATGCACGGCGCCCTGGCTTCCGTCGACCAGCACCGGAATGCCGCGGGCATGGGCGATCTCGCAGACCTGCTTGATCGGCACGACCGTGCCCAGAACATTCGAGACATGGGTCAGCGCGACAAGCCTGGTGCGGTCGGTCAGCCGCGCCTCGAATTCGGCGATGTCGAACCGGCCCTCATCGTCGACCGGGACCCAAACCAGCTTGGCGCCGTTGCGCTCGCGCAGGAAGTGCCACGGCACGATGTTGGCGTGGTGCTCCATGATGGTGATGACGATCTCGTCGCCCTCGCCGATCGCATCGGCGCCAAAGCCGTGGCTGACCGTGTTAATCGCCTCGGTCGCCGACTTGGTGAAGACGATCTCGTCCACAGAACCGGCGTTCAGGAACCGGCGCACTTTCTCGCGCGCGGCCTCATAGGCGTCGGTCGTCGCGTTCGACAGGTAATGCAGCCCGCGATGGACATTGGCATATTCGTGCTCATAGGTGCGGGTGACCGCATCGATGACCGCGCGCGGCTTTTGCGCGGATGCACCATTGTCGAGATAGACCAGCGGCTTGCCATGGACCTCGCGCGACAGGATCGGGAAGTCGGCCCGGATCGCATCGACGTCGTATGTCCTGGTGACGATCGGATCAGCGCTCATATCCGCATGTCCTTGTGTGCCTGCCCCTCGCCCTTCGAGGCTCGCGACCCCAACACCCTCATCCTGAGGCGCGCGCGCAGCGAGCCTCGAAGGGTCAGGGTGTTGGGCTGCTCGCACCTCAGGATGAGGGGCTGGTTCGACGTGCTCATCACCCATGCGCCTCCAGCCAGTCGGCGATGCGGATTTCCAGCGCCTCGATCAGCGCATCCTCTTCCAGTTCCTCGACGATCTCGTCGACGAACGCCTCGATCAAAAGGCCCCGCGCGGTCTTGGCGGAAATGCCGCGCGCCATCAGGTAGAACAGATGATCCTCGTCAATCTCGGCGACCGTCGCCCCATGGGCGCAGACAACGTCATCGGCGAAGATTTCCAGTTCCGGCTTGGTGGCAAAGCCGCCCTCGTCGGACAGGAGCAGCGTGTTACAGGCCATTTGCGCGTCGGTCTTCTGCGCGGCCTGGGCGACGCGGATCTGGCCCTGGAAGACGCCCTGCGCCTTGCCGGTGACCACATTGCGCACCGTCTCGGTCGATGTGGTGTTGGCGACCAGATGGTCGAGTTCGAGCGTGACGTCGCAATGGGCCTTCTCGCCGATCATGTTGATCGCGCGGAAGGTCAGGTCGGCGCCCTCGCCGGTCGCCGCCGCATGCACCTCCTGCCGCACCAGCCTACCGCCATAATTGGCGATGAAGATCGTCGCCCTGGCATCCTTTTCCAGCGTCAGCGTCAGCTTGCCCAGATGAGACGCTGCCGCGCCCTGTTCCTGAACGATGATCCAGCGCACTTCGGCGCCTTCGCGCACGGTCAGTTCGGTGACGTTCGATGCCAGAACCGCTTCGCCCGAGCCCATGTGCCGGTCGATGAACGAAGCCTTGGCGCCGGCGCCAATTGAGACAAGGTTGCGCGTGTGCACCTGCCCGCCATCATGGATCGACTGCAGTTCGATCGGTCGGGCGATCTCGGCGCCATCGGCGATCGACAGGCGCACGCCGTCGGTGACGAAGGCGGTGTTGATCGCCCCGATCGCATCGTCGGCATCGGCCGGCGCGTCCAGCGCCACGCCGCCCACATCGGCGCGCAGCGCGTCGGCCACGCCCTCCACCTGACAGCCCTCGATATCGGCGCGCTCGGTCAACTGGCCATTGATCAAGACGAAACGGTGCGCATCTTCGGCAAGCGGGTCGGCGGGTCCGGCGGCAACATCGCTGCGCCAATCGGGAAACTGGTTCAGCAGCCGGCGCAGGTCCGTATAGTGCCAGGCCTCCACCTTGCGGGTCGGCAGCCGGTGCGCCTTGATCGTCTGCACGGCCTTGTCCCGCGCCATCACCGCATCGGCATTGCCGGGCAGATGGCTGCTCCGGTGACCGAACTGCGCGACGAGCGCGGTTTCGGCGGCCGTCAGCGGCGCATCAGCCGGCTTTTTCATCGTGGCCGCCATGTCAGGCCGCCTCGGCGATGATGTCGGCATAGCCCTTGGCTTCCAGCTCGAGCGCCAGCGACTTGTCGCCGGTCTTGACGATGCGGCCCTTGGACAGGACGTGCACCGTGTCGGGCACGATATATTCGAGCAGGCGCTGATAGTGGGTGATGACGATCACCGCGCGGTCGGGCGAACGCAGCGCGTTGACGCCGTCGGCGACGATCTTCAGCGCGTCGATATCGAGGCCGGAATCGGTTTCGTCGAGCACGCACAGTTTCGGTTCAAGCAGCTTCATCTGCAGGATTTCGGCGCGCTTCTTCTCACCGCCCGAAAAGCCGACATTCAAGGGACGTTTGAGCATCTCCATCTCGACGCCGAGCGTGCCGGCCGCCTCGCGCACCTTTTTGATGAAGTCCGGTGTCGTCAGTTCGTCCTCGCCGCGCGCCTTGCGCTGTTCGTTGAGCGCCACCTTGAGGAACTGCATGGTGGCAACGCCGGGAATTTCCATCGGATACTGGAAGGCCAAGAAGAGCCCCGCGCTGGCGCGTTCGGCCGGGTCCATTTCGAGGATGGATTCGCCATTGTAGAAAATGTCGCCCTCGGTCACCTCATAGTCGTCGCGGCCGGCCAGCACATAGGACAGCGTCGATTTGCCGGAGCCGTTGGGACCCATGATCGCAGCGACTTCGCCGGCTTTGACGGTCATGTTCAGACCGTTGATGATCTCGGTGCCGTCCTCGGCGATCCGTGCGTGCAGGTTCTTGATTTCCAGCATTTTTCTCGTTCCCAACTCGGTCTTTTCAGTCTTGTTTTTTTCCGACGAACAGCCCGCGCATCGCGTAGCTGATGGCGGCGACCCCGCCCAACAGCCCGGCGCTCAGATAGCGGTCGCCGAACGGGTTCCACAAATAGCCGGCGACGGTCACGAACAGGATGGTGGCCGCGCCGGCGAGGCGGATCGTGCCCGTCAGATCGCGCTTATCGTTATGTCCAGCCATCCAGGGTTCCATCATCTACCATCATTTCTCTCCGCGCCCCCAGAAGCGCGCATCGCCTGCGGCCATTCCATGTGTTTTGACATCGTCAAGACGCTTTTGCTCCAGCTTTTTTGCTTGTCGTGCTTTTGCCGCCGTGGCCCACACGAGCAGAAAAGCAGACAGTGCAAGCCACAAAGTCAGCCCAAGAGCCCATGACAACATGCTGGTGAAGGCCAAGAAAGCTACGATGAAACCGCTAAGCGCGCATATGATCGCTGCCGTCGTTATCGCATCCAGTTCGTCAGCCTGATGTTGCGATTCATCGCTATGCTTGGTGGCCAAACGCAGACGGCGGGCCTCGTCATAGTTGCGGAACTCGCGGCCCACTAGCCGACGCTGCCTTCCAGTGAAATGCCGATCAGCTTCTGCGCTTCGACCGCGAACTCCATCGGCAGTTCCTGGATGACTTCCTTGACGAAGCCGTTGACGATCAGCGCGATCGCTTCCTCTTCGGGGATGCCGCGCTGCATGCAGTAGAACAGCTGATCCTCGGAGATCTTCGAGGTGGTCGCCTCATGCTCAAGCTGCGCCGAGGAATTGTTGGCCTCGATATAGGGTACTGTGTGTGCGCCGCAGCGGTCGCCGATCAGAAGCGAATCGCACTGGGTGAAGTTGCGCGCGTCTGTCGCCTTGCGATGCACGGACACCTTGCCGCGATAGGTGTTTTCCGACGTGCCCGCCGAAATGCCCTTGGAGATGATCCGGCTCGACGTGTTCTTGCCCAGATGGATCATCTTGGTGCCCGAATCGATCTGCTGGGCGCCATTGGAGACGGCGATCGAATAAAACTCGCCGCGGGAATTGTCGCCCCGCAGGATGCAGGACGGATATTTCCAGGTGATCGCAGACCCGGTCTCGACCTGGGTCCAGGAGATCTTGGAATTGTCGCCCCGGCAGTCGCCGCGCTTGGTGACGAAATTGTAGATGCCGCCCTTGCCCTCGGCATCGCCCGGATACCAGTTCTGGACGGTCGAATATTTGATCTCGGCATCCTCGTGCGCGATCAGTTCGACCACCGCGGCATGCAACTGGTTCTCATCGCGCTGCGGCGCCGTGCAGCCTTCCAGATAGGAGACGTAAGCGCCCTTTTCGGCGATGATCAGCGTGCGCTCGAACTGCCCGGTGTCCTTTTCGTTGATGCGGAAATAGGTCGACAGTTCCATCGGGCAGTGCACGCCCTCGGGCACATAGACGAACGAACCGTCGGTGAAGACCGCCGAATTGAGCGCGGCGTAATAATTGTCGGAGACCGGCACGACCGAGGCGAGATATTTCTTCACCAGGTCGGGATGCTCGCGCATGGCCTCGGAGATCGACATGAAGATCACGCCGGCCTTGGCCAGTTCTTCCTTGAAGGTGGTGACGACCGAAACCGAATCGAACACCGCGTCGACAGCAACCTTGCGCTCCTGAACGCCGGCCAGGATTTCCTGTTCGGCGAGCGGAATGCCGAGCTTTTCATAGGTGCGGCGGATTTCCGGATCAACATCGTCGATCGTCTTGGGACCCGTCTGCCCCTTAGGCGCGGCATAGTAATAGATGTCGTTGAAGTCGATCTTGGGATAGTCGACGCGCGCCCAGTCCGGCTCTTCCATGGTCAGCCAGCGGCGATAGGCGTCAAGCCGCCATTCGAGCATCCATTCGGGCTCTTCCTTCTTGGCGGAAATGAACCGGATGATGTCTTCGCTCAGGCCCTTGGGCGCCTTGTCCATCTCCAGGATGGTCTCGAAGCCGTATTTGTACTGGTCGACATCGATCTTGGCGACCTGATCGATCGTTTCCTGAACCGCGGGCATGGCGATCTCTCCTTCCAACCGAGCTTCATGCAGCGCCCGTGCGTGCATGACGGCCGTCTGACGCGGCCTTTCATAACGGACAATCTAGTCCATACATCAGTTTTGAAAAGTTCTAAAGAGCGAAAATCTGACTTTTCCCGATAGGTTTTATCGCATGTGGCATTTTAAGCCGCAAAAGCAAGGGGTCAGGCGGCCCGCATTCGCCCGATCAGCGGTTTCAGCGCGTCGATCAGCGCGGACAATTCGTCCCACCGCGTTTCAGAGCCGAACGAGACACGGATCGCGCCCTCCTCGCCCTCGACACCCATGGCTTCGAGCACATGGCTCTTGCCGACCTTGCCGGACGAGCAGGCCGAGCCGGACGAAACCGCAAACCCGCCGAGATCGAGACCAATGGCAAGGGTCTCCGCCTTGATACCGGGCACGGTGAAGAAGCTGGTGTTGGCGACGCGCGGCGTGCCAGCGCCATGGACGATGACATCGGGCGTCACCATCCGCAGTTCGGCCTCGAACCGGTCGCGCAGGGCCGCAAGCCCGGAAAAGCCGTTCAACCCCTCACCGGCCGCCCCGGCCGCCGCGCCAAAGCCGGCGATCAGCGCCGGCGCTTCGGTTCCACCTCTGTGGCCGCGTTCCTGTCCCCCGCCGGCGATCAGCGGCAGCGGCATCATCAGGTCGGACGCGCCGGCGATGGCGCCGATGCCCTTCGGCCCGCCGATCTTGTGCGAAGACAGAATCAGGAAATCGGCCAAACCCGTTGAAAGATCGACGGGAATACGCCCCGCCGCCTGCACCGCGTCGAGCACCAGAATACCGCCCGCGCCGCGCACAACGGCGCTGATCGCCTCGACGGGCTGGATCACGCCCGTCTCATTGTTGACCCAGTGCATGGCGACCAGCGGCAGGCCGGAAGCCTTGTCGTGCGCGGCCAGCCGCGCCTTCAGCGTTTCAAGGTCGACGATGCCGTTCGCGTCGACGCCGATCCTTGTGACAGCCTCGGGCGCAAACCGCCCGCCCGCCAGAAGGCAGGGGTGATCGGCGGCGCACACGTAGAGATGTCCCATCGTCAGCGGCGACCGGCCCATCGACCAGTTCGGCGTCAGCAAAGTAGCCGCGGCTTCCGTTGCGCCGGAGGTAAAGACGATGTGGTCGGGCGCGGTGCCGACCAGCCCAGCCACTTGCCGGCGCGCCGTCTGGACAATGGCGCGCAAGGCCCGGCCGTTCCTGTGGACGGACGAGGCGTTGCCCTCGACGCCCATGGCGGCCAGCATGGCCTGGCGCGCGGCCTTCAGAAGGGGCGCAGAGGCGTTATGGTCCAGATAGTGCGTCACGGGCCGCTCTTTTCCCGAAAGGTGCGGGATTTCCTTGATATTTCGGGGACGATGGTCATATGACGGCCTCCGCGCTTGCATTCAACCTTTTCAGACCTTGAAACCGGGCCGCAAACACGCATCTCAATGCCGGCAACGCCGCATGCGATGGGCCACCGCCGGTTCTGCCATGGAGACCCGATGCCTGAAGTGATTTTCAACGGACCCGCGGGACGCCTCGAAGGCCGCTACCAGCCGGCCGCCGACAAGACGGCGCCGATCGCGATGATCCTGCATCCTCATCCGCAGTTCGGCGGAACGATGAACAATCCGATCATCTACAATCTGTTCTATATGTTCCAGAAGCGCGGCTTCACCACGCTGCGGTTCAATTTCCGCTCGATCGGCCGCAGCCAGGGCGAATTCGATCATGGCGTGGGCGAACTGTCGGACGCCGCCGGCGCACTCGACTGGGTGCAGTCGCTGCATCCGGAATCGAAGTCCTGCTGGATCGCCGGCTATTCCTTCGGTGCCTGGATCGGCATGCAGCTTCTGATGCGTCGCCCCGAGATCGAAGGCTTCATGTCGATCGCGCCGCAGCCCAACACCTATGATTTCTCGTTCCTGGCGCCCTGCCCCTCGTCCGGCCTGATCATCCATGGCGAGAACGACAAGGTCGCCCCGCCCGACGCGGTGCAGGGGCTGGTCGACAAGCTGCACACGCAAAAGGGCATTCTGATCACCCAGAAGACGCTGCCCGGCGCGAACCATTTCTTTTCGG
The DNA here is from genome assembly GCA_024742765.1 of Phyllobacteriaceae bacterium. Taxonomy (GTDB): domain Bacteria; phylum Pseudomonadota; class Alphaproteobacteria; order Rhizobiales; family Rhizobiaceae; genus Roseitalea. The sequence continues at coordinate 133,716 of JANSXT010000011.1, read as the reverse complement.
GCATGGAAGAAACGCTGCTTGGCGAATGCGCCGATTATCTCGATGCGCGCCTGCGCGGCGAACTGGTGCCCGACAATGTCCGGAAGCTCGCCGGGCGATAGTTCGCAGCTCCCGGCCCGTTCCGGCGGGCGCGGTAGACCACCAACTGCACGGAACACGGTACCCATGCCCGTCTACAAGTCCGACTTCCTGAACGTTCTCAATGAACGTGGCTTCATCCATCAGATCTCCGATCCCGATGGGCTGGACGCCAGATGCGTCGAAGGGCCGATCACCGCCTATGTCGGCTATGACGCGACGGCCACGAGCCTCCATATCGGCAATCTGATCTCGGTGACGATGCTTTACTGGCTGCAGCAGACCGGGCACCGGCCGATCACGCTGATGGGCGGCGGCACATCGATGGTCGGCGATCCCTCGTTTCGCGACGATCAGCGCCAGTTGCTGACGCCTGAAAAGATCGACGAGAACATTGCCGGCATCAAGCGCGTCTTCGGCCGCATCCTCGATTATGGCGACGGGCCCACTGACGCGATCATGGCCAACAATGCCGACTGGCTGATGCAGCTTTCCTATGTCGACTTCCTGCGCGAGGTGGGCCGACACTTCTCTGTCAACCGGATGCTGACCTTCGATTCGGTCAAGCTCAGGCTCGATCGCGAACAGTCGCTGTCGTTCCTCGAATTCAACTACATGATCATGCAGGGCTACGACTTTACCGAACTGAACCGGCGCTATGGCTGCATCCTGCAAATGGGCGGTTCGGACCAGTGGGGCAACATCGTCAACGGGCTCGACCTGTCGCACAAGATGGGCGGACCGCAGCTCTACGCGCTGACGACCCCGCTTCTGACCACATCGTCAGGCGCCAAGATGGGCAAGACAGCGCAAGGCGCCGTCTGGCTCAATGAAGACCTCTTCAGCCCCTATGATTTCTGGCAGTATTTCCGGAACACCGAGGATGCCGATGTCGAGCGCTTCCTGAAGCTGTTCACGCGCCTGCCGCTGGGCGAGATCGCCAGGCTCGCCGCGTTGAAAGACACCGAGATCAACGAGGCCAAGAAGGTGCTCGCGACCGAAGCGACGGCGGTGGTGCACGGCCGCGAAGCCGCCGAACAGGCCGCCGAAACCGCCCGCAAGACGTTTGAGGAAGGCGCGCTGTCGGACAATCTGCCGACGATCGAGGTGCCAGCGGCCGACCTGTCGGCCGGCATGGGGCTTTTGAGCCTGCTGGCCGCTGCCGGGCTGGCGTCGTCGAACGGCGAAGCGCGCCGGCATGTGAAGGGCGGCGCGGTGCGGGTCAATGATGCCCAGGTCAGCGACGAGCGCATGACGATCGATCAGGGCGCGGTTGCCGACGGCGTTGTCAAATTGTCGGTCGGCAAGAAGAAGCACGTGCTTGTCAGGCCGGTGTGACGGCAGCGCCGTTCGCCAAAGCCAAACTTCGAGCCCTCTTGCCTGCGTCATTCCGAAACTTGAATCCGGAATCCGTTGTTGGGCTTGTGTCCTGGATTCCGGAATCAAATTCCGGAATGACGGTGCGAGCGTGGCTCAGCGAAACTCGAAGATCGAGCGGAAAAGGCCGGGCGCGATCACGGACAGCGGATTGACGGTGATCTGCGGCTGTTCGAACGAACCTTCCAGCTTGAAGGTCACGCCGATCAGCCCGCGCTCGCGGCCATTGCCCAGGAACAGGCCGAGGATCGGGATCTCCGAGAAAAGCGAATTGACGCCATAGGCGGGCATGAAGGTGCCGGTCATGCGCATCTCGCCGTCGCTGTCATAGACCTGCCCCTGCAGCGCGAAGCCGACCAGCGGTCCCCGCACGATCCCCTGGCCGATCGACAGGCCACCGGGCGCAAAGACCGCATTGGCCTGTGCGACGTCGAAGACGACCTCGCGCGTGTCGATGTCGCGGCGCACCGCTTCGCTCAGGCTCGCGGTGCCGTCGCCGCGCGTCGAGACGAGCTGCGACAGTTTCGGCTCGTCGAACACGCGGAAATCGGTGAGTTGAACGGGGCCGGACAATTGGCCGCCCGCCCCGCCCGAAAGGCTGGCATTGAGGACGCCGCCGCTGATCTGTCCATACAGATCAAGAAACCGCAGAAAGCCGCCGGCGTCCAACGCCTCGATGCGCACGCGCCGCTCGGCGCCCTGTCCGCGGATCGCCACCGAAAACGGCATGCCCGTGTCGCTGGTGCCGGTGATCGACAGGTTTTCGACGCCGCCATTGCGGATGGACAGTTCGGTGCGCACGTCGCGCATTTCGACGCCGCGAAAGCCGCGCACCATGCCCAGCGATGCGGAAACCGTCACCGGCGTGTTGTCGCCGCCTCCATCGCCGCTTTGCTGCATCTGCCGCCGGACGTGGCGGATCAGCGCCCGCGCGTCGACGGCCCGTCCCTCGACATTGACCGTATATCCTGCGCCCTCGCGGCGGACATCGACCGAAACGCTGTCGCCTTCATTCAGCCGCAGCGCGCCGAAGCGGGCGCGGCTGAGCCCGTTGCCGTCCACAGCAATTCGCCCTTCGGCGCCGAACGGCCCGCCGGTCAGGTTGAACTTGTCGAGCACCGCCGTCTCGCCGTCCAGAAGCAGATGGAAGGTCGCCTCGGCGCCGACGCCGGCGCCCTTGGACCAGCCGATCCACGGCAGGACAAGTTCGGCCGATGTCAGGTCGGCCGACACGTCGAACGCAGCGCCCGTGCCCTCCAGTTCGAGCGGGGTCGGCCCGCGCAGCAGGACGTCAAGGCCGGGCGCGAATGTCTCGCGGGCCGCATCGTCGAGCCTCAGCGTAATCGATCTTGCCGCCTCTATCTCCGATGAAAACGGGATGGTCATGGCGATGTCGGCAGGCAGCCCGTCGATCGCGCCGGTCAGATCGAGGTCGGCACGCTCGGGGGTGACGCTGACGGCTCCATCAAGGCCGGTGAGCAAAGCGCCGTCGATTGGCTCGGCAATGGCGGCGTCCGAGAGGTCCATCTCGACGGTCCAGTCGGGCCGCGGTCCGTCCTCGCCGCTATTGAGGAACAGACCGATGGCGATCTGCGCATCCACATCGCCGCTCAGATCGTCGGGATCATAGGCGCGGTACTGCATGGCGTTGATCGGCCTGTGTGCGATGATCTCGCCGAGTGCCGCAGCCGTGCCGCGCACCCGTACGTTGACGTCGGCGCCGACCAGCCCGTCGTCATTTTCGGGCTGGATCACCATCACGCCATCACTGGCCTCGGCGGTGCGGCCCGACGGCAGGAACACCGTGCCCGACCGCAGCAGCATGCGCGTGGTCTGGTCGGAATGCTCGATGCGTCCGACCGCATCGCGCATCGGCGGCAGATCGCCGGCAATGTCGAAGCGCACGCCTTCCACCTCAAGCGCGATCGCCGTGTCGCCAAGGACGCGCCGGTTGGTGCCCGGCACGCGCCGGCGCAGCGGTTCGACAATGTCGAAGCGGCCCGAGACAACCCGACCGCCGGCGAGATTGTCCAAGACCCAGCGCCGTGCGCCACGCGCCACGGGCGCCGGCCAGAACTGTTTGAGCCCGGCGACGGACATGTCCTCAATGTCCATCTGGAACACGGCGCTTGGCGCGGGCGCATAGAAGCTCACCTGACCCTCGGCGCGTGCGCCGCCGGCATCGGACTGCATCTCCATGTCGGTGAAGCGCAGCAGGCGCTCTGCGGGATCGAACGTGCCACGCGCGCGCGCCGCAAAGCGCAGCGACTGTTCGGGCGAATCGGCCGGCGACAGGCGCCCGCGATTGGCGATCGCATCGAATTCGAGTGCCGCGGCCCCGCCGGCCGGCGCGGTGTCGGCACCAACCGCATCGCGCATCCGCACCGACAGTTCGAAGGTCGAGCGGCCGAGCGACCATTGTTGCGGTTCGATCGACAGCACCCGGTCTTCGAACCCATAGTCGGCGACGATCTCCCCGCCGAGCGGCACGAAGTCGTCGGCCCCGAGCTTCAATGTCAGGTCTTGTGGCGCAAGCGTCGCTCGCAGCACATTGCCTGAGCCCTCGCCCGGTGCGTGGACCAGTTCAAGTACCGTCTGGGTGGGCACGGGCGGCCGGTCGGCGCCGGGCTCGTGGTCGGCGGCCACCTCGGAGAACAAGGTCGGAAGGCGGCGCCAGGGAAACGGCATCGCATCGACCGCCAAAGTCAGTTGCGCGGGCTCCGAAGGCTGGGCAGCGCCCGGAACGTTCAATTCGCCCGAAACCGCAGAGCGGCTGCCGTCAAAAGCGATCTCGCCCTCGAATGCGGCATTGCCCCTGCCATCGGCGCGGCCCGCCAGATGATCGATGGAGAAGGTCGAGACCATGCCGCCTTCGCCCATGAGGATGGCGCTGTCGGCGATGGCAAGCCGCAGCCCGCCTTCCTGGTGCAGGTGGATGGCGCCCCATCTGCGCAGGCCCGCAAACAGGGCATCGAACCGCTCGGGCACACCGGACAGTCCGAACGGGGTGCCCGGCGCACCGTCATTGCCGGCATCAAGCGCCGCCATCGCGGCCCGGTCGATCCGCGCGCCTTCAACGGTAATGCCGGCGATGCGCGGATTGTCGCCCGCAAGGCTGAGCGGATCAATCCGCACGGCCAACCGGTTCATCATCGCCACCGGATCGGCATCAGGGCTCGGCGCCAGCGACACCGCGTCGAAGGTGACCGCCAAGCTGGGCGGCCATGAAAGGCGCACATCGGTGTTGCCCAACACCAGCGAATGGCCCTCGGGCACCATGCGCTGCAGCGTTTCGCCGGCCATGCGCTGGGCAGGGCCAGCCAGAAGGCCGCTGGCGGCGATGGTGGCGGTCAGCAGGAAGACGATGATGACCGCGAGCAGCGAAAAGCCGATCGTCCGCCGTGCCAGTCGTCCCGCCGGCGGCATAATCGGTGCATGCACCGGCCCTTTTCGGCGCCGGCCATGGGATGGCAGCTTTCGCAGGCGCCGGCCCGCGTCGCGCTCGAACTTCACATATTGGGTGTCGTGCCTGTTCAAACCGTTCCGACCGTTTGCGCGCCTGGCATTGAAGCGGGAATCGCCATGGACGCCCGCGCCCGATCCCTTATATGTCATGGCGTGCGGGAGTGCGAAGCGTCTGGCGCCGCCGGGCCCGCATGCGCCGACCCAACCCGATGACGAGGAAACCGATCCGTGACGACAATCGATGCAGGCGCCCAAGCGCCCGATTTCACCCTTCCGGCCGACAATGGCGAAACCGTGTCGCTATCTGCATTCAAGGGCCAGAAGGTGGCGCTGTTCTTCTACCCCAAGGACGACACGAGCGGGTGCACCAAGGAAGCGATCGCCTTTTCCGGCCTGCTCGACGAGTTCAAGGCGGCCAACACGGCGGTGATCGGCATGTCGCCCGACAGCGCCGCCAAGCACGACAAGTTCAAGGCCAAGCACGACCTCACCGTCAAGCTCGCGTCCGACGAGGAAAAGACCACGCTGGAAGCCTATGGCGTGTGGGTCGAAAAGAGCATGTATGGCCGCAAATATATGGGCGTTGAACGATCAACATTCCTGATCGATGCGGACGGCAAGATCGCCCAGGTCTGGCGCAAGGTGAAGGTGCCCGGCCATGCCGAAGCGGTTCTGGAAGCTGCCACGGCTCTGAACGGCTGACAATGGTAGCCGGGAGCACGCCCGATCGGGTCTCCGATACGCTTTGTTAACCCTAACACCGTCTAATTCCGCGTCAGGATAATGACACGGGAGACGGGGTATCGTGGGTCAATCCGCCGTATTCGGACGCCGCCAGCAACCACACATGATCGTCATCGCCCAGGGCGACCGGATCAGGCATTTCACCATAAGACCGTGGGTGATGGCGCTGGGCGCTTCGCTCCTGTTGGCGGTTGCCGCCGGCTATCTGATCGCCACCGGCTATCTGATCATGCGCGACGACCTGATCAACGCGGCCGTGCTGCGACAGGCGCGCGTCCAGCACGCCTATGAGGACCGGATCGCCTCGCTGCGCGCGCAGGTCGACCGGATCACCTCGCACCGGCTGCTCGACCAGCAGTTCATGGAAAGCAAGATCGCCGAACTGGCGACGCGGCAAAGCGCACTCGCCGAACGGTCCGGCACGCTGGCGCCGCTGCTCGAACGGGCGCGCGGCCGCGGTGTCGGCGCGCAGGCGGTTCCCGCCGATGCCCTGCCCGTCCCGGCGCTGAGGCCCGGCGCCGATCAGGCGGCGCTTGAGACCATCGTGCCGGCCAATCCGCTGCTGGCATCGTCCACGCCTCCCGTGCAGGCCGCGCTCGGCTTTGCGCCCACGGCACGCACGGCAGCGAGCGCCAAGACAGACCGCCTGGCGCCGGCCGATCCGCTGACGGCGCTCGGCAATGTGACGACGACGCTCGACGAGATCGAGACCGCGCAGCTTGAACAGCTCGGCGTTCTCGCCCGCGCCGCCCATTCCAAACGCAACGCCATCATCGAGGCCGCGCGTGCATCGGGTCTGCCGATCCGTTCCGAAGCAACGCCGCTCGATGCCGCCGGCGGCCCGTTCGTGCCGATCGGCGAGATGTCGGCGGACCAATCGTTCGAGACCGGCATCGAAGCCCTGCAGGCCGCGCTCGACGCGCTTGAGCATACGAAAAGCGAAGTCACCGCTTTTCCGATCGCCCACCCGGCGCCAGGCCGCGCGATCACCAGCGGTTTCGGTCCGCGCCGCGACCCGATCCTCGGCCGAAGTGCCTTTCATGCCGGCATTGATTTCCGCACGCCGGTCGGAACGCCGATCCGGGCACCGGCCGCAGGCCGCGTCACCAAGGCCGGACGCCATGGCGGCTACGGCAAGATGGTCGAACTCGATCATGGCAACGGGCTGAAGACGCGTTTCGCCCATCTCAGCCGCATCAGTGTTGCGATCGGCGATCAGGTGGCCGCCGGCGAGCGGGTCGGCGCCGCGGGCAATACGGGCCGGTCAACGGGTCCACATCTGCATTACGAGGTGCGCAAGAACGGCAAGGCGGTCAATCCGATGCGCTACCTGAAGGCCGGAACGCGGATCGGCAACCATCTCTGAGCGGCAATTCGATCACTGATCGGGCAAGGCCGCGTCGATGACGCGCAATTGCGGGATCTGCCGGCCGTTCCAGTGATTGATGGAAATGGTGCCGGCCAGATGCAGGCTGCGGCCGGCATTTTCAGCCAGCATTTTTCCCAGCGGCTCGTCGCGCACCCGAAAGGCGATCGCATCGAGCGTGCCCGGCCCCATGCCGCGCAGGCCAAGCTTCAGATGGCCGGTGCCGACCGGTTTGACATGGGCGATCTGGTGACGCGGCAGGGCGAACACCGGTTCGGGATGGCCGGCGCCGAACGGGCCTGCCCTGGCGAGCTTGTCGATCAGCGCCGCCGTCACGCCCGAAGCTGACAGCGCGCCATCGATTTCCAGGGCATCGTTTTCGATCAAACGGCCCACCGCGTCGCCGGCGCGGTCCTCGAAGAAGGCGCGCAGATCGCCGAGCTTTTCGGTGCGGACGGTCAGGCCCGCGGCCATGGCATGGCCGCCGCCTTTTTCGAGTATTCCCGCGTCCACCGCTGCCCTGACCATACGGCCCATATCGAAGCCGGCAATCGACCGGCCCGATCCGGTGCCGACGCCGTTCGCATCGAACGCGATGGCAAAGGCCGGCTTGCGCAGCGCTTCCTTGAGGCGCGACGCGATCAGCCCGGCAATGCCCGGATGCCAGTCATGGCTGGCGGTGACGATCACCGAGGGCGGATTGGCTGATTGCAGTTCGCGCTCGGCCTCGGCGCGCGCCTCTTCGACCATCTGGGCCTCGATCGCCTGGCGCTGGGCGTTGAGCGCGTCGAGTTCCCCGGCCAGAGCCCGCGCACGGTCGGAATCGTCGGTGGTGAGGAGCCGCGCGCCCAGCGCTGCATCTCCAATGCGCCCGCCGGCATTGATGCGCGGACCGAGGACGAAGCCGAAATGGAACGGCGCCAGCGGTTCGCCGATGCGCGCCACCGATGCCAGCGCGGCAAGGCCGGCATTGGTCTGGCGGCGCGCCACGGCCAGCCCCTTGACGACAAGAGCGCGGTTGAGACCGACCAGCGGCACCACATCGCAGACCGTTGCCAGCGCGACCAGATCGAGCAGCGCCATCAGATCGGGCAGATCGCGCTGCCCCTGCCCGCGCAATTGGCGGGAAACGTCGACCAGCGTCATGAAGACGACGCCCGCCGCGCACAAATAAGTCAGGCCGGACATGTCGTCGTCGCGGTTCGGATTGACCACGGAGACAACATCGGGCAGCGGCCCGCCGACCTGGTGATGGTCGAGCACGACGATGTCGGTGCCGGTGCCCCCAACGGTCTCAAACGCCGCCGCGCTGTTGGTGCCGCAATCGACGGTGACGATCAGGTCGGCGCTTTCGGCCAGTTTGGCCATCGCCGCCGGGTTGGGGCCGTAACCTTCGAAGATGCGGTCGGGAATGTAGATGTCAGCGGACACGCCGAAATGGACGAGATAGCGCGAAAGCAACGCGCTCGATGCCGCGCCGTCGACATCATAATCGCCAAAGATGGCGACGCGCTCGCCGTTCATGATGGCCTGCGCGATCCGCGCGGCCGCTACATTCAAGCCGGTGATCACCGAGGGATCGGGCATCAGCGCCTTGATGGTCGGATCGAGAAAACCCGCCGCCTCGTCGGCGGCAACGCCGCGCGCCGCCATCACACGGGCGATGATCTCGTCGATGCCGTGCGTCTGGCTCATGTCGAGCGCGATATTGGCCTGTGCCGGCGTGAGCTTTTCCACCCAGCGTCGCTGCCGGGCCGACTGGCGCACATCGAGAAAGGCGGGGCGGCTGGTCATCGCCCCATGTCGCCCCTGCCGGGGGCAGCGTCAAGCGTCGCTGACGGCCCGGCGCGGCTCAGAATTTCTCCATGTCCAGATGCCGCGCGGTGATTTCGCGGATGGTCTGCGAGCGCGAACGCATGACGATCGTCTCGGTCTGGATGAACTGCCGGGCAAAGCGAACGCCCGCCAGCATGTTGCCGTCGGTGACGCCGGTGGCCGCAAACAGCACATCGCCGCTCGCCATGTCCATGATCGAATAGATGCGCTTGGGGTCGCTGACGCCCATGCGTTCGGCGCGGGCAAGCTTCTCGTCAGTATCCAGAATGAGCCGGCCCTGCATCTGGCCGCCCACGCAGCGCAGCGCGGCGGCCGCCAGAACGCCCTCGGGCGCACCGCCCGTGCCCAGATAGATGTCGATCGATGTGTCTTCGGGATCGGTCGTGTCGATCACGCCGGCCACGTCGCCATCGCCGATCAGCCGGATCGCCGCGCCGGTGTCGCGCACCGCCTCGATCAGTTTGGCATGGCGCGGCCGATCCAGAATGCAGGCGGTGATCTCGTTGACGGGCACATTCTTGGCGTTGGCGAGCGCATAGATGTTTTCGGCCGGCGTCGCGTCGATGTCGATCAGCCCGTCCGGATAGCCCGGCCCGATGGCGATCTTCTCCATATAGACGTCGGGCGCGTTCAGAAGGCTGCCTTTGGTGGCGATGGCAATGACCGCCAGCGAGTTGGGCTGGTTCTTGGCGCACACGGTCGTGCCTTCCAGCGGATCGAGCGCGATGTCGACGGCCGGGCCGCCGCCGGCGCCCACTTCCTCGCCGATATAGAGCATCGGCGCCTCGTCGCGCTCGCCCTCGCCGATCACCACCGTGCCGGCGATCGGCAGGCGGTTGAGTTCGGCGCGCATCGCATCGACCGCCACCTGGTCTGCCGCTTTCTCGTCGCCGCGCCCGCGCAGCCGTGCGGCGGCCACCGCCGCGCGCTCGGTGACGCGCGCAAGTTCGAGCGACAGTTCGCGGGTCAACCCCGGCGTGTGCATGGTTTCGTTCATGAAATTGGACCCGATCTTGTTCTTGTCGGCCCGCACTGACCACAGGGGCGGCGCCGGCAAAAGGCCGAAAACGCTCCTGCCCCAAACAAAATCGATTTAGGTGACAATTGGTTGGCCGGTGCGTCAGCCGGCCCGCTCGATGCGGATGACCTGCGGGCGCGACACCAGATGCCCGTCTTCCAGAATGCCTTCGATCGCCTTGCGGATCGCCTGCTCGGTCGTCTCATGGGTGATCAGGATGACGGTCTTCGGATCGGTGCCGTCGAGGTCGTCGCCATAGGGATTGTCCGGACCCATCGGCACGGGATGGGGCGCGGCGCCATGCTGGACGATCGATTCAAGCGAGATGTCCTGTTCGGCCATGCGGGTGGCCAGCGCGGCGAAGACACCGGGTCGGTCGTGCACGGTCAGGCGGACGAAATAGCCGCCCTCGTGGGCGCGCATGCGGGCCCGTTCATAGGGTTCGAGCAGGTCCGCCGGACGGCCAAGCGCCGGCGCCTGCTGACGGCCGGGCTGGGCCTTGGCGATGTCGGCCAGATCGCCGATCACGGCTGAGGCGGTGGCGTTGCCGCCGGCGCCTGGCCCGGACATCATCAAAGAGCCGATCACATCGGCCTCGACGGCCACCGCATTGGTGACGCCGTCCACCTGGGCGATGACCGACCCGAGCGGCACCATGGTCGGGTGGACGCGCTGTTCGATGCCGCTGGGTGTGCGCTGGGCGACGCCCAGAAGCTTGATGCGGTAGCCCAGTTCGCGCGCCGCCTCGATGTCGCCGAGCGCGATGTTGGAGATGCCTTCAAGATAGATGTCATCGGCGGCGATCTGTGTGCCGAAGGCGATCGATGCGAGGATGGCGAGCTTGTGGGCCGTGTCCTGCCCCTCAATGTCGAAGGTCGGATCGGCTTCCGCATAGCCGAGCCGCTGGGCATCGGCGAGACATTCAGCAAACGAAATCCGGTCGCGCTCCATCCGGGTCAGGATGTAGTTCGCCGTGCCGTTCATGATGCCGTAGACGCGGCTGACCTTGTTGCCCGAAAGCGATTCGCGCATCGTCTTGATGATCGGGATGCCGCCGGCGACCGCCGCCTCGAAATTGAGGATCACACCGGCCGTTTCGGACTTGCGCGCCAGTTCGACGCCGTGCTTGGCCAGAAGCGCCTTGTTGGCGGTGACCACATGGCGGCCTGCATCGAGCGCCGCACTTACACTGTCGAGGGCCGGCCCCTCATCGCCGCCGATCAGTTCGACGAACACGTCGATATGATTGCTTTGGGCCAGCGCGACAGGATCGTCGAACCAGTGCATTTGCGTGTGATCGAAGCCGCGATCCCTGGACCGGTCGCGGGCGGAGACGGCGGTGATCTCGACCGGGCGGCCGCATTGGGCGGCCAGTTCGTCCGCCTTTTCGGCGATCACTTTCGCCACCGACGCACCGACCGTGCCAAGGCCCGCAAGCCCGACCCGCAAACTCTCACTCATGATTTTGATCCCCTTTGGGTCCTACCGGTGGGCGCTCAGCGACACGACATTGTGCAGGTTCGTGTCGGCGCTCGCCAGAAACCGCTTGATGTTGCGCGCGGCCTGCCGGATTCGGTGCTCGTTTTCAACCAGCGCGATGCGCACATGGTCGTCGCCATGCTCGCCGAAGCCGACGCCGGGCGCGACCGCCACATCGGCCTTTTCGATCAAGAGCTTGGAGAATTCGAGCGAACCCAGCTCGCGGAACTTCTCGGGCACCGGCGCCCAGGCGAACATGGTCGCCTCCGGAGCGGGGACATCGAAGCCGGCCTTGCCAAAACTGTCGACCAGCACGTCGCGGCGCTTGCGGTAGGTCTCGCGCACCTCGGCAATGTCGGAGCCATCGCCGTTGAGCGCGGCCGTTGCCGCCACCTGGATCGGCGTGAACGCGCCATAGTCGAGATAGGATTTGACCCGTGTCAGCGCGCCGATCAGCCGTTCATTGCCGACCGCAAAACCCATCCGCCAGCCCGGCATGGAGAACGTCTTGGACATGGAGGTGAATTCGACCGCGACATCCATGGCGCCGGGTACTTCGAGCACCGAAGGCGGCGGCATATTGTCAAAATAGATTTCCGAATAGGCCAGATCGGACAGGATGATCAGATCGTGCTTGCGCGCGAACGCGACGACCTCGCGGTAGAAGTCGAGCGTCGCCGTCAGCGCCGTGGGGTTGGACGGATAGTTGAGGATCACCGCCAGCGGCTTGGGTATCGAGTGGCGCACAGCGCGGTCGAGCGCCTTCATGAAACCCTCGTCGGGGGTGGCCTGCATCGAGCGGATGACGCCGCCCGACATGATGAAGCCGAAGGCGTGAATCGGATAGGTCGGGTCCGGACACAGAACCACATCGCCCGGCGCGGTGATCGCCTGGGCCATGTTGGCAAAGCCTTCCTTGGAGCCAAGGGTCGCGACGATCTGCGTTTCTGGATCGAGCTTCACGCCGAACCGGCGCGCATAATAGGCCGCTTGCGCCTTGCGCAGGCCGGGAATGCCCTTGGAGGAGGAATAGCGGTGCGTGCGCGGATCGCGGACCGTGTCGCACAATTTGTCGACGATCGATTGCGGCGTCGGCAGGTCCGGATTGCCCATGCCCAGATCGATGATGTCGCGGCCGGCGGCGCGGGCGCTGGCCTTCAGCCGGTTGACCTGCTCGAACACATAGGGCGGCAGACGTTTTGTCTTGTGAAATTCTTCCATGGCGCGGCTCTCGTCGGGATAGGGGCGCTATAGCCTGCAAAACGGCAAAAAGCGAGGGCGGTGCGCCGATCACTCGCCTTCGATGCGGCGCAGCACCTCGGCGGAATGGGTGGCCGCGAGCCGCTGCAGTTCGGCCATGCGCGCGGCGCTCGTACCGGCGGGGACACGCCCGGCATCGAGTTCGGCCTGCAGCGCCTGCATCTCCGCCATCATGGCGGCGCGCTCGGCGTCGGTGATCTGGTTTTGCGAAGGCGGCGGCTCATTGTTGATGTTGGGGAAAGCGCCCGTATCGCGTGCCGCGCCGGAGGATGGGACGGGCAAAAGGGGCTGCTCCGAAACCGGTTCGTAGGGCGCGTTCGGCGCCTCAAGCGGCTCGGAAGGGGCCGGCAACGGATCAAGCGGTGTGGCGACGACCGGCGGTCCGACATCGGAAAAGGCGGTGTCGATGGTCGATGTCGAGGTGCATCCGGCGACCATCAAGCCGGCCGGCAGCGCCACCAGAAGGGCGCCGCGTAGGAAAACCAACAGTTTTGTCGTAACATGAGACAAAGCGGTTAGGCCTTGGTTCCGGTTGATAGTCATCTTTCTGCAACGCTAGTATGGCGTCAGCAAGACCGCCGCAAGAAGCGGGCCGGAACAAAACGAACGGGATGGAAACGATGAGTGCCAAGGCGCGCGATGACGACGCCGCACATCAGCCTGAAAAAGGGCTGGAGGCGATCGATGCCTATGTGATCAAGGACCCCGAGGCATTCGCGCGCAATCTGGCGCGGATGGTGCAGGCCGCCGGCCATGCCGCCGCCGAATGGGTCGGCCCGCGCGAAAAGGGCGAAGCGCAGGACACGATTTCAGAACCCGCCGCCGAGATGGCCAAGACCTTTTCCAAGGTCACCGAATATTGGCTGTCGGACCCGCAGCGGGCGATCGAGGCGCAGACCAAGCTGTTTTCGGGCTATATGGACATCTGGGCCAATTCGATCAAACGGATGGGCGATCCGTCGGTCGGCGAGGCGGTTCCGGCCGCACCGCGCGACAAGCGTTTTGCCGACGAGGACTGGACCGGAAACGCCTTCTTCTCGTTTCTCAAGCAGGCCTATCTGATCACCTCCAAATGGGCGACCGATCTGGTCGACGATGCCGAGGGGCTGGACGAGCACACCAAGCACAAGGCGCAATTTTATGTGCGCCAGTTCACCAATGCGCTGTCGCCGTCCAACTTCATGATCTCCAATCCGGAGGTCTTCAAGGAGACGGTGGCGACCAATGGCGAGAACCTGGTGCGCGGCATGGAATTGCTTGCCGAGGATCTGAAGACCGGCAAGGGCGAGGTGCGCATCCGCCAGGCGGACTATTCGAAGTTCGAGATCGGCAAGAACATCGCCACAACGCCCGGCAAGGTGGTCGCGCGCAACGAACTGGTCGAGATCATCCAGTATGAGCCGACCACCGACAAGGTCCTCAAGCGGCCGCTTCTGATCTGCCCACCCTGGATCAATAAATTCTACATTCTCGATCTCAATCCGGACAAGAGCTTCATCAAATGGGCCGTCGAACAGGGCCATACCGTGTTCGTCATCTCCTGGGCGAATCCGGACGAACGCCATGCGCAGATGGACTGGGATGACTATATCCGGCAGGGCCTGTTCTTCGCGCTCGACACGGTGGAGAAATCGACCGGCGAGAGCGAGGTCAACGCCATCGGCTATTGCGTCGGCGGCACGCTTTTGTCGGCGGCCATGGCGCTGATGGCCCGCGAGGGCGACACGCGCATCGCCACGGCGACCTTGTTTACCACCCAGGTCGATTTCGTCCATGCGGGCGACTTGAAGGTCTTCGTCGACGACGAACAGCTTGACGCGCTCGAGACGCGGATGAAGGAAACCGGCTATCTCGACGGTTCGAAGATGGCGACCGCCTTCAACATGCTCCGCTCGGGCGACCTGATCTGGCCTTATGTCGTCAACAATTACATGAAGGGCAAGGACCCCCTGCCCTTCGACCTTCTCTATTGGAACGCCGATTCGACGCGGATGGCCTGTGCCAACCACATCTTCTACCTGCGCAACTGCTATCTGGAAAACAATCTGGCCAAGGGCGAGATGCGGCTGGGTGGCGCGCCGGTCAGTCTCGGCGATGTGACGCTGCCGATCTACAATCTGGCGACACGCGAGGACCATATCGCGCCTGCTCTGTCTGTCTTCGAGGGCTCGAAACTGTTCGGCGGCGAGGTCACCTATGTGATGGGCGGCTCGGGCCACATTGCCGGTGTGGTCAACCCGCCCCATCGCGGTAAGTACCAGTTCTGGACAGGGCCGAAGGTGGAAGGCGCGTTCGAAGCCTGGATCGAAAACGCCGAGATGACCGAGGGGTCATGGTGGCCGCACTGGCATGAATGGATCAGAAGCCATGACGATGCCGAGGTTTCGGCGCGAACCAAGCTGGGCTCCGGCGGCAAGAAGAAGCTCTTGGGCGACGCGCCGGGCGATTATGTGAAGGTGCGGGTGTGACGCCTTTCCTTTCCAATCCTCTCGCATGATTTTCGACCCGCCGCTGATCGAGGCCCGGCTGATCCGCCGCTACAAGCGCTTCCTCGCGGACGTGACGCTTGAGAATGGCGACGAGATCACCGTGTCGGTGCCCAACACGGGCTCGATGATGGGGCTGACCGAACCGGGCAGCCGCGTGTTCCTGTCGCGCTCGGACGATCCCAAGCGCAAATATGCCCATCGCCTCGAAATCGTCGAAGCGGACGGAACGCTCGTCGGCATCAATACCGGGCTGCCCAACCGGCTGACCGAGGAAGCGATCGGCGCCGGCATGATCGGCGATCTGGGCGCTTACGAAACTCTGAGGCGCGAACAGAAATACGGCCAGAATTCGCGCATCGACATTCTGCTCGACGATCCGGCGCGCGGGCGGGCCTATGTCGAGGTCAAGAACGTCCACTTGCGGCGCACGCCGAACCTCGCCGAATTTCCCGACACGAAAACTGCGCGGGGCGCCAAGCATCTGCGCGAACTGGGCGACATGGCCGAACAAGGCCACCGCGCAGTGATGGTGTTCCTGATCCAGCGGGCGGATTGCGACACATTCCGCCTGTGCCGCGATCTGGACCCCGATTACGCGCGCGAATTCGACCGGGCCATCGCCCGCGGGGTTGAAGCGTTCGCGGTTCGGTGCCACATCTCACGGACGGCCATCGCGCCGGAGCGGCTGCTGACCATCGACGAAGCCGTCCTGCGCGCCGCCTGACCGGAAACCATCCAGCGGACCCGACCATGGTGACCTATCTCGAAGCAGCCATCGCCCCTTTGAAGAACACGGGCCAGATTCGCCTGCACGGCAAGGCCGGGTTCGACGGCATGCGCAAGGCCGGCGCGCTGGTCGCCAGGGCGCTCGACGAGGTGGCGGCGCTGGTCGAACCCGGCACCACAACGGCAGCGATCGACAGGTTCTTGTTCGAATTCGGTATGGACCATGACGCGGTGCCCGCGACGCTCAACTATCGCGGCTATACCAAATCGTCCTGCACCTCGATCAACCATGTGGTCTGCCACGGCATCCCCAACGACAAGCCGCTGCGCAATGGCGACATCGTCAATATCGACGTCACCTATGTGGTCGATGGCTGGCACGGCGATTCCTCGCGCATGTATCCGGTCGGCGTGCCCAAGCGGGCGGCCGAACGGCTGATGGATGTCACCCATGAATGCCTGATGCGCGGCATCGATGCGGTCAAACCCGGCGCGCGGATGGGCGCCATCGGCGCGGCCATCCAGGCCCATGCGGAGGCCGAACGCTGTTCGGTCGTGCGCGACTTTTGCGGCCACGGCATCGGCCAGCTCTTCCATGACGCGCCGAACGTCTTGCATTACGGCCGCGCCGATGAGGGCGCCGAGATCAAGCCGGGCATGATCTTCACCATCGAACCGATGATCAATCTGGGCCGTGCCCATGTGAAGGTGCTGTCGGACGGCTGGACGGCGGTGACGCGCGACCGGTCGCTGTCGGCGCAATATGAGCACACGGTCGGCGTCACCGACGATGGCTGCGAGATCTTCACCCTGTCGCTCGGCGGGCTCGACCGGCCCGGCCTGCCCATCGCGCGGTAGACGATGGCCGAGAATGGCGACGAGCATGACGAGCGCGCCGCCTTCCTGCGGGAAATCCGCGACGACACGCCTTTTGCGCCGCACCAGCCGGCCAAGTCTCCGCCGCCCTCGCCCCATGCCGGCCATCGCCAGCGCCTGAAGACGCGCTTTGCCAAGGCCGGCGCCGATGCGCTGGCCGATTATGAACTCCTTGAACTGCTGCTCTACCGCTCGATCCCGCGCCGCGACACCAAACCCATCGCGAAAGCGCTGATTGCCCGGTTCGGCTCGTTCGGCGCGGTGCTCGGCGCCGATCCTGCCCGGCTGGCCGAAGTGCCCGGCATGGGCCGGTCGAGCGCGCTCGACCTGAAAGTCGTCGCGGCCTCGGCGCGGCTGATGGTTCGCCAGGGGATCGATGACCGGACGGTCCTCAATTCATGGCAGGCGGTGATCGACTATTGCACGGCGGCGATGGCGCATGAGAGCCGCGAGCAGTTCCGCGTTCTTTATCTCGACAAGAAGAACGGGCTGATCGCCGACGAGGTGCAGCAGACCGGCACCGTCGACCATACGCCCGTCTATCCGCGCGAGGTGCTGCGCCGTTCGGTCGAACTGCACGCAACGGCCATCATCCTGGTGCACAACCATCCCTCGGGCGATCCGACGCCCTCGCGGGCCGACATCCAGATGACGCGCAAGATCATCGAGGCGCTGGAGCCGCTCGACATCACCGTTCATGACCATGTGATCATCGGCAAATCCGGCCATGCGAGTTTGAAGGGTCTGGGGCTGGTGTGAGTGCTGCCTCATCCTGAGGTGTGAGCAAACATCCCTCGCCCTTCGAGGCTCGCTGCCAGCGCATGTTTTCCTGCCGTCATCCCGGAACTTGATTCCGGGATCCATCATCAATGTCGGTGCCGTGGATTCCGGGGTCAGGCCCCGGAATGACGCTTTCATCGGGCGGTCGGTGAATACATCTCACAACGGAATGTTGTCGTGCTTCTTCCAGGGGTTTTCCAGATCCTTGTTCCGCAAGAGCCGCAGCGCGCGGGCGATGCGCTTGCGGGTGACGCGCGGCATGATCACCTCGTCGATATAACCGCGCTCGGCGGCGACGAAGGGTGACAGGAACCGGTCCTCGTAGGATTGCGTGTGCGCAGCGATCTTGTCGGCATCGCCCAGATCCTTGCGGTGGATGATCTCGACGGCGCCCTTGGCGCCCATCACCGCGATCTGCGCCGACGGCCAGGCATAGTTGATGTCGCCGCGCAGATGCTTGGAGGCCATCACGTCATAGGCGCCGCCATAGGCCTTGCGGGTGATCAGCGTGACCTTGGGCACGGTCGCCTCGCCATAGGCAAACAGGAGTTTGGCGCCATGCTTGATCAGCCCGCCATATTCCTGCGCGGTGCCGGGCAGAAAGCCCGGCACGTCGACGAAGGTGACGATCGGGATCGAGAACGCGTCGCAGAACCGCACGAAACGCGCCGCCTTGCGGCTGGCGTCGGAATCGAGCACGCCCGCCAGCACCAGCGGCTGGTTGGCGACGAACCCCGTCGTGCGGCCCTCGATGCGGCCGAAGCCGGTGACGATGTTCTTGGCGAAATCCGCCTGGATCTCGAAGAAGTCGCCCTCATCGACCGTCTTTTCGATCAGTTCCTTGATGTCATAGGGCTTGTTGGCATTGTCCGGCACCAGCGTGTCGAGCGAGCGGTCCTCGCCTTCGACGGGCTGATGGCTTTCCAGTTCCGGGATCGGCGCCGTGTTCGATGCCGGCAGGAAGTCGATCAGCCGGCGCATCTGCAATAGCGCATCGACATCATGGTCATAGGCACCATCGGCGATCGACGAGCGCGTCGTGTGCACCTTGGCGCCGCCCAGTTCCTCTGCGGTCACGGTCTCGTTGGTCACCGTCTTGACCACGTCCGGCCCGGTGACGAACATGTAGGACCGGTCGCGCACCATGAAGATGAAGTCGGTCATCGCGGGCGAATAGACATCGCCGCCCGCGCACGGCCCCATGATCAGCGAAATTTGCGGAATGACGCCCGAGGCCAGCACGTTGCGCTGGAAGACTTCGGCATAGCCGCCAAGCGCCGCCACACCCTCCTGGATGCGCGCCCCGCCCGCATCGTAAAGCCCGATGATCGGCGCGCGGTTCTTCAGCGCCATGTCCTGGACCTTCATGATCTTTTGGGCATGGGTTTCCGACAGCGAGCCGCCGAAGACGGTGAAATCCTTGGCGAAGACAAAGACGGTACGGCCATTGACCGTGCCCCAGCCGGTGACGACGCCGTCGCCGGGGATCTTGGTCTGGTCCATGCCGAAATCGGTGCATCGATGCTCGACGAACATGTCGAACTCCTCGAAGCTGCCTTCATCGAGCAACACGCTCAGCCGTTCGCGCGCGGTCAGCTTGCCGCGCCCGTGCTGCGCCTCGATCCGCTTCTCGCCGCCGCCCAGCATGGCGACCGCCCGCCGCTGCTCAAGCTCTTCGATCACGTTCTTCATGGTCCATCCCGTTCTCTTGAAGCCGCGCCACCGCTAGCAAGCCGCTACTGCGCCGCAAAGGCGCCTTTCGGCCTAGTCGCCCAGCGCCGCCGCCATCCGCGCCGCCGCATCCATTTCCGTCCAGCGCCTGGCGCGGCGGGCCCTGGCTTCGGCGTCCTCGCCCCATTGGGCGATGTTGAAATCCTCGTCCACATGGGCCGCAGTCCAGGCATCGTCGGCACTCCACGCGCCGCGCAGCGTGCCGAGCGCCAAGATGGCCGAGCCGGTCAGCGTCGTCATCGAATGCAGCGCGGCGAGCGCCACCGGGTCTGCGATCTGGCGCAGATGGACGCCCATGGCAGCCAGCGTCTCGCGCGGCTGGGCGACATGCATGATGCCCTCGGCCAGCACAAAGCGCGATCCGGCCAGTTGATCCGCCCACGCCAGAGGTTCGTCCCATTTGTCGCGCTGGGCGGCAACCAATGCTTCGGGTTCGCCGGCGCGGTAGCAAAGAAGATCGGTGCCGAAGAAGCGGACGACATCTTCGAGCACCGCCTGCGGGTCGGCGGTAACGCCGTCGATCGCCGTGTTGACCAGCCGGTAGCAGGGCATAGTCGCCGGATCGATCACCTCGCCTTGCGCGGCGAACTCGTCGGCAACCATCCGCGCGGCCGCTTCGGTCGCCAGCACCAACGGCGCCCGGCCCGGCGTCTTCGCCGTGCGCCCGTCAAGCTGCACGGCATGGCCGTCACCTTCCGGCGCAACGTCTGCGGCCTTGTAGAAGCGCTTGGGCAGCGGCGCGCGCATGGCCTCCTGCGCCGCCTTCATCGGGTCGGCCTGGCCCTGCCCGGTTTCGGGGTCGGAAAGTTGATCGCGCACGGCTGTCGCTCCGTTAATTCAGCGCCCCAGATAGCCTTTCCCGACGGCCATGCACAAGCGCACCGCACATTTCGCGCCGCCGGGCCGGCTGTGCCATAGTGCGGCCTGATTCGGGGCCCTCATCGAGCAGTCATGACCATGGACGACACAGGCGATCTTTTCGGCGCATCCCAACCGGCACCGTCGCGCCCGGCGGCAGCGCCGCCCGCTGCGAAAAAGGCCGGCAAATCCGCGCCACAACCGGCGGTGGGCGCCGATTATGACGCGTCGTCGATCGAGGTGCTGGAAGGGCTTGAACCGGTCCGCCGGCGCCCGGGCATGTATATTGGCGGCACCGACGCCAAGGCCCTGCACCACCTCTTCGCCGAGGTGATCGACAATTCGATGGACGAGGCGGTCGCCGGCCATGCCACCTTCATCGAGGTGTCGCTGGAAGCGGACGGCTCTCTGACCGTCAGCGACAATGGCCGCGGCATCCCGGTCGACCCGCACCCCAAATTCAAGGACAAGTCGGCGCTCGAAGTGATCATGACGACGCTGCATGCGGGGGGCAAGTTCGATGGCAAGGCGTATGAGACCTCCGGCGGCCTTCACGGTGTCGGCGTCTCGGTGGTCAATGCCCTCTCCGACACACTCGAAGTGGAGGTTGCGCGCAACCGGCAGCTTTACCGGCAGCGCTTTTCGCGCGGCAAGCCCATGGGCGGGCTCGAAAATCTCGGCGAAGTGCACAATCGCCGAGGCACCCGCGTGAAATTTCATCCCGACGCCGAGATTTTCGGCGAAAGCGCCAAGTTCGATCCGGCGCGGCTCGCCAAGATGGCGCGCTCGAAGGCCTATCTGTTCGGCGGCGTCGAAATCCGCTGGGAGTGCGCCGAGGAACTGGTCGCGCCGAAAGATCGCGAGAAGACGCCTCTCAAGGCGACCTTCCATTTTCCCGGTGGCCTCAAGGACTATCTGGAAGCCTCGCTGCCCGGCGATCACCGGATCAGCGAGACCATCTTCGCCGGCAAGACCGACAAGAGCGGCGGGCACGGCGCGGTCGAATGGGCGATCACCTGGCACACGGGCGACGGGTTCGTGAACTCCTACTGCAACACGATCCCGACGCCGGAGGGCGGCACGCACGAGGCAGGCCTGCGCCTTGCCATGACGCGCGGGCTGAAAGCCTATGGCGAGATGACCGGCAACAAACGCGCCTCGGTGATCACCACGGACGATGTGATGATCTCGGCGGCGGCGATGCTGTCGGTGTTCGTCCGCGAACCGGAATTTGTCGGCCAGACCAAGGACCGGCTGGCGACGATCGAGGCGCAGAAGATCGTCGAGACCGCCCTGCGCGACCCGTTCGATCACTGGCTGACCGCTTCGCCGCAACAGGCCAACCGGCTCTTGGAATGGGTCGTCGAGCGGGCCGACGAGCGTCTGCGCCGGCGAAAGGAAAAGGAAATCAACCGCAAGAGCGCGGTGCGCAAATTGCGGCTGCCCGGCAAGCTGGCCGATTGCTCGCAGAATTCGGCGGCGGGCGCGGAACTCTTCATCGTCGAGGGCGATTCTGCCGGCGGGTCGGCCAAGCAGGCGCGCAACCGCGCCACCCAGGCGATCCTGCCGCTGCGCGGCAAGATCCTCAATGTCGCCTCGGCGGGCCGCGACAAGCTGACGGCGAACCAGCAGATCGCCGACATCATCCAGGCGCTCGGCTGCGGCACGCGGTCGAAATATCGCGACGACGATCTGCGCTATGAGCGCGTGATCATCATGACCGACGCCGATGTCGACGGCGCACATATCGCCTCGCTGCTGATCACCTTCTTTTATTCGGAGATGCCGGACCTGATCCGCAACGGCCACCTCTTCCTCGCCGTGCCGCCGCTCTACAAGATCACCCAGGGCGGGCGGACGCTTTATGCGCGCGATGACGCGCACCGGGCTGAACTGATGGAGCGCGAGTTCAACAAGAAGGGCAAGGTGGAGGTGTCACGCTTCAAGGGCCTTGGCGAGATGCTGCCCAAGCAGCTCAAGGAAACGACGATGGACCCGGCGCAGCGCAGCCTTTTGCGGGTGGAGATCGACGAACTGGACCCCGGCTCGACCCGCAAGACGGTCGATGAACTGATGGGCACAAAGCCGGAAGCGCGCTTCCGCTTCATTCAGGACAATGCCGAGTTCGCGACCGATCTCGACATCTAGAACGGCTCAAACGCTGCTTGAGAAAGCGGCGACATCACTTTGTTTCTGAATCGTTTTCAGGCAGCCGCGAGATCGCGTGCGTGGGCGCGGGCATTGTCGCGCATCGCATCGAGATGGATCGCGCGCAAGATGCCGACAATGTCGTCATTGGCCGCGCTGCGGCGCGCGGCCGCTTCGGTCTCGATACGCTCGATAATGCGGCGCGTCACTTCCTGCACGCCGGCGGCCAGCCGGCCGGTGGCCACATCGCGCCAAAGCCCGACCGCATGAACAAAGACCGGCTGGATCGTGTCGGCCAGCCCGGCATTGGTCAAAAGCGCGCGCAACTGGTTCGACCGTTCATTGACGAGGATCGACGTGACGCGCTGCAGCGGCACGCCGGCAAGGCCGGACAGGACGGATGCGAGAAAGTCGATCTGGCCGCGGCACGCCGCGCGCAGGAGCAGCACCGTCGTCAGGTCGCCATGATCGCGCATCGTGTCGACCAGCGCGTCGCACGCCCTTGTGTCGAGCGTCGCCAACAGGGCGCCGAGCGCCTTTTGCTCGCTGTCATGGACGAGATGGTCGGCTGTTTCCGAGCCCGCCACGCCACGCAGGAACGGGCTGTCAGCCAGCGCGCGTCCGGCCGCCTTCATCAGCCGGTAGCGCAGCTCCGCTTCCAGATCGGGATGATCGAGCAGCGCACCGCGCACGCCGGCATCGGACCCGTGCCGTTCGACGATCAACGCCCTGCCCTTTTGGCAAAGCCGCGCGTTGGCGTTGGAGACGAGCACGATGGCGCTCGCGGCGGACCCGTGGCGCGCCAGGGCCAGAGCCAGCGGCTGTGAGACTTCGGCGCGTCCGGCGATGACGCATTGCAGCGCGTCGGGCGATGTCCGGGCCCGTTCGATGAGGTCGCCGTCACGGATGACCGGTGAGCGAGCGATGACGATCGATGCGATATCGATCTGGTCGTGAACGAGCGCGGTGACGATCTGCGCCGGCGCGTGAATGCTGCCGGCCAGCGCTTCGGCCAGAGCAAAGCGGACCTTGGGCGACGGATCGTCCAGCAGGAGGGTCAGCGCGGCTTCGGCCGCCACGCGGTCGTCGAGATCGAGATCCGATTGCAGATAGGCGCGGGCGAGCGCGGAGGCGGCAGCGGTGCGCCGCGCCACATTGGCCGAATCCTTCCATTTGAGGAAATGCTGGACAATCAACGCCTTGGCCCCCGGATCATGCTGACGATCAACGCTAGGGCCAAAAGGTTTATGTTTGGTTCACCATGTTTGTTGGAGGGCCGTTAACCGCATCGCCGTGTCAGTCGTCCGGCCGGCTGAGCGTGAACACAGGCCCCAGACGGCCGAAATCGCGATAGCCCATACGCATGACCGGGTCGGCCTTCACGGTGTCGAACCGGCCGTTTTCAAGAAAGGCGGCCGCGATATGCACGCCGACAACTTCGCCGAACACGGTCCAGACGTCAATCGCCATGCCATGCCGGTCATGCTGCTGCATGATCTGCGTGACGATACATTCGAGCGCCGCTGGCGCCGAGGCAACGCGGGGCGCGGCAACGATGCGGCACGGCGCCATGGCGAGCCCGGCCAGATCGAACTCGGAGGTGCCGCGCGGCACGCTTTTCGACGTCCGGTTCATCTGTTCGGCCAGATCGGCACTGACGAAATTGCAGACGAACTCACCGGTCTGCCGCGCCAGCGCAACGGTGTCCTTTTCGCCATCGGACGAGAACATGACGATCGGCGGGTCGCCTGCGACGGCGTTGAAGAAGGAATAGGGGGCCAGATTGACCGTCCCGTCGGTTCCCCGCGTCGAGATCCAGCCGACCGGCCGCGGCGCAACGATCGCCTTGAACGGATCGTGCGGCAGGCCGTGCCCGTCTTCGGGCCGGTAGAAATGCTCCGCGCTCACCGCCCGGCCGGCCCCGCATAATCGCTGATCAGCGCATCGATATCGGGGCGCGGCCTGTCGGGCACCGTCGTGTCATAGTCGCCAATATGGACGATGCCCGCCATGCGCTCGTCGGGCGACAGGCCAAGGATGGCGCGCGCCTCGGCATCGTCGGAATACCAGCCGGTCACCCAGTTGACCGCAAATCCGTGGGCCGTGGCGGCGGTGACGAGCGTCATGGCGGCCGCGCCGGCGGACAGGAACTGCTCCCAGACCGGGATGCGCTCATGCTCGGCGGCCGTGGAGACGACGCCGATAGCGACCGGTGCGCGGCTCAGCCGCTTGCGCTCGCGGTCCAGTTCGTCCTCGCGCATCTCCGGGTTGCGCGACAGCGCCAATTCGGCCAGCGCCGCGCCGATCCGTTCACCATGCTCGGGCCGGTAGATGATGAAGCGCCACGGCTCGAGCCGGCCATGGTCCGGCACCCGCGCGGCGATGCCGATCAGTCGCCTCAATGTCTGTTCGTCCGGTCCCGGTCCGCGAAACTGCGACAGCGGCACGGATTTGCGGCGTTCGAGGAAGGAAAGAACGTCTTCGTGGCGTTCACCGGGCGCGATTGTCGGCATGTCGTCTCCCTTGGTCGGACGATCGCGATATGGATCATTCGCCTTGAAATTGCCACCGGTTTGCGGTCAGAACGGGCGCATGATCATGTTCCTGCCGACCATCCGATGCATACGTCCGGCCGCCGCATTTTTGACCGCCATCCTCATCGGATATGCGGCATTGGCGACCGCAAACGCCCAGGAGACCGGCCTGGACCTGCCGGCGCTGGCGCCCGAAGACACCCTGCCCGACCTCGAACTGCCCGGCCTGACCAGCTATGCGCCCGCCGACCGTATCGCGCCGCTGACCGGCGTGACCACGGGCGAACTGTTTCTGGAAGCACGGCTGACCGAAGACGGCGCGCCGGTCGCCAACGGGCTCCTGTGGCGCGTTTTCGGCACGCAGACCCAGCCGGACGGCAAGTTGCCGCTGATCGCAACGGCCAGCGGCGGCGGCGCCCAGTTCGCGCTGGAGCCGGGCAGCTATCTCGTCCATGCCGCCTTCGGCCGCGCCAGCGCCAGTGCTCGCATTTCGATCGGCGAGGAAGCCCGCCGCCAGACCATGGTGCTCAATGCGGGCGGACTCAAGCTCGACGCTTCGCTGCCCGATGGCAGTCCGGTGCGGCACGCCAAGCTCGCTTTCGACATTTACGACATGGGCGCCGATGGCGAGCGCGACCTGATCCTGCCCGAAGTGCCGCCCGGCAAGACGGTGCGGTTGCCGGCGGGCACCTATCATGTCGTCTCGCGCTATGGCGGCATCAACGCGACCATCCGCGCGGACCTGCGGGTCGAGCCGGGCAAACTGACCGAAGCTGCGATCGAACATCGCGCCGCGCAGGTCACGCTCAATCTGGTCCGCTCGGAAAACGGGTTTCCGCTCGCCGACACGGCATGGTCGGTGATCGGCGTGTCGGGCGAAGTGCTCGCCGAACATGTGGGCGCCTATCCGACGCTGATCCTAGCGGCCGGCGAATACACCGCCATCGCCAATCATCGCGATGCGATCTACCAGCACACATTCGATGTGGTCGCCGGCCGCGACATCACCGTGCGCGTTATGGTCGATCAGGAAAACGCGCAGTAGAGGCGGCGCCCGGCGTCAATTCAGCCGCAGGGCCCGGCCTTGATCTCCTCGGTGCGGGCCGTCGCATTGCCGCGCGGATCGAGATCGAAAACGCTGTCATGCAGGTGCTGCAGCAGCACCTTGCGGTCCTTGATCTTTTCCAGATCGTCCCACGGCATCACCTCGCCGATCCACGTCTTGATCTGCTTGCCATAGAGCCGCTGGAACTCGCGGATCAGGAGAGAGGTGCGCAGTGTGAGCGAAAACTGGCTGACCAGATGGAAGACTCGGCCATTCTGCCCTTCGAAATAGACCGGGATCACCGAGGCGCGCGCGGTCTGGACGAGCCGCGCCACAAACATCTTCCAGGGCAGGTCCTGCGCCCGGCCGAGCCCTTTTGGCGCGGTGGCGACGCCGCCCGAGGGGAAGATGATGATGGTCACGCCTTCCTTGAGCAGCTTGACCGCCTCCTGCCGGGTCTGGAGGTTGAGCGCCAGCGCTTCCTTTGTCTCCTCGAAAGAGACCGGCAGCGAATAGGGCCGCATCTCCGGAACCTTGAGGAGATCATTGTTGATGATCACGCGGAAGGGGCGCCCGAGCCGCTCGGCGAGCGACAGGAAGGCGATGCCGTCGCCGATGCCGTAGGGATGGTTGGCGATGAGGACAAGCGGCGTGTTCGGCAGGTCGGCGGGTGGCCATTGGCCGCCCGCATCGAGGCGAACCTCGATCAGATTGAGCATCTCGGTGAAGACGTCGTCGCGCTTGCCGAAAATCTCGCTGCGCCAGAACTCATAGAGATCGGCCAGCCGCTCGCGGCCCGACATGTTCTCGACGGTTCGGATCAGCCAGCGCTTGACCGGCGGATCGGTCGGCCGCGCATAGGACAGTTCTGCAAATCTGACGCTGCGTGGCATGTTCGCTGACGGCCCGCCCCTGGTCGTGGTGCGCGAATGTATCAAGTTCGCTCGATCCTGTCCCGCCTTTCCGGGACAAGATCGCGTTTGAGTTTACGCCGCCGCGCGGCCATCGGATTGCCGCGCCCGCTTGATGTCGGGCGGGGTCGCCTCGTCGGCCAATGCCGCGACCACCTCGTCAAAGCCCAGCATGGTCTGGTCGCGCGAGCCCAGCCGGCGCATCGACACGGTGCGTTCGTCGGCTTCGCGGCGGCCGCAGACCAGGATCACCGGCACCTTCTGCACCGAATGCTCGCGCACCTTGTAGTTGATCTTCTCGTTGCGCAGATCGGTCTGGACATGCAGTCCGGCGCGCGTCAGTGCGGCCGCCAGTTCCTCGGCATAGGGATCGGCTTCGGAGGTGATTGTCGCCACCACCGCCTGCACCGGCGCCAGCCAGAGCGGCAGATGCCCGGCATAGTTCTCGAGCACGATGCCCAGGAACCGCTCCATCGAGCCGCAGATCGCACGGTGGACCATCACCGGCTGCTTCTTTTCGGAGTCCGAGTCGATATAGAAGGCGCCGAACCGCTCGGGCAGGTTGAAGTCGACCTGGGTCGTTCCGACCTGCCAGTCGCGGCCGATCGCATCCTTGAGCGTATATTCGAACTTGGGCCCGTAAAACGTCCCCTCGCCCTCATTGATGCCCGCCGTGATCCGGTCGTCCTCATCGACCATGCGTTGCAGCGACGATTTCAAAATGCCTTCCGCATGGTCCCAGGCCGCATCGGTTCCGACACGCTTTTCAGGACGCGTCGCCAGCTTCACCTCGACCTTCTCGAAGCCGAAATCGGCATAGACCGACATCATCAGATCGTTGATCTTCAGGATCTCGGCCTCGAGCTGTTCCTCGGTGCAGAAAATATGCGCGTCGTCCTGGGTGAAGGCCCGCACCCGCATCAGCCCGTGTAGCGCGCCGGACGGCTCATAGCGGTGCACCACGCCGAATTCGGCGAGGCGGATCGGCAGATCGCGATAGCTCTTGAGCCCGTGCTTGAAAATCTGCACATGGCCGGGACAGTTCATCGGCTTGAGCGCGAAAGTGCGCTGGTCCTCGACATCGGGATCGGCGGAGCGCACGCCGAACATGTTCTCCTTGTACCAACCCCAATGGCCGGACGTCTCCCAAAGGTCGGAGACCAGCACCTGCGGCGCGTTGACCTCGTCATAAGCGCCTTCGAGCCGGCGGCGCATATAGGCAACGACCGTCTGGAAGATGCGCCAGCCCTTGGCATGCCAGAACACGGTGCCCGGCCCCTCTTCCTGGAAGTGGAACAGGTCCATCTCGCGGCCAAGGCGCCTGTGATCGCGCTTTTCGGCCTCCTCGATCATGTGCAGATAGGCGTCGAGCTCTTCTTGCGTCGACCATGCCGTGCCGTAGATGCGCGACAGCATCTCATTGTCGGAATCGCCGCGCCAATAGGCGCCGGCCACCTTGGTCAGCTTGAAGGCGTTGCCGATCTGGCCGGTGGAGACCATGTGCGGACCGCGGCACAGGTCAAACCAGTCGCCCTGCGAATAGATCTTGACGTCCTCGCCTTCGGGGATCGCATCGACCAGTTCGACCTTGTACTGTTCGCCCATGCCCGCAAACACGTCCTTGGCCTTGTCGCGCGGCCAGACCGCCTTTTCGAACTTCGCGTTGCGCTTGATGATCTCGCGCATCTTCTTTTCGATGACCGGCAGGTCGTCGGGCGTGAACGGCTCGTTCTTGGCGAAATCATAGTAAAAGCCATTGTCGATCACCGGACCTATGGTCACCTGCGTGCCCGGCCAGAGCTCCTGCACCGCTTCAGCCATCACATGGGCCGCATCGTGCCGGATCAGTTCGAGCGCGCGCGGATCGTCGCGGGTGACGATCTCGATCGCGCCGTCGGCCACCGGATCGGCCAGATCGCGCAATTCGCCCTCGAGCGCGATGGCGACCGCCTTCTTGGCGAGCGATTTTGAGATGGATTCGGCAACGGCCCGGCCGGTCGTGCCGGCATCGTAGCTGCGTTCGGAGCCATCGGGAAAAACAAGGGAAACACTGCCGGAAGCGGCCATGGTCTGATCTCCTTTCCAGTCCCGCCAACACATGCGGGTGGTTCTGTTGCACCGCGCAGATAAGCGATCGCGGCGGGCGGGTAAAGGGTTCGGCCGGGCAAGCGCGCGGCGCGGGAAAATCGCCGGCGACGCCCTTGTGCAATGGAATCGGGTTTGCTATCGGCTGCGAGCCCGCCCATGCGGGTCATTCTGGCGGTGTGCGGCCGTGGCGGAATTGGTAGACGCGCAGCGTTGAGGTCGCTGTGGGGCAACCCGTGGAAGTTCGAGTCTTCTCGGCCGCACCATTCCCCTCTGGAAAAGACAGCAGAAACAAGGCCAAAACGGCCCGATGTGTCCCACGCAAAAACCAACCGTGGGACACCGTCTGCGGCCAGCGCGGCGACCCCGCCCGCCTGGGCGAACGCACGGAAAAACCAGCACAAATCGCCGTTCAAGCCTTGGCCTCACCGGCGCCATGATGCACAATTGATGCGGGCGCGCAGACCGGCGTGCGGCACTCCTGCCGCAGCGGCCATCACGGACAATGCGGGAGGCAAAATATGCAGTACAGGACGCTCGGCCGGACCGGCCTGAAGGTCTCGGCCATCACCATGGGCACCTTCACCTTCGGCGGCGAAGGCCCGTTCGCCATGGTCGGCAAGCAGGGTGTGGCCGAGGCGCGCGAGCTGGTGGCGCTGTGCGCCGACAATGGCGTCAACCTTTTCGACACGGCCAACATGTATTCGACCGGCACGTCCGAGGAGATTTTGGGCGAAGTGCTCGACGAAAGGGCCGACCAGGACGATCTTCTTGTCACCTCCAAGGCACGGATGCGGATCGGCAATGGGCCCAATGATGAAGGCGCTTCGCGCTTTCACCTGATCCGCGAATGCGAGCGCTCGCTCAAACGGCTGCGGCGCGATCATATCGACATCTATTACATCCACGAATGGGACGGCACGACGCCGGTGGAAGAGACGATGGCCGCGCTCGACACGCTCGTGCAGCAGGGCAAGATCCGCTATCCGGGCTGCTCAAACTATGCGGCATGGCATGTGATGAAATCGCTGGCCGCCGCCGACCGCGCCGGCGGGGCGCGGTTCGCGACCCAGCAAATCCATTACACGCTCGAAGCGCGCGAGGCCGAATATGAGCTGCTGCCGCTGTCGGTCGACCAGGGCCTGGGCGTTCTGGTCTGGAGCCCGCTCGCGGCAGGGCTTCTGACCGGCAAGCACCGGCGCGGCGCCGATGCGCCGGAAGGCTCGCGGCAGGCGGCGGGCTGGAACGAACCGCCGATCCGCGACGAGGAACGGCTGTGGGGGATCGTCGATGCGTTGGTCGGGATCGGCGAGGCGCGCGGCGTTTCGGCGGCGCAGGTGGCGCTGGCGTGGCTGCTCAGCCGGCCGGCCATCTCGTCGCTCGTCGTGGGCGGGCGCAATGCCGGCCAGTTCACCGACAATTTCGGCGCGGTCGATCTCGTGCTCACCGAAGACGAACTGCAGACGCTGAACGATGCCAGCCGGCTGCCGCTCATCTATCCCTATTGGCACCAGCACAATTTCGCACGCAGCCGCTTCACTGAAGCCGACCAGGCGCTGCATGCGGACTATCCGGACCGCCATTATGGCGGGCTCGACCCGCTGATCTGATGCGGTTCGCCGGTGTGGTCAGCCTTGCCGGCGGGGCTAGTCCTGCCGGTCGGCCAGCGCCTTGACGATGCGCTGCATGGCGAGCATGCCCGGATCGTCCATGCCGACGCTTTTTTCGCCGAAGATGCGGGCGCGGCCGATGGTGGCTTTCTTGTCGCGGAACGCGTCGAGAGCTGCGTCGACGGCGCGCGCCGCCGCATCGGCGACGGCGTCCGGTTCGCTCAGCCCTTTGGTTGCCGACGCGACAGCATCGAGACTGTCGAGCACCGTCTTGCCGCCCAGATCCGCCTTGCCCCGCGCCTGCATCTGGTCGCGGGCCGTGGCCACAAGGTCCGAGACCCGTTCGGCGCCGACTTCGGTTTCGCCCTTGACCGCCTTGGCGATTGCCATCAGCCCGGTCGCCAGAAGCGTGCCGTAGGACGAGCCCGACGATTTGGTGAAGGCCTGGGCGCATTGCAGAAGCGCCATGCCCAGATCGTCGGGCAGATCGGGCGCCTTTTCGGCGACCAGCCGCATGCCGCGCGTCATCGTCACGCCCAGATCGCCATCACCAAGCGCCCCGTCGGCGCTGTTGAGCATGTCGAAATCGCGCTCCATGGCGGCCGCGAGCCGGTCGATGCCGGCGACGAGCGCTGCGCGGTCGATGCTCATCCGACCCTCCAGAAAGCGCAGTCGCAGGGCGCGTTGAGCAGCTTTTCGAGTTCGTCATCCAGCTTGCACAGGGTGAAGGAGACGCCCGCCATCTCCATTGAGGTGGCATAGCGGCCGACCAGCGGCATGACGATCGTGGCGCCCTCGCCTTCCAGCCGTTTTTTGACGATGCGGTAGAGGATGTAGAGTTCCTCGGGCGGCGTCGCGCCCAGCGAATTGACCATGACGGAGACGCGGTCGCCGGCCTTGAGCGGCATGTCCTCGAGCAGGCGGTCCATCATCTCGTCGGCGATTTCGTCTGCCGTGCGCAGCTTGCCACGCCAGACGCCGGGCTCGCCATGGATGCCCATGCCCATTTCCATCTCGTCCTCGCCGATCTCGAAAGTGGGCTTGCCGGCCTGCGGCACGGTGCACGGGCTGAGGGCGGCGCCGATCGAGCGGCACGCGTCGGCGGCCTTCTGCGCAACGGCGGTGACGGCATCGAGGTCCCTGCCCCCCTCGGCGGCGGCACCCGCCATCTTGAAGGCATAGACCATTCCGGCGACGCCGCGCCGCTTTTCGGCTTCCTCGGGCGGGGCCGAGGCGACATCGTCGGCAAGAAGGACGGTCGTGCAGGTGATGTCCTCGAACTCGACCAGATCGCCGGCCATGTCGAAATTCATCACGTCGCCGCCATAATTGCCGTAAAGGCGCAGGACGCCGGCGCCCTGATCGGCGGCGCGGATCGCGTCGGCCATCTGCTCGGCGCTGGGCGAAGCGAACACGTCGCCGATGGCGCAAGCGTCGAGCAATCCCGTGCCGACATAGCCGGTGAAGACCGGCAGATGGCCAGAGCCGCCGCCGGTGACGAGGCCGACCTTGCCGTCCTTGCCGGCGGTGGCGCGGGCGACGACCTTGCCGCTGTCGCCATGCAGCCGGTAGTGCTCGGGATGAGCCGCCACAAGACCGGCCAGCATCTCGTCGACATAGGCGTTGGGGTCGTTCAGGATCTTCTTCATCTTTTCCTCCCGGTCAGCCCGTGGGCTTTGTCTTCTTGAAAAGGCTCGCCAGCCCCGGCCCCTGCCGCGTGTTGACGACCATGACGAAAATCAACAGCGCGCCCCAGATCAGTTCGCGGGCAAAATTGGAAACCTGCAGCATGTTGAGCCCGCTCGACAGGAACTGCATGGACAGGACCGCCAGCACGACGCCGATCACCCGGCCATAGCCGCCATAGGGGTTCACGCCGCCCAGAACCGCGATCAGAACGGCGAGCAGCAGGTAGCTTGAGCCATAGTCGGCCTTGGCTGAATTGGCGCGGCTCATGATCACAAGGCCGGCCACCGAGGAGAACATGCCGGCGGTGACATAGACGCGGATCAAAAGCCTGTTGATATCGATGGCGGCGAAGAAGGCGGCGAGCGGATTGGCGCCATACATGGTCGCCTTCAGGCCGAAGCTGGTCCGTGTCAGAACGATGTGGAGCCCCAGCGCCAGAAGCGCGAATACGATCAGCGGCACTGGAATGCCAATCAGCCGCTCATTGCCGAGCCAGGCGACCACATCGGGAAAGCCCATCACCGCACTGCCGCCGGTCATGGCGACGGCAAAGCCGGTGAAGACGAGACCCGAGCCGAGCGTTGCGAGGATCGGCGGCAAGCCAAACCAGGCGACGAGCACGCCGTTCAGGAGCCCGGCCACGGCGCCGACCGTCAGCGCGGCGATGATCGCGACCACCAGCCAGACGAGCGATTGCTGCACATCCATGTCCGGGCTCGCGAATTGCGTCAGGATGATCGCGGCGACAACGGCAGACAGGTTGGCAACGCCGACGACGGACAGGTCGATGCCGCCGGTCATCATGGTGATCGTCATGGCCAGCGCCAGAATGGCGAATTCGGGGAACTGGAAGGCCATCGATGTCAGGTTCTGCGCCGACAGGAACCGGTCGGGCGACAGGACCGACATGATCGCAAACACGGCCACGGCGATCACGGCGAGCCGGAACTCGGGCGTCGACGTCATGACGGTGCGGGCGTGGGATGCTGACATCGAATTACCTCATGCGGCCCGTGCGGCGGCGCGCTTGGCCTGCCAGGCTGGAAGCCCGGTGCCCAGAAGGATCAGGAGGCCGATCGTCACCGACTGCCAGGTGGACGGGATGCCGACGACGATCAGGCTGTTCTGCACCAGAACGATCAGCGCGACGCCCAGAAGCGTGCCGGTGATGGTGCCGTAGCCGCCGATCAGGCGCGCGCCGCCGAGAACGACGGCGGCGATGACCGACAGTTCCAGCCCGACCAGCGAGAACGGGTCGGCCATGCGGCCCATCGCACCGTGGATGATTCCGGCGAGGCCGGCCAGCGCGCCGACATAGACATAGACGAAGAACTGCGTCGCGCCGACATTGATGCCGATGCGCCGGGCGCTTTCGACCGATCCGCCGATGGCGAAGATGGACCGGCCGAGCATCGTCCTGTGCAGGATGAACCAGGTCAGGACGACGACGAAGACCAGCGCGGCGAACGCCCAGGGCAAGGCATAGAAATTGCCCGCCTCGGTGGTGCCGCGGGTGATCATCATGCGCGAAAATTCCCGCATTTCCGGCGGCAGGGCGGAGATGCGCTGCGAGCCGACAAAGGTCAGAAGGAAGCCGCGAAACACCGACAGCGTGCCGAGCGTGACGATCAGCGTCGGAAGGCCGAAGCCGGCGATAAAGATGCCGTTGATCGCGCCAAGGCAGGCGCCGATGCCGATCGAGATCGCAAAGATCACAAACCAGGGCATTTCGGGCGCGACCGCCAGCGTGAAGACGGTCGTCGCATACATGGCAAAGACGGCGACGGCGGTGAAGCTGACATCAATGCCACCCGAGATCAGCACAAGCATGGCGGCAACCGCCAAAATGCCGAGTACGATCGAGGCGCGCAAAAGGTCGGTCAGCGTGGTTGCCGAAAAGAACAGCGGGTCGGACAGGGTCGCAACGATGCAGAACAGGATGATGACGATCGCCACCAGCGTCTCGTTGCGGGTCCAGAACCCTTCGGGCAAGAGGCCGC
Source organism: Phyllobacteriaceae bacterium (assembly GCA_024742765.1). GTDB lineage: Bacteria > Pseudomonadota > Alphaproteobacteria > Rhizobiales > Rhizobiaceae > Roseitalea. Next base: position 99,611 of record JANSXT010000011.1, on the reverse strand, counting down.
TCATGATGCCAACCTGTGCGCCAGTTCGTCTTCGGTCACCGAATTGCCGGCGATCTCGTCGACCACCCGACCCGCCTTCATGACCAAGATGCGGTGGCATGTGGCCAGGAGTTCGGGCAGATCGTCGGAGATGACGATCACGCCGATGCCCGAGCGGGCCAGATCGCGAATAATGTCGTGAATGTCGGCCTTCGAGCCGACATCGACACCGACGCTCGGACCGTTCAGCACCAGAACGCGGGGCGCCCGCGACAGCCAGCGCGCGAGCGCCACCCGCTGCTGGTTGCCGCCGGACAATGAGCGCACCGGCGCCTGCGGGTCCGGCGCCTTGACCTTCAGCCGGGTCAGCCAGTCGGTTGCTTCCGACATGAGTGCGCCCAGATCGAGAAAGCCGCGCTTTTCATGGGCGTCCAGCCGGCCGACGGCGATGTTGCGGGCGATCGACTGGGTCAGGAACAGGCCCTCGGTCAGCCGGTCCTCGGGCACATAGCCAATACCGGCGGAAGCCGCGGCGATCGGATCGCCGAGCGCAAACGCCTCGCCGTCGAGCCGGATGGTGCCGCTGTCGGGTTCAACCAGCCCGAACAAGGCCTTTGCGAGCGAGGTGCGCCCGCTGCCCAGAAGGCCGGAGACGCCAAGCACCTCGCCCGCCTTCAATGCAAAGCTGACATTATCGAACGCGCCGTCTTTCGACAGGTTCTCGACATCCAGAAGCGTTTTCGAGCCTTCGGTGACCGCGCTCGGCGGCGCTTCGGGCACGTCGCGGCCGGTCATGTGGCGGGTCAGCGAGGCGGCGTCGAAATCCGTCGCCGGCCCCTCGGCGACCTTCTTGCCGTTGCGCAGGACGAACACTTTTTCGCAGACCTCGAGCACCTCGGCCAGCTTGTGGCTGACGAAGAGGACGGCAACGCCCTCCTCCTTCAGTCTCCGGATGATGGCCAGAAGCGACCGCACCTCGCGCTCGGTCAGCGCGGTGGTCGGCTCGTCCATGATGATCAGCCGCGCTTCTGAGGCCAGCGCCCGGCAGATGGCGACGAGTTGCTTGTGCGCGACGGGCAGGCTTTCGACCCGCGCATCGAGCGCGATGTCGACGCCGATCCGTTCGAGGACGGACTGCGCCAGCTTGCGCGCATGGCCGCGGTCGAACAGGGTGCGGTTCTGGCCAAGCTGGGTCGAAAAGGCGATGTTCTCGGCGACCGACATGTTCGGAAACAGCGAAAAATCCTGGAAGATTACCATCACGCCGGCGGCGGCTGACACGCGCGGATTGAGATTGGTGCGTTCGGTGCCGTTGATGGAAATCGTGCCGGCCGTCGGCTGTTCGACGCCCGACAGGATCTTGATGAGCGTTGACTTGCCCGAGCCGTTCTCGCCGGCAAGACACACCGCCTCGCCCGCATTGACGGTGAAATCGACACCATCAAGCGCCGTGACGCCGCCGTAGCGTTTGGTCACGCCCTTCATGTCGACCAGGGCGCCGTTCGTTGCCGCTGCCATGCAATGACTTCAAGCAAAAAGGAAAAGGAAAGAAAAGGAGCGGCGCCGGCGGGGCCATGACCCCAATGTCGCGCCGCTCCCCGGGAGGTCCGTCAGATCAGAACGGATAGTCGGCCATGTTGTCCTTGTTCACATTGACCCAGGCCTGGCCGTAAATGACCTTGCCTTCGAGCGCGACGCTCTCATAGCCCTCAAGGCCCAGATCCATGCCGTCGGTGACTTCCTCGCCATTCATCACCATGGTGGCGAGTTTGTTCATGGCATAGCCGGCAACCGACGGGTCCCAGAAGCCGATACCGTCGACGGCGCCGGTCTCCAGATACTGGCCGGCGATGGAGGGCAGCGAGGTGCCGAACACGCAGGTTTCCTCTTCCATGCCGCGTTCCTCAATGGCGAGACCGATGCCGGCCACGTCGGTCGAGGCCGAGCCCTGCATGCCCTTGACGTTCGGGAATGCGCGGAGCACCTCCTGCGCCTTCTGATAGGCGTTCTGGGCGTCGTCGAAGGTCTCGTTCTTGTCGCCGACCAGCGTCATGTTGGGATAGTTGGCTTCCTGATGGGCGATCGCGCCATCGACCCACTGATTGTGCGTCTGCGAGGTCAGCGAGCCGACGAAGACGGCATATTCGCCCTCACCGCCCATGCAGGTGGCGAGCTGCTCCATCAGGTTGGCGCCGAAATCCTCGTTGCGGAACGCCTCGATGTCATAGTTGGTGTTCTGCTGGGCGGCCGCCTCATGGGTGATGACGGTGATGCCCTGCTCCATGGCGCGGCCGAGCACCGGCTCGAGCGCCTCGGGCGACATCGGCACGACGGCGAGCGCATCGACGCCCTGTGCGATCATGTCCTCGATCAGCGCCGCCTGCTGCTGCGGATCGGCCTGGGCCGGGCCGACCTGGAAAGCGTTGACGCCATTGTCCTCGGCGAACTGGTTGACGCCCTCTTCCATGCGGTTGAACCACTGGATGCCGGCGATCTTGACGACCGTGGCGATCGAGGTCTCGTCCTGCGCGTTGACGGCGGTCGCCGTCAATGCCGATCCGGCGAGCAATGCGGCCGCCATCAGGGTGATCTTGGTCTTCATCCTTATTCCTCCCTTTGCCGCCCAACCGCGGACGGCTTTTCAAAACAATGCCGGCAGGACGCCTTGACGAAAGCGCCGGGGCCGGCGTTGCGCCATCGGGCGCAATCGACCTGCCAACCGCTTATTGCGCCTGGGCAAATTCGGCGCGTGTGCGGCTGTGCAACACTTGTGCAACGAGTGCACCTATGTGACTATAAGGGCGCCAAGAACGCGGTCAAGCACAGATTGATGTCCGTGCCTCACATCCCGACACAAGAGGACGCCGCGGCAGGAGGAGGCGAAACCCATGGTCGCCGGAAGCCGGCATGATGACGACATCGTCCAGGCTGCGTGGCTCTACCATGTCGGCAGGCTCAGCCAGCAGGAGGTGAGCGAGAGGCTCGGCATCTCCCGCTTCAAGGTGCTGCGCATGCTGGCCGATGCCCGCGAACAGGGCATGGTGCGCATTTCCATCGAACACCGCACGAGCCGGACACTGTCATTGGCCGACCGGCTGATCGAACGATTCGGACTGCGTGAGGCGCAGGTGGCGCCGGTACCGGTGGCGCGTGATGACGATGATTATTGCCGCCTTGCGGTCGGCATCATGGCCGCATCCTATCTGGCGCGCGTCGGCAAGGGCGATGCGCCGCAGACGATCGGCGTCGGTTGGGGCCGCACACTCGCCTCGATGGCCGACAATCTGGTCGGCCTGACCAACCGCAACCTGACCTTCGTGTCGCTGATGGGATCGGTCACGCATGCAACGAGCACCGCGCCGGCCGAAGTGTGCGTGCGGCTCGCCGCGCAGACCGGCGGCCAGGCACTCTTGATGCCCGCGCCGTTTGTCGCCGACAGCGAACGGGCCTGCAACATGATCATGGAACAAAGGCTGGTGCGCGAGGCGCTCGACGCGGCGCGCCGGGCCGACCGGATGATCATGAGCGTTGGCGAATGCCGCGACGGCGCGATCCTGTTCGACACCGGCGTTCTCAGCGGCGAACAGATCGCCGAACTCAAGAAATGCGGAGTCGTTGGAGACTGTTGCGGCAATTTCTTCATGCCCGATGGCACGCTGGCGCCATCGGATCTGAACCGCTGCACGCCTTGCATCGATGTCGAGGACATGCGCAACACCGACGTTGCGATCACCGCCGGCGGACTGTCCAAGGCCGAGGCGACGCTGGCGATCCTGCGCGCCGGGTTTGCCGACCGGCTGTTCGTCGACGAGCATCTGGCGGGCCGGCTGTTGAACATGGGCTGAACGGAGGCATCCATGCAAGGATTTGGGGTTCACACCTCCATGTGGACGATGAGTTGGGACCGGCCAGGCTGCGAACGGGCGGCTCAAAAGGCGTCCGACTACGGCATGGACTTTCTGGAGATCGCCCTGCTCGATCCGCCAAGCGTCGATGCGGAGCACAGCCGTCAGGTGCTTGAAGCCGCGGAGATGCGCGCGGTCTGCTCGCTCGGACTGCCCGAAGAATGTTGGGCCTCGCGCCATCCGGACAAGGCGGTCGAGTTCCTGACCGTTGCGCTCGACAAGACCGCCGCGATGGGCTGTGAGGCGCTGAGCGGTGTCGTCTATGGCGGCATCGGCGAACGATCAGGCGAGCCGCCGAGCGAAACCGAACTGGACAATGTGGCCCGGGCGCTGGAAGCGGCGGCACGCCACGCGAAATCATTAGGCCTTTTGTTCGGCATCGAGCCGGTCAACCGCTACGAGACGCATCTGATCAACACCGGCTGGCAAGGGGTCGCAATGATCGAGCGGATCGGCGCCGACAACATGTTCGTGCATCTGGACACCTATCACATGCATATCGAGGAAAAGGGCATAGCGCAGGGCATTCTCGATGCGCGCGAACATCTGCGCTACATCCACCTGTCGGAATCCGATCGCGGCACGCCGGGCGCAGGCAACATCGCATGGGACGAAGTGTTTTCGGCGCTGCGGGCGATCGGGTTCGACGGCGGGCTCGCCATGGAAAGCTTCATCAACATGCCGCCGGAGATTGCGCACGGTCTTTCGGTTTGGCGGCCGGTCGCCTCGGGCGAAGCCGAAGTGATGGAAAACGGGCTGCCGTTCCTGCGCAACAAGGCGCGCCAATACGGGCTGATCGGGTAAACCGCTCAGGCGTCGAACAACTCCGCGGCCATGCGAGCCAATACCGGATGGATGTTCGGCCCGCCGGCAATCACCTTGGTGCCGTGGTCGAGCGCGGTGTCGGGGTCAAGAGCGTTGATCGTGCCGCCCGCCTCCTCGATCATCAAAAGCCCCGCCAGGCAGTCCCATGAATTCATGTGATCCTCGATGAAGCCCAGAAGGCGTCCGGCGGCGACATAGGCAAGGCTGAGCGCGCCCGAGGCATTGCGGAAGAACATGCCGCCCTCCCCGAGGATCCGGTCGACCATGGCGACAGCCACCGCCCTGTCGGTGCGTCCCGAAACGCCGGCCCCGACCGATCCATGGGCGAGTTCGGAGGCTTGGGCCACCTGCATCGGCTTGCCGTTGACGAAGGCGCCGCCGCCGCGCACGGCGTGGAACATCTCGCCCGAAGACGGCTCGTTGATCACACCGATCACCGGCAGGCCGTTTTCGGCGCAGGCGATCGCCACGCACCATTGCGGAATGCCGCGCACGAAGTTGGCGGTGCCGTCGATCGGGTCGATCACCCAGTCAAAGCCGCTCGTGCCGTGCTTGCGGCCATGCTCCTCGCCGACAATGCCGTCATCGGGCCAGCGCGCCTCGATCGCATCGCGCACCAGCGTCTCGGTTTCCTTGTCGGCGTTGGAGACCAGATCCTGATGCCCCTTGCTTTCGATCGAAAGCGAATCGATGGACCTGAAATGTCCGGCGGCGAAATCGCCCGCCGCACGGGCGACCTCGAGCGCGAAGTCGAGCCGTTGCTGATATGTCATGACCTGCCGTACCGGTTCGGGTTGGTCGCGCGGGAGGTGCGCGCCGCCGGTCTGCCGCACCGCGTCCGGTTTGTCCATGGGCGATGACCCCGGCTCCGGACGCGGGCCGCAACGGCACGATCAATCGACGGTCGGTCAGCCGGCGAGCTTGCCGGCGATCTCGGCGACGCGCTGGCCCTGGAAGCGGGCGCCTTCCAACTCCTGGTCGGAAGGCGTGCGCGACCCGTCGCCTTCGGACGTCGTCGTCATGCCATAGGGCGACCCGCCGCGCACCACATCATTGCCCATCTGGTCCTGATAGGCGTAGGACAGCGGCACGATGATCATGCCGTGATGCTGCAACGCGGCCTGCGTCGTCAGGATCGCCAGTTCGGCGCCGCCATGCTGGGTGGCGGTCGACGACATGACCGAGGCGACCTTGTTGATCAGCTTGCCTTCCATCCACAGCGGTCCGGTCTGGTCGAGGAAATTCTTCAACTGCGCGGCCATCATGCCGTAGCGGGTCGAAACGCCGACAATGATCGCGTCATAGTCGGCGAGTTCTGCGGGTTCGGCGATCGGCGCTTCCTGGTCGAGCTTGTAATGGGCGGCCTTGGCGACGTCTTCGGGAACGAGTTCCGGCACGCGCTTGATGGCGACGTCGGCGCCGGCGGCCCTGGCGCCTTCGGCCGCAGCCTGTGCCATCGCCTCCATATGTCCCCAGCTCGAATAATAAAGCACCAGCACCTTGGTCATCGGTTCGTCTCCATCGGAATTGCGATTGAACCGCACACAAGCCCAAAGGCCGGCCACGCGGAAGCCGGCAACCGCGCGACACAGTGTTCACCATCGCGCGCCGATTGAAGGCGGGGACGGTGCACGGTAGAAGGCCATTGAAAAGCCGGATCCTGTGCCATGAGCGATACCATCGTCACCGCCGCCATGATCGTCATCGGCGACGAAATCCTTTCGGGGCGCACGCGCGAGGCCAATGCGCACCATCTGGCGCGCGTTCTGACCGGCGTCGGCATCGATCTGCGCGAAATCCGCGTGGTGGGCGACGACAAGCCTGCGATCATCGAAGCGGCGAACCTGCTGCGCGCGCGCTACACCTATGTGTTCACCTCCGGCGGCATCGGTCCGACCCATGACGACATCACCGCCGATGCGATCGGCGCCGCACTCGGCCTGCCGGTGGAGCCCGACCCGGTCGCCATGGCGGTGCTGACCGACCATTATGCCAGGCGCGGACAGGAGTTTACGGCGGCGCGCCAACGCATGGCGCGGGTGCCCGAAGGCGCATTCCTGATCGACAATCCGGTGACCACGGCGCCCGGCTTCGTCATCGCCAACGTGCATGTGATGGCGGGCGTACCGGCGATCTTCCAGGCGATGCTCGACAATGTGCTGCCGAGCCTGCGCACCGGCCGCAAACTCCTGTCCGACAGCATCGAGTGCCCGTTCGGCGAAGGGGTGATCGGCGCGCCGCTTGGCGCCATCCAGGCCGAACATCCCGGTGCGATCATCGGCTCCTACCCGCGCTATGAGGACGGACGGCACTGGGCCGAGATCGTCGTGCGCGCCGCCGACGAGACCGTGCTGGAGACCGCGCTGGCCGATGTGCGCGGCATGCTGGACGCGCTGGCACGCGGCGAATAGGCCGGCACCCCTGCAACCGGCGCTTGCCATTGCGCCGTCGCGCGGCTATCGCAGCCCATCTTTTTCGCTGTCCACCAACGACCCGCACGGAGCGCGCCATGGCCCTGCCCGACAAGTCCTTTCCCGTTTCCTGGGACCAGTTTCACCGCGACGCGCGGGCGCTTGCCTGGCGCGTCGCCTCGGTCGGCAAGGAATGGAAGGCGATCGTCACCATCACGCGCGGCGGGCTGGTGCCGGCGGCGATCGTCGCCCGGGAACTGGAAACCCGGGTGATCGAGACGGTTTGCGTCGCCTCCTATCACGATTATGACACGCAGGGTGAGATCAAGGTGCTCAAGCAGATCAGCCCGGACCTCCTGGCCGATGACGGCGAAGGCGTGCTGATCATCGACGATCTGACCGACACGGGCAAAACCGCCGAACTGGTGCGTTCGATGATCCCCAAGGCGCATTTCGCCACCGTCTATGCCAAGCCCAAGGGCATGCCGCAGGTCGACACCTTCATCACCGAAGTGAGCCAGGACACCTGGATCTTCTTCCCCTGGGACATGGGCTTTACCTATCAGGAACCGATCGCCGGCGCCGGCAAGGGCTGACAGCACCGGAATGGATGCGCCCGCGCCCACGCCCGTCCTGACGGAAGCGGCCAAGCGCCGGGCGCTCGCGGTCATCCTGATGACTGTGGTTATCAACATGATCGGCGTCGGGCTCGCCTGGCCGATCCTGCCCAAGCTGGTCCAGTCGATGGGCTCGGGCACGGTCTCGGACGCTGCGGCCGCCTATGCGGTCATCGGCACCATCTATGCGCTGGCGCAGTTCCTGTTCTCGCCGCTGATCGGCATCGTCTCGGACAAATTCGGCCGGCGTCCGGTGATGCTGGTCACGCTTGCCGGGCTGACGGTCGACTATATCTTCGCCGCCCTCGCCCCAACGCTGGTCTGGCTGGCCTTTGCCCGGCTGGTCGGTGGTGTTTTTGGCGCGACGGTGACGACCGCCAACGCCTATGTCACCGACATATCCGAACCCGAGGAACGGGCGCGCATTTTCGGGCTGATCGGCGCAGCGTTCGGCGCCGGCTTCATCCTTGGCCCGCTGCTCGGCGGCATTCTGGGCGAGATCGACATCCGCCTGCCCTTTTACGCCGCCGCCGGGCTCGGCGCGCTCAATCTGGTCTTCGCCCTCTTCTTCCTGCCCGAATCGCTGACTGAAGACCGCCGGCGCACGCGGCCCGACTGGCGCGAGGCCAATCCGCTGGCCTCGCTGCGCAAGATCGCCCGCTTTCCGGCGCTGATGCCGCTGCTGATCGCGCTCCTGATCACGGCGACGGCGCAGCGCGGCCTTGAAGGCACATGGGTGCTCTACACCGAGTTCCGGTTCGGCTGGGGGCTGCGCGAGGCGGCCTGGTCGCTGGCCTTTGTCGGGGTGATGTATGTCATCGTGCAGGGATTTCTGGTCGGGCCGGTCGTGCGCAAGCTGGGCGACTGGCCGACCGTCATCACCGGTTTTGCCGTCTCCTGCCTGTCGCTGGCGCTTTATGGCGTCGCGACCACAGGCTGGATGGTATATCCGCTGATCGCGCTCTATGTGATCGGCAACGGGCTGGGGGCGCCAGCCCTGACGGCGATCTGCTCAAAGAGCGTCGATGGCGACAGGCAAGGCCAGCTTCAGGGCACGCTGCAGGCGATCAACGCGATGGCGATCATCATCGGACCCTTGTTCGCCTCGCTCGTGCTCGCCCATGTGTCGGCCGAGACCCCAATCGTCGATGTTCCGGGGCTCTGGTTCATCGGCGGCGCCTTCGTCTTTGCGCTGGCGGTCATCCTTGCCATCCGCGCGCGCCCACGATGAATCCCTCAGCCTTATTGTGACAATTCACAGTTGAATCGGCGCCAGGGCAGGCACATCTGCCACAATAGGCGATAGTATCGTTGCGAATCGCGACCCGAAAACCACGCCCGAAAGGACGCCATGGCCGAAGACGGCGCACTCTCACGGATATTGAACCAGCTCAGGCGGGCCGTTGGTGCCGCGCCGGAGCCCGATCCCGTGCGCGCCGAACAGGTCGCGGCCCTTGTCTGGCGCAAGGCCGGCAAGAAGAAGGTCGAGGTGCTGCTGATCACCAGCCGCGGCACCGGGCGCTGGATCCTGCCCAAGGGATGGATCGAGACCGGCGAAGCGATGGCCGATGCGGCCGCACGCGAAGCCTGGGAAGAAGCCGGCGTCGAAGGCAGCGTGACCGAACAGCCGGTCGGCACCTACGATTATGACAAGATCGAGGATGACGGCGAAGCCATCCCCTGCCGCACCCATGTGTTCGCGCTGGCGGTCACCCGGCAGGCCAAGGACTGGCCCGAACGGGACGAACGCGAGCGCAAATGGGTGCCCGCGGCGGATGCCGCCGGCATGGTCGAGGAGCCCGAACTGACGGCGCTTCTGGACGCGTTTGCCACCGGCTGGAAGAAGATGGCCGCCTGAACGGCAGTCCTTTCGGCCCCGCCCGCAGCGGCGGAGAATCGCGCAATGCCGAAACCCGAAACAGTTAACAAAATCTGACTTGTCCCCGATATTCAGCGTACACCAACGCTATATGTTGTGTTTTCGCTTTTGCCTGAATCTAGCCCTTGACCGCCTGCCGCGAGTCGCCTTTTATGACGTTCGTGCGACATTGGGAGCACGTCCGGCGGGCCAGAACCGTTCGGAATTTTCAGCGTTCATGTTGGCGTTTCAGACGCGGCAGTGACGGCCTTCCGTCGCATCCGCGCCAGGGTTTTCGTGTGCGTTGGACAGATCGGTACGGGATTCGATCAAGGGGATAAAATGGCTGTTAACACAATATTTAGCGTTTGCAGCCCAACTAACCACAAGATAAGGTAGCCGTCGCGACGCAGGCGGCGCCACGCGCAGGCAGGACGTCGAACAATTCTTCTGGTTGAAACGGCCTTTGGCCCGACGGTGAAAACCCAAGGGATTTCAGGCCGGTGCGGCCGCCGGAGCCGATCCGGCGGACGGGAGCGATTTGTGATCATGCGGGCCGCGTGACGGCCTGTGGAAAAGACACTATATATAGAGGGCACGAGGGACGACATGCATATCGAGCGGCACTACACCAAGGACGGTCAGTCACCCTATGCGGACATTGCCTTCCGCAAGGCGACGAGCGAGATCAGGAACCCCGACGGCTCGGTGGTCTTCCGGCTCGAAAATATCGACGTGCCCGACCAGTTTTCGCAGGTTGCCGCCGACATTCTGGCGCAGAAATATTTCCGCAAGGCCGGCGTGCCCGCGCGCCTGAAAAAGGTCGAGGAGAATTCGGTCCCCTCCTTCCTGTGGCGTTCAGTCGCCGACGAGAAGGCGCTCGCCGATCTGCCCGAGGACGAGCGCTACGGCCCGGAGACCGATGCGCGCCAGGTGTTCACGCGGCTCGCCGGCACATGGACCTATTGGGGCTGGAAGGGCGGCTATTTCGACACGGAAGTCGATGCCCGCGCCTTCATGGACGAATTGTGCTACATGCTGGCGACCCAGCGCGTCGCGCCCAACTCGCCGCAATGGTTCAACACGGGCCTGCACTGGGCCTATGGCATCGACGGCCCGGGCCAGGGCCACCATTATGTCGACCCGTTCACCGGCAAGCTGACCAAGTCCAAATCCGCCTACGAACACCCGCAGCCGCATGCCTGCTTCATCCAGTCGGTGGGCGATGATCTGGTCAATGAAGGCGGCATCATGGACCTTTGGGTGCGCGAGGCGCGCCTGTTCAAATATGGGTCGGGCACCGGCACCAACTTCAGCCACCTGCGCGGTGAAGGCGAAAAACTGTCGGGCGGCGGCAAATCGTCGGGCCTGATGAGCTTTCTGAAGATCGGCGACCGCGCCGCCGGCGCCATCAAGTCGGGCGGCACGACGCGCCGCGCCGCCAAGATGGTGGTCGTCGACATCGACCATCCGGACATTGAAAACTATATCGACTGGAAGGTGCGCGAGGAGCAGAAGGTCGCCGCCCTCGTCACCGGCTCAAAGACCGTCGCCAAACATATGGGCGCGATCATGAAGGCCTGCGTCAATTGCGAGGCCGACAATGACAGCGACTGTTTCGACCCCAACAAGAACCCGGCGCTGAAGCGCGAGGTCAAGGCCGCCAAGAAAGCGCTGGTGCCCGAAAACTACATCCAGCGCGTCATCCAGTTCGCGCGCCAGGGCTACACGGACCTCGAATTCAAGACCTATGACACCGACTGGGATTCGGACGCCTATCTGACCGTTTCGGGCCAGAACTCGAACAATTCGGTCTCGCTGTCGGACGAGTTCCTGCGCACGGTCGAAAGCGACGGCGAGTGGAACCTCGTCAACCGCATCGACGGCAAGGTCGCCAAGACGTTGCCGGCCCGCGATCTGTGGGAGAAGATCGGCTATGCCGCGTGGGCGTCGGCCGATCCGGGCCTTCACTACAACACGACCATGAATGACTGGCACACTTGTCCCGCAGGTGGGCGCATCCGCGGCTCCAACCCCTGCTCGGAATATATGTTCCTGGACGACACGGCCTGCAATCTGGCCTCGCTCAACCTGATGCAGTTCGCCGACCGCGACACCAAGAAGATCGATGTCGCGGCCTATGAACACACGGTGCGCCTCTGGACGGTCGTTCTGGAAGTCTCCGTCATGATGGCGCAGTTTCCGTCCCGCCAGATCGCCGAACTGTCCTACAAATACCGCACGCTGGGTCTCGGCTATGCGAACATTGGCGGCCTTCTGATGTCGTCGGGCATCCCTTACGATTCCGACGAAGGCCGGGCGATCGCCGGCGCGTTGACCGCGATCATGACCGGTGTCGCCTATGCGACGTCTGCAGAAATGGCGGGCGAACTCGGCCCCTTCCCCGGCTATAAGCCGAATGCGAAAAACATGCTGCGCGTGATGCGCAACCACCGCCGCGCCGCCTATGGCGAAACGCAGGGCTATGAGGATCTGGCCGTCAACCCGGTGGCGCTGAAGGCCGCCGACTGCCCCGACGCGACGCTGATCGACCGCGCCAAGGCGGCCTGGGACCGGGCGATCGCGCTCGGCGAAAAGAACGGCTACCGCAACGCGCAGGCGACCGTGATCGCGCCGACCGGCACGATCGGCCTTGTGATGGATTGCGATACGACCGGCATCGAACCGGACTTCGCGCTGGTCAAGTTCAAGAAGCTCGCAGGCGGCGGCTATTTCAAGATCATCAACCGCGCCGTGCCCGCAGCATTGCGCACGCTTGGCTATTCGGAAGCCGAGATCGCCGAGATCGAGGCATACGCGGTCGGCCACGGCAATCTGAACCAGGCACCGGCGGTCAACCCCTCGTCGCTGAAATCGAAGGGCTTCACCGACGAGACAATCGAGGCGGTCAACACCGCGCTGGCGTCGGCCTTCGACATCAAGTTTGCCTTCAACAAGTTCACGCTGGGCGAGGATTTCTGCCGCGACGTACTGGGCCTGACCGACGAGCAGCTCGACGATTTCAATTTCGAGATGCTGCCGGCGCTGGGCTTTTCCAAAGCCGACATCGAAGCCGCCAACATCCATATTTGCGGCGCGATGACGCTGGAAGGCGCACCGCACCTGAAAGACGAGCATCTGCCCGTCTTTGACTGCGCCAACCCCTGCGGCAAAATTGGCAAGCGCTACCTGTCGGTGAACTCGCACATCGACATGATGGCGGCTGCCCAGCCCTTCATTTCGGGCGCGATCTCCAAGACGATCAACATGCCCAACGCTGCGACCGTCGAGGAGTGCAAGGACGCCTATATGCGCTCCTGGAAGAAGGCGCTGAAGGCCAACGCGCTCTACCGCGACGGCTCGAAGCTTTCGCAGCCGCTCAACGCCTCGATCATCGAAGAGGATGAGGACGAGGATGATGCGGTCGACGCGCTGGTCGAGGCGCCCGCCGCCGCCCGCGCCGTGCAGGTCACCGAGAAGATCGTCGAAAAGGTGATCGAGCGGGTGCGCGAGCAGGAAAAACTGCCCACACGCCGCAAGGGCTACACCCAGAAGGCCAAGATCGGCGGCCACACCGTGTTCCTGCGCACCGGCGAATATGATGACGGCCGGCTGGGCGAAATCTTCCTCGACATGAACAAGGAAGGCTCGACCCTGCGCGCGCTGATCAACAATTTTGCGATCTCCGTGTCGCTCGGCCTGCAATATGGCGTGCCGCTTGAGGAATATGTCGACGCCTTCGTCTTCACCAAGTTCGAGCCGGCCGGCATGGTGCAGGGGAACGATGCGATCAAGAACGCCACTTCGATCCTCGATTACGTCTTCCGCGAACTGGCGATCTCGTACCTTGGCCGGCACGATCTGGCCCATGTCGACCAGTCGGAATTTTCTTCCACCCCGCTCGGCAAGGGGATCGAGGGCGGCACCACCCAGCCCGTCTCCACCGGCTGGACGCGCGGCCACAAGCTGTCGGTCGTCTCGGGCAGCGCGCCCACCGACGCGCCGGCGGGCGCGGGCACGAGCAATGTGACGGCGATTTCGCCCGGCGCCGGCGCCACGGCGCTCGCGACCGCCGCCAAACCGGTGCTGGAACAGCAGCAGGAGGTCTCGGCCTTCCACCGCGACTATGCCGAGCGCGCCGAGACCTTCAAGGCGGAGACGCAGGCGGACGCCCAAGCCGAGGCTTCCGCCGAAGCCCAGGCCGACCGCCAGGCGGCGGCGCAGGCGGCGGCCGCCGCGGCCACCGGCCTGTCGCCGGACACGGCCAAAAAGCCCGATGCGGACGATGCCAAGCAAATCGCCGCCGCACGGCGCATGAAGGCGGTGATGCAGGGCTATACCGGCGATATGTGCGGCGAATGCTCGAACTTCACCATGGTGCGCAACGGCACATGTTTGAAGTGCGACACCTGCGGGGCGACCAGCGGGTGTTCATAAGCACCCGATGCCGTCAGGCATAAAGGTCAAGGAAGCCATCCGTCTCATCGAGGCGGATGGCTGGTTTTTGGTAGCAACGCGCGGCAGCCATCGCCAGTTCAAGCACACCGACAAGCCGGGCCGCGTAACCATCGCGGGCAAGCCGTCGGATGATTTGGCGCCGGGCACCTTCAACAGTATATTGAAGCAGGCCGGCCTGAAGGGAAGCTGACATGAAATATGCCGTTGTGATCGAAAAGGCCGAAGGCAACTATTCGGCCTATGTACCCGACTTGCCCGGCTGCGTGGCAACAGGCGCCACGGCCCGGGAAGCGGAAGCCAATATCGCCGTTGCCATCCGCCTCCACCTCGAAGGCCTCAAGGCAGACGGGGTAGAGGTCCCCTCGCCGACCAGCATTGTGGAGTATGTGGCGGCTTGAGTAGATAGCGGGCAGAGCTAGCGATTTGCCTCCAAACGCTCGAGCTTCACCATAGCGCCCAAAAGGCACATGCCTGAATGACAATACGTGCGGGGCGACCAGTGAGCGTAGCTGAAGGGACAGTTGCATTACCTAGATGACTAGTACAAAAAAGCGCATTGGAGCGCCTTTTTGATTGCTTTGACAGATGCAGCAACACTTAACCATTTCATTGTCATTTGATGGAGCTACAGCGTCAAATGGGTTGATCGATTTCTATGATGCACAACGCGCCCTTCATGGTTTTCAGCGGTCGCTTGCACTATCGGCTCATCTTGCACGCAACCAAGAGATAATCACCCAAGCACCCTCACTAAGAAATCTGGAGATATACGCCTTCCCTCCAGAAATCGGGAGCTGGAAGTTCACGGCTGTAGTAATATCGGGTGTCTTGGGTGGCATTCATGCAATCAGCACCGCCGATAACGAAACACCACTGGGCCATCTGATCGGCTCAATCTACGATTACGCTCTTCACCAAACTTTTGGGATCGATTTGGACTACGAAAAAACGATACGTGAACTGGTTGCGGAAAGAGGTGTAGATCCGGACACGGTACCCTCTCAAGAGCGTTTGAGTTCTTTGGTTGAAAAGACTCAAAACGCAGTCATTGATCTTCACCGTCCAATCGAAAGAGGAAGCGCAAGGACGGCTACTGTTACGCGAAAGAGCGGAGGTAGGCTGCAACAAGTAGGTCCAGACCTGAACCATTCCACTCTGGAGGCAGCCCGCTTTTCCAAGGAAGGTGATGTTGCTGAATCCTTTGAAGGGCGCATTTCGAGTTACAACATGAACACGTTCAAAGGTAGAATTTATCTTCCTGCCGAGGAGCGCACAATACCGTTCGAGCTGGCGGACTCGGCTCGAACACTATTTCAACAACGGGCTCTCAGTCGGTCATTGGATGGCAACGTCGCGCGCCTACCTGAAACTGAAGGAAACGTCATATTAACGGCCATACCGTTCTATCGCCGTTCCGGTGATTTGAAGAGCATCTTGGTTCTCGGTGTGGCGATTGACTAGAGAGTCAGACATTGCGCCATAGTCTAACAATATAGTTTCCACAACCGGGGTAGAGGCGTCACGCGCTGAGGAAGCCATTTCGCCCTCCTCGGTCATCCTTGGCCTCCGAGCCGAGGATCCATTCCGTGATGTGGACGATGGGCGACGGCATCGAAGAACCGCTGCGGGCGGCGATGCGACAACCCCCTCTCGCCGTTTCCGGCACTTGGGCTGCGCCCAAGACACCGAAACGGCGTTCTCTCCCGCAAGGGGAGAGACAGGTCCGGTGCCCCTCCTCTGTCATCCTCGGCCACCGAGCCGAGGATCCATTCCGTAATGTGGACGGGCGGCGGAACGGCGGCGGCAGCGAGCGCGGCGGCGCGGCAAATGTCCAACGAAAAACCCCGCGCCAAGGCGCGGGGCTGATCATTCGTCTGGCGGCCCGTCCCCCGGGCCCGCCCTTACCAGTTGACGGTGAAGCGTCCGCCGATCGCATAGGCCCAGTCGCTGCCGACCGTGTAGGCGAAGGTGTCGCCCGGTCCGCCGGCGCCAACCGCAGCTTCGGCGGCAACCGATCCGCCGGCCAGATGGCTGATCGCGCCGCCGAGCGACAGCGAGGCCCGTTCGCCCTGCATGCGCAGGCCAGCGCCAAGGGTCCATGTGTCGGTGAAGACGTCCTCGGTGGTCGAGACGCCCTTATCCCAGGTCAGGCTGACCGAACCCGACAGCCAGTCGTTGAACTCGCGACCGACACCGCCGGTGACTGTCCAGCCATCCTGCCAGAAAAATTCGAGATTGCGCACGCCGGGCAGCGGGCCGCCCGTGACGGTGTAGTTGAGCGTCTGCAGCACGCTCCAGTCGGTCCATTTGACCGAACCGAAGACCAGCGTGCCCGGCGCGACACCGGTCTGCGCACGCAGTTCCAGCGATTGCGGCAGCGTGCCGTTGCCGAGCGTGGTGCCGGTTCCGCCGGCCAGCGCATCGGCGGCGGTGACGAATGTGCCTGCCGGGTTGTGGGTCACCTGGCTGCGATAGAGCAATTGGACGCGCGCGGCGATCTCGGGAATTTCATAGGCGATGCCGATGCGATAGCCAGGATTGTAGCCACCGTTGAAGGACAACACACCCTGCGTGCCGTTCAGCGTGCCGCCGACGGCGCCAGCGACCAGCGCCGGCTGCCCCGCCGCCAGAAGCGCGCCGGTGATCACAGCACCTTGAAACTGGACCGTTTCCGCGTAGGTGAAGTTCTCAATGAAGACACCACCGATCAGCGAGAGGCGGCCGGATCCCAATTCCCCGAACGAACCGACATTGTCGAACATGGCCGCGCAGGTCAGGCCGAACTCATCGGTGGTGAACTGCCGGCTCACCAGTCCGGTGCCGTCGACCAGGCCTGCGGCGATCGCCTGCGGGCCGTAGGTGGAATTGCCGCCATAGGGCTGGGTGTAGGTGCCAGCGCAGCGCGCATAGTCGGTCAGGTTCAGCTTAACCGCGCCGGTCGGCACAAAGTAGGTATCGGAATAGTTTCCGTCGGTCGCAGCAACGCCGTTGATCGTCGCATAGCCGCGCTGGGGAGCGACCACCGTCGCGCCGGCGCGCATGCTGAAATTGCCCTCTTCAAAGAGGATGTCGGTGTCGGCCGTGCCGCGCGAAAAGCCACCAGCCTGGGCCGAAGCAACCGTGATGGCAGCGCCCGCAACACCGGCCAGAAAAACCTTAAATGCCCCCGCCATGGGATCCCTCCAAATTATGTCTTTGACCCGTTGTGACCGAAACGCGCCGGGCAGATCAAGCACAATCGCAGCGCGCCGCGCGGCGGGCGGCGGCCAGCCAAGTCGATGTCAGAGCTTGTCGGGTAAATCGCGGCTTACAACTGCCCTTGCGTCGCCTGCGCCTTCAAAAAACCCCAAAATTTTCAAGCAAAACGCGCTGTCACGCGCGATTTGGACGTCGATAAAGGCCACTGTTGCAAAAGCGTCACATTCCCGCCCTTTTTCGAGAAGTGACCCTTACGTGCCCGTAAACACGCCGCCGCGGCGGCTTAGATGTCGGTGATTCGCGCCAGCGCTGCCTCGAGCTTTTCGAGCGCCGGGACCGCTTCGGCCAGCTTGTCGCGCTCGGCCTGCACCACTTCGGGCTTGGCGTTGGCGACGAATTTTTCGTTGGCCAGCTTCTTCTCGATCCGGGCGATCTCGTCGCGCGCCTTGGCGATCGCCTTGTCGAGACGCGCCTTCTCGGCCTCGATGTCGATCAGCCCGCCTAGCGGCAGACAGATTGTCGCCTCGCGCACGACGATCTGGGCGGCGCCCCTGGGGGCTGCGCTCTCGATGACAATGTCCTCGGCCCGGGCAAGCTGTTTGATCGCCGGATCGTGGCGGAGGAGCCTTGCGCATGTGGTCTCGTCGGCGCCGACGACCACCAGCGGCGCCTTGGCCGATGGCGGCACGTTCATTTCGGCGCGCACCGAGCGGATGCCGGAGACCAGTTCGACGAGCCAGTTGATCTCGTCGGCGGCCGCATCGTCGGCAAGGCCGGGTTCCGGCCATGGCGCATGGCAGAGCAGCCCGTCGCGGCTGCCCGTCAGCGCCCAGAGTTCCTCGGTCATGAACGGCATGAACGGGTGCAGCAGCTTGTAGATCTCGTCGAGCGCAAAGGCGGCGCAGGCGCGCGCTTCGGCCTTGGCGTCCTCGTCATCGCCGGCAAAGACCGGCTTGAGCAGTTCCAGATACCAGTCGCAGAACGTGTTCCAGACGAATTTGTAGAGCGCGCCGGCGGCCTCGTTGAACCGGTATGTGCCGATGCCGGCGGAGACCTCGCTCACGGTCCGGCCAAGCTCGGTCAGGATCCAGCGGTTGATCGTCAGCTTCGCATCGGCCGGACGAAACCCGGCATCATGGGCGACGCCGTTCATCTGCGCAAAGCGCGTGGCGTTCCAGAGCTTGGTGCCGAAATTGCGGTAGCCGGCGATGCGCGCGGGATCGAGCTTCACGTCGCGCCCCTGCGCGGCCATGATCGCCAGCGTGAAGCGCAGCGCGTCGGCGCCATACTCGTCGATCAGCTCCAGCGGATCGATGACATTGCCCTTGGACTTGGACATTTTGGCGCCGTGCTTGTCGCGTACCAGCGCATGCACATAGACCGTGTGGAAGGGTTCGATCGCCCTGCCCTCACCGTCCTTCATGACATGCAGGCCCATCATCATCATCCGGGCGACCCAGAAGAAGATGATGTCGAAGCCAGTGACCAGAACCGACGTCGGATACCAGGTGTCGAGCGCCTCGGTCTGGTCCGGCCAGCCGAGCGTCGAGAACGGCCACAGCGCCGACGAGAACCAAGTGTCGAGAACGTCGGGGTCGCGCCTCAGATCGACATCGTCGCCATAATGCGCGCGCGCTTCGGCTTCCGCCTCGTCCTGCGAGCGTTCGACGAAGACCGTGCCGTCCGGCCCGTACCAGGCCGGAATGCGATGGCCCCACCAGAGCTGCCGCGAGACGCACCAGGGCTGGATGTTCTCCATCCAGTCGAAATAGGTCTTCTCCCAGTTGCGCGGCACGAATGCGGTGCGGCCCTCGCGCACCGATTCAATGGCGGGCTGCGCCAGAACATCAGCGCGCACGAACCATTGGTCGGTCAGCATCGGCTCGATGACCACATGGGAGCGGTCGCCGAAGGGCTGCATGATGCGCTTGGCCTCAACGAAGGGGGTGGCGTTCCCCTCCTCGTCGGTCGTCATCACGGCGAGGCCCTCACCGGTGATCTGGTCGATCACGCGGGCGCGCGCCTCGAACCGGTCGAGACCGCGCAGATCGTCGGGCACCAGATTGATCGCGTCCGCTTCGGCCTCGTCAAGCATGCGTTCGCCGCGCGCAACGGCCTGGGTGATGGCAGCGGCTTCTTCATAGGGTGCGCCGTCGTCGCGCATGGCGGCCTTGGTGTCCATCAGCCGGTACATCGGGATGGACCCGCGCTTGGCCACTTCATAGTCGTTGAAGTCGTGCGCGCCGGTAATCTTCACCGCGCCCGAGCCGAAGTCCGGATCGGGATAATCATCTGTGATGATCGGGATCAGGCGGCGATGTTCTTTCGGGCCGACCGGTATCTCGCACAATTTGCCGACGATCGGCGCATAGCGCTCATCGGACGGATGGACCGCGACAGCGCCGTCGCCCAGCATCGTCTCGGGACGGGTCGTGGCGATTGAGATATAGTCGCGCGTCTCGCGCAGCGTGACCGTGCCGTCCTCGTCCTTTTCGACATATTCGTAGGTCGCGCCATCGGCGAGCGGATATTTGAAATGCCACATATGGCCGTCGACCTCGATATTCTCGACTTCGAGGTCGGAGATCGCGGTCTCGAATTTCGGGTCCCAGTTGACCAGCCGCTTGCCGCGATAGATCAGCCCTTCCTTGTAGAGGCGCACGAAGACTTCGAGCACCGCCTCGGACAGGCCATCATCCATGGTGAAGCGCTCGCGCGACCAGTCGCAGGACGCGCCGAGCCGCTTAAGCTGGTTGAAAATCTGGCCGCCCGATTCGTCCTTCCACTGCCAGACGCGCTCGATGAATTTCTCGCGGCCCATTTCGCGCCGCGTCATGTTCTCGCCGCTCTCGGCCAACTGGCGCTCGACGACCATCTGCGTGGCGATGCCAGCATGATCCATGCCCGGCTGCCACAGCACATTGTTGCCCAGCATCCTTTGTTGGCGGATCAGAATGTCCTGCAGCGTGTTGTTGAGCGCATGTCCCATATGCAGCGAGCCGGTGACATTGGGCGGCGGAATGACGATGCAATAGGGATCGGCGCCTTCGCGCGCGCCGGCGCCGGCGGCAAAGGCGTTGGCCGCGTCCCATGTTTCGGCAATGCGCGGCTCGACGCGCGGAGCGTCAAATGTCTTGTCCAGCATGAAAAAGGTTCCGTTCGCGCCGGGAGAAATCCCGCCGCTGTAAACCGGATGCGCCCGGCCCTGTCAACAAAGGCGCGGCTACGGGCAGCTGCCCTCCGGCCAACCCGCGCCGACCGGTCTTGCCCGGTCAGCCTTGCCCGATCAATCCTGGCGCGGCTCGCCGCGCGCAATGCGTTCGATCTCCGCGCGCACCAGACGCTCGACCATCGAGGGCAGATTGTCGTCCAGCCACTCGGACAGCATCGGGCGCAGCATCTGTTCGGTCATCTGTTCGAGATCGCGGCCCGCCTGGGCCTTGAGCGTTTCGGACAGCGCGCTGAAGGAGGTTTCCACCGAGCGGCTGACCTCGCTGGAGATCAGCGGTTCAAGAGCGGTTGCGGTCACGGGCTTTTCGGCTGCTTCCACCTCGGCGCGCGCCGGCAGTGTTTCGTCCGGTGCCGCTTCGACCAGCACAGCCGGCGCCGCCGGCCGGGGCTCATCGGCGGAACGCAGTTCGCCGGCTGTCGCCGAAAGAACGCTCGCCACTTCGGCGAAGGCGCGGCTGTCATCTTCCGAAAAGCGCGCCTCATACTTGCCGTTGGCGCCGGTCGGGACGGCGTTCGCATCGACGGCCGCCGTGTCGATGACACCCTCATGGCCCTCGAAAGAGCCGGGCGCGCGCGCATCGAGCGCCTCGGCGAAATCGTCCAGATCGGAACGGCTCATCGGCGGGCGGTCTGCGCCGGCATCATGGGCCGGCTGCGCAGCGACCGGCGCGGCATCGGGCGCCGGCGATGGCGAAGCCCGTACCGGCCGTTGCGGCGCGGTGTCCCCGGCGTCGCTGCGCTCGATGATCCGTCGGATCGACGACAGGATGTCGTCCATCGAAGGCTGGTCGTTGGTGGGGTTGGGCTGGCCCATGGCGTTCATCGTCCCGCTGCGCAATTGCGAATCACTGGACCGACACTAACCAACCACCGGGACAATGAGAATCCCGGCGCACGCGTTTGCGACGGCATTCACAGGATTGCTGGTCCGGTTTGCGCTCAGCGCCCGTCGGGCGTGCGCAAGCCGTACCAGAGATCCTTGACGGCCTTGTAATGCTCTTCGGGATCGTGCTGGCGCACATTCAGGCCAAGGCGCGATGCTGTCAGCCGGCCGACGGCGGAGGCCAGCGCATAGGACGAGACGACAAGATTGCGCTGCGCCTGGACCAGCGCGACCTGCGCGTCGAGCACAGTCGCCTGGGCGTTGAGCACATCCAGCGTCGTACGCTGGCCGACATTGCGCTCCTCGATGACGCCGTTGAGCGCCAGTTGCGAGGCGCGCACTGATTCCTGGTTGGCGCTTAACGAGGCGCGCGATGCCTCAAGCTGGGTCCAGGCGGAGGCGACCGCGGCGCGGACCTGATCGCGTGCCACATCGATGTCGATGCGGGCCTGTCCAAGCTGTTCCTTGCGCTGGCGCACGGTCGCGCTCGCCTGCCCGCCCTGATAGATCGGCACCGTGACCTGCGCGCCGATCGAGGCGGCGGTGCCCGACACGCTGCCCTGGCTGGTCGAGGTGGTGGCCTGGGAAAGCGAGGCGCTCAGACCGACCTGAGGCAGGAAGGCGCCTTCGGCGGCCTTGACGCTGAAGAGGCTCGAATCGACCAGCGCATCGCGCACTTTGATCGCCGGATGATGGGCGAAAGCGGTCGAATAGGCGCCATCGAGCGAGCCGGGCAGCAGGCGCGACAGCGGCTGGGCCGAAGACAGGGCACCGGGGCTGACACCGGTCAACTGGCGATACACCGCTTCGCTCGAGCCGACCGATGCGCGCGCGGCGGTCAATTGCGCGCGGGCGCCGGCCAGGCTTGCCTCGGCCTGGGCGACATCGGTGCGGGTGCCCTCGCCCACTTCGAAACGCGCGCGGGCGGCGCGAAGCTGCTCCTGCAGGAATTCGAGGTTGCGCGCCCGCAGCGACGCGATCTGCCGGTTCTGGACGACATCCATATAGGCCTGGGCGGTGTCGAACAGCACGTTCTGCTCGGTGTTGCGCAGGTTCTGCCGCTCGGCGCGCACGCCGGCTTCGGCCGCCTGCACATTGTTGCGCGTCTGGAAGCCGTCGAAGATCGCCTGGTTGATCTCGATACCGAAACTGACCTGTGCCTGGCCGCGACCGGTTGCCGGTCCGCCCCGCGAGTCCGACGAATAGACGATGCCGGACGTGCCCGTGACGCGCGGCCGCATGCCTGATTTCGCCAGCGGCACGTTTTCGTTGGTCGCCCGCAGGCCGGCGCGCACGGAATTGAGCTGCGCATTGTTCTCATAGGCCTTGGCAAGAGCGCCATGGATGGTGTCGGACGCCCAACCGGGCGCGGGCCCTGCCAAAACCGACAACGCCACCAAACCCGTAATCCATACTCGACGCATCAACGTCTCCCGTTCGCGCTTGGCCCACCCATGCCCGTGCAGGCGAACTTAAGTCCACGGCATTCAATTAGAAGTGGCAGCCGGGGCGCGGCAAGTTAACAAAATATAACGTTCGGGCTTTTGAGTGGGCTGTTGCCGATCGGCAACGGCTTCACCACCTGATCGTCAGAAGGCGAATTCGGGTTCCTTTGCAAAGCCGGGCAAGGGCTTGGCCGAGACATTGAACGCCCGGCGGTGCGACAGGACGCCCTCATCGTCGCGAATGTGGAGCATGGCAAAGCCGGTCGGGCCGTGGCCCTCGACGACCACCAGACGGCCGCCGGGCTTGAGCTGGTCGAGCAGCGCGGGCGACACGGCATCGACCGCGCCGGCCATGAAGATCACATCATAGGGACCTTCGCCCGCCAAACCTTCATCGAGCGGACCGGGCACGACGGCGACGCTGTCGAACCCGTTGTCGCCGAGCGCGTCGGTGGCATGGGCAGCGAGGGCCTCGTCGCATTCCAGCGCGATCACGGCGCCACAAAGGCATGACACGATGGCCGAGGAATAGCCAAGCCCGCAGCCGACATCGAGAACCAGGTCGCCCGGAGCGATTTCCGCAAGCTGGACAAGCCGGGCGAAGGGCGCCGGGTCCATCAGGTAGCGCGGCAGGTCGGCGCCTTCATTGAGCAGGATATCGTCATCGATATAGGCGAAGGGCCGCTGGCGGGCGGGCACGAAGGCCTCACGCGGCACCGTCAGCATCGCTTCAATGATCGCAATGTCGGTCACATCGCTGGGCCGGACCTGGCTGTCGACCATGGCGCGCCGCAGTTCGGTGTAATCCTGGCCCATCTTTGTCGTCCTGTTTCAGGCATTGCGCGCATGTACGCCCACCGCCGGGCGGATCACCGGCCCAGACGGGCACGGATCGCCGCGCACGGAAAGGATGGAGGCCTCGCCCGGAATCGAACCGGGGTACAAGGATTTGCAGTCCTCTGCGTAACCACTCCGCCACGAGGCCATGGCGCCACTTGCGTATCGCGCGCCGTGTTAACAGAGGCTTTTTGCGCCGACAAGCAACCAAAGACGCAAAGCGCCACAAGTGCGCCGATTTTTCGCGGGAGGCCGACCGAATGTCAGGTCCGCCTTGCACCCGAGCGCTTGCGCCCCTGGCGAACCGCCAGCCGCCGGCGGATGCGGCGCAGCGGATGCAGTTCGTGCGACAGGATGAACAGGCCCAGCGGGATCATCCAGAAGCCGAGGATCGGCAGGAAGCCGAAAACGCCCAGAACGCTCAGCGCGACACCGAGCGTCAGGCGGCCGCGGCGCGAACCGGGCTTGGGAAATTCCCGGCCGAACAGCCGGTAGACCGGGCGCTGGCCCTCCTCATTGCCCGGGCCAAGCGCCGGCTCCTTGTCGTCGGGGTCGTCCGTGTCGGTTTCACGCGTCGTCGCCGACCGGTTGTGATTGTCCATTGGAGGGTCCCATGTGTCACTGGTCCGCCATGGCGTCCGCAACAAAGGGCAGCGCATCGCCGGCCCGCCTGACGTGAGCCCCCGTGGCGGCCAGTTCAAGACGCGGGCCGCGAAAAAAGCGGGCTCGCCGCCGCGCTCGCCGACATTTACCCCTTTTCAACACCACTGTGCGTTTGATATAGGCCGCCGACATTCGAGTTTTCCCCAGTAGCTCAGCGGTAGAGCGCTCGACTGTTAATCGATCGGTCGCAAGTTCGAATCTTGCCTGGGGAGCCAGACCCAAGGGGCCGGCGCAACACGCGCCGGCCCTTTCTATGTTTCAGAACAGCGTTCAGGCCGGTGCGTCGGCCGCCCGCAGGCGCACCTCGACCCGCGTGCCGCGGTCGCGCGCGCCGGCAACCAGCCGCACACTGCCCTCGAACAGGGCGGCGATCTCGTTGACGATGGCAAGGCCGAGCCCGCCGACATCGCCCTGCCGGGGGGCCGTCGTGCGGTAGCGCTCCATGACGGTGGTGCGCAGTTCGGCGGGAATGCCGCAGCCATCATCCTCGACCGACAGGACCGCCGTGTCGCCCTCGGTGCGCACCGCGACGGTGATGCTGGCACCGGCCTTGGCATGGCGGATCGCATTGTCGATCAGGTTGGAGATCATCTCACGCAGCAGCACCGCATCGCCGCGGCAGCCGACCGGCGTGCCGCCCTCATAAGCCAGGTCGAAGCCGGCGCGCGCGGCGGGCAGGACGAAGCTCTCTGCGGTTGCACGGGCAACAGCATCCAGATCGACAAAGGCGGTGACCGCCTTCGATGTCGTTTCTTCCACCCGCGCCAGAAGCAGCAATTGCGCCAGCGTGCGTTCGGCATCGGCGACGGCCTGGTCGCAATCGGCGATCGCATTGTGGGCCTCATCGACCGTTTTCGCCTGCGCGGCGATGCCGAGCTGGGTGCGGACGATCGCCAGCGGGGTGCGCAACTGATGGCTGGCATTGCCGGTAAAATGGCGCAGCGCGCTCAAGGCGCCATCGAGCCGCGCCATGAAGCCGTTGATGCGGTCGACAAGACCACCCACTTCCTGCGGCACATTGTGCTCGATGGGGCGCAAATCCTCGGGGCTGCGGCGGCCGATCGCCTGTTCGAGCCGGCCGAGCGGACGCAGCGAGCGGGTCACCGCGACCCAAACGATGATGGCCGCGGCAAAGATCAGCAGGAACTGCCGCAGTGCCGTGCGCAGCAAAATGCGCTGCGCCAGCGCCTGACGCGCATTGGTGGTCTCGGCGATGGTCACGCGGAAGGCGACAGAGCGCTCGCCGGTCGATGCGGTGCCGCGATAGGTCGCCATGCGGATCGGCTCGCCGCGAAACGCGCCGTCGGCGAAGGTGAACCGGACGCCGGGCTCGGCGCGCATGTCGGGCACGCTCAGCCGCTGATAGCCCGTCACCAGCGTGCCGTCGGCATGGTCGATGCGGTAGAAGACGCGGTCCTGCGCCGATGAGGTCAGCATTTCCAGCGCCACATAGGGGATGTCGACATCGAGCTGGTCGTCATCATTGATCACCACCCGTTCGGCAATCGCCAGCGCCGATCCCGACAGCACCCGGTCGAACACTTGGTTGGCGGTCTCGCGCGCCGTGCGATAGGTGTCGAACAGCGCAACGACGCCGATCGTGCACAGCGGCACGAGCAGCATGATCAGAAGACGTCTTCGCAGCGAATGGCGCGCCATCAGCCGGCCCTGCCCTCTTCCGACGCCATCAGGAAGTAACCCATGCCGCGCGCCGCGCGGATCGAGATGCCAAAACCGCCCAACCGCTTGCGCAGCCGGCTGATCGTCTGTTCGACCGCGTTCTCGGACACGTCCAGATCGAATGTGGAGAGCGATTCGGCGATCTGCGTTTTGGGCACGACGTCCGACTTCGACATCAGCATGACGCGCAGCACCGCCAGTTCGCGCGGCGAAATCTCGATCGGCGCGCCGCCATGCACCAGCGTGTTGGCGGCCACGTCGAGCGTCAGCCCGGCAAATTCGATCGTGGGACGCGCCCGACCGGCCCCGCGCCGGATCAGGGCGGCGGCGCGCGCGCGCAGTTCCTCGACGGCGAAGGGCTTGGTCAGATAATCGTCGGCACCCAGATCAAGCCCGCGCACACGGTCGTTGAGATCGCCGCGCGCGGTGACGATCAGGACCGGCACGTCGAGCCGGCGGTCGCGCAGATTGCGCAGCACCTCGAGCCCGTCCATGCCCGGCAGGCTCAGGTCGAGCACGACGAGATCGAAGGGCGTCGAGGCGAGCGCGGCCTCGGCATCGGCGCCATCGGCCACCCGGTCGACCTGAAAGCCGCCCGCGCCCAGAACCGCGGCCATGCCGGCCGCCAGTTTGGCATTGTCCTCGACAAGGAGAATGCGCATGATCTGCCCTCCCGCGCCATTGGTACTGCGCGGGAACCGGGCTGTGAAGGCCGGCCCCGCGCCGGCGAGGGGAGCGAGCATGTTGCGCAGGAGGTGGATCGGGGCGATCGGGGTTCTGATCTCGATGGCGGTTTTCGCACCGGCCGCCCTCGCGCAGACGCTGTTCGACGCACGCCAGCCGGCCGGCGCATCGACGCTGACCATCTATTCCTCGCTCGATCTGAGCGCCGCCGAACCGCTGATCGACGCCTTCCAGCAGGCCAATCCCGCCGTTTCGGTCAATTATCACGAGTTGCAGACCGTCGACATTTACGAGCGCGTCCTCAACGAAAGCGATGGCGGCGGCACGACAGCCGATCTCGTCATCTCGTCTGCGATGGATCTGCAGATGAAGCTCGCCAATGACGGCTATGCGCGGCGTGTGCCGCTGGCGCATGTCAATCAGTGGCCGAACTGGGCCAACTGGCGCGATACGGCGATTGCGCTGACCTACGAGCCGGCGGTGATGGTCTATCACCGGCCGAGTTTCGAAGCTGCCGACATGCCGCGCACCCGGGCTGCGCTGATTTCCTTCCTCGATGCCGAGCAGGATGCATTCTACGGCCGGATCGCGACCTACGACATAGAGCGCGCCGGCGTGGGCTTCCTGTTCCTGGCGCGCGATGCCGAGCACAATCGCGACATCTGGGAGCTTGTGCGTGCGATGGGCCGCTCGGGCGTCAAGCTCTATTCGAACTCCTCGTCCATCCTCGAACGCGTCTCCGACGGCCGGTTCGCCATCGGCTACAACATTTTAGGCTCCTATGCGGCGGCCTGGGCGGCGCGCAATCCCGATCTGGGCATCGTGCTGCCCACCGACTATACGATCATCATGTCGCGCATCGCGCTCGTGCCAACGGCGGCGCAGGCGCCCGATCTGGCCACGCGCTTTCTCGACTTCATGATGTCGCCGCAGGGCCAGAACGTGATGGCGGCGCAAGCCAAGCTGCCCGCACTCCACCCGCAACTGACCGGCGCCAACACGGCCGACGCGCTGCGCGCCGAGGCGGGCGACAAGCTGCGGCCAATCGCCGTCAGCCCGGCGCTTCTGGTCTATCTCGACCAGGTGCGGCGTGCCCGCTTCATCGACCGCTGGAACGATACGCTCAGCCAACGCTGACGCACCGGAACCTGTCAGCGTCTTGACAGCTTGATGTGGTCAGCTTGCCGCAGCCGGTCGCACCGGCGAAGCATTTTGGGAGGATCATATGCTGAAACTGCTGACCGCGGCGCTGGGCGCCGCAGCCCTGTCGTTTGCAACGCTCGGAGCCGCGCAAGCGGACGGGCACCAGAAGCTCGAAGACGTTCACTTCCTCATCCCCGGCGGCGCCGGCGGCGGCTGGGACGGAACCGCCCGCGGCACGGGCGAAGCGCTGACCAAGTCCGGCATTGTCGGCAACGCCACCTATGAAAACATGTCCGGCGGCGGCGGCGGCAAGGCCATCGCGCACCTGATCGAGACCGACGATGGTGGCACGCTGATGGTCAATTCGACGCCGATCGTCATCCGCTCGCTGCAGGGCGTGTTCCCGCAATCGTTCCGCGATCTGACGCCGATCGCCGGCACGATCGGCGACTATGCGGCGATGGTGGTCAACACCGATTCCGACATTCAGGATTTTGCCGGCCTTCTGGAAGCCTACAATGCCGATCCCTCCAACGTCGCCATCGGCGGCGGGTCGGTCGCCGGCGGCATGGACCATATCGTCGTCGCGCTCGTCATGAAGGCGGCCGGTGCCGATCCGACCCAAGTCAAGTACATCCCCTATGATGCGGGCGGCAAGGCGATGGCCGGCCTCCTGTCGGGCGAGATCAAGGGTCTGTCGACCGGCTTCGGCGAAGCGATCGAACTGGCCCGCCAGGGCGAAGTGCGCATCCTGTGCGTGACCGCGACCGAGCGCCTCGACGCTTCGCCCGACACACCGACCTGCGACGAAGCGGGCGCGAGCGGCGCCGAATTCGTCAACTGGCGCGGCTTCTTCGGCGCCCCCGGCCTTTCGGACGAGCAGGCCGCCAGCTACCAGGATGCGCTGGAAGCCATGTATGAGACCGACGACTGGGCCACGGTGCGCGACCGCAATGGCTGGGTCGACATCTTCAACCGGGGCGACGACTTCACCGCGTTCCTTGAAGCACAGGAAGAGCAGATCGGCGGCCTGATGCGCGAACTGGGCTTCCTCTGAGCCCGACTGACAGGGCCGGCGGCTGACGCCGGCCTTTCGCAAAAACGCCGTGCGGGCAAGCCGTCCGCGCGGCACCTGGGGAGGACGATCATGCCGATTTCCAAGGACAGGCTGGGCGGCCTTCTGCTGCTCGCCTTCTGCATCGCCTATGCCTTTTTGAGCCAGCAGATACGCCTGCTGCCATTCCAGGAAAGCAGCGCCTTTCACGCCCGGACCATGCCCGAAGTGCTTTCGGTGCTCGGCATCGGCCTGTCGCTGATCGTCATCGCCTTTCCCGGTTCCAAGGCACGGCTCGAACTGGCGGGCCATGACTGGCTCAAGGTTGGCCTGTTTCTGGCGCTGATGTCGGCCTATGGGCTGACCATCCGGCCGCTGGGCTTCATCGCGTCCACCTCGCTCTTCCTGATGATCGGTTTCTTCATGCTCGGCGAACGCCGGCCGCTTTATCTGATCGCGGTCGCGGTGCCGCTCGTCGTCCTGTTCTGGGTGCTGATGACGCAGGGGCTCGACGTCTTCATCGAACCGTTGCCCACCTTCCTGCGCGGGGGGAACTGAGCCATGCTCGAAGGCATCATGATCGGGCTGACGACAGCCCTTTCCATCCAGAATTTGTTGTTCGTCATGATGGGGTGTCTGGCCGGCACGTTCATCGGCATGCTGCCGGGCCTTGGCCCGATGTCGGCGATCGCGCTGATGATCCCGATTGCGGCGACGCTCGACCCGTCCGCCGGAATTATCCTGATGGCCGCGGTCTATTATGGCGCGATCTTTGGCGGCTCGACCTCGTCGATCCTGATCAATGCGCCGGGGGTCGCTTCGACCGTGGCAACCTCGTTTGACGGCTATCCGATGGCGAAAAGCGGCAAGGCCGGCAAGGCGCTGGCGATCGCCGCCTATTCGTCCTTTTCGGGCGGCGTGATCGCGGCCTTGTTCCTTCTGGTCGCCGCGCCGTTCCTCGCTAGCGTGTCGCTTTCCTTCCAGTCGACCGACTATTTCGCGCTTATGGTGCTCGGCCTCGTCGCCGTCGCCGCATTCGCCGGCAAGGGCGACATGGCGAAAGCGCTTCTGATGACCGTGATCGGGCTGATGCTGTCGACGGTCGGCACCGACCAGACACAGGGCGTGCCGCGCTTCACGCTCGGCATGATCGATCTGGTGGACGGCATTTCCTTCCTGCTGCTGGTGATGGCGACCTTTGCGCTGTCCGAGGCGCTGATGGCGATCCTCAAGCCCAAGGGCGATGCCGACCGGCTCAAGGAAAAGGAAGCGTCGGAAAATCTCGGCTCGATGGCCGTCAGCAAGGACGAGGTCAAGGAAATGGCGCCGGTGATCGGCCGTTCCTCGATCCTCGGCTTTCTGATTGGCGTCTTGCCCGGCGCGGGCGCGACCATCGCTTCCTTCCTTGCCTATGGCACCGAGCAGCGCATCGCCGGCCCGGAAAAAGGCAAGCAGTTCGGCAAGGGCTCCGTGCGCGGCCTTTCGGCGCCCGAAACCGCCAACAATGCAGCCGCCACGGGCTCGTTCGTGCCGCTCCTGACACTCGGCATCCCCGGCTCGGGCACCACGGCGATCATGCTCGGCGCGCTGATCGGCTATGGCATCCAGCCCGGCCCGCGGCTCTATATCGACCAGCCGGAAGTGTTCTGGTCGGTGATCGTGTCGATGTGGATCGGCAACATCGTGCTGTTGATCCTCAATCTGCCGCTGATCCCCTATATCGCGCGCGTTCTGGCGATCCCCTCGCGGTTCCTGCTGCCGCTGATCCTTTTCTTCTCGCTGATCGGGGTCTATTTCGTCTCATTCAACACGTTCGACATTCAGCTCATGGTGCTGTTTGCGATCGCCGCGGTCGTCTTGCGCATGCTCGATTTTCCGATGGCGCCGATGATCCTGGGCTTTATCCTGGGCGGCATGATGGAAGAAAATCTGCGGCGCGCGCTTTTGATCAACAATGACAGCTGGTCGTTCCTGTGGGAGCGCCCGCTGACGCTGACGATCCTGATCATCGCCGCCCTGTGCCTGGTCGCGCCGTTCCTGACCGGCAAGATCCGCGAGATGAAGGATCGCGCCTACGAGCGGACCAGCGGTTCGGGCGACTGAGGATGAACGCGTGAAGGCAACGGCACTTGCCCTGGCGATCGGGGCCGCGGGCGGCGCGCTGGCATTCGCCGCCTCGTTTCCCGCGCCGTGGCTGACCGGCCCTGCCCTGTTCGTCACCCTCGCCTCGCTCACCGGCCTGAAACTTGCGATCCCCAACGGTCTGCGCAACATCATCTTCACGATCATCGGCATGACGATCGGCGCGGGCGTCACGCCGGCGATGGTCGCCACAGCCGCGCAATGGCCGGTCTCGATCCTCATCGTGCTGGTCGCCATGGTCGTCATCATGGCGCTGGGCGCACTGCTGCTCGAACGCGGCTTCGGCTATGACCGCGGGACCGCGCTTCTGGGCGCAGCGCCGGGGCATCTGAGCTTCGTTCTGAGCCTGAGCACGACCGTCAAGGCCGACCTGCCGGCGATCTCGATCATCCAGTCGACGCGTGTTCTCGTGCTGACACTGGCCGTGCCGTTCCTGGCCGTCGCCATCACGGGAAAGCCGCTTCTGGATGCGCTGCCCGATGGCGTGCCGATGACCGTGCCGGTGCTGGTCGGCACCGCGCTTGCGGCCATCGCCGTGGCGTTCCTGTTCCAGCGGCTCAAAGTGCCCGCCGCCTTCCTTCTCGGCGGCATGCTGGCCTCCTCGGTCGGCCATCTCACCGAGGCCGGGCCGGGGCTCGTGCCCTTTTGGCTGTCGATCCCGGCCTTCGTGACGATGGGCACGCTGATCGGCACGCGCTTTTCCGGTGTCAGCCTGGCGCTGGTCCGCAAGGCGGCCGGCGCGGCGCTCGCCTTCACCGCACTGGCAGCCATCATCGCCGTGCTTGCCGGTCTTGCCGCGATGGCGCTGGTCGGCGTGCCGCTGGTACAGGCGCTCGTCGCCTATGCCCCCGGCGGGCTCGAAGCAATGGCGGCGATGGCGCTTCTGCTCGGCGTCAATCCCGCCTTCGTCGCCGCCCATCATGTGGCGCGGCTTTTGTTCCTGACCGTGCTGATCCCGCTTGCCATGCAGCGCGCGGGACGGTCCGCGCGGGGGGATGCGGGCCAGTGAACAACACGCAGCCGCTTTCCGGCTATCGGGTTCTGGATCTCACCAATGTGCTGGCCGGCCCCTTCTGCTGCCACCAGCTTGCGCATCTTGGCGCCGAGGTGATCAAGGTCGAAGTACCCGGTTCGGGCGATCTGGCGCGCCAGCTCGGCGCCGATCCGGACCTCAACGAAAAGAAAATGGGCGTGTCGTTCCTGGCGCAGAATTCCGGCAAGCGCTCGTTGACGGTCAATCTGAAATCCGATGCCGGCAAGGCGGTGTTCGAACGGCTGGTCACGACCGCCGATGTGGTGGTGGAGAACTTCCGCCCCGGCGTGATGGACCGCCTCGGCGTCGGTTACGACCGGCTCAAGACGATCCGGCCGGATCTTGTCTATTGCGCCATTTCCGGCTTCGGGCAGGACGGACCGCTGAAGTCCCTGCCCGCCTATGACCAGATCATCCAGGGCATGAGCGGCGTCATGTCCATCACCGGCGCGCCCGACACCGCGCCCTATCGCGTCGGCTATCCGATCGCCGACACGATCGGCGGGCTGACGGCGGCCTTCGCCATCTCCGCCGCGCTTGCCGACAAATCGGAGACACGCGGCCGGTTCATCGATGTGTCCATGCTCGAATCGGTGATCGCCACCATGGGCTGGGTCGTCTCCAATTTCCTGATGGCCGGGCGGACGCCCGCGCCTATGGGCAATGACAATTTCACCGCCAGCCCGTCCGGCACCTTTCAGGCCGGCGACGGGCCGATCAACATCGCCGCCAACAAGCAGGAACAGTTCGAGGCGGTCTGCCGCGTCGCGGGACGCCACGATCTGATCGCCGATCCGCGCTTCTCGAAGCGACAAAGCCGGCTCGCGAACCGCGCCGCGCTGACGGCCGAATTGGAAGCGGCCTTTGCGACGAAAAGCGCGGCGGAGTGGCGCACGGAATTGAATGCGGCCGGCGTGCCGGCGGGCGAGGTCTTTTCGGTGCCGGACATTCTGGCCCATCCGCAGATCGCAGAGCGCGGCATGGTCGGTGTGTTTGTCGATGCACCGGGCGTCGGCCGCGATGTGAAGCTGGCGCGCACCGGTATCAAGCTCGACGGCGAAGCGCCGGCGACGTCCACCCCGCCGCCGGAACTGGGCGCGGAGACCGACGCCGTTCTCGCCGAACTGGGCTATGATGACGGTGAGATTGCGCAACTGCGAAAGGATGGGGCGATATGAGCGACGACCGGCCATCTGGCGACGACAAGGCCGCCCAATGGTGGTCGACGGCGATCATCGATATGAAGCCCGGCGAAATCCGCTATCGCGGCTATGCGGTCGAGGAGCTGATCGGCAATGTCGGCTTCGCCCAGATGATCTGGCTGATGCTGCGCGGCGAGCTTCCCACCGATGGTCAGTCCAGGCTGCTCGAAGCCGCGCTGATGGCGGCGGTCGATCACGGCCCGCAGGCGCCCTCGATCGCCATTGCGCGCATGGCGGCGACCTGCGGCGTCGGGCTCAACAATGCGATGGCCTCCGCGCTGAACACGCTCGGTGATGTGCATGGCGGCGCCGGCGAACAAGCGGTGACGCTCTATCAGGCCATCGCGGAGCGCATGGATGAGGGCGCCGATGCGGCGATTGCGACGCGTGCCGAATTGGACGCCTTTGCCGAAGCGGGCGGCAGGCATGTGCCCGGCTTCGGCCACCGGTTCCATCCGGTCGACCCGCGCGCGCCTCGGCTTCTCGAACTGGTCGACGATGCAGCAAAAGCCGGCCATGTGCCGCGGCACTTCGCGCAAATCGGCCGCGCCGTCGAAGCCGAAATCGAACGCCGCAAGGGCAAGCGCATTCCGATGAACATCGATGGCGCCACCGCCGTCATCTATGCGGGGCTGGGCTTTCCCGCGCCGCTGGCGCGCGGCCTTTTTTGCCTGTCGCGCTCGGTCGGCATTCTCGCCCATGCCTGGGAGCAGGCCGGCGAAGACGTACGCAACAAGGGACCCATCCCGCGTGACGTGCTGCCGGCCTATACCGGCGTCGGCCCGCGCACGCTCGATGACTGACACCGCACGAAAAAGCCGAGCCGGCTTTGCAACTTGACCGCGAGGGCCGATTCGCCCTAGCAATTGACCTGTCGCGTTGGGAGAATCCGGCTTTGCCGGTGCCGAAGGAGCAACCGCCCTGGCAAACTCTCAGGCCCAAGGACCATCGCGGCATCGAACTCTGGAGAGAGGCCGATTTGGCCCGCCGACGGGATAACGATCTCAGGCAAACGGACAGAGAGGGCATCATCGGGCGCGGGCCGCGCCCCAACGATGATGCCGGCATGCCCGGCAAACCGCACGAGGCGCGCATGCCGGAGTTGAAACGCACTGCCCTTTACGAGCTTCACCAAGAGCTTGGCGCGAAGATGGTGCCGTTTGCAGGCTATGAAATGCCCGTCCAATATCCGCTCGGCGTGATGAAGGAACATCTGCACACGCGCGCCGCGGCCGGCCTGTTCGATGTCAGCCATATGGGTCAGGTGATCCTGGGCGGGACGGACGCCGCCGCGCAGCTTGAAACGCTCGTGCCGGCAAACATTGTCGGCCTTGGCGAAGGCCGGCAGCGTTATGGACTTTTCACCAACGATGAGGGCGGCATTCTGGACGATCTGATGATCGCCAATCGCGGTGACCATCTGTTTCTGGTCGTCAATGCCGCCTGCAAGGATGCCGATGTCGCGCACATGCGCGCGAACCTGTCCTGCCCAGTGGAGGTCGTCGACGACCGCGCGCTGCTGGCGCTGCAGGGTCCGGCGGCCGAAGCGGTTCTCGCCGACATCGTGCCCGAGGCATCCGCCATGCGGTTCATGGATGTAATTATCGCCGACAGCGCGTTCGGAGATCTTTGGATCTCGCGCTCGGGCTACACCGGCGAAGACGGGTTCGAGATATCGGTAACAAACAAACAGGCGGTCGCGCTGGCCCGCGCGCTTCTGGCCCACGATGATGTGGAGCCGATCGGCCTTGGCGCGCGCGACAGCCTGCGCCTTGAAGCCGGGCTCTGCCTTTACGGCAACGATATCGACACCGGCACGTCACCGGTGGAAGCAGGCCTGTCATGGTCAATCCAGAAGGTGCGGCGCACCGGCGGCGACCGTTCAGGCGGGTTTCCGGGCGCCGAACGCACCCTGCCCGAACTCGAAAATGGCGCATCGCGACACCGCGTCGGCCTTGCGCCCGAAGGGCGCGCACCGATGCGCGACGGCACGCAGCTCTTCGACGGCGAAACCGCCGCCGAGCCCATCGGCCACGTCACGTCCGGCGCGTTCGGCCCGACCGTCGAGCGCCCGGTGTCGATGGGCTATGTGCCCACGGCTATGTCTGAGGCCGGCACGCGGCTTTTTGGCGAAGTGCGCGGCAAACGGATGCCCGTCACCGTCGCCGACCTTCCTTTCACACCTGCAAATTTCAAACGATAATCAAGGAGTTGCACCATGAAGTTCACCGAAGAGCATGAGTGGCTGCGCGCCGATGGCGACGTGTTCATTGTCGGCATCACCGAATATGCGGCCGAGCAGCTCGGTGACGTGGTGTTCGTCGAACTGCCCGAGGAAGGCAGCGACGTGAAAAAGGATGACGAGATCGTCGTCATCGAAAGCGTCAAGGTCGCCTCCGACATCAAGGCGCCGCTCGACGGGACCATCATCGCGGTCAACGACAAGCTCGGCGACGCGCCGGCGCTGGTCAATGAAGACCCGCTCGGCGAAGGCTGGTTCTTCAAGATGCGGATCGACGATGCGAGCGCCGTCGAGGCGCTGATGGACGAAGCCGCCTACAAGGCCATGATTTCCTGAGGATCGACCGATGCCGTTCAGCCTGACCGACTATGAGCCCTATGATTTCGCCAACCGGCGCCATATCGGCCCCTCGCCCGAGGAAATGGCTGACATGCTCAAGACGGTCGGTGCCGACAGTCTGGACGCGCTGATCGACGAGACCGTGCCCGAGGCGATCCGCCAGTCGGAACCGCTCGATTTCGGGCCGGCCAAATCCGAGCACGAACTTCTGTGGCATTTGCGGCAGATCGCCAAGAAGAACAAGCTGTTCACCTCGATGATCGGCCAAGGCTATCACGGCACGGTGACGCCGCCGGCAATCCAGCGCAACATTCTGGAAAACCCGGCCTGGTACACCGCCTATACGCCGTACCAGCCCGAGATCAGCCAGGGCCGCCTTGAAGCGCTGCTCAACTACCAGACCATGGTGACCGATCTGACGGGACTTGCGGTGGCCAATGCGTCGCTTCTCGATGAGGCGACGGCGGCCGCCGAAGCCATGGCCATGGCGCTGCGCACGTCGAAATCAAAAGCGCGCGCCTTCTTCGTCGATGAAAACTGCCATCTGCAGAACATCA
Source organism: Phyllobacteriaceae bacterium (assembly GCA_024742765.1). Taxonomy (GTDB): domain Bacteria; phylum Pseudomonadota; class Alphaproteobacteria; order Rhizobiales; family Rhizobiaceae; genus Roseitalea. Next base: position 63,225 of record JANSXT010000011.1, on the reverse strand, counting down.
GCGTCATGCGCACGCGCGCCGAGCCGCTGGGCATCGAGATCGTCACCGGTCCGCCCGATGCGCTGGACGCCGAGACCGTGTTCGGCGCGATCTTCCAATATCCGGGCACCCATGGCGATCTGCGCGACTTCTCCTTGGAAATGAAGGCGCTGCACGCGCACAAGGCGATCGGCATCGTCATCGCCGATCCGATGGCGCTCTTGCTGCTCAAGGAACCGGGCGCGATGGGCGCCGACATCGCCGTCGGCTCGACCCAGCGCTTCGGTGTGCCGATGGGCTTTGGCGGCCCGCACGCCGCCTATATCGCCTGCACCGATGCGCTCAAGCGCGCCCTGCCCGGCCGGATCGTCGGCGTTTCCATCGACAGCCACGGCAACCAGGCCTACCGGCTGTCGCTGCAGACGCGCGAGCAGCATATCCGCCGCGAGAAAGCGACCTCCAACGTCTGCACGGCGCAGGCGCTGCTGGCGGTGATGGCGAGCTTCTATGCCGTCTTCCACGGGCCGAAGGGCCTCAAGGCCATTGCCCAGCGCATCCACGGCAAGACGGCCTTTGTTGCCGATACGCTCCGCGAAGCGGGCTTCGACGTCGAGCAGGCGGCGTTTTTCGACACGATCACCGTCAAGGCCGGGGCGATGCAGGGCGTCATCATCCAGGCGGCGCATGACCGGCGCATCAATCTGCGCCGCATTGAGGGCGGCCGGATCGGCATCACGCTGGACGAGACGACCCGTCCGGAAACGATCGACCGGCTGCTCGGCGCGTTCGGCGTCACCGGCGGCGATCTGGCGGCCTACAATGCGGTGTGCCTGCCAACCGTGCTTTTGCGCCAGACCGATTATCTGACCCATCCGATCTTCCACCTCAACCGCGCCGAAACCGAGATGATGCGCTATATGCGGCGGCTCGCCGACCGGGATCTGGCGCTCGACCGGGCGATGATCCCGCTCGGCTCTTGCACGATGAAGCTCAATGCCGCCGCCGAGATGATGGCGGTCACATGGCCGGAATTCTCCAACATCCACCCGCTCGCCCCCGCCGACCAGACCGAAGGCTATCGGGAACTGATCGACGATCTGGCCGACAAATTGTGCGTGATCACCGGCTATGACGCGATGTCGATGCAGCCTAATTCGGGCGCGCAGGGCGAATATGCCGGCCTGATGACCATCCGCGCCTGGCATGCCTCGCGCGGGGACACGGGTCGCGACATCTGCCTGATCCCGATCTCGGCGCACGGCACCAATCCCGCATCGGCGCACATGGCCGGCATGGAAGTCGTCGTCGTCAGGTCGAGCGACAATGGCGACATCGACATCGATGATTTCCGCGCCAAGGCGGCCGAAGCCGGCGACCGGCTGGCGGCGTGCATGATCACCTATCCGTCGACGCATGGTGTCTTCGAGGAGACGGTGCGAGACATCTGCCAGATCACGCATGAGCATGGCGGGCAGGTCTATCTGGACGGGGCCAATCTGAACGCGATGGTGGGCCTCTCCAAGCCCGGCGAGATCGGCGCCGATGTGAGCCATCTGAACCTGCACAAGACGTTCTGTATCCCCCATGGCGGCGGCGGGCCGGGCATGGGGCCGATCGGCGTCAAGGCGCATCTGGCGCCGTTTCTGCCCGGCGATCCGGTCACGGGCGATGGCGCGGTCAGCGCGGCAGCGTTCGGTTCGGCGCTGATCCTGCCGATCTCCTGGGCCTATATCCAGATGATGGGCGGCGACGGGCTGACCCAGGCGACCAAGGTGGCGATCCTGAACGCCAACTATATCGCCAAGCGGCTCGAACGCGGCTACGGCATCCTGTTCAAGGGCAAGGCCGGCCGGATCGCCCATGAATGCATCGTCGACACGCGTCCGTTTGCCGACAGTGCCAAGGTGAATGTCGACGACATCGCCAAACGGCTGATCGATTCGGGCTTTCACGCGCCGACGATGAGCTGGCCGGTGGCGGGAACGCTCATGGTCGAGCCGACCGAAAGCGAGACCAAGGCGGAGCTCGACCGGTTCTGCGAGGCGATGCTGTCGATCCGCGACGAGATCGCGCAGATCGAGAGCGGCGCGATGGATGCGGTCAACAATCCGCTCAAGAACGCGCCGCACACGACCGCCGACTTGATCGCCGAATGGGACCGGCCCTACAGCCGCGAAGCAGGCTGTTTTCCGCCCGGCAGCTTCCGTGTGGACAAATACTGGCCGCCGGTCGGCCGGGTCGACAATGCCTATGGCGATCGCAACCTTGTGTGCACCTGCCCGCCCGTGGCGGACTATCAGGAAGCGGCGGAGTAGTTGTCAGGCGTCGTCGATCGCGCTTTTCAAATCGGCGATCGTCTCGGCGCTCTTGCGCAGGGCCGCCCGTTCACCCTCGTCGAGATCGGGGCGCAGTTCGGCCATGACGCCCTTGGCGCCGACGATGCGTGGCAGCGACAGCGGCACGTCGTGGACGCCTTCGACATCGCCGGTCACCGTTGACACGCTCAGCACCACGCGCTCGTCGCCGCCGATGGCTTCGGCGATGCGCGCCAGGCCCGCGCCGATGCCGTAATAGGTCGCCCCCTTGCCGGAGATGATCGTATAGGCGGCGTTGCGCACCTTGTCGGTGATCGTCTGGCGTGCCGCGTCGGTCAGGCTCCGTCCGGTCTGCGCCGCAAATGCCTCGATCGGCACATTGCCGGCGCGCGCGCTCGACCAGATGGCGACCTCGCTGTCGCCATGCTCGCCCAGGACATATGCATGCACGGAACTGGGCGCGATGCCCAGATGATCGCCGATCAGCACGCGGAACCGGGCCGTGTCGAGGATCGTTCCCGAGCCGATGACCCGTTCGATCGGCAGGCCCGAAAAGCGCTGCACCGCATAGGTCATCAGGTCGACCGGGTTGGAGGCGACGAGGAAGATCGCGTCGGGCACCACCTTCATCAGCGCTTCGACCACCTCGCGGAACACTGCCGCATTGCGCCCCAGAAGCGCCAGCCTTGTTTCGCCGGGCTGCTGGTTCACGCCGGCCGAAATGACGACGATGCCCGCGCCGTCCAGATCGGCATAATCGCCGGCGCGCACGACCATCGGATCGGCAAACGGCAAGGCATGGGAAATGTCCTGCGCATGGGCCGAGGCCAGGTCCGCGTCACGGTCAACCAGAACGATTTCGCTGGCCGATCCGCGCAGCGCCATCGCGTAGGCCGTCGCGCTGCCGACCATGCCCGATCCGACGATACCGATCTTCACCTGGTGCCTCCTGCGATTGGTGCGGTTTGGTCATAAGTATCGGCTCTGCGGGCCTGCGCAAGAATTATCGGACCCGCTGTTGATCCAACCGTTCCCGGCGCGCGTAGCACGACACATGACCCGCCCACTATCGCTTTCATTTCCCACACAAATTTCATCCAACTGAGTGCCCGACGCTTCCTTCATGCGCCCGACACAATTGCCTGATGCCCCGATCATCGTCTGGTTCCGGTCCGACCTTCGCCTGCGCGACAATGGCGCGCTGACGGCGGCGGCCGAGGCCGGACAATCCGTCATCTGCCTCTATGTTCTCGACGAAACCGGTGCATCGGGGCGGCCGCTTGGCGGCGCGCGGCAATGGTGGCTGCACCATTCGCTGGCTTCCCTTCAAAGCGATCTTGACGACCTCGGTGTGCCCCTGTTCCTGCGACGCGGCGACCCGCGTGCCGTCCTCGACGACTTGATCGAACAGACCGGCGCGCGTTCGGTCCTGTGGAACCGGCGCTACGACCCGGCGGCGATCGCGCTCGACAGCGAGATCAAGGCGTCGCTGGGCGAGCGCGGCTTGACCGTCGCCAGTTTTGCTGGCGCGCTGATGCACGAGCCGACCCAGCTCAAGACCAGTTCGGGCGGATTCTACAAGGTCTATTCTCCGTTCTGGCGCGCTTTCGTCGCAGAGGGCGAGCCGACGGAACCGGCGCCCGCGCCGCAATCGCTGACCGCCTTCGAGGACACGCCCGACAGCGACGCACTGGACGATTGGGGCCTGCTGCCAACAAAGCCCGACTGGTCCGGCGGGATCGCCGAGGCATGGACGCCCGGCGAAGCCGGTGCGCAGCAGCGCCTGAAGGCGTTTTGCGAAGACGCGCTGGGCGATTATGCCAAGCAAAGGGACATGCCGGGCATTGACGGAACGTCGCGCCTGTCGCCGCATCTGGCGTTCGGCGAGATCAGTCCGGCCGACATCTGGCATGCCGCCGCAAAGACGGACGATGCGCCCAAGAAGCAGCTCGAAAAGTTCCACAAGGAGCTCGTCTGGCGCGAGTTCTCCTATCATCTGCTGGTCAATTTTCCCGATCTGGGCGCGGAGAATTTCAACGGTGATTTCGATGCCTTTCCCTGGGCCGGCAAGGATGCCGAACTTCGCGCCTGGCAGCGCGGCCAGACCGGCTATCCGATCGTCGATGCGGGCATGCGGCAATTGTGGCAGACCGGCTGGATGCACAACCGGGTGCGCATGGTCGTCGCCTCCTTCCTGATCAAGCATCTGATGACCGACTGGCGCAAAGGCGAAGAGTGGTTCTGGGACACGCTGGTCGACGCCGACCCAGCCTCGAACACGGCAAGCTGGCAATGGGTTGCCGGATCGGGCGCCGATGCGGCGCCCTATTTCCGCGTCTTCAACCCGATCCTTCAGGGCGAGAAATTCGATCCGGACGGCGACTATGTCCGCACCTATGTGCCCGAATTGGCCGACCTGCCCACCAAATACATCCACAAACCGTGGGAGGCTCCCGAAAAAGTGCTTGAAAAATCGAACGTTAGCCTTGGCAGCACCTATCCGGCGCCTATTGTCGATCATCAGGAGGCGCGCAACCGCGCGCTCGACGCCTACCAGACCATGAAGGGGCAAGCCGCGTGAACATCAAACCGGCGCCGGGGCAGTTCGCAGCCGCCGGTCAGAGAAAGCGTATCGCCATTGTCGGCAGCGGTATTTCGGGCGCTTCGGCGGCTTGGTCCCTTTCATCGGTGCATGATGTGACGCTTTTCGAAGCCGAGGACCGGCCCGGCGGGCACACATGCACGGTCGATGTCGACCATGACGGCACACACATTCCCGTCGATGTGGGCTTCATCGTCTTCAACGAACGCAACTATCCCGATTTGTGCGCCCTGTTTGAACATCTCGAGATCGCGCGCGAAACCACGAATATGAGCTTTTCCATGTCGCTCGACGGAGGCCGACGCGAATGGTGCGGGCAAGACTATCTGACGGTCTTCGCGCAGAAGCGGAACCTGGTCTCACCGGGCTTTTTGTGGATGCTGCGCGAGATCTTCCGGTTCAACAAGCAGGCGCGGGTCGACCGCGACGAAGGCGTGCTGAACCGGCTGTCGATCGGCGATTATCTGCAGCATCGCCGTTTCTCGCGCCGGTTCCGGGACGATTACCTGATCCCGATGGCGGCCGCTATCTGGTCGACGCCGCGCATCAAGATGCTGGATTTTCCGGCGCGATCCTTTGTCCAGTTCTTCGAAAACCACCGGCTTCTGGAAACCCGTCCGCCGGTCTGGCAGACGGTTTCGGGCGGATCGCGCACCTATCTTTCAAAGCTGCTCGCGCCGCTCGGCGACGCGGTGCGCACCGGCGCGCCTGTCACGCGCATCGAACGGCCGGCCAATGGCGGCGCGATCGTGCGGACCGCCGGAGGCGCCCCCGAGCATTTCGATGCGGTCGTTCTTGCCTCGCACTCGGACCAGACGCTTGCCATGTTGGCCGATGCGGATGCCAACGAGGCCGACATCCTGTCTGCGATCCCCTACAGGCCGAACCGCGTCATCCTGCATCGTGATCCGAGCTTCATGCCCAAACGGCCGGGCGCCTGGGCGGCGTGGAACTATCTGCGCGAAAGCGGCAGCGGCGATGACAGCGAAGTGTGCGTGACCTACTGGATGAACCGGCTACAGAACATCGATCCGCAATATCCGCTGTTCGTCACGCTGAACCCGACGCGCGAGCCGGCACCGGGCACCGTGTTCGGCGAATGGTCGTTCGATCACCCGCAATATGACGCGGCCGCCTTTGCCGCGCAGGCGCGCCTGCCGCTGATCCAAGGACGGCGCGACACTTGGTTCGCCGGGGCGTGGACGGGCTATGGCTTCCATGAGGACGGGCTGCGTTCGGGCCTTGATGCGGCCGAAGCGCTCGGTGCTGTTGTGCCGTGGCGCGCCAATGAGGGCGCGGGGGCGGAGGAATTGCCCCTGCCCATCGCCGCGGAGTAGGTTTAACCGATGACGCTGTATGTCTCCGAACCAAGGATAGCCGAAGGCGCGGCCCTGTTCGCGCCGCCGGAGGATGCTGCCCTGCTCTATCCGGGCACGGTCATGCATGCGCGGCTCAAGCCGTTCGGCCATCGCTTCACCTATCGTGTCTTTACGGTGCTGCTCGATCTCGACCGGCTGGACGAGGCGAACGGGCTGTCACCGCTGTTTTCGGTCAATCGGCGCAACCTGGTTTCATTTCGTGAAGCCGACCATCTGCCGAAGGATGCGAGCCACACAACGCTGAGGGACCACGCGACGGCGCTCGCCGAGGAAGCCGGCGTTGCCCGGCCGGCCCGCATCCTGCTGCTCGCCTATCCGCGCATGTTCGGCTTCGTCTTCAACCCGCTGTCGGTCTATTTCTGCTATGACGAAGCGGGCTCGCTGACGGCTGCGATTTACGAGGTGCGTAACACGTTTGGCGAACGGCACACCTATGTCTGCGCGGTCGAGAACGGGCAGATGAGCCGCGCCGGCCTGCGCCAGGAACGCACCAAAATCTTCTATGTGTCGCCCTTCATCGATCTGGGCATGCGCTATCATTTCCGCATCGCGCCGCCCGGTGACACGGTTCGGCTGCGCATCCTTGAAACCGAAGGCGCCGACCCGCTGCTGTCTGCGACGTTTTCGGGAACGGCGCGTCCGTTTTCGACGCCCGTTCTGGCCCGGCTGGTCGCGCGTCAACCTCTCATGACAGTTCGGGTTGTCATGGCAATTCACTGGCAAGCCTTGAAATTATGGCTCAAGGGCGCGAAATTCTTCTCGCGGGGCAAGCCGCCGCATCCGGTTTCCTATGAAGACGCTGCGCCCGGCCCCGCCGAATGATGGCCGGAATGCGCGGCCGGCGATTTGGCATCCGCGCACGGGGCGGCATCCCCTGTTGTTTTGAGGCGGACGAGTAAGATGGCAACCACGGACATGATGGGCGGATCGAGCAAGCTGGTGCGCGATTTGATCGCGGCCGCCGAACCGCTGACTCCCAACAATATCGGACGCTATGTGCGCGGCCTGCCGTTCAAGGCGCGGCTGGCGCTGCGCGCGGCGCTGCACCTGCCCAAGGGCACGCTGACGCTGCGCCTGCCCGACAAGCGCGTCGTCAAGATCGACGGCAAGGCGCCCGGTCCGGACGGCGTCGTCATACTGCACAATTGGAACCTGCCGCGCATGGCGATCTCGGGCGGCACAATCGGCGCAGCGGAGAGCTACATTGCCGGCGACTGGGACAGCCCGGACGTGACATCGTTTCTGGAACTGTTCGTCGTCAATGAGGAACTGGGGCACAAGCTGGCGACCGCCGGCGCGACCGTGCGGTTCTTCGCGCGCATCCGGCACTGGTTCAACCGCAACACTAAGACCCGCGCGCAAAAGAACATCGCCGCGCACTATGATCTGGGCAATGATTTTTACGGGCTGTGGCTCGACCCGTCGATGACCTATTCGTCGGCGCTCTACCAGACCGGCGCCAATGATCTTGAAAGCGCTCAGGCGGCGAAATATCGGGCGCTTGCCGAAGCCGCCGGGATCACCAAGGACGACCATGTGCTGGAGATCGGCTGTGGCTGGGGCGGGTTCGCCGAGTTCGCCGCCCGCGAGATCGGTTGCAAGATCACCGGCCTCACGATCAGCCGAGAGCAGCTCGACTTCGCCCGCGAGCGCATCCGCCTCGCCGGTCTTGAAGACAGGGTGACGATCAAGTTCCAGGACTATCGCGACGAAAAGCAGACCTACGACAAGGTAGTCTCGATCGAGATGTTCGAGGCGGTGGGCGAGGAATATTGGGAAACCTATTTTGCCAAGGTCCACGAGGTGCTAAAGCCCGGCGGCAAGGCCGGCCTGCAGATCATAACCATCGAGGACAAGGCTTTTCCGATCTATCGCAAGCAGCCCGATTTCATCCAGCGCTATGTGTTTCCCGGCGGCATGCTGCCGCCGCCTTCAACGCTTCACGATCTGGGCGACCGCCACGGCCTGTCGCTGGTCGGCGAACGCATCTTTCCGCAGGACTATGCCCGCACGCTCGCGGAATGGCGCAAGCGGTTCTGGCAGGCCTGGCCGCAGATCGCGCAGATGGGCTTTGATGACCGGTTCAAGCGGCTGTGGGACTTCTATCTTTACTATTGCGAGGCCGGTTTCCGGGCCGAGTTCATCGATGTGCGGCAACTGACCTACCAGAGATCCGCCTGAGCCGATTGCCGTCACGCTGAACCGTCCATGGCGGGGCTGCGTAACCCCGATATCGCTTCTTCAGCCGAAAGCCGTTCCATGCGCGCGCCGGGCACCGCCCCAACCACACCGATGGCGCAAGTCATCGCCTATGCCCTGCCGGCGATCCCGCTGGCGGCGCTGACGCTGCCGCTCTACATATTGCTGCCCGCCTTCTACAGCGAGGCGGTGGGCCTCTCGCTGGCCGCAACGGGCGCCGCGCTGGTCGCCGTGCGTATCTTCGATGCGGTCAACGATCCGCTGATTGGCCTTGTCGCCGACAGGTGGCGCACGCCGTTCGGGCGCAGGCGGCGTCTTTTTGCCCTGTCGCTGCCATTGTGCGCGCTGGCCGCCTTCATGCTGTTCTGGCCACCGGTCGATGCCGGCCCGCTCTATCTGGCGGGTTGGGGCATGGCGCTGTCGCTCGGCTACACGGCAGCCGTCATCCCGTTCTTTGCCTGGGGCGCGGAGATGGCCGGCGATTATCGCGGCCGGTCGACGATCACCGGCTGGCGCGAAGGGTTCACCCTCACGGGCACGCTGATTGCCATCGCCCTGCCCTTCACGCTGGGTTTCGACGATGCGTCGGGTTTTCACGGTATCGCATTGCTCGGTGTTGCGATTGCGATCGCGCTGCCGGCGCTGGGCGCGGTCACCGTTTTGGCCGTGCCGGAGCCCGACGAGCATACGCGGACTCCGGTCGACTGGCGCGCGGGCCTTCACCATCTGCGGCAGAACACGCCATTCTTGCGCCTGATCGCCGCCTTCTTCGTCAATGGCATGGCGAACGGCATCCCGGCGACGCTGTTCCTGTTCTTTGTCGGCGATTATCTGGGCGCCGAAGCGCTGCAGGGGCCGCTTCTGTTTCTTTATTTCGCCTGCGGCGTCGCCGGTGTCCCGTTTGCCACCTGGGCCTCGCGCCGCATCGGCAAGCACCGGGCCTGGGCGCTCGGCATGATCGCCGCCTGCATGATCTTTGCGACCGTGCCGCTTCTGTCTGAGGGCGACATTGCCGCGTTCGCCGTGATCTGCGCGGCGACAGGCCTTCTGGTCGGCTTTGACCTGGCGATCCCGCCGGCGATCCAGGCCGATGTGATCGATGTCGACACGGCGGCGTCGGGCGAACAGCGCTCGGGCATCTATTTCGCCGCCTGGAGCCTTGCGACCAAACTGTCGCTGGCGCTGGCGGTCGGCATCGCGTTTCCGGTGCTCGATCTGTTTGGCTTTGAGGCCGGCGCCGGGCCGGCACAGGACCCCGGCTCGCTCACCGCGCTGGCCGTGACCTACGCGCTCGTGCCGGTCGTGCTGAAACTTGGCGCCATTGCGCTGATGTGGAACTTCCCGCTCGACGAAACGCGCCAGTCCGAATTGCGCGCCTCCATCGAAAGGGAATGACGGGTCAACCGGCCTCGTCCTGTCCCTTGCCGGTCTTCAAGTTCTTGCGGTCCCAGCCCGTCGCCCTTTTCATCAGCGCGAAATAGACCGGATGCGGCAGCATGCGCAGCAGCTTCAAGAGATAGGTGAAGCGGCGCGGGAAGGTGATCTCGAAACCGCCGCCCTCTATGCCCTTGATCATCTGTTCGACAGCCTTGTCGACCGGCATCAGGGCCGGCATTTCGAAATCGTTTTTTTCGGTCAGGGGGGTATCGATAAAGCCCGGATTGACCACCTGGATGCGGATGTTCATCAGGTCGAAGTCGAATTTGAGCGACTCGGCCATGTTGTTGATCGCAGCCTTGGAGGCGCCATAGGCCGAAGCCGCCGGCAGGCCGGAATAGCCGGAGACGGACGCAACGAGGACAAGCTGGCCGCGGCCATGCTCTTTCATGCGCTCGACAACCGGCACGAGCCCATTGAGCACGCCGAACAGGTTGATCTCATAGGTCTTGGCGAAATTGTCGATTTCGAGCCGGGCACCGCTGGCCGGCCAGTAATTGCCCGCATTGAAGACGGCAAGCCGGATCGGGCCGTGCGTCGCTTCGATGTCGGCGACGGCCTTGGCCATCGCATCGCGGTCGGTCACATCGCATGGCTGGGCATGGATGGTGCCGGCAAACGCCGCGCTTTCGGCCGCCAACGCTTCCAGCTTGTCGCTGCTGCGCGCCGTTGCGACGACCTCATAGCCCTGCCGCGCCATCTGCAGCGCCAATGCCCTGCCGATGCCGGCGCTCGCGCCGGTGATCCAGACGACGCCGTCGCCGGCGCTGACCCTGTAAAGTCCCATCGATCTTTTCCACATGATGGCGGGCAGCATTGCCCGGCTGACAAAAAACCCTCTGATGCCATTACGGATCAGAGGGTCAATCGGTTGCGCTGCAACACTTGCAAATCGAAAGAAGGCTCAGATCGACAAAATGTCCCCGAGCCGCTGACGCAGCGACCCTGTCAGGCGCAGCGGCGCGTCGGTCACAGCAAAGCCGATACAAGGGCCGGTGTTCTCGGCCGTCGGGCGGTGATCGACCGACGGATCGGCGATAGATATGTCGCCCCGGCCAAACCGGCCGCGTTCGTCGCTGAACGCGCCTTCGATGATCAGCGACAATTCCATGCCATCATGTGTGTGCGCGGGCACGGTACGGCCCGGCTTGATCCAGAACATGGAGACATGGCAGCCATCGACATCGTCCATGTCGAACTCGCGAAAGCCGGGCATTTTCGTCTTCCACGGTATGTCATCGACCGTGTGGCCGATGAAATCCTGCAAGGCACGCGGCATGGTTCCGCAGCGCCAGACCCGCTCACTTGCCTGAATAGTGAAATCGTCGCTGGCAAAAATCGACGCCAAAGCGGCGTCCCGGCCCGACAGCGCCTCAGGCGCCACATGCTCGAGCGCGTCGCCGGCGGCGCTTTCAAGCCCGCCGATGATGGCCCGGTTGTCGGGCGACAATTCCAGATGGGCATCCATCAGCACATGCACGGGCTTGGGCAGGCTGCCTGCCACATAACCGCTCACCAGCGCATCCAGCGAACTGAATTGACCTTGATACATCGAATTCCCCAATGGGCGGTCTTTGCCGCCGTCGTGTCACTCTTGTGTCATGTCTACGCGGGCTGACACAATCCGGATCACCGGCGAAACCGAATTTCGATTGTCATAGGTTTATGGCAAACAATTCGTCAACCGCCTTGATCGCGCAGCACAAATGCCTTGCCGGGCCAAGGGTGCGCCTTTAGCGTTCGGGCAAAGATTGGAGCCCATTTTCATGCACTCATCGATCATCGATCTCATCGGCAACACGCCTTTGGTGCAGCTCAGGCGCGTATCGGAGGAAACCGGCTGCACGATTCTCGGCAAGGCCGAGTTCCTCAATCCGGGCCAGTCGGTCAAGGACCGGGCGGCGCTGGCCATCATCCGCGATGCCGAGCGCAGCGGCGCGCTTAAGCCCGGCGGCGTGATCGTCGAAGGCACGGCGGGCAATACCGGCATCGGGCTGACCATGGTGGCGCAAACGCTGGGATACCGCACCGTGATCGTCATCCCCGAAACCCAGAGCCAGGAGAAAAAGGACGCGCTGCGGCTCGGCGGTGCCGAACTGGTCGAAGTGCCGCCGGTCCCCTACCGGAACCCGAACAATTATGTGCGGGTCTCCGGCCGCCTGGCCGAGCAACTGGCGAAAACCGAGCCGAACGGCGCGATCTGGGCCAACCAGTTCGACAATGCGGTCAACCGGCAGGCCCATGTGGAGACGACGGCGCCGGAAATCTGGCGCGACACGGACGGCAAGGTGGACGGGTTCATCTGCGCGGCCGGTTCCGGCGGCACGATCGCCGGTGTCGCCGAGGGGCTGCGCGCCAAGAATGCCGACATCAAGATCGGTCTCGCCGACCCGCATGGCGCGGCGCTCTTTTCCTATTACACGACCGGCGAATTCAAGTCCGAAGGCAGTTCGATCTCCGAAGGCATCGGCCAGGGCCGGGTGACCGCCAATCTGGAAGGCTTCACGCCGGATTTTGCATGGCGCATCTCCGATACCGAGGCGCTGGACCTTGTCTTCAAGCTGGCGCTGGAGGAAGGCATGATCATGGGCGGCTCAACCGGCATCAACATTGCCGGCGCGGTGCGGCTGGCGCGCGAACTGGGGCCCGGCCACACCATCGTGACGATTCTTTGCGATTATGGCCATCGCTACCAGTCCAAGGTCTATAATCCCGCCTTCCTGCGCGAGAAGGGCCTGCCCGTGCCCGATTGGATGGAGCGGACCAGCGCCATCGATGTGCCGTTCGAGGAGGTCTGACGTGGCACAGCCAACCGAGGCCCTGTTCCGGGAAGACGCCTATCTGACCGAGGCCCAAGCAACCGTGATCGACGTCAACGATCGCGGCCGCATAATGCTCGACCGGACGGTGTTCTATGCCACCTCCGGTGGCCAGCCGGGCGATACCGGTACGATGACGCGCGCCGATGGCACAAAAATCCTGATCGCAACCACGGTGACCGGCGACAGCAAGGACGAAATCATCCATGTGCCCGCCGAAGGCGCCGCGCTGCCGGATGTCGGCGAGACCGTGACGCTGTCCATCGACTGGGAGCGGCGACACAATCTCATGCGGATGCACACCGCCTGTCATCTCCTGACGGTCGCCTGCCCGTTTCCGATCACCGGCGCGGCGGTCGGCGAAACCGAGAGTCGGATCGATTTCGACATGGCCGAAACGATCGACAAGGCGGAGGTGACCGCCGCACTCATGCAAATGGTCGAAGCGGATCATCCGGTCTATGCGCAATGGATCGAGGAGGCAGCGCTCGATGCCAATCCGCGCCTGGTCAAATCGAAGAATGTGCGTCCGCCGTCCGGGACCGGCCGCATCAGGCTGGTCTGCATCGGCGACGAGGCCAGCATCGATAGCCAGCCCTGCGGCGGCACCCATGTGAAGACGACCGGCGAGGTGGGCGCTATCCATATCGGCAAGATCGAGAAGAAGGGTCGCGAGAACCGGCGCTTCCGGATAAGGTTCGGGCCGCCGCAACTCTAAGCGCAGGACCGCCCGATGGCCGACAAGAGCCCCTTCATCGTCTCGCCCGACTGGCTGGAGACCCATCTGCATGATCCGGGCCTGTCGATCGTCGACGGCTCCTGGTACCTGCCGGCGCAGAACCGCGACGCGCGGACCGAATATGATGAAGCTCACATTCCCGGCGCGATCTTCTTTGATCAGGATGCGGTGGTCGAGCCGGACAGTTCGCTGCCGCACACCCTGCCCTCGCCGGCCGAATTCGAGCGCCATGCCAGCGCGATGGGCATCGCGCGCGACGACACAATCATTGTCTATGACGGGCCGGGCATGTTCACCGCGCCGCGCGTCTGGTGGATGTTCCGCGTCATGGGCGCGGACAAGGTGTTCGTGCTCGATGGCGGGTTCGACAATTGGAAGGCCGACGGCCGGCCTGTCACCGATACGCCGACGCGCACCGCCGGCACGGCATTCGTGCCGCATTTCGATCCCGGCCAACGCGTCTCCTTCGATACGATGCAGGCCATCGTTGCCGATGGTTCGGCGCAGATCGCCGACGCGCGCGGGCCCGGCCGGTTCACTGGCGAGGAGGCCGAACCGCGCGCCGGCATGCGCTCGGGCCATATGCCCGGCGCGCGCAACCTGCCCTTCAGCGCGCTTTCGGAGAACGGTTATCTGAAGGACATTGAGGGCTTGCGCGCCGCATTCGCCGAAGCGGGCATCAATCCTGACAATCCGGTCGTGACCAGTTGCGGCTCGGGCGTGACCGCAGCGGTGATCAATCTGGCGCTCGCCTCGGTCGGCGCCAAAGACCACCGGCTCTATGACGGCTCGTGGAGCGAATGGGGTGGCCGGTCCGACACGCCGGTGGTCACCGGCCCGGCGGATGGTTGACCCGATGAGCTGGCTTTCTCCCGGCCGCACGGCGCTGCGCAACACCAACCAGGCGCTCGAGACGACGATCACCTATCTGCGCATGGACGGCCCGCCCGCGACCTACCCGGCAAAACCCGCCAATGTGCATGCGGCACTGCTCCGGGTGACCAAGCCGCCGCTCCATTTCTACCGCTATCTCTATTTCCAGGTGGGCATTCACTGGAACTGGGAGGCGCGGCTGCGCATGAACGACCGGGACCTGCGCAAGGCCGTCCATGCGGAGACATGCGAGATCACCGTGCTGCATGTGGACGGCGCACCCGCCGGCTTTTTCGAGATCAACCGCAAATCGCCCCAGCTCAGCGATCTGGCCTATTTCGGCATGATGCCGCATGTGCACGGGATGGGGCTTGGCGGCTGGTTTCTTGGCCAGGCGGTCGAGGCGGCCTGGTCGGCCAGCCCCGAGAGCGTCACCGTCAACACATGCACGCTCGATCATCCCGCCGCCCTGCCGCTCTACCAGAAGATGGGGTTCATGCCCTATCGGCGCGCCGATGGCCGGGTGCGTCCGCTGTCGGCCAATGAGCGTGCTGCGCTGGCCGCCCAGCACGGCATCGGCGCGCCCGGCGGCTGAACGGGACGTTCATCGGCAATTCAGCCGCGATTGCCGAAACTTCTCCCGACACAGCCATTCGTGAAGGGAACGATCATGACCCGCATTCTCGATCGCCGCGGCGCCCTCGCCCTGCTTGCCGGCGCCGCCACATTCACCGCTCTGCCCCCGGCGCTCGCACAATCGACGCCGAGCGCAGCCGAACTCTTGGAACGGCTCGGCGCCGATCCGTCCATGGTGATCGCGCCGGACGCGCGCGTTTCGGTGCGCGAACTGACGCGCCGGCGCGATCTGCGCCGCGCCGCGCCTTCGGTCGACATCCAGTCGATCAATTTCGCGTTCGGCTCGGCGCGCATTCCCCGGAACGAAATCTGGAAGATCGACGAGATCGCCAGCGCGATGCGCCAGCTTCTGCGCCGCCGGGGCCGCGAACTGTTCCTGATCGAAGGGCATACCGATGCGGTCGGATCGAACGAGGCCAATCTGCGCCTGTCGCGGGCACGTGCCCGGTCGGTCGCCGATGAACTGGCCAGGTCCGGCGTTCCAAACAATGCGATCGAAACGATCGGCTATGGCGAGGAAGACCTGCTGGTGCCGACGCAGCGCGCCGACTGGCGCAACCGGCGCGTGACGCTGCGCCGCGTCACCGATCTGGTCATCGGTTACTGATTGATAGCTCCCGAAAGAAACGGGGCCGGTGCGCATGGCGCAACCGGCCCTTTCTCACACCGCGGCGGGAGGAACCGCGGCGCAGATGATCATCGCCCGCCTCAGGCGACCTTGAGCGCGCTTTCGGGCGCTGCCAGATCGTAGCCCAGCGCTTCGGCGACCGGGCCGTTGGTGATCCGGCCGCGATGGACGTTCAGCCCGTTGCGCAGATGCGGATCGTCGGTCAGCGCCTCAAGGCCATGATCGGCCAGCGCCAGTCCCTGCCGCAGCGTGGCGTTGTTGAGCGCGTGGGCCGAGGTGACCGGCACGGCACCGGGCATGTTGGCGACGCAATAATGGATGATGCCGTCCACCTCATAGGTGGGTTCGGCATGGGTGGTGGCCTTGGACGTCTCGAAGCAGCCGCCCTGGTCTATGGCGACATCGCAGAGCACCGCGCCCTTCTTCATGCCGCCCAGCATTTCGCGGGTGACGAGCTTGGGCGCCGCCGCGCCGGGGATCAGGACGGCGCCGACGACCGCATCGGCCTCGAACACGCTCTCTTCGAGCGCCTCGACTGTCGAATAGCGGGTTTCGACACGGCCCTGGAAGATGTTGTCGAGTTCGCGCAGGCGCGGCAACGACCGGTCGAGCATGGTGACCTTGGCGCCAAGGCCGACGGCCATGCGGGCCGCGTTGATGCCGACGACGCCGCCGCCGATCACCGTGACATGACCCGGCTTGACGCCCGGCACGCCGCCGAGAAGCACGCCGCGGCCGCCATTGGCCTTTTGAAGCGCCGTCGCCGACGCCTGGATGGCGAGCCGGCCGGCAACCTCCGACATGGGCGCAAGCAGCGGCAGGCCGCCATGATCGTCGGTGACGGTTTCATAGGCAATCGCCGTGCAGCCGCTTTCGACAAGGCCCCTGGTCTGATCCGGATCGGGTGCCAGATGCAGATAGGTGTAGAGGATCTGTCCTTCGCGAAGCTGCACCCATTCAGACGGTTGCGGCTCCTTGACCTTGACGATCATGTCGGACTTTTCGAACACTTCGGCGGCGGTGTCGGCGATCTTGGCGCCAACCGCGCGGTAGGCGCCGTCATCAGCGCCGATGCCAAGGCCGGCCCCGGTCTCGACGATGACCTCATGGCCGTGGGCGATATATTCGCGCACCGAGCCCGGCGTCAGGCCGACGCGGTATTCATGGTTCTTGATTTCCTTCGGACAGCCGACACGCATCGCGAAACCTCCCGTTTTCGTGCTAACGCAAGGATCGCAGAAACGTTGCGCAATGTCCGTGCAAAGAGTGCTGGACGCGCAGGCAATTGTGCAATAATTTCCAAACTAGGCGAAGCTTGACTGGATATTCTTGCAACCATGTCTCTCGATGCGATCGATCGTGCGATTCTGACCGAACTTCAAGGGGACGGCCGGATGCCCAATGCGGCGCTGGCCGAAAAGGTCGGCTTGTCGCCCTCGGCCTGCTCGCGGCGGCTCGATGCGCTGGAGAAATCCGGCGCGATCCGCGGATATCATGCGCGCCTCTCGAACAAGGCGCTCGGCCACCAGATGACGGCGGTGGTGCACATTTCGCTGTCCGGCCAGTTCCAGACGACGCTGCGCGAGTTCGAGGATGCGGTCAAACGCTGTCCGAACGTTCTGGTCTGCTATCTGATGAGCGGTGAATATGACTATATGCTGCGCATCGCCGCCAAGGACCTTGCGGACTATGAGCGCATCCACCGGGACTGGCTGTCCAACCTGCCCCATGTGGTGAAGATCAACTCGTCATTCGCCCTGCGCGACGTGATCGACCGGCCCAATGTTGGGATCGATCCGGCTTTGGTGTGAGGCTTCTCTCCTCTTGCCGGCCGGGATTGCAAACCGTGCGACCGGCAGATTGGCGTCATTCCGGAACTTGATTCCGGAATCCATGACACGGCCAACCCCTGTGGATTCCGGGGTCAAGCCCCGGAATGACGCAGCGTTTATGAGGGAGAGAAGCCCACGCCCAACCCCTCCAGCACATCCCAATAGGCGGGGAACGTTTTGGCGACGCAGCCGGGATCAAGGATCGTGATCCCGTGCGTGATAAGGCCGGCCAGCGCGAAGCTCATCGCGATGCGATGGTCCGCGAAACTGTCGATTTCGGCGGAAACCCTCGCGCCGCGCAGCGACGGATCCGCATGGACAACCAGATCGTCGCCCTCCTCGGTGGCCAGACCGGGCCGGATGCGGTTGAGGCCCTGGGCAAGCGCAGCGGTGCGGTCGCATTCCTTGACGCGCAGATTTTCGATGCCGACGAAACGCACCGGCGTGTCATTGTAGGCGGCGAGGACGGCCAGCGTCGGCACCGCGTCCTGCATCTGCGAGCCTTCGATCTCGGCCGGCATGGTCGGAAACCGCGAGATCAGGCCATGGGCTTTCGCATCGGGCTGGGTGAAGGCATCAGGCGCCGTGCCGATGTCGATGGCGCCGCCGGTCAGCTTTTCAGCCGCCCATAAGTACGTAGCCGCCGACGCATCGGGCTCGACATGATGGTCGGCGGGCCGGTATCCGCCAGGCTCGACGCGCCAGTGGCCGTCGGCAATCTGTTCGGCCTTCGCGCCGAAAGCCGCCATCGCCGCCAGTGTGAGGTCGATATAGCCGCGCGCCCCGATCTGATCGCCCGTCAGGACGATGTCGACCGGCGCATCGGCCAGCGGCGCGGCCATCAGAAGCGCCGAGACATATTGGCTGGAGAGGCCGCCATCGATACTGATCCGCCCACCCGGCAGCGCGCCCATTCCGCGCACCGTCACCGGCGGACATCCCGTCAGGGCTTCGGCATCGACGCCGATCGATCGTAGGGCTTTGACCAGCGGGCCGATCGGCCGTTTGCGCATATGTTCATCGCCATCGATGACGACTGTCCCGTCGACCGACGCGGCAAGCGCGGTCAGAAACCGTGTCGCCGTGCCGGCATTGCCCAGAAACAGCGGTTCGGCGGGTGCATTCAAACGGCCATTTGCCGTTATACGAAAGGACGTTGAATCGGGTTCTTCAACCTTCACGCCCATCGCGCGCAAGGCGGTCGCCATGTGGTGGGTGTCGTCGCTCTTGAGCGCGCCGGTGATCGTGCTGACGCCTTCGGCGAGCGCGGCGAGCGGCAAGACCCGGTTGGTGATCGATTTCGAGCCCGGCACCGCGACGCGGCCCTTGAGCGGCGCGTTGACGGGATGAACGGTCAGGCGTTCTACGGCGAGATGGTCGGGCATGAATTATACCGGATGGCAGCGGGGCGGATGCCGCCCTTTTGCGGACCCGCGCCTTTGCCGTCAAGCGGCGGTCAGGCGGGACGGTCCGTGTCGCCCTTCCACAGATCGTCGCCATTCTGGTCGATGATCAGCCGCGCCTTGGCCAGCGTCGAGGAGACGGCCATGTCGCGCGAAGCCAAAAGGTCGGCGCGCAGGAAGCGGCGGGTGATCGCCGTGCCGTCGACGGTGCGGGTCAGCGTGCCCGCAATGCGCCACTGGCCGTCGCTCTCCTTGACCGGCGCGGCGCGGACCTCGACGCCCTTATACTCCTCGTCGGGCGCCCTGCCCGCCGGATCGTCCGTCGCTTCGCCGCCGCCGAACAGGCGCTTGAACAGTCCCGCCATTTCATACTCCCTTTGCGCATGAAGATCGGGGTTCGGCGCGCCCAAGTCAACGCGGACAGAGCCGATCCAAGCGCAATTGCCAAGCGTTTTGCGCGGCGCTACCACATCGGGGCCGAAAACCGGTACAAGGGAGCCGCATCGCATGACAGAGACGCCGCAACCGGCGCAGCCCGCCGAAACGCCGCCCAGGAAGCGCTCCCGGATCAAGACCGTGCTCTATGTCCTCATCGCCCTGATCGTCATCCTCGTCGGCCTTTGGGTGTTCGGCCCGCGCGAACCGGTCAACACCGCGCTTCGCTTTGATCCGGCGGTGATCGGCGAGGATATCGAGGCCTATCTGGCAGAGAGCGAAGCGCGGTTCGACGACATTGTCGAAGATGCGGAAAAACAGCTTGTCTGGGCGTTTCCGGCCTCGCGCGCCAAAACGCCGGTGTCGCTTGTCTATGTTCACGGCTTTTCGGCCTCGCCCGGCGAAATCCGGCCCGCGCCAGACATGGCGGCCGAGGCGCTGGGCGCCAATCTGTTCTACACGCGGCTCGCCGGGCACGGACGCTCGGACGAAGCGATGGCCGAGCCCACGGTTCAGGACTGGCTCGACGATGTGGCCGAGGCGGTGGCGATCGGTGAGCGTGTCGGCGAACGCGTGGTGCTGATCGGCACCTCGACGGGCGGGACACTGGCCGCCATCGCCGCGCTGCATCCCGACCTGCGAGACCGGATCGCCGGCATCGTCTTCGTGTCGCCGAACTTCAAGGTGCAGGCGGCCGGAAGCGAAGTGCTGACCGCGCCGTTCGCGCGGCACCTGGTGCCGCTGATCGTCGGCGCCGAGCGGAGCTTCGAACCGGAAAACGAACTGCACGCGCAATTCTGGACCGAGCGCTATCCGTCGACCGCCTTGCTGCCCATGGCGGCGTCGGTCGCCCATGCCAACGCCCAATTCTACGAGAACACGTCGATCCCAGCGCTGTTCATCTTTTCCGATGACGATCAGGTCGTCGATCACACCGTGACGCGGCAGATCGCCGAGCGCTGGGGCGGGCCGGCCGAGATCGTCGCCATCGAGGAGACGGAAGACCCCTACAGGCACGTCATCGCCGGCGATGCGCTTTCGCCCTCGAACTCACAGATGATGGCCGATACGATCGCGGACTGGGTCAACGGGCTGTGACGGCATCGGGGCGCGGCCTGGCGTCGCGCGAGAAAAGGTAGACGGCAAGCGCCAGCGCCAGGATCAGCGCGTAGAAGCCGAACAGCCATTGATAGGCCGTCGCGGGCGTTGCCGGATCGGCGGTCGCGGTGACGATCGAACCGGTCAGGAACTGCATCAGCGCCACGCCGCCGATCGAAAAGAAGTTCATCAGCGTCACGCCGCGCCCGATCAGCGCCGGCGGGATGAAGCTTTTCGCATGGGCGGTCATGACGCCATAGCCGACGCAGGCCGCGCCGATCAGCACCAGCGCGGCGGTGACGGCTGCAAGTCCGCTCTGCGGAGCGGCGGCGAGGAAGGCGCAGGCACAGATGGCGATCAAAACGCCCGTCGCCAGCACCCATTTGCGCGTGTTCAGCCAATTGTCGAGCGGGCCGTAGACGAAGCTGCCGAGCGCCATCGCCAGCGCCATGGCGAGCGTCACCTGACCGATCAGGATCGTGTCGGCGCCATAGACCTCGGCCAGAAACGGCCCGGTCCAGAGGCCGCGAATGCCGCCGGCGGTCGCATAGTAGACCAGCGTCAGCGGGATGATGAACCACAGCGCACGGATGCGCAGCACGGCGGCAAAGCCGGCGAAACCGGGCGGACCGTCCGGATCGTCGATCCGCTCGGGATCGTGGACCAAAAGGAAGATCGCCAGCGCGACCAAAACGGTCGCCACGCCAAGAATGCCGACAACGGGACGCCAGCCGAACGTCTCGGCAGCGGCGGCCATCGGCGCGGCACCGATGATGTTGCCCAGATTGCCAAGGCCGATGAAGACCGAGGCCATCAATGCGAAACGGGCCGCATCATAGCCGCGCGCAATGATCACATAGGACGCCATCAGGACGGGCGCGCAGCCCGCGCCGATCATCGCCATGGCCACGACGACCGCCATCGGCGCCCAAGCCATGGCGAACAGCGCGACGCCCGCGGCCGCGACCAGCATGAACAGCGCGGTTGTGCGGCGCGGGCCGAACCGGTCGAGCGCGACGCCGACGGCGAACTGCATCAGCGCGAAGGCGGCGAACCAGACGCCGGACGCCAGCGACAGGTCCGCCTTGGTCATGCCAAGATCGGCACCCAATGCCGGCGTCAGCACCGCCAGGAAACTGCGGTAGAACTGCGAAAACACATAGGCAAGGCACAATGCCGCCAGCCCGGACATCGGCATCCCTCCCAAGGCGAGCCACCGCCCTTATGGGCCTGATGCGCGCTTGGCAAGCGCGGCGCGACCGCCGGCGGTTCGCCGACGCCGCATTTGCCGGACACAGACCTTTGTGCACTTGCACAATGCGGCGGCGATCTGGAAAGATGGTCGTGCAGGAGCATCCATGATCTCAGAACGCCACGACCGGTTCCGCAACTTCGTCTTCGGGCTCGCGCTCGCGCTGATGATCGGCTGGATTCTGTATATCGGCCAGAACATCATCATCCCGGTCATCGCCAGCATCATTCTGGCCTATATCGTCACCGCGCTCGCGCAGTACATGAAGCGCATTCCGGCGATCGGGCCGCTGATCCCCTCGCCGCTGCGCTTTGCGATCTCAATCCTTGTTATCATCCTGATCGTCGGCGCCTTTGTCTGGCTGATCATCTCCAACATCAACCAGCTTCTGGCGCTGGCGCCGATCTACCAGGAGCGCCTGCTCGGCATCATCCAGGGCCTCTGGCGCAGCTTCGGCGAGGAGTTCGGCTTTGAGACCGAACCGACCTGGGACACGCTCAGGCGCGACATTCTGGGCGGTGTGTCGCTGCAGTCGCTGATCGGCTCGACGGTGACATCGGTGGGCGTTCTGGTCGGCACGATGATGGTGGTTTTCGTCTATACCGGCTTTGCGCTGGCCGAACGGCAGGCCTTCGAACGCAAATCCATGCGGCTGACGGACAATCCCGACGATTCGCGCCGCGTGGTCGAGATCGTTTCGGTGATCAATGCCCGCATCGGCGACTATCTGGCGACGAAGACGCTGATCAACCTGATCCTGGGATTGATGTGCTACATCATCATGGCGTTCATGGCGCTCGATTTCGCCGCCTTCTGGGGCGTTCTGATCGCGCTGATGAACTTCGTGCCCTATGTCGGCTCGTTCCTCGGCGTCCTGTTGCCGGTGGCCATCGCCATCGTGCAGTTCGGCGACTGGGGCACCGTGCTCGGCATCTTCCTTGCCCTGACGGCGTGCCAGATCTTCGTCGGCAGCGTGCTGGAGCCCTCGCTGATGGGCCGTTCACTCAACCTCAGCCCGTTCGTCATCCTGATGTCGCTGGCGAGTTGGGCGTCGCTCTGGGGCATTGCCGGGGCTCTCCTGTCGGTGCCGATCATGGCCATCCTGGTCATCATCCTGTCAGAGTTCGACGGCACGCGGCCGGTCGCCGTGCTGTTGTCGCGCAACGGCCGCATTCCGCCCAAGCGCCACGAGCGGCCGTTCCGCGACGAAGTGCCCGGCAAGCCCGGCGCACCCGGCGACAATCTGATCCTGCCCGACCGGGACGCGGCGGAATAGGTCGGCTTTCAGACGAGCACGCCGGCGACCAGTTCATTGTCGGTGATGTCCTGCCAGACAAAGCCCGCATCGGTCATGCGCGCCATCAGGCCGATGAAATTGGCCGCATCGCGCGTTTCGATTCCGATCAGGATCGAGCCGAAATTGCGCGCCGATTTCTTCAGATATTCGAACCGGCTGATATCGTCGTCGGGGCCCAGAAGGTCGAGAAAATCGCGCAGCGCGCCCGGCCGCTGCGGCAGGCGCAGGATGAAATATTTCTTCAGCCCTGCATGGCGCAGCGCCCGCTCCTTGACGTCGGGCAGGCGCTCAAAATCGAAATTGCCGCCTGAAGCGACACAGACCACGGTCATGCCGCGCAAATCGCGCGCGGGCACGTCTTGCAGCGCGTCGATAGAGAGCGCGCCCGCCGGCTCGAGCACCACGCCCTCGACATTGAGCATCTCGATGATCGTCGCACAGAGCCTGTCCTCGTCGATGAGCGTGACATCGTCCGGTCGATAGCGCTTGAGCACGTCGAACGTATGCGCGCCGATCTCGGCCACCGCCGCGCCATCGACGAAACTGTCGATCCGCGGCAGACGGGCGCGTTCGCCCTTTTCCAGCGACGTTTTCAGGCTCGGCGCGCCCTTGGGCTCGATCAGCATCGTTTTCGGCGCCACATCCAGGGCCTCGAACAGAAGCGTCATGCCGCTCGACAGTCCGCCGCCGCCGACGGCGACATGCAGGCGGTCGAGCGTCATCCCCGCCGGCAACTGCTCGATAATCTCCAGTGCAACGGTTGCCTGCCCCTCGATGATGTCGGGATGATCGAAGGGCGGCACCATGATCGCGTCATTGGCTTCGGCAAAATCGAGCGCGGCCTGGTTGCAGACGTCGAAAATGTCGCCGACCAGTTCGATATCGACAAAATCGCCGCCAAAGGTGCGGGTCTTGTCGATCTTCTGCTGCGGCGTCGTCACCGGCATGAAGACGGTCCCCCGATGGCCGAAATGGCGGCAGACATAGGCAAAGCCCTGGGCATGGTTGCCGGCGGACGCGCAGACAAAGCGCGAGGGCGCATCGGCGCCGATATGTTTGCGCAGGAAGTTGAAGGCGCCGCGGATCTTATAGGAGCGCACCGGCGACAAATCCTCACGCTTGAGCAGGATGCGGGCGCCGTAGCGCTCCGACAAAAACGCGTTTTCCTGCAGCGGCGTCGGCGGAAACAAGGCGCGCATGGCCTCGTGCGCAGCGCGCACGCCGGCTTCGAACCGGGTCGGATCGTCGATCTTCATGGCGTCTCATCCCCGTTGTGCGCCGCCGAAAGTCTTTGGCATTGGCGCGACGCACCGTGTATACGCGCCAGACGCGCTTTGCCAATGGCACGGGCGCATGGCGGGAACCGGACCGGGGAGCCAACGGCCTAATGAATGCCAACATGCTGCGCAGCGCGGTGCATGTGAGCGCGATCTTCGCGTTTTATCTGGCGACCATGATGCTGATCCCCGGCCTGGTCGACCTCTATTACAACAATGAGGACTGGAAGGTGTTCGCCTCCTCGGCGGCGATGATCGGCGGCATCGCCGCGCTTGTGGCCGTGGCCACGCGCTCCGGCCCGCCGGTCGTCTCGACGCGCTTCACCTTCCTCGTCGTCAACCTTTTGTGGCTGACCTTTTCGGCCGCTGCTGCCGTGCCCTTCATGTTCGCCACCATCGATATCAGCATTGCCGACGCCTTTTTCGAGGCGGTGTCGGGCGCCACGGCATCGGGCTCCACCGTTCTGACGGGCCTCGACACGATGCCGCCGGGCATCTTGCTGTGGCGGTCGATGCTGCAATGGATCGGCGGTCTGGGCGTAATCGTTTTGGGCCTGTTCATCCTGCCGTTCCTGAAGATCGGCGGCGCCAGCTTCTTCAAGATCGAATCGTCCGACCGCTACGACCGGCCGTTCGCCCGCTTTTCGACCTACGCCTATTCGGTGGTGGGCATCTATGCGGCGCTGACGGTGCTGTGCGCCTCGCTCTATGCCTGGTCGGGCATGAGCGGGTTCGACGCGGTCAACCACGCCATGACGACCATGGCCTCGGGCGGGTTTTCCACCCATGACCGTTCGTTCGCCTTCTTCACCAATCCGTGGACCCATTGGGTCGCGATCATCTTCATGATCATCGCCGCCCTGCCCTTCACCGCCCTGATCCTTCTGGCGTTGCGGGCCCGGTTCGATGCGTTCCGCGACAATCAGGTCCTGGTCTTTCTCGGCTACACGCTTTTCCTGGCGATCCTGTTGTCGATGCAGCTCGACATTTCCGACACGATCGAGTTCCGCGAAGGGTTCACCAATGCCGTCTTCACCGTCGTCTCGATCGTCACGACGACGGGCTATGCGGTCGACAATTACATGGAGTGGAACACGTTCACCGTGGCGCTGATCCTGGTAGCGACGGTGCTTGGCGGCTGCGCCGGCTCGACAACCGGCGGCATCAAGGCATCGCGCTGGATCGTCCTGTTCGGCATCATCAAGCGATCGCTGGAAACCTTCATCTATCCGCACGCCATCCGCACCGTGCGCTCCGGCTCGGTATCGGTCCCCGACCAGACGCAATATGTGACGATGATGTATTTCGGCACCTTCTTCATGCTGGCCGGCATCGGTACGGTGCTGGTGGCGATGACCGGCGCCGACCTGGTCACCGCATTTTCCGGCGCCCTGACGGCGCTTTCCAATGTCGGCCCCGGCCTTGGCGACGTGATCGGGCCGGCCGGCAATTTCGGCCCGCTGGAAGACAGCGCCAAATGGATCCTGTCCTTTGGCATGCTGCTCGGCCGGCTCGAACTGTTCACGGTGCTGGTGCTGCTGTCACCGGCCTTCTGGCGGGACTAGCGGCTGCTATCGCGGCAGCGGTTCAGACGAGAACCAGACGTCTTGAAAGATCGCGATAGCGGTCTCGTCCGGTGCGCGGTCGCCGGTCCGCCAAAGCGAGCGCACGGATGCAGCTTGATCGCCAGACGGCTGCCTGACCGGCGGGGCAACCGCGCCGGTGCCCGTGCACGGAATGAACCATGCGCGTGCCAGCACCTTGACCGAAAAGCCGGTGGTTGAGCGCGTGACGATGAGGGCCAACGCTACCTCGTCGCTCGGCCGCCAGGGAAAGATCATGCGTCCGCCGGGCGCCAGCGCTTCCAGCCATGGGAGAGGCGGTGCGGCTAAGCTTGCATTGACGTAGATGACATCGCTGGCTGGCAGGTCGACGTCGAGCGCATTTGCGGGGACCACGACGACGCCCTCATAGGGATCGAGCGCGGACTTCGCCCTTTGCGCGAGCGCCGGTTCGATCTCGAAGGCGGTCACCGTGCCGCCCGGCACCACGAGCATCGACAGGATCGCCGTATAATAGCCCGTACCCGCGCCGATATGGCAAATGCGCTCGCCGGGGCGTGGTTCGACGGCCTGCATCCAGGACGCATGAAGCACCGGCTCGCCATTGTTCAACCGCCGTTCGGGCACGAGACCCACAAGGACGTTGCGATAGAGATAGGCGGGATCGGCGCTGGGGCTGCGCAGATAGCTGCCGCCGATCATCAGGTCCCACGGACCCGGCGGCAGGAACGCCTCGCGCGGCACAAAGCCAAATGCGCGCTCGATGCGCGGATCGGTGCAATGGGCGGCCCCGGTGACCGATGCGGCAAAAAAGCCGCGTATCTCATCAATATCGGCGCGATGGATCGTCACGACAGCGTTGCTCTCTTGGTCGATGACGCCGGGCTTGAAGCGCCGGCGTGACGAGAGTATGAATTATGCATACCTCGACGGAGAATGCCATGTCGCAAACGGAAAAACGAACCATCAGCCTGCCATCGGCGCAGTCGGACTATATCGACAGTCTGGTTCAATCGGGTCAGTACGCTTCGGCCAGCGAAGTGGTCCGCGAAGGGCTGCGGGCACTGCGCGCGCGCGACGAGGCGATCGAGAAATGGCTGCGCGAGGAGGTCGTGCCAACCTATGAGGCGGTCAAGGCCGACCCGTCACAGTTGCTTACCCACGAAGAGTTCTTCGCCGGCGTCCGGCAAAAGATTGAAAGCCGTCCAAAGCACGAAAGATGAAGCGCCGGAAACTGGTCTACGCGCCGTCGGCGGAGAACGACCTGATCGAATTGCACAATCAGGTCACGCGTCTTTCAAGTTTCGATGTTGCGACGGGTTACATCGACCGTATTGAAGCCTTTTGCGCCAATTTCGACCTCGCAGCCCAGCGCGGTGCGGCGCGCGATGACCTTATGCCCGGTCTGCGGATCGTCGGGTTCGAGCGCCGCATCACCATCGCCTTCACCGTCGATGACGAGACCGTCACCTTCCTGCGCTTCTTCTATGGCGGGCAGGATTGGGACAGCGCGTTCGACTGACCGTCACACGAACACGTCCACTTTTTCGAACGTCCTGACATCGACCAATCCGACATCGGAGATGCGCAGTTCGGGGATGACGACCAGCGCCAGCAGCGAATGCTGCATGTAGGCGTTGTTGAGCGTGCAGCCCATCTGCCGCATCGCTTCGCCCAGCTTTTCGGCCTTGGCGGCGACGGTCTCGGCCCGCTCGTCGCTCATCAGGCCGGCGATCGGCAGTTCGACCAGCGCCAGCACCTTGCCATTCGAGACCATCACGACGCCGCCGCCCACCTCGCCGAGCACATTGGCGGCTTTCGCCATGTCGTCATGATTGGTGCCGACGACGATCATGTGATGGCTGTCATGGGCGACGGTGGACGCCATCGCACAGTCCTCGGCATAGCCGAAGCCCGACACGAATGCGTTCGTGACCGCGCCGGTGCCGCGGTGGCGTTCGACCAGCGCGATCTGGCAGACATCGCCCGCCCGGTCCATCCGGACGATGCCGCCCTCGACGGCCAGCGTTGCTTCAAGCGCGCGCGTCGGCGCCTGGTTCTCGATGACGCCGATGACGCGGACATCGACCTTGCCCTCGTTGATTGGCGCCTCGACGACGAAGTCCTCGGCCGCCAGTTCCTTGCCGAGCCGGACGGTGTTCTTGGCGGCCGCCGGATAGTCGTAGGGCGCGACATCGCCGACCAGCGCGCCGCCTTCGGCCATCTTCGCGCCGCGGGCCCAGACCTCGTCGATCGCAAGTTCGGCAAGGTTCGAGACGATCAAAAAATCGGCGCGGCGGCCCGGCGTGATCGAACCCAGTTCACGTTCCAGCCGGAAATGCTGGGCGGTGTTCAGCGTCGCCATCTGGATCGCGGTCACAGGCTTGAGGCCCTGCTGAATGGCGTGGCGCACCACGCGGTCCATATGGCCTTCATGGACGAGCGTGCCCGAATGGCAATCGTCGGTGCACAGGATCACGTTGCGCGGATCGATGCCGTGCTCGGTCACCGCCTTGATCTGCTCGGCGACATCGTACCACGCCGAGCCCAGGCGCAGCATCGCCTTCATGCCTTGACGGACACGGGCGATGGCGTCTTCGGCGCGGGTGCCCTCATGATCGTCCTCGGGGCCGCCGGCAACATAGCCATGGAACGGAATGCCGAGATCGGGCGAAGCGTAGTGTCCGCCGACGGTCTTGCCCGCGCCCACGGTCGCCGCGATCGCGCCGACCATGGTCTGGTCGTTGGCGGCGACGCCCGGAAAGTTCATCACTTCGCCAAGACCGACAATGTTCGGCCAGGCCATGGCCTCGGCGATCTCCTGCGGACCGAGCGAGGCGCCGGCATGTTCGAGCCCCGGGGCCGACGGCACACAGGACGGCATCTGCACGAAGACGTTGACGGGCATTTCCAGCGCCTCGTCATGCATCATGCGCACGCCGTCGAGGCCCAGCACGTTGGCGATCTCGTGCGGGTCGACAAACATGGACGTTGTGCCGTGCGGGACCACCGCGCGGACAAACTCGGTCACCGTCAGCATGCCGCTTTCAATATGCATGTGCGCGTCGCACAGGCCCGGCACCAGATAGCGACCGCCCGCATCGACCACGACCGTCCCCTCGCCGATGCAATGGCCGGCATCCGGCCCGCAATAGGCAAAGCGCCCGTCGACAATGGCGAGATCGGTGCCGTCGATCACCTCGCCGGAATGGACATTCACCCAGCGCCCGTTGCGTACGACCAGATCGGCCGGCTTGCGGCCCATGGCGACATTGACGAGATCGCGCTGGCTGTCCTGCCAGGGTTTGAGCGTGTCGCGGCTATCGGCATTCATGGGCGGCCTCTTCTTCATGATCCATGGCCACTGTGTCACGGCTCACGGCGCCTGCAAAGCGCTGCATGGCAAGGATCACCGTCGGTATTCTCCGTCCGATTCAAGGTTGTCAGAGCCATCGAACCTTGATTTCCAAAGCGCTTTAAGTATAGAAAATGTTCATCTGGGAGGATGAAAAGATGGCGCAATGCCTTTGCCGGCCATGTCGGGCCGCTCGGTCGACAGGCGCCCGCTCCCAGCACAATCATGAATTGAGTTGTCCTGCCCGGATGACAGCGCAGCGGAGCTGTTTGCCGCGCTGACGAACGGGCCTTTCGCACTGGGAGGTAAGCGAATGAGAAGCCTGACGACACTGACCGGAGCCCTTCTCGTCACGGTCTCGATGACCGCGATGGCAAGTGCCGATACGATCCGGTTCTGGACCACCGAAGATCAGCCCGAAAGACTGGCCGTGCAGCAGCAAATGGCGGCCGACTTTTCAGAAAGAACCGGTCATGAAGTTGACGTGATCCCGGTTCCGGAAACCGAGTTGGGCACACGCGCCACGGCGGCCTTTGCCGCCAACGACTTGCCCGACGTGATCTATCACACGCTGCAATATGTTCTGCCCTGGGCCGAAGCGGGCATTCTGGACGTCGAGACCAATGACGAGATCGTCGAGGAGCTGGGCGCCGACACGTTCCAGGCCGGTGCGGTCGCCATGGCTCAGTTCGATGGGTTGACGGCCGCCGTGCCGGTCGACGGCTGGACGCAGATGATTGTCTACCGCAAGGATTTGTTCGACGAAGCGGGCCTTGAAGCGCCGGACTCCTATGCCGACATCACGGCAGCCATCGAGGCGCTGCACAACCCGCCGGACATGTATGGCTTCGTTGCGGCCACCAAGGTCGACGAGAACTTCATGAGCCAGGTTCTCGAACATGTGTTCTTGGCCAACGGCGTCTCGCCGGTCGGCGCGGACGGCTTCGCCCCGCTCGACGAGGCTGCGACGATGGAGGTGCTCGATTTCTACAAGGCGCTCGCCGAAGCCTCGCCGCCGGGCGAACTGTTCTGGCAGCAATCGCGTGAACTCTATTTCTCCGGCAATGCGGCGATGATCATCTGGTCGCCCTTCATTCTGGACGAGTTGGCGGGCCTGCGCGATTCAGCGCCGCCGACCATCAATGACGATCCGACCTCGACGGAACTGGCTTCGAAAACCGATGTGGTGACGACCTTCTCGGGTCCATCCAACCCGGATGGCGCGGCCTGGGCCGATGTGCGCTATTTCGGCGTGACGGCGGACGCCAACACCGATGTCGCGGCCGAGTTCGTCAAGTTCTCGATGGATCAGGGCTATCTCGACACGCTGTCGATCGCCCCGGAAGGCAAGTTCCCGGTGCGCACCGGCACGGCGGACGAGCCGAACAAGTTCGTCGATGGCTGGGCGCAACTGCCCGTCGGCGTCGACCGCAAGGCGCCGCTGTCGGACGTCTATCCGGCCGAGACCGTGGCGCGGATCACCGGCGGACTTGAGACCGCGGCACGCTGGGGCGTGACCGAGGGACAGCTCTCGCTCGCCTCCAAGATGATCAACAGCCAGGTCATCAACCGCATCGTGCGCCAATATATCGACGGCGAGCTCGACGGCGCGGCGGCCGTCGCGCAGATGAACGAAGAACTGGGCGCCATCGAGTAAGCGCGTTCACGCCGGGCGGATTTCTGTCCGCCCGGCCGTTCGCGGCAACCGCTCATGGCGACCACCGACCACGCCGATCCGGTCACGACCGCAGCGCAGTCCTCCGCGACGGCGCCGCCCAAGACGCTTGGCCCCCTCGCCCGGCGCGAGCGGAACCTTGCCTATTCGATGCTGCTGCCGACCTTCGCCATCGTCATGGCGGTGGTTCTGCTGCCGCTGCTGGCCAATTTCTGGATCTCCTTCAAGCCGGTGGGTCTGGGCGATCTCAGACCCGCCAGCCTGTTCGTCAATGAGCGGCTGCGCGGCAATCTCGACGCTCCGGGCGATGTGGCGACGATCGAATATCGCGTCCGCAACTCGTCACAGGATGCGCCGCTGCGCGATGCCGGCTTTGCCGATACCCTACCTGAGGGCCTCGAACTCGCCGGCGATCTCGATCCGCGATGCACGCTGGACGGGCGGCGCCTCGATTGCGCATTCGGCGAAGTGGAACCGCGCTTTCGCGACCGCATCCGCATCGAGGTGACGGCCACGCAGGCCTATATCGACGATCCGGTCCGGCCACGCGACAGCGAGGCAACGAGCCGTGCCACATCGGACAATGTGCTGACCAGCCTCGAATTCACATTCGAGAACTTCACCAAAGTGTTTTCCGCCTCCGAGTTCTGGCAGGTCCTGCGCGTGACGATCTACTACACGATCTTCGCCACGCTCGGCGCGCTGGTGCTGGGCCTTTTCGCCGCGCAGATGCTCAACACGGCCTTTCGCGGCCGCACGGTGCTGCGCGGCCTGTTCCTCTTTCCTTATGTGGCGCCGGTGATCGCCGTCGCCTTCACCTGGGTGCTGCTGCTGGATCCCTTTTCCGGCACGCTGAACGCAATCCTGCGGCAGATGGGCGTGCTCAACGAGCCGATCAATTTCCTTGGCCAGCGCGCCGTGCCGCTCGATTTCTTCGGCCTGACGATCAACTTCCCCGTGGCACTGTCGGCAGTGATCGCGATCGAAGCCTGGCGCAGCTTCCCGCTGGCCTTCCTGTTCATCCTGGCGCGTATGCAGTCGATCTCGTCGGACATGTATGAGGCGGCCGAGATCGACGGGGCAACGCCGCTGCAACAATTCTGGTACATCTCGCTGCCGCAGCTTGTCGGCATTCTGGCGATCCTGTTCCTGTTGCGCTTCATCTGGACGTTCAACAATTTCGACGACATCTTCCTTCTGACAGGCGGCGCGGCGGGCACGCGCACCATGACCGTCAACGTCTATGAGCAGGCGTTTGCGGTCTCCAACCTTGGCGCCGGCGCGGCGGTGGCGGTCGTCGTCTTTCTCGTCCTTTTGTGCTTCTCGCTGATCATCTTCAAATACTCACCTCAGGATGAGGGCTGATGGCACCGGGGCTCGGCACGCTGACGGGACTTGTGGCGGGCGCCATCTGGGGCCTTGTCTGGATGATCGTCATCGCGGTCACCTTCATGCTGGTTTCGGGGGCGATCACCGCGCCGCCGGTCGGCGCGGCGATGCTGGCGGGCGCCGCCTGCGGCGCGCTGATCATGGCCTTTCGCCCCGAGGCGCGGACGCCGGGTCTGACGATCGCCGCCATCGCCACCGTCGGGATCGTGCTGGTCGTCTTCACCTTCGGCGCACCGCTCGGCCTGCCGCTGGGCACCGCATCGCTGGCGCAACTGGCCGCGTTCGCCGCCTTTGTCGGCCTGACCTGGCTCGGTGTCCATTCCAGCGTTCAGGGCCAGCCATCGGACCGGCTGACGCGCTACCAGTTCGAGGTGATCGTGATCCGCCTTGCCAAGGGGCTGGGGCTGGTCTTCTTCACGGTGCTGGTCGCCCTGCCCTTTTACGTCATGGTGATGACGAGCCTTAAGAACCAGGCGCAACTGATTGCCAATCCGCTCGATTTCTCACTCGATCTCGGTCAGGGCTTTGCCGGGCTGTTCCGCTCCTATATCGAACTCTTCACAGTCTACAATTTCGGCACCTTCCTGATGAACACCGCCTTCGTCGCCGTCGGCACGGTGATCATCACGCTGGCCTTCGCCGTGCCCGGCGCCTATGCGGTGGCGCGGCTGCGCTTTCCCGGACAGGCCTTCCTCTCCCGCTCGATCCTGATGATCTACATGGTACCGGCGATCGTGCTGGTGATACCGCTCTATGCGGTGTTCTCGCAGCTCGGCCTTCGCAACACTCTGACCGGCCTTCTGATCGTCTATCCGGCGACGACCATTCCCGTCGCGCTCTATATGCTGCAGGGCTATTTCCGGGGCATTCCGTCCGAACTCGAAGAGGCGGGCCTGATGGACGGGCTGACGCGCGCCGGCGTGATCTCGAAGATCACGCTGCCGCTGTCGCTGCCGGCGCTTGCCTCGGTGGCGCTCTACGTCTTCATGATCGCCTGGAACGAGTTCCTGTTCGCCTTCATGTTCCTCGACAATATCGACCTGTTCACGCTGGCGCGCGGCGTCTATTCGCTCGATTCCTCGGAGGTGCCGCGCCAGCATCTGATGGCCGGCGCGGTGATCGCGACCGTGCCGGTGCTGGTCCTGTTCCTGTGGTTCGAGCGGTTCCTCGTCTCGGGCCTGACCGCCGGCAGCGTGAAAGGCTGACCATGACGCCCTCCCTTGCCGAACAGGCCACCGCCATCCTGCGCGTCAATGACCGGGGCGGCTATACGGTGCCGACCAAGGGGCTCTACCCCTATCAGTGGAACTGGGATTCAGCGTTCGCCGCGCTTGGCTTCGCTGCCTTCGACCGCGACCGCGCCTGGCGTGAGATCGAGACGATTTTCGACGGCCAGTGGGCCGACGGCATGGCGCCGCACATCATCTTCCGCAAGAACGATCCCAGCTATTTCCCCGGCCCGGGCATATGGGGTTCGAACACCGAACCGCCGACCTCCGGCCACTCGCAGCCGCCGGTGGCGGCGACCATCGCGCGCTGGCTGGTGGAAACGGGCGCCCCAGCCGACGAGAAACGTGCCCATGCGCTGTTTCCCAAACTGATGGCATGGCACGCCTGGTGGCACCGCTACCGCGACCCGGACGCGACCGGCCTCGTCTCGATCATCCACCCCTGGGAATCGGGCCGTGACAATTGTCCGGACTGGGATCCGGGCATGCAGGCGATGACCGTGCCGGACGATCTGGGCGACTATCATCGCCGCGACACGGACTGGGTCGATGCCGACGAACGGCCGACGCACTGGACCTATGACCGCTATCTGACGATCGTCAAATTCGGCCGCGAATGCGGCTGGGACCATGAACGCATCCATCGCGACGGCCCGTTCCTCATGGCCGATCCGTGCGTGCAATTCGCGCTGATGCGCGCGGACCGGGACCTTCATTGGCTGGCCGAGCGCTTTGAGCGTGATCGCGACCGCCGGACCATCCGTGACTGGATTGCCCGCGATACCGACGGCGCACAGGCGCTCTGGAGCGATGCGGCCGGCGGCTTCGTCGCGCGCGAGATGCGCTCGGGGACGCTCGTCCATGCGATCACCAATGCGTCGATGCTGGCCTTTTACGCCGGCGCCGGCACGCCGGCGCAACAGGCTGAACTGGCCGATCAGGCGCGCCAAATCCTCGGCGAATGCCGGTTCGGCTTTCCAAGCTGGGACCCGCGCCAACCCGGCTTCGAACAGCGGCGCTATTGGCGCGGGCCGGTCTGGTCGGTGATGAATTGGATGATCGCCATCGGGCTCGATGCGGCGGGCCATGCGGACCTTGCCGCACGCATCCGGCGCGACACGCAGGCGCTCGTCGGCCAGTCGGGCTTCTTTGAATATTTCGACCCGCTTACCGGCGACGGGCTGGGCGGGCCGGATTTCACCTGGACGGCGGCGATCCATCTGGCGCTGGATCAGGAATTCGGCGCGGCTGCGGCCGCATAGGAGACGCATGATGGGTTCGATCACGCTGCAAAAGGTGAAAAAATGGTTCGGCGACCTTCAGGTCATCAAGGGCGTCGACCTCGACATCGCCGATGGCGAGTTCGTGATCTTCGTAGGCCCGTCCGGCTGCGGAAAGTCGACGCTTCTGCGGCTGATTTCCGGGCTTGAGGAGACTTCGCGCGGCACGATCCTGATCGATGGCGCCGATGTGACGTCGAAGCTGCCGTCCGAGCGCAGGCTGTCCATGGTGTTCCAGTCCTATGCGCTTTATCCGCACATGTCGGTGCGCGAGAATATGGGTTTCGGGCTGAAGACCGCCGGCGCGCCGCGCGACGAAATCGACAAGAAGGTCGCCGAGGCGGCGCGCATCCTCAAGCTCGAAGACTATCTTGAGCGCAAACCCAAGGCGCTGTCGGGCGGCCAGCGGCAGCGCGTCGCCATCGGCCGGGCCATCACCCGGGAGCCGGCGGGCTTTCTTTTCGATGAACCCCTGTCGAACCTCGATGCCGCGCTGCGCGTCGAGATGCGCTTCGAGATCGCCAAGCTGCACGAGACGCTCGGCACGACGATGATCTATGTGACGCATGACCAGGTCGAGGCGATGACGCTGGCCGACAAGATCGTGGTTCTCGATTTCGGCGTGATCAAGCAGGTGGGCACGCCGCGCGACCTTTACGAGAAGCCGGACAATCTGTTCGTCGCCCAGTTTATCGGCTCACCGAAGATGAACATCATGGAATGCACGACCGGCGGCGGCCAGTACCAACTGCCCGGACACGGCGCCGGCCCGTTCGACCGGCCCGACGGCGCCTCGGCGGTCAAGCTCGGCATCCGGCCCGAGCACATCACCGTCACAACGCCGGGCAAGGGCGCTGCGACCGGCCGGGTAGAGGTGACCGAATATCTGGGCGCGGACACCTATCTTTATGTCGATTGCGGCGAGATCGGCCAGATCACGGTGCGGCTTTCGGGCGCCGGCAACGATCTGCGCGGCGAGACGGTTGGGCTTTCGTTCAACCCGGCCCATCTGCACTTTTTCGACCGGGACGATCTGGCGGTGTGAGCGAGTCGCGCCCTCGCCCTTCGAGGCTCGCCATCCCATCCCCTCATCCTGAGGTGCGAGCGAAGCGAGCCTCGAAGGGGCGGGGATGGGATGCTCGCACCTCAGGATGAGGGCGCGCTTACGTCACTCCGCCGCTTCGACAGCCAGTTCGCCGGTGGCGATCTGTTCGGCTTCGATGGATTCAAACAGAGCGCGGAAATTGCCCTCGCCGAAGCCTTCATCACCCTTGCGCTGGATGAATTCGAAGAAGATGGGGCCGATGACGGTCTTGGAGAAGATCTGCAGCAGGATCTTGGTCATCCGGTCGCCATTGGCGTCGTCAAACACGCCCTCGCCATCGATCAGGATACCGTGCTTCTTCATGCGATCAACTGGCTCGTCATGACCGTTCACGCGGCTCTGCGACATCGCATAATAGGTCGCTGGCGGGCCGGGCATGAACTCAAGGCCGTTGGCGGCCAGCCGGTCGGTGGCGTCATAGATGGCGTCGGTGCCGACGGCGATGTGCTGGATACCCTCGCCCTTATATTTGCGCAGATAGCTTTCGATCTGGCTCTTGTCGTCGGTGCCTTCATTGAGCGGGATGCGAATCTTGCCGCAGGGCGATGTGATCGCACGGCTGACAAGGCCGGTCAGCTTGCCCTCGATGTCGAAGAAATGGATCTGCGTGAAGCCGAACAGGTCCCGATAGAAGGCCCACCACTTGTCCATATTGCCGCGATAGACATTGTGGGTCAGGTGGTCGAGGTAATAGAAGCCGAACCCTTCGGGCTTGGGATCACGCTTGCCGATCCATTCGAACTCGGCGTCATAGGCCGAGCCCTTCTCGCCATAGCAATCGATGAAATAGATCAGCGAGCCACCAATGCCGACAATGGCCGGCACATCGAGCACCTTGCCGTCGCCCGTATAGGGTTCGGCGCCCAGATTGACCGCGTGCGCGAAGGCATGGTCGGCATCGACGACGCGCCAGGCCATGGACGGCGCGCATGGGCCGTGTTCACCGACAAAGCGCATGGCGTGGCTGCCCGGCTCGGCATTGACGATATAGTTCACATCGCCCTGCCGCCAGACGGTGATCGCCTTGGAACGGTGCCGGGCGACGGGCTGATAGCCCATCTTGGCGAACAGCCGTTCGAGTTCGGCCGGATCGGGATGGGCGAACTCGACAAATTCGAACCCGTCCGTGCCGGCGGGGTTCTTTTCTGTGATTTCGGCTCGCGGCGCGTCGTGCGGAAACGGACCCATGGCAATTCTCCCAAATTTGATTGTTTGAGGCATTGTAGCGCAAACACGATGCACGATGCTTGCAAAGCGCGCGCGCATACACCAAAATACGCATGATCTTTGCATGAATTAGAGCAAACTCGTGAGCAAGCAGACTCTGGATCGCCATGACCGCACAATCCTCGCGGCACTGCAGCAAAACGGACGGCTGACCAACAATGAGTTGGCCGATCAGATCGGCCTGTCGCCGTCACAGTGCTCGCGCCGGCGCACGCGGCTGGAAGAGGTCGGCCTGATCGCCGGATATCATGCAGCAATCGACCGCGAGCGCGCGGGGTTTGCGCTGGTCTCGATCATATCGGTGACGCTGGCCACCCACACCGAAGGCAATGCCGAACGCTTTGCCCGGTTGGTCCGGGCCTCGCCCAGCATTCTCGAAGCGCATGCGCTGACCGGCGAGATGGACTATTCGATTAAGGTCGTCACAGAAGATCTGAACACGCTGTCGGACTTCATCAACGGCACGCTGCTCGCCCATGAGGCGGTGCAGAACGTCAAGACCGCGATCGTCCTGAACACGGTCAAGGACACGGCTGCGCTGCCGCTCGGCGCGGATTGAAGCGCACGCCTGTCACCGGCCCCGCGCAAGGCTGGCATTCCATGATCTCACCAATACGAGATGCGGGGTGGCGATGCAGGCTGTCAGCACGATCGGAACCGGGATAGCCGTTGCCCTTCTTGCGGTGGGCGGCGCGTATCTGGGCGCATTCTGGGACAATCTGTTTGGCGACAGCGGAGCGCCGGCGCCGGTGATCGCCCTGACCCGGACGGTCGAGCTGCCGCCGGTCTCGGTGCCCATCTACCAGGAAAGAGCACGGGTGGGCTATTGCGTGCTCACCGCATCGGTGGACCTGCCGAATGGCTATTCGGACGAGGAATTCCAGATGGCGATCACCAGTGTCGCCGACTCCATGCTGCGGAAACTGTCCGTGGTGGCCGCCAGCGAAGATGTTCCGGCCCTGTGCGCGGCGCAGGTCGACCAGACGGTGGACGCCTACACGATCGTCAAGTCGGAATATTTCCAGACCGTCCGGGCGGTGCCCGGCGCGACGTGACCGCCGACCGCGACCGGATCAATTGTCGAATGAAATCACCGGCTGCCGGATCTCCGGCGATTGCAGATAATCGAGCTGCCGGACCGAAAGCGCGGTGACCAGCGGCGCGCCGGCGGTTACGTTGATGGTCATCTTCAGCCCGTCTGCCAGCTCGTCCACGCCCATCGGACCGCCGACCCAGAAGGTCTCGGCGGCATTGCGGTAAAAGAAGATGTTGGCTGCGTGGGTGATCACCGTGGTCAGCGGCATATGCCGATCATCGACGATCGCGCCGTCATAGGAGATTACATAGCGGCCGATAATGTAGCCGTTGATCCGCCCTGGCAGGATCAGCGGCGTGGCGATCAGATCGGTGCGCAGCGTGGTGGAGGCCTGTTCGGCATGTTTGTCGTTGATCGCGCCGGCATCGTCTCCAGGCACCATGGTCGCGCCGCCATAAAGCCCGCCCAGCGAAGCGGTCATGGCGACCGCCACGGTTGCAAAGCGGACGATCACAGATAGGCGGCCGGCTTGGCGCGGGCCGGA
Source organism: Phyllobacteriaceae bacterium (assembly GCA_024742765.1). GTDB lineage: Bacteria > Pseudomonadota > Alphaproteobacteria > Rhizobiales > Rhizobiaceae > Roseitalea. Next base: position 24,623 of record JANSXT010000011.1, on the reverse strand, counting down.
TTGCCGTATGTCCCGTCGGACGGCATGGCGCCGGACAGTTCCTCGACGACCCCGATCGCATCGCCGACGGCCACGATATGCGCCTGAAGCAGCGATTCATTGAGTTCCACCGCCTCGCGCAACTGACCGAACGCGGTCTTGGCATGCGCGTCGGTCAGGATGGACCGGTCGTCGCCGACGGCCAGTTCCAACTCGTAAAGACAGCGGTTCTTAGCCTCAACGAAGCCCGAAAGGTCGGCGGCGGGATTGTCCCTGATCGCCGCGCATTCGCCTTTGATGATCCCGGTCAGCCGCGCGACGATGCGCAGGACCGTTTCGGTGTCGGCGCCCCCGCCCGGTGCCGCCTGTTCAGCGATCATGTCCCATCTCCCGATCCATAGTGCCCCTCAAGCTGTGATGCGATGCCCAGATCGATGCCGCCGGCAATCCGGGCGCCGAACTGTTCGGCCATGAATGATGCGTAATAGTCGCTGCCGAGCCCTTCGCCGAAGAAGCCGCCCTCCTCGGAGGTCATCACGCTTTGCAGCATCTGCTGGACGAGCAGCGTTTCAAGCTGTTTCCAGGCGGGCTTTTCCGCTGGCTCGGCGCGCACGGTGCCGGCGCCTGCGGCGGCGTCCTGCGCCGTTACCTGATCGACCGCGCGCACAAACGCGGCATTGTCGGCGGAAACCGTCGGCCGCGCCGCCGCGGTGGCGGAATCGGGGCGGGCCGCATCACCGGTGGCGGCGGCTGATGTCAGGGGAGCGACGTCCATGATAGTGATTATGGACGGCGAGGCTTGCGGGAAACTTGATTCGGTGCCGAAAACTGTCGGTCAAGCATCTCGCCCAACTGTTTTTCGGATGCCGAACGCTCTTCGGCCTGGCGCGCCTTGGCGGCGGCGCGTTCGAGCGGCTTGACGCGGGCCGCTTCACCGACCAGCCGCTCGCGGGCGGCCTGTTCGCGCACGGTCAGCGCGGCCTTTTGCGCGTTCAGCGCCCGGGCCCGCTCGACATAGAAATCAAGCAGCGGCAGCGCCCGCGCATCGGGTTCGGCGGCCCACCGTTCGAGCGAGGCGATCTCACCGGATTTGGCGTCAAGCGCGTCGGCGGTTTCCGCATGCTCGACGCGCGCCATGGCGGCCATTGCCTCCTGGGCGCGGATCAGCCGTTTGATCTCGGACGAGGATCGCTTCATGTCAGTTGCCCGTGTAGAGCGCTTCGAAATTGCCGCCGAATACGCTGAGGATGAACGGCAGGTTGAAATAGAGCATCGCCAGCGCGCCGAGCAGCATGGCCGGCAGCGCGACGAAATAGATCGGGATCTGGACCGCCAGCTTGTTGAGCGCGCCGACCAGCATGTTGGCGATGATGGCAAAGCCGATGAAGGGGCTTCCGAGCCGCAAGGCGATCGAAAACGTCACCGCCAGCGTGTCGACCAGATCAGCCAGCAGCGCCGCCGGGTCTGGGAAGGTTCCCGCAGGAAAGACGTCATAGGAGGCGAGCGCCGCCCGCAGGACGATGTGGTGGAAGTCGGCGGCAAAGAGGATCAGGAGCGCGGTGAACGAGACAAGCGTCGTCAAGGCCGCCTGCGGCTCCTGACCTTCAATGTTGGGGCCGAGCATGCCGCCATAGCCCACCGACATGGCGACCGCCGACATGATGAATTCGAGCGCCAGGATGTAGATGCGCGCGACCAGGCCGATCACCGCGCCGATCATCAGCTCGGAGACAATGGCACGCGAGACGCTATCGAGACTGTCCGGATCGACGCGGCCCAGAAGATCGGCCGCCATCAGCGGAAACAGCGCCACCGTCAGCGCGACGGCAGCCAGAAGGCGGATGCGCACCGCCACGCGAGCGCTCGAAAAACCCGGAATAATCATCAGGACGGCGCCGATGCGGCAGAACAGAAGGAAGCCCGCCATCAGGTTGGCTTCGATCAGCGCGTTCACGACAGCGTGCCCACAATCCGTATCTCGATGCCCTTGCCGATTTCCAGATGCGACATGACGGCGACATCGGGATGCATGCGCTCGACGATCATGCGCACATAGGGCCGCGCCTCGGGCGTGGTGACGATGGCGATCCGGTCGTGGCGGGCCTTTTGCTCGGTGATCTCCTTGCCGATCTCGGTGCCGAATTCCTCAAGCTGGCGCGGATCGATGTCGAACTGGGCGATCTCGCCAGTGGCATCGCGCTTGAGCGCCTCGCGGAAAGCCAACTCCCAGCGATTGCCGAGCCGGACGATGCTGAGCACGCCGTCGACGGTCAGATCGCCGCACAATTGCTGGGCCATGCGGGCGCGCACATGCTCGACAATGGTTTCGGACTTACGCGTGGTCGGCGCGATCTCGGCGACTGCCTCGATGATCAGCGGCAGGTTGCGGATCGAGACGCGCTCGGCAAGCAGCAGCTTGAGCACCGCCTGAAAGCCGGGATATGTGGCGTGCGTGGTGCAGATCTCGTCGGCCAGCTTGCGGTATTCGGGCTCCATGTCGTTGATCAGCGTCTTCATCGCCTTGTAGGAGAAAAGCTGCGGCAGATTGTTGCGCACCACCTCACTCAGGTGGGTCAGGATGACGCTGACATTGTCGGCGGTGGCGATGTTCATGCGGCGCAGATCGTCGCGGAACGTCTCCATCACCGACAGCGCCTCGCCGCCGAAGGCCGGCTCGCGCACGGTGGTGTGCGGAATACCGCGGATCGCCTGCGGATCGGCAAAGGCGAGAAGCTCGCCAACGCGCAGTTCGTGCTCGACGACGGTCGTGCCGTAAATCTTGATGCGGTAGGCCTTGGGCGGCACGTCATATTCATCGACAAGCTGCACGTCCGGCACGACGAAGCCATATTCCTGAGCGAAGCGCTTGCGCATCTGCTTCATGCGGTGCGCCATGTCCTTTTGTTTCGGCAAGAGCTGGGTGGCGAGCTGCTTGCCAAGCGAGAGCTGGATTTCAGGGACAGCGAGCGAACTTTTGACCGAGTCGCGTGTCTCGCGCTTTTTCGCCTCCTCCTCATCGGCGATCGCCTTTTGCTTCTTTTCCTCCTCGGCGGAGCGGAACAGCGGGCGCAGATAGGCGATCGTCGCCATGCCGACGGCCAGCAGCAGGAACGGCACGGCGGGCAGGCCCGGCATCAGGCCGAGGATGGCGAGCAGGCCGGCGGCCACGAAAAGGGCGCGCGGATAGTTGCCAAGCTGGTCGAGGACGATCTTGTCGGCCGATCCCTGATTGCCGCCCTTGGACACCAGAAGGCCGGCGGCGAGCGAAACGACAAGCGCGGGGATCTGCGAGACCAGCCCGTCACCGACCGACAGTTTGGTGAAAATGTCAGCCGCCTCGCCCATCGACATGTTGTGGCGCGTCACGCCGATGATGATGCCGCCGACAATGTTAATGGCGGTGATCAGGAGGCCGGCGATCGCATCGCCGCGCACGAATTTGGAGGCGCCGTCCATCGATCCGTAAAAGGAGCTTTCCTCTTCGAGCTCCTTACGGCGGCGGCGCGCCTCGGCCTCGTCGATGACGCCGGCCGACAGGTCCGCATCGATCGACATCTGCTTGCCGGGAATGGCGTCGAGCGTGAAGCGGGCGCCCACCTCGGCGATGCGGGTCGAACCCTTGGTGATCACGACGAAGTTGACGACGACCAGGATCAGGAAGACGACAAGACCGATGACGAAGTCGCCGCTCATCACAAAGCTCGAAAAGCCGGCAATGACGCTGCCGGCCGCATCGACGCCCTCATGGCCGTCCGACAGGATCGCCCGGGTCGTCGCGATGTTCAGCGACAGGCGCAGCATGGTCGAGATCAGCAGGATCGTCGGAAAGGACGAGAAGTCCAGCGGCCGCGGAATCCACAGCGCGACCATCAGGATTAGGACGGAAAAGGCCAGCGACACGGCCAGCCCGACATCGATCATGAAGACCGGGACCGGCAGGAACAGAAGCGACAGCACCATCATGATGCCGATCGCGAAGGTGATGTCGTTGCCGTAGGACGACGGCGCCGATGCCGCCGGGATTTGCACGTTGGCCAAGACCGTCTCCAGGACCGAAGGGGCCGGCACGCGGATCGTGCGCGCCGGTCTTGCGTCCGATCATCGAGCCCGGGGCTTGCACGGGGCTGGCGGGCGGCCCGTCCGGTCGCTTAGATATAGCGGAAACGAACGCTCAGAAGCCGGTCTGGATGCGGCCGTAGAGCACTTCGGTCATGCGGCCGATCTGGGCGCCCATGAAGGCGGCAGAAAAGGAGATCGTCACGAGGATGACGACAATCTTGGGAATGAAGGTGAGCGTGATTTCCTGAACCTGGGTCAGGGCCTGGAACAGGGCGATCGCTATGCCGACAAACATGGCGGCGAACACGGACGGGCCGGCCGTGACCAGCGTCGTCCAGATCGCAAGCTGGATGATTTCAATGACATCGGCCTCGGCCATCGCGGTGCCTTTGCGCCGAACGGCGGTTAGCTGACGGTCAGACCCGCGCTGACCGGCACTTCGGTGCCGTCGCTGAGAATGGCGACGGTGCCTTCGCTGAGGATCTTCACCTCGGCCACCGTGCCCGAGGTCAGGCCGTCGGCGGAGGTGACCGTCCGTCCGATCAGCGATCCGGCCTGCTGGAAGGAGGACATCTGGATCAGATAGTCGAGCTTGTCATTGAGCTTGGTCGTTTGCTCGACATTGGAGAAGGAGGCAAGCTGGGCGATATATTCGGTGTCGCTGATCGGCTCGGTCGGATCCTGGTTCTGCATCTGCGTCGTCAGCAGCTTCAGGAAGGCGTCATAGTCCACCGTCTGGGAGTTGCTGGGCTGCGTTGTACTGGTGGCGCTCTGAACACCTGAAACTCCGCTGACATCGGTCATGGCTTCATCCTGCCGCTGCGTGTTTGTCCTCTTGGGCAGCAGTATCGCATCCGAGGCTTTCGCCACGCTTGCGTGCGAGAATGTCGGCTTCGACCTCAAACAGGGCGCGCAGTGCCTTGAGCGCCTCGAATGTGCGCTCCTCGGCGATCATCACGTCGATCTGCTTGAGGCCGTTGAGCACTTCCGTGCTTTCGAACGTTGCCAGAAGCGCCTTGACCGAATCCTTGTAAAGCTTTGCAGCGGCAGGTTTTTCGGACGGCGACATCAGCATGATCTGGATGATGAAATAAAGCTGCTTGAGTGGCGTGTCGGCGTCCTCGACCTGAAGGACGTGGTTTTCAAGCAGGAAGTCGACATCGTTCAGAAGCTCGATGCCGACCTTGCGATCAGCCCGCAGCACGGCGCCATTGATGAAGACGCGTTCATTGGCCTTCAGAAACAGTTTGAACGTGCCCTTCATTGCAGGCCGTCCCGGATGATGACGGTGATGTCGCGAATTTCCGAGATCGAACCTTCTTCGCCCATGCGCACCGCATCGGCCTCCTTGAGGATCCAGATGCCGATGGAAATCAGGCTGGCGCGCAGATCGTCGGGCAGTTCGTTTTCAGGTTCGGCGAGATCCTGCATCAGATGGGTCCAGAGGCGGATGGTGAAATGCATGGCCTCGATGGCCGCCATCGATTTGGCGCCGTCCTTGAGGGCCTGATCCATCAAAGCGATGGACTGGTCGAGCAATTGCTGTTCACGCTCGCGCGAACCAACAAGGGAATCGGACTCAATTTCGGCGTAACTTACTCGTATCATGATGGCCTTCCTGGCTCTTGTCACAGATAGCGCATAATACTCATCTGCTGGATGCGGGCGGTCGTGGCGTAGGACGCCTCGATCTGGGTCAAAAGGTTGGTCAGCGCGGTCGATGCCTCATACTGGTCGACCCCTTCGAGATTGTCGGACAGACGCGTCAGCACGTCCATCTGGCTGGTCATCGTCTTGTTCTGCCGCTCGATGCGGTTCTCCATCAGCCCGACACTGCTCTCAAGGCCGGTGATGTCGGAGCCGCCGCTCTTGGCACTGGACATGGCGAAAAGGGCCGCCGTGTCACGCGCTTCCTGCGACAGTGGCGCGGCATAAAGTTCCTTGGCGACGACAGCGCCCAGCATGAGCTTGCGGAACCCGTCCTCATTGGCCGACACCGAGGCACTGGCGATCGTGTCGATGCCGATGCGCGCATTGATGGTCTCGTCGGCAGCGGTCGAATAGTCGGTCGTCCAGCCGGCGCCCATGAATTGCGGTTCGAGCACGTTCTCGAGGAAGTCGGTCATCTGTGCGGCGGTGATGCCGGCAGCGGCCGCGGCGGTCTTGGCAAAGCCGAAATGGCCGGAGAAGGCCGCATCGAAGGCGGCCTCGCCCGCGCCGCCCGTATGGTCCGAAATCGGCGCGCTGGCGCTGTTGATGCCGCCGAAAATGTGGACGCCATTGACCTGGGTGTTCAAAAGGCTGGTGATCTGCTCGATGGCGTTCTGCGACTCCGTCAGAACGACGTTCTTTTGTGCCTCGTCGCCCAGCGACAGGCCCAGCGTGTTGACCAGATCGTCGGAGATGGAATTGAGCTGCCGGAGCGCCGTCTGCGTCATGTCGAGGCGCGATGCGGTCACGCCATTGGTGTCCATGATGCGCTGAAGGTTGGCGATGTCGGACTTGAACGAGGCCAGGTTCTCCGAGCGCGCGCCCAGAACCAGCCCGCTGTCGGCCAGCTTGCCGGTGACCACTTCCTGCTGCAGCCTTACCAGATCGGTCTGCATCGATGCCGTCGCATTGCGCACGGAATTGAACATCGAATAGGTGGCGACGTGCGGCGTGACCTTCATGACCTTACCTCACCGCCGCGAACAATGTGTCGAACAATTGGTCGACGACGCTCATGATCCGGGCCGACGCCTCATAGGACTGTTCGAGCGCGATCAGCTTGGTCATCTCCTCGTCGATCGACACACCCGTCTTGGCCAGATAGTCGCCCGACAATTTGTCGTGCAGCGCCTTCTTGCTCTGCGATGCCATGTCGGCGGTGGAGCGCAGATTCTCCACCCAGCCAATGGATGCATCGGCGTAACCGCTGACCGACCGGTCGCCGGCGATGCCGGCCGCGGCATCGATCGCGCGCGGCGTGTCGAGACCCTGCACAAAGGCCAGCAGATTGTCGGAGAAGGCCGCGCCACCGCTCGTGTTGGCGACATAGGCCGCGCCATTGGCGCCGCCATCGCGCAGAAGCGTCGGATCGCCGCCCTGTTCGGGATCGAAGGCCGCATTGACCGTCAGCGAAGCGGCCATGCCCGGCACCAGCGTGCCGGCCGGCGGAATGCCGGGTCCGCCCGCATAGGTGAAAAGGCCCGCTTGGGCCGGCGCGCCGCCGCCGGTCTGGTCGGTTTCAGCGAACGTCTCGACGAGGCCGCGCGCAATCTCGTCAAGCTGCGACTGCTGCTGCACGGCGACATTGTCGCGCGCCTGCATCAGCGCGGACAGTTTGCCGGAGGCGGAGGTGTTGGCGCCCTGCCCGACCGTCAGCGGAACGCCGTCGATCCGCAACGGGTTGCCGGTGGTCGTCGGCGAATAGGCGGTCTGCGGGTCGAAACTGATGTTTCTGGGCACCGTTTCGAACAGGGTGATGCCCTGGCCGGCATAGAGCACGAAGTCGTTATTGTCGCGCTGGACGACCGAGATCGACACATATTCCGACATCTGCTTGAGCAGCGCATCGCGCTGGTCGAGCGCATCATTGACGTCGGTGCCAAGCTGCGTGCCCTGGACGACGAGGCTGTTGGCGGTTTCGAACTGGTCGAGCAGGCCGCGCAGATCATCAACGCCGGCGGCGATGTCGCGATCGATCTCGGCGCGGTAGGACTGGATGCCCTGCGAAGCGCTGCTGATCGAGCGCGCCAGATCGCGTGCCGCATCGATCGCCGACGTGCCGAGGATGGGATTGGACGCATCGGAGGAATAGATCTGCAGCGCATCGCGCAACGCGCCGATCTTCACCGATGCCGAATTCTGGTTGTCGACGCCGTTGACCGCGGTCTGAAGCCGCGATGCGGCATCGCCGATCACCGCCTGGCCGGCGCTGTCGGACAGGGCGGCGAGCGAACTCTTGAACAAGGCGGGCTGTTCGGCGCGGCCGATCGAATAGGTGCGGGCACCATAGGGCGCGGTCGAGACATGCGCCTGACGGCGCACATAGTCGTCATTGCCGGCATCGGTGATGTTGCGTGAGGCAAGCTGTGTCTGCTGGGACACATTGAACAGCGATGACTGCGCAATCTTGATGGCCGCTGTCAGCGTCATTTCATCTACCTGCCAGACATCCCCAAACCGGGCGTCATCCCATCCCAATCATTGAGCGGCCTATGTGCCGGCGTGCCGCGCCTCAGCGCGCGACCCGCCCAAGGTTAACGCTTGAGTGTTAACAAGACGTCCATCAACTCCGATCCGGTCTGAAAGACCTTGGAATTGGCGGTGTAGTTGCGCTGCGCCTGGATCATTTCGGTCAGTTCCTCGGCGATATCGACGTTCGAGGATTCCAGTGCGCCGGAGACCAGCGATCCCAACTCGTCTTCGCCGGGGAAGCCGAGACGGACATCGCCGCTCTCCTCATTGGCGACAAACACGTTGCCCGACAGCGAGGTCAGCCGGTCGGGGCTGATGACGTTGGCCAGCGGCACGCGGAACAGGGCGCGCAGCGTCTCGTTTTCATATTGCGCATAGACGGTGCCGTCGGCGCCGATATTGAGCTGCTTGACCGTGGCGGGCGCGTTGCCATCAACGCTGACCTCGGCGACCGTGAAGTCGGCGGCAAGCTGCGTGGAGTTGGTCAGATCGAATTCAAGCGGCTGCCCGTTGGGCACCGGAACCGTGAAGCTGGTGGCGCCGTTGAGCTGGCCGGTCGTGCCGTCGAAGGTCACGGTCTGGGTGGCGAGGGGGCCCGATCCATAGGGGAAATTGGTGCCGGCAGCCGCCTGGGCCTGATCGAAGACGGCGATCTCCCACGTGTTGGCGGCGGTCTTGGTCATATAGACATCGAGCAACTCGGAGCCGCCCAGATCGCCATAGGCCAAGACCGAGGTCTTCTGGGAGAATTCCGACGTGGCGGCATTGGCCGACGGCAGCGTGCCGGTGACGACGGGCGCATCGGACGGGAAGTTGACCTGGAACGTGCCGAACTGCGACGCCGCCGCGTCCATCGCGGTGTTGTCCAGCCGTACGATCTCGGTGCCTTCAAGACTGTTGGCGGTCACCGCGGGATCGCCATTTTCGAAACTGTAGCCGGACAGGAAATAGCCCGCCGAATTGACCAGCCGCCCCTCGGCATCGGGCACGAAGGCGCCCGAGCGCGTCATGAAGGAGGCGCCGTTCTGGTCCTTGACGACGAAGAAGCCACCGCCATCGACGGCCAGATCTAGCGCCGAACTGGTGAACTGCAGCACGCCCTGCTGGGAGACGTGCTGACGGACATTAGTGACGATGCCGCCCGAATTGTGGCTGTTGGGAAGATTGTTGACGACCAGCGTCGAAAACTCGACGCCGAGCTTCTTGTAACCTGTCGTCGCCGAGTTGGCGATGTTGTCGGCGACCGTGGAAAGCTTGCTTGCCTGCCCCTGCATACCGGACACACCGGTGCGCATCATACCATAAAGACTCATGGGCGGACCCCTTCTCGCGATTGTGCGAGAAAGGTTACACGGCCAAACTTGCCTGAGGCTGCTCTGCGGCGGCGGGCACGGACGGGGCCGGCGTGCGCAGCGAATCCATGCACAGGCGGTAACCGAGATAGCGGCGCGAATCGATGACGTTGACGCCAAGGACGCGGGTCAGCTTCTTGCGCAGCTTGGAGATGTGGCTCTCGATCACGCACTCCTCGACATGGTCTTCGAGCACGCCATAAACGGCGTTGTAGACCTGGGTGCGCGAGGCGCGACGCTCGCCATTGCCGGCAAGATATTCCAGAACGCGGCGCTCGCGGCGCGGCAGCGGAAACGGCTTGCCGTCGACCAGCGGATCGCGCCCGTCCATGAAGACACGCAGCCTGCCACAGTCGATATAGGTCTTGCTCTCCTCCGACCGGCGGCGGATGGCCGAAATGCGGGCGAGAATCTCACGCACGTGCACGGGCTTGCGCACCACATCGTCGGCGCCGATATCGAAGCGCTGCAGCGTCTCGTCGAGCGAGCCGGTTTCCAGCATGGCAATGATCGGCACGCGCGTCTTGGCGCGCAGCGCATTGATCAGACTGTCTTCGTCGTTTGTTTGCCCGACCAAGAATGACTGGATCGTCTGCACCTCTTCGGAAGGTGAGGTTTCAAGCCAGTCCTGTATTTCCGAAGAATCCATTCCGTAAACGGAATAGCCAATACGCAAAAACATGCTCCGATACGCGTCCAGCACGGCGCGCCGGTCGTCGACAATTACGATCATGTGTGTTGCCCGCCAAATCAGTCCCCAAGCGATGACTTATTGGTATGGCCGGCCGGAACCCCTCTCACCCCCCTATTTTTTGCCTATTGCTGAAATGAAACGAATCAAAAATCGCGCAATCGGCGCGCGAAAAGCCGTTGTGCGGCAAGGCTCGGACAAGTCTTAACGATCGCGTTAACGACCTGTTTACCATCAGATAATGATTCGGCCCTCGGCGCTTGACGGTTGGGGGCCGTTGTGGGCGCTGCCGCGACCCGTCTCGATGCCATCGCCGCCACCGCCCGCGCCGCCAGACGACGGGCTTCGACCGCCCTCGCCGGATCGGTCGCCCTGACGGCCCTCGAAACTGCGCGATGCGGTGTCGTCGCCGCCGGTGCGCAACTGCCCTTCGCCGGCAACCTCGATGTTGGCGCCGGCAAACGAGCCGCCAACGGACCGCAGCACGGTGGCGATCGTCTCCTGATCGGAGCCGAGCGCACGGGCCGCGGACGCGCTGTCGGGTGTCAGCGTGACGGTCATCTGCTCGCCGGACATGCGCATCGTGACATTGATCTGGCCGAGATGGGCCGGCTGAAGCTGGATGCGCAGAACCGAAACCGGCTGCCCTGCCATGGCCGGCGCCGCCATGACGCGGGCGACGTGCGACGCGACCGCTTCGCGCATGGATGCAGGAAGATTGCCCTCGCCCGCAAGCGCCCGGCCGAGATCGAGCGGAACCACCAGTGGCTGGGACGGCCGCGCTTCGCCGCCGGCCGGCGGCGTGGCGCTGGCGCCGACGGCGATTGATGGACCTTCGACAGATGACGTCCCGATCTTGACCGCCGCAGCCTGGCCACCGCCGGCCTGCGCATTGCCGAAGCGTGCGTCGCCATCCCTGCTGCCCTTGCCGGCGCCGAATGCCATTTCGATGGTTTCGGCCCTCGACGATGCGGCCTGGCCCTTGCCGATCGGCGCGTCGATGGCCTCGCCGGCTGCAATGCCGTCCGATCCTGCCGCCGAGCGCTGCGGCTGGGGCGCGCCGGGTTTGCCCGAGGGGTCGGCCGAGGCCGTGCGCGCGGTCAGATAGGGCGCAACGGCCATCACCGCGACAACCGGCGCGGGGCCGGTCGCAGCCGGCTGGCCTGTCTCGGCGTCCTTGGTGGCCTGGGCAGGGCCGTTCGCCCCAGCGGTCTTCTCCGCTTCGGCGTCCGATGTCTTGTCGGTCTTGTCGGAGCCCGGTTCCGATGCCGGTGTCCCGCCCGCGACCGGGCGCGCGACGAGGATGGCCTGCCCGCTCCCGGCATCCGGACCATTGGCGGCCGCACCCTTGCCGCGCGCTGCGTTGCCCTCGGATGCGGACTGCTCGCCTTCGCTTCGCACCGTGCCGCGCGCGATGGCATCGGCGGCGTCGACCGTCTTTCCATTCTCCGACAAGCCTTCCGGCCGGCCGGTTTTCTGGATGGCCCGTCCGGGGTTTTCCGCCGCAGCGTCCGGTGCGGCCTTGCGCGCGCCGGCGCCGGCATCCTTGACGAGCCGTGCGAACGCTCCGTCGGCCTCGCCCTTGCCCTTCCCCTTGGCATTGCCTTGGCGCTCTGCAACGGCCGCCGCATCAAGAGGTGTTTTTACGCTGGCAGCAATCTGGGTCACCCGCCGCTCCCTTCCAATACTGAATCGATTTCCAGCAATACGTCACGCGTGCTGGACATGAATGCGCGATGTTCCGCGCTCAAAGCGTCGCCTTCGCCATCGTCCGACGCCGGCGCATTGCCGGCGACGTCTTCGCCGCGCGCCGGCCCGGCCTGTGGCGACGGACGGACGGCGGCAGGCTCGACCGGTCTTGCCGCGCTGCCATAGCCCGGCAGAACTGTTCTGACGCCGTCGTCGGCCTCGTCGGGCTGCATCGGCAAGCCGAGGCCGTCTTGCGCGCCGGCCTCGTCGGCGTCTGCCGCCGCCATTTCGGCGTCCTGGCTGGCCGGCGCCGCGGGCACGGGTTCCGGCCTGTTGGATCGCGTCATTTCGCGGATCACATTGCGCGCAACGCCGAGAAGCTGCCGGTCAGCCGGCGACAATTGGTCGGCATCGATTGCATCGAGTTCGGCCGCGACGGACTCATGATCGGCCGAGGCTATGTTGGCCATCAGCACATAAAGACGCTGGCGCATGGCATCGACCGGATCGGCCGCCGGCGCCTGGCGCCGCGCCACGGCGGCCTTGCCGGCCTCGATCTCGTCGGCGAACTCGGCCTCCAGAAAGCGCACCAGCGCGAAATTGCCGTCGATCGTCGCCGCCCGCATTTGCCGCGCTACGATGCTGCGCCGGTGCGCCGGCGGCATGAAGCGGATGATCTCGGCCAGCCGTCTTTGGTCGGACGGCTTGGTCAGCGCGATGCCGCCATTGACCAGCGAGACGGCGAAGTCGGATGCGTAGGGCGAGTTAACGAAGGTGCGCGCATAGCGGCTGGCGGCCGTCAAAAACTCTTTGTGATCATGGGTTTGCGCGAGGATCGGCATCAAGCGCCTGAGCGCCGATTCCTCGATCAGCGTCCCCGGCGCCAGAAGCGTAACCTGCTTGAGATGGCCGATCTGCTCGAGCGGCATTTCGGCGTTGATGCCGTTGATCAGGGCCAGCCCCGCGCCCAGCATGCCGCCGAGCACCATCGGGTTGGCGGCCGCTTCATTGCTGATCGTCTTGTCGAGCAGCGCTTCGGCGACGGCGGCGGCGAGCGCCTTCTCATCGTCACCGGATTGCCTGGCGAGCGTGTCATAGAGCCGGGCAAAGGTCGCCGGATTACCGCCGCTGACCGCATAGGCAAGCACCGCGCGGCGCTCGGCCGGATCGGCCAGCGCGTCCGCATCGAGCGAAGCGAAGAGTTCGTCGATGACCCGCAACGTACTGGACTGGAGCTGGAAGGCGGACCGATCGCCGCGCGCGATCTGGTCCTGGATGTGATGCAGCGACCGCACCGCGCCGAGCGGGCGCGTCGGCAGGTCCGCAAACGCCGGAAGGCCGGCGCCGGCCAGCATCGCTGCGGCCAGCGGCAGGCACATGGCCGGACGGATCGTGCCAAGGGCCGTCACGAGCCAAGCTCCAGCAGGATGTCGATGCGGCGGTTGCGGGCACTGAACGGATCGTCGGGCACGGCCAGATCGCGATCGGCGCGGCCGGTCACGGCGCGGAACCGGTTTTCGGGCACGCCGCCGCGCACGAGCATATAGTAGGCCGCCTGCGCCCTGGCCGCCGACAATTGCCAATTGTCCGAACTGCCCGAGATGAAGGGCCGTGCATCGGTATGGCCCTCGAGGCGCAGCCCGCCGGCCCGCTCGCCAATCACGGAACCGACCTTTTCGAGCGCCAGGACGAGCGGGGGCGACGGCACGGCCGAGCCGATCTCGAACATCGGGATCTGCAGATTGTCGGTCAGCGAGATCAGGATCGCGTCCGGCTGTGCCTCGACGGACAATTGCTCGACGAGCACGCTGTCGGCGCCGAACGCTTCGGCCAGCACCTCGGTCAGCGCGGTGCGCAACTGTTCGGCCGTCTGCTCGGTCGCCGGCGAAATCGCCTCATCCGAAGGGATGTCGGCCGCCTCGGTCTCGGCCATCTCCGTTGCCTCGGCCATTTCGGCTGTTTCGGCCTCGGCGGTGTCTGCGGTTTCGGTCGCCAGCTCGGGCGCAGCCTGAAGCGCGCCTTGCGGGGCAGGCTCGACCTGCGTGTCCATCGACGGATCGGCCAACGCGGTCTCGGTCTGACCGCCGGGTACGGGCGCAGGCGGGGCGCCGGTTTCCGACAGCGGCGCGTCCGACAATGGCTCGCGCGGCATGTCGGACCAGCGCTCGGGCGCGAACGGATCAAAGAAGGTCTCGATCGAGGCGTCGGTCTGTTCGGTCGACCAGGATCGGGCGCCGCTCTGCGGCTCCTGGCCGCTCGTGCTGCCCGACTCGAAGCTGCTGGCGATCTGGTCGAGCACTTCATAGGGATCGGCGAAGAAAGCGGCATCGCCCGTCGGGTTGCCCTGATTGTCGGCCTGGCCGCTGCCGGATGCGTCGGTCTCGCCGGACCCGCCCGCGCCCGTCCCCTCGGCGTCGATGACTTCCACTTCCTGGATGCCCTGGGCGTCGTAAAGCCCTTTCACCGACCGGTTGCGGTCGACCAGCTTGACCGGGTTGAAATAGCTGGCGACGGCCTGTTTGGTCTCTTCATTGGCCGCATTGACCAGCCAGAGCACCAGGAACAGGCAGAACATGGCCGTCATGAAGTCGGCGAAGGCGATCTTCCAGGCGCCGCCATGATGATCGTCATGATCGCCATGGCCGCGCTTGATGATGATGATTTCCTGATGGTCCTGCGCGGCGCTCACCGGCCACCTCCCAACAAAAGACTGCGGGCCTGTTCGAGCCGGGTCGACAGGACGGCGGTGTCGGCGATGGCGACCAGTTCAGCCGTTTCGGCGGCCTCAATCTCCGGCATTGCGAGCCCATCGGGCCAACGCTCGCGCACCGTTTCAAGAAGCATCTCCGGCCCGCTGAGACGCACGGCAACGCCCTCGCCCGCCTTCACCATGGCCGCCAGTTCGGCGCAGAAACGATCAACCGCCGCTTCCTCGATAACGCTCATCAGAGGATGGGCGAGAACGGCGCCGAGCGTCGACCGAACCGCTGCCGCCGCCCCGTCGGCCATGGCGGGAACCGCCTGCTCGACGAGCCGTGCCATCTCCGCCGCATGGGCGCTTTCCAGAGCTTCGATCCGTGCGGTCAGTTCGGCGATCTGTTCGTCACGGGCAACAAGTTCCGGGTCGGGGCCGGCCGGAGCGATCGGCGTTTCCGCAACGATTTGCGCTTCGGGCTGCGGCCCGGCGCTGGCTTCAAAAGGCGCCGATGCCGCCATGTCCGCCGAAAAGGCTTCCGACAGCATGGATTGGAGCGCGGCGGCATCGCCCGTGGCATTTGGCGGTGGCGGCTCGATGGGCCCGGGTGCTTCGGGAACCGGCGCCTGCGGCGGCACATCGGCATGCGGCTCATCGAACGCGTCAAATTCCGCCCGCTGCCGCGAGGCACCGATGAACGGTACGAAGCCGTCAGAGGGCGCCGCAGCGACCGGACCAGCGAAGGCCGGGGCCGAATCCGTGCCGAAATCGGGCAGAAGGGCGTGGAACGCCTCACGCATCGCCGGATACCGCTTCATTGTTCAGCCAGCGGCGGAGGATCTGCGCGGCGCGCTCCTCGTTCATGTCGATGATGCGCGACAAGCGCTCTTCGGGGGCGGGCTTGAGGCGGATGGATTCGGCCGCCATGTCGGCCAGGGCCTCGCCACTGCCCTCGCCAACGCCGCTGTCGCCGGCCTCATTGGCCAGGAGCGGCGTTTCGGAGCCCTCGACGCGCGCCACCTGCTGGGCGAACTCGCCCGAGCGCAGCACATTGATCATCGGACGAACCGCCAGGAAGATCACCGCCAAAATGACCGCGATGAACGCAAAGGCGTTGATCGCCGTGCCCAGATGCTCATTGAGCGAAGCCATCGCGCCGGGCGCGGACGAGCCCTCGGCGGTGACCCCTTCCACGAAATCGAAGGCGGTGATGTTGAGAACGTCGCCGCGATCCTCGACGATGCCCGCGGCCGCGGCGGCGACCGTCCGGATCTGCGCCAGACGCTCCTCGACCGCTGCCGGCGCCAGCGGCTGGCCATCGGCATCGATTAAGCGCGCGCGGTTGACGACGACGGCGATCGACAGCCGATCGACATTGTAACCGTTTGAAATGGTTGCGGTTCTCGTCGAGCTCAGCTCATAGTTCGTCGTTTCCTCACGGCGCTCGCTGCGCTCGTTCGTGCTGCCGCCGCCGGCACCGGGCTGCGCGTCCTGCGGCAGGTCCTGCTCGACGGTCACCGGTTCGGAGGAAATCTGCTCGGTCGCCGCATCCTCGGCCCGCACGATCTGCACCGAGCGCTCGATGCGGCTGTCGGGATCGAAGATCGTCTCCTCGATCTGCCGCTGGTCGGTGTTGATGTCGGCCTGAACGCTGACCCGGAAATTGGCAGCGCCGAGCGTTGCGGCGAGCGCGCGGTGAATGCCGTCGGCGACCTGGTTTTCGACCGTCGCCTCGATGCCGATGGCGCTGGAGGCCGAATTGGTCAGCGGGTCCTCGCCCGCAGCCAGAAGCCGGCCGGCGGAATCGAGCACGGTTACATTGTCGGCCACCATGCCCGGCACGGCGGCGGCAACCAGATGACGCACGGCGTTGGCGCGGCTTTCGACGCCGGCGCGATCGAAACGGATGATGACCGACGCCGTCGGCACCTGCTCGGCGCGGCGGAAATTGCCGCGCTCGGCCATGACGATATGGACGCGAGCGCCCTTGACGCCGCTGATGGTCTGGATCGAGCGAGCGATCTCGCCTTCCAGCGCGCGCACGCGCGTCACCTCCTGCATGAAGGATGTCAGGCCGAGCGAGCCGAGATTGTCGAACAATTCATAGCCGGCGCCGGCGCTGGACGGCAGGCCCTTTTCAGCAAGGATCATGCGGGCGCGACCCGTCATGCCGGCCGGCACCATCAGCGTCGTGCCCTCGGCGTTGACGTCGTAGACGATGCCC
The DNA here is from genome assembly GCA_024742765.1 of Phyllobacteriaceae bacterium. Classification (GTDB taxonomy): domain Bacteria; phylum Pseudomonadota; class Alphaproteobacteria; order Rhizobiales; family Rhizobiaceae; genus Roseitalea. The sequence continues at coordinate 7,752 of JANSXT010000011.1, read as the reverse complement.
GCCTCGCCCAGCACCATGCCCATGCGCGTAACGTCATCGCGCTCAAGGCCGACATAGAGCGGCTGGTAGGCGGGCCGGTTGAGGAAAGCCGAGCCGATGCCGACCGCCATCAGGACAAGGACGAAGACACCGGCCATCAGCATGAGCCGGCGCGGACCGAGCGCGCTGAGATTGGCGGCGAGCATCTTGAGGTTTTCTGGCACGGTTCTTCCCCGGGACTGACTGGTGTCAGCCTACGGGTTCAAACTTGCGCGAAGGTGATGAGGACCCGCTCTTGCCTGGCGGGAAAACGAAAACGGGCCGCCCGATGGGCAGCCCGCTGTCACGAATTCTGTCTGTCTTATCCGCCGCGGAAGAGCGACAGGATCGACTGGGCGTTGCCGTTGGCGATCGACAGGGCCTGGATGCCAAGCTGCTGCTGGACCTGAAGCGCCTGCAGGCGCGTCGATTCAGCGCTCATGTCCGCATCCACAAGCTGGCCGACGCCGCGCTCGATGGAGTCCATGAGCGTGCCGACGAAGTTGCTTTGCAGATCGATGCGTTTTTGCGCCGAACCGAGATCGGAAGCGGCGTTGGTCATCGCCTGCAGCGCGGTCTCGGTAATGGTGATCATGCCGTCAATGTCGGCATCGTTCAGGTTGGCGGTGTTCAAGTCGAGGTCGGACACCGAGGCGGCCACATTGGCGGCACCGCCGGTGGTCACCGAGTCGTTGTCCAGAATGCCGTCGGCGGCCGCGTTCGCGTCGAACAGGGCGATGGACGACTTGTCGACGGTCAGCGTGCCGACCGAAACCGCGCCGCTGGCGTCGCGGTTGAACGACGAGACGATGCTTTCGGTGGCCGAGTAGCCGGTGGCGCTGGAATCGATGTTCAGCCAGTTCTCGCCGTTGAAGGCGGCCGAGGTGGCGATCGAGGTGAGCTGGTTCTGCAACTCGTCGATCTCTGTCTGGATCTTCGAGCGATCAACGCCCGGCTCCCGCGCGGCCACCAGCTTGGACTTGATTTCGTCGACGACCTTGATGGCGGAATCGACGGCCGTGTAGGTGATGTCGACCTTGGCCGAACCGAGGCCAAGCGCGTCCTGAACGGTCGAAAGCGCGGAATTGTCCGAACGCATCGTCGTTGCGATCGACCAGTAAGCGGCGTTATCGGATGCCTCGGAGACGCGATAGCCGGTGGAAATCCGCGCCTGCGTCGTCTCAATCGAATCGTTGGTGTTCTGCAGGGCGCGCAGCGCCGTCATCGCAGAAACGTTGGTCATCAAGCTGGACATACAAGGCCCCTTCTCACACTCCGCACCATTGCGACATCCCGGTTTTCGCACCGGTAGGACGACGTAGCCTCATGCCGCGCCGGCTTGAAAACACCGACACACGTCTGTTGTCACTTCATTAAGGTAAACAGGAATGGCTAACAAAAGCTAAACGGGGCGACCCGCGGAAAATCGGGGCCATGACGCACGGCGAAATGGCGGCCAACCTTTCGGTCAACCACCTGAAAACACTTTATTTTTCAAAGGTTTGCGCGCGCGCCTCGTGTCGAGGTGCCATCGCTCAACGCAAAAAGGGCCGCCCGAAGGCGGCCCCCCACAAGCGGAGCTTGCTTGATCTTAACGGAACAGCGACAGGATCGACTGCGAGTTGCCGTTGGCAATCGACATGGCCTGGATGCCGAGCTGCTGCTGAACCTGAAGTGCGTTCAGCTTGGTCGACTCCGCGCTCATGTCGGCATCGACGAGCTGACCGATGCCACGGTCGACGGCATCCATCAGGTTGCCGACGAAGTTGTTCTGCAGGTCGATGCGCGACTTGGCCGAACCAAGGTCCGAAGCGGCAGTCGTCATGGACTGAATGGCCGTGTCGACACCCGAGATCATGGCCTCGATGTCAGCATCGGTCGTGGTGGCGCTGATCGAGATCGTTGCAACCGTGGTGGTGCCCGAAGCAAGGGTGATGTCCTGCTCGAGGATACCATCTGCTGAAGCCGAAGCGTCGAACAGGGCGGTGTTGGCCTTGTTGACATCGATCGTGCTCACCGAAACGGCGCCGGCGGCGTCGCGGGTGAAGCCGGCAACCATGGATTCGGTGGCCGAATAGCCGGTGGCGCTGGAGTCAACGGAAATCCAGTTTTCACCGTTGAACGACGACGAGTTGCCGATCGAGGTGAGCTGCGACTGCAGCTGCGTGATTTCCGACTGGATTTTCGCCTTGTCGACGCCCGGCTCGCGAGCTGCTACGAGCTTGGACTTGATCTCATCGACGACATCGATGGCCGAGTTGACACCGGTGTAGGCAACGTCGACCTTGGCGGCGCCGAGGCCCAGAGCATCTTGAACGGTGCCGAGCGCCTTGTTGTCCGAACGCATGGTGGTCGCGATCGACCAGTAGGCGGCGTTGTCGGAAGCTTCGGCGACGCGGAAACCGGTGGCGATGCGGGACTGGGTGGTTTCGAGGGCGGAATTGGTCTGCTGCAGCGATTTCAGCGCCGTCATTGCGGATACGTTGGTCATCAAGCTGGACATATGCGTGTCCCTTTCTACTCAAAACAAAACAAGGGACATTCCGGATAAGCCGGTACGGCAGGGGTGGCATCATGCCGGCCGGAAATTGCGGCGCCTGCTGTTGTCCGGGTTATACGTCGACAGAAATTAACAAGGGCTGAAACCGCCCCCTGCAATTTCTCGCGGGGGTGCGCTTTCTTGGTTCGATTGCGGCGCCAGCCTTCAAACGAAGGATCGAACGAGGCTGCCCACCAATAGGTTCCAACCGTCGATCATCACGAAAAACAGGATCTTGAACGGCAGCGAGATGACCGATGGCGGCAGCATCATCATGCCCATCGCCATGATGATGGTCGCAACGATCAGGTCGATCACCAGGAACGGCAACACGACCAGAAAGCCGATCTCGAAACCGCGCCTGATCTCGGAAATCATGAACGCCGGGATGAGGATGCGCATGTCGATCGTGCCGTTGACGACCACGTCCTGGCCGCGCTCGCGGGCGAGCCCGGTGAACAGGTCCAGATCCTCGTCGCGCGTGTTCTCCAGCATGAAGTCGCGAAACGGCGCGATAATCTCCGACAGCGCCTGTTCTTCCTGAATGTCGTTGTTGAGAAGCGGCTGCAGTCCGTTCTGCCAGGCGCGATCGAAGGTCGGCGCCATGACGTAAAAGGTCATGAACAGCGCCAGCGAGATCAGGATGATGTTGGCCGGTGTCGACTGCAAGCCCAAACCGGTGCGCAGGATCGAAAAGACGATGATGAAGCGCGTGAAGCTCGTCACCATGATCAGAAGGCCGGGCGCGACGGCGAGCACCGTGATCAGGCCGAAAAGCTGGATGATGTTGGCGCTGGTCAGCCCGCCGATCCCGTCGGGCAGGCCGAGCCCGCCCAGCCCCTGGGCAGCAGCGGGCAGCGGGACCATCACGGCCAGCAGAACCAGGACGAAGGGCGTGATCCGGGTCATTCGAGCAACAGCGCCTTGACGAACACGCGCTTGACCATGCCGTCGCTGCGCAGGGCGGCACGGCTTTCAAGGTCGGTGACCATGTGCTGGAAGCCGCTGGGCAAGGCCAGCGATTGCAGGCGCGTGGTGCGCATATAGGCAAGGAAATCGGCATGGATGGCCTCGATCATCACCGGATCGACACCGGCCTCTTCCGCCTCCTCGTCGATTTCCATCGCAAGCGACAGTTCCATGCGCACCCAGACATCGGACGGGACGCCGATATTGGTCGTGATTGGATCGAGTTCGACGATGTCGAGCTTGGCGAAGTCGAGGCCGCGCAGCGAGGATTCGGCGCCCATGCCTTGGCCGTCGTCATCGGCGCCATGTCCGTCATCGGCGCCATGGGCGGCGTCGGCCGCATCGGCGGCCTGGGTCTCGGCCATCTCGGCGACAGGTGCGTCGGCACTGGCGATCATCGGCGCGAACAGCGTCTTGCCGACGCCGAAACCGACACCGCCGGCCAGAAGCGCGGCGATAAGGATGAACACCACCGCCATGATCGGCGATGAGCCTTTCTCCTCCTCTTCCGGTTCGTCGTCGGCGATGGCGTCGGCCACTTTGCTGGTGCCCTAAAATGGTGAAATGCGGTCGATGAACTGCTGGCCATAGGGCGGCTGCTGAACCTCGGCGATGTGTCCCGTGCCGCCATAGGAGATGCGGGCTTCGGAGATGCGGTCATAGGCGATCGTGTTGGACGGATCGATGTCCGACGGCCGGACGATGCCGGCGACCGTCAGGATGCGGATTTCGGCGTTGACGCGCACCTCCTGGGTGCCGCGAATGACCAGATGTCCGTTCTGCAGCACGTCGACGACCGTCGCCGCAACGCGCAGGTCGATCCGCTCGGAGCGCGATGTGGCGCCCTCGCCGGTAAAGTCGGTGTCGCCGCCGAAGCTGGCATCGCCCGAGGCGGCGCCGCTTGTCCCGTTCCAGTCGCCCGATGCGCCAAGGCGCCATGAGCGCGACGAACTGCGCGAGCGCTCGGAATCGCTTTGAAGCTGCGCGCGGTCGGCAATGTCGATCAGAACGGTCAGTGTGTCGCCGCGCGTCAGCGCCTAGCGCGCGGTGAAAAGGCTCGCCGTGCGGTCGTCCCAGGTCGAATATTTGTTGAGCGGCTGGCCGGGATATTTCGATTCGATCATGGAGGGCGGCAACTGGTTGTCGATGCCCGAGCCGACCGGCGACAGGGCGGGCGGCGTGCCCAGATCCTTGGTCGCCGCACAGCCGGCGAGCATCAGCACCGCGGCGATCGCGGCAAACAGGCGCAGACGGGTCGCAAACATCGTCATCAGCCGTCCCCTTCGGGCAGGCCGACATCGCCGACGGCGGCCATGATCTGGGTGATCAGCGCGGCATCCTTGGTCGACATCTCGTTGAGGATGGCGGCAGAGGCGCGCGGCTTGAGCTTGGTCAGCAGCGCGGCGGACAATTCGGCCGGCAGTTCCTCCATGCGCACGGCGGCAGCATCGGGCCGCATGTTGGCATAGACCGCGACGAGGCCCTCATTGGCCGCTTCCGCGAATTCCTCGCGCTTTTCCGCCCATTGCTGATAGGCGGCGCGGCGCTCTTCCAGAACGGCGATCTTGGCTTCGATATCGGCGCGCAGCGTCTCCAGCTCCTCGCGCTGGATCGCATAGCGTCGTTCGCGCGCCTCATCGACAATGTTGGAACAGAAATTCTGCACGTCGGCCGGCGCCCGATCCTGGGCGTTGACGGCAACCGGCATGGCGACCGGTGCCGCAACGGCCCAGACGACGACCAGCATGCGTGCTGCAATGGCCGGGCGGGTTCTTCTCATGGCGTCCTCATTGCACAACCAGTTCGGCGTTCAGCGCGCCAGCGCTCTTGATCGCCTGCAGGATCGAGATCACGTCGCGCGGCTGCACACCAAGGCGATTGAGACCCTCGACCAGGCTTTGAAGGTCGACACCATCGATCGTGCCGATCTGCGTGCCCTCTTCATTGATGTCGATGAAGGTGGATGGCTCGACTGCCGTCACGCCATCGGAAAAGGGCGCGGGCTGGATCACGGTCGGCGCCTCGGTGATCCGCACGGTCAGTGCGCCATGGCTGACGGCGACGCGCGAGACGCGCACATCGGCGCCGATGACGACCGTGCCGGACTTCTCGTCAAGCACGACGCGGGCGGGCTGATCGGTCTGCACGTTGAGGTTTTCGATCGCCGCGATAAACCGCGCCGGCGACATGCCGTCGGGCTTGTTGAGCCGGACCGTGCGCGAATCGAGTTCCTTGGCAACCGGCGCGCCGAAGGCCTGACGCGCATGGGCGTTAATCGCGTCGGTGACGGCGATGGCCGTCGAAAAATCGGGATTGCGCAATTGCAGAAGGAACGCGCCTTCCTGGTTGAAGTTCACAGGCACCTCGCGCTCGACGATCGCGCCGCCGGCGATGCGGCCGGCAGTCGGCGTGCCTTGCGTGACCGTTTCGGCCGCGCCTTCGGCGGCGAAGCCGGCGATCGACACCGAGCCCTGCGCCACCGCATAGATCTGGCCGTCGGCGCCCAGAAGCGGCGTCATCACCAACTGCCCGCCGCCGAGCGACGTGGCATCGCCCAGAGAAGAGACGGTGACATCGATCCGCGCCCCGGAGGTGGCAAAGGCCGGCAGGTTGGCGGTGACCATCACGGCGGCAATGTTCTTGAGCCGGGCGCGCCCTTCGGCGGTGGCAACGCCAAGCGTATCGAGCATCGAGCGCATCGACTGTTCGGTGAAGGGCGCGTTGCGCAGGCTGTCGCCGGTCCCCTGAAGGCCGACGACCAGGCCGTAGCCGATCAACTGGTTGTCGCGCGACCCCTGAAGGATGGCGATGTCCTTGATGCGCGATGTCGCCGCCGCATCGACCGCCGCCAGAACGACGAGACACAGGGCGCAGACGAGAGTGCGGACCATCAGCACACCTCGGCGAGCGAAGGCGAGCGCACGATGGCGCAGACCGAGCGGCCATTGTGCGCATTGCGCACGCGGATGGTCTCGCCGATCGTGCCGTCCTGCAGCGCGATCGCCTTCATGACGATGGAGAGCGGGCCTTCCTGAAGGCTGACCGAAATCGCTTCGCCCTGCTGGATGGCGTAGGGCGCGCGCAGCATGTCGGGCGCGATGGCGCGACCGGGCAGAAGGGTGCGCGTGGCGACCATGCCGGCAAGCTCCGCCCTGGTGCGCACGACGGGGAAATCGTCCGGGATGGAGCGCGTGTGCTGGCGCACGGCGACATTGTCCATGCCGATGGTCTGGCCGGGATAGACGATGCGCTCGACGACGGCATAGTCGAACGACGCGTCAGCGGCGGCACCGGGAAGCGCCACCGCCTGAAGCAAAATTGCCAGTGCTGCGATCCAGCCAGCCAGTCGCACCTTGCATCACCTCAAGCCGTTGGAGACGGTCGACATCATCTGGTCGGCGGCCTGGATGACCTTGGAGTTCATCTCGTAGCCCCGCTGGGCGGCGATCAGTTCGGTGATCTCGCGCACCGCATCGACGTTGGATTGTTCCAGATAGCCCTGCCGCACCGTGGCAAAGCCGGGATCGCCGGGCACGCCGACGGTGGCCGCGCCGGAAGCCTCGGTTTCGGCGTAAAGATTGCCGCCGAGCGGCTTGAGGCCGGCATTGTTGGAGAAGGTAGCGAGCGTGAGCTGGCCAAGCTCCTGCAACTGGATCTGGTCGGCGACACGCGCATAGACCTGTCCGCTCTCGTTGACGACGATCTCGACCGTGTTGTCCGGAATGACGATCTCGGGCTGGACCGTGTAACCATCCACGGTCACCATCTGCCCCTCAGCATTGGTGTTGAACGCGCCGGCGCGGGTATAGTGGGTGACGCCGCCGGCGCCCTCGATCTGGAAGAAGCCCTCGCCGGTCAGCGCCAAATCGAGCTTGTTGTTGGTCGAGTTGAGCGCGCCCTGAAGATGGATCTCGCGGATCGCGGCGGTGCGCACGCCAAGGCCGATATGGCTGCCTTCGGGCACGATGTTTTCGTTGGCACGGTTCGGCACACCGGCCACGCGCTCGACCTGATAGAGAAGATCGGAGAATTCGGCCCGCGCCCGCTTGAAGCCGGTGGTGTTTACATTGGCGATGTTGTTGGCGATGACCTCGAGATTGGTCTGCTGCGCGTTCATGCCGGTGGCGGCGATGGCAAGGGCTTTCATACGCGATACTCCTCAGATGGCCATGCGGGTCATGTCGAGATAGGCGGTGACGATCTTGTCGCGGATGGCGACGGCGGCC
>JANSXT010000021.1 GCA_024742765.1 Phyllobacteriaceae bacterium | reverse complement strand
TAATCGCCCCGAGTGCGAAAGAGGGGCAGGGCGAGTAATGCGTATGTTTGATGCCCGCCGGCGTTCGGCGTCATTGTTGCAAACGGTTTCGGTTCTGGTGCTGGGCGGGCTCGTGTCCGGCTGCGCCGGCGACGTGATGCGCTTCACCGACGATTTCTACACAAATTCGGTTCCGGTGCGTCCGCCCGCAGCGGTCCAGACGCCGTTCCCGCAAAATGCGCCGCGCATTGTCGCCGCTGCGCCGCAAGCGCCTGCCGCGCCGTCGCGTCGGGCCATCGGCAACGGCGTCGACACCATGGCCACCGGCTCGATCGGACAAGCCGCACGCAGCGTCCCCGCCGCAGTGGGCCGCGCGCCGATCGCAGCGCCATCGGTCACCAGCCAGCCGTTGCCGCCGGCCGTGCCGCGGTCGTCTGTGACCGGCGCATCCAATGCGGTGACCAATGTCATCAACAACAGCGCCGCCACCGTGCCGCAACGCGCGCAGCAGGCCGCAACGTCGGCCGCGACCAATGCCGCCGCGAGCGCGGCAGGCCGTGCGGCCGGATGGACCGGCACCGGCGGCACCTATGTGACGCTCGCCCGCGGCGAGACACTGTTCAACCTCTCCAAACGCTATGGCGTGCCGGTCGATGCGCTCAAGAGCGTCAACAATCTCAGCGATCCGCGCGGCGTGCAGGCCGGCCAGCGCATCCTGATCCCGACCTATGTCTATGGCCGCACCGTGCCGGTGTCGGCGCCCGATGCCAATTCGGGCGTGCGCTCGGCGCGCGCCAGCGTCGGCGGCCGTTCCGACGTCAGCCTTGACCGCGCGCCCGTGCCGAGCCTGCGCCCGCAGCGCGCCCTGGCGCCGTCCGCTCCGGTCCAAACCGTTTCCGCACCGGCGGCATCATCATCGACAACGCTTCAGAGCGGCCGCTACACCGTCCAGTCCGGCGACACGCTGTCGGCGATCTCCCGCCGCACCGGCGCTTCGGTCGCTTCCATCAAGCGCACCAACGGGCTGACCTCGGACATGGTCCGCGTCGGCCAGCGCCTGACCATTCCCGGCCTTTCCGGCAATGCACCGGCAACAAGCACAGCGTCCCTGCCGCCCAATGTCGACCCGGTCGTCACAAGTTCCGTGACGCCGGCGCAGCGTCCGTCGTCGTCAACGTCGGGCAGCGTGCAGGCGATCGACGAGAGCACCACCGCAAGCGCGCCCGATGCGACCGGCATTGCCAATATGCGCTGGCCTGCGCGTGGCCGCGTCATTTCCGGGTTCGGCAGCAATTCGGGCGGCCGCCCCAATGACGGCATCGACATCTCCGTGCCCAAGGGCACCGCGGTCAAGGCCGCCGAGAACGGCGTTGTCATCTATGCGGGCGACGGGCTCAAGGAGTTCGGCGAGACTGTCCTGGTGCGCCATTCGGATGGCTATGTCACCGTCTATGGGCACCTTGATTCGATTTCCGTGTCGCGCGGCGACAATGTCACCCGCGGCCAGACGCTTGGCGCCTCGGGCATGAGCGGCAATGCGCGCCAGCCGCAACTGCATTTCGAGGTGCGCAAGGATTCGCGGCCCGTCGATCCGACCCGCTACCTGAACTGACGATGGGGCGGTTTAACCGCCCTTTTCCCAGCCTTCGCCAAGCCGGCGGTTGAGTTCGCCCATCTCCGCGAGAACGATCGCCCCGCGTGTGCGCTCGATCACGCCTTCACGCTCGAGTTTCGCGATTTCCCGGCTGACCACTTCGCGCCGGCAGCCGATCCGCTCGGCCAGATCCTGCTGCACCGGCGGCGGGGTGATGGTGCGCTGCCCGTCATGGCCTTTGCGCGGTTTCGACAGGCGGATCAGTTCCGAATAGAGCCGGTATTTGGCGGCCAGGAACGAATGTTCGGCGAGCCGCGTGTTGAGCCCGCGAATGCGGTCGGACATGGCGCTCATCAGGGCGAGCGCCACATCCGGTTCCTCGCGCAGGATAGTCCTGAACACCGATTGTGGCACGCGGATCAGCCGGGTGCGCACCATGGCTGTGATGTTGGCCGAGCGGCGCGTGCCGTCGATCGCGGCAAGTTCGCCGAAAAACGCGCCTTCGCCCAATTCGCCGAGGATCACCTCGCGCCCCGTCGCAATGCGCAGGATGACGCGCACGCGCCCGCTGACGATCAGGAACACATCATGGGTGTCGTCATCGAAATCGAGCACTAGCTCATTCTCGTCGAAATCGCTGATCGAGCACTGGCCGGCAAAGCGCCTGTCGGCCTCGGCATCGAGCGCCGAAAACAGCGTGAAGGCGGAAAGCTGCTGCATGCGGTCGGCGGGTCCGGATCGGGTGTGGGGCTCGCCGGTCAGCATGCCGCATCGCGGCCTGGTCTGACAAGCCGGCCGGGTCGACGCGGTTAGCGATGTGTTAGCGCCACGGCGATCTGCGCGCCCAGCTTGGCATTGTTTTCGACCAGCGCAATGTTGGTGACAAGGCTGCGGCCGCCGGTGATCTCGACAATGCGCGCAAGCAGCCATGGCGTAACATGCTTGCCCTTGATGCCCTGCTCGGCGGCTTCGGCCTGAGCCTGGGCGATGAAGCCCGCCATCTCGCCATGCGGGATTTCCGCTTCGGCCGGCACCGGATTGGCGATCAGCACGCCGCCATGGCGATAATCGGCCAGTTGCGCGCGCATGGCGACGAACCGGGCGATCGCTTCGGCATTGTCGAGCCTGAGCGGCGCGTCGAGCCCCGAACCGCGCGACCAGAAGGCCGGCATCTCGTCCTGTCCAACGGCGATCACAGGCACCCCGCGCGTCTCCAGGGCTTCCAGCGTCTTGGGAATGTCGAGGATCGCCTTGGCGCCGGCCGACACGACCGTCACCGGCGTGCGCGCCAGTTCGTCGAGATCGGCCGAGATGTCGAAATCGGTCTCCGCGCCCTGATGGACGCCGCCAATGCCGCCGGTGGCGAACACCGCAATCCCCGCACCATGGGCTGCCATCATGGTGGCGGCGACGGTGGTGCCGCCGGTCAGCCCTTGCGCGCAGGCAAAGGCGAGATCGGCGCGCGAAAGTTTCAGCGCGCCATCCGTCTTGGCGAGCGCTTCAGCATCGGCCGAAGAAAGTCCGATGCGGATCGTCCCGTCCATGACGGCGATGGTCGCCGGTGTCGCGCCATGGTCGCGCACGGTTGCCTCCACCCGTTCGAGCATCGCCAGATTGTCCGGCCGGGGCATGCCGTGGGTGATGATGGTCGATTCCAGCGCGACAATTGGTGTGCCCTGGTCGAGCGCGGTGCGGACGGCGGGATCGAAACGGATGGGCGGGTTGGTCATGATGTCTCGCTTGCGGTGGCGGCGTTCAGGGCAATCGGTTCGGGCGCGGGCAGGGCGTCCGCCATGCCTTTCAGATCGCACGCGGTAATGTCAGCGCGAAACGGTCCAATCACACCAATAGTCGCGGCCGCGGCAGCAATGCCCAGCCGGACGGCGTCGGCGAGCGCCATCTCCGGCCAATGGGCAAGCGTCGCGCCGGCCAGCGCATCGCCGGCGCCGGTGACATCGACCGGGCTGGCGGCGGCGCCCAATGGTTGTTTCCATGCGATCCCGTCATCCAGCACAGTCACAGGACCGTTGCCGTCGCTGATCACCGCGCGTTTGAACCCCAGCGCCGACAATTGCCCAAGCGTGTCCGGCTCAACCGGTTGATCGAGCGGCATGCCAATCAGCGCGTTCATCTCGCGCCGGTTCATGAAGGTCAGCGCGAAGCGTGCCGCATGCGGGGCGATGCGCGGCGCCTTGGCCGGCGATACGGCGAGCGCGACGACCGGCGCATGTGTGCCGTCGCACAGCGCAGCAATCGAATCAGATGGCAGATTGGCATCGACCACGAGCAAGCCTGCTTCGGCGATCAGCGCCCTGGGTTCGGCTCGGCGCAAATGGCGCGCCAGCCCGCTCTCATAAAGGTCCATGTCGGCGAGCGTCGCCATCACCTCGCCATCGGCGTCCATGATCGCCGTGTAGCTGGGGGTCGCCCGGTCGAGAAACACCGCGCTGAAATTCTCAAGCCCCGCCTCCGACAGGGCTTCGGCGACAAGGCGCCCGCCGGTATCGCCGCCGCGCGCCGAGATCAGACCGATGCGCTTTTCGCCGACGGCCCGTGCGACCCGCAGCGTGTTGGCCATGCAACCGCCCACCCATTCGGCCATGGTGCCGGGGTTGGACGCGCCGCCATGGGCGGGCCCCGACAGGTGGCCGATACGGTCGACATGGGCACCGCCGACGCCAAGGATCGTCAGCCGCTCTGCGGTCACCGGGCGATTCCCGCCTGCTGCGGCCGCTTGGCATCCGCCCGGCTCTGGGGCGGGATACATCCGAAAGGCATAAAAAAAGACATAATGAGAACGGATTTCATTTTCATTTCAATTTCAATAAGTTCCGGCTCTTGCGCAAATGGAACAAAAATGGTACAAACTCGATGGACTGTTTCCTTTGCGCCTGCCAGCGCTTTAACATAAGGGTGGACACATGGCTCAGAATAATTTGCGGTTGGTTGAGGGCAAATCGGTGGACAAGTCAAAGGCTCTGGACGCGGCGCTTGCGCAGATCGAACGCTCCTTCGGCAAGGGCTCGATCATGCGGCTGGGCGTCAACGAGCAGGTCGTCGAGATCGAGACCGTGTCGACCGGCTCGCTGGGGCTCGACATTGCCCTTGGCGTCGGCGGGCTGCCCAAGGGCCGCATCATCGAGATTTACGGGCCCGAAAGCTCCGGCAAGACCACCATGGCCCTGCACACGGTGGCCGAGGCGCAGAAGGAGGGCGGCATCTGCGCTTTCATCGATGCCGAACATGCGCTCGATCCAGTCTATGCGCGCAAGCTGGGCGTCAATCTCGAAGACCTTCTGATTTCTCAGCCCGACACGGGCGAGCAGGCGCTGGAGATCGCCGACACGCTGGTGCGCTCGGGCGCCTGTGACGTCTTGGTGATCGATTCGGTCGCTGCGCTGACGCCGCGCGCCGAGATCGAGGGCGAGATGGGCGATTCGCTGCCAGGCCTTCAGGCGCGATTGATGAGCCAGGCGCTGCGCAAGCTGACCGCCTCGATCTCGCGGTCAAACACGATGGTCATCTTCATCAACCAGATCCGCATGAAGATCGGCGTGATGTTCGGCTCGCCCGAGACGACAACCGGCGGCAACGCGCTGAAATTCTACGCATCGGTCCGGCTCGACATTCGCCGCATCGGCGCGGTCAAGGACCGCGACGAGGTGATCGGCAACCAGACCCGCGTCAAGGTGGTCAAGAACAAGCTGGCGCCGCCCTTCAAGGAAGTCCTGTTCGACATCATGTATGGCGAGGGCGTCTCCAAGACCGGCGAACTGATCGATCTGGGCGTCAAGGCGGGCATCGTCGAAAAGTCTGGCTCCTGGTTTTCCTATGACAGCCAGCGGCTGGGGCAGGGGCGCGAGAACGCCAAACAGTTCCTGCGCGACAATGTCGATGTCGCCGCGCGGATCGAGATGGCGCTTCGTCAGAATGCCGGCCTGATTGCCGAACAGCTTCTGCACGACGATGAAAGCGCGTCCGCCGCGGATTCCGGCGACGTCGATTTCGATGGCGACGCCGCGGCCGAAGGCTGACACAAGCTTCGAACCGCTTTCCCCGATGATGGTATTGCCGCCAGTTCGGCGCCGGCGGGATCATCTCCGATTGCATCCAAGGGTCTTTGACCCCATTTGACGGTGGCCGATACGGGTATGGTTCCGTTCGGCCACCCTTTTTGTGCCGTCCGCGCCTGTGCCCCTTGGGAGCTTGGCGCCGGGTTTCCCGTTCATGCTGAATGCTGGACAGCGGGCCGGCTTTTGCCGTAATCACGGGCCTCTGACCGGCGCCGCGTGGCGCGGCCTTCAAGGGTGGCCGCACTCTTGTGCCCGCCGCCGGCGTTTCCGCAACCGGAAGTTCTGTTCACGGGTGTTTTCATGAGTGGCGTCAATTCGATACGCACCGCTTTTCTCGACTATTTCGCCTCAAACGGCCATCGCATCGTGCCGTCGAGCCCGCTCGTGCCGCTCAACGATCCGACGCTGATGTTCACCAATGCCGGCATGGTGCAGTTCAAGAACGTCTTCACCGGCCTTGAAAAGCGCGACTATGCCCGTGCGGTCACCTCGCAGAAATGCGTCCGCGCGGGCGGCAAGCACAATGATCTCGACAATGTCGGCTACACCGCGCGCCACCACACCTTTTTCGAGATGCTCGGCAATTTCTCGTTCGGTGATTATTTCAAGGACGAAGCGATTACGCTTGCCTGGAAGCTGATCACCGGCGAGTTCGGCCTCGACAAGGACCGGCTTCTGGTCACTGTCTATCATACGGACGATCAGGCGTTCGACCTGTGGCGGAAGATTTCCGGTCTGCATGAAGACCGCATCATCCGCATTCCGACGCACGACAATTTCTGGCAGATGGGCGATACCGGCCCGTGCGGCCCGTGCTCGGAGATTTTCTACGATCATGGCGAGCATATCTGGGGCGGCCCGCCCGGTTCTCCCGAGGAGGATGGCGACCGCTTCATCGAGATCTGGAATCTCGTTTTCATGCAGTTCGAGCAGACGACGCCCGACCAGCGCGTCGACCTGCCGCGTCCGTCGATCGACACCGGCATGGGGCTGGAGCGGATCGCCGCGGTCCTTCAGGGCAAGCACGACAATTACGACATCGACCTGTTCAAGGCGCTGATCGCCGCCTCCGAACAATTGACCCACACCAAGGCCGAAGGTGATCGGCAGGCGAGCCACCGCGTCATTGCCGACCATCTGCGCGCCACCTCGTTCTTGATCGCCGACGGCGTGCTGCCCTCCAATGAGGGGCGCGGCTATGTGCTGCGCCGGATCATGCGGCGCGCCATGCGCCACGCCCATTTGCTCGGCGCCGACGAGCCGCTGATGCACCGCCTCGTTCCGGCGCTGATTGGCGAGATGGGCGAGGCCTATCCCGAACTCGGCCGCGCCCGTTCGCTGATCACCGAGACGCTGCGCCTAGAGGAAACCCGCTTCCGCAAGACGCTGGAGCGCGGCCTTGGTCTTCTGAATGATGCCACCGACCAGCTTGGCGATGGCGACGAACTGGCCGGCGAGACCGCCTTCAAGCTCTATGACACCTATGGCTTCCCGCTCGATCTGACCCAGGATGCGCTGCGCCAGCGCGGCATTTCGGTCGACACGGACGGCTTCAACGCGGCGATGGAACGACAGAAGGCCGAGGCTCGCGCCAACTGGTCCGGTTCGGGCGATGCCGCCGACGAAGCGGTCTGGTTCGGCCTGCGCGACGAACTGGGCGCCACCGAGTTTCTCGGCTACGAGACCGAAAAGGCCGAAGGCATGATCACCGCGCTGGTCCATGAGGGCGCCCGCACCGAAATGGCCGATCCCGGCCAGTCGGTCACGGTCATTGCCAACCAGACGCCCTTTTATGGCGAATCGGGCGGCCAGCAGGGCGATCGCGGCGTGATGCGCGGCGAGGGCTTTGTCATCGACATCGCCGACACGCAGAAAAAGGCCGATGGCCTCTTCATCCATCACGGCACGGTGCGCGAGGGCGCTGTCGCCGTGGGCGCGGTCGTCGAGATGGAGGTCGATCACGCTCGCCGTGGCGCCATCCGGGCCAACCATTCAGCGACCCATCTGGTCCATGAAGCGCTGCGCGAGGTGCTTGGCACCCATGTCACGCAGAAGGGCTCGCTCGTTGCGCCCGACCGGCTGCGCTTCGACTTTGCCCATCCAAAGCCGGTTGCCGGTGAGGAACTGGCCGACGTGGCCGATATCGCCAACGAGATCATCCTGCAGAACGCGCCGGTCACCACCCGGCTGATGGCCGTCGACGAGGCGATCGAAGAGGGCGCCATGGCGCTGTTCGGCGAAAAATATGGCGATGAGGTGCGCGTCGTTTCGATGGGCACGGCAACGCGCGGCGACAAGGAGGGCAAGCCCTATTCCGTTGAACTGTGCGGCGGCACCCATGTCGGCGCCACCGGCGAGATCGGCCTTGTGCGCATCGTCGGCGAGAGCGCGGTGTCGGCCGGCGTCCGCCGCATCGAGGCGCTGACGGGCGAGGGCGCGCGCCGCTATCTCGAAGCCCAGGACGAGCGCATGCGTTCGGTTGCCGGCCTCCTGAAGACCACGCCCGACGAGGCGGTGGGCCGCATCGGCCAACTGGTCGATGAGCGGCGCAGGCTGGAGCGCGAGCTGGCCGAAGCCAAAAAGGCGCTCGCGTTGGCCGGCCCGGCGGCCGACAATGGCAATGCCGGCGGCGACACGCGCCAGATCGCCGGTGTCACCTTCATGGGCCGCGCGGTGTCCGGCGTCTCGCCGCGCGATCTCAAGCCGATGGCCGATGATGCCAAGGCGCGAATCGGTTCGGGCGTCGTGGCGCTGGCGGCCGGCTCGGAAGATGGCAAGGGCTCCGTCGTCGTCGCGGTGACCGATGATCTCGTGACGCGCTTCAACGCTGTCGATCTGGTGCGCGCTGCGTCCGCCGCGCTCGGCGGCAAGGGCGGCGGTGGCAGGCCGGACATGGCCCAGGCGGGCGGCCCCGATGGCGCCAACGCGCAAGGCGCCATCGACGCCGTTGCGGCCGCGCTCGAACAGGTGCCCGAAAAAGCCTGACGGGCTCAGAGCAAGCCGAAACCAGAAAGGGCGCCGTTTGGCGCCCTTTTGCGTCGGTGCTGGCAGAAGCTCAGCTCATCGCCTTCTGCAAATTCTCGTCGATCTTGTCGAGGAAGCCCGTCGTCGTCAGCCATTTCTGGTCGGGGCCGATCAGCAGCGCCAGATCCTTGGTCATGAAGCCGCTCTCCACCGTATCGACGCAGACCTTTTCCAGCGTCAGCGAGAAGTCGCGCAGCGCATCATTGTTGTCGAGCTTGGCCCGGTGTGCGAGGCCCCGCGTCCAGGCGAAGATCGAGGCGATTGAGTTGGTCGAGGTTTCTTCGCCGGCCTGATGCTGGCGATAGTGGCGGGTCACCGTGCCGTGCGCGGCCTCCGCTTCCACCGTCTTGCCGTCTGGCGTCATCAGCACCGACGTCATCAGGCCGAGCGAGCCGAAGCCCTGCGCCACGGTGTCCGACTGAACGTCGCCATCATAGTTCTTGCAAGCCCAGACATAGCCGCCCGACCATTTCAGGTTCGCTGCGACCATGTCGTCGATCAGCCGGTGCTCATAGGTGATGCCGGCTTCCTTGAAGGCGGCCTCGAACTCGCTTTCATAGATTTCCTGGAAGATGTCTTTGAACCGGCCGTCATAGACTTTCATGATGGTGTTCTTGGTCGAAAGGTAGACCGGCACCTTGCGCTGCAGCCCGTAATTGAGCGAGGCGCGCGCAAAATCGACGATCGAGGCGTCCAGATTGTACATGCCCATGGCGATACCGGCGTCTGGCGCGTCGAAAATCTCGTACTCCTGCTCCTTGCCGTCCTCGCCGACGAACTTCATGTAGAGCTTGCCCTTGCCGGGAAACTTGAAGTCGGTCGCGCGATACTGGTCGCCGAACGCGTGACGACCGACGATCACCGGCCTGGTCCAGCCCGGCACCAGACGCGGCACGTTCTTGCAGATGATCGGCTCGCGGAAGATCACGCCGCCCAGAATGTTGCGGATCGTGCCGTTGGGCGAGCGCCACATCTTTTTCAGGCCGAATTCCTCGACGCGCTGCTCGTCCGGCGTGATGGTCGCGCACTTCACGCCAACCCCATACTCCTTGATCGCATTGGCCGCATCGACCGTGATCTGGTCGTCGGTCTCATCGCGCGCCTCGATGCCAAGGTCGTAATATTTCAGGTCGATATCGAGATAGGGATGGATCAGCTTGTCCTTGATGAACTGCCAGATGATGCGGGTCATCTCGTCGCCGTCCAGTTCGACAACCGGATTTTCGACCTTGATTTTCGCCATGATTGACCTCGGAGACAGGGTTGGAAAGGGGCGCGTGAAGCGTCGCCCGGTGGATTGCCGCCGCTATAGCAAAGGGGTCAGACCCGCGCAAACGCTCCGATAGTCGGGCGGGCGGAAACACTTGGCTGTCAGCGGCTTGCCCTATATGGCTGCGCCCAGACCGCAACGGCAGAAAACCCGACCATGGCAGGCACGAACCGCAATTTCGACAGGATCGAGGAAGGCCCGGCCGTCATCCTCGTCGAGCCGCAGCTTGGCGAGAATATCGGTATGGTCGCCCGCGCCATGGCCAATTTCGGGCTTATCGACCTGCGACTGGTAGCGCCGCGCGACGGCTGGCCGAACGAAAAGGCCGAAGCGACGGCCAGCGGCGCGGGCTATGTGCTCGAGCGCGTGCGCGTCTTCGACACGCTGGCAGCCTCCCTTTCGGACCTGACTTATGTGGTCGCCACCACCGCGCGCCAGCGCGACGGGTTCAAGCGCGTGCTCGGCCCGGTGGAAGCCTGCGCCACCATGCGCGCCCGCACCGACGCGGGGCAGACGACCGGTATCCTGTTCGGCCGCGAGCGCTTCGGCCTCGACAATGGCGAAATCAGCCTCGCCGACGACATCGTCACCTTTCCGGTCAATCCCGCCTATGCCTCGCTGAACATCGCCCAGGCCGTCCTATTGATGGCCTATGAGTTCCTCAAGACGCGCGGTGGCGAGGCGGAAGCCCTGCCGTTTGCCGGGCCGGACTTTGCGCCCGCGCCGCGCGAGGAACTGGTCGGCCTGTTCGACCAGCTCGAAGCGGCGCTTGATTCGCGCGGCTATTTCCGCCCGCCCGAGCGAAAGCCGGCGCAGACGAAAAATCTGCGCGCGGTCCTGTCCCGGCCCGGCTTTTCGGTGGAGGAAATCCGGCTTCTACGCGGCGTCATCTCCTCGCTTGACCGGTTCTCACCGGCGCGGCCGCGCGGCGAAGGGTCCCCGCAGGACGACCCGCGGCGCCAGCCGGCAAAATCGCGGGATGGTGAGGCCAGCGGCAATGGTTGAGCCGCGCGATGCGTCGGTCCTGTTCTTCGACAGCGGCATTGGCGGCCTGTCGGTTGTCAAGGAGGCGCGCATCATCCTGCCGGGCCTGCGTCACATCTATGTCGCCGACGATGCCGCGTTCCCGTATGGCGCCTGGGACGAGGCCGAACTTCTGGAACGCATGACGGGCCTGTTCGAAACACTGATCGCGGCGTTTCGGCCCGGTCTGATCGTCATCGCCTGCAACACGGCGTCGACGCTCGCGATCGGCCATCTGCGCGAGGTCTTTCCGGACCAGATCTTCGTCGGCACCGTGCCGGCCATCAAGCCGGCCGCCGAGCGCACGCAATCGGGGCTCGTCTCCGTGCTGGCAACGCCGGGCACGGTGCGGCGGCAATATACGCGCGACCTGATCCGCCAATATGCCGCCCGCTGCCATGTCCGGCTGGTCGGCAGCGAGCATCTGGCCGAACTCGCCGAAGACTATATGCGCACCGGCTTTGTTGACGAGGAGGCGGTGCGCCGCGAGATCGCGCCATGCTTTGTCGAGGAAGAGGGCCGGCGCACCGACATTGTCGTTCTCGCCTGCACCCATTACCCGTTTCTCGCCAACCGCATGCGCAAGACCGCGCCCTGGCCCGTCGACTGGATCGACACGTCCGAAGCGATCGCCCGGCGCACCCTGACGCTGGTCGAACAGATGCACTTCAAAGCGCGCGATTTCTCGCTGCCGGACATCGCGGTCTTCACCTCGGGCGACCCGCGCACCGAGGTGATGCGGCTCGCCTCCGGCTTCGGACTGTCGACCGTGCCGTTTCCGGCCTGAGAATCGCACGAAAACCCTTGCCGCCGTTTGACTTTCGGATGCTTTGGCGCTATCGACCGCCATCCCGCTTTCGAGCGGGTTTTTACGTGTCCCGTGGGCCTGACCGCAAAGCGTGCGTGGAGGGCCCTGTCAGTCGGCGAAAAAGGCCGGCAGAGGAGGGCGCGTTTCCTTGATCTGGTTTGTAAAGAACCGGGCGCAACTTTTTGAAGGGAAATGCGATGAGCAAGCGCAGTTCAGTCAAACACAAACTCGATCGCCGCATGGGCGAAAACATTTGGGGCCGCCCCAAATCGCCGGTCAACAGCCGCGAATACGGCCCCGGCCAGCATGGCCAGCGCCGCAAGGGCAAGCTTTCGGACTTCGGTGTCCAGCTTCGCGCCAAGCAGAAGCTCAAGGGCTATTACGGCGACATTTCGGAAAAGCAGTTCCGCAAGACCTATGACGAGGCCGCACGCCGCAAGGGCGATACGCCCGAAACGCTGATCGGCCTTCTGGAAAGCCGGCTCGATGCGCTGGTCTACCGCGCAAAGTTCGTGCCGACCATCTTCGCCGCACGCCAGTTCGTCAATCACGGCCATGTCAAGGTCAACGGCCAGCGCGTCAACATCCCGTCCTACCGCTGCAAGGTGGGCGACGTGATCGAAGTGCGCGAAAAGTCCAAGCAGATGGCGCTGGTTCTTGAAGCCACGCAGCTCGCCGAGCGCGACGTGCCGGACTATGTCGATGCCGACCACAATAAGATGACGGCGACCTTCTCCCGCGTTCCGGCGCTCGCCGACGTGCCCTATCCGGTGGTGATGGAACCGAACCTCGTCGTCGAATTCTATTCGCGCTGACACAAGGCAAGTTCAATCTTCTTACAAGGCCGCCCGAGCCCCGGGCGGCCTTTGTTTTTGGTTGCCGCAGCGGCACCAAGGCGCGATGGTCGCACCGATGTCAGTCGAAGACGCCCGGACCCGGACACCGCTTCATCCTATTTCGCCGGCGGCGTTGGCCCTCGTCGGCTGCGCGACCCTTTTCTGGGCGGTCTATCCGCACCTCACCCAGCTCAATCTCGACAATTTCCGCGACATGCTGGAGAACCATGTCTGGGGCATTCGCTGGCAGTGGGGCAATTCCAAGCATCCGCCGCTGTTCGGCTGGCTGACGGCGCTGTGGTTCGATATCTTTCCACGCACCGATTTCAGCTATCGGCTGTTCGCCGCGCTCAACATCGGCCTAACGCTCGTGACCATGCTGGCGATCGCGCGGCGCTTTCTGACGCCGGACCAGCAGCGCGCGGCGGTCATGGTCGCCATCGTGATCCCGCCGCTGGGCTTTGTCGCCTTCACCTACAATGCCAACTCGGCGATGCTGCCCTTCTGGGCCGGCACGATCCTCTTCTATCTGCGGGTGATCGAGCGCCGCCAATGGTCCGATGCGGCAGCGCTCGGCGCGTTGGCCGCTGGGGCGATCCTGTCGAAATATTTCGCCGGCGTCCTGCTGCTCGCGCTTTTTTGTCACGCGCTGAGCACCCGCCGGACGCGCACCATCCTCGCCTCGCGCCTGACACTGCTTGCGGCATTCGTCTTCTGCCTTCTCGTTGCGCCGCACGTCCTTTGGCTGTTCCGCAATGATTTCACGCCCATCACGTTCGCCGCGGCCGGGCAGGGCAACGCCACGGCGATGACCCAGGCGCTGCGTCAGCTCGAATTCCTGATCGCGCAGCCGCTTTACGCGCTGCCAGGCCTTGCCATGCTCGGTCTGCTGCGGCGGCCAGGCGATGGCGCGCCCCTTTTTGACCTCGGTCAGGCACGAGCCGCGCTCGGAACGGTGAAGGGACAGGCGCTGGTCTGGGCCGGCCTGCTGACCGTGCCCGTCGCCATGCTGCTCGCCCTGATCGTCGGATCGCCGCTGACCAGCAACTGGACCGTTCCGGTCTTCTGCGTGGTGCCGATCCTTTTGGTGTTGCTGCTGCCGGCAGGGATCGCGGCGCGCATGCGGCGCTGGACGGTCGGCCTGTCGCTCGGCTTCATGGCGCTGATGCTGGCAATCTCGCCCATCATCCGAGCTGAGATCATCGGTCGCGCCGCGGTCAATGCCGCGGTGCCGCTGGCCGCGATCGCCACCGCGGCGGGCGATTTGTGGACGGCCAGCCATGACGGACCGGTGGCCTTTGTCGCCGGAGACAATGATGCCGTCTATGCGGCGAGCTTCTATCTGCCGGCCGGCCCGCAGGTCGTGCGCGATCCCGATCTGTCGTCGCAGCCATGGGCGCCGGCCGATGAAGTCGCCGCCCATGGCCTCCTGATTATTTGCTCGGATCCGGCCTGCATCACGGCCTGGGACGCCCATCTGGACTGGCAAAGCGAAGCACTCGGCAGCGCGACGGTGCCCACGGTCTCTGGCGCCGGCGGGCCGGAACGCTATACGGTGCATGCATGGCGGGCCGTTTTCACGCCCGCGACGCGAATGGAACAGGACCAGTGAACGAGACCGCGCCCGTCGAAGAAGAATCCGCCCAGGCGGTGCATCCGCTCTTTGCCGATACGCCGTCATCGGTCGGCTTCAACCGGCTCAGAAAGCGGCTCCTGCGCCAAATGCGGCAGGCGCTGAGCGATTTTTCCATGGTTCGGCCGGGCGCGCGCTGGCTCGTGGCGATATCAGGCGGAAAGGACTCCTATGGCCTGCTCGCCTGTCTGATCGACTTGCAATGGCGCGGGCTTTTGCCGGTGGAGCTTCTGGCCTGCAATCTGGACCAGGGCCAGCCCAACTTCCCCAAACATGTCCTGCCCGACTGGCTCGAGCGGAACGGCATCGCCCACCGCATCGAATATCGCGACACCTATTCGATCGTCACCGAAAAGGTGCCCGAGAGCCAGACCTATTGCGCTTTGTGCTCGCGGTTAAGGCGCGGCCATCTTTACCGTGTTGCGCGGGAGGAGGGCTGTTCGGCGCTGGTGCTTGGCCATCACCGCGAAGACATGCTCGAGACCTTTTTCATGAACCTCTTCCATGGCGGTCGCCTGGCGACAATGGCGCCGAAGCTGCTCAACGATGAGGGCGATGTCGAAGTGCTGCGCCCGCTGGTCTGGTGCGCCGAGGCCGATCTGCAAAAGTTCGCCGACGCCATGAAATTTCCGATCATCCCCTGCGACCTGTGCGGCTCGCAGGATGGAATGCAGCGCAACGCGATGAAGCAGATGCTGGCGGAGATGGAAGCGAAGATGCCGGGCCGCAAGGACACGATGATCCGTGCGCTTGCCAATGTGCGGCCGAGCCATCTGCTCGATCCGGCCCTGTTCGACTTCGCCGCTTTGACTGCCGTTCAGCCCGCTGGGTCGTGATAGACGGCGAACAATTCGCCCTTCTCGGTGATGAAGACAATCACCAATGCCACGAGCCCGAACAGGAAATAGGCGGCCGCCAGCGGCACGATCGTGCCGTTGAACATCTGGCCGGTCAGCGTGCCGAGCAGTGCGCCGCCGGTGAACGAGATCGTGCCCAGCACCGATGAGGCCGATCCGGCGACATGGCCCAGCGGCTCCATGGCAAGCGCGTTGAAATTGCCGGCGACGAAGCCGAACGACATCATGATCAGGCTGATCAGGCCGATCGTCACCAGGAACGGCGGCACGGTCCACAGGCCGGCGATCAGCAGGACGCCGCCGAGAACGGTGAAGCTGACCAGCGCGGCGTGCGAGATGCGGCGCATGCCAAGCCGGCGGACGAGCGACGCGTTTCCTAGGCTTGCGACCGCCATGGCCGATGCGCTGGTCGCAAACACCGCCGCAAACCAGTCCTGCATGCCGTAGATCACCTCGATGATCTGCTGGATGGAGACAATGAAGGCGAACAGGCCGCCGAAAAACAGCGTGACGGCCAGCGTGTAGCCGAGCGCGATCCGGTTGGTCAGGATCTCGCGGAAGGCGTTGAAAATGCTGCCGGGGTCAAGCGGCCGCCGCGCCGACACGGGCAGCGTTTCGCGCATCCGGCCCCAGCTCCACAGCCCCATGGCAGCGCCCGATGCACCCAGCACCGCAAACAGCCAGTGCCAGTCGGTGACGGCGACGATCGCCTGTCCCATGGCCGGCGCGACGATCGGGATCAGCATGAAGATGGTGAAGACGTAGGACATGATCCGCGCCATGTCGCGGCCGGCAAAGCAGTCGCGCACGATGGCGAGCGTCGTGATGCGCACCGCCGCAGCGCCAACGCCCTGTGCCGCACGGCAGGCCAGAAGCGCCGCCCAGCTTTCGGTGACGGCGGCGCCGAACGAGGCCAGAACGAAGAAGGCGAGCCCGCCAAGCAGGACTGGACGGCGGCCGAACCGGTCGGACAGGGGGCCGAAGACGATCTGCGCGGGTCCAAAGGCGAGGACGAAGGCGATCAGCACGAATTGCCGGTCGTTCTGGTCGGCCAGTGCGAAGTCGGCGCCGATCACCGGCAGCGCCGGCAGCATCGAATCGATCGAAAAGGCAACGATCGAGGTGAGCGCGGCGATCAGGACGATGAATTCGCGCCCGCCTATGCCCGCCTTAGCCGGCTGGTCCGGACGGGCCGGCTGTGCGGGTGCGCTCATGACGCCGGCTCGTCGCGAAGCGGGTCGATGGCACGCCAGCCAAAGTCGAGAAAGGGCACGGACAGGCGGCCCAACCGAACCATGCGGTCGGCAAGCTTCGGCGTCGTGACGATCTCGTTGTCGATCTCGTCGATGAAGGTGAAATGCTTCAGCCGCAACCAGCCATTGACATCATCGTCGGCAACATCATCGAAGCCGCGCGGCATGCGCTTGAGCGCTTCGGACATGTCCAGCGCGAACCCTTTTTTCTCGAGGTCCCTGACCAGGCCACGCATCGTCGCGCTCTCCCGTACGATCAGATCGCGAAAGGCGCGCAATTGCGGCCCGTCCAGACCGTAAAAACCCGAAGCGATGAAGCTGCGCTCATTGGCGATGTGCACATAGACAAAGCCATTGTCCTTCTTGGTCCCGCTCCGCGTCATCAGCGCGCTGGCATGGGTGTTGTAGGGATCCTTGTTCTTGGAAAAACGCACATCGCGATAGACACGGTAGAGCGAGGTCTTGCGGCTGCCGCGCAGGGGCACGTCTTCGGCTTCGAACCTGTCGGATACGGCTTCGACCAGATCGCCGAGCGGACCCTTCACCTCGGTTTCATAGAGCGCCTTGTTCTCGGCGAACCAGTCACGGTCCTGATGAAAACCCAGCGCCTTGAGAAAGGGCAGGGCCTTGTCGCCAAAGCCTGAGAACGCTGTCATGGAATGCGGGTCCTGAACGAAAAAACGCGCCGGTCATCGGCGCGTCTTCCGTCATATCGTCTGGCGGGCAAATTGGAAAGCGCCCGCCCGCGGTTCCTGACATCACTCGGCGGCTTCGGCGCGATCCGTATAGCCGGGCAGATTGCCGTTGATCACATAATCGAGGATCGACACCACTTGTTGGGGTGTCTTGGTGACGGCGAGCGCGGCCGCGTCCACCTCCTTGAGCGGATGCTGGTGCTCGTCCTGGTGCATGACGATCAGCGGCTTGCCGAGCGCGCTGGCATAGCCGGCATCGAAGGCGGCGTTCCATTGCTTGTACTTTTCGCCAAAGCGCACGACGACAATATCGGCCTTTTCCATCAGCGTGCGCGTGCGGATCGCGTTCATCTGCGCGCCCTTGTGATCGTGCCAGAACTTGTCGGACTCGCCACCGAGGATCGCCACGCCGCAATCGTCGGACGCTTCGTGATGGGTCACCGGTGCGCTGAACGTGACGGGAAGTCCGGCGGCGGCAACGCCGCTTTCGATCTGTTCGCGCCAGTCGGTGTGGATTTCGCCCGAAAGATAGACGGTCCAGCTCATGTCTGCTCCTCCATAATCGTTGCTCTGGCATATGGGCCGAGCGTCTTGCCAGTCCATGGCATAACAGTTTTTCAGACGATCGGTTCAACCCACCGCCCATGATAATCGCCGCGCGCGACCAGCCGGCTGATGCCGTCATCCGCCGCGCCCGACCAGTGGGTGGCGCGCACACCGCCGCCCGGCCTGTCTCCATCCGCCTCGAACCGCACCCAGGAGAGCGGTGCGTCGGGCGTTGCCTGCCGGCCGGCATGGCGGATTGCCGCTTCCGCGCGGGCCTTTTCGTCTGCCGGCACATATTGCCACATGATCGCATGCATCACGATCGTGTGCCGGCCCGCGGGCAGCGGTGCAAGGCGCGTTTCGAGCCAATCGGCGGCGCCGGCCTCATCGATCGCCGGTGGATGGTCGAGCGCGATCGCCATCGCCGCCGTCAGCCTTTGGAACCGGTGCGGCTGATCGGGCCAGACATAGGACTGAAGGCGCTTGCGGTCATCATCAGTGGCGATCGACACCGGCGCGATGTCGCAACCGCCGCGCTCGGCAATCGGCGGCAACTCGCCGGCGGGGAAGGGCGCGTCGCCCCGCCACTCACAGCCAATCGTCAGCGGCGAAGCCGGATCGCCCCAGGAAAAGCGGCCATAATCGTAGCGGAACTTCTCGAAATTCTGCAAAAGCCCGGCCGATGCGCCCAGTTCCATGATCCGCATGGGGAGCGCCGTCCTTGCGGCAAGCTGCAGCAATGCCGGCAGCAGATGCGCGGCGCGTGCCACCTCGTTGGTCTGCGGCGGCAAATCCAGATAGTCGGCGACGAAACCGTCATGGGCGGTGACGGCTTTGGTCATCGCGGCGTGCAGCGCGTCCGTATCGAGCGGATTGGGCGGATAGGCGGCGACGAGCGCCGGTTCGGCGCCGTCGAGCACCAGCCGGTGCAACGCACCGGCGAACCGAAGCGGCACGACGTCGCCCCGGGACGTTTCAAGGCCGGGCCAAGTGGCGATCCGGCGGCGGGTTTCGCTGTCCGGCAGCCCGTGTTCGGCGACGAGTGCACAAAGGGCGGCCGTCAGCGGCGATCCCAGATCGCGGCTGGCATTGGCCTGGTGCGCGAACGCATCGGCCACATGGGCGGGGAGCTTGTGCGTGGTCATGGCACCGGTCTGCCATGGCGAAACGGCACCGGCAATCGCCCGCTTGTCACCGGTACAATTGCGGGCCCGGCAGCGATCAGTCCGGCAGCATGAAGAGATCGGTGTCGGACGGCTTGGCGCCGGCCGCCGTCAGCATGGCGTGGATCTGCCCGCGATGGTGCGTTTGGTGGTTGAAGAAATGCATGACCAGCGCCGGTCGGGGCCGTGTGACCTCGCGGCCGGCGGCGCCGGACCACCAGGTCAGATCGGCGGCGAACCATGCATCGTCCAGCCCGTCCGCCCAATCGGCGATCACATCGTCAAAGCGCTGCCGCTCGGCGGCGAACGCGTCCCAATCGGCAACCATGGATTGGGATTGGGCGATGCCGCCATCCGGCTTCGGCGTGCCGGCGAACCGGTGCATCCATATCCGGTCGCCCCAGAACAGATGCGAAAAGGTCCCGTGGATCGAGCCGAAAAACGCGCCGCGGTTCGCGCGGCGCGCCTCATCGGTCAGCGCGTCGGCAGCCGCCAGCAGACTGTCGTTCTGCCAGCGATTGTAACGCGCCATGGTGGCCGCAAAGGCGGGGGTGATCACCCTTAAAGCCGGTCAGCTCGCCTGCTTGACCGCCACGCCCTTGTCTTCGAAGTGGCTCTGCAACTCGCCCGCCTGGAACATTTCGCGGACAATGTCGCAGCCGCCGACGAACTCGCCCTTGACGTAGAGCTGCGGGATGGTCGGCCAGTTCGAAAAGGTCTTGATGCCCTCGCGCAGATCGTCGTCGGCGAGCACGTTGACGCCTTTATAGTCGACGCCCAGATAGTCGAGGATCTGGACGACCTGGCCCGAAAACCCGCATTGGGGAAAGCCCGGCGTGCCCTTCATGAAGAGCACGACATCGTTGCCCTTGACCTCATTGTCGATGAAATCGTTGACGCTCATGTCACTGGTTCCTGTTCTCTTCCGGGTTCAAGGCCCGGCGGTTGGACGCAAATTTGTATAGGGCGCGTACGACCCGAAAGTCCATCAAAAGCAGGACGGCGAGTGCGGCGATCAGGAGGGCGATGGTCATCACGATCACCCCGGCGCCGATGTCTGTAAGGCAAGCGCGTGCAGGACGCCGCCCATATTGCCCTGCAGCGCCTCATAGACCATCTGGTGCTGCTGCACGCGGCTTTTGCCGCGAAAGCTCTCCGAGACGACTTCCGCCGCGTAGTGATCGCCATCGCCGGCCAGATCGCGGATCGTCACCTGCGCATCGGGGATGGCATCCTTGATCATGCGTTCGATGTCGGTGGCGTTCATCGGCATTACGGCGTCTCCTGTTCGGCGGCGGCGCGGGCGGGTCCGGCCATATAGCCGGGCAGCCAGCCCTCATGCGCGCGCTCCATCTGTGCCAAAGATATGGAAGCGGAGACCGCGCCGGTCAACATCAAGCCATCGCCTTTCACCGTGCCGATGCGCCGGAAAGGCACGCCTGCACCCTCGGCATTGAGCGAAAGGAAATTGGCGTCCGCGTTGCCGACCGTGACGACATAGCGCGCCTGATCCTCTCCGAACAGCAGCGCATGGGCTGTCTGGCTACCACCGACCTCGATTTCCATGCCGCGCTCTGCCGCCATGCACATTTCAGCAAGCGCGATCGCGAGCCCGCCGTCGGAGACATCGTGACAGGCGGTCACCTGGCCGTTCTGGATTGCCGAGCGGACGAAATCGCCATTGCGCTTTTCCTGGTAGAGATCGACCGCCGGCGGCGGGCCATCCGTGCGGTCGTGGAGGATGCGCGCATAGGCGGACTGGCCCAAATGGGAGCCATCGCCGCCAAGGACGAAAACCGCATCGCCATCCTGCATCGTGCCGATGCGCGCCATATGCGCCCAATCGTGGATCAGCCCGACGCCGGCGATGGTCGGCGTCGGCAGGATCGCCTCGCCATGGGTCTCGTTATAGAGCGACACATTGCCCGAAACGATCGGAAAACCGAGCGCCGAACAGGCTTCGCCGATGCCCTCGATCGCCTTGACGAACTGGCCCATGATCTCGGGCCGCTCCGGATTGCCGAAATTGAGATTGTCTGTCGCCGCCAGCGGCTCTGCGCCGGTCGCGGTGATGTTGCGCCAGCACTCGGCGACGGCCTGCTTGCCGCCCTCATAAGGGTCGGCCTCCACATAGCGCGGCGTGACGTCGGACGAAAAAGCCAGCGCCTTGGTCGCATGGCCGTCGACGCGCACGACACCCGCATCGCCGCCGGGAATGGCAAGCGTGTTGGCGCCGATCAGCGTGTCATACTGCTCCCAGACCCAGCGCCGCGATGACAGGTTGGGAGACCCGAGCATAGCGAGGAGCGCGTCGGCATAATCGTCCGGCTCAGGCACGGACGTCGGGTCCCAGTCGTGATAGGTGCCCGGCTCGACCCAGGGCCGGTCATATTCGGGCGCTTCGTCGCCCAGTTCCTTGATCGGCAGGTTGGCCACTTCCTCGCCCTGGTGCAGCACGCGGAAGCGCAGATCGTCCGTCGTCTTGCCGACGATCGCGAAGTCGAGCCCCCATTTGACGAAGATCGCCTCGGCCTCGGCCTCGCGGGCCGGATCGAGCACCATCAGCATGCGCTCCTGGCTCTCCGACAGCATCATCTCATAGGCGCTCATGCGCTCTTCGCGCACCGGCACGCGGTCGAGGTCGAGTTCGACGCCGAGATCCCCCTTGGCGCCCATTTCAACGGCCGAACAGGTCAGCCCCGCCGCGCCCATGTCCTGGATCGCGATCACCGCGCCCGTCGCCATCAGTTCGAGACAGGCTTCCAGCAGGCATTTTTCGGTGAACGGGTCGCCGACCTGCACGGTCGGGCGCTTTTCCTCGATCGTGTCGTCGAACTCGGCCGAAGCCATGGTCGCGCCGCCGACGCCGTCGCGGCCGGTCTTGGCGCCCAGATAGACGATCGGCAGGCCGACCCCTTCGGCCTTGGAGAGGAAGATCTTGTCCGTGTCGGCAATCCCCGCTGCAAATGCATTGACCAGGCAATTGCCATTGTAACGCGCATCGAACTCCACTTCGCCGCCCACCGTCGGCACGCCGAACGCATTGCCATAGCCGCCGACACCGGAGACGACGCCCGCAACCAGATGCCGGGTCTTGGGATGGTCCGGCTCGCCAAAGCGCAGCGCGTTCATCGCCGCAACGGGCCGCGCGCCCATGGTGAAGACGTCGCGCAATATGCCGCCGACGCCGGTCGCCGCACCCTGATAGGGCTCGATATAGGAGGGGTGGTTATGGCTCTCCATCTTGAAGATGACGCACTGTCCGTCGCCAATGTCGACGACGCCCGCATTCTCGCCCGGCCCGTGGATCACCTGCGGGCCTTCGGTCGGCAAGGTACGCAGCCACTTCTTGGAGCTCTTATACGAGCAGTGCTCGTTCCACATGGCCGAAAAGATGCCGAGTTCCGTAAAGGACGGTTCGCGGCCAATCAGGTCAAGGATACGGTCATATTCATCGGGCTTGAGCCCGTGCGCCTCGATCAGGTCGGGCGTGATGGCGATCGTGTTGGGAATGGTCATGCAACCGGCGGTTCTGGTGGCTGTTGGCGTCCGCATAGCCCATGCGCGGCGGCAAACAAAGGGGGCGCGAAAGCCCGATCACAGCTATCGCCGCCGCCACGTCTGTCCGGTCAATTGTAGCTGTGATGGGCGCCGGGGCCGGCATCGAGCACGCGCCGCAACCGCCGCGCGCCGGTTTCGAGCTGTTCGATGTCCTTGACGGTGGCCGAAAACGCGATGCGCACCCCGTGGAACCGGTGATCGCCGCGCCCGGCCTTGAACTCGTCCTCATCGTCGATGCGGACATTTTCCTCGTAGGCGGCGGCCTTGAACGTGCCGGAAAGCCAGGGTTCTGGCAGTTTGAGCCAGGCAAAGGGCGTATGATCGCGCAGATTGATGTCGCAGCCATCGAAGATGGTCCGCATCAAGGCGACCCGGCGGCCGATTTCGGCGCGGACGCGGTTGCGCACGGCCATCGCCGTGCCCGCATCGACCATCCGCGCGGCCAGTTCGCATAAGAGATAGCTGGCGCCGCCCGTCAGCATCTTCTCGGCCGACCAGACACGGGCCGTCAGATGCGGCGGCGTCGCCACCCAGCCGGCGCGCAGGCCCGCCGCAACGGCCTTGGACAGGCCGGTGATGTGGAATGTGATGTCGGGGGCCATCGCGGCGATCGGCGTGTGCGGATCGCCGGCCATTGTCGCATAGAGATTATCCTCGATCAGCCAGACATTGTGGCGCCGGGCAATGTCGATGATCGCCTTGCGGCGCTCGGGCGGCAGCGCGCG
This sequence comes from Phyllobacteriaceae bacterium, assembly GCA_024742765.1. Lineage (GTDB taxonomy): Bacteria > Pseudomonadota > Alphaproteobacteria > Rhizobiales > Rhizobiaceae > Roseitalea. The sequence goes on along the minus strand of JANSXT010000021.1, from coordinate 60,820 downwards.
GGTGAGGGGATTGTGCACGGCCGGCATCAAGAACAGCACTTTGGGGTGCTGCTGGGCGCAGACCGTCTCGAACGCCTCGGGCAGGATGCCGTTCTCGTCGATGGCGACGCTCACCGAACCGCGCCCGATCAGATGCGCCGCGCGCGGCATGCCGGCATAGGTCAGCGCCTCGCAGGCGACCCGGTCGCCGGGGCTGGTGATGGCGCCGAGCACCGCCATCAGCGCGCCCTGTGCGCCGGGCGTGGGGAGCACAGTTCCGGGATTGGGCCGCCATCCGCTGGCAACGTCCATCCAGTCGGCGCCCGCTGCCTGCCAGTGCGGTTCGATCTTCCGGACATAATCGGCCATCTGGTCGGGGATCGATTTGGAAGTCTCGGCGAGCAGCGCACGGACTTCAGCGGCGCCAGCACTGCCGAAAGCGGCCGACGAATCCAGCCGGATCACGTCGGTCCGGCTTTCCTCATACCCGCCCGGCACCCGCAGCGGCAGGGGCAGGGGCGTGTGGCTGCCATTGTGTTCGGTATTGGCGACGAATGTGCCCCGCCCCACTTCGCCATTGACGAGCCCGCGCTCGCGCACCAGCGCATAGGCGCGGCTGACCGTGCCCACCGTGACGCCGATGTCGAATGCCAGGTTGCGCTGCGGCGGCAGCTTGGCGCCTGCGGGCAGCGTGCCCGATTCGATGTCCTGCTGAATGCTGTTGGCCAGCCGCACATAGAGCGGACCTTGCGTGCTCGACAGGTTTGGGATCCAAGTTGTCATGGTGACAATTCTCTATATTGATCCCCGAAATGTGTCAATGTACCCATGGTTTCGTGGCGTCCAGCCATGAGGATTCGAAAATGGGTACAATCGATACAATTCCGTTCCGGGCTCGGTCAATCACAGTTGCCGGCATCGTCTACAAGTCCGCCCAAGCGGTTCCGTTCCGCGTGTGGGTCCGGGTTCTCGTGGCGATGGTCGCCGCAAAGCTGGACAAGCGCCGCACGCGTATCCAATTGAGCAAGCTTACGGAATCCGAACTGCGGGACATCGGCATCTCGGCTGTTGACGCCGATCGCGAAATCCGCCGCTCGCTGCCCTTCTACGAGCGGCATCGGCTTCAGGCCGACCCGCTTTCGTTCACCCAAAGCCGGCGTCGCCGCAGCTAGGCAGTTAGAATGTGCCCGGCGGTCAGGCGCAGCCCTGCCGCCCGGCACTCCATGCCAGCACATCGGCATTGATGCGCGCCGAGAGGCGATCGCCGGTCAGCGGGCCGAAGGTGACAATCCGCACCGGATCGCCGGACGCCGAAATCACCAGTTGCGGCAGCCCCTGCGCATTGCCTTCCCGCACCACCAGAATGCGCGGATCGCCGCTGCGCGTGTCGAGTTCCGGCACCAGCGCATAGCCTCGGAACGCGCGGTCGCCCGAGCGAATCCAGCAGGTCAGCCCGCGTTCATTGACCCGTTGCAGGGCCTGGACGGGTGCCGGCGCGTCGACCTCGGCGGTCAGCGAGCCGCCCGGCGCCTCAAAGCTCTGACAGGCTGTCAGCACGAGCGCCATTGCAGCCGATGCAGCAATGCCCGCGCTTTTTTGCCGTTTTTTGGATTTGGCGCTTAACCTTTGGCGCATAGGCTGTTCCGATCGGGATGAAGGCGACGGACGAATCGCCACACCAAAAACAAGGAGATGCAGACCGCAACGGTCATCAAGATCGGGGGACATGCCAATGTCAATCTTATCCGTGCGCGTGGCGGCCGTCGCCGCGCTTGTCATGGCGGCCGCGTCGCCGTCTGTCGCCGGCGAAGAGGTGCTGATGCGCCAGGCCGCGCCGTTCGACACCTGCCCGCAAACGGTCGAAGCCATGCTGGAAGGGCTCGGCGCCGACCGCAACCACGTCCATCTGGTCAGCGATACGGGCGCGCACTATTCGGTCAAGCTCGTCTCGACCGCCGCCAATCTCGTTTTCCTGTGCAACGCGGTGACCGAAGACATCACCATCACGCGCACGACGCCCGGCGAACTGGTGACCGCCGCGCGCTAGGCCGCCGCCAGATCGAGCGCGCTTTCGAACAGTGGCCGCCCGTCGGCGCCGCCATGGGCGTCCTCGATCAGGTTTTCGGGATGCGGCATCATGCCGAGCACGTTGCCGTCCGCATTGATGATGCCGGCAATGTCTTTCACCGACCCGTTCGGATTGGTGCCGTCCGCATAGCGGAAGACGACGCGGCGCTCGCCTTCAAGGCGCGCCAGCGTCTCCGCATCGGCGAAATAATTGCCGTCATGATGGGCCACGGGACAATCGATCACCTGGCCCTGCCGGTAACCGCGCGTGAAGGCCGTGTCCGCATTGGTCACTTCCAGCTTCACGGTCCGGCAGACGAAATTAAGCGACGCGTTGCGCATCAGCGCACCAGGCAAGAGGCCCGCTTCAAGCAGCATCTGAAAGCCGTTGCAGACGCCGAGCACCCGCACGCCGCGCCGCGCCGAATCGGCCACCGCACGCATCACAGGCATGCGCGCGCCGATCGCGCCGCAGCGCAGATAGTCGCCAAACGAAAAGCCGCCCGGCACGATGACGAGATCGACGCCGGTGGGGATTTCCGTCTCGGTCTGCCAGACGGTCAGCGGCTCCTGGCCGGAGATCGTCCGGATCGCCGCGATCATGTCGCGGTCTCGGTTGAGCCCGGGCAGAAGGACGATGGCGGTTTTCATGTTTACTCGTCCGACTGATCAGCGATCTTTTTGATTTCCGGTCCGGCGGGGCGCATCTCAAACCCTCTACGAATCTCTTCTGATAATTGTTTCAGCTCTTCGTACTGCCGATCGCTTGGAGTATCAGAATCGCCTGATTCATCTTGTGATTGCATGTAGAAATCATTGGGAACATGCACGTAATAGTCAAATCCTTGAATTATCGAGTCCAGTAATTCAGAATTAGATATTTTGCATTTCTGAAAATCAAAAGCAATCTCTCCGTTGTTATCTAGGCGGTCAGCGACCTTTGATGCGCATTTCTCCGCTATTGCTTCAATTATTTTCCTATCAATGACCAATTGTGGCGCTTGGCCCAAAATCTCCGCAAGATTAGCTTGTTTCGCTTGAGCATCGAGATATTGGTTTGCAGCTCCAAGCAAAAAGAAGACGGTTGCTGCAAAGTGTGATGCGATGGCAGGAGCTATTCTAAAGAAAACAGATACCCGTGATGATGTGATCGCGAGTACTTCTACGTCAGATCGTCGACCGGTTATTGATTCCTCAAATAGCTTTATGGTCCTAGCCTGCGCAGAAAATATCTGCGATACAGTTTCTAGCTCTCTTGATCTACTGTTGTTGGGTAGGGATATCTCAACGACCACAGGCGCATCTTTAAACGACAGTTGGCGGACGCCAAACTCATCTAAAGCAAAAAATGCCGATACAATTCGTTCTCTTGTAATTTTTCGTTTATCAATTAGCTTATCAATTGCGCCAGAAAAGGTGTACGAATCGGAATAATCTCGATAGGCATCTGAAATGAGCTTATATATATTTTCACCGAAGTAGCGGTATATTGAGCTTTCTCTCTCTTCTTTTTTCCTGAAGAGATAGTAGTCAAATTTTTCTTCTTTTGATAAAATATTTATTCTTTCGATTGTTGACGTTATCGCCTCTATTTCTTTTTGTGAAGAATTTGAATCACGGGTTAAGTTACGCAATTCTATCATTAGCCCGTCGATTTCGTTATTTGTACCGTTCAGGACCGATACCAAATGCCGTTTTAAAAACTCTGCTTTCATAGCTCAGACGATCTCCACCGCATAATCCTCGATCACCGTGTTTGCGAGCAGCTTCTCGCACATGGCGGCAAGATCCATTTCGGCGCGGGCGCGGTCGTCATGGTCAAGTTCGATATCGAACACCTTGCCCTGACGCACGCCGTCAACGCCCTCAAAGCCGAGCGTTGCGAGCGCGCCTTCGATGGCCTTGCCCTGGGGGTCGAGAACGCCGTTTTTCAGCGTGACGGTGACACGTGCGGTGATCATGGGCTGTGAGGCGTCCTTGTCAGAATGAGATGGCGTTGACGAAGTGCCGCGCGGCGGCGCGGGCGGCCGGCTTATCGTCGGAGAAGGCAAAGACCATGTGGAACCGGCCGTTTTTGGGCACGATGATCGCATGGCCCGGATCGGCGGGCCTGCCGTCGCGTTCCGTGCCGGCGATGGCAAAGGTCAGCCCCTCATTGGCGCCGACCATGGTGCGGGTGATCGGCCCGTCGATGCGCAGTTGCACATCGCTGCCCCTTGCGCCGCGCGCGAACTGGTTTCTGAGCGCGCGTTCGAAGGCCTGGCGGGTGGTCCCGTCATTGGTATCGAACACCGCCTGGCCGGCGGGGCCGAGCGAGACCACGTCATAACCGGCGACCCGCAGCGAGGGGCAGGCGGGCGGTTCGCACAGATAGGTCCCATCGGCCACGAGCCGCCAGCCGGACAGCGTATCGGTGTCGACCGGCGCGCGCGCCGTCGTGCAGCCGCCGACGAAAGGGGCGATCAACAATAGTGCCGCGATGGAGCGCAAGACCGGTGCGGTCATGGCAAAACCCTAATGCAGCTTGTCCTTGGAAGCGACGAGCACCGGGCCTGACGGGCGCGGGCGCTCATTCTCGTTCATGATGCCCAGCCGCCGCGCCACTTCGGTATAGGCCTCCACCAGCCCGCCCATGTCGCGCCGGAAGCGGTCCTTGTCGAGCTTCTCATTGGTGCCGATGTCCCACAGCCTGCACGAATCGGGCGAGATCTCGTCGGCGATGACGATCCGCATCATGTCGTTCTCGAACAGCCGGCCGCATTCGATCTTGAAGTCGACGAGCTGGATGCCGATGCCCAAAAACAGGCCCGACAGGAAATCGTTGACGCGGATGGCCAGCGCCATCATGTCATCGATCTCCTGCGGATTGGCCCACCCGAACGCGGTGACATGTTCCTCCGAGACCAGAGGATCGCCCAGCGGATCGGACTTGTAGTAAAATTCGATGATCGAGCGCGGCAGCACCGTGCCTTCCTCGATGCCCAGCCGCTCGGCCAGCGAGCCGGCGGCGATGTTGCGCACCACGATCTCGACCGGGATGATCTCCACTTCGCGGATCAGCTGCTCGCGCATGTTGATGCGCTTGACGAAATGCGTCGGCACGCCCATCCGGTTGAGCGCCGAGAAGATGTGTTCGGAGATACGGTTGTTGAGGACGCCCTTGCCTTCGATCACGTCGTGCTTTTGCGCGTTGAAGGCGGTGGCATCGTCCTTGAAGTGTTGCACCAGCGTGCCCGGCTCCGGGCCTTCATAGAGGATTTTTGCCTTGCCCTCATAGATGCGGCGGCGCTGTTTCATTGATTGGCCTTTTGCTGCTCCGCATCAGGGCGCTTGGGCGCCCGGCGGGTCGGACGAAATCTGCGCCCGGTTTATCCGAAACACTGTGTCAAAACAAATGGCCATTGGCGGCTTCAACCGGAAATCCCAACCGAACTGGAATGCTGCGATCGGCTGGTTGATCTTTGACAAACCATTTGGTTTAGACCGGCGCTAGGCTTACATGAGAGCCATCACCATCAAGCCCGGCCCTGACGGCCCCGGAGGAGCGACAATGAGCATCAAGGACCGCAAGGACGCATTTGAGAACAAGTTTGCCCATGACGCCGAGTTGCGCTTCAAGGCCGAAGCGCGCCGCAACAAGCTTTTGGGCCTGTGGGCGGCTGAACTCCTTGGCAAGACAGGCGATGACGCCGACGCCTATGCCAAAGAGGTCATCGCCGCCGATTTCGAGGAGCCGGGCGACGAGGACGTGTTCCGCAAGGTGCGCGGCGACTTCGATGCGGCAGGCGTCGACCAGTCCGACCATCAGATTCGCCGCACCATGGACGAACTGATGGTCCGCGCCGCTGAGGAAATCGAAAAGAGCTGATCGGGCGCACCGCGCGGGGAGGGGCTGATGGCGGCCTATGGCTATGAACTGGCCGGCGCCCTGCGCGCGGGGCAAACGGTGCTGACGGCATGGTCGGCGCTGCCCGAGGCCGGCTTTGTCGGCCTTCTGGCCGGCGCGGGTTTTGATGCCGTCACGCTCGACATGCAGCATGGCGGTCACCATGAGCAGTCCGTCTGGCACGGCATCGAGGCGATCACCGCGCAGCGCGTTCCGGCCATCGTCCGTGTCCCGGTCGGCCGGTTCGAGATGGCCTCGCGGGCGCTCGATTTCGGCGCTGATGCGGTGATCGCGCCGATGATCAATTCGGTCGAGGATGCGCGCGCCTTTGCCGCCTTCATGAAGTATCCGCCGCTCGGCGAACGGTCCTGGGGCCCGACGCGCGCCATCGGCGTGCGCGGCATCGAGGGCGGCAATGCCTATTTGGCCCGCGCCAATGCCGAAACGCTGGCCTTCGCGATGATCGAGACACGCGCCGCGCTCGATTCGCTCGATGCGATCCTCGCTGTCGACGGCATCGATGCGGTGTTCGTGGGCCCGGCGGACTTTTCCATTGCTTGGACGGGCGGCGAGCGGCTGGACCCGACGCTGGACGACATGATGGACGCGGTCGCCGACATCGCCACTCGCGCCAAAAAGGCCGGCAAGCTGGCCGGCATTTTCGCCGCCGATCCCGCCATGGTGCCGCGCTATGTGCAGATGGGGTACGGGCTGATCGCCGCCGGCTTTGACGCGGCCATCGTCAAGAAGGGCGCCGACGCGGTGCTGTCCGCGGCACGCGGCAAGGGCTGATCACAGCCGCTTCATGAACTCGGCGAACACCATCAGCCCTTCCGGCCAGGGACCATGCCCCGATTCGGCGTTGATGTGGCCCGACTGGCCCGCATCGACGAGAAACGCACCCCAGTCGGCGGCGATTTCCTCGGCCTTGTCGTAGCTGGAATAATGGTCGTTGCGGCTGGCGACGACGAAGGACGGAAACGGCAGCGGATCGCGCGGATAGGGGCCGAACGTCATCAGGTGCCGGGGCCTGATCTTCGGATCGGTCACGTCCGGCGGCGCGACGAAGAACCCGCCCCGGACCTTGCCGGCGAGCGCGCGGCCTTCATCCTCCTGGATCGCATGGACCGCGCAGGCAACGCCCAGCGAATGGGCGATCAGCACCACCGGGTCTGACGCTTGCGCGATCGCATCGCGCACCGCGCGCACCCAATCGTCGCGCACCGGCTTGGTCCATTCGGCCTGCTCGACGCGGCGCGCCGTCTTCATCTTGGCCTGCCAGCGGCTCTGCCAGTGCTCGGCTCCCGAGTTGCGGTAGCCGGGGATGATGACGATGTCGGCGTCGCGGATTTTCATGGTCCGCGAGGTGGCCCCGTGAACAGGCGATGTCAACTCCCGATGGGGCGGCCGGCACTCGATTCCGGCCGCCTTACCATCTCTTATTGCACAGGCGCGGGCGCAGGCTCCGGCGCCGGCGTCTCGATCTGGGCAGGCGCCATGTCCGGTGCGCCGGTTCCGTTTTCCGGCCCGCCGCCCGAGAACAGGTAGAACATGGCGATCAGCGCGAACAGCGCGAGGATCGCAAGTCCCACCCACAGGCCACCGCCCGAGGACGTGTTCAGTTCGCTTTGCGAGCGGTGATGGGCATAATAGTCGCGTTCGTCGGTCATGATGTCCTCCATGATTGGCATGAACTCCGTGACGATGCCCGCGCTTGTGGCCGGAAACGCGTCATGGCTGGACAAGCGGCGTTGCATCGCGTCATGAAAGCGGCCACACTTGTGATCGGCGAAAAAGCGTGCGCAAAATCAGAGGCTTGCGATGAAAAATGCCGCTTCAATTCCGATAACGGCCTGTCATCTTGCGCTTATCGTGGGCATCGGACTGCCGCCTCAGCCCGCTTTGGCCGACGATTGGCCCGTTTCGCAAATCGTTTCGGTGGCGACCGGCGATCTGGATGGCGACGGCGCCCGCGATGCGGCGCTCCTGGTTGCGCCGGATGCGGACAGCACCGACGATCACGCGCTCATCGTCCTGCGCGGCACGGGCTTCGATGAAGGCGCGATGGAGCCCTGGCTGTCCTTTGCCGATGCGGCCTGGGGCGGCACGGGCATGATGGTCGGCAACCGGCCATCGGTCGACTTCACCGACGCGGGTTCGCTTTTGCTGAAGTCCGGCAATGAAGCCATCGGCCGCAACCGCTGGTTCCAGACGGTGACGCTCGCCTGGCGCGACGAGACACTGCTCGTCGCCGGGTTCACCTACAGTTTCTATGACACGCTCGACCCGGAGGCCAATGGCGGCTGCGACATCAATATCCTGACCGGCAGCGGCATTTCGACCGCCAATGGGCGTGATAGCGACGTGTCGTTGGGCGCCCAGCGCCTCGAGTTGGGCGACTGGCTTGCCGCCGGTGCGCCGATCCTGTGTCCGGACGGCTGATCTCAGCCCTCGCCGAAGACCCGCGCGAAGATCGTGTCCACATGCTTGGTGTGGTAGCTCAGATCGAACTTGTCGCGGATCTCGTCTTCGCTGAGATGTGCGCGCACATCTTCGTCTGCAAGCAGCTCGGTGAGGAAGTCTTTGCCCTGTTCCCAGACCTTCATGGCGTTGCGCTGAACCAGCCGGTAGGCATCCTCGCGCGAAACCCCCGCCTGTGTCAGCGCCAGCAGCACACGCTGCGAATGGATCAGGCCGCGAAAGCGGTTCATGTTCGCGGTCATCGCCTCGGGATAGACGACGAGCTTTTCGATCACCCCGGTCAGCCGGGCGAGGGCGAAATCGAGCGTGATCGTCGCATCGGGGCCGATCATCCGCTCGACCGACGAGTGCGAAATATCCCGCTCGTGCCACAGCGCCACATTTTCGAGCGCCGGCGTCACATAGCCCCGCACCATGCGCGCAAGCCCGGTCAGGTTTTCGGTGAGCACCGGGTTGCGCTTGTGCGGCATCGCCGATGAACCCTTCTGGCCGGGCGCAAAATATTCTTCCGCCTCAAGCACTTCGGTGCGCTGTAAATGGCGAATCTCGACCGACAGCCGTTCCACCGACGATGCGATCACGCCGAGCGTTGCAAAGAACATCGCATGCCTGTCGCGCGGGATCACCTGCGTCGAGACGGGTTCCGCGGTCAGGCCCATCGCCTCGGCCACATGGGCTTCGATCGTCGGGTCGATATTGGCGAATGTGCCGACCGCGCCGGAAATGGCGCAGGTTGCAATGTCGGCGCGGGCCGCTTCAAGCCGGCACTTGCACCGTTCGAACTCCGCATAGGCCTGGGCGAGCTTGAGACCGAACGTCGTCGGCTCGGCATGGATGCCGTGGCTGCGGCCGATGGTGATGGTATCCTTGTGTTCGAACGCGCGGGTCTTCAGCGCGGCCAGCAGCGCGTCGAGATCGGCCAGCAGAATGTCGGCGGCGCGGGAGAGCTGAACGGCCAGACACGTGTCGAGAACGTCCGAGGAGGTCATGCCCTGATGGACAAACCGCGCTTCGGGCCCGACAATCTCGGCCAGATGGGTCAGGAAGGCGATGACGTCATGCTTGGTCTCGCGCTCGATCTCGTCGATGCGCGCGACATCGAAGGTCGCCGATCCCGCCTTCTCCCAGATCACCTGCGCGGCGCGCTCGGGAATCACGCCGGCCTTGGCGAGCGCATCACAGGCATGGGCCTCGATCTCGAACCAGATGCGGAACTTGGTTTCGGGCGACCAGATGGCGACCATGTCGGGACGCGAATAGCGGGGAATCATGTGAGGAACCTACGGATGGGAGGGAAGTGCGCGGTTCGCCTAACAGGCCTCAGCGCAACACTCAATGCGCAGGCCGGTGCACCCACCAGCTTGCGGCGATGATCAGCGCCAGCGCACCGAGCCCGAAATAGCGTACGCCCATCACCGCGAACTGCGCCGCACCGCCCAGCGCCGTGAAGAACTGTTGCCAGAACCAGTGCCGCGTCAGGACGGCATCGTGCCACTGGCTGTAATAGCTGCGGTGTTCGAGAAAGAAGATGAGATAGGTCGCGCCCAGAATGGCGAGAATGGCCAGCACCACAGTCGCGACGATGCGCCAGCGCCGGCGGGCGCGCGGCAGGGCAAAGCTCGTCGCCAGCAGAGCGGCCGGGAAACCAATGCCGGCTCCCGCCGCATAGATGGCGCCGACGGTTGCGATCTGGCCGTGATCGGACCAGCCAAATTGCCAGCGTAGCGTCAGCACGGTCAGAAGCCCCGACAGAAGCGCGCATGCGAGGCTCGCCGCCGCCGCGCGCCCAAAAGTCAGCCGCGATGCGGCCATTCGCCCCCGAAGCCCCATGCGCCCCCGTTTCCTAAGGTGTCATCTGCGCCGTCACGGCCATCCAGCGGAAATCCGGCCCTTCAAAGCCGAACGAGCGGATGGCGATCAGGACGGCGAAGACCGGATCGGCCTTGTCGGGGAAAAAAGTCTGGATGCCGCCGATCGCATAGCCGAGCGGGCAGCCCCGGCTGGCCGGCACGCTGTCGTCTTCGGACAGGAGCCGGGTCGTCCCGCCCGGTTCCGGATCGATCTGCGTCAGCCGGAAGCCGGCGACCTGATCGGCAATGCCCTCGCAGCTTCCGGTCGGAAGAAACGGCAGTTCGGTCAGGCGCACTTCGAGCGGCGTGTCGATCGGCGGATTAACGGGCCGCGGATTGACCACCATGCGGAACGGATCGGCGCCGATCTCGGTGATCGGGTTGAAGCCGGCCAGCACGCCGGGATTGGCCGCGAGCAGCGCATCGGAAATCGTCGTTTCGCCCACCGCCCGCGCCTGGGCGCGCGCCTCGGCGACACTGGCCGTCTCGTCGTCGATCCGTTTGCGGATCGGCGAGCCGGGCAGGAACGTGTCGGTCGCCGTGTCGATGTAAAAACGGTTCGCATAGGGAAAGCCGGACCCGTCCTGCACGCCATATTCCTCAAAGGCGAAGATCGCGCCATCCGACGAAAAGCCCAGAACGTTGAGGGTCGCCGCATCGCCAGCCCGTGCCGGGGCAAGGGCGCTGAAACCGACAAACGCCGTCAGCAATGCAAAAGCGAGGCAGGCGCGAAGCCTGCAGAAGTACCGTTCAACCATATGGACCTCCTATGGCCGGTTGTCCGTCGCCGCCGCCCGAATGGCTTCGATGTTAGCACGGTAGGCGTCCACTGTCCCGCCCTTGAAGATCGCCGAACCGGCAACGAAGGCATTGGCGCCGGCCTTGGCGCAGGCGGGCGCGGTCGCCGCGGTCACCCCGCCATCCACTTCAAGATCGATGGGGCGGTCGCCGATCAGCGCATCGATGGCGGCGATCTTCGGCACCACGGCGTCAATGAACTTCTGGCCGCCAAAGCCCGGATTGACGCTCATCACCAGAACCAGATCGACCATGTCGATCACATGTTCGATGGCAGAAACCGGCGTTGCAGGGTTCAGCGTCACCCCGGCCTTCTTGCCGAGCGCCCGGATCGCTTGCAGCGAGCGGTGCAGGTGCGGACCCGCCTCGGCGTGGACGGTAATCGTGTCGCAGCCGGCCCTGGCGAAGGCTTCGAGATAGGGGTCCGCCGGCGCAATCATCAGATGACAATCGAAAGGGATTTCGGTGTGTGCCCGCAGCGCGGCGATTACATCGGGCCCATAGGAGATGTTGGGCACGAAATGGCCGTCCATCACGTCAAGATGGATCCAGTCCGCGCCGGCCTCGGTGACCGCGCGCACCTCTTCGCCGAGCTTCGAGAAGTCTGACGCGAGAATGGACGGTGCGATCTTGATGTCGCGCATTTGTGGTCTCTCCTCGATGATCCGGCTGGCGCTGTCAGTGGCGCGCGTGCCGTCGGCCTGTCAACGGCGCGACGACCAGATCGGCATGATATCCCCCGGCTCTTCATGGGCCGCATAGATGCCTCGTGCCACCGCACGGGCCATCGTCGCCGCCGCCGCCGCGCACAGATCGACAAACACATCGAGGTCGGGGCCGATCTCCGTCCGGCCGGTTGCGAGCGCGAAGATGCAGTCACCGTCGAACGGCGTGTGCGCCGGCCAGATGGCGCGGGCCAGCCCGTCATGGGCGGCAATCGCCAGCCGCTGGCATTGCGCCTTGGTCAGCTTTGCGTCGGTGGCGACGACGCCGATCGTCGTGTTGACCGGCGCGCCGTCGGAGACCAGATCGCGGAACTTGATGCGCAGATCCGTCGCATTGGCCGGCATCGGTTCGGGCATACCCTCATCGCCGAACTCGCCATCCTGTTCGAACGGCGCCGCCCAGAAATGGCGCGTGTCGCCAACCATCGGCGTGCCCAGGCTGTTGACGGCGACGAGCGAGCCGACGGTAAGCCCGGTCCGTTCGAGTTCGGCCGATGCCGAACCAAGGCCGCCCTTGAGGTCGGCGGTCAGCCCCCCGGCGCCCGCGCCGTGGCTGCCGATGGCGAACTCGGTCGCCGCCGTCTGCGCGGCCAGCGTGCCCAAAGACCGGTAGGGGGATTTGTCGCCCCAATCCTTGTCGCCGCCATTGATCAGGTCGAACAGGATGGCAGACGGCACGATCGGCACCCGGTGCGGGCCGACGGGAAAGCCGCGCCCCTGTTCGGCCAGCCAGTCCTGGACGCCGGAAGCGGCGTCCAGTCCGAAGGCCGAGCCGCCGGAGAGAACGATGGCGTCCACCGCCTCGACCGTGTTGTGCGGCGCCAGAAGATCGGTCTCGCGCGTGCCCGGAGCACCGCCAAGCACCATGACGCCGGCCGCCGCCGGCTGGTCACAGATGATGGCGGTGACGCCGCTCTTGATGCGGGCATGGGTCGCCTGGCCCACCTTCAGGCCGGCAATGTCGGTGATCAGATTGCGCGGGCCGGGTGTCATGAGCCTATCCATCCATGTCGGGGGTGAGCGGTTCGGGGCGGCCGTTTCGGAAAATGTGGATGCGGAAGAAGCGCGCATCGGGCTCGCCATCGCCGCCAAAGGCAAGCGGCCCGATATCGGTGTCGAATGTCAAAGTGCGCAGGGCGTCGGTGACGGGCATGTCGGCCGCGAGCGCGATCTCTGCGATCTGCGCGGCGATCCGTGCCAGATCCACATCGTTCGGGATGGCGACCGTGATCGTTCCGTCCGGCAGGCGGCCGTCGGCGGGCGGCGCGACCAGAATGCTGCCGCCAGCGATCGCAAGCGGATAGCCGATCCGTGCCGCATCGGCCGCGATGACCGCCGCATCGCGTGCTTCGCCGCCGATCAGCACATGGCTGGCGCCCGATCGCTGCAGTCGGCGCAACAGCGCGGCCTGGCTTTCGAGCAGCGGCCGATAGGTATCGACGAAGACCGGCTCCAGCGCCGCATCGGCGAGCAGCAGACGGACATTTTCGGCCAATTGCCGGCCATAGAGCGTGCCATCGTCGATGATGGCAAAGCTGGCCTCGCGCCAGACTCGCGCCAGATGGGCGGCGAGTGTCGCAAATTCCGCGTCTGCGGCCGGTCCTACGCGGAAAACCGGCCATTGCGCCGTGCCGCGCGGCGCGGCCGTGATGTCGTCGGCGCGAATGCCCACGGCGATGACCGGCACGCCGGCCTCGGCCAGCGCGGGCATCGCGGCATCGAACGCATCGATGCAAGGCAGGCCGATCACCAGCGCGTCACCCGCCTCGATCACGTCACGGGCCGCGCTTTCGGCCATTTCCGCGTCGCAGCCATCGTCCAGCACCGGCACATCGTCGCCGAGCACGTCCCGGACGCTCGCATCAAACGCCCGGCCGACCGCCGCATAGGACCCGCTGAGCGGGGCGATCATCGCCGCGCCGTCGGCCGCGCGCGCCGGCTGGTCAGCCATGGCGGCCAGCAGCAGGGCGGATGCGGCACATGTCGAAACCAGCCGGAACATGGACGCTGTGATGCACCGGACCCCTGCAAAGGGCAAGGCTGCCGCGCTTTTCCAACCTCCGTCCATGGCCTATGGTGGCCGCCGTGAACGAGACAATGCCCGCACAGACCGATCCTTCTTCGGGTCACGATCCGCTGCGCTTTGCGGAAACCGCGATGCGCGCGGGCCGCAATGTCGCGATCGCCACGGTTGTCGAAACCTGGGGATCGGCGCCAAGGCCGCCCGGCAGCCATCTGGCGGTCGATGCGGACGGTCTGTTCGAGGGATCGGTGTCGGGCGGCTGCGTCGAAGGCGAGGTGATCGTTGCGGCGATGGACGTGATCGCATCGGGCGAACCGCGCATGCTCGAATTTGGTGTCGCCAACGAGACCGCCTGGCGCGCGGGCCTGTCCTGCGGCGGCCGCATCCGTGTCTATGTCGAGCGTGTGGGCTGACTTTGGACCCGGCGGTACTCAAGGCACTGAACGCGGCGCGCGCCGAACGGCGGGCCGCGGCGCTGGTTACCGATCTGGGCGACGGGCGCGACCGCGTGGTCGGAGAGGACGATACGATCCCCGGCGAACTCGGCGCGGCGATCGCCGAGGCGTTCCGGTCGGGCAGGGCGGCACCGGTGTCCGTCTCCGGCCGCGACTTCTTCGTCAATGTCCATTTGCCGCCGGTGCGCATGGTGATCATCGGCGCGGTGCATATCAGCCAGGCGCTGGCGCCGATGGCCTCCGCTGCGGGGTTCCACCCGGAGATCATCGATCCGCGCACCGCCTTTGCGACGCCCGAGCGCTTCGCTGGGATCGATCTGGCGGCGGACTGGCCCGAACCGGTGCTCGCCGCGCGCCCGCTCGACCGCTGGTGCGCGCTCGTTGCCTTGACCCATGATCCGAAGATCGACGATCATCCGATCCGCGCTGCGCTCGAGGCGGGTTGCTTTTATGTCGGCGCGCTGGGCAGCCGCAAAACCCATGGTCGCCGCATTGAACGGCTGGCCGATGCCGGCGTCGACCCTGTTGCCCTGTCGCGCATCAGGGGACCGATCGGCCTGCCCATCGGCGCGTCGACGCCGGTCGAGATCGCGGTCTCCATTCTGGCCGAGATCATCGGCGAACGCCGGCAATCGCGTGCTGAAGCGCCCTGACGGCCGGTCTTGACCTTCCTGCGGCTGGAAGGATTAATCTCATCGACGAGCCGCGCACGTGGCGGACACATTATTGTCAAAAGGCCGTCACCGGCCATCGGGTGTAAAAGCGTGGATCAGGCACCACATTGCAACCATGACCGAGCAAACAATGACAACCGAACCGGAACTGGGCCAACGCGACCCCGCCGCGCAAGAACCGGCAAGCTTTGCCCAGTTTCTGCGGCGTGCGCGCATGCTGGGCTTCTCCGATGCGGAGATCGACCGGCTGCGCGCCACTTATGGCGTATCGGAATTGGGGACCGGCAATGAACATCGGCTCGGCGGCACGCGCGACTGACCTGCCCGCAAAGACCATCCGCTATTATGAAGAGATCGGACTGGTCTGCCCTGCGCGGGCGGAGAACGGCTATCGCGACTATTCCGGTTCCGACGTGCACAGGCTGAAATTCGTGCAGCGTGCCCGCAGCCTTGGATTTTCGATCGAGGAATGCCGGCTGCTGCTTTCGCTTTACGACGACGAGCAACGGGCCAGCGCCGACGTCAAGGCCCTGGCGCTGGAGAAGATCGGCCAGATCGACCGCAAGCTCGTTGAATTGCAGTCTCTGCGCGCGACCCTGACGCGGCTTGCCGACACCTGCCAGGGCAATGATCGTCCCGATTGTCCGATCATCAATGATCTGGCCCGCGCCTGAGGGCGCGATGGACAGGGTGCTGAACTGTGGAACGAAGTGGCACGCCCAACGGGACTCGAACCCGTGTTTCCGCCGTGAAAGGGCGGCGTCCTAGACCGCTAGACGATGGGCGCGCAGCAAGGTGAGCGGTGTATAGGCACATTCAAACGCCGCCGCAACCCTGATCGCAAACCGGAAAACCGATTTTTTTCGACCGGGCAGGCACATAGGTTGCCGCTCGTCCCATGGCAAGGATCGGCGGTCAGCCGCGACGGCGGCAGCGCCAGTTCCAGTCGCGCTTCGGACCGATATCGATATGCACCGACTTGGTGTGGCAATAGGTCCCGACGCCGCCGCGGCCGGGCACCGAGCGCAGATAGGCGGCCAAATCCCATTTGCTGACACCGGCGACCTGGATGTCGGCGGCCGCACAATACATGTGCAGCGAATTCTTGGCGCCGCGCGCCCGGCGGTTGCGCTGCGGGCTGCGATAGCCGGAGGTGACAACCACCGGTTTGCCGTAGCGCTGTTCGACGCGCTTGAGAAGGCGCACCAGCGCCGGCTTGAGGCAGGCGACATCAACGCCCGAATGCTGCGTGCGCAGGCCGTTCGGCGTCAGCCGGGCAAGGCCGGCGGCAGAGGCAAGCTGGACAGGCGCGTCGCTGGCCGGCGCATTCTGGTTGATGCCTAGCGCGCGGTCGCGGCTGAAGCCGGGCAGGGCGGCGGTGCTGCCGCTGGCCGAGGCGCGCGCGATCACCGGTCGCGGCTCGGCCGGCTGTTCGATCACCGGGGCAGGCGCGTCGCGGTTCGATGCGGTGGCGACCAGCGGGCGCGGGCGCCCTTGCGAATCGCGGCGGCTGCCGAACAACGCATTGAGAATGCCCGGGCGGTTTTCGGACGAAGCGGCTGGGGCGGTGATGGCGGGCGGCGGCGCGACGGCCACTTCGGCCTGTGCCGGTTGCGCTTCGGCGCCGTTGGCGGTCGGCGCATTGGTGGCAGCCAGAATGCGCTGTGTGGCCACATCGTCGGCCGCCGGTGCGCTGGGCGTCGCAACTGGCGGCGGGGTCGCGGCCTGTGCGGTGGCTGTCGATGCGGCCTCGATTGCCGGTGTCGGCGTCGCGTCGGTTGCCGGGACTGCGGCGATCTGGGCGGGGGGCGTCACGGACGCCTGCGGAGCCTGTGACGGCGCTGGCGCGGTGGGCGTCGGACCGGCAAAGGCGACCGTGGCGCCGTTTGCGGCCGGGGCGGTCGCGCCGACCGGTGCGGCGGGGCGCACATCGGGCGCGGGCAGGCCATCGCCGTCGCTCAGCGCCATCACGGTGCCGGTATCGGCAGCGGGCGCGGGGCCAAGCCCGGTCGCGACCGTATCCAGCGACGATGTCGTACAGGCCGAAATCACCAGCGCGGCGGCAACCACGCCAACCGCACGCGGCGCGCGGCCTTCAACAACAAAGCGGAGCGATGACTTCAAAAGTGCGTTTCCCCTCGGGCCCCCGATCGAACAATCCTGCCGGCAAACGGGCGATCCAAATGATCGCATCGCTGGCTTGCCGCGGGCTGTCCCGCCATCATCGTCGCAAAATGTGCGAAATGGCTTAATGCTGGCGCGAACCGATAAGGTGCGATTACGGCCAAATCGTGAAGCAATCAAGGCAGCCCCGGCACGGGCCCCGACGCGGTCTCCCGCTACCAGCTTCCGGTGTTTTCCATGCTTGCCCAGGGTTCCTGCGGCGGCAGCGCGTCGCCCTTTTGCAGCAGTTCGATCGAGATGCCGTCGGGCGAACGCACGAAAGCCATGTGACCGTCGCGTGGCGGGCGGTTGATGGTCACGCCATTGTCGGCCAGATGCTGGCAGGTGGCGTAAATGTCGTCGACCAGATAGGCCAGATGGCCGAAGTTGCGCCCGCCCTGATATTCTTCCCGATCCCAATTGAAGGTCAGTTCGATCAGTGGCGCCTTGTTGGCGAGCGCGGCTTCCCTGTCTTCGGGCGCGGACAGGAAGATGAGCGTGTAGCGCCCCTTTTCGCTCTCATGGCGCCGGACTTCCTCGAGCCCCAGCTTGTCGCAATAAAATGCCAGCGATTCGTCGATGTCGCGAACGCGGACCATGGTGTGCAGATAACGCATTGTCGGATTCCGGACCCTGAAGTTTGATGGTGGCGACGCTGACCCAGCGTCACCTCGGATATGTGCCGCTCCCCGGCTGTCGCATTTCGGACGAGCACGGCGGCGGCGCAAGACTTATGCACAGTATCGGGCCGCAAAACGGCTGGCTAGCCCGGTATTCCGGGACAAATCGGGATTTCGCTCTTGCCGCAATCGGGCGTCGTAATGCTATCCTTGTCTCGAATCACGGCTTGCGCGCTCCTGGTCCGACTGCGCCGAGCGTGCGGGGGATGTTGGTCGTATGGGTGATGAGTCGCAATCAGGCAAGGACAAGGCCGGAACCGAGCGCGCGCTTGGCGCGGGCGATGCTGCGGTGGGCGAGCTTGTTGAGGTCGCCGGCAAGATCAAATGGTTCGACATCGCCAAGGGCTATGGCTTCATCGTGCCCGACAATGCCGCTTTCGGCGATGTGATGCTGCATGTCACCTGCCTGCGGCGCGACGGTTACCAGACAGCGCTGGAAGGCGCACGCATCGTCTGTGAGGCGCAGCGCGGCGAGCGCGGCTTTCAGGCCTTCCGCATCATCTCCATGGACGCGTCGACCGCCGTTCATCCCGCCGCCAGCGAGCCGCGCACCCATGTCAACGTCACCCCGACCAGCGGTCTTGAGCGGGTGATCGTCAAATGGTTCAACCGCACCAAGGGCTTCGGCTTCCTGACGCGCGGCGAGGGCACGCCCGACATTTTCGTGCATATGGAGACGCTGCGCCGCTTCGGCCTGACCGAGTTGCGGCCCGGACAGGTGGTCATTGCCCGTTTCGGCGAGGGCGAAAAGGGACTGATGGCGGCCGAAATCTATCCCGATATCGGGGTTCAGCCGCCATCGTCCCATTGATCGCTGCCGCGCGCGCTCATATTTGAGCCTATGCACTGGCCCGTCCCGATCCGATCCCATATGGCCGCCATGGCCTTGGCCATGCTCGTGCTTGTGGCCGCCTCGCTGGTCGCGCTGGCGAACGAGCCGATGCGCCTGCCGGTCGATCCGGCACAGTTGGCCGTCA
This sequence comes from Phyllobacteriaceae bacterium, assembly GCA_024742765.1. Classification (GTDB taxonomy): domain Bacteria; phylum Pseudomonadota; class Alphaproteobacteria; order Rhizobiales; family Rhizobiaceae; genus Roseitalea. The sequence goes on along the minus strand of JANSXT010000021.1, from coordinate 42,062 downwards.
CATCCGCCGATGGCAAGGAGCGGGCGCGGTTCGATCTCGAAATCGCCCGCACCGGCGACGAACATATGCGCGGGCTGATGCACCGCACCGACCTGCCTGCCGATCGCGCCATGCTGTTCGTCTTTGATGCGGCCGGCCAGCGCGCCTTCTGGATGAAGGACACGCCGCTGCCGCTTGACATCATCTTCGCCGCCGAGGACGGCACGATCGTGCGTGTCGCCCGCGACACCGTGCCCTTTTCGACCGTGCCGATCCGCTCGGGCGCGCCGGCGCTTTATGTGCTCGAGGTCCATGCCGGTACGACCGAGGCGCTGGGGATCGTCGCCGGCGACCGGCTGGTTCATCCTGCCATCGGCCAGGACCGATAACAGGCCGATAAGATGTGACTGTCACGCCGATCGGACCCTTGCGGGCGTCCGGTTGCGCGTGTATGCGATGCCGGCCTGTCACGGCACGATCGGAGCGTAGCGCAGCCTGGTAGCGCATCTGGTTTGGGACCAGAGGGTCGCAGGTTCGAATCCTGCCGCTCCGACCACGATCCAGCGGCTTGTCGCCGAGGGCAGATGTTTGGCACAGGAGACGATTGGCATGAGTGCGCGTATTTTCAGCCCGGCCAAGACCGCCATGCAGTCGGGCAAGGCCAAGACCGGCCATTGGGTGCTCGAATTCGACCGTGAGCAGCCGCGCCGCGTCGAACCGCTGATGGGTTACACCTCGTCGTCGGACACCCGCACGCAGGTGCATCTGCGTTTCGAGACGAAAGAGGCGGCGGTTGCCTATGCCGAAAAGCATGGTCTGACCTACCGCATCGAAGAGCCGCAAAGGCCCGAACGACGGCGCCAGGCCTATTCCGACAATTTCAGGTTCGACCGCCGCATACCCTGGACCCACTGAAGGGTCTGACCGCCAAGCGCCCATACCGGCGAATCCGTCCGGGCATGCGATTGCGCGGTCCATCGCCAAGCGTCTATATCTGCATCGACGGACCCGTAGCTCAGCTGGATAGAGCAGGTGACTTCTAATCATCAGGTCGCAGGTTCGAATCCTGCCGGGTTCGCCATATTTTTCAAACGCTTGTTGACGCTTCTTCGTCTCCTTTTCTGATCAGGCCGCCGCGTCCGCTCCGCGGGCGACCGGTTTTGCTTGCGGTCTTGGGAATCGCCGATCTAGACTGGTTCCAATTGAAAACACGAACCGTTGCGCGGTCCGTGTGGACATGACCGGTCGGGCGCGCAGGGAGGGGCTGCGCCTGTCCTCGATCCGTCGGGCGCCCGCGATGCCGTGCCGCTCCGCCGCCTTCTCCGGCGCGCGGGGGAGGATTGACAGATGAACATCGCAGCCGTCCGTCTGGACGACACCTACACCGCGTCCCAGGGTGCGGTGTATATGAGCGGCATGCAGGCGCTCGTCCGCCTGCCCATGGTGCAGATGCGCCGCGACCGTGCCGCCGGCCTGAACACCGCAGCCTTTGTCACCGGCTATCGCGGCTCGCCGCTGGGCGGCTACGACCAGCAGCTTGTGCGCGCCAGAAAGCATCTCGATCCGCTCGACATCACGTTTCAACCGGGCGTCAACGAGGAACTGGCGGCAACCGCCGTCTGGGGCACGCAGCAGGTCTCGCTGTCGCCCGGCGCCAGAAAGGATGGCGTGCTGGGCATCTGGTACGGCAAGGGGCCGGGCGTCGACCGGTCGGGCGATGTCTTCAAGCACGGTAATGCGGCGGGATCGTCCGCACATGGCGGTATCCTGTGCCTGGCCGGTGACGACCACACCTGCAAATCATCCACCGTGCCGCACCAGTCCGACCATGCCTTTGCCTCGGCGATCATTCCGTGTCTCTACCCGTCTTCCATCCACGAGTTTCTGGAAGTGGGGCTGCTCGGCATCGCCATGTCGCGCTATTCGGGCCTGTGGGTCGGCATGAAGTTCATCTCCGACACGGTGGAAACCACATCGGTGGTCGATCTTGGCGGCGAGCAGCGCCAGTTCGTCACGCCGGACTTCGAGCTGCCGCCCGGCGGCGTCAATCTCCGCTGGCCCGATCCGCCGCTGGTCCAGGATCAGCGCCTGCAGGAGATCAAGCCCTATGCGGCACTCGCCTTTGCCCGCGCCAACCGGGTCGACCAGATCACCATGGACAGCCCGAATGCGCGGTTTGGCATCGCCGGGTCCGGAAAGGCCTATGAGGATGTGCGCCAGGCGCTGTTCGAACTGGGTATCGGCGACGATGAAGCGGCTCATATCGGGCTGAGGCTCTACAAGGTGCGCATGACCTGGCCGCTCGAACCCGAGGGCGTGCGCGAATTCTCCGAAGGTCTCGAAGAGGTTCTGATCGTCGAGGAGCGCCGCGAGATCATCGAAAACCAGATCAAGATGCATCTGTTCAACTGGCGCGCCGATGTGCGCCCGCGCATCGTCGGCAAGTTCGACGAGCACGACCAGCCCTTTCTGTCGCTGTCAAAAGCCCTGTCGGTGGGCGCGGTGGCGCGCGGCATCGCCGACCGGGTGCTCAGGCTTGACGGCATCGATGACGGGCTGCGGATGCAGATCAAAGCGCGTCTGGCCTATCTCGAAGAGCGCGAGCGCTTTGCCGAAAGCCATGTCCCGGCGGTCACGCGTCAGCCGCATTATTGCGCCGGGTGCCCGCACAACACCTCGACCAAGGTGCCCGATGGCAGCCGTGCGCTGGCCGGCATAGGCTGTCACTACATGGTCCAGTGGATGGACCGGAACACCGAGACCTTCACCCAGATGGGCGGCGAGGGCGTGCCCTGGACAGCGATCGGCCGCTACACGGACGAGAACCATGTCTTCGTCAATCTGGGCGATGGCACCTATTTCCATTCCGGCATTCTGGCGGTCCGCCAGTCCGTGTCGGCGGGCGCCAACATCACCTACAAGCTGCTGTACAATGATGCAGTCGCCATGACCGGCGGCCAGCCGCTCGACGGCATGCTGAGCCCGCAGCAATTGACGCATCAGCTTCACCATGAGGGGGTCGGTTCAATTGTCCTGATGAGCGACAATATCGATGCCTACAGCGCGCCCGATCTGGCGCCCGGTACCGATGTTCGCCATCGCGATGAGATCGATACGGTGATGAAGGAGTTGCGCGAGCAGCCGGGCGTGACGGCGATCGTCTATGTGCAGACCTGCGCCGCCGAAAAGCGCCGCCGCCGCAAGCGCGGGCTGATGGAAGACCCGGACATGCGGGTTTTGATAAACCCGGCCGTCTGCGAAGGATGTGGCGACTGTTCGGTCCAGTCCAATTGCATCGCCATCGACCCGCTCGAAACGGAAATGGGTCGCAAGCGGCAGATCAACCAGTCCGCCTGCAACAAGGATTTCTCCTGCGTCAAAGGCTTCTGCCCGTCGTTTGTGACGGTGCGCGGCGGCACTTTGAAAAAAGGCGCGCGCAGCACCGCGCCCGACGTTGCAGGCCTGCCCGTGCCCGACCTGCCCGAGATGACACCAAGCTGGAACATCGCGGTCACGGGCGTCGGTGGCACCGGCGTCCTCACCATTGGCGGCATCATCGCCATGGCCGCCAAGCTCGAGGGCGTTGCGCCCCTGGTGCTCGATATGGCGGGTCTGGCGCAAAAGGGCGGCGCGGTGATGAGCCATATCCGGCTTTCGGCCGGCGACAATCCGCGCAAGAGCCCGCGCATCGCGCCTGGCGGCGCCAACCTGCTGATCGCCGCCGACAGCGTCGTTGCCGCTTCGCGCGACGGCACCGTGCGCTGCGACCCCGAGCGCACCCATGCGGTGGTCAATGCCAAGTTGACGCCCGTCGCCGAGTTCGTGCGTCAGCGCGATTTTGACTTCCGGAAGCAGACCGTCGAGGACACGGTCCGTTCGGTTGTCCGCCCCGATGCCCATTTCCACGATTTCGGCAAGGCGGCGATGGCGGTTGCCGGCGACGAGATCGCGACCAACATATTGATGGTCGGCTTTGCCTGGCAGAAGGGACTGATCCCGCTTTCGGCCGAGGCGATCGAGCAGGCGATTGCGATCAATGGCGTTGCGGTCGATGCCAATATCGACGCGTTCCGCTGGGGCCGCGTCATGGCGCATGATCCGGCCGCGATCGACGCGCTGGAGGTGCGGCAGAACGGCTTCACGCCGATGGCGGAAATGACGACGGACGCGCTGATCCGCAACCGCGCCGCCCATCTGACCGCCTATCAGAACGACGCGCTCGCCAAGCGCCATCGCGACATGGTCGCGCGCGTCGCATCGGTCGCCGAGGAGCGCCTGTCGCAGGCCGCGGACCGCGACGCGCTGGTGCGGACCGTTGCCCACAACTATGCGAAGCTCCTGGCCTACAAGGATGAATATGAGGTGGCGCGGCTCTTCGCCGATCCGGCCTTCGATCGCTATCTGACGCAGACCTTTGCCGGCGACTTCAAACTGTCCTTCAATCTCGCGCCGCCGCTTCTGCCCGGCGAGGACGCCGAGGGGCGGCCGAAAAAACGCGAATTCGGCCCCTGGATGCTGCGCGCCATGCGCGTCTTGGCGCGGTTCAAGGGCCTGCGCGGCACGCGGTTCGATCCGTTCGGCCACACCGCCGAACGCCGCGCCGAGCGGGCGTTGATCGTCCAATATGAGGCCGATGTGGACATGGCGCTGGAACGGCTGGACGAAGACCGCTTCGAGACTCTGCGCGATCTTCTGTCGGTGCCGGAGATGATCCGCGGTTTTGGCCCGGTCAAGGAAGAGGCGATGGCAAAGGCGGCCACGGAACGCGAACGCCTGCTCGGCGAACTGGACCGGCCGCCGGAACCGGCGCGACTGGCCGAGGCGGCCGAATAAGACCGGGACCACGGGGAGGGGACATGTTCACGGCGACGATGAATTTCGCGCTCGGCGAGGAGATCGAGGCGCTCCGCGACATGGTGCACCGTTTCGCGCAGGAGCAGATTGCCCCGCGCGCCGCTGAGATCGACGCGACGAACCGATTCCCGCGCGACCTGATGCCAAAAATGGGAGAATTGGGTCTGCACGGCATCACCGTGCCCGAGGCCGATGGCGGCGCGGGCATGGGTTATCTTGCCCATGTGGTCGCCATGGAAGAGGTCAGCCGCGCCTCGGCCTCGCTGGCTCTGTCCTACGGCGCCCATTCCAACCTCTGCATCAACCAGATCGCACGCAACGGCAATGACGCGCAAAAGGCGCGCTATCTGCCTGGCCTGATCTCCGGCGAACAGGTCGGCGCGCTGGCGATGAGCGAGCCGGGCTCCGGTTCCGATGTCGTCTCCATGAAGTTGCGCGCCGACAAGAAGAACGACCGCTATGTTCTGAACGGCAACAAGATGTGGATCACCAATGGTCCGATCGCCGACACGCTGGTCGTTTACGCCAAGACCGACCCGGACGCCGGCCCGCGCGGTATCACCGCCTTCCTGATCGAAAAGCAGATGGACGGCTTTTCGACGGCCCAGAAGCTCGACAAGCTGGGCATGCGCGGCTCGGACACGGCTGAACTGGTGTTTGAGGATTGCGAGGTGCCGTTTGACAATGTGCTGGGTGACGAAGGGCGCGGCGTCAACGTGCTGATGAGCGGCCTCGACTATGAGCGTATCGTGCTCGCCGGCGGGCCGCTCGGCATCATGGCGGCGGCCATGGATGTCGTCATGCCCTATGTGCATGAGCGCGAACAGTTCGGCCGACCGATCGGCGAGTTCCAGCTCATGCAGGGCAAGCTGGCCGACATGTACACGGTCATGAACGCCTGCCGCGCCTATGTCTATGCGGTGGCCCAGGCGGCCGACCGGGGCGAGACAACGCGCAAGGATGCCGCCGGCTGCATCCTTTATGCCGCTGAAAAGGCGACGCAAATCGCGCTCGAAGCGATCCAGTGCCTTGGCGGCAACGGCTATATCAACGACTATCCGACCGGGCGGCTTCTGCGCGACGCCAAACTCTATGAGATCGGCGCCGGCACCAGCGAGATCCGCCGCATGCTGATCGGCCGCGAACTGTTTGCGGAGACCGCATGATTGATAGTTTGTGACTGTTGACAAAATAAATTGTAACATGACATTGTACGACACGTTTGATGGAGATGTGTCATGAACCATGATCTGCGGCGCGCGGTTGGCGCAACGGAACGGTCGGTTGACAGTCTGAAGCGCCAACTGGACGCGCTGCCGTCCGAACAATTGCGCAAGGCGTTCGATGATTTGCCGGCCGAGCGGCTGCGCAAGGCGCTCGACGAATTGCCGCAAGGGCAGCTCAAACGGACATTGGAGCAAATGGACGTGCCGTTGCCTTCCACCAAGTCCGACAAGATCCGGCTTCTGGCCGCGGCCGGTTATGCGACAGCCGATATCGCGCGCAGCCTCGGCATCCGTTACCAGCATGCCTACAACGTCCTCTCCGCCGACAGGGCGCAATCGGGCGCAGACGACAAGCCCCCGGCGCCCGTCACGGCGACCATCGGCGCGGCCGGCCGGCTCGTCATTCCCGCCGAACTGCGCGAGCGGCTGGCGATCGGCGAGGGCGACGAGGTGAGCCTTTCGATCGAGGAGGGCGCACTGGTGATGCGGACCCGGGCGGGTGAACTGGAACGCGCACGCGCGATCGTGCGCCAATATGTGCCCGAAGGCGTCAGCCTGGTCGATGAGCTGATCGCCGACCGGCATGCGGACGCAGTGCGGGACGGCGCCTGATGGCCATCGTGCTCGATGCGTCCGCGATCATCGCCCATCTGAACGCTGAGCCCGGTGGCGACAAGGTCGGGCCCATGCTGGACGGCGCGCTCGTTTCGACGGTCAATCTGTGCGAAGTGGGCACGAAACTGACCGACCGGGGCGTGCCGGACGACGATCTCGACGTGATCATCAATGCGCTGCGCCTGTCGGTGGTCGCCTTCGACCAGAGGCAAAGCCGGATTGCGGTTGGGCTGCGCGTGCCGACCCGCCCGAAGGGCCTGTCGCTCGCCGACCGTGCCTGTCTGGCGCTGGCAAAGGCGACGGACGCAACGGCGGTGACAGCCGACCGTTCCTGGGCCGATCTGGATACGGGCGTCACAGTCGAGGTGATCCGGTGAGCAGCCTCCGCACCCAAACCGAACAGACCGCCGCCGAAGCCGCCCGCATCATGGCCGGCGGGTCGGAAGCCTCGCGGGATCGCCATCTCAAACGCGGCAAGCTGCTGCCGCGCGACCGCGTGCAGGGGCTGCTTGATCCCGGCGCGGCCTTTCTCGAGATCGGTCTTTTCGCCGCGCGCGGCGTCTATGCGGAAGACATCCCCGCCGCCGGCGTGATCGCCGGCGTCGGCAAGGTGTCGGGCCGCGACTGCATGATCGTCTGCAACGACGCAACGGTGAAGGGCGGCACTTATTTTCCGCTGACCGTTAAGAAGCATCTGCGCGCGCAGGAAATCGCCGCCGAGAACCGGCTGCCGTGTCTCTATCTGGTGGATTCGGGCGGCGCCAACCTGCCCAACCAGGACGAGGTCTTTCCCGACCGGGACCATTTCGGCCGCATCTTCTACAATCAGGCCCGCATGAGCGCGGCTGGCATTGCCCAGATCGCCGTGGTGATGGGCTCGTGCACGGCCGGCGGCGCCTATGTGCCGGCGATGAGCGACCAGACCATCATTGTCAGGGAGCAGGGCACGATCTTTCTGGCGGGTCCGCCACTCGTGAAAGAAGCCACTGGCGAGGTCGTCGATGCCGAAACGCTCGGCGGCGGCGACACGCACACGCGCCTGTCGGGCGTCGCCGACTATCTGGCCGACGATGACCATCACGCGCTGGCGCTCGCCCGCCAGATCGTCGCCGATCTTGGCCCGGCGCCCGAACCGGCCATTCCCATCGGTCAAGCGAAAGCCCCGGCTTACGATCCCGATACGCTGCTCGATCTGATCCCGGACGATCCGAAGACGCCCTATGACGTGCGCGATGTGATCGCTCGGATCGTCGACAGGTCGGACTTCGCCGAGTTCAAGCCGCGCTACGGCACGACGCTCGTCACCGGTTTCGCCCATGTCGACGGCGTGCCTGTCGGCATCATCGCCAACAATGGCGTCCTGTTCTCGGAGAGTTCGCTCAAGGGCGCGCACTTCATCGAATTGTGCTGCCAGCGGAAAATCCCGCTTCTGTTCCTGCAGAACATTACCGGCTTCATGGTCGGATCGAAATATGAGGCCGGCGGCATCGCCAAGGACGGCGCCAAGCTGGTGCAGGCGGTCTCCACCGCCGCTGTTCCAAAGGTGACGGTGATCATTGGTGGCTCATACGGCGCCGGCAATTACGGCATGTGCGGCCGCGCTTACGGACCGCGCTTTTTGTGGATGTGGCCGAACGCGCGCATCGCCGTGATGGGCGGTGCGCAGGCAGCGGGCGTGCTGGCGACGGTGAAGCGTGCGGGCATCGAGGGCAAGGGCGGCACCTGGAGCGCGGAGGAGGAAGCGGCGTTCAAGCAGCCGACGCTCGACCTTTTCGAGGAGCAGTCGCATCCCTTTTATGCATCGGCGCGGCTGTGGGACGACGGCATCATCGACCCACGCACGACCCGCCATGTGGTGGCATTGAGTTTGCGCGCCGCGCTTAACGCACCGATGCAGGAGACGAAATTCGGCGTTTTCCGGATGTGACGCGGCGGCGGGCCGCGTCATCCTCGGGCTTGACCCGAGGATCCATTCCGAGATGCCAGATTTGGGGACGAGGCGCTGACAGAAGATGCATGATTTGATGGCGATAGCAGGCGGAACGGCCTCTGGAATGGATCCTTGGGTCAAGCCCGAGGATGACGGCGCTCTGGGATGATCACCCGTGTCCTCATCGCCAATCGCGGCGAGATTGCCTGCCGCATCATCCGGACTGCCAATCGCATGGGCATTTCCACCGTTGCGATCCATTCGGACGCCGACGCGCATGCACTGCATGTCGACATGGCCGACGAGGCGGTACGGATCGGCCCGGCGCCGGCCGCCGACAGCTATCTGAACATTGACGCGATCATCGAAGCGGCGAAGGCGAGCGGCGCCGACGCCATCCATCCGGGCTACGGGTTCCTGTCGGAGAACCCGGCCTTCGTTGACGCGGTCGAGGCGGCCGGGCTGATCTTCGTCGGCCCGTCGGCGGCTGCGATCCGCGCCATGGGTCTCAAGGACGCCGCCAAGGCGTTGATGGACAAGGCCGGTGTGCCGGTCGTGCCCGGCTATCACGGCGACAATCAGGAGGCCGATTTCCTCGCCGGCGAAGCCGATCAGATCGGCTACCCGGTGCTGATCAAGGCGCGCGCCGGCGGCGGCGGCAAGGGCATGCGCAAGGTCGAGCGCGCCGAGGATTTTCAGGCCGCGCTCGAAAGCTGCCGGCGCGAGGCACAGAACGCGTTCGGCGACGACGCCGTGCTGATTGAGAAATATGTTTCCGCGCCGCGCCATATCGAGGTGCAGGTGTTCGGTGACGCGCACGGCAATGTCGTGCACCTTTTTGAGCGCGATTGCTCGCTGCAACGGCGCCACCAGAAGGTGATCGAGGAGGCGCCCGCGCCGGGCATGGCCGAAGAGGTGCGCGCGGCGATGACCGGTGCGGCGGTCCGCGCCGCCGAGGCGATCGACTATCAGGGCGCGGGCACGGTCGAATTCATCGCCGATGGCTCGGGACCGCTGAGGCCGGACGGGTTCTGGTTCATGGAGATGAACACGCGCCTTCAGGTCGAGCATCCGGTGACCGAGGCGGTCACCGGCCTTGATCTGGTCGAATGGCAGTTGCGCGTTGCGGCGGGCGAGAAACTGCCCCTCTCGCAGGACAAGATCGTGCTGGAAGGCCACGCATTCGAGGCGCGGCTTTATGCGGAAGACCCGGCGAACGGTTTCCTGCCGCAGACCGGAACGCTCGCCCATCTGGAATTCGGGAACGCGCGCATCGACACCGGTGTGCGGACCGGCGACGCGATCACGCCATTCTACGATCCGATGATCGCCAAGCTGATCAACCATGGCGAAACGCGCGACGAAGCGCTCGGCCGGCTGCGCACCGCGCTCGCCGACACGCACGTCGCCGGCACGGTCACAAACCGGGCGTTTCTGGCGGCGCTCGCCGCGCATGAAGGGTTTGCCGCTGGCGCAGTCGATACCGGCCTGATCGATCGCGATCTCGACATGCTGACCGCGTCTCCCGAGCCGTCCGACATTGTTATCGCGCTGGCGGCCATCGCCGCGCTCGATCTCGACCCGGCCGATCCGCGCCTCGGCTGGCGGCTCTGGGGCGAGGCCAGCCATCAGGTGCGGCTGATGCACGGCGACAGTCTGATCGAGCGGCGGCTTGTCCTGAATGGGTCGGGCAGCGTGACGCTGGAGGGCGAAACGCCCCTGCTGCTGGACAATTTAAGCCGTGATGCGACCACTTTCGGCGGCAATTCGGGCAGCTTGAGCTTCAAGGCGGGCGTGGTCCGCTACCGGACCGCCGGGACGGCGAATGTCTCGGTGCTGTTGGACGGCGCATTGCACGCGTTCGCAATTCCCGATCCGCTGGCCGGTGCCGCCGATGCGGGCGCCAGCGGCGATGCCGTCACCGCGCCGATGACCGGCATCGTCCGGCTGATCGATGTCAAGGCCGGCCAGAGCGTGTCCGCCGGCGACCGTCTGGCCGTGGTCGAGGCGATGAAGATGGAGCATCCGCTGACCGCGCCGCGCGACGGCGTGATTGCCGCGATCCATGGCGAGCCGGGCGCCGCGATCGAGGGCGGGGCGGTGCTGATCGCGCTTGAGCCGGAGGAGGGCTGATGCTGCCCGACGCGGCAAGCTATGGGGAACTGCTGGACCGGTTTCGTTGGGACGTTCCGAAGCGCTTCAACATGGGCGCGGCGTGCTGCGACCGCTGGGCGGAGACCGAACCGGACCGCACGGCGCTGATCGTCGACGATGAGGACCGCACCGTCAGCTTCGGCGAATTGCAGGACCTGTCGAACCGCATGGCCAGTCTGCTGGCCACAATGGGCGTTTCGGCCGGCGACCGGGTTGGCGTCCTGCTGCCGCAAACGGTCGAGACCGCCGCCGGCCACATCGCCATCTACAAGATGGGCGCCATCGCCGTGCCGCTCTTCGTCCTGTTCGGACCCGACGCGCTCGAACACCGGATCGTTGATGCCGGCATCAGCCATGTGATCACCAACCGGGAAGGCGCCGCGAAATTGCGCGCGATGAGCACGGCAGCGCAGGACGGCCTGTGCATCCTGACGGTCGATGGCGCACACGACGATCTCGGAACAGGTGATCTGCATACGCTGCTGGCCGATCAGCCTTCCGATTTCGAGCCCGTCGACACGGCCGCCGACGATCCGGCGCTGATCATCTACACATCCGGCACGACCGGGGCGCCCAAGGGCGCGCTGCATGCCCACCGGGTGCTGCTCGGCCATCTGCCCGGCGTCGAGATGCACCACGAGTTCTTCCCGCAACCCGGCGATGTGATCTGGACACCCGCGGACTGGGCGTGGATCGGCGGGCTGCTCGACGTGCTCCTGCCGGCGCTGTTCCATGGCGTACCCGTGGTCGCCCGGCGTTTCGACAAGTTCACCGCGGAAGACGCCTTCGAACTCATGGCGCGGCGCAAGGTCACCAACGCCTTCCTGCCGCCGACGGCGCTGAAAATGATGCGCGCGGCATGCCCCGAGGCGCCGCCGCCGCCGCTCGCCCTGCGCACGGTCGGCTCGGGCGGCGAGTCGCTCGGTGCCGAACTCATCGACTGGGGCCGCCGGGTGCTCGGCGTAACGATCAACGAATTTTACGGCCAGACCGAGTGCAATCTGGTCATCTCCTCCTGTTCGGCGCTGATGGACGCACAGCCCGGCGTGATGGGCCGGCCCGTGCCGGGACACACGGTCGCCGTGTTACGCGAAGACGGATCGCAATGCGCCGAGGGCGAAGAGGGGCTGATCGCGGTGCGCCGGCCCGATCCGGTCATGTTCCTGGAATATTGGAACAATCCAGAGGCCACGGCGGCTAAATTCGTCAGCGACTGGCTGGTCATGGGCGATGTCGGCCTGCGCGAACCCGGCGGCTGGATCCGCTTTGTCGGCCGTGACGATGACGTGATCACATCCGCCGGTTACCGCATCGGGCCGGGCGGCATCGAGGATTGCCTTATCCGCCATCCGGCGGTGCGCATGGCCGCCGCGGTCGGCAAGCCCGACGCCGAGCGCACCGAAATCGTCAAGGCTTATGTGGTCCTGGCCGACGGCCATGCTCTCGATGCGGCGCTGGAGGCTGAACTGCAGGCGCATGTCAGGGAGCGGCTTGCGGCGCATGAATATCCGCGCGAGATCGAGGCGCTGGACGAACTGCCGGTGACGACGACCGGCAAGATCATGCGGCGCGTTCTGCGCGAACGGGCGTCACGGGAAGGGTGAGGGGTCATGGAAGGCTACGACACGATCAGGCTTGAAACCGATGCGCGCGGCGTCGCGACGCTGACGCTCGACCGGCCCGACAAGCACAATGCGCTGAGCGCGCAGATGATCGCCGAACTGACCGACGCCGGCGAAGCGCTGGCGCGCGATCCGGCGGTCCGCGTGATCATTCTTCGGTCGGACGGCCCGACCTTCTGCGCCGGCGCCGATCTGAACTGGATGCGCGAGCAGATGGAAAAGGACCGCGCGGGCAAGATGGAGGGCAGCCGCGCGCTGGCGACCATGCTGGCAACGCTCAACGGCCTGCCCAAGCCGCTGATCGCCCGCGTCCAGGGCAATGCGTTCGGCGGCGGCGTCGGCATGCTTTCGGTGTGCGACATCGCCATCGCGGTGCCGGAGATGCGTGTCGCGCTCACCGAATCCAAGCTGGGGCTGGCGCCGGCGACCATCGGGCCATTCGTGGTGCGGCGGCTGGGCGAGGGGTTCGCCCGGCAAATGCTGCTGGCCGGCCGGGCGTTCGACGCTGAATTCGCCTTGCGTGCCGGCCTGATCGCCGAGATTTGCCCGGCAGAAGCGCTCGATGAAGCCGTCGACCGTGCCGCCACCGCCGCCCTGGTCGGCGCGCCGGGCGCTGTTGCCGATGCCAAGCATTTCTGCCTGACCTTCGAACGGCTCGATCCGGCAACGCTGACGGAGGAAACGGCCGCCCTGCTCGCCGATCGCTGGGAGAGCGAAGAAGCGGCCGAGGGCATTGCCGCCTTTTTCGCGCGCAAGCGGCCGCCATGGGCGCCCGATGCGTGAGGCTCAGCCGGCCGCCTTGGCCGCAGCCAATCCGCGTTCGATGTCGGCTTTCAAATCGGCCTCGTCCTCAAGCCCGATCTGCAGGCGGACGACTTCGCCGCCATAGTCGCGGCCCGGCACGGTGCGGTCCTTCAGATAGACATGGGTGACAAGGCTCTCATAGCCGCCCCAGGAATAGCCCAGCCCGAAAATCTCCAGCGCATCGAGGAAGGCGTGGGCCTGCGCTTCGGTTCCGTCCTTGATGACAAATGAGAACAGCCCCGCCGCGCCGGAAAAATCGCGCTTCCAGATCTCGTGGCCGGGAAAGCTTTCGAGCGGCGGGTAGAGCACGTCGCCGACGATGGAGTCCGGTTCTTTGGCCGCCTCTTCAAGCCAACGCGCCAGCGCTCGCGCGGTCGTCTGGTGCCGTTCGAGCCGGATGCCCATCGTGCGCAGGCCCCGCAGCACCAGATAGGCATCGTCGGGCGCGCCGCATGTGCCGAGCGCAACTTGCGTGTTGTAGAGCGTCGCCCAGCTTTCCTGATTGGCGCTGACCATGCCCATCAGCACGTCCGAATGCCCGCCGGGATATTTCGTCGCTGCATGGATCGAGATGTCGACACCGTGATCGAGCGGCTTGAAGAAGAGCGGCGTTGCCCATGTGTTGTCGATCATGGTGACGATGCCGACCGCCTTCGCCGCAGCGGTCATGGCCGGCACATCCTGCATTTCGAACGTGTTCGACCCCGGCGCCTCCATGAACAGGACCCTTGTTTCGTCGCGGAACAGCGTTGCGATGTCCGCACCAAGATCGGGCGCGAAATATTCGACCTCGACGCCCATCCGCGACAGGATCGTGTCGGCGAAACGCCGCGTCGGATAATAGACCGTATCGACGATCAGCACATGATCACCCGCCGTCAGGAAGGCCAGAAGCGGCACGGTGACGGCGGCAAGTCCGGACGGCACCAGAATGGTGCCCGCGCTGCCTTCCAGCGCGTTGACGGCCTCGCACAGCGCGTCCGTGGTCGGGCTGCCATAGGTCGCATAGGTATAGGGCTGGATGCGGCTGCGCGCAGCGGCGTCGGGGTCGCGCACCTGCGTCGCCTTCATCGTTGCCGCATCCGGAAACAGCACCGTCGATCCGTGCACGACGGGCGGATTGACCCATCCGAAATAGGCGTGCGGGTCGTTGCCCGAATGCGCCAATTGCGTGTTGATGCCGCGTTTGCCGCTCTTTTCGCCGCCCGCCATGATCCGGTGACCTCCTCGTCTGGTTCAGCGCCAAGCGCGTAGGCGGTCGCCCGCCCGGCGTCAACCATGCCAACACAAGAACACCGCAAGCAGAAATCGCTGTCTGCCTGTCGCCGCCAGCGGGACGGATGCAACCGGCCGTGACCGGCGACGGGAGCCGAAACGAAGAGAGGAAGGGCCCCGCGATCGCGCCTGTGCCGGGCGCCGCGCCGGCATCCATCGGCACCCAAAACCGGCTTTCAAAACGCTTTGGCGTTAACTTAACCGGTGACCGGGCCGTCAGATAGTCCTTGACCGGCTTCGCTTTTTGCCCTTGTCTCACATTCGGGAAGGGAGGTGCCGTTCGCGTTCCGGCTGTGGCCGGAGCATGCGGTAAGTCGGCGCTCAAGCCCAAAGCAACTTGAGCAACCATGAGGAAAAACGATGACAAAAACTGTACTCACAGGTGTCCTGGGAGCCGCCGTGCTTGCGCTCGGCGCGTCGACCGCATCGGCGGCAACGCTCGATGACGTCAAGGCCAAGGGCTTCGTGCAGTGCGGCGTGAGCCAGGGCCTTCCGGGGTTTTCCAACCCTGATGCCGACGGCGAATGGAGCGGCATGGATGTCGATCTGTGCCGGGGCATTGCCGCGGCGATCTTCGGCGACGCCACCGCTGTGAAGTTCACGCCGCTGTCGGCAAAGGAACGCTTCACCGCGCTGCAGTCGGGCGAAGTCGACGTTCTGTCGCGCAACACTACCTGGACGATGAGCCGCGACACGCAGCTCGGCCTGAACTTCGCCGGCGTCAACTATTATGACGGCCAGGGCTTCATGATCCGCACGGACATGAACATCAATTCGGCGCTCGAACTGTCCGGTGCCTCGATCTGCACCAACACGGGCACGACCACCGAACTGAACGTGGCCGACTATTTCCGTGCCAACAACATGGAGTATGAGCTGGTCGCCTTCGAAAAGGCCGACGAGGTCGTCGCCGCCTATGACGCCGGACGCTGCGACGTCTACACGACCGACCAGTCGGGTCTTTATGCCCAGCGCCTCAAGCTGACCGATCCGGGCGCCCACAAGGTCCTGCCCGAAATCATCTCCAAGGAGCCGCTCGGCCCGGTCGTCCGCCAGGGTGATGATCAGTGGTTCAACATCATCAAATGGGTGCACAACGCCACCCTGAACGCCGAGGAACTCGGTGTGACGATGGACAATGTCGAAGAGATGAAGGAAAGCGACAACCCCGCCATTCGCCGCCTTCTGGGCACCGAGGGTGAGTTCGGCACCGATATCGGCCTGGACAATGACTGGGCAGCCAAGGCCATCGCCGCCATCGGCAACTATGGCGAGATCTTCGACCGCAATGTCGGCCCGGACACCGAGCTGGCGATCGGTCGCGGCGTCAATGCGCTGTGGTCGCAGGGCGGCCTGCAATACGCACCGCCGATCCGCTGACGATCCGCTGAGAACATGCCCGGGCGCCAGTCGCCCGGGCATTCTTGAACGGCGGGTGCCGGCCGGACGCCGCTTTGTTGCGGCATGAGACAAGCCCAGCGCCACCGTTATTGACACCGTTCAAGTGCCGACCGGAACCGGCGACGAGAACAAGGCAGGAGGTCGAATGGCTGTCACGGATATGGGGCGCGGGGTCGCCGATGCGCCGCCCAAGGTCGCGCTTCTCAACAACCCCAGGGTACGCGGCGCCATCTATCAGGTTTTGCTCGCCGTCGTGCTGGTCTATCTGGTCTATGCCGGCATCGGCAACATGCTGGGCAACATGGAACGGGCCGGCATCTCCACCGGGTTCGGCTTTCTCGACAACACCGCCGGCTTTGCCATTTCCCAATCGCTGATCGACTATGATCAGGGCGTGTCGACCTACGGACGCGTCTTCGTGGTCGGCCTCCTGAACACGCTGATCGTCGCGGTGATCGGCATTTTCTTTGCCACCATCATCGGCTTTCTGGTCGGCGTGGCGCGGCTGTCCAACAACTGGATCGTCAACCGCCTTGCCACCGCCTATGTGGAATTCTTCCGCAACATCCCGCTGCTGCTGCACATCTTCATCTGGTATTTCGGCGTCCTGCGTCTCTTGCCGCAGGCCCGCGACAGTTTCGATTTCGGCTTTCTGGGACTGCTGAACAATCGTGGCTATTTCGCCCCCAAACCGATCTGGGGCGAGGGTGCGATGCTCATTCTCTACGCGCTGATCGCGGCAATCGCGATCGCCTGGGGCATCTCGCGCTGGGCCCACAAGCGCCAGATGGAGACGGGCCAGATCTTTCCTGCATTCTGGACGGGGCTGGGCCTGATCATCGGCCTGCCGCTTCTGGCCTTTCTTGTCATGGGCGCGCCGCTCTCCTGGGACATTCCGGTCGCAGGCGGCTTCCGTCCGTCCGGCGGCATGACCGTCATTCCAGAATTTCTGGCGCTTCTGGTCGCGCTGACGACCTATACGGCCGCGTTCATCGCCGAGATCGTGCGCGCCGGCATTCTGGGCGTCAGCAAGGGGCAATCCGAAGCGGCCCATGCGCTCGGACTGCGGCAGGGCCAGAATTTGCGGCTCGTGATCATCCCGCAGGCGCTGCGCATCATCATCCCGCCGCTGACCAGCCAATATCTGAACCTGACCAAGAATTCGTCGCTGGCCGTCGCGATTGCCTATCCCGACCTTGTGTCGGTCTTCCAGGGCACGACGCTGAACCAGACCGGCCTTGCGCCGCAGATCGTCGCGATCACCATGCTGACCTATCTGACCATCTCGCTTCTGACGTCGGCCTTCATGAACTGGTACAACAACCGCGTCGCATTGGTGGAGCGCTGACATGATCGACCGCACCAATGTGACCGCTCCGCCGGAAAATACAGGACCCGCCACCGCTTTCGTGCGCGGCGAGATGCTCGCCGAGCAACCCGCGCCGATCACCGAATCCGGACCGATCGGCTGGATCAGGACCAATCTTTTCCCGTCGGTCCCGCAGGCCATCCTGACGCTGTTCTGCCTCTATATCCTCTATCTGATCGTCCCCTCGATCATCCGCTTTCTGTTTGTCGATGCGGTTTGGACGGGCACCGACCGGACGGTGTGCGCAACCGAGGTCCAGGGCGGGGTTCGCGCGCCGGGCTGGTTCGGCGCGTGCTGGGCCTATGTGGGCACCTACACAAACCAGTTCATCTATGGGCGTTATCCCGACGAGGAGCAGTGGCGCGTCAACATAGCCGGCTTCCTCTTCTTTGGCGGTCTCATCCCGCTATTGATCCCCAGCGTTCCCTTCAAACGCGAGAACCTGATCTTCATGGTTCTCATCGTCCCGGTCGCCACGCTGATCCTGCTGACCGGCGGCAATTTCGAGGTGGGCGGCATGATCTTGCCGCTTGCGATCCTCACCGCGATCGCGCTGATCGCGGTCTTCGGCTTTTCAAAGGGGGCGCAGTCTGACCCCATACCGGGGCTGATCACGACCGCCGCCATCTTCGCCGGCATCTTCATCGTGCTGGGCGTTCTCGCCGTCGATTTCGGGCTCGAACGGGTCGAGACCGAGGATTGGGGCGGTCTTCTGGTCACCATGGTGATCGCTGTGACCGGCATCGCCGCCTCTTTGCCGCTCGGCATTGCGCTGGCGCTCGGCCGCCGGTCTGATCTGCCGATCGTCAAGTTCGTCTCGGTGGTCTTCATCGAGTTCTGGCGCGGCGTGCCGCTGATCACCGTCCTGTTCATGTCCTCGGTGATGTTGCCGCTGTTCCTGCCCGAGGGCGTCAGCTTCGACAAGCTGCTGCGCGCGCTGATCGGCGTTGCGCTGTTCTCGTCGGCCTATATGGCGGAAGTTGTGCGCGGCGGCCTGCAGGCGCTGCCCAAGGGCCAGTATGAAGGCGCCATGGCGCTGGGGCTCAATTGGGGCCAGATGACGCGCATGATCATCCTGCCACAGGCGCTCAAGCTCGTCATTCCCGGCATCGTCAACACCTTCATCGGTCTGTTCAAGGACACGACGCTGGTGCTGATCATCGGCCTGTTCGATTTCCTGGGCACGATCCAGTCGTCCTACACCGATCCGACCTGGTCGTCGCCGGTCCAGTCGATGACCGGTTATTCGTTCGCCGCCATCGTCTATTTCATTTTCTGCTATGCCATGTCGCGCTACTCCATGTTCATGGAGCGACAGCTCGACACCAGTCATCGAAGTTAGGAGCCCGCCGATGAGCACCGACAGTGCCGCCATGGAAGACGTCCATCACGTCGACCGGTCCAAGATGCAGATTTCCGACACCGATGTGGCCGTCGACATTGTCGACATGCACAAATGGTATGGCGATTTTCATGTGCTGCGCGACATCAATCTGCGCGTCATGCGCGGCGAGCGCATCGTCATTGCCGGACCTTCGGGCTCGGGCAAGTCGACCATGATCCGCTGCATCAACCGTCTTGAAGAGCATCAGAAGGGCAAGATCGTCGTCGATGGGATCGAACTGACCAACGATCTGAAGAAGATCGACGAGGTGCGCCGCGAAGTGGGCATGGTGTTCCAGCACTTCAACCTGTTTCCGCACCTGACGATCCTGCAGAACTGCACGCTGGCGCCGATCTGGGTGCGCAAGATGCCCAAGAAGGAAGCCGAGGAGCGCGCCATGCATTTCCTCGAGCGGGTCAAGATCCCCGAGCAGGCCGGCAAATATCCCGGCCAATTGTCCGGCGGCCAGCAGCAGCGCGTGGCGATCGCGCGCTCCTTGTGCATGAACCCGCGCATCATGCTGTTCGACGAGCCCACATCGGCGCTCGATCCGGAAATGATCAAGGAGGTGCTCGACACGATGGTCGGCCTTGCCGAGGAAGGCATGACCATGCTGTGCGTGACCCATGAGATGGGCTTTGCCCGACAGGTCGCCAACCGGGTGATCTTCATGGATCAGGGCCAGATCGTCGAACAGAACGAGCCCGATGCCTTCTTCGACAATCCGCAGCATGAGCGGACCAAGGAATTCCTCAGCCAGATCCTGCACTGATCAGGCGGCGCGGGAGGCGGTTCGATGCGCCGTCTTCTCGCGGTCCTTGCGATCGTCATCGGCTTGCCGGCCGTCGCGCTGATGGCCGGTGCCGTGCCGTTGCCCGCACCGGCGCCGGCAATTGGTGCCGCAGGAGAGCGGCAACACCGCATCTACGTCCTGTCGAACGGCTTTCATGCCGGCATAGCGCTGCCGGCCGATGCCAGTTTGGCGCCGGACCTTGGCCAAGAACAAACGGTCATGGCCGCGATCGGGCTCGATGAAGCCCATCATCCCGTCGATCCGGACGCCGTGCGCTATTGGCTGTTCGGCTGGGGATCGCGCACCGCCTATACCAGTCTGCGCGAGGTGCGCGACCTGACGGTCGGCATCGCCGCGCGGGCGCTCGCGTTCGATGAGGCGGTGATGCATGTCCAGCCGCTTGGCGATCTGGGGACGCCGCGTCCGGGGCTCTATTCGATCGACGTGTCCGCCGATCAATTGTCCGCGCTGACCGCGTCGATCGCCGACTGGTTCGCCGCGCGCGAACCATATGCGGACATCACGCAAGGGTTCGGCGACCGCTTCTTTGCCGGTCGCGGCCGGTTCACGCCCTGGTACAGTTGCAATGCCTGGGCCGGTCGGCGCCTGCGCGAGGCGGGGATCGGCGTCGGCCACTGGACGCCGCTGGCACAGACACTGGAATTCGGGCTGGCGCGCGTCGCCGCCGATCAGGCGCGGTAGCCGTAGAGCCAGTCGAGATCGGTGCGAAAGGCGCTGGCCGGACGCATCCGGAAGCTGAGATTGCGCGCGATCCGCCCGATGCCGGCCTGGTGATAGGTAAAGCGGTTGAACGCGGTTCGCTGGGCGACGCGGCGGACCCGTTCGGCCCGCGCGGCGTGATAGCTCTTAAAGGCGTTCGTGAAATCAGTCCCGGCGTCGTCGATGGCCTTGGCGAGAACCTGCCCGTCCTCGATCGCCATCGCCGCGCCCTGCGCCGCGAACGGCTCCATGCCGTGCGCCGCATCACCCAAAAGGCAGATGCGGTCCGAGTGCCACTGGCCGTGCGGATCGACCGAATAGAGCGGCCAGGCAGTCCATTCGGCATGATCGCGCAGATCGCCATAGGGCGTGCGGTCGAGCTTTTCGAACAGATGGTCGAGCGTGTCCAGATCGACGCTTTCCGACCAGCTTGTCTGGCCGGTGGTGCCACGAATGACGGCAACGAGATTGCGCGTATCGGCATTGCGTACGGGATAGGTGACCAGATGGGCGTGCGGCGCCATCCAGGCGACAACCGCATTGGCCCGCGCCTTGGCCGGGGCGGGCACCACGGCGCGCATGGCGATCCGTCCCGTCGGCTGCGGTGTGCCGGCGCCGGCCACCGCGTGGCGCAGGATCGACCAGATGCCGTCGGCGCCGATCACCGCCGGCGCGGTGAGTTCGGCCCGGTCGCCGCCATGGGCCGCGGTCACCGTCACCGCGTCGCCGCTTTCGGCCACGTCGACGATCCGGTGGCCGGTCAGAAGCGTGATTGAAGGATGTGCCACCGCCGCATTGTAAAGAACGCCATGCAGCAGCGCCCGGTGCGCGGTCAGATAGGTGCCGTCGTCGGCTTCGCCGCGATTCACATCAAAGCTGAGCACGATCCGGCCACTGACCGCATCACCAAGGCAGATGCGGTCCGGCACCGATGCCTTCTTTTTCAGTTCATCGAGAACACCAAGCGAATCAAGCACATGGCAGGCGTTGGGCGGCACCTGTAGGCCCGCGCCGATCTCGGACGGCGCATCGAAGGCTTCGATGATCGTCACCGCGCGGCCGCGCTGCGCAAGGCCGAGCGCTGCGGTCAGCCCGCCAATGCCGGCGCCCGCCACAAGGACGGCATCCCGCGTTTGGCCCGTGTCCGCCATCGCCTGTTCCGCCCGTCAGGCGGCGTTGGCGGTGGTGTCGAAAGCGCAGCCCGGCGGTATCGTCTCGCCGGGCTTGAGGCTGGCATCGTACACATAGAGCGTCGAGCAATAGGGGCAGACGATCTCATTGTCGTCGCCCATGTCGAGGAAGACGTGCGGATGATCGTAGGGCGGCTTGGCGCCCACGCACATGAACTTCTTGACGCCGATCGCGATGCGGGCATGCCCGGCATCATTGTGGAAATGGGGCGTTGTGCCACCGGCCATTGCGGGTCTCCGGTCTGGTGCCTTGGAACGAGGATGCAGCCCTTTCGCCGCACTGCAGAACTTGGTAGCCAGTCGCGCGGCGGATTTCCACCCGTCTTTCGCTCAATTGTCCGCCCATCGCGCAAGGAAACGCCATGGCCCGCTTCACTCACGACGGCCTCGACATCGCCTTTTTCGATGAAGGCCCGCGCGACGGCATCCCGGTGCTACTGGTACACGGCTTTGCATCCAACAAGTCGGTCAACTGGATCGGGCCCGGCTGGGTCAAGACATTGACCGGCGCGGGCTATCGCGCCGTCGCGCTCGACAATCGGGGCCATGGCGACAGCGACAAGCCGCACGAACCCAAAGCCTACACGCCGCAGAAGATGGCGGCCGACGCTGTCGCGCTGCTTGATCATCTGGAGATCGGTACGGCCCACTGGTTCGGCTATTCGATGGGCGCGCGCATCTGTGCGTTCGCATCGCTCGATCATCAGGACCGGGTGCAACGCCTCGTTTTCGGAGGGCTGGGCATCGGTATGGTCGAGGGTGTCGGCGAATGGGACCCGATCGCAGACGCGTTGCTCGCGCCATCGCTCGACGATGTGACCCATGAACGCGGCCGCATGTTCCGCGCCTTTGCCGACCAGACCGGCAGCGACCGGATGGCGCTGGCCGCCTGCATCCGTTCGTCGCGCACGCTTTTGACGCCCGATGACATGGCCAAGATCACCGCGCCAACGCTGATCGGCGTCGGCACCAGGGACGATATCGCCGGCGCGCCGCAGCCCTTGGCTGACATGATGCCGGACGCGCGCACCATTGACATCGAACGCCGCGATCACATGCTCGCGGTCGGCGATCCAACGTTCAAACGCGCGGTCGTGGCGTTTCTGGGTGAGGCGGATGCGTCTTGAAGCGCGCTGCCGCGGTTCCAAATAACGGACAGTTGGGCTAGGTTCGGCACCGACAATCGGCTTGGGAGAGCATCCATGTCCCGCGAAGCACCGCGCAATCAGGCTCCGGCGGTCAATCCCGTCGATCCGATCTGGCACCGCATCCGGCAGGAAGCTGCGGCGGCGGCGGACAGCGATCCGGCGATAGCGACCTTCTTCTTCACCAGCGTGCTCAACCAGCCGGGCCTCGAACAGGCGGTCGCGCACCGCATCGCAGAGCGGCTCGACCATCCCGACATGCCGGCCGACCTGATCCGTCAGGCCTTCGATGCGATGCTGTCGGCGAAAACCGACTTCGCCGAAGCGGTAAGGATCGATCTGCAGGCCGTCCATGACCGCGACCCGGCCTGCACCCGGCTGATCGAACCCATGCTCTATTTCAAGGGTTTTCATGCCATCCAGACCCATCGGCTGGCCCATTGGCTGTGGAATGAGGGCCGCCGCGATTTTGCGCTCTATCTGCAAAGCCGTTCGTCCTCGGTGTTCCAGACCGACATCAATCCCGCCGCGCGCATCGGCAAGGGCATTTTCCTCGATCATGCCACCGGTCTCGTCGTTGGCGAGACGGCCACCATCGGCGACGATGTGTCGATCCTGCACTCGGTGACGCTGGGCGGCACCGGCAAGGAGGGCTCCGACCGCCATCCCAAGATCGGCCACGGTGTCCTGATCGGCGCGGGAGCCAAGATCCTCGGCAACATCAAGGTCGGCCATTGCTCCAAGGTCGCGGCCGGCTCCGTGGTGCTGTCCAACATCCCGCCATGCAAGACGGTTGCCGGCGTGCCGGCCAAGGTGGTCGGCGAAAGCGGATGCGCCGAACCGGCGCGCGCCATGGACCAGATGTTGCGCTGAGAATCGCCGTCGCCCCTTGAACGGTGCGATGCGGCGTGTATGTCAGGGCCGACCGGCGGCGACTGCCGGACCATCGAACCGATCCGGAGGCCCCATTGAAAGCCAGCGAACTCGAACAGCTCACCGCCTATTTCCGGCGCACTTTCGGCAACGCGTCACTGGCGGTCAAGGCACGCCCGAAGCTCAGCGATTCGGCGGAACTCTATCTGGGCGAGGAGTTTCTGGGCATCATCTCGCGCATCGAGGATGAGGGCGAAGTCTCCTACGACCTGTCCATGTCGATCCTGGATATCGATCTGGAAGAATAGCGCGTTTTAGTCCGGACGGACCTGAAGCCCGTCGAGAAAGGCGTCCAGCTCCGAGCGGAACCGCGCCCAGTCGGCCAGGAAGTGCGCCGGAAAGCGGATGCGGGCCTCCAGCGTTTCACCGAAGAACAGATCCGTCTCGCAGGCCAGAAGCAGCGGCGTTGCGCCCGTCGCCGGTTCGTTGCAGCGGGCGATGAAGGCCGGTAGCGTCCCGCCATCGAGGGACGGCGCATAATAGAGCGTTTCATCCACATAGCCGTGTGCCGGATCGAGCCGCACCGCGGTCAGGCCATTGACCGAACGGGGCGCCTGTGACGCGTCAGCCGCCTTGCCGTAGACCAGTTCCAATCGTCCGGCCATGTCGAGCAGCCATTTGCGCTTGGCGACCGAAATCAGGACAGTCTGTGTCGTTTCGGGATCGATGTCCGAAAATGCGTCGGCATGGGCCAGCCGGTAGCCCGAGCGTTCGGGCCAAAAAAGGCGCAGATCGACCCGGTCGATCACCCCCGGCACGCGCTGTGAGGGATGGCGGATCATGTTCTGGGGCACATCGAGCACATCGTTGCCGATGACGATCTGGATCGGGTCGGCCGACGTGCTCATGCTCGATTGCAGCAGGCGCGGCCCGTAAAAATGCCCGGCAATGACCATGATCGCCGACAGTCCCGCTATGACGGCCAGCACCTTGAAGGCCCGCCAGGCGGTGGCCGGCAACCCGTTTATCGGTCGATGTGATGCTGCCATGGCGGCTGCGGTGTCGTGGGCGGGTGTCATGGCTGGGGCAGTTTCCGCTCGCGGGGACAGAAATCCGGCATGGAATATGCACCCACTGGAGCGGGACAGGGTTAATTCCCGGTTAATGCGGGTGAGGGTGCGGGTGAGTGCGATGGTGATCTGGATCGTGGTGGTGGGCTTTGCGGTGGCGCTCAGCGCATATTTTTTCCTCGAAGCGGCGCTGCGCGATCAGCCGGCCTTCGATGAGGCGACGGTCCTGCGGCTGGGGGTCGCGCCATCGATCGTCTTTTTCGCGCTGTGCGGGCCGGTGATGATCGTTCATGCGGGGCTGAAGCGTCATTCCGATGGCCGGCGGCCGCGCTGGCCGCTGACGGCGCTGGTGGCGGCCGGCGCATGGGCGGGCCTTGTCGGCATCGTCGCGGTGGAAACGGGCCGGCTGATCGCCATCGCCTGATTGAAGCGGTTCTGATTCTCTGCCAGAGCTTGGACAACATCGCTCGGGCAGGGGACAACGATATGGCCATTTACGCATTGGACGGGGTTTCGCCGCAGCATTTCGGTGCGGGGCCGGCTTTCGTCGCCGACGATGCCCATGTGATCGGCCAAATCAATCTGCACGAGGATTGCAGCGTCTGGTTCGGCTGCGTGCTGCGCGGCGACAATGAGCCGGTGACGATCGGCGCGCGCACCAATGTGCAGGAACACACGGTCATGCACACCGATATGGGCTTTCCGCTTGTCGTGGGCGAGGGCTGCACGATCGGCCACCGCGCCATGCTGCATGGCTGCACGATCGGCGACAACAGCCTGATCGGCATCGGCGCGATCGTGCTCAATGGCGCGGTGATCGGCAACAATTGCCTGGTCGGCGCCGGCGCGCTGGTCACCGAGGGCAAGAAATTTCCCGACAATTCGCTGATCATCGGATCGCCGGCACGTGTCGCACGCACGCTCGATGATGCGGCGGTGGCGATGCTCAAGGCGTCGGCCGACCATTATGTCGACAATGCGCGCCGATTCGCGGCCGGCCTGTCGACGCCCGCCTGACGCTACAAGGCTTCAACGGTCCCAAAATGGAAGAGCCGGCTCTCTTGCGAGAGCCGGCTCTGGCCCGGTCTGGGGGACGGGGGGGTGGGGACTTGACCGGGCAGTCTCGGTTTATCGTGCCTGCGAAAGCCGTGTGCGGCTGTCGCGGATCGTTTCCCAGCGGCCGGCATGGCGGGTGCTCTGCCGCTTGAGATAGGTGTAGGGCGTGTCGCGCCAGTCGGCGATCTCGCCGATCAGATTGTCGAGGATGAAGTCGCCCCGGTCGGTGCGCACCGTCAGGACGGCATGCCCCTCGCCATTGGGCTGGCGCACCACGGTGATCAGAAGGTTCGAAGGGTGAAACCCGCGATGCATCAGCGCATTGCGCTTGGCGAGCACGAAATCCTCGCAATCGCCGACTTCGCTCGGATAGGACCAAAGCTCTTCGCGGCCCCAGATCTGCATGTCGGTGCGCGGCGCGACCGTCGTGTTGAAATGGTTGTTCACCTCGATCATCTGCGCCCAGCCCTTGCGGTCGAGCGGGTGCGGTGCCGCCTCCGATATCGGCCGGCATTCGGCCGGATCGCGCTGGCAGAACTCATAATGGCCGATCGGCTGTGTCGTTCGGCCGGCAGTCGGCATGGTCACCGCATGGGCACCCATGGTTGCCGTGAACAGAAGCGAACCGGCCAGCGATGCGGTTGCCGCCATGCGCCGACGAACGGCGCGTGCCTGGCCGGGCGTTTGGCCGGTCGGGTTTTCTTTCTGCGTTTTCGCAGTATTTGTATAAGTCATGTGTCCGTCTCCCTTGTTCGGACAACATGACAAAAACAAATCTACGCGAGACCAATATTGGTGAGTGTATTCAATTCAAAGGATCATGAATAATTAGATGTATTGTATTAAACTGTGAATAGAATAAGAATAAAATACAGGGCGCAATCGTCTAAAATGACGGCCCACAACGGCGCAATCGCTTAACCACGAATGGCCGGAGCCGGTCCGCAATGCCGGCTGGCGCGACAGCTGCAAACCCGGCAACAAAAAGCCCGCCGGATGGCGGGCTTGGATAGGTCCGGGATTTGGTGGCGTTGGGAGGCGGGCGGTCAGCCCAGAAATTCGGAGAGCGATTCGGGCCGCTGGACGAAGGCGAATTCCACGGCGATGCCTTCGTCGAAATGACGTACGACCGAGCCGCGCATACCGCCAAGGCTGACCAAAGTGCCAATGGCCGGACGAACGGCGATCGAGACGGCGGCGCCCGACAGCGACAGATCGATGATGCGGCAGCGATATTGCCGCCCGTCGGCGAGCGTCAGGATCGAAGCGGGGTTCTTCGGCATGACGCGTTCGTGGCGCCGGTCTTCGGGCAGGTCCAACTCATGCTTGTTGGCCAGCCAGATGAGCTGGGCCGCCAGCTTCTCGCGCTTGCGCGGCGAGGTGGTCAGATCCACCGCAAAGCCGCCATCGAACGAGCGCACCACATGGCCTTCAACACGGCCGATATGATCGATATAGGCAACCACGCGCTCGCCGTCGCGCGCCTTCGCTTCGGTATAGAGCGTTGCCGTCGCCGGCGACATGTCGAGGATCTGGCAGGGGTGCTCGGAACGGTCCTGCAGCATGAACCGGCCATGCAGATTGACCTTCACCCGCTGGAAAGCGCGGCGGTTGGGTCCGGTATCGCGTTCTTCGGCAGCGGCTGCGCTGAGCATGAACTGGCTTCCATGAGGCAAGTGGAACTGCGCTGACCTTAGGCGAGCGCTGGTTAACAAGCGGTAAGAATCCGCCTTCCCGATTTTTCAGGGGGCCCCGGACGCGACCATGGTTTCCCGATGATGAAACGATTTACCGGCGATCATCCTCGGTGCGGCCGCCATCAATCAGATGAAGGGGCGGCCGTGCGCGCGGCACAACCGCGGCCGCGCGGTTGCCGTCAATGACGCGAAACAGCCGGCGCGGGGCTGTTGTGGGCCGCGTGATTCGGCGCGACGCCAGCGGGATCGCAGGCCGGTTGGCAAGATTGAACAGCGGCCTGTCCGGATCGATCAGGCGCACGCCCGTCACCCGGGCCGGCCCGAGCGGAAAGGCGCCCAGCCAGAACGGGCGACCGCAGGGGTGGATGGCCCCCAGAATGCGCGACGGGGCGCCCGACAGCGGCAGCAGCACCATCTCCATGTCCAGCCGGCGTTCCGGATCGGCCTTCGCCGTCAGGTCGAAGACCGCGACGGTGTGCTCGCTGCGCACCGCATCGGCGACCCGCTGCGCCAATGACCGGTCGTCCCGGTCAAACAGCGCACCAAAGCCATGACCGGTCAGTTCATGGCCGAACGCCGAGCCGAGCCACGTGCCGGCCAGGCGGAAGCGGACCGACATTTCGTCGGCGTCGAGGATGAAGATGTGGGCCAGCGAGCGGTCAAGCGCGGCGGGCGTGATATCGGATCGCGCCGGTGCGGTATGCGCACCGCGCAGGCCGTTCCAATATCGATAGACCTTTTGTGTCCCGTTCTGGTGCATCCGCTTCATCCCGCCGCTTGCGAAGCGCCAAACCCGTATCAGGATGACACGGTGTTCCGCCTCGCATTGCCCCTGCACGAACCGATGCAAGGGGCGGGCCAGCACCGGGCCGATCGCTCCGATGCCATTAACCCTAACAAGGGCTTTGCCTTGTGGGCTTTGCGTTAATCTGGCATTAACCCAGTTCGAAACGGGAGCGGCTCCGCCGCAGCACTCAATTGACCGGTTACGGGGTGGGCAGGGGACTCGCCGGGCCATCCAGGGCGACCTGGATGGCCTCTTTTTTTGACACAATGGCTGGTCTATCTGGCAGTCATGGCTGATCCAGACCGTACCGACGTCACGCCGCCCTTACCCGGCCAAAACCCGCCAGAGCCAAACCCGTCAGGCCAAGACCCGTCAGGCGACAGGCCGGCACCGGCCTTCAACCTGCACGGCGCGATTATCCTGATGGCCGGCCTGTGCGTCGGCATCCACCTCATGCGCACGCTGGTGTTCGACGGACAGATCGACCGCTGGCTGATCGGCAATTTCGCCTTCTTCCCGATCCGCTACGCGCCGGACTATTTCCAGCTCGACTGGCCGACGCTGTTTTCGCCCTTCACCCACACGCTACTGCATGGCGACTGGGTGCATCTGGGCTTCAACATGATCTGGCTGGTCGCCTTTGGCGCGCCGGTGGCCTATCGGCTCGGCTGGACCCGCACGATCGCGCTATGGGCAATCACGGCGCTTGGCGCGGTCGCCTTGCACACCGCGCTCTATTTCGGCGACTGGGTGCCGCTTCTGGGCGCGTCCGGTGCCGTGTCCGGCTTTCTGGGCGCTGCCGCCCGTTTCGGCTTTCGCGCCGACCGCCGCAATCCGCGCCGCGGCTTTGCCGGCCCGCTTCTGCCGCCCTTGGCATCATTGCGTCAGCGCGGCGTTCTGGCCTTCATCCTTGTCTGGATGGCGATCAATTATGCCACCGGCGCCGACCTGTTCGGCATGGCCGGCGGCGCGTCCATTGCCTGGGAAGCCCATATTGGCGGGCTGCTCACCGGCTTTTTCGCCATCGGCTGGCTCGACCGTCATCCGCCCGCGCGCCGTCTGGCCTAACCCATGGTCCGGCTTGTCAAGCGCGGAACTTTCGCCGATGCTTTGCTTCTTTGAACGGCAGGAGGAGGTCGCGCAATGTCGGTTGCCCGGATATTGGAAGAAAAGGGCTCGGACGTGTTCACCCTGTCAGAGGATGCCAGCATTCTCGACGCGGTGCGCGAACTGGGCGATCACAAGGTGGGTGCAATGGTGGTCGCTGATGCTGACCACACCATCAAGGGCATCCTGTCCGAGCGCGACGTGGTCGGCGCGATCGCAGGTCGCGGTGTCGGCGCGCTGTCCGAGCCCGTATCGGCGCTGATGACCCGCAATGTGATCACCTGCACCGAGGACATGGCCATCAACACGCTGATGGAACTGATGACCAAGGGCCGCTTCCGCCATTTGCCTGTCGAACGCAACGGCAAGCTGGCGGGGATCGTCTCGATCGGCGACGTCGTCAAACGGCGGATCGCCGAGATCGAACAGGAGGCGGCCGAAATCCGCCACTACATCACATCGTCGGCCTAGGCTGCTGACCCCAGGCCTTACTTGTCACCGCCATAGACC
Source organism: Phyllobacteriaceae bacterium (assembly GCA_024742765.1). Lineage (GTDB taxonomy): Bacteria > Pseudomonadota > Alphaproteobacteria > Rhizobiales > Rhizobiaceae > Roseitalea. The sequence continues at coordinate 12,501 of JANSXT010000021.1, read as the reverse complement.
GTGCCGGGATCAAAGCGCGGCTGATCGCCCTCATCAAACGTCAGCCGCGCGCCGTCTTCGCTGTCGCTGACGATGCGGCGGTAAAAGCAGCTTCTGCGGCCCGTGTGGCAGGCCGAGCCGTGCCCGTCCGTGCGCACGGCGACAAGCACGACATCCTGGTCGCAGTCGGTGCGCATTTCGGCGACGCGCTGGAGATTGCCCGAGGTCTCGCCCTTCTTCCACAATTGCCCGCGCGAACGCGACCAGTAGTGCGCAATGCCCGTTTCCAGCGTCAGGGCCAGCGCTTCGGCATTCATATGGGCGACCATCAGCACCGTGCCGTCATCGGCGTCGGTGACGACGGCCGTCACCAGCCCGTCGGCCGAAAAACGCGGGCGGAAAACTGATCCCTCGTCGGTTTCCGTCTTGTCGGCGACGGGCGGTGCAAAGCGGGCGTTCGGACTGGTCATGGCGACGCTTTATGCCGCCAGACGGCGTCAATCAAGCGCAAGCGCCAGCATGCGGTCTCAGTGCTTGTTGATCAGGTCCGTGAACCGGCTCTGCATCGCAAGGTCTTCGAACGCGCCGGTGAACCGCGTGGTCATGGTCGTCGAGCCGTGCTTGCGGATGCCGCGCATCGCCATGCACATATGTTCCGCCTCGATCATCACGGCAACGCCGCGCGGCGCCAGCGCATCGTCGATGGATGTCGCGATCTGCGCGGTCAGTGTTTCCTGGGTCTGAAGGCGGCGAGCGAAAATGTCGACCACACGCACGATCTTGGAAAGGCCCAGCACCCGGTCGCGCGGCAGATAGGCGACATGCGCCTTGCCGATGATCGGGACGATATGGTGTTCGCAGTGCGAGTGGAATGCGATGTCCTTGACCAGGACGATATCGTCATAGCCGGCCACCTCCTCGAAGGTGCGGCCCAGAATATCGACCGGATCGCTGTCATAGCCGCCGAACATTTCCTCATAGGCCTTGACCACACGCGCCGGCGTGTCGACGAGACCCTCGCGGGCCGGATCGTCGCCGATCCATTTGAGCAGCGTCAGAACGGCCGCCTCGGCCTCCGCGCGGCTTGGCTTTTCGTCAGAAGGGTGGGTCGGCGTCGGCGCGATGGCGTCCATATCATGCTTCCTTGTTTGAGCACCGGTCTTGTTACGCACGAAATTCCTGCCGGACTAATTTGCTCATGTTTCCCGGATCGGCGTCGGCGCTGATAGCTCTTGCGCGTCGACCGCTTTGCCGTGCCCTTGCCTGCGCGGCACCGACCTTCCTATATATGTCCGGCGCGTTTGAAAACCATAGCGCCGTCCGGCCGAACCGGGCCGAAAGGATCATGGCAGCCGATGATCGACGATATCTACAATTCCCGCATCCTTGAACTGGCCGGCAACCCGCCGGCCGCCGAGCGCCTCAAAACGCCCGATGCGACGGCAAAGGCCCATTCCAAACTCTGCGGGTCAACGGTGACGGTCGATCTGGCTGTCGAGGACGGGCGCGTTGCCGCCTATGGCCAGGACGTCAAGGCATGCGCGCTGGGACAGGCCTCCTCTGCGGTGATGGCGCGTGAGATCGTCGGCACGCCGGTCGCCGAACTGCGCAGCCTGCGCGAGACGATGATCGCCATGCTGAAAAAGGGCGGACCCGCGCCGGACGGCCGGTTTGCCGATCTGGCCTGGCTTGAGCCGGTGCGCGACTATCCGGCGCGCCACGCATCGACGCTTCTGGTGTTTGACGCGGTGGTCGACGCGCTCGACCAGATCGAGGCGCGCGCGAGCGCGGCCTGACCGTGTGCGCTCATGACACGGAAACCGGCCCGGCGCGCTCGCGCAACTGGCAGGGGCCATGGCCGAAAACGCCGGGCAGGGTGCTTGGCACGTCTTTCGTGCGGCTCTATCAGCTCACGCTATCCGGTTTCATCGGCAATTCGTGCCGCCACATCCCCACCTGTTCCGAATATGGCTATGAAGCGATCGCCCGGCACGGTCTTTTGACCGGCACGATCCTCGCAGCACGCCGCGTCGGTCGCTGCGGCCCGTTCGGAACCTCGGGCATCGACAATGTGCCCGAGACGATCGCCGGGCCGCTGGCGGCACTGCGCCATCGCGCAACGCACTGACGCGAAAAATCTTCGCAAGGCGCGGTTGTGCCGTTTCTATTTCGCAGCCGAGCCGCTAACTGTCTTATTTGGAGGCGCAATTCCAGACACGGGAGCGGAGCGGCATGGCCGGTGCGGACCAGCCCAATTTTTCCGAGACCGGCGGCCCGGCGATCTATGCCGAGGACGGCGCCATCCGTGCGGACTATCTCGATCAGGTCACCGCGGCCATTGCGGCCGGCAATGCCGAAACGCTCGGCGAGGTCACAGCGCCGCTGCACGAATCGGAGATGGGCGACCTTTTGGCGACGCTCGAGCCGGCCGAACGCCAGGAGCTGGTCGCACTTCTGGGCGAGAGCTTTGACTATTCGGCGCTGACCGAGGTCGACGATGCCATTCGCCTGGAAATCATAACTGTCCTGCCCAACGAGCAGATTGCGCTCGCCCTTCAGGAGCTCGACAGCGATGACGCGGTCTACATTCTCGAAGACATGGACGAGAGCGAGCAGGCGGACATCCTCGCCCGCATTCCGTTCACCGAGCGCATCCGCCTGCGCCGCTCGCTCGATTATCCGGAGGAAAGCGCCGGCCGGCGCATGCAGGCCGATTTCGTCGCCGTGCCGCCCTATTGGAATGTCGGCCAGACGATCGACTATCTGCGCGACAATGCCGATCTGCCCGAACGCTTCACCCAGATTTTCGTGATCGACCCGACATTCCGGCTCGTCGGCGCCGTCGATCTCGACCGTATCCTGCGCGAACAGCGCGACGGGCGGATCGAGGAGATCATGCGCGAGACGCGCCACGCCATTCCCGCCGAGATGGACCAGGAAGAGGCGGCGCAGATCTTCGAGCGCTACGACCTTCTGTCCGCCGCCGTCGTCGATGAAAACGAGCGGCTGGTCGGTGTCCTGACCATTGATGACGTGGTCGACGTGATCAATGAGGAGGCGCAGGAGGACATTTTGCGCCTTGGCGGTGTCGGCGACGAGGAACTGTCGGATTCGGTCGTCGAAACCACCAAGTCGCGCTTCACCTGGCTGCTGGTCAATCTGGGCACGGCGGTGCTCGCATCCGTCGTCATCGGCCTGTTCGATGCGACCATCCAACAGATGGTGGCGCTGGCCGTCCTGATGCCGATCGTCGCCTCGATGGGCGGCAATGCGGGCACGCAGACCATGACGGTGACGGTGCGCGCGCTCGCCACCAAGGATCTCGACATCTACAATGCCGGCCGCATCATCCGCCGCGAACTGATGGTCGGCCTTTTGAACGGCGCGCTGTTTGCGGTTCTGATCGGCGTGGTCGCCACCATCTGGTTCTCGACCGTCGGTCTGGGCTTCGTCATCGCCGTTGCGATGATCATCAACATGGTGTCGGCCGCGCTCGCCGGCATCTTCGTGCCGCTGATTCTCGACCGGCTCGGCGTCGACCCGGCCGTCGCCTCGAGCGTCTTCGTCACCACCGTGACCGATGTCGTTGGCTTCTTTGCCTTTCTCGGCCTGGCCGCTGTCTGGTTCGGCATCTGAACGCTGTGGGCGGTCCCGTTGCGCAATTGACTTTTACGTAAGAATTTTTAGACTATATCGATTGAAACAGGTTGCACCGGCGCATGGCGCCCCCGGGGAACGGATGCGTGAATTTTATACGATCACCGAACTGACACGCGAATTCGGTGTCTCGACCCGGACCCTGCGCTTCTACGAGGACGAAGGGCTGATTTCGCCCGTCCGGCGCGGCCGCACACGGCTTTTCCGGCCCGGCGACCGGCACCTGATCAAGCAGATCATGCGCGGCAAGCGGCTGGGCTTTTCGATCGCCGAGATCCGCGAGATCGTGCAGATGTACAAGGAACCGCCGGGCGAGGCCGGCCAGATGCGCGCCATCGTCGAGCGGGTCGAGGAAAAGCGTGCCGAACTGCGCCAGAAGCGCAAAGACATCGAAGAAACGCTGGCCGAACTCGATCAGGTCGAGGAAAACTGCCTCAACCGGCTTGCCGAACTGCGCGTGGCGTCCTGACGCGCGGCCCTCAAATCCAGCGGTTCACGCTCTTTTTGTAGTCCCGATAGGTCTTGCCGAAGCGCGCTTCCAGATGCGCTTCCTCGCGCTCGATGGCGAGTTTTTGCGTCGCAAACCCGTCGACCGGCGCCAAAAGGACCAGCCACCAGTTTCCGAAGAACAGGCCGATGCCGGCGATCAACATGACATTGGCGACATAGATCGGATTGCGGCTGAACCGGAAGATGCCCTTGGTCACCAGATGGTCGGACTTCTTGTGCGGCAGCACGGTCGTTTTGGCGGCCGACATGGTGCGCATGGCGCTGACATCGATGATCAAGGCCACGATGATCAGGAACAGGCCGAGGCCCGTCAGAAGGTCATCCCACATGCCGGTGGGCCAGCCAAGCGGGACGAACATCCCGAGCACAACGCCCAGCGTCACGAAGCCGACCAGCAGCACCGGCGGCCATGGAAATGTGCTGGGGCGATCTTCTGGATGGGCTTGCGTGTTCATTGTCCGGTTCCATCGCCGGCAATCCCGGCCTCGAACGCACACTGGGCGATGATCGCCGATGTCTCAAGATCGCTCTGCGCGCTTGCCGGTTCGCTCAGCAGACTCTCCAACTTGCCGGCGGCTTCCAGTTCCGCTTCCGCACAGGCGCAATAGACCGCGCAGGGCTCGGCTCCGAACTGCGCGCCGCATGCGGCGGTACAGCTTGCCGCAAAGCCGGGCGGCTGGGCCGGAACCAAGAGCGAGGCCAGGAACACAAGGCCGATCAGGATCGGCTGATGCACCAGATAGAAGGTCAGGCTCCATCGTCCGAACAGGGCCAGAAGCCGGGACAAGGGGTCGTTCGCCGACCACCCATCCGGCGTCAGGACGCGTGGCGGCGTGCGCGCGATGAAGATGAGCTTTGCCACCGCCATGCCGGCCAGCACCGCCGAGAACCAGGGCAGGACGGGCACGAAATCATTGGAGCGCGGCGGCGTCGAGGAAAGGCCCGTCCAGCTAAGGCCGAGCGGCGTGTAGATCGGCGACTGCAGCAACGGTGTGCCGAAAAAGATCGCGATTGCCAGCGCGGCAAGCAGCCACCAGGGCAGGCCAAGGAACAAAAGGCCGGCAAGGCTCGCGAATGCGATGTGATGCAGGATGCCGAAAAAGACATAGGTCTCGCGGGTGGCGAACCATGTGGCGATGGTGATCAGCGCAGCGGCGGCGACGATCTTCGCCCAGCGCTTTCCGAAAGCGCGCCAGCGGATGCCGTTCACATGGGCAAGGACGATGCCGACGCCGACCAGAAACAGGAACGAGGCGGCGATCGACCGGGCGTAATATTTCAGAACGCCCGTGGTCGATGTGCCGGGCTCCAGATAGCCGAAGAATTCGAGATCCCACGAAAAGTGATAGGTCGCCATGGCGACCAGCGCGACGCCGCGCGCCACATCCAGCGCGTCGATCCGCCCGCGCGGCACCGTCTCCGTCGCCGAAACGTTTGTCATGACCGGCGCTCCGCAACGGGGCGCACGGTCGCCGCGCCGCTGCCAGCCCGCGCGAAGAACAGGCCGGCCATGATCAGCCCGAGCGCGATCAGCATTTTCGGCTGCAGCTCTTCGCCGAGAATCAGGACGCCGAGCAGCACGCCGAAGGCCGGGATCATGTAGATGGAAAGGGCAAAGGTGGAAAAGCCGATCGCCCGGATGAGCTGGTAGCGCATCACATAGGCAAGGCCGGTCGGGAACGCACCGAGATAAAGGAGCGCCCACAGCGCCGAACCGGACGGCATCGCGGCCGGCACGCCGTCGACAAGCATTGCCAGCGGGATCAGCATCGCCGCGCCGACACACAACGCCAGAAACGCCATCCGCGTCGGCGGAATGTCGATGCGGCGCACGAGAAGCCCGGACGTCGAATAGCACAGCGAAGCGGCCAGCGTCGCCAGTTGCGCCATGATGTGCGCGCCGCCCAGCCCGCCAAGGGTTGCCCCGCCGACAAGCACGATCACGCCGGAAAAGCCGAGCGCCACCGCGATCAGCTTGAGAGCGTTGATCTTGTCGTCATGGGTGAACAGATGGCTGCCGACAAGCGCCATCAGCGGCCCGGTGCCCATCAAGAGCGCCAGCATGCCCGCATCGATCGTCAGCCCGGCCCAGGAAATCAGGAAGAACGGCACGGCGACATTGAGCATCGCCATGGCCACCACGAGGCCCCAGACCTTTGCCGTTTCGGGCAGCACCAGCCCGCGCCACAGCGCATAGGGCGCCAGCACGATCGCGCCGATCGTCACCCGGATCGCCGCCAGCCAGAGCGGACCGGTGTCCGGCACGGCGATCTTGATCGCGATGAAGGCCGAGGCCCATATGATCGCCACCAGCACCAGCCCGCCGACATCGAGCGGGCCGGCCCTGCGGATCGTCCCGTCCGGCGCGGGCAGGGCGGATGTCTGTTGGCTCATGGGTCGTTCCTTGCGGCCCAAAGCGGTGGCACAGGCCGGCACGCCTTGCAAGTTTGACAGGCTCGTTCGGCTCGCTGATGCCGCAGCGCACACGCCTTCTGCCGCACCGCAGCGATTTCGTGACATTCTTTGGTCGAAAATCCTAACCGGAATTAACCTCAGCCGCGCCGTGCAAGCCGCTGACCGCAATGGAAAATCGCCAATGGCCGCGAGGCGGGTGCGGAGCCGTCGCCGCTTTTTCGCCATTTTTTCACTTGCGGGCACTTGGCGATCTGCCTATACGCCGCGCCACCACGAGCCGATGGGAACGCCGCCCGCCGGGCGGCCAACAGGAGCAATCATGGATCGACACACTGCAAAGCCGGGCTGGAACCTCACAATGTGGGCCCTGGCCGGATTTGTCTTGGTCGCGCTGGCCGTCTACGTCGCCGGCGCCAAACCGGGCGGTGACCTGGTGGTGACGGAGACGAGCGCCACCGCATCCTGAGCGGACCATTCCGCCGTCACACGAACGCTTGATCGAGCAGGGCTGCCAAATTGGCGGCCCTTTCTTTTTTGGGTCGCGTGCTGCACCGTGTCGCGCCAGCGCCAATCCATGTCGGTGCCGGCGGCGCCCATGATCGGGCGGGCGCCGACTATGGCCACATTCGGCAATCACGGTGACGCCATGTTCCTGTCGGTGTTTGACCTCTACAAGATCGGCATCGGTCCGTCCTCGTCGCACACGATGGGGCCGATGAGCGCAGCGGCGCGGTTCCTCGATGAATTGAAGTCCGATGCCTGGCCGAGGCCTTCCGGCGCCGTCGTCACCCGGCTTGGCGTTTCGCTGCACGGCTCGCTCGCCTTTACCGGCGTCGGCCATGCCACCGACCGCGCGGTGGTTCTCGGCCTTGCCGGGGAGCGGCCGGACACGGTCGACCCCGACGCGATGCCGGCGATCCTCGACAAGGTGCGGGCGACCGGCCGCGTCGAACCGCCCGGCCATCCCGGCTACGCCTTCGATGCCGACGCGGATCTGGTCTTCGACAAGGTCGAGGCGATGCCCGGCCACGCCAACGGGCTGGCCTTTTACGCCTATGACGATGATGGCCGGCTGCTGCTGCGGCGCGGCTATTATTCGGTCGGCGGCGGCTTCATCGTCGGCGAGGACGAAATCGCTGAAACGACGGTCTATGGCGCCAAGGCCGAGGACGACCATGTGCCGTACCCGTTTGCGAGCGCCGTCCAGATGCTGGAAATGGCGGACAAGTCCGGCCTGTCCATCGCCGAGATGAAGCGCGCCAACGAAATCGCCCGCGCGCCCGACAGCCATCTCGACACGCGTCTCGATGCGGTCTGGGACGCCATGGATGGCTGCATCGAGCGCGGCATTCAGGCGACCGGAGAACTGCCCGGCGGGCTGAAAGTGCGCCGCCGCGCCGCCGTTCTGGCTGAAAAACTGACCGAGCGCGCCCAATCCAACCGGTTCAACCCGATGGCCGCCAACGACTGGCTGACCGTCTACGCCATGGCCGTCAATGAGGAGAACGCCGCCGGCGGCCGGGTGGTCACGGCGCCGACAAACGGCGCGGCCGGCACGGTACCCGCGGTGATCAAGTTCATGACGCAGTTTCACGAGGGCGCGACGAAGGAGGATGTGCGCACCTTCCTTCTGACATCGGCGGCGATCGGCGGGCTGATCAAGCACAACGCCTCGATTTCCGGCGCCGAAGTGGGCTGCCAGGGCGAGGTGGGCAGCGCCGCCGCCATGGCCGCCGCCGGGCTCGCCGCGGTGATGGGCGGCACGCCGCAACAGATCGAAAACGCCGCCGAGATCGCGCTCGAACACCATCTGGGCATGACATGCGACCCGGTGGCAGGTCTCGTCCAAGTGCCCTGCATCGAGCGCAACGGCATCGCCGCGGTCAAGGCGGTCACCGCCGCTTCGCTCGCCATCAATGGCGATGGCGACCATGTCGTCCCGCTCGACAACTGCATCGAGACGATGCGCCAGACCGGCGCCGACATGGATGTCCGCTACAAGGAAACCTCGCTGGCGGGCCTTGCGGTCAATCTGCCCGCCTGCTGAACCGCTAGCCTGTGGATGACGGCATCTGGCGCATTGATCCGGCCAGCCGAGACGCCAAATTGGAATGATGGCCTTGCACCTTCTCAAACTGTGCGTCGGCGCGGAGAGCGTCGAGGATCACCGCGCCTGGATCGAAGCGCGCCTCGACGCGTTGCGCAAGGCGGGTCTTCCGCCCGAACAGACGCACACGACACGGATGATCCCCAAACGCGCCGACGAGATCATCGGCACCGGATCGCTTTATTGGGTGATCAAGGGCAAGGTGCAGAGCCGCCAGCGCATCGTCGACATCCGGCCGTTCGTCGACGCGCAGGGCATCTCGCGCTGCGATCTGGTGCTCGATCCCGAACTGGTGCTGACCGTGCCGCAGCCGCGCCGCCCGTTCCAGGGCTGGCGCTATCTGAAACCGGAGGATGCGCCCCGCGATCTGTCCGACGGTGCCGCAGCGCTCGCCGAAATGCCGTCGGAGATGCGCGCCGAACTTTCGGAGCTGGGTCTCCTGTAGGCTCACGGTGCGCCAATTTGGCCGGAAACGCCTGAACGCATTCCATCTTGCATCCGCCGCACAGAACGCCATCTTGGCACTATGAGCAAATCACCGGTCAGAACCGATCGATCGGATCGTACGCCCGAGGCCAGGACATCGCCGTCCGGCGATATCGCCGCGTTCCTGAACGCGGCAAAGGCGGTCAAGCCGGGCGCGGGCGGCGCCGGCCGCATCGTGCTGGCGCTTGACGCCACCATGAGCCGCCAGCCCACATGGGACATGGCGTCGGCCATCCAGGCCGAGATGTTCGAGAGCGTTGCCAGCTCCACCGCGCTGACCATGCAGCTTGTCTATTTTCGCGGCTTTGGCGAATGCCGCGCCTCGCGCTGGGCGCAAAACGGCCGCGAACTGGGCACCATGATGACCCGGATCGACTGCCGCGCCGGCCGAACCCAGATCGGCAAAGTGCTCAAGCATGCGCTCAAGGAGCACGGCAAGTCGCCGATTTCTGCGCTGATCTATATCGGCGACGCGATGGAGGAGGACGCCGACGCGCTCGGCCATGTGGCCGGCCAGCTCGGCGTGCGTGGCGTGCCGGCCTTCATCTTCCAGGAAGGCCGCGAGCCGGGCGCCGAACTGGTGTTCCGCGAGATCGCGCGGCTGACGCGCGGCGGCTGGTTCCGCTTCGATCCGTCCTCGCCCCGGGTGCTCGCCGACCTGCTCAAATCGATCGCCGTCTATGCGACCGGCGGGCTGAAGGCGCTTGAAGCCCGCGGCACGGGGTCCGACAAAAAACTCCTGACCCAGCTCAAGGGAGGCGCGTCGGGACGATGAACGCGCTGATCGGCCTGATCGGATCGCTTGGTTTTGCCGGACTGGCGGTCTGGTACTTTCTCGTCACGCCGCCCGAAAAGGTGGCCCGGACGCTGCGCTATGTGGTGCCGGCGCTGGTCGCGCTCCTCGGCGCCATCATGACGTTTACGGGCCGGATCGGGCTCGGCGCGCCGCTTCTGTTCTTTGCCTATGCGCTGTTTGCGCGTGCCCGGCGCACCGCCAGCGTTCAGGCGACACCCGGTCAGCGGTCGACCGTGCGCAGCGCGATGCTGGAAATGATGCTCGACCACGATACCGGCGAGATGGACGGCATGGTGTTGGGCGGCACGTTCGAAGGCCGCCAACTGAACGCGATGAGCGAAGCGGAACTTCTCGACCTGGCGCGCGAGGTGCGCGACGATGGCGAGAGCGCGCAGCTATTGGAGGCGTATCTTGACCGCCGTATGCCCGGCTGGCGCGACGACGCGGAGCCGGACGACACCGCGCGGCAGCGAAGCACGGCTGAGGCGGGCGCCATGACAGAGCAGGAGGCCTACCAGATCCTTGGCCTTGAGCCGGGGGCGGACCTGGCCGCGATCCGAAAGGCCCATCGCAGCCTGATGCAGCGCGTCCACCCCGATCTCGGCGGCAGTTCCTTTTTGGCGCAGCGGATTAACGAGGCGAAGGATTTTCTGTTGCGGCTTCATGGCGAGCGGTCCTGATACGCGAATACAAAAACGGGACGGCGAGGGGCCGGGACACTAGTTCTGGTAGGCGAGGCACGAATAATTGTGGCGCTTGAGCGCCGAACACGCGTTCCAGGCCTGGGATTTCGAGCCAAAGCCGGAAAAGCGTGCGCGGTGATAGGTCACGCCGCTTTTGACGAACTGTTCGACGAACGGTTCGCGCGCACCGAGAATCCCCGGCGCGCGGGCCTGCGCGACGCGCAGATAATCGACGGCCTGGTCCTGCGTTTCAAGCGCGGCGATCTGGATCACCCAGCCCGAACGGGCCGCCGGCGTTGCGGTGACGATCGGATCGACGCTGGCGCGCGGCTGCGGCGTCGGCGCATAGGCGACGACGGGCGCGGCCGGCGCAGAACCGACTTCCGCCACACGGTCGGTGAAGGCCGGAATCGGCAGGCGGTTGAGCGGGATCGAGGCGATCGATGCGCCACGCACGGCGAAGTTGGTCGACCCGTTGCGGGCGATCAGCGGGCCGCGGTCACGGCGCGATGCCTTGGGGAAATATTGCGCGACCAGCTTTTCCATCTGGGCGTTGCGCGAGGCGCCCGTGCGCCCGCCCATCACCACGGCGACGATCGAGCGGCCATTGTGGTTGACCGACGTCACCAGATTGAAGCCCGAGGCGCGGATATAGCCCGTCTTGATGCCGTCGACGCCGCGCACCCGGCCCAGAAGCCGGTTGTGGTTGCGGTGGGTGACGCCCGCATAGCGGAATGAGCGGGTCGAAAACATGTCGAACCGGCGCGGGAAATGTTCCTGCAGCGCAATGCCGAGCCGCGCCATGTCGCGCGCCGTGGTCACCTGACGGGAATTGGGCAGGCCGGACGCATTGCGGAACGTCGTTGAACTCATGCCGAGCTGGCGGGCCTTGCGCGTCATCATCTGCGCGAATTCGCTTTCCGTGCCGCCCAGATGTTCGGCAACGGCGGCGGCGACATCATTGGCCGACTTGGTGATCAGCGCCTTGATGGCGCTTTCAGCGGTGATCGTGCCGCCGGCGCGGATGCCCAGCTTGGACGGGATCATGGATGCGGCGTGACGCGAGATGCGGATCGGCGTGTTCGGCCGCAGCTTTCCCTGCTCCATCGCTTCGAACATCATATAGACCGTCATCATCTTGGTCAGCGAGGCGGGAAAGCGCTGGCTGTCGGCGCGGTACGCATAGAGCGTCTCGCCGGTGTTGGCGTCGATGACGACGCCCGCATATTTCGGATTGGCTTGCGCGGGCGAGGGCGCCGCGGCGGCAACGCACAGCGCGATCAGGGCAAGGACGACGAGGCGGACGGGCGCAAACGCTGCACCGGAGGCGAGGGGAGACTGGAACACGGGCGGGCACTCTCGTTACACGGGACGCACACGGCCGGACGGGCCGTCAAACTTCCCCGCAGGCTACGCCGCCAGCGTTACCAATCGGTTTATGGTAACCGTTTCCTTGACCGGACCTCGTCGATTTGTGTCAAAGTTTTTTTGTGCAATGCAAAAAATTTCTTGCATTTTTGTGCAGTGCACACTATACAAGGAACGAGGACGTCATCGCGTCACGATGCCGACCCGAGATCAACGCAAACCGACAGGTGACACCATGATTAAAGCATTTGAAGATCTGAGCAAATCCAACAATGAAATGATGGACAGCTCGCTGAAGAGCTATGCGGCCATGACCAATGGCATGCAGGCCATCGCCACCGAAGCCACCGACTATTCGTAAGCTTCCTACGAAGCCGGCGCCGCCGCTTTCGAAAAGCTGGCCGCTTCCAAGTCGCTTGAAAAGGCAATGGAAGTTCAGACCGAATACGCCAAGTCGGCCTATGAAGGTCTGGTCGCTCAGGCCACCAAGATGGGTGAAC
>JANSXT010000030.1 GCA_024742765.1 Phyllobacteriaceae bacterium | reverse complement strand
GTGGAAGGGATGCGTCCCTATTCGCCCCTCGAACTGGCCGGACGGAACATCTACATCCGCGAGGGCTGCTATGTCTGCCACTCGCAGATGATCCGCCCGTTCCGCGACGAGGTCGAGCGCTACGGCCATTACTCGCTGGCCGCCGAATCGATGTACGACCATCCGTTCCAGTGGGGATCGAAACGCACCGGGCCCGATCTGGCCCGGGTCGGCGGTCGCTACTCCAACGAGTGGCAGGTTCAGCACCTGATCGACCCGCAGTCGGTCGTGCCCGAATCGATCATGCCGTCCTATGCGTTCCTGGCCACCACGGATCTGACCATCGAGAACGTATCGGGTCATCTGATCGCCAACCGGCGTGTCGGCGTGCCCTACACCGACGAGATGGTCGAGAACGCCGAGGCCGATCTCGCCGCGCAGGCCGATCCCGACGCCGATTGGTCGGGCATCGAGGAACGCTATCCCAAGGCCGTCACCGGCGACTTCGATGGCGATCCCGCTCGGCTGACCGAGATGGATGCGCTCGTCGCCTACCTGCAAATGCTCGGAACCCTGGTCGACTTCACCGTCTACCAGCCCGAAGAGAACTTCCGCTAGGAGTTGGCACGATGGACTTTGACTACCAAGCCATGCGCACCTTCGCCGACAGTTGGGGACTGGTCTACCTGATGGCGATCTTCCTGTTCGTCGTCTTCTGGATCTTCCGGCCCGGCTCCCAGAAGCACGTCGACGACGCCGCACAAATCCCCTTCAAGGAGGACTGAACAAATGGCCGATGACAAGAAAGACATCGATGCAGTCTCGGGCGTCGAAACCACCGGCCATGAGTGGGACGGCATCAAGGAGTTGAACAACCCGCTGCCGCGCTGGTGGCTGTGGACCTTCTACGCCACGATCGTCTGGACGATCGGTTACACCATCGCCTACCCGGCATGGCCCGGCATCACCGGCGCCACCGCCGGCGTTCTGGGCTGGTCCTCGCGCGGCCAGTTGGCCGAGGAGATGGACGCGGCGCGGGCCGAACAGGCGGTCTATCTGAGCCGCATCGAACAGGCCGATGTCAACGCGATCGCGGCCGATCCGGAACTGGTCCAGTTCGCCGTGGCCGGCGGTTCGTCCGCCTTCAAGGTCTACTGCGTGCAGTGTCACGGTTCGGGTGCCGCCGGCGGCGAGGGCTATCCCAACCTCAACGACGATGACTGGAGCTGGGGCGGTACGCTCGAGGACATCGCCTGGACCATCCGCCACGGCATCCGCCACGAGCCCGATCTCGACACGCGCTTCAACGACATGCCGGCCTATGGCCGCGACCAGATTCTCGATCGCGACCAGATCTCGGATGTCGCCTGGTATGTGCGCCAGATGTCCGGCCAGGAATATGACGAGGAGGCCGCCGCGCGCGGCGCCGAGACGTTCGAGATCGAATGCTCGGCCTGTCACGGCATCGACGGCGAAGGCGTGCCCGAACTGGGCGGACCGCGCCTCAACGACGCGATCTGGCTCTATGGCGGCAGCCATGCCGAGATCGTCGCCCAGATCAACAATCCGCAGCAGGGCGTCATGCCCGCCTGGGGCGACCGCCTTGGCGAGACGACGGTCAAGCAGCTCGCGGTCTACGTGCACCAACTCGGCGGCGGCCAGTAGGCCACCCATTCTCCCGCGAACTGGTCGACGAACGGCGCCTCCGGGCGCCGTTTTTCGTGGCCCCCGGTTCACCGGCAAAAATCGCCGCCCGCCCCTGACAAGCTGTCGCACCCACGGCACGGGCCCGGTTGACCCAAATCAACGACCGGTTGCGACCTTCCATTTACAGCTTTGGATATTGCCGGGGGACGCATGCGTTCCCCGGTTCCGTACAAGCCCGTTAAAGAGGCATAGTGTGTTGGATCAGACCGCCGTCGAAAAGCTTGACGTTGAAGCCGTCAACAAGGGCGCGAAACAAAACGCGCAACCGCTTTACGCAGCCCGCCAGAAAGTCCACCCCAAGCGCGCCGAAGGCACATATCGCCGCCTGAAATGGATCATCATGGCGGTCACGCTGGGCATCTACTACATCACGCCCTGGCTGCGCTGGGATCGCGGACCGCATGCGCCCGACCAGGCTGTCCTGATCGACATGGCCAACCGGCGCTTCTACTTCTTCTTCGTCGAGATCTGGCCGCAGGAGTTCATCTACATCGCCGGCCTTCTGGTGATGGCGGGCGTTGGCCTGTTCCTGATCACCTCGGTGGTCGGCCGCGCCTGGTGCGGCTACACCTGCCCGCAAACCGTCTGGACCGACCTGTTTCTGGTCATCGAGCGCTTTTTCGAGGGCGACCGCAACGCCCGTATCCGGCTCGACAAGGAACCCTGGACCGGTTCGAAAATCGCCAAGAAGCTGGCCAAGCACGCGACATGGCTGGTCATCGCGGTGGCCACCGGCGGCGCCTGGATCTTCTATTTCGCGGACGCACCCACCCTGGCCTACAATTTCGCCACCGGACAGGCGCCGTTCATCGCCTACGCCACGGTCGCCGTCCTGACGGCCACCACCTATGTTTTTGGTGGCATCATGCGCGAACAGGTCTGCATCTACATGTGCCCCTGGCCGCGCATCCAGGCGGCCATGCTCGACGAGAACTCGCTGGTCGTCACCTACAATGACTGGCGCGGCGAGCCGCGCATGCGCGGCCAGAAGAAGGCAAAGGCGCAAGGGCTGTTGCCCGGCGATTGCGTCGACTGCAACGCCTGCGTCGCCGTCTGCCCCACAGGCATCGACATTCGCGACGGCCAGCAGCTCGAATGCATCACCTGCGCGCTGTGCATCGACGCCTGCGACGCGGTGATGGACAAGGTCGGCCATGAGCGCGGCCTGATCTCCTACGCCACGCTCGCCGACTACAATCACAACATGCGGGTCGCCATGGGCGGCGAGAACTCCGGCGCCATCGATCCGTCCAACGTCCGCGACCAGAACGGCAATTTCGTCGATGCGATCCGCGGCTTCAAATGGCGCGAGATGCTGCGCCTGCGCACGATCATCTACACCGCCGCGTGGGCTGCGATTGGCATCGCGCTTCTCATCGCGCTCGGCACCCGCGACCGGCTCGAAGTCAACGTCCTGCACGACCGCAACCCGGTCTTCACCACCCTGTCGGACGGTTCGATCCGCAACGGCTACACGGTCAAGATCCTCAACATGGTCGCCGAACCGCGCACCATCACGCTGACGCTCGACGGCCTGCCCGGCGCAACCATGGCCATCAACGGCATTGACGCCGAACCCGGCACGACATTTGACATCCCCGTCGAGCCCGACAAGCTGCGTCCGCTGCGCGTGTTCGTTTCCCAGCCGCGCGACATGGTCGCACCCGGTTCGACACCCTTCTCCTTCATCGTCGAGGAAGGCGAAGCCGGCGAGACCGACATCTACAACGCCAATTTCGAAGCGCCGGAGTGATCGCCATGCTGCAACGCATCTTCGCACCCAACCCGTTCACCGGCTGGCATTTTCTGGCCATCATACTCGCCTTCTTCGGCGTCATCATCTCGGTCAACCTGTTCATGGCATGGAACGCCACCAACAGCTGGACCGGGCTGGTGGTCAAGAACTCCTATGTCGCCAGCCAGCACTTCAACGAGGTGACCGCAGAAAAGCGCCGGCAACTGGCGATGGGCTGGAAGGCGGTGCCCGAATACAGCGAGGGCGTCCTGACACTGATCATGCACGATGCCGCCCAGGAGCCGATCGAGGATGCGATCATCACCGCCAGGCTTGGCCGGCCCTCCTTTGAGGCACAGGACCACACGGTGCAGTTCGCCGAGGGCGAGGCCGGTACCTACGCGGGATCGACCGATCTGGCCAGCGGGGTCTGGAACGCCGACGTGACCGTGACCGGCGCCGGCGGCGATGTCTGGACGCGCACGCTGCGCTTCACCGTTCAATGACCTGCTGCGGTGGCAACATCGCCGCCGACGGTGCGGTGGGCGTCAGCGCATCGGCCGATTTCTCGCGCGCCGAGGAACTGCTCCACGCCGGGCGCGAGCGCAACGACGGCACGGTCGAGTATGTCTTTTCGGCACCCGACATCCACTGCGGCGCCTGCATCTCCTCGATCGAACGCGCCATCCGGCCGATGCATGGCGTCGCCTATGTGCGGGTCAATCTCTCGCTGCGCCGGGTCACGGTTCATCTCGATCCGGCCGTAACCGGGCCCATCGAGGTGGCCGGCGCTCTTGCCGCGCTCGGCTTTCCCGCCCGGCCGGTCGATCTGGGCGATCTCGACGAACTCGAGCGCAAGCGCCGCGATTCCGAACTGCTCAAATCGCTGGCCGTCGCCGGGTTCGCCTCGGCCAACATCATGCTTCTGTCGGTGTCGGTCTGGTCGGGCGCCGAGGGCGCGACACGCGACCTGTTCCACCTGATCTCGGCGCTGATCGCCATTCCCGCCGTCTTCTATGCCGGCCGGGTCTTTTTCCGCTCGGCCTGGGGCGCGCTCAGGAACGGCCGCGTCAACATGGACGTGCCGATCTCGCTGGCGATCTCGCTGGCGACCGGCATGAGCCTGTTCGAAGCGCTGACCGGCGGCGACAAGACCTATTTCGAAGCGGCCACCATGCTGCTCTTCTTCCTATTGATCGGCCGCTATCTGGACCAGCGCATGCGCGAGCGTGTGCGCACCGCCGTCGTCCAGCTCAGCCGCCTGTCCGCCAAGGGCGCCAATGTGCTCACCGCCGATGGCGAGATGCGCTATCTGCCGCTCGACGAGATCGAGCCGGGCATGAGGGTCCGGGTCTTCGCCGGCGAGCGGCTGCCCGTCGATGGGACCGTGCGCACCGGGCTTTCGGACGTCGACCGGTCGCTGGTAACCGGCGAGAGCATGCCGGTCACGGCCCAAACGGGAACCGCGCTCGAAGCGGGCGCCATGAACCTGACAGGCGTGCTCGACATCGAGGTCAACAACGCCGCCGACAAGTCCTTCCTCGCCGAAGTGCGGGCGATGATGGAAGCGGCCGAAAACGGCCGCGGCGCCTATGTTCGCGCCGCCGACCGCGCCGCGCGGCTCTATGCGCCCTTTGTCCATTCGCTGGCAGCCATCGCCTTTGTCGCATGGATGGTCATCACCGGCGGCGACTGGCACACCTCGCTCTACATCGCCATCGCGCTTTTGATCATCACCTGCCCCTGCGCGCTGGGCCTCGCCGTGCCGGTCGTCCACGTCATCGGCGCCACGCGCCTGTTCGAGAACGGCATCCTGATGAAGGACGGCGCGGCGCTTGAACGGCTGGCCGAAGCCGACGAAGCAGTGTTCGACAAGACCGGCACGCTGACCACCGGGACGCCCACCGTCACCGATTGCGCCATCGAGCGCCCGGCCGACATCAGCGTTGCCCGCGCACTGGCCGCCTCCTCCGGCCATCCCGCCTCTCGGGCAATCCTCACCCATCTGGGCACCGGCGCTACGGCGCGCGGCACCGGGATCGCCGAACGTCCCGGCCTCGGCGTCGAGGGCATTTTCTCAGGCCGCCGTGCACGGCTCGGGCGCATGGCCTGGGTCGCCGAGATTGCCGAACGTAGCGACACGCAGGACGCGTCCGGCGGACTGGCCTTCGCCATTGAGGGCGGCCCGCTGCTGACAGTCACATTGGGCGAACATGTGCGCGACGGCGCGACGGCAGCCATAAGCGCCCTTCAAAATGCCGGGATCGGCACGCGCATCGTCTCCGGCGATGCCGCCGCTCAGGTCGCCCGCCTCGCGGGCCGGCTGGGCGTCACCGAATGGCATGCCGACCAGTCGCCCGCCGACAAGATCGCCCGCATCGAGGCGCTGCGCGCCGAAGGCCGGAAGGTCCTGTTCGTCGGCGACGGCATCAATGACGCGCCGGCGCTTGCCGCAGGCCATGTCTCGATGGCGCCCGCCTCGGGCTCCGATGTCGGCCGCACCGCCGCCGACTTCGTCTTCACCCGCGACAGTCTCGAAGCGGTGACCGCGGCGCGTGGCATCGCCCTGCGCGCGCAATCGCTGGTCAAACAGAATTTCGGGCTCACCTTTGCCTATAACGTCATCGCCGTGCCGATCGCCATGGCCGGCCTCGTCACACCGTTGGTCGCGGCGATCGCCATGTCCGCCTCTTCGATCGTCGTCGTGCTCAATTCGATGCGCCTGACGCGCGGTGATCCCGCGCCGGCGGCCAACCGCCCCGCGCGATCCGCACTTGCGGTCGGCACCGGTTCGATGGAAGCTGCCGAATAATGACGCTTTTGACAGTCCTCATACCCATCGCGCTGTTTCTCGGGCTTCTGGGCCTTGGCGCCTTCATCTGGAGCCTGAATTCGGGCCAGTATGACGATCTGGACGGCGCGGCGGCGCGCATCCTCGACGATGACGAGGATTGAGGCCGGTCGATTTTTGACCATCCGGTAAATCCGGGTTGACCGCGCACGGGCACAGGCATAGCGTCAACGCCCATGGATCGGGCGGCGTATGTCAGCGCCGCCTTACCTCTTTTCAGGAGTGCCGGCCATGCTCGACAAACCCGTTTCGCGCCCCAACGATCTTTCCGCCTACTGGATGCCGTTTACGGCCAACCGCCAGTTCAAGCGCGCCCCGCGCATGATCACCGGCGCGGACGGCATGCACTATGTCACCGATGACGGCCGGCAGGTGCTCGACGGCATTGCCGGTCTCTGGTGCGTCAATGCCGGCCACAACCGGCCGAAAATCGTCGAGGCGATCCAGACCCAGGCGGCGACGCTCGACTACGCCCCCTCCTTCCAGATGGCGCACCCGCGGGCGTTCGAACTGGCCTCGCGCCTGGCCGACCTGTCGCCGGACGGGCTCGACCATGTCTTCTTCACAAATTCGGGCTCGGAATCGGTCGAAACCGCGCTCAAGATGGCGCTTGCCTATCACCGGGCCAAGGGCGATGGCGGCCGCTTCCGCCTGATCGGCCGCGAGCGCGGCTATCATGGCGTCAATTTCGGCGGCATCTCGGTCGGCGGCATTGTCGCCAACCGCAAGATGTTCGGCACGCTTCTGACCGGCGTCGACCATATGCGCCACACCCATGACATTGCGCGCAACGCCTTCACCCGCGGCGAACCCGAGCACGGCGTCGAACTGGCCGACGATCTTCTGCGCATCGCCCAGTTGCACGATCCCTCGACCATCGCCGCCGTCATTGTCGAACCGGTCGCCGGGTCGGCCGGCGTGCTGCTACCGCCGCAAGGCTATCTGAAACGCCTGCGCGAGATCTGCGACGAGCACGGCATCCTTCTGATCTTCGACGAGGTGATCACCGGCTATGGCCGTCTTGGCACCAATTTCGGCGCCGACTATTTCGGCGTCAAGCCGGACCTAATGACCACCGCCAAGGGCCTGACCAACGGCACCGTGCCAATGGGCGCGGTCTTTGCGGCCAACCACATCCACGATGCGTTCATGTCCGGCCCCGATCACATGATCGAATTCTTCCACGGCTACACCTATTCGGCCCATCCGCTGGCCTGCGCCGCCGCACTGGGCACGCTCGACACCTATGCCGAGGAAGGTCTTCTGACCCGCGGCGCCGAGATGGCCGACTACTGGGCCGACGCCATCCACTCGCTCAAGGGCCTGCCGCATGTCATAGACACGCGCAATCTGGGCCTGATCGGCGCGGTCGAACTCGAACCGATCGCCGGCGAGCCGACCAAGCGCGCCTTCTCGGCCTTCCTCGATGCCTACCACAATCACGACCTTCTGATCCGCACGACGGGCGACATCATCGCCTTCTCGCCGCCGCTGATCATCGAGAAGGAACATGTCGACCAGATCGTCGACCGGATGACCAAGGTCCTGACGGCACTCGACTGAGCGGGGTCAGCAAACCGCGCGCCATTTCTGGCCGCCCCGGCTTTTGCCCGGGCGGCCGATTTTTGACCGAAAGGTCAAAGCGGTTCGATTTTTCGCTGGATTTGCGTGATGCGCTCTGTCTAGACTTTGGGCTCATGTCCGTGCGTTTTGCGGACACGCTAATCCGGGAGAAATTCATGCACATCAAAACCAAGATGATCGGCGCCGCGCTGACGGCTGCACTGCTTGCAGGCACCAGCGTCATGGCCAGCGCCGAGACGCTGCGCTGGGCGCGCGCCGGCGATTCGCTGACGCTCGATCCGCATTCGCAGAACGAGGGTCCGACCCACGCGCTCGCCCAGCAGATCTATGAGCCGCTGATCTCGCCCGACATGGAGGCGCAGCCCATTCCGGCGCTCGCCACCGAATGGTCGGTCAAGGAAGGCGAGCCCAATGTGTGGGTATTCAAGCTGCGCGAGGGCGTCAAATTCCATGAGGGCCAGGACTTCACCGCCGAGGATGTGGTGTTCTCCTTCAACCGGGCAAAGATGGAAAGCTCGGACATGAAGGAACTTCTGGTCACCATCAAGGAAGTCCGCGCCGTCGATGACTTCACCGTCGAGATGGAGACCGAAGGCCCCAACCCGATCCTGCCGAACAATCTGACCAACCTGTTCATCATGGACAAGGGCTGGGCCGAGGAGAACGACGTCACCGAGCCGGCCGAATTCGACGATGGCGAGGAAACCTACGCCGTCCGCAACGCCAACGGCACCGGCGCCTTCAAGCTGGAAAGCCGCGAGCCCGACACGCGAACCGTGCTCAGCCGCAATGACGACTATTGGGGCATCGACCAGTTCCCCATGGAGATCACGGAAATCGTCTATACGCCGATCCAGAACGCTGCGACCCGCGTCGCCGCGCTGCTGTCGGGCGAGGTGGATCTGATCCAGGACGTGCCGGTGCAGGATCTGCAGCGTGTCGCGGACACCGATGGTCTCAAGGTCGAAAACGCACCGCAGAACCGGACGATCTTCTTCGGCATCAACTCCGGCGATGACGATCTCGAAAACGACAATGTCGACGGCGCCAACCCGTTCGCCGACGTGCGCGTGCGCCAGGCCATGAACATGGCGATCAACCGCGAGGCGATCCAGCAGGTCGTCATGCGCGGCCAGTCGGCACCGACCGGCGTCATCATTCCGCCCTTCGTCAATGGCTGGACCGAGCAACTCGACCAGTATCCGGCGGCCGACGTGGAAGGCGCCAAGGCGCTGATGGCCGAAGCCGGCTATGAGGACGGTTTCGAGGTCACCCTCCACTGCCCGAACGACCGCTACATCAATGATGAGGCGATCTGCCAGGCGGCTGTCGGCATGATGGGCCAGATCGGCATCACCGCCAATCTTGTCGCCCAGACCAAGGCCAACCACTTCCCGCTGATTTCTGGCAAGCAGACCGACTTCTACCTGCTCGGCTGGGGCGTTCCGACCTTCGATTCGGAATATGTGTTCAACTTCCTGGTCCATTCGACGACCGAAGATCGCGGTTCGTGGAACGGTTCGCGCTTCTCCGATCCGGAAGTCGACGCCATGATCCAGTCGCTGGGTTCGGAGGTCGATCTGGAGGTCCGCAACCAGACGATCGCCGACATCTGGCAGAAGGTGCAGGATGAGGTGGTTTACCTGCCGATCCACAACCAGGTGCTGAACTGGGGCATGAAGGAGAATATCGACTTCGCCGTGCAGCCCGAGGACCAGCCGCACTTCAAGTTCCTGCAGTTCAACTAAGCGTGACAGCGCTGTGAAACGGGACGGGGTTGGGCCATTGATGGCCCAACCCTATTGTGCTTCGCCAGCGGCCGCCATCCGGTTGGGTCCGCGGGGAGAAACACCATGAAAAAACTGTCTTTCCTGCTTGCTGCGACGATCGCCGCAGGGGTCGGAACCGCCCAGGCCGAAACCTTCAAATGGGCGGCGCAGACCGATCCCCAGACCATGGACCCGCATGCGGTCAACTCCGCCCCGGTCCTGGGTTTTCTGAACAATGTCTATGAGGGCCTTGTCCGCCGCGGCAAGGACATGACAATCGAGCCGGCACTCGCCGAAAGCTGGGAACCGCTGGGCGGTGACGGCTGGCGCTTCAACCTGCGCCGGGACGTGACGTTCCATGACGGTGCGGCATTCACCGCCGAGGATGTGCTGTTCTCCTATGAGCGCGCTTCGTCCGAGGCCGCCGACACCGCCTCCTGGTTCGCGCCGGTCTCCGAGGTCACGGTCGTCGACGATTTCACCATCGACTTCATGACGACCGCGCCCAATCCGATCTTCCCGGATTCGATCGCCAATTTCATGATCATGGACAGGGGCTGGGCCGAGGCGAACGGGGTCGAACTGCCCGCCAAGGACGCCGAGAACTTCGCCACGCTGAACGCCAACGGCACCGCCACCTTCCGCCTTGCCGAGCGCCAGCCGGGCCTGATGACCGTGCTCGAGCCTTTCGAGGGCTGGTGGGGCGAGGTCGAACACAACATCACCCGCGCCGAGTTCACGCCGGTGCAGAATTCGGCCACCGCGGTCGCAGCGCTGCTGTCGGGCGAAGTCGACATGATCAATCCCGTGCCGGTGCAGGATGCGGGCCGCGTCGCTGAGCGCGACGGGGTCGGCGTGATCACCGGCATCGAGGCGCGCGTCATCATGTTCGGCTTTGCCCACCAGGCCGACACGATCAAATATGCCGACGACGCCGGGCAGCCAAACCCGTTCCGCGACGTGCGCGTACGCCAGGCCGTCGCCCATGCGATCAATGTGGACGCGATCCTGCAGACCATCATGCGCGGCGCCGCCGAGCCCGCCTCGCAACTGGTCAGCCCGGCTATGCGCGGCTATACGCCCGCCCTCGCCGAACGGCCGGCCTACGATCCCGACGCCGCCCGAGCGCTGCTCGCCGAGGCCGGTTATCCGGATGGCTTCTCGTTCGGCCTCAAATGCCCCAATGACCGCTATCTGAACGATGAGTCCGTGTGTCAGGCGGCGGTCTCCATGCTGGCGCAGATCGGCCTGCGCGCCGAACTCGACGCCATGCCGGTGCGCACCTACTGGCCCGAACTGCGCGAAGACAACTTCGACATGTATCTGCTGGGCTGGTCGCCGGGCACGTTCGATGCCGAGCACCCGGTCCGCTTCCTGGCCGCGACGCCGGACGAGGAAAAGCGTCTGGGCAGTTGGAATTTCGGGGATTTTTCCAATCCGCGCGTTGACGAATTGCTGCCGATGATTCAATCGGAAATCGACGATGCCGCGCGGCAAGCCATGCTCGACGAGGTGGCGCAGATCCTGCAGGACGAACAGGCCTATGTGCCGCTCTATGTGCAGCCGCTGATCTGGGGCGTGCGCGACGGTGTCGAACTGACCCAGAGGCCCGACAATTTCTTCATCCTGCGCTGGGTGACGATCAACGAATAGAAAGCATCTGAATGCTCGCATTCATCATCAGACGTGTCCTGCAATCGGTGGTCGTGCTGCTGGTTGTCGGGCTCGTCGCCTTCTCGCTGTTCCGGTTTGTCGGCGACCCGGTCGACAATCTGCTCGGCCAGGAACGCACGATCGAGGACATCGACCGGGTCCGCTCGGAACTGGGGCTCGACCAGCCTTTCCCCGTCCAGTATTTCCGCTTCCTGCAGGGCGTCGCGCAAGGCAATTTCGGCGTGTCGTTCCGCCAGGGCCGGCCGGTCGCAGACATTCTCGCCGAGCGCGCGCCCGCTACGCTGGAACTGGCCGCCGTTTCGGCGCTGTTCGCCATCGTTTTGGGGATCACGCTCGGCGTCTACACGGCGATCCGGCGCGATGGCTGGCTGTCCAATTTCATCATGACATCGTCGCTGATCGGCGTGTCCCTGCCGACCTTCCTGATCGGCATATTGCTGATCTATGTTTTCGCGGTCGAACTGGGATGGCTGCCCAGTTTCGGCCGCGGCGAGACGGTGCGGATCGGCTGGTGGACGACTGGGCTTTTGACCGAATCCGGCCTCAAAGCCATCATCCTGCCGGCGATCACGCTGGGGCTCTACCAGATGACGCTGATCATGCGGCTGGTGCGCGCGGAGATGCTGGAGGTGCTGCGGTCGGACTATGTCAAGTTCGCCCGGGCGCGCGGCCTCAATCAGAGGTCCGTCTATTTCCGCCACGCGCTGAAAAACACGCTTGTCCCCGTCATCACCATCACCGGCCTGCAACTGGGCTCGATCATCGCATTCGCGATCATCACCGAAACCGTATTCCAGTGGCCCGGCGTCGGGCTGTTGTTCATCAACTCGATCCAGTTCGTCGATATCCCGGTGATGGCCTCCTACCTGATGCTGATCTCGGTGATGTTCGTCGTCATCAACCTGATCGTCGATCTTCTTTATTTCGCGATCGATCCGCGCCTGTCGGCCTCGCGCGGCGGAGGGCATTAAGATGGAAGCGATCGCCCGCGCCCTTGATTCCGACCTCGCCTACCGGTTCCGGCGATCGCCCGTCGCCATGGTTGCCGGGCTGGTGGTCGTCCTTTTGATCGGCAGTGCGGTCTTTGCGCCCTTCATCACCGCGCAAAACCCGTTCGATCCCGGCTCGCTCAACCTGATGAACGGCTTTTCAAAGCCCATGGAGCCGAACCAGTTCACCGGCGAAACCTTCGTGCTCGGCACCGACGACCAGGGCCGCGACGTGTTCGCCACCATCCTTTACGGCATGCGCATCTCGCTGTTCGTCGGCTTTTCGGCGGTGATTTTCGCCATGGTGCTGGGCGTCACGCTCGGCCTGATCTCCGGCTATGTCGGCGGGCGCACCGACACGATCATCATGCGCATCGCCGATATCCAGCTCACCTTCCCGGCCATCCTGGTCGCGCTGCTCATCTTTGGCGTCGCCAAGGGCATCACCCCGCCCGACCGGCGCGACGAGGTGGCGATCTGGGTGCTGATCATCGCCATCGGCCTGTCCGAATGGGTGCAGTTCGCGCGCGTCGTGCGCGGTGCGACGCTGGTCGAAAAGGGCAAGGAATATGTACAGGCCGCCCGGCTGATCGGCCGTTCGCCGGTCGCCATCATGGTGCAGCATATCCTCCCCAACACGCTCTCACCGGTCCTCGTCATCGCAACGATCTCGCTGGCGCTGGCGATCATCGCCGAGGCGACGCTGTCCTTCCTGGGCGTTGGCGCGCCGCCCACCCAGCCCTCGCTCGGAACGCTGATCCGCATCGGCCAGGAATTCCTGTTCTCGGGCGAATGGTGGATCCTGTTCTTCCCCGCCATGACGCTTTTGGCGCTCGCTTTGTCGGTCAACCTTCTGGGCGACTGGCTGCGCGACGCGCTCAACCCGAAGCTGAGGTGACCGCCATGGATGACGTGCTTCTTTCCGTGCGCGATCTGGTCGTGCAGTTTCCCACCCGCGGCGGCATCCTGACCGCCCTCGACGGCATCTCGTTCGACATCAAACGCGGCGAGGTGCTCGGCGTCGTCGGCGAATCGGGCGCCGGCAAATCGATGACGGGTGCGGCCATCATCGGGCTGATCGAGCCGCCCGGGCGCATCGCCGGCGGCCAGATCCATCTCGATGGTGAACGCATCGACAATCTGTCGATGGACGATATGCGCGCCGTTCGCGGCAAGCGCATCGCCATGGTCTTCCAGGACCCGCTGACCTCGCTCAACCCGCTCTTCACCATCGCCGAACAGCTCGTCGAGACCATCCAGACCCATTTGAACGTCTCGGCCAAGGAGGCGCGCGACAGGGCCATCGCCCTTCTCGACGATGTCGGCATTCCCGCCGCCAGCCGCCGCATCGACGACTATCCGCACCAGTTCTCCGGCGGCATGCGCCAGCGCGTCGTCATCGCGCTTGCCCTTGCCGCCGAACCCGACCTCGTCATCGCCGACGAGCCGACCACCGCGCTCGATGTGTCGGTGCAGGCGCAGATCATCGACGTGCTCAAGCGCCTTTGCTCGGAGCGCGGTGCCTCGGTCATGCTGATCACCCACGATATGGGCGTCATCGCCGAGACGGCCGATCGCGTGGCTGTCCTTTATGCGGGCCGGCTCGCCGAGATCGGCCCGGTGCGCGACGTAATCAAGGACGCGCTGCATCCCTATACGCACGGGCTGATGGGCTCAATCCCCACACTGGCGCAGGAGGATGACCGGCTGGTGCAGATCCCCGGCGCCATGCCGCGCCTGACCGACATTCCGGACGGATGCGCCTTCAATCCGCGCTGCGATCGCGTCTTCGACCGCTGCCGCGTCGAACGGCCCGACCCGATGCCGCACGGCACCCGCCAGGTCGCCTGCTGGCTCTATGACGAACAACAGATCAAGGCCGCCGAATGAGCGATGTCCTCCTTGAGGTGAAGAACCTCACCCGCACCTTCGACGTGTCGCTGCCCTGGCTGAACCGTGTGATCGAGCGCGAGGACCGGCAATTCCTGCGCGCCGTCGACAATGTCAGCTTCCAGATCCGGCGCGGCGAGACCTTCGCGCTGGTCGGCGAAAGCGGCTCGGGCAAGTCGACCATCGCCAAAATGGTCGTCGGCCTCCTGCCCGCCTCGGACGGCCAAATCTTGTTCGACGGACAAGCGATGGACGTTAATTCGAGCGCCGCCATGACGCAGTTGCGCTCGCGCTTCCAGATGATCTTCCAGAGCCCGTTCGCCAGCCTCAATCCGCGCTGGCGCGTGCGCGATGTGATCGCCGAACCGATGAAGGCGTTCGGCACCGTCGACGGCAAGGCCGCCATCGACAAGCGCGTTGACGAACTGCTCGATCTGGTCGGCCTTGGCGCGTCCGATGCCGGCAAGTTCCCGCACGAATTCTCCGGCGGCCAGCGCCAGCGCATCGCCATCGCCCGCGCCCTGTCGTCCAACCCCGAATTCATCGTCTGCGACGAGCCCACCTCGGCGCTCGATGTGTCGGTGCAGGCGCAGATTTTGAACCTGATGCGCGATCTTCAGGACGAACTTGGCCTCACCTATCTGTTCATCAGCCACGATCTGTCGGTCGTCCGTCACATGGCCAACCGGATCGGCGTTCTTTATCTTGGCGCTTTGGTCGAAACCGCCGACGGCAAGGAACTCTTCAAGGCGCCGCGCCATCCCTATACGCGGATGTTGCTCGAAGCGGTGCCCGATCTTGAGATGACCGGCAAGGAGCAGTCCGTCGTCAAGGGCGAGATACCGAACCCGATCAATCCGCCGTCCGGCTGCACCTTCCACCCGCGCTGCCAATATGTCGCCGAACGCTGCCGCAACGACATCCCCGTCCCGGTGCCGACGCCCACGGGCGAAGCCAAGTGCTTTGCGGTGGAAGAAGGCCGGATTTGACTAACGGTCGCAAGCCCGCCCTTCGATGCTCGCCAACCGTCCCGTCATCCTGAGGTGCGAGCGCAGCGAGCCTCGAAGGACGAGGCTCGCCACTGTCGTCATTCCGGAACTTGATTCCGGAATCCATTGCGGTGTCGACATCGACTGGATACGGGATCAAGTCCCGGTATGACGGCGCCGTGTGGCGCGCCACCAGTCGCCCCCAAGGCGGAGAAACAATGAGGCTCAGGGTTTTCCGAGGTCCGCCAGACCAGCGACGCCGCGCTCGCGCGTGAAACCCAGCCAGCGCCCGTCCGCCGAAAAGGACAGCGCATTGACCTGCCCGGCCTCGTCTTCCTCGGCGAGCGTCTCGAACTGCTGGCTCTTGCGGTCGAACAGCGCGACCGACCCGTCCACATAGCCAATGGCGATCTGCTGTGAGCGCGGGCGCGCCACCACCGTCCGCGACAGAAGATCCTGTTCGCGCGAGAACACGCCCGCCTGTTGGCCGATTGGCCCGTCCGCGCCGAAAAACGGCCACATCACCAGCACCTCGGCGCCGGCCGTCGCCAGATAGCGTCCGTCCGCCGTCCAGTCATAGGAGATCGGCTTTGCCGGATAGCCGCCCATCTTGCCATGCTTTTCCTCGGGCTTGTCGATGCGCCAGACATGCAGCGCGTTTTCGAGCATGGAGGTCACGCAAAAGCGCCCGTCCGGCGAAAAGCCGATCGCATTGTGCGCGCCCTGCCAGGTCAGCATGGCCGTTTCGGAAGGCTTGGCGAGGCGGATGAGGAACGCCCCGCCATAGACCGCCGCGCCCAGCCATTTGCCATCGGGCGAAAAGGACAGCGCACTGATCGAAGACGGCGCGGTCGCTTCGACCGGCGCATCTGCGCCTTTCGGCAAAAGGAAGATCGTCTTGCCGGCCGACCAGGCGACATGGCCGCGTGGCGATGTCGCCACCGTATCGACCCATTTGCGCCCGTCGTGCAGCGTTTCGGGCTCGCCGTCCGGCCGGATGCGGATGGCCTTGCCGTCATCCCCCGCAGTGACGATGGCGCCCGATTTCTCGTCGGTGGCCACAGCCAGGATCGCACCCTCATGCAGTTTGCGCGCCGCCACCGCGCCTTCGAAGTCGCACACATGCACGCGGCCATCGCCATCGGCCACCGCATAGGCCCGGCCGGTGAACCCGCCGCCGGTCAGCGGCGCGCCGGCATCGAGTGCCTTCAATGTCATGCTCATGCGGGCACGGGCTGCGCAGCGCGGCACTTCATGAAGCCGTCTTCGATGATATCGCGCGGCAAATTGCGGCCAATGAACACCATGCGGCTGGTGCGCGGCTCGTCATCGCGCCATTCACGGCTGTGATCGCCCTCCAGCATCATGTGCACGGCCTGCGCCACATAGCGCTTGGGATCGTCGGGAAAGGCGATAATGCCCTTCATCCGCAACAGATCGATGCCGAATTCCTGGCTGATCATTTGCACCCAGGGGAAGAATTTTTCCGGGTCGAGCGGCGTTTCGCTGACCAGCGAAAAGGACGAAACATGATCGTCGTGATGGGCATGATGTCCGTGACCGAGAAAATCCGGTTCGTTCTCGAGGATGCGATCCAGATCGAAGGCATGCCGTCCCAGGATTGTCTCGAGCGGCACGTCGGCGCGCGTCGTGCGGACGATCTGCACGGTCGGGTTGATGGACCGGATGCGCGCCTCGACACCGGCCAGATCGTCCTCGGAGACCAGATCGGCCTTGTTGAGAAGGACGATGTCGCCGAACGCGATCTGCTCCTGCGCCTCGGGCGCGCGGCCAAGTTCCCCGGTTAGATGCTTGGCATCGGCGACCGTGACGATCGCGTCCAGCCGGGTGCGCGCCGCAATGTCGTCGTCGACGAAGAAGGTCTGTGCCACCGGCGCCGGGTCGGCCAGCCCGGTCGTTTCGACCAGAATGCCGTCGAACTGCCCTGCCCGCTTCATCAGGCCTGACAGGATGCGGATCAGATCGCCGCGCACCGTGCAGCAGATGCAGCCATTGTTCATCTCGAACACTTCTTCGTCGGCATCGACGACCAGATCATTGTCGATCCCCACCTCGCCGAACTCGTTGACGATGACGGCGTATTTCTTGCCGTGATCCTCGGTCAGGATGCGGTTCAGAAGCGTCGTCTTGCCGGCGCCCAGATAGCCGGTCAGCACGGTGACGGGCGTTTTGTCGGTGGCCATGTCCATGGGCATGTTCCTTGCAATCGTTCGGCCGCAGATGTGC
The DNA here is from genome assembly GCA_024742765.1 of Phyllobacteriaceae bacterium. Taxonomy (GTDB): domain Bacteria; phylum Pseudomonadota; class Alphaproteobacteria; order Rhizobiales; family Rhizobiaceae; genus Roseitalea. The sequence goes on along the minus strand of JANSXT010000030.1, from coordinate 10,849 downwards.
GCCCGTTGGCGGATCGTTTCAAGTCCGCTCAGAACGCGGCGAAGCGCTGCCGCACCCTGTCGAGAAACGTCGCGCGGCTTTGGGGCGTCGACACATCCATCAGATAGTGCGCCATGAAGACGGTCTTGCAGCGTTTGGCAAACAGCGCCCGCATGCCGCGGCTCAGCGTGCGCTTGCCCGGATGACCGACCATATAGGACCACCATTTCGGCGCGCCGCAGGTGGTCACAATGCCGAGCTTGCGGATATGCGTCATCTTCGGGCTGATGCGCCCGGTATCCTTGGCGATGTCGAAGGTGATCTCAGGCGTCCAGACCCGGTCGAGCCAGCCCTTGAGCATCGCCGGCAGCCCGTACCACCAGGTCGGATAGACGAACACCATCGCCTCGGCCCATTTGAGATGCTCGGCGTGGTCGGGCAGCGGGTGCGGATTGCCGTCATCATTATAGGTGCGCCGCTCGTCGCACCCCATGATCGGATCGAACCCCATCGCGTAGAGATCGAGCAGCCGCGTTTCATGCCCCGCCTCGCCCAGCGCTTCCATCACGGTGTCGCGCAGCGCGGCGCAAAAGCTTTCCGGTACGGGATGGCTGTAGATGACCAGCACACGCATCAGAACCGCTCTATCGCGCCAATGAAAGATGCAGCGTTACCACAAGCTCACACCTCAGGATGAGGGCTTGCGGGGCTGGAGGAGAAAGCTGCATCAAAACCATCAGAACCGGTCCATCGCCTGGCCAACACGGTCCATGAAGCGCCGGCGCGTTTCGTCGGTCGAGCGGTTCATGTCGTAATGCGCCAGATAAGAAAACGGCGCCCCGGGTTTGACGATCACCCGCAGCACCCGGTTGACCAGTTTGCGCGGCGGGTCGCCCACCAAAATGGCGCGCGTGCGCGAGCCGCCATAGGTGGTGATCACCGCGACTTTCGTGATGTTATGCAGACAGGGCTTCACCTGACCGTCGACCATCTTGAACGAGACGCCCGGCAGGAAGACGCGGTCGAAAAAACCCTTGAGCATCGCCGGATAGCCGAAATTCCAGACCGGATAGCACAGGACCAGCGCGTCGGCGGTCCGCAGCCGGTCGACATAAGCCTGCACCGGCGCGGTGTTGGTGTCCGTGTCGTGATAGCCAAGCCGCTCCGCGCGCGTCAGGCGCGGATCGAAGTCCTCGGCGTAAAGATCGCAATCATCGACCTGATGACCCGCTGCCTCCAGCCGCTCAACCGCCAGCCGGTGCAGCGCGCCGTTGAAGCTTTCGGCGACGGGATGCGCATGCAGCACAAGAACGCGCATTCAGCCGGCCTTCTGCAAACCCTTGAACAGCCAGACGCCGCCGGTGTCATAGTCGTAATCCGGATCGTCCCAGGCGATCATCTTGCCCGGATTGAGCAGGCCCTTGGGGTCTGCTTCGCGCTTGAAGGCAAGCTGCACCGCGTCGGTCTGCTTCATGCCGCCCTCTTCCAGCGTATAGCGATGCGGATTGAAGATCGGCGCGCCGGTGGCGTTGAAGATGTCCATGATCTCCTCGAGCCGTTCCTCGGTCGAATAGCGCACCATGGGCAGGCCGAAACAGGTGATGTCGCCGTCAAAGCGCACGAATTCGAGATGGTCGATCACCTCGCCCTCGAATTTCTTGTGCAGTTCCTCGACGAGCGCAAGCTGGTTCGGGAACGGATAGAGCACCTGCAGATAGGTGATCGCCGGATCGACCCGGAGGCCGCGCAGCGTGGTGTGGTTCCATGCCAGTTCATAGGCAGGCGGCAGGCCCTTGAGCTCCTCCGCGCCCGTCTCCGCCTGATTGAACGCGATGCGGCCGCCATGGTCGCCGGCAAAGGCGAGGAACGCATCGAGCGACTGCGGCGCCACCATCACCAGCACGGTGCTCTCGCCTTCCTTCAGGAATTTCTGGTGCCGCTTGAAATAGTCGTAAGGCGCCGGCGCAGCGACGACGGCGTTGAGCTTGAGCAGGATGCCGTCTTGCCGGCCAAGCTCGTTGGCGAACCGCGCCGCCTCCATGAAATTGTCGAAGGCGACGATCACATCGGTCCAGTCATAGGCGGTCGTCAGCGGCATCTCGACTTCGGTGATGATGCCGTTGGTTCCGTAAGCGTGGGTCACCTTGTGCAGGTCGGCGCCGGTCAGTTCGAGGACGCGCGGCTCGGCCTCCATCGTCACGACGCGTAGCCGGATCACATTGCCCCAGTCGCGCAATCCGCCCCAGCGGATCGAGCCGACCCCGCCCGACCCGCCTGCGATGAAGCCGCCCACGGTCGCCGTGTGGGCGGTTGAAGGATGCATCCGAAGCTCCTGATTGGACTCCGCTTTCGCCGCCTTGTCGAGGTCGGAGCAGATGACACCCGGCCCGCACACGATCCGGCCCGGCGCGATCTGCTTGATCTCGTTCATGTCCGCAAGCGACAGCACCACGCCGCCCGACAGCGGCATGGCCTGTCCGTAATTTCCCGTGCCTGTGCCGCGCGGCGTCACCGGCACGTCATGGGCGTAACAGGCCTTCAGAACGCGGATCAGTTCGTCTTCGTCTTTCGGCGAGACGATTAGGTCGCCGGTGACATGGTCGAGCCGCTCCTTGAGCACCGGCGAGTACCAGTAAAAGTCGCGGCTCTTCTGCTGGACGATCTTCTCATTGTCCTCGATCCTGATCCCGTCGATCGCAGCGCGCAGCGCATCCAGATTGCCCATGTCCTACTCCATCAGATGGTCGAGTTCGTCGTAGGCCGGAATGGTGCTGTCGATCAACGCGCCATTGCGGATGACGATGCGGTTGGCTTCGGGCCGCGACAGGAGTTCCGTCCATGACCGCCCCTCGTAAAGGATCATGTCGGCCGGCTCGCCGACCGCGACCCGGCCATGCACCTCATCGAGACCCATCGCCGCCACGGCATTGGCGAACACGGTCTTCGGCCAGTCGCCGACGGGATGATCGAAATGGCAGATGCGCGTCGCCATCCGGTAGACTTCGAGCATGTCCAGATCGCCATAGGCATAGAACGGGTCGCGCGTATTGTCCGAGGCGACCGCGACAGTGATGCCGCGCGCGGCCATCTCGTGCACAAGCGTCACGCCGCGCCAGCGCGGTGTCGTGCCGTCCGTGCGCCGGTCCTGCAGATAGAGATTGCACAGCGGCAGCGAGACGACCGAGATGTTCTGCGCGGCCACCGCGTCCAGCGTCGCCAGCGCCTCGGCATCCGGCTGCCGGGCCAGCGAACAGCAATGGCCGACAAGGATGCGCCCCTCGAAACCGTGCCGCGCCGCCGCGTCTGCGATGTGCCGCAGGGAGCGGGCATTTGCATCGTCGGTCTCGTCGGCATGGAAATCAAGGTCGAGACCATGGTCGATCGCCGCACGAAACATCCGGTCGAGCAGTTCGTCCAGATCGGCCACCATATAAGTGACCGCGCCCAGCACGCCGCCGGCGCCGGCCATCCTTCGGGCGAGCGTTTCGAACCAGTCCGCGTCGCGGACGCCCTCGATCCCCAGAAGGCACGCCGCCTGCAATTCGATCCGGCCGACCCAGCTCTCGCGCAGCCTCTCGAACACCGGCCAGGAGATCGTCTCCTGCGGCGCGATCGAATCGAGATGCGTCCGGATCGCGCGCGTGCCATGGGCGTAGGCGCATTTGAGGCCGAACTCCATCCGCGCGGCGATGTCCTCGGCCGACCATTGGGCGGCACGGTCTTCGCCGACACTGTCGAGCGCGCCGATGAATGTGCCGTCCGGGTTCGGCTTGCGCGGCCAGATATGGCCCTTGTCCAGATGGGTGTGGCAATCGGTGAAGCAGGGCGTCACGATCCGCCCGCGCATGTCGTTTTCCGCCCGACGCACATCGGCCGCCGCCGGCACGATCGAGCCGATCCGGCCATCGACCACCTCGATGTCATAAAGGCCGAACCCGTCCGCATCATGGATGGCCGATGGCGCGGCCAGCCATGACGCATGCAGGCGCACGCGGCTCAGCGTGAACCCGAAGTTCCGCGTAACCAGTTCCTTGGCCACCTAGTGCTCCTGGCTCAACGCGCTTTCGTGCCAGCGCCGCAGGATACGGTTGGACAGCCAGCTCAGCGCCAGAAAGATCAGGATGCCGGTGAACGAGATCAGGATCAGCGCGGCGAACAGGCGCGGCGCGTTGAGCCGGTAGCCCGCCTCGATGATGCGGCTGGCAAGGCCGGACGACTGGCCGGCGGAGCCCGCGACGAATTCGGCGACCACCGCGCCAATCAGCGCCAGCCCGCCGGCAATCTTCAGCCCGCCCAGGAAATAGGGCATCGCCGCCGGCAACCGCAAATGCCACAGCGTCTGCCAGCGCGTCGCGCCATTGAGCTTGAACAGGTCCAGAAGGTTGCGGTCGACCGAATTCAGGCCCAGCGTCGTATTCGACAGGATGGGAAAGAAGGCGACGATCCAGGCGCACAGCAGCAGCTTCGCCGTCTGGTTCTCCACATAGATGTTGATCAGCGGGAAGATGGCGACGATCGGCGTCACCTGCAGGATCACGGCAAACGGAAAGAAGCTCATCTCCACCCATTTGGACTGGGTGAACAGGACCGACAGGCCGACCCCGCCGGCGACCGCCAGAAGCAGCGACAGGAACGTGATCTTCAGCGTCACCCAGAGCGAGGAGAACAACAGCGCTGAGTCCTCGACGAGCGTCGCCAGGACCACACCCGGCCGCGGCAGGATGAAATGCGGGATTTCGTTCCACACGCAGATGCGGTCCCACAGCCAGATGGCGGTGACCATGATCAGAAGCGGCAGCGCCCACCGGCCGATCTTTTCGAATCGTTTCTGACGCCGGCGGGCCAGTTCCTCCGCATCGGCGCCGGCCAGCGCATCGGCCTGCATCGGCGCCGGCGCTTCAATCGACGACATGGCCATCCTCCACCGCATCGAGCCCCATCGCCGCGCGCAGCATGGTCGATGCGCTGCGTGTCAGATGCGAATAGCCTTCGGATGTGCGGAACGCCTCGCTGCGCGGATAGGGCGCATCCACCACCATCTGGTCGAACACCCGGCCCGGCTTGGCCGCCATCACCACGATCCGGCTCGCCAGATAGACGCTCTCGAACACCGAATGGGTGACGAAGATCACCGTGAAGCGCTCCTTTTCCCACAGCGCCAGAAGGTCATTGTTGAGCTGGTTGCGGGTGATCTCGTCAAGGGCGGCGAACGGTTCATCCATCAAAAGGACGCGGGGCCGGGTGACCAGCGCGCGGGCAATCGAGGTGCGCATCTTCATGCCGCCGGACAGTTCGCGCGGCACCGCGTCCTCAAAGCCGGTCAGATTGACCTGTTCGAGCACTGCCGCGACCCGGTCGCGCGCCGCCTCACGGCCGACACCCTGAAGCCGGAGCGGCAGCCACACATTGTCGAACACCGTCGCCCAGGGCATCAGCGTCGGCTCCTGGAAGACAAAGCCCACATCGGTCTTGCCCATGGGCGGGCCGAACCATTCAAGCCGGCCGGCGCTCGGCGCCGAAAGCCCGGCGATCAGCCGCAGCGCCGTCGACTTGCCGCAGCCCGACGGCCCCAGAAGCGACAGGAAATCGCCCTGATCGATCGTCAGGTCCACATCGCGCAGGGCGACGACATCGCCGAACGCCTTGCCGACACCGCGCAACACCAGCTGCGCGTCGCCGGTGTCAGCCTCGATGGATGGCGCAGCGCTCACCGCGTGCTTGTCCGGTCACGGTTTGAGGTCAAGCCCCAGCCCCTGATTGACATAGTCGAGCGTATAGGACGCCGTGATGTCGATGCCTTCTGCGGCAACACCGGCGGACACCATCTTCTCATAGAAGCTCTGCATGCGTTCGTCGGTCATCGCACCGATGCCAAGCGTTTCCGTGTCGCCCGAATCGACGATGCCATATTCTTTCAGCTTGTTGATCGAAAAGGCGATCTGCTCGTCGCTCATGTCGGGATTATCGGCCTGGATGAGTTCATTGGCGGCGGCATTGTCACCATAAAGATAGTTGTACCAGCCCTTGATCGATCCCTCGACAAAGCATTTCACCGCGTCGGGCTTTTCGTCGATCGTTGCCTGCATCACCTCGATCGTCGTCGAATAGGTGTCGAAACCGAAATCGGCCACCAGGAACAGGTTCGGCACGAACCCGCCCTCGCGCTCGACGGCAAAGGGCTCCGATGTGATGTAACCCTGCTGCACCGAGCGCGGATTGGCGATGAAGGGCGCGGGGTTGAACGTGTAGGGCACGCGCTTAGAAGCGTCGAACCCGAACTCGGTGATCATCCACTGATAATAGCTCTGAAAGCCCTGATCGCCGAGGATGAACTCCTCGGCCTCCTTGAGGTCCTCGAAACTGTCAAAGCCCTGGTCGGGATGGGTCATCAGAACCTGCGGTTCCTTCTGGAACGAGGCCGCGACCACGACGACCGGAATGTCCTGCTCAACCGCCGAGAAGGCTTCCAGCATGTTGCCGCCCATATGCGCGTCGATCCGGCCGGCGAGCAGCAGCGCGCGATTGTTGACCTGCGGGCCGCCCTGCTGGATTTCGACATCAAGGCCGCACGCCTCATAGGTGCCGTCCGCCACCGACTGGTAGAACCCGCCATGTTCGGGCTGGGCCAGCCAGTTGGTGCCGAACACGAACTTGTCTGCGGCATGTGCTCCCGATGCGGCAAAGGCCATTGCGGTCGTGGCGAGAAGGATGCGTTTCATCGATGACACCTTTTCTGTTGGCATGGCGGCGCGGGGTGAGGCACCGGCCGGGCCATGCTTGTCCGATGCCGAAAAGGATGCAAGCCCCATGCCAGCACACAGGCGTTGAAGACCGCCACGTTTTTGCATCCCCGTCGAGGGGCCGGCGGCGATGACCACAGCCAATTGCCGGTCAGGCCCGCATCTGCTGCCTTGTCATCGGCGCCCGCATTTGCATGATCGGCGCGACCCACCGGGAACCAGGCCCAATGCTCATTCACCGCACGCCGGACGCGATCCGCGCACCCTTTGCCAAATACAGCCACGCCGTCGAAGTGCCGCCGGGCACGCGGCTTCTGTTCTGCTCGGGCCAGCTCGGCATCGCGCCCGATGACGAGGTGCCCGCCGGCACCGAACCGCAGACGCGGCTGTGCTTTTCCAATATCGACGCGATCCTGCGCGATGCCGGTATGAGCCTTGCAAACGTTGTGCGCATCAATGCGTTCGTCACCGGACGCGAGCATCTGGCGCCCTACATGAAAGTGCGCGACGAACTGTTCGGCGACCCCGCCCCCGCATCGACCTTGATGATCGTGTCGGGCTTTGCGCGGCCCGAATTCACCGTCGAGATCGAGGCGATCGCCGCCGCGCCCGCAGGAGATGGCGCATGACCCGCAAACTCTGGTGGGGCGACTTCACGGCCCGGCAGTTCGAGGGCCTCGACCCTGAAAAGTCCATCGCCGTACTGCCCGTCGCGGCAACCGAGCAGCACGGCCCGCACCTGCCGGTGGCCACCGACTACGCAATCATGGAAGGCATGCTCGCAACCGTCTTCCCGCTCGTCCCCGACGATCTCGATGTGCGTTTTCTGCCGATCCAGTGCGTCGGCAAATCCAACGAGCACATCCGCGTGCCCGGCACGCTGACGATTGGCGCGACGACCTTGATCGACCAATGGTGCGATCTGGGCGATTCGATCGCCCGCGCCGGCATCCGCAAGCTGGTGATCGTCAATTCACACGGCGGCAACGAGGAAATCATGGGCATCGTCGCCCGCGAGATGCGCGTCCGCCACGACATGCTGGCGGTCAAGACAAGCTGGATGCGCTTCGGCTTTCCCGACGGGCTCTATTCGGACATAGAGCGCCAGTTCGGCATCCATGGCGGCGACGCGGAAACCTCGCTGATGCTGCATTTCCGGCCCGAAACCGTCGACATGGGAAGGGCGCAGGATTCCGCTTCGCGCACGGTGGAGGCGCGCGCCGCATTCGACCATATCGCGCCGCAGGGCACCCATGCCTGGGCATGGATCGCCTCCGATCTTCATACCGAAGGCGTTGTCGGCGAAGCAGCCCGCGCCACCGCCGAAAAGGGTGCGGCGACCGCGGCCCATCAGGCGGCCGGCTTCGTCGCGCTTCTGGACGAGGTGCGCCGGGCCAGGCGAGCCGACTGGCTGCACGGCTGACCGGATAACAGGCAAAAGCCGCCCAAAATTTCAGCACTTTGCGTCCCGCTTGCAGCCTTCCCCGGCGCGCGTCGCCGGTCTAGCATCGGCCCGAAGACGATGCTTGGGGACATGGCATGCAACTGACACCGCGCGAAAAGGACAAGCTTCTCGTGGCGATGGCCGCCGAAGTGGCGCGCAAGCGGCTGGCACGCGGCGTCAAGCTCAACCACCCCGAAGCGATCGCGCTGATCACCGATTTCGTCGTCGAGGGTGCGCGCGACGGCCGCTCCGTCGCCGACCTGATGGCCGCCGGCGCCCATGTGATCACCCGCGACCAGTGCATGCAGGGCGTGCCCGAAATGATCCACGACATCCAGGTCGAAGCAACCTTTCCCGACGGCACCAAGCTGGTGACCGTCCACGAGCCGATAAGATGAACGAGCATGAGTACACCTACAGCCTGATCATTCTTTGGGTCGCCTTTCCGCTTGGCGCCTGGCTGGGGCGGCGGTTCGATAGCGATTGGCGATTCTATCCGGTCAGCCTCGCTCCACTCGCCGTCGCCCTCATCGGTCACTACAGCGGTCTTTTCGATTTCGCGCCGCTCAACCGTCCCCTGCCCGATCTTGGAAACATGGGTAACTCGGTTGTTTATGTTGGCGTCGCGGTCGGGCTCTCGGTGTGGTTGGGGATGCGCGTTCGAGACAGCAGACAAAGGGACGAGCAATGATCCCCGGTGAAACCATCACACTCAACTCCGATATCGAACTCAATGCAGGCGTCGAGACGATCACGCTGACCGTCGCCAACACCGGCGACCGACCCGTGCAGGTGGGTTCGCACTATCATTTCTTCGAGACCAATCCGGCGCTGGAATTCGACCGGGAAGCGGCGCGTGGCTGCCGGCTCGACATCGCAGCCGGCACCGCCGTACGCTTCGAGCCCGGCCAGACCCGTGACGTCACGCTGATCCATATCGGCGGCAATCACGAGGTCTACGGCTTCCGCAAGATGATCATGGGGAGCCTGTGATGCGGTTGCCCGTCGCCGTCGCGCTCTGCCTTGCCGCCCTGCCCGCCGCCGCGCAGGACTGGGACTGCACCGATCCGGGCAACCTGCCGCAACAGGGCATGAATTTTTGCGCGTATCAGGACTGGCAGCGTGCCGACCGTGCGCTGAATGTCACCTGGCCGCTGGTGGTCGAGAAAGCCAAGGCGCTGGACGAGACCAACCGGGAATATCATCCCGAACAGGCCAATTTTCACGACAACCTCCTCAAGGCCCAGCGCGCTTGGATCGACTATCGCGACGGCCATTGCGGCGCCGAGGGCGCTGAGTATGCCGGCGGCTCCATCCGCCCGCTGATCGAAAATTCCTGCAAGGCGCAGATGACGCGCCAGCGCACCGAGGAACTGCTGCTGCTGCTCGAAGAAGGCTGACCAAAGGACCAAGCCCATGCCCGCCCGCATTTCCCGCGCCGCCTATGCCGACATGTTCGGCCCCACAACGGGCGACAAGGTGCGCCTGGCCGACACCGAACTCTTCATCAAGGTGGAAAACGACTTCACCACCTACGGAGAAGAGGTGAAGTTCGGTGGCGGCAAGGTGATCCGCGACGGCATGGGACAATCCCAGGTCACACGGCATGACGGCGCCGTCGACACGGTCATCACCAACGCGCTGATCGTCGATGTCACCGGCATTTACAAGGCCGATGTGGGTTTGAAGGACGGGCGCATCGCGGCCATCGGCAAGGCCGGCAATCCGGACACGCAGTCGGGCGTCGACATCATCATCGGCCCGGGCACCGAGGCGATCGCCGGCGAAGGCAAGATCCTGACCGCCGGCGGATTCGACAGCCACATCCATTTCATCTGCCCGCAGCAGGTGGACGACGCGCTGATGTCTGGCGTGACGACGATGCTCGGCGGCGGCACCGGCCCGGCGCATGGCTCGCTCGCTACCACCTGCACGCCCGGCCCCTGGCATATCGGCCGGATGATCCAGTCCGCCGACGCCTTTCCAATGAACCTCGCCTTTGCCGGCAAGGGCAATGCGTCGCTGCCCGCCGCGCTGGAGGAACAGGTGCTCGGCGGCGCCTGCGCGCTGAAACTGCACGAGGACTGGGGCACGACGCCCGCTGCCATCGATTGCTGCCTGAAGGTGGCCGACGCGTTCGACGTGCAGGTCATGATCCACACCGATACGCTCAACGAAAGCGGTTTTGTGGAATCGACCATCGAAGCGATCCATGGCCGCACCATCCATGCCTTCCACACCGAGGGCGCCGGCGGCGGCCACGCGCCGGACATCATCAGGATCTGCGGCCTCGACAATGTGCTGCCGTCCTCGACCAACCCGACCCGGCCCTACACGGCCAACACGATCGACGAGCATCTCGACATGCTCATGGTCTGCCACCACCTCGACAACAACATTCCCGAGGACGTGGCGTTTGCCGAGAGCCGCATCCGCAAGGAGACCATCGCCGCCGAGGACATTCTGCACGATATGGGCGCGTTCTCGATCATCGCGTCCGATAGCCAGGCCATGGGCCGCGTCGGTGAGGTGATCATCCGCACCTGGCAGACCGCCGACAAGATGAAGCGCCAGCGAGGGGCGCTGCCCGAGGAGACCGGCGATAACGTCTATTTCCGCGTCCGCCGCTACATCGCCAAATACACGATCAACCCGGCAATCGCGCATGGCATAGCGAACGAGATCG
>JANSXT010000004.1 GCA_024742765.1 Phyllobacteriaceae bacterium | reverse complement strand
TGACGAGAACATATGTACACCGCTGTTTTCACAACGATTATGTCTCTGTCAGAAACGTGTACGACACCAGTTGTCTCGTAGCGCCGCCGCCCCGAAAGGCTCGACGCTCCGCGGACAACCGCCGTCCACGTTTCTCTTTCTTCATGATTCAATTGTCAAAGAACAGACAAGCGAAGCGCTTGTCCCGGCTCTCTGCAGCGTGGCTTTGAACCGTATGTGAGGGTCGCTAAAGCGGCTCTCTGTGGATACCATGAGAGCGAAGCAAAGTGCCGCCAGCGGCGGTGCCGCCCTCGTTGGTGAGCGGTATATAGTCGTCGGACCCTTCGAGTGTCAACGACGAAATCCGCTTTTTTTGCATTTTTTTGACAGTCCTCGCGGCGGCCCCGTTCGAGGAGCTTTCCGGCCCGATTTTGCCGTCCGGTCCGGCACGCCGGGCGGCCCGATTCCCGCCATCGGAACGACGGTCGGTCGCCGGGTCATCGCATTGACACAATTACACCCACAAGGCATTCACCGGACGGGATTCAATCAACGCAACGGTGCCGATGAGCGCGAAGCCGGACAGACAGGCCGATCTGGTGGGCAATGAGCCCGCCATTGCCAGCACCGGCCGCCGCGCGCCCGACAGGCGCGAAATATCGTTGCGCTGGCTGACGGGCACGTTCCTGACGGGACTAACCTCGACCACGCTGATGGGCGTCGCTCTGTTTGCGGCTCTGGATGGCAAGCAGCTTCTCGCCACGCCCCCGGAGATCGCCTCGCAGAACGGCCATGACCGGCACAGCGAGGATTCGGTCAAGACCGCGCGGCTGGTCGGCAACTCCGTTCAGGTCGCAACCCCGCCGACAGACCGGCGCCGGATGAGCGTTTCCACCGTCACGCGCACCAGCGACGCCGACGTGGTGCGCACCAAGCCGTTCGAACATCTGTCGATCGCGCTTGCCGCCGCGCGCCCCGTCGAGGCCGACTATCCGCCCTTCAATCCGCTGACGATCTTCACTGAGCCCGGTCAGCCTGAAGCCGAACCCGACGATCAGCCTGCCAGCAGCTTCATCTATGGCGCCAACATCGAGACCGGCGCATCCATCCGCGTCACCGATTTCGTCTTTGATGACAGCGACGTCTACGACACCGCATTCGAGATCAGCGAGTGGGAGGCCGAGGAGGCCGTGCGCGCCAGCGCCGACATTCTGACCGAAGGCGCGATCGAAGTGGCTTCGCTCCACTATATCGACCCGCGCCGCTTCGGGCTCGACAATCCGCTTCTGGAAGACATCGCCACGACCGGCTCTCAGGCCCGCATCGTTCAGCAGAATGTTTCGGTGGCCGAACCCGACGATGACGACAGCGCCACCGTCTACGCCGAAGACCTGATCACAGTCGATGAAGCTGGCGAACTGGCCGCGCTGATGGAGGCATCCGGCCATCGCGGCAGCCTCGAAATGGCCGAGGCGCTCGGAACACTTCTGAACGCGGAAACCATCAGGGGCGGCCACGCCATCCGGCTTGGCCTTGTCGAGGACAATGGCGCCGAAAGCCGCCGCATTGTACGCGCCACCGTTTATGCGGGCCGCAACCATGTGCTGACGATCGCACTTAACGACCAGGACCAGTTCGTCCCGGCGCCCGAGCCGGTCGACACAGGCATCATGCGGCAATTGAATGCGCGCGACCGCGCGCCCGAACTGCCGCCGGCGCAGGATCTGCCCAGCGTCTATGATGCGATCTATCGCGGCGTTCTGGCCTATGAGCTGCCGCAGCCCATTGCGTCGAAAATCGTGCGCATGGTCGCCGCCGATGTCGACTTCCGCTCGGCGGTCAATCCAAGCGATGCGCTCGAACTGTTCTATTCGGTGCCCGAGGAGGGTGGCGAGGATGTGCGCGAAGTGCTGTTCGTGCGCGCCACCTTTGGCGGCCAATCGCGCAAATATTACAAGTTCCGCAGCGCAGACGGCACCTACGACTATTATGACGAGGAAGGACGCAGCGCGCGTCAATTCCTGCTGCGCAACCCGGTGCCCACCGGCAAGTTCCGTTCCGGCTTTGGCATGCGGCGGCACCCGATCCTTGGCTATTCGCGCATGCATTGGGGCGCTGACTGGGCCGCGCCGCGTGGAACGCCCATCATCGCGCCCGGCCATGGCACGGTAACCCAAGCGGGGTGGAACAGCGGCTATGGCAAGCAGACCGTGATCCGCCACGCCAACGGTTATGAGACCTCGTATTCGCACCAGAGCCGCTTCGCCAAGGGCATCCAGCCCGGCGCCAAGGTCCGTCAGGGCCAGGTGATCGGCTATATCGGCTCGACCGGCCTTTCGACCGGCCCGCACCTTCATTACGAGATGAGCGTCAACGGCAAGCGCGTCGATCCGATGCGCGTCCGTCTGCCCGACGGCAAGACGCTGAACGGCGACGAACTCATCGCCTTCAAGCGCGAACGCGACCGCATCAACGCGCTTCTTGAGATCGAACTGGAAGAGACCACGGAAGTGGCGCGCGCCGACGGCTGATTGGCTTGCCGGTCAGCCTTGAGCGTCGTCTGCCTTGCCGCTGCGCGGCAACGTCGTCCACGCAATAATCGCCGACACCGCCGACAGCACCGCCGTGACCCCGGCGATGGCCGAGAAGGTCAGCGTCGTGGCGTCGGCATGAGCGCTTGCCAAGGATGGGTCGGCATTTTCGACGATCTCGCCGAAGCTCGTTTCACCGCCAGCCATCAAGACTGGATAAAGCGCGGCGGCCAGAAGCCCCATCGCGGCGACCGCCACCAGCCCCGCCATGCGCGACACCGCATTGTTGATGCCCGATGCGGTGCCGGTGTCGTCATCGCTGACCGACGTCATCACCGCCGTCGACAGGGGCGAGACCAGAAGCGCCATGCCGAAGGCCGAAAGCACCATCAGCGGCATCACGCCGAACCAGTAGTTCTGCGTTTGCGCCGTCAGCGCGAGCGCGCCGTAGGATATGGCGACGATCAGCGATCCCGCGGTGACCGGCAGCGCGGGTCCGTTCCTGTCCGCATAATCGCCGGCCTTACCGGAAAACAGCCCAACCATCACAGTGATCGGAACGAACATCAGCGATGCGGCAGCCTCGGTGACGCCCCATCCGCCAATGACCGTCATCGGCAGATAGAAGAGCATCGCCGACAGGCCGAAATAGAGGGTGAAAGTGAGCATGTTGGCGCCCGAAAACGCCCGATTGGCGAACAGGCTCAGCGGCACCATCGGCGCATCACACCGCCGCTCCCACCAGATGAAGGCGCCGACCAACACCGCGCAAAGGCCGATGGCCAGCGTGACCGCGCCCGCGCCGGGTACGCTGCCCTCGCCGCCGCCGCCGGTCAGCCCGAACGCCAGCACGAATAGCGCCAGCGTGATCAGCCCGCCGCCGACAAGGTCCAGGCGCCGCCGGCCCGTCGCCTCGTCGGGCGGCACGAGGAACCACAGCATCACCAGCGCGATCACCCCGAACGGCAGATTGATCGCAAACAGCAATCGCCACGCCGCATCTCCAAAGACGCTGAGTGCCGCACCGCCCAGGACGGGCCCGGCCGCCGTTGTCAGCGCCGATGCCGCCGCCCAGATGCCGATCGCCTTGCCACGCTCATCGGACGGATAGGCCTTGGCGATGATGGCAAGGCTGCCTGGCACCATGATCGCCGCGCCAATCCCCTGCACGGCGCGCGCGACGATCAGCGTCTCGGCATTGGGTGCGATCGCGCAGAACAGCGAAGCGACCGTGAACAGGCAGATGCCGATCATGAAGACGCGCCGCAGGCCGTAGCGGTCGCCCGCCGCCCCGCCGATCAGGATAAGGGAGGACAAAAACAGCATATAGGCATTGTTGATCCACAGCGCCTCGGCAAGCGTCGCCGGCAGCGTCGCGCGGATCGCGGGCGTGGCGATCGATACGACCGAGCCGTCGATGAAGCCCATGGACGAGGCAAGGATCGCCGCGACCAGCACGAACCGGCGGCGCTGGCGCGGGCAGAAGGTCCGGCTTGGTGCCGCAATGTCGCTCGCCGCCTCGGCCATGACACGCCCCGTTTTGCCGGAACGCTATGCGATCGGCGTGTCTGAGGCAAAGAAAAAGGCCGGACTGCATGCAACCCGGCCGGCAAATGCCGTTTGAATTAACGTTGGCGTTCAGAGCGCCTTTTCGAGTTCCGGCAGGACGTCGAACAGGTCGGCGACCAGGCCGTAGTCAGCCACCTGGAAGATCGGCGCGTCTTCATCCTTGTTGATGGCGACGATGACCTTTGAGTCCTTCATGCCCGCCAGATGCTGGATCGCGCCAGAGATGCCGGCGGCGATATAGAGTTCGGGCGCGACCACTTTACCGGTCTGTCCCACTTGCCAGTCGTTCGGCGCATAGCCCGCATCGACGGCGGCGCGCGAAGCGCCGACGGCGGCACCGAGCTTGTCGGCGACGGGCAGGATCACTTCCTCGAATTTCTCGCTCGAACCGAGCGCACGGCCGCCCGAGATGATAATCTTGGCCGAGGTCAGCTCTGGACGATCGCCGCCCGACAGTTCGGTCGACACATAGGACGAAAGGCCCGGATCGGCCGCCGCATCGATGGTCTCGACGCTGGCGCTGCCGCCTTCGCCCGCCGCATTGAAGGACGCGGTCCGCACGGTGATCACCTTCTTGGCGTCCGAGGACTGCACGGTCTGGATCGCGTTGCCCGCATAGATCGGCCGCTTGAACGTGTCTGCCGACACCACTTCGGTGATCTCGGAAATCTGCATCATGTCGAGAAGGGCTGCGACGCGCGGCATGATGTTCTTGCCATTGGTGGTCGCCGCCGCAATCAGCACGTCATAGTCGCCCGCAAGGCCGGTGATCAGCGCGGCCATCGGCTCAGCGAGCTGATGTTCGAGCGAAGCATCCTGGGCGAGCAGCACCTTGGCGACGCCATCGAGCTTGGCGGCCGCGTCGGCTGCCGCTTGCGCACCCTGACCGGCGACCAGCACATGCACATCGCCGCCAATGTCCTTGGCAGCGCTCAGCGCCTTGGCGGTCTGGTCTGAGAGGGTTGCATTGTCATGTTCGGCAATCAGCAAAATGGCCATGTTCGTTGTCCTTGCCTTCCTTGGTCCGCTTGCTCTGGCCCGAATTCGGATCAGGCCGTGACGAAAGCGGTTGGGTTCGAGAACCGGCGCGGAGCGTACTTATCGTACGTGAGCACCGGAAGCGCAGAGACCGGCCGCTTGCAGGCCGGCCTCATTCGAATTCGTCAGAGCACGCCGGCTTCGTTCTTAAGCTTGTCGACAAGCTCGGCGACATCGGCGACCTTGACGCCTGCCTTGCGGCCTTCCGGCTCCTCGGTCTTCAAAACCGACAGGCGCGGCGCGGCGTCGACGCCATAATCGCCCGGAGCCTTCTCGTCGATCGGCTTCTTCTTAGCCTTCATGATGTTGGGCAGCGAGGCATAGCGCGGCTCGTTCAGGCGCAGGTCGGTCGTCACGATGGCCGGCATGGCGATCTGAACCGTCTGCAATCCGCCGTCGACTTCGCGGGTTACCTTGGCCTTGTCGCCGTCGATCTCGACCTTGGAGGCGAACGTGCCCTGGCTCCAGCCGAGCAGCGCCGCCAGCATCTGGCCGGTCTGGTTGGCATCATCATCGATCGCCTGCTTGCCCAGGATAACCAGGCCCGGCTGTTCTTCGTCGACAATGCCCTTGAGGATCTTGGCAACGGCCAGCGGCTCGACCACATCGTCATGCTTGACCAGAATGCCGCGATCGGCGCCCATCGCCAGCGCGGTGCGCAGGGTCTCGGTCGCCTTGTCCGGCCCGATCGAGACCACGACGATCTCGTCCGCCTGGCCCGCTTCCTTCATGCGGATCGCCTGCTCGACGGAAATCTCGTCGAACGGGTTCATGGACATCTTCACATTGGCCAGTTCGACGCCCGACCCGTCACCCTTGACCCGGATCTTCACATTGTAATCGACAACCCGTTTGACCGGGACAAGGATTTTCATCGCACCATCTCTCCTCTTCGCCGAACCGGCATGCGCCGGCTCAGCCCGATATCGCTTCGCTGGCGCCGGCGCTTGCGCGTTGCCGACATGCCGCGTCGGCCCGTGGATGCATGGAATGACGCCTCCGCGCAAGCCCGGTCAGCGCCGAACCGCAAATTTCCCGCGCCCTACAAAATTTTGACGTTTACGTCAACGTCAAAAGTGGCCGTCCGGCTTTTGCCTCGCGATCAGCCGCGGCCCCACGGCCCGTGCGTTGGCGCAGGCGGTCGGGCCGGCTCCACTTCCACCGCCTGTGGCGTCCGGATTTCCCGGTCGAACAGCGGCACGCCCCTGCGCCGCAGGACCAGAACCAGTGCCATACCGGCAATGATGCCGCCAATATGGGCCGCCCAGGACACCTGGTCGTCGACCATCAGCGCGATCATGGCGAACTGGAACCCGATCCAGAGCCCCAGCGGAATCCATGCCGGCAGCGGCAGCGGAATGCGGCCAAGAACGAGCACCCAGACGCGGACGCGCGGATGCAAGAGCAGATAGGCGCCCACAATGCCGGCAACCGCGCCCGACGCGCCGATCAGCGGCGCAGCCGAAGACGGGTCCATCAGACCATGGGCCAGCGCGCCGGCCACCGCGCACAAGAGATAGAAGATCAGGAAGCGGACATGGCCCATCGCGTCCTCGACATTGTCGCCGAACACCCAGAGGAACAGCATGTTGCCGCCCAGATGCCAGAAGTCGCCATGGAGGAACGAATAGCTGACCAGCGACATCTCCTCCGGAATCCAGACCAGTTCCGGCGGCAGTTCGGCGAAATCGTTGACGACGGCGGGCGTATAGCCGAGCGAGGTGACGGTGGCGAAAAGCGCCGCGTCGCTGGCCGCAAGATTGATGCCGAGAAAGACCAGCACATTGGCGGCGATCAGCGCCAGCGTCACATATTGCAGCCTTATATGCTTGAGCCGGTTGGCATCGTGCAGCGGCACAAACATCGATAGCGGGCCCCGGAGATCGTTTGCGCCATTAGAGCCGAGCGGGCCGGCCAATTCAATCGACAAATGCCGGGCCAGGCTGATCGGCATTGACCCGAAGATTTATCTGACTAAAGTCAGATAATATGAAACATGATCCGATCTCCCGCTATCGCCGGTTCAGCCGCGCCGTCACGCGCCAGGTGGGCGCGCTCGACCAGTCCTTTCTGGGCCGCGGCCGGCCGCTCGGCTCGGCACGCGTCCTGAACGCCATCGGCCAAGGCCGGTCCGATGTCGCCGACATCCGCGCCTATCTCGGGCTTGACTCGGGCCTGACCAGCCGCCTGCTGCGCGGCCTCGAAGACGAAGGGCTGATCGAGACCCGGATCCATCCCGATGACGGACGCAGGCGCATTGCAGACCTGACGCCGGCCGGCGGCATCGAATTTCATGCTTATGAAGACCTGTCCGATACGGCGGCGGACAGGTTCCTGTCCGCCCATCCGGATCGCGACGCGCTTCTGGACGCGATGGATTTCATCGCCACCGCCATGAACCGTCACGCAATCACCATCGAACGGGTCGACCCGGCAAGCGATGAGGCCCGTCATTGCCTCGAACGATACTATGCCGAACTGGCCCGCAGGTTCGAGGGAGGTTTCGACGTTTCCCTGTCCTGCGATCCTGAAGCCTCCGACATGGCGCCGCCGCGCGGCGCCTTCCTCGTGGCCCTGTCCGACGGCCTTCCCATCGGTTGCGTCGGACTGAAGGGAAACGGGACGAGGCTTGGCGAAGTCAAGCGGCTCTGGGTCGCGCCCGACGCTCGCGGCGCAGGGCTCGGCAAACGCCTGATGGCCGCCATAGAAGACGAAGCCCGCAACCTGTCGATGGACACGCTGCGCCTCGACACCAATCGCGCCCTGCCCGAAGCCCACGCGCTCTACAAGCGCGATGGCTGGACCGAGATCGACCGTTTCAACGACGATCCCTATCCGGATTTCTTTTTCGAAAAACGCCTTGTCTGACGCCCGTCGCGGTCAGCGGTTCTTGCCCGGCACCCACAGGACATCGCACGCGCCATTGTCGTTGACGACGCGTGCGGCGACGAACAGGAAATCGGAGACGCGGTTCATGTAGCGCAGCGCCACCGGGTTGACATGTTCGCCCGGCTGTTCGGCCAGTTCGACCATGTCCCGCTCGGCGCGGCGCGACACAGTTCGAGCGAGATGCAAGGCCGCCGCCGCTTCGCTGCCGCCCGGCAGGACGAAGGAGCGCAGCGGCTGAAGCCCGGCATTGAGCGCGTCGATATCCGCTTCGATCCGCGTCACCTGGGCATCGGTGATCCGCAGCGGCTCATAGTCGAGCTTTTCTTCGGTCTCCGGCGTCGCCAGATCCGCGCCTAGATCGAACATGTCGTTCTGGATACGCGACAGCATCCGGTCGAGATCGGCGTCAGATGCCGTGTGAAGCCGCGCCATGCCGATGCAGGCATTGGCCTCGTCAACGGTCCCGTAGGCGCCCACTCGCTTGTCATATTTCAGGCGCCGTTCGCCGGTTCCGAGCGCCGTCGTACCGTCATCACCGGTCTTGGTGTAGATCTTGTTCAGAACGACCATCGGCCCTTATCCCGCTCCGCTGCTGCCCTGCCGGGCAAGATAGACAATCAGCACGATGATCACCACCGCCACGAACTGCAGGAACACGCGCAACTGCATCAGCTTGTTGGAGACGTTGGCGTCGCCCTGCTTCATCATGTTGCGCAGGCCGGCCAGCAGCACGGCGAACACGGCAAGCATGGCGAGGACCGCCAGATAGAACATTGGACCTGACATGGGTTTTCCCGTTTGGAGAGCTTCGGTCTGAACTTAGGCGCCGCGCGCCAGGAGTCGATAGACAAGATCGGAGGGCGCAATGCGCTTGGCCAGAGCGGCAAATCGCGTCTGCGGCGTCACATGGTAATGGGGCTTGGGCCGCGCATCGGTCAAGGCTGCCGACAACGCCCGGTAGCACCAGCCGAGCGCCTTGCCGTCATCGTCGGCGGTGCCACCGGCGCGCAATTGTTCGAGCCGCGTGCGATAGGCATCGGCATGCACCGAGCCGTCAACATCGATGAAGCGCTCGATCCACGGCAGCGTGTTGACGGCAAAGCGCGAAGGCACCGGCCCCGGTTCGATCAGGCTGACCTGAATGCCCGATCCGGCAAGCTCCTGGCGCAAGGTCAGCATCAGGCCCTCAAGCGCATGTTTGGACGCCGTATAGGCCCCGCGCAGTGGCACCGGCACGAAGCCGAGCACCGACGAATTGTGCACGATCCGCCCGGCGCCCCGGTCACGCATCACCGGAACGGCCAGCCGGGTCAGGTGATGCCAGCCAAAGAAGTTGGCCTCGAACTGGGCACGCAGCGCATCCACCGGCACATCCTCGACCGCACCCGGCTGCGCATAGGCGCCATTGTTGAACAGCGCGTCGATCCGGCCATCGGCCGCTTCCATCGCAAAGGCGAAACAGGCCTCGATCGAGCCCGGCTCACAATAATCAAGATAGACCGCATCGAAACCCTCGCCGCGCAGCCGTTCGAGGTCCTTATCCTTGCGCGCGGTGGCGATGACATGCCAGCCGTCAGCGCGCAGCCTGGCGGCGCAATAAGCGCCGATGCCCGACGAGCATCCGGTGACGACAATGGCGGGTTTGCGTGTCATGATCCCAGCGCTTAGTTTGGCAGCGCGCCTTTGCATAGTCGGCAGGCGCGGGCAATTCAAACCGGCAAGGCGATGCTGCGACAGTTTCTGATCACGCGCCGTGTCCTGCGCGATGCCTTCGGCCACTTCAACGAGACCGATGGCTGGGCGTTGGCGAGCCACGTCGCCCTGTCGACGCTGCTGGCCATCTTTCCGTTCCTGATCTTCGCGACGACGCTGGCCACCTTTCTCGGCGCCGACCGGTTCGCCGAGGTCGCCGTGCATCTGGTCTTCGACACCTGGCCCGAGCGGATCGCCGCGCCGATTGCCCGCGAGGTCGAAAACGTGCTGACCGTGCAGCGCGGCGGCCTTCTGACCATTTCGGTGATCGTCGCCGCCGTCTTCGCCTCGAACGGCATCGAAGCGCTGCGCGTGGCGCTCAACCGCGCCTACCGGGTGACCGAGACCCGGTCTTTCACCTTCATGCGGCTGCAAAGCCTTTTGTTCGTCGTCATCGCCACCATCGGCTTCATGGCGATCAGCGTCCTTCTGGTGCTCGCGCCGCTTGCCTACCGGCTCGCAGAGCAATGGCTGCCAGGCATTGAGACCGTCTCTTTTTCCATCGGCTTCTGGCGCTATGTCGTTGCATTGTCCGTTCTGGTCACCGGGCTGTTCGTCGTCCACAAATGGTTGCCCGACGGCAAGCGCAGCCTTGCATCGCTCGTACCGGGCATTGCGCTGACCATTCTGGCCTGGCTGATCGGCGCCGGCGCGTTCGCCGCCTATCTGGAAAGCTTTGCGACCTATGTGACGACCTATGCGGGTCTGGCATCGATCATGATCGCGCTGGTCTTTCTCTACATCATCTCGGCGATCTTCATTCTGGGCGCCGAGATCAACGCGGCGATCCTGCGCTATCGCGCCGCCCGCGCCATCGTCGTTCCCGCCAGGGGCCAGACGGCCGACCAGCCGGCCGAATAGAGCGTGGTCAACAAACGGTAAACGCGCCGGTACCAATTGTCGCCCGCATATCGACCCTCCATCAATCCGGAAACGGTAGGATTGCACCGTCACAGGAGTAGGGTATCGCCATGCTCATGAACTTGGATGCGACCGCATTGATGATCGTCGCGCTGATGATCGGGGCCGCCGGCTTCTTTGGCGGGCTGGCCATGAACGGCGTGTTGCAGGAAGACGGCTTTGGCGTCCTTGGCAACATGCTCGTGCTCATAGCGGGCGCGATGATCGGCGTGCACTTCGGCGCGGCCATCCATCTTCCGCTCGACTCGGTGACCGCCGATGCGGTGCGCGCCGTCACCGGCGCATTCCTGAGCCTGACGGCACTGGCGCTGATCAAGAACATGCTGGGCCGGTTCGGCTTCTGAACGGTCCGGACCGCCGCCCGGTCACACGGTCTTGGGCAGGCCGACCATCCTTCGCACATCATCGGACGTCGTGCCCGCCGCCCGCAACGCGGCCAGCGCCATATCGCCGCGACTTTTCGACAGTTTGCGCGCCCCGTCATCATCCATCACCAGATCATGATGGTGGTAGACCGGCCGCGGCAAGCCCAAAAGGTCCTGCAGCAGGACATGGGCCGCCGTGGCCGCGAACAGGTCGCGCCCGCGCACCACATGCGTCACCCCCTGCAGCGCATCATCGACGACCACCGACAGATGATAGCTGGTCGGCGTATCCCGCCGCGCCAAGACGAAATCGCCCCAGATGGCCGGATCGGCGGCCTGCCACCCGGTCTCTCCGTCCGGCCCCGTCCCCTCTTCTATCCAGCCGGGATCGGTCTTGTGACCCAGATGATCGCGCGCGGCGGCGACATCGAGCCGCCAGACGCCGCCCTCATCCGACCCGTCATCATGGTCGCGTCCCGGAAACAGCGGCGCGCCATCCGGGTCGCGCGGCCAGATGGCGCCCGTTGCCTCATGCGCCTCGACGAAACGGCGAATGTCGCCCCGGCTCATCGCCGACCGGTAGGCCAGCCCCGCATCGGCCAACGTTTCGAGCGCCGCGCGGTAATCGGAAAAATGTTCGGATTGGCGCCGCACCGGCTCTTCCCACTCAAGCCCCAGCCATTGAAGATCGTCCAGCATGCGCGCTTCGAGCTCCGGCGTGCAGCGGGCCGTGTCGATATCCTCGATGCGCAGCAGGAAGCGCCCACCCGCCGCGCGGGCCATGTCGAAATTTTTGAGCGCCGAATAGGCATGGCCCAGATGCAACAGGCCATTGGGGCTCGGCGCAAAGCGGAAGACCGGCGTCACGATTGCTCCCGACATGCTCAGGGGTGCCAAGGGGCCGCATCTGTGGCACACCTTCGGGTCGAACGAAACCAGCCGTTAAAACCCGAACCGATGGATGCACGCCGAACGATCGACACCCATGACGACATCGCTGCCGGGCTGGATCATCTGGCCGGCGCCGACGCCGCGCTCGCCCGGCTGGTCACCGAGATAGACCATGTGCCGCTGAGGCGCACCGCGCCGGGCTTTGCCAGCCTTGCCGGCATCGTCGTCTCGCAGCAGGTCTCCAAGCAGAGCGCCGATGCGATCACCGGGCGGATGGTCCGGCTCGTCGATCCGCTGACGCCGGACAATTTCATGAATGCCGGCGAAACCTCATGGAAACAGATTGGCCTGTCGCGGCCCAAGCAGCGGACACTGTCCGCCATATGCGAGGCCATCGGCGCGGACACGCTCGATCTTGACCGGTTGTGCACGATCGACGCCGAGGCCGCGATCGCGGCAATGACCGATGTCAAGGGAATTGGCCCGTGGACGGCGGAGGTCTATCTCCTTTTTGCCGCCGGCCATCGCGACATCTTCCCGGCCGGCGACCTGGCGTTGCAGGCGGCCGCAGCCTCGGTCTACGGGCTCGACGACCGGCCAAACGACAAGGCGCTGCGCGTCATGGCCGAATCATGGAGCCCCTGGCGGGGCGTCGCCGCTCGCCTTTTGTGGGCCTGGTATGGCCAGACGACCGGCCGCGCCGTTCTGCCATGACGACGCGGGCGCACCAAGCCTTTGAAACTTTTCCGCTTTCGTATAGACAGACGGAAACGTATGCAGCTTCACAAGCCTGTCACAAGGCGGTTAGTATAAGGCGCGCAAGGGACAGAACTGAAAGGGGTCAGTTTTGACAGTAGCGGTTTCACCGGAGGCCCTGCCCTCGCTGGTGCTGAATGCAGACTACCGTCCGCTGAGTTACTACCCGCTTTCAATCTGGTCGTGGCAGGACGCGATCAAGGCCGTCTTTCTGGACCGCGTCAACATCGTCGCCGAATATGACCACGAGGTCCATTCTCCGTCGGCAGCCATGCGCCTGCCGAGCGTCGTGTCGCTCAAGCAATATGTCAAACCGGCGCTCTATCCCGCCTTCACCCGCTTCAACGTCTTCCTGCGCGACCGGTTCGAGTGCCAATATTGCGGCTCGCTCGAGGATCTGACCTTCGATCATCTGGTCCCGCGCCGGTTCGGCGGCCAGACGACCTGGGAAAACATCGTCACCGCCTGTTCGCCCTGCAATCTGCGCAAGGGCGGGCGGATGCCCCACAACACCGACATGAAGCCGCGTCAGATGCCGTTCCAGCCGACCGTGCATGATCTGCACAACAATGGCCGCAGCTTCCCACCCAATTATCTGCACGAAAGCTGGATGGACTATCTTTACTGGGACGTCGAGCTGGAGCCTTAGGGTTTGTTCAGCGCGCCCGGCGCGTCGCCACGAAAAAGGCCGCAGCGGCCAGGCCAAGGCTTGCGATCACATTCCAACCCGCAAAGGACAGGCCGAGAAACCGCCCGGCGGCCGCGTCGCAGGCTGGCGGCGTCACCGCATCCAGATCGGCCAGAAGACTGCCCGCATCGGTCGCAAGGCCCGATGTGGCCGAGGTCGCGCAATCGGCCGGGCCGGGCCAGAAGGCCCATTCGACCCCCGCGTGATAGATGCCCAGATAGAGCCCATAGACCATCAACAGGCCGGCAACGACGATCGCGCCACGCGTCAGAAGCGATGGCCAGTTGAGCGCCGCCGCAAGCGCTCCGAACAGCGCCACCGGAACCCCGGCATAATAGGGTGTGCGCTGCTCCAGGCACAAAGCGCAGGGGATGAAGCCGCCGACATGTTCGAAGGCGAGCGCCGTGCCGACGACGAGCGCCATCGCGACGGCCAGCGCCAGCGCGCCGATGAACTGCGAACGACCGGGTGAAGCCATGTCCATGATGCGTATGTCCGGGCCGATTATGGCGCCGGCGTGGTATCAGGCGAAGTAATGGTCGACAAGGAAATAGATCAGTGCCGGCCCGCCAACGGCCAGCAGCAGAACCCAGGCCAATCCGATCAGAAGCCCGGCGATGACGAACAGCCCGTCGCGTTCGATCAGCCCGACGGCGGCCAGCGAAACGCCGAACCCGGGCACGGTGTTGGTCAGCGGAAGCGGCACAAGGATCGACAGGCAGGGCACCACCAGAAGGGCGCCGATGACGCGCGTGCCGCGATCGCCCGTCAACCCGATGAGACGCGGATGGGCAAGCCGCTCGACGAACCCGCCGCCATAGCGCCGCGTCCGGTCGACAACGTCGAGCATGCCGTCGATCGGCAGTCGTCGCTTGCGCAGTGTTTCAGGGAGCCAGGGCGCGCGCCGGCCCATCGCCATCTGCCAGGCGAGAACCACCATCGGCAGCGCCACGAGCTGCGGCAGAAGATAGACAAAGGGCAGGCAGCAGGGCAGCGCCAGGATCAGCAGCAAAAGGCCGAAGGCGCGCTCTTCCATCGCGTCGCTGAGCTCGCCGAGTGTGATCTCGGCGGAGGCTTCACCGCTCTTTTGCGCGCGCAATATGTGCTCGATCTTGGCCAGCGCGCCGCGCGGCGCCGAGGTGTCTGCCGCCGATGTATGCGTCATAATTTTGCGTTCCGGTTTCGGTTGCGCCTCATTGGCGCGCTCTTAGCAGAGTTCAGATAGCGGCAAACCCCAAAGATTGCCTGAACGCCGCCGACCGCCCCGCCTTGACGGATCGAAGCGCCGCCAATAGAGGTTCTGGCGACCTGACGGTCAGCCCCTTTGGCGGAATTGGTAGACGCGCCGGATTCAAAATCCGGTTCCTTCGGGAGTTCCGGTTCGACCCCGGAAGGGGGCACCATCGATTTCCTGAAAGGCGGACATGCTTCCCGCCAATCCGAAAAGCCTTGACGATCTGCGCGCCCGCTTCGCCTGGGACCTGCCGGACACGTTCAATATCGGCACCGCCTGTTCGGACAATGTCGCGCAGAGGCATCCGGACAGACCGGCAATCATCGAATTCATCGACGGAGCCAAGACAACCACCAGCTTCGGCGATCTGGCACAGCGCTCGACACAGCTTGCTTCAGCGCTCGCCGGACAGGGGATTGGCCGCGGCGACCGGATTGCGATCATGGTGCCGCAGTCCACGGACGCCGCGATCGCACATCTGGCCACCTACAAGCTCGGCGCCATCGCCGTGCCGCTTGCCACCCAGTTCGGTCCCGACGCGATCGCCTACAGGCTCGCCGCATCGGGCGCCCGCGCATTCATCGCCTTCGGCAAGGGCATCGCCCGCGCCCGCCAAACCGGCGCGCTCGGCAATCTGGATCTTATCGCCGAAGCCGGCGCCGTCTCGAACATGGCTGGCGCGCTTGAAGCGCTGATCGCAACGGGCGAGCCGGAATTCGCACCGGTCGACACGACGCCCGACGATCCGGCCATGATGCTGTTCACCTCCGGCACGACCGGGCAGCCCAAGGGCACGCTACACGCCCACCGGGTGCTGCTCGGCCACCTGCCCGGCATCGAGATGGCGCAGAATTTCATGCCGCAGGCGGGCGGTGTCTTCTGGACGCCGTCGGACTGGGCATGGGCCGGCGGATTGCTCAACGCGCTTTTGCCCGCGCTCTACCACGGCATTCCGGTCGTCGCGGCCCGCGCGCCGAAATTCGAGCCCGATTGGGCGCTCGACGTGATGAAAAAATGCGCCGTGACCAATGTCTTCCTGCCGCCCACCGCGCTGCGCCTGATGCTGGCCAGCGCCGGCTCTGCGCCCAAGGAACTGTCGCTGCGCGTCATCGGCACGGCCGGCGAGGCCCTCGGTCGCCAGACCCACCAGCGCGCAATGGACATGTTCGGCGTGCCGGTCAACGAGTTCTACGGCCAGACCGAATGCAACGCCATGCTGGCCAATTGCGAAGCGCTTGGCGTCAACCGGCCCGGTTCGATGGGCAAGCCCGTGCCGGGCCACACCGTCGCCATCCTGAAACCGGATGGCACCGTTGCCGAAATCGGAGAACAAGGGGAGATCGCGGTCAGGGCGCCCGATCCCGTCCAGTTCCTCGGTTATTGGAACGATGAGGACGCAACGCGGGCAAAGTACAGGGACGGCTGGCTTCTGACCGGCGATTCAGGCCGGATGGACGATGACGGCTATTTTCACTTCGTCGGCCGGATGGACGATGTGATCACCTCGTCAGGCTACCGGATCGGCCCGTCCGAGATCGAGGATTGCCTGGCCGCCCACCCCGACGTCGAAATGGCGGCCGTAATCGGCAAGCCGGACCCGGTGCGCACCGAGATCGTCGCGGCCTTCGTCAAATTGCGAGACGGCGCGACCGGCGATGCGGCACGCAAGCGGGCGATCGCCGCTTTCGTCAAGACGAGACTTTCCGCGCACGAATATCCGCGCGAGATCCATTTCGTCGAATCGATCCCTCTGACGGAATCGGGCAAGGTCATTCGCCGGCATTTCCGGCAGGGCTGATCGCAATCAGCGCCGCGACAAAAGCGCGTTGAGCCGCTTGCGGACATGTCGTGCGGTCGTCCGCGTGGACTTATAAAGTTCGATCTGCGCGGCCGCCTGGCGCACTTCGCGGTCGCGGCCCTGTTCGAGCCCGATAACGATCGTAATCAGGTCGCGCCGCTCCGCCCACAGCCGGCTCATCACCGGATGATCGGGCGGCGCGCAACTGTCGGCGCTGACGATGTTGGGATCGTCGAGCAGCGCCTCGGTCACACGCCACATCAATAGCATGCCGGGCGAGGACGCAGACAATGTCTCGTCGAACGTCGTCTTCCACGTCCATGCCCGGCCAGCATCGACGAAGACGATCAGCGAGGCGATGACGCGGTTGCCAAGCCGCAATTCGTGGATGCGGCATTTGTCGCGCGCGGCCAGCGCGTTGACCGCCTCGCGCGCAAACGCAGAGCGATAGCGGTCGGCGGCCAGCGACGACCGGTGGCGGCCTTTCCAGCCGGCATTTTCCAGCAGCAGGAACTCTTCCATGGCGATGCGCACGGCCTCCGGCGCGCGCGCGATCTGATAGGTCAGGCCGCCCTGCTGGTCGAGGCGCCGCCACAGACGGCCCAGATTGCGCCTGTGATGGCTGTTGATGGCATCAGCGAGATAGGCATCTGCATCCTGCGTGGCATCGAGCACCGGACGGCGGATCGGGGTCGTAGTCGCCACCGGCAGGCCGTAGGACAGTGCGATCGACCGGAACAGCGAAACGACCGGGCTGTCGGCGAAGACATCGGCCAGCGCCAGAACCTTCGGCAACGGCACGGACGGCAGCGCCAGCGTCTGCAGCAGATCGTCGATGATCTGGCCGCTCTCGCGCCGCTCGACCAAGGGCACGCCATAGGGGCCGAACGGGTTAGCCCACGCCCGTATCAGGTCGGGTCCGATCCGGAAGCCCGGCTTCTCGACCGTATAGGGCATCAGGAAACGGGTGTTGGCCGCCGCGTCCTCGCGGTCCTGAAGGACCATCATGAAGACCTTGCGGTCATCAAGGCGCGGCATGGCCGGCACCGAAAAGCGCGGCGAGAAGAAGATGTTGGGTTCGACCGTATAGTTGGTCACAGGATCGATATCGTCGAAAATGTCGAACCCGGCGCCAGCGGGGTAGACCGCGAACTTGCGGTTGCCCTTGGTCAGGCGGCTGGCGGGCACGGGCGTGCGCTCGTGGGGCGTGACCGCGCCCGGCATGATCAGCGGGGCGCCGTCTGCGACATCTTCCTCGATGACCGGTAGTGCGGACATGGCTTCAGCGATCTGTTGTCGGTGCGGGCATGAACACGAACATGCGCACGCCCATACGCCACCGAACCAATTGATAAAGCGCAAACGTCTCGGCGATCGTCGCGATCATCGTGGCCAGCGCCGCGCCATAAAGGCCGTAAACGGGGATGAGCAGCGCGTTGAACGCGACATTGATCGCCAGCACACCGCCGAACAGCGCCGCGCAGACGTTCTGGTTGCCCGACATGGTCAACAGGCTCTCGGCGGGGCCGATCGCCGCGCGCAGCACGACGCCGGAGGCAAGGATGAACAGGAGCGGATAGCCGCGCCCGAAATCCGAGCCGAACAACGCCAGCAGCAGCGGCCCGACCAGCAGGATCACGCCCGCCATCGCCAGTGAGGGCCAGAACGTCCAGTTCACCGAACGGCGCGCGAGATCGCGCAGCGCGGTCTTGTCGGTGTCGTCGATGCGCGCCGCGAACCGGTGCGCGACGCCCGCCTTGACCGCGAAATAGACAAAATGGACCAGTGCCAGCGTCTTCACCGTGGCAAAATAGACGGCCACATCGTCGGGACGCATCAACGCGCCGACCATCAGAACATCGGCATTGATCAGCAGGAAGAAGAAGCCTTCGACCAGGAAGATCGGCAGCGCCACGCCGATCCAGAGCGGCAGTTCGGTGCGGCGCGGTCCGGACGGAAAATGCCGGTCGATCGAGGCGGTCACGAAGACCAGTTGGCCGATGGTCGTCAGATAGGCGGCGAGCACCGCGCAGACTAGCGCCGTCAGCCCGTTGATCGGGTGGCCGAGCGCCCATGCGGTCGTCAAAAGCCCCAGGATCAGCAGCGGACGCACAATGTAGGTAGGTGTCAGCGCCCGGATCGGCCAGCCATTGGCGCGCGCGGTCCCGTCCAGCGTGTCGCCCAGCGCGATCATCGGCAACGCCAGTGCCCCGATCATGAACGGAACCACATAGTAGGACTGGAACCAGGAGGCACCGAAATGCGCAGCAGCGATGGCAAGGCCAGCCATCACCGTCGACGTCGCCAGGACAAAAAGGCGGCCGGACAGCAGCAGGCCGCGCAGATGGTCAAGATCGCCACGTTCGCGATATTGCGGCAGGAAACGGACGATCGCGGTGTGAAACCCGAAGCAGGACAGATTGCCGATGATCACCATCGACACCCAGACCATGACGAAGACGCCATATTCGAACGCGCCCATCATCCGCGCCAGCGCGACCTGGGACAGAAAGGCGATCGCCGCGCTTGCCACGCGGATGGCAAAGGCCACCAGCGTCGTGCGCTGCGCCGCGCTGGCCTCGTCCCCCCCGCTCAGCACGCGGTCGACGATGGCGGCAAGCGGCTGCGCCCGGCGGCTGACAGCCTCGGGGAACATATGGTCAATGGTTTGGGCGGCGGAAAATCGCAAACCCGCTGGCTCCGCTCATTCATGTGCGAACAGCGTTAGCCGATCGGGCTTAAGAATTGGTTCGCCGGGCCGACAACTAACATTCCGTTAGGGAAGATTGAGGTGCACGGGAAATGCAGACCATGGAACACAGGGAACGCCGAAGGCTTAGCCAAGTCCGCTCGATCGGTCCGCGCATGATCGCATGGCTGGAGACGGCCGGCTATCGGAGCCTCGAAGACTTTGAGGGCGAAACCCCGGCCTCGATCAGCTTCCGCGTGGAAGCCGCCACCGGCGTCCGGCTAAATCGCAACGGGAACAGGGCACTGGAAAACCTGATCGCGGCGGCGCAGGCCGCCTCCGGTCAGACGAAGGCGCCGTGACAGTGCTTGAATTTCTTGCCGGAGCCGCATGGACATAGCTCATTGCGGCCCACCTTGCCCCATGTGCTCGGATCGTCCGGATTGCGTTTTTCGGGCGCCACCTGACCGGTCGCCGCCGCGATGATGCCGGCGGCGGTGCGCGCGGCGCCATTGTCGGCCATCTCGTTCTCGCCGGTTGTGGGGTCGGCGTGCTGCGCCTGCATCGGCGGCGCCTCGGGTTCGGGCGCCTGGGCGGCTTCCTGGACGATCTCGACCCGCATCAATTGCGCGGTGACGACCTTGCGCAGATTAGCGAGCATCGACTGGAACAGTTCGAACGCCTCGGACTTGTATTCCTGCAGCGGGTCACGCTGGCCATAACCGCGGAAGCCGATCACCGAGCGTAGATGATCGAGATTGACCAGATGCTCCCGCCACAGATGGTCGAGCGTCTGAAGGATGATCGACTTTTCGACATAGGCCATGACATCGGGACCGAAACGCTCGGCCCGTTCGGCTGCGGCATTGTCGCCGGCCTCGCGCAGCCGTTCGAGAATGTCGTCCTCGGCAATGCCCTCCTCGGCCGCCCATGCGTCGACGGGCAGGTCGAGATTGAGCGATTTGGTCACCTCTTCCTTGAGGCCGGCCACATCCCACTGTTCGGCATAGGCCTTTTCGGGAATATGGTCGGCCACCATGGTCTCGACGACCTCATGGCGCATCTCGGTGACCGTCTCGGCGACGTTGACGCCATCCATCAGTTCGAGCCGCTGCTCGAAGACCACCGTGCGCTGGTCGTTCATCACATCATCGAACTTCAGAAGGTTCTTGCGAATGTCGAAATTGCGCGCCTCGACCTTCTTCTGCGCCTTTTCCAGCGCCTTGTTGATCCACGGATGGACGATCGCCTCGCCTTCCTTCAGGCCAAGCTTCTGCAGCATGCCGTCCATCCGGTCCGAACCGAAGATGCGCATCAGATCGTCGGCCAGCGACAGGTAGAATTTCGACCGTCCGGGATCGCCCTGTCGGCCCGACCGGCCGCGCAACTGATTGTCGATGCGCCGGCTTTCATGCCGTTCGGTCGCCAGAACATAAAGGCCGCCGGCGTCGAGCGCCTCCTGCTTCAGCTCTTCGACCTCGGCTTCGATTGCCTTTTCCTTGGCATCGCGATCCGGCCCTTCAGCCATGTCGCCAAGTTCCTGCGCGATCCGCATTTCAGCATTGCCGCCCAGCTTGATGTCGGTGCCGCGGCCGGCCATGTTGGTGGCGATCGTCACAGCGCCCGGCACACCGGCCTGGGCGACGATGAAGGCTTCGCGCTCGTGCTGGCGTGCATTGAGCACCTCGTGCGTAACCCCGCCATTCTTGATCGCGCCATCGACATGCGCCAGCCCCTCTTCGAGCCATTGGCGCAGTTCGGGCTCCTTGCCCTCCTTTAAAGCATCCAGGCGGCCCTGCAGCCGCTCGCGCAGCGCCTTGAGGAATTTCTTGTCGCCCAGCATGCGGGCCAGCATTTCCGACTTTTCGATCGACGTCGTGCCGACCAGCACCGGCTGCTTGCGCTGCTGCGCATCGATGATGTCGATCACCACGGCGTCGTACTTTTCCTCGACGGTGCGGTAGACCTCATCATCCTCGTCGACGCGCTTGACCGGCAGGTTGGTCGGGATCTCGACCACGCCGAGACCATAGATGTTGCCGAACTCCTCGGCCTCGGTCGCCGCCGTACCGGTCATGCCGGCCAGCTTGTCATACATGCGGAAATAGTTCTGGAACGTCACCGAGGCGAGCGTCTGGTTCTCGGGCTGGATGGTCACCTTTTCCTTGGCTTCCAGCGCCTGGTGCAGGCCTTCGGAGAAGCGCCGGCCCGGCATCTGGCGCCCCGTGAACTCGTCGATGATGACCAGATCGTCGCCCTTGACGATATAGTCCTTGTCGCGCTGAAACAGCTTGTGCGCCTTCAGCGCGTTGTTGAGATGGTGGACGATCGAGACATTCTCGACGTCATAGAGGTTCTCGCCCTTCAAGAGGCCGGCTTCGGCGAGCATGCGCTCGACCTTCTCGGTGCCTTCTTCGGTGAAGGTGGCGGATCGCTGTTTCTCGTCGATCTCGTAATCCTCGGCGACGAGTCCGGGGACGAACTGGTCGATCTGCACATAGAGCTCGGACCGGTCTTCGAGCGGGCCGGAAATGATCAGCGGTGTGCGCGCCTCGTCGATCAGGATCGAATCCACCTCGTCGACGATCGCGAAATTGTGACCGCGCTGCACCATCTGCGCGCGCTCATATTTCATGTTGTCACGCAGATAGTCGAAGCCAAGCTCGTTGTTGGTTCCATAGGTAACGTCGCAATTATAGGCCTCCTGGCGCTGGGCATCGTCCATGCCATGGACGATGACGCCGACCGTCAGCCCGAGGAACTGATAGAGCCGGCCCATCCATTCCGCATCGCGTCCGGCAAGATAATCGTTCACCGTGACGACATGGACACCCTTGCCCGACAGCGCGTTCAGATAGACCGGCAACGTGGCGACCAGCGTCTTGCCCTCGCCTGTGCGCATTTCGGCGATCGAACCCTCATGCAGCACCATTCCGCCGATAAGCTGCACGTCGAACGGCCGCATGCCGAGCGCCCGTTTCGAGCCCTCGCGCACCACCGCAAAGGCTTCCACCAGAAGATCGTCGAGGCTTTCGCCGCCCTGGACGCGTTCCCGGAAGGCATCGGTCTTGGCGCGCAATTCCTCGTCGCTCAGCGCCTCCATTTCCGCTTCCAGCGCATTGATGGCGGCGACGCGCGGCCGCTCGGACTTGATCCGCCGGTCATTGGCGGATCCGAAAAGTGTGCGGGCAATGCCCCCGAGACTGACCATGAATGGCGGCCCTTTCGTCAGAACAGTTCAGCGGCCCTGAAATTCAATCGCCCACATGTGTGCGGGTCGCAGCGCCCCAACCCGAAAAACAGGCCATCTGCATGGTGGACGCCGGTTGGGTGGACAGATAAGAGTGGCACAAATGCTTGTCAACGCCGGTACAGGGCACGCTTTCGTGGGCCGTTCGGCCATTCGGCAGGTCCTCGTTCCGAACGGCAGATCGCCCCCGCCATAAGGTTTTTGATGATGTTTCACCGTGTCACACGCGTTCACCCCCTTCTTGCCGCCGGACTGGCGGTGCTGCTGTCGGTGCCCTTTGCCGGCACGGCACTCTCCCAGGAGGCACAGGCGCCTGACCCGGACGCGGTGATCGGCACGATCGACGGCCGCGATGTGACCAATCGCGACATCGCGTTCGCCATCGGCGATCTGGAGGACCAGCTCGGCCAGGTTCCGCCGGAACAGCAGCGTTTCGCCGCCATGATGGCGCTGATCGACATCGAGCTTCTGGCCGGCAAGGCCGAGAGCGAAGGCGTGGCCGAGACCGACGAGTTCCGCCAGCGGCTCGACTTCCTCAGGTCGCGTGCGCTGCACAACAGCTATTTCCGCGACCAGGTCGTCGAAACGATAAGCGACGCCGATGTGCGCAGCCGCTACGATGCCGAGATTGCCGCCACGCCGCCGGAAAACGAAATCCGCGCGCGGCACATTCTTGTCGAAACCGAGGAAGAGGCGCGCGCTGTGATCGCCGAACTGGATGGCGGCGCGGACTTCGCCGAACTGGCCGCCGAGAGATCGACCGGCCCTTCGGGTCCCAATGGCGGCGATCTGGGCTATTTCACGCGCGGCCGGATGGTGCCGCCTTTCGAGGAAGCGGCATTCGCGCTCGAGCCCGGCGGCTTCACGGCCGATCCTGTCGAGACCCAGTTTGGCTGGCACGTCATCAAGCTGGAGGACCGTAGGCCGGTCCAGCCTCCGCCCTTCGAACAGGTCGAGGCGCAGGTCCGTTCGGTCCTGCTGCGAGAACGCTATTTTGAGCTACTGACCACGCTGCGCACCGAGGCGACGATCGAGATCACCGATCCGGAACTCAAGGCCGCCTATGATGCGGCGATCAGCGCCGGCGTGAACGCTTCGGAACAGCCGGCCCAATAGCGGCCGGCCTTGCCGAACATGCAGATGAAGACATCCCCGCTTGCCCCCGAAACACTGGCCGTTCTGCCGCCCGTGGTCGGCGTCCGGCTCGGCGCGGCGGCTGCCGGCATCAAATATGCCGGCCGCACCGATCTGATGGCGATGGCGTTCGACGAACAGGCCGCGGTCGCCGGCGTTCTGACCCGTTCGCACTGCCCGTCCGCCCCGGTCGACTGGTGTCGCGCCAATTTGCCCGCTGGCAGGGCGCGCATTCTCGTCGTCAATTCGGGCAATGCAAACGCCTTCACCGGAAAGAAGGGCGCCGAGGCGACGGCCCTGACCGCCCAAATGGCCGCTTTGGCCATGAACTGTCCGGTCTCGGACGTCTTTCTGTCTTCGACCGGCGTGATCGGCGAACCGCTTGAGGCCGAAAAATTCGACGGCGCGCTGCAACAGATCGTGCGCGATGCCGCACCCGACCGCTGGGAAGAGGCAGCGCGGGCGATCATGACCACGGACACCTTTCCCAAGCTCGCCACGCGAACGGCCGAGATCGACGGCGTTCCCGTCACGATCAACGGCATCGCCAAGGGGTCCGGCATGATCGCGCCGGACATGGCGACGATGCTGGCCTACATCGTCACCGACGCGCCCATTTCCGCCGCCGCCTTGCAGACGCTCCTTGGCCAGCATGTCGACACGACCTTCAATGCGATCACCGTCGACAGCGACACCTCGACCTCCGACACCGTTCTGGCGTTTGCCACCGGCGCGGCCGGCGTCACACCCGTCGCAAGCGCCGATGATACACGCCTTGCGGCGTTCGCAACCGCATTCGCCGACCTGATGGAGGATCTCGCGCTGCAGATCGTCCGCGACGGCGAGGGCGCCAGCAAGTTGATGCGCATTGAGGTCACCGGCGCGCAGTCGGACGTCTCGGCCCGGACGATCGCACTGGCCATTGCCAACTCGCCGCTGGTCAAGACCGCGCTCGCCGGCGGCGATGCGAACTGGGGCCGCATCGTCATGGCCGTCGGCAAGGCGGGCGAACCGGCCGACAGAGATCGGCTCGCCATCCGGTTCGGAGATCTTGCCGCGGCGACGGACGGCGAACGCGCTGCCGGCTATGACGAGGCCGCCATGAGCGCTTACATGCAACGCGATGAAGTCACGATCGGCGTCGATATCGGCCTTGGCGATGGCCGCTTTACCGCCTGGGGCTGCGATCTGACCAAGGATTATGTCACCATCAATGGCGACTACAGAAGCTAGGTTTGGAGGACCGATGCCGAAATTGTCGATGGTCAGGCGGATGGAGGCGGTCGGGTTCCGCGCATGGCCCGCCGCATCGGTCCATTATGACGGCAGTTGGGCGGTGCGCCTGACGGCCAGCCACCCTTCGCGCCGTCTCAACTCGGTCAACCCGCTCGATCCGGCGGACAATCGCGAGATCGAGCGGCGAATCGCCCGCATCGAGCAGCGCTTCAAGGCCTATGAAAGGCCCATCGTCTTCCGCATGTCACCGCTGGCCCCGGCCGAACTGGAGGCGCATCTGAACGCGATCGGCTGGACACGAGCGGACGAAACCCGCGTTCTCGCCGCATCACTCGACCAGATGGATCTCGACGGCGGTTACGAATTGTTGCCGGTGCGCGATATTGGCCGCTTCGTCGACGCCGCGATCATGCTCAATGCCGATGAGCGGGTCAACAAGCCCGGCCTGACCGAACTGCTCGAAAGCATCCGTCCGCCCTTCGGGATGTTCGTGGTCGAGGACGAGGAGGGTCCGGCGGCGAGCGCACTTTGTGTCCACGACAACGAAATGGCAGGCCTGTTCGAGATCACGGTTCGCGAAGGTCTGCGCAACCGGGGCTATGGCCGTTCGATCGTCCGCGCCGCCCTCAGATGGGCGGCCGCCCAGGGCGCTGCGACCGGCTGGCTGCAGGTGGAAGCGGCCAACACTTCCGCCAACGGGCTCTACACCCGGCTCGGGTTCGAGGAAGTCTACCGCTACGTCTATCGCATGCGGGGCGACTGACCGGTCATGGCCAAACCGCTGATTTTGGTCTCCGCATGCGCGCTGGTCGACCGCGACAATCGCATCCTTTTGGCCCGGCGTCCGCCCGGCAAGGCCATGGCCGGGCTGTGGGAGTTCCCCGGCGGCAAGCTGGAGCCCGGGGAAACACCCGAACAGGCGTTGGTTCGCGAACTGGAGGAAGAACTGGCCGTCAGGACCGAAGTCGCCTGTCTGGCACCGCTCACCTTCGCCAGCCATGCCTATGACGATTTTCATCTGCTGATGCCGCTCTACATCTGCCGCAAGTTCGATGGCATTCCGGTCTCGCGCGAAGGCCAGTCGCTCAAATGGGTCCGTGCGCGTGACCTGCGCGACCATCCCATGCCCGCCGCCGACGCGCCGCTCATTCCCGTGCTGCAGGACCTTCTTTGAAGCGCCCGCCTGCCGGTCTGGCCGCGCAAATCAGCGTTAATCAATCGTTTAAGGGATCGTGGCAATTTTCACCGTGTGCGGCGGGACTGCGGACGGCGACCGTCCGACCGCCGATCGGGGTAGCTCATGCAGGACGACAATCAATGGTACGCGCCGATCGAACGCAAGCAATCGGCGGTCTTTGACTGGGGCAACAACATGCTCCGGGCGACATTGCTGTTCGGCGTGCTCGCCATTGCCGTCGCCCTTTTTGCAGCGCCCTATCTCGACCGGTCCAGCGCGCGCATCGCCGCCGACCGTTCCAATCCCGGTATCGACTTCATGACCACGGCCTCGACACCGCAACAGCGCTCGACCTACACGATGCGGCGCAGCGTGTTGCAGAATTCGCCCAATGCGGTCTGCATCATCCATGCCAACGGCGCGCACTCCGGCGATTGTTCGCGTTGAACCGGCCTTGGTCGGTCAACACACGCTTAACCATGGCGATAAACTTCTCGCGCTTTCAGGCGCACGGAACGCTGCGTTAACCGGGGCATCCTAGGGTCTCTGGCGTGAGAGGTTGACGCCATGTTTCGCATTTTTCTGACAGACGCGCGGGGCGCGACCGCCATCGAATATGCGCTGATCGCAGCGCTGCTCTCCATTGCCACCGTCGCCGGAGTTACCGCGGTCGGCACGGATCTGCAGACACTTTACGACAGCAACAATGGCAGCATCGGCTCTGCACTCTCGGGCGCCATCGACGGGTAAGCGGTTTGCGCCCGCCAAGGTCAGCGCTTCGGTCTGAGCGCATCGGCCAGTGAACGGGTTGCGCTTCCCGGCTTGAGCGGTTGCGGCTGACCCGGATCCGGCACCCAGCCCGACATCCAGACAAACGAAAATGTCGCGCGGACCCGCCCATCGGCATCGGCGTGCCGCTCCGCATAAAGGCGCACCGCTTCGAAAAGCACAGCGCGTCGTGTGAAATGCCTGAGCCGAGCGATCAGCGAATTGGTCGCGCCCATCGCCCGAAGATCGCGCATCAGGTCAAACGCTGTGTCATAGCGCACGGTCACCGCATCATGGTCGGCCACCGGCAGCGCAAACCCTGCCCTTTGCAACAATCCCCCGGCATCGCGAACGTCCATGAACGGCAGGATGCGCGGCGCGGCGCCGCCGGCAACCACAGTCTCGGCCTCCGTCAGGCAATCGCGCAGCTCTGCCAGCGTGCCGCTCGAGGGCACACAGGCGAGCAGCAGACCGTCCGGGCGCAATGCTCGCCGGATCTGCACCAGCGCCCCGGGCACATCGTTCATCTCGTGCAGGTCGAGCATGGAGACGGCCAGATCGGCCACTGACTCCGGCACATCCAGCGTTTCGTCGCCATCGAAGACGGCCCGGTCGACCGATCCGACCTTGCCGGTCGCCGCAAGCATCTCGGCAACCCGGTCCGCATGCGGACCGATCGCCAGCGCCCGGTCGAAGGTCCGCGTCGTGACCGCGATCCGGTGGGCCAACTCGTCGAGCGCGCGCACCAGAAGGAAATCGGCGCCCGGCACGGCCAACCGAGCTGCCCGCGCATGGTTGGCGGCGCGCTGCTTTTGATCGATAATGGCGCGCATGGGCGACCGGTGCCTTTCATCAGCGGACAATGCGATGGACCATGTGCGTCAATGGGCGATAAAGGCCGGCCGCGCAACCGGCGCGGTCCTGTTCCCCGACGCGTGCCTTGCCTGCGGTCGGCATGTCGCACGGCACGGAACGCTCTGCGCCCGATGCTGGCCCGATATCGCCTTCATCGAACAGCCGCTGTGCGACGTCAGCGGTGTGCCTTTCGCGCATGATTTCGGGCGGGCGATGATCAGCGCCGACGTGCTCGCCAATCCGCCGCTCTATGACAGGGCGCGCGCGGCGTGCGTCCATGCGGGCGCCGCACGGCAACTCGTCACCCGCCTAAAATATGGTGATCGAACCGACCTGGCGCCATGGATGGCCCGCTTCATGACGCGGGCCGGCACCGAACTGATCGATGAGGCCGATGTGATCATCCCGGTGCCGCTGCATCGCGGGCGGCTGTGGCGTCGCCGCTTCAACCAGGCCGCCGAACTGGCGCGGGCGCTCGCCGTGACCAGCGATCTGCCCATGGCCGCCGGCGCGCTCACGCGGCAAAGGCGCACGCGGCCGCAGGTCGGCCTGACCGTCAACCAGCGCCAGGTCAATGTGCGCGGCGTCTTCAAGGTCCCGCTGGGCCAGGAGATCGCCGTGGCCGGCCGTCGGGTGCTGCTGATTGACGACGTTCTGACCACGGGCGCGACCGTCGAGGCGGCCGCAAAGGCGTTGAAGAAAGCCGGTGCAATTTCGGTCCTGGTGCTGACTTTTTCGCGCGTCGTCGCCGGACGGCGCGATCCGGACGCGACCGGCCGCTGAGCCGCAAGCCTTTCACTTGAACGCTTCACGGCCTATATCGCCGCCAGACGGATCATCGTTTCGGAAAGACGACGCATGGCGAATGTGACAATCTACACGCGACAATTGTGCGGCTTTTGCACTGCGGCCAAGCGCCTGCTCGACAAGAAGGGCGTTGCCTATGTCGAGCATGATGCGAGCTTCGACCCGGCGCTGAAGCGTGAGATGATGCAGAAGGCCAATGGCCGCGCCACCTTTCCGCAGATCTTCGTCGGCGAAACCCATGTCGGCGGCTGCGACGATCTGATGGCCATGGAGCGCGCCGGCAAGCTGGACGCGCTTTTGGCCGCGTGACCGTCATGCGTGTTGCCTGCATACAGATGCGGTCGGGCACCGATCCGGACCGCAACACCGCCGAATTCGAGCGTTTGGTCGGCGAAGCCGCCGGCGCCGGTGCGCGCTATGTCCAGACGCCGGAAATGACCGGGCTCGTCCAGAAGGACCGGGCAGCGCTGATGAAGGCCGTTCGACCCGAGCCGGACGATCCGGTGTTCGCCGCCGCGGCGCGGCTGGCGAAAGAGCACGATATCTGGCTGCATGTCGGCTCGACGCCGATCCTGCGCGAGGACGGAAAGGTGGCCAACCGCGCCGCGCTTTTTGCGCCGGACGGCACGCGTGCGGCCACCTACGACAAGATCCACATGTTCGATGTCGACCTTCCCAATGGCGAAAGCTGGCGGGAATCGGCGATCTACGCGCCCGGCGAGGCACTTGTGACCTGTGACATGGAGGACGCAAGGCTGGGTCTTGCCATCTGCTACGATGTCCGCTTCCCACACCTGTTCCGCGATCAGGCACGCGCCGGCGCCGCCATCCTGACGTCGCCGGCGGCCTTCACCCGGCAGACCGGCGAAGCCCACTGGCATGTCCTGCTGCGGTCGCGTGCCATCGAGAACGGCGCTTTCGTGATCGCTGCAGCCCAGGGCGGTGTCCACGACGACGGACGCGAAACCTATGGCCATTCACTGATCATCGATCCCTGGGGCGCGATCATCGCCGAAAAGGACGATGACGCACCGGGCATCATCGTCGCCGACATCGACCTATCCGCGCCGGCCGCGGCGCGCGGCAGGATACCCAACCTGCAAAATGCGCGGTCCTATGTGCACGAGAACACGCCGAAAGAGAACGCACGATGAAGTTCGCGCTGCATTGCGACCAGGGGCACGAATTCGAGGCCTGGTTCCGCTCCAACGAGGATTATGAGACCCAGGCCAAGCGGGGTTTTGTCGAGTGCCCTGCGTGCGGTTCGATCAAGGTGTCCAAGGCGCTGATGGCGCCGCAGGTTGCAACCGGGCGAACCAAGGATGCGCGCAAGGAGGCCGTCATGGTCGCCGCCGGCCAGGCGATGCGGCGCGAAATCGTCGAGAAGATGCGCGAGGTCACCCGGCAGGTGAAGTCGCAGGCCGAAGATGTCGGCGAGAAATTCCCCGAGCAGGCACGGCAGATGCATTATGGCGAAACCGATGCCAAGCCGATCTACGGCAAGGCGTCGCTCGACGATGTCGAAAGCTTGGTCGACGAGGGCATCGACATCATGCCACTGCCCGAACTGCCCGAAGATTTGAACTGACGAAGACGGACAATCCGGTCACAGCCAGCTTTGCGGGTCGCGCGCGCCGTGAACCACCGCAACGATCAGGACGCCGTTAGCAAGCGGCTCATAGATCAGGATGTATGAGCCCTCGATCAAGATCCGGGCCGTCGGGCTGAGTTCCGGGCGAGGCGCGCCCATATTGGGCTGGGTCGCCGCCAGTTCAAACTTTTCAAAGAACCGTCGGACCAATTTGTCAGCGGCACGCGGGTTTTCGGCAACGATCGTGCGCCATATGTCGCCGATGTCCTGCTCAGCACGCGGACTGAGCAG
This sequence comes from Phyllobacteriaceae bacterium, assembly GCA_024742765.1. Taxonomy (GTDB): domain Bacteria; phylum Pseudomonadota; class Alphaproteobacteria; order Rhizobiales; family Rhizobiaceae; genus Roseitalea. The sequence continues at coordinate 160,854 of JANSXT010000004.1, read as the reverse complement.
AAGTCTAGCCACCTGCGGCCGACTGCTGTTTCAACTCGGCGAGAAACGTATCTGCATCGACCGGCCGGCCCTCACCGCTTGCCATGCCTTCATCGTAGGCGCGCTTCAAGCGTGCAATTTCGCGCTTGCGCAGATGCTCGCGCTGTTCCCATAGCCGCAGTGCTTCACGAACGATCTCGCTGTCGGAGGCATACGCCCCCGCGCGCACCGCCTCGTCCATCTGCGCAACCTGTTCGGCTGGCAGAGAGACTGTCAGGGATTTCGTGTCGGGACCGTTCATGGGTCAAAAATGTCATGCATGAACGCGTTTCACAAGGTCGCCGCTTGCACCTAGCCGCCCCGAGAGGGTCAAGCCCCGCGCCGCGCCACGACCATATAATTGACGTCCATGTCGCGCGACAGCCGCCATTCGTCCGCCAGCACATTGTAGAAGACGCCCGAACGGTCGAACACCTCGACGCCCGTACCGGACAGCGCCGCATCGATCTCCGATGGCTTGACAAGCTTCTCATACTGGTGCGTGCCCTTGGGCAACCAGCCCAGCACATATTCGGCGCCGATGATCGCCAGGCCCCAAGCTTTAGTCGTGCGGTTGATGGTGGCAACAAACATCAACCCGCCGGGCCGCACCATCGCCGCGCAGCTCTTCATGAACAGGTCCACATCGGCCACATGCTCGACCACCTCCATGTTGAGCACGATGTCGAACGTCTCGCCCGCCGCCTTGAGCGCCTCGGAGGTCGTGGCGCGATAGTCGACCGTGACACCCGATTGCTCGGCATGGATCTTGGCGACTTCGATGTTGGTCTCCGACGCATCCGCCCCGACCACATCGGCGCCGAGCCGCGCCATCGGCTCGCTCAGAAGCCCACCGCCGCAGCCAATGTCGAGCAGCCGCAGCCCGTCAAACGGTTTGGGCGCATGGGGATCGCGGCCGAAATGGGCGCACACCGTGTCGCGAATATAGGTCAGGCGCACGGGATTGAACTTGTGCAGCGGCTTGAACTTGCCCTTGGGGTTCCACCATTCCGCCGCCAGTTTCGAGAACCAGTCGACTTCGGCCTGATCGATGGTGGTGGCGCTGTCGCTCATCTTATGCTCCGCATTGTCGTCCGCCGAAGCAAGTCGGGCGGAAGGGCGGCCAAGTCAACCCATGGGCTTGCTTGCGGGGTGCGGCATAGTCCGCTATGGACCGGCGCGTTTCATGGACACCCACCCGCCGGACTCCCGCAAATGGCCCGCATCGTGATGAAATTTGGCGGCACGTCCGTCGCCGATCTGGACCGCATCTGCAATGTGGCGCGCCACGTCAAGCGCGAGGCGGATGCGGGCCACCAGGTCGCCGTGGTCGTGTCCGCCATGGCGGGAAAGACCAACGAGCTGGTCGAATGGGTGCGCCGGATGCCGGTGACCGCCGGCGCCGCCGCGTCCTTCTATGACGCCCGCGAATATGACACGATCGTCTCGTCGGGCGAGCAGGTAACGAGCGGCCTTCTGGCGATCGCCCTGCAATCGATGGGCGTCGATGCCCGCTCCTGGCAAGGCTGGCAGATCCCCGTTCGAACCGACAACGCCCATGGCGCTGCTCGCATCGCGGACATCGAGGCCGACACGCTGAACGAGCGCCTGTCGATGAACCAGGTGGCGGTCGTCGCCGGCTTTCAGGGCATCGGCCCGGACAACCGCATCGCAACGCTCGGGCGCGGCGGCTCGGACACATCGGCCGTGGCGCTTGCCGCGGCGGTTCGCGCCGACCGTTGCGACATCTACACCGATGTCGACGGTGTCTACACCACCGACCCGCGCATCGAGCCGGCGGCACGCCGTCTGGCCAGGGTCTCCTTCGAGGAGATGCTGGAAATGGCGTCCCTTGGTGCGAAAGTGCTGCAGGTGCGCTCGGTGGAAATGGCCATGGTGCACAATGTGCGTACCTTCGTGCGGTCCAGCTTCGACGCCCCCGACGCGCCGGGCATGGACGACTTCGACAACCCGCCCGGAACGCTGATCTGCAGTGAGGACGAGATCGTGGAACAGGAAACCGTCACCGGCATCGCCTATGCCAAGGACGAGGCACAGATTTCGCTGCGCCGCGTCGCCGATCGTCCCGGCATTACGGCCGCCAGTTTCGGCCCGCTCGCCGAAGCGGGCATCAATGTCGACATGATCGTGCAGAACGTGTCCGCCGACGGCAACTACACCGATATGACGTTCACCGTGCCGTCCGGCGATGTCGACAAGGCCGTTGCTGCGCTCGAACAGCACAAGCAGGCGATCGGCTACGACACGGTCCAGTCCGAGACGGGTCTGGCCAAGGTTTCGGTGATCGGCATCGGCATGCGGTCGCATGCCGGCGTCGCCGCCACCGCCTTTAAGGCGCTGGCCGACAAGGCGATCAACATCCGCGCCATCACCACCTCGGAGATCAAGATCTCCATCCTGATCGACGGCGACTATGCCGAACTCGCAGTGCGGACGCTGCACGGCGTCTATGGGCTCGACAAGGCCTGACGCGCCGGTCCAGATTGGGGCCATGAGCGCCAACCGATTTTCCGGACCCGACGGGCCGCCCGCGACCCGCGACAAGGACGCGGGCTCCCGCGTGCTTCTTAAGCGCATCCGCGAAGTCATGGCCGAGCCGATGGCGCCGCAGCAGCGCCTCGACCGGATCGTCGGCCAGATCGCCCAGTCCATGGTCGCCGAGGTCTGCTCGGTCTATGCGCTGCGCGCCGACGGCGTGCTGGAACTCTATGCCACGGTCGGCCTCAATCCCAAGGCGGTCCACCAATCGCAATTGCGGCTCGGCCAGGGCCTTGTCGGCACGATCGCCGCTTCCTCGCGCCCGTTGAATTTGGCCGAAGCGCAAAAGCATCCGGCCTTCGAATATCTCCCTGAGACCGGCGAGGAACTCTACAATTCCTTCCTCGGCGTGCCGATCCTGCGCGCCGGCCGCACGCTTGGGGTTCTCGTCGTCCAGAACGAGGCCCATCGCGCCTATGGCGACGATGAGGGCGAGGCGATGGAAACCGTCGCCATGGTGATCGGTGAGATGATCGCCACCGGCGATCTGAGAAGCCTGTCGTCGACCGGCGTCGAACTCGATCTCGCCAAGCCGGTCACCCATCACGGCCAGCCCCTTTCCGAAGGCATCGGGCTCGGCCATGTGGTCCTGCACGAGCCGCGCGTCGTTGTCACCGACATGTTCAACGACGACACGCGGGCCGAACTGGAACGGTTGGGCGCCGCGCTCTCCAGCCTGCGGCTGACGATCGACGACATGCTGTCGCGCGGCGACGTCGCCTTTGAGGGCGAGCATCGCGACGTCTTGGAAACCTACCGCATGTTCGCCCACGACAAGGGTTGGGTGCAGCGCATGGAGGAAGCGATCCGCAACGGCCTGACCGCCGAGGCCGGCGTCGAAAAGGTTCAAAGCGACATGCGCGCGCGGCTCGGCACGGTCACCGACCCCTATCTGCGCGAACGCATGAGCGATTTCGACGATCTGGCGAACCGCCTGCTGCGCCAGTTGATCAGCGGCGAGCCATCCCATGGCGCAAAGTCGCTGCCCGACGACGCCATCATCGTCGCGCGCAACATGGGCGCGGCCGAACTGCTTGACTATCCACGTGACCGCCTGCGCGGCCTTGTGCTGGAGGAAGGCGCGCCGACCAGCCATGTCGTCATCGTTGCCCGCGCCATGAACATTCCCGTGGCCGGCGGCGCCAAGGGCATCGTTGCCATGTCCGATTCGGGCGATCCGATCATCGTCGACGGCCTGGCCGGCCATGTGCATCTTCGCCCGCAACCCGGTGTCGAGGCCGCCTACGCGGAAAAAGTCCGCTTTCGTGCCCGCCGGCAGGAGGAATACCGGACGCTACGCGACCGGCCATCAGTCACCGCCGACGGCCAACCCATCACGCTGATGATGAATGCCGGGCTGCTGGTCGATCTGCCGCAGGTCGAGCAGTCCGGGGCGGCCGGCATCGGCCTGTTCCGCACCGAACTGCAATTCATGATCGCCGCCACCTTCCCGCGTGCCGAAGCACAGGAACGGCTTTATCGATCTGTGCTCGATGCCGCCGCCGGCCGACCCGTCACCTTCCGCACGCTCGACATAGGCGGCGACAAGGTGCTGCCTTATTTCCGCAACGCACCCGACGAGGAAAACCCGGCGCTTGGCTGGCGCGCCATGCGGCTGGCGCTCGACCGGCCCGGCCTTTTGCGGACCCAGGTGCGGGCGCTTCTGAAGGCCGCATCGGGCCGCGAATTGCGACTGATGCTGCCCATGGTCACCGAACTGCACGAGATCGATCAGGCGCGCGCGCTGATCATGCGCGAGGTCAAGCATCTGTCGCGCTTCGGCCACGGCCTGCCGCTGACGCTGCGCATCGGCGCGATGCTCGAAGTGCCCTCGCTCCTGTTCGATATGGACGGTCTGATGGAAAAGGTCGACTTCGTGTCGATCGGCTCCAACGATCTGTTCCAGTTCATGCACGCCGCCGACCGCGGCAACAGCCGCATCGCCGACCGTTTCGACACCCTGTCGCCGACCTTCCTGCGTGCGCTCAAGTCGATTGCCGATGCCGCCGGCCGCCACGACACGCCATTGACGCTGTGCGGCGAGATGGCCGGCCGGCCGCTTGAAGCGCTCGCCCTTGCCGCGCTCGGCATCACCACCCTGTCCATGTCGCCGGCCGCTATCGGGCCGGTCAAGGCGGCCCTTCTGAAGACCGATCTGGCCGCCCTGCATGACGCGATTGCCGAGCCGCTTGAAAATGGCGGCACGGGCGCCAATATCCGCGAAATCATCCGCGAATTCGCCGACGCGCGCACCATTCCCCTTTGACAGCGCGCCAAGGCTCGCTATCAACCCGCCATGCTCGATCTGCCAGCCGACAAGATGGACCAGATGGTCAAGCGCTTCGACATGCTCGAGGCGCAGATGGCCGAAGGTCCCGACAGCGAGACCTATGTCCGCCTCGCCGCCGAATATGCCGAGCTTGAGGAGATCGCCGGCAAGATTCGCGAGTACCGCCAGGTCGAGGCCGAGCGCGACGATCTGGACGCGCTGCTCTCGGACGCGGACGTCGAGGCCGAGATGCGCGCGCTCGCCGAGGAGGAGCGGCCCGAACTCGACGGTCGCCTCGAAGCCCTCGGGCAGGATATCAGGCTGCTTTTGCTGCCGCGCGACGCCGCCGACCAGCGCAGCGCCATCCTGGAGATCCGCGCCGGCACCGGCGGGCTGGAAGCCGCCCTTTTCGCCGGGGACCTGTTCCGCATGTATGAGCGCTACGCCGCCGCCCATGGCTGGAAGATGGAGATTGTTTCGGCATCGGACGGCGATGCCGGCGGCTACAAGGAGATCATCGCGCAGGTCGAAGGCAAGGGCGTCTTCTCGAAGCTTAAATTCGAGTCCGGTGTTCATCGCGTCCAGCGCGTGCCCGAGACCGAGGCCGGCGGCCGCATCCACACCTCGGCGGCGACGGTGGCCGTCCTGCCCAAGGCCGAGGAGGTCGATGTCGACATCCGCAACGAGGACATCCGCATTGACACGATGCGGGCATCGGGCGCTGGCGGCCAGCATGTCAACACGACCGATTCGGCGGTGCGCATCACCCATGTCCCGTCCGGCATCGTGGTGGTGCAGGCGGAGAAATCGCAGCATCAGAACCGCGCCCGGGCCATGGAGATCCTGCGCGCCCGCCTTTACGACGAAGAACGGCGCAAGGCGGCCGAGGAACGCTCCGAAGCGCGGCGTCTCCAGGTCGGGTCCGGCGACCGGTCCGAACGCATCCGCACTTACAATTTTCCGCAAGGGCGCGTCACCGACCACCGCATCAATCTGACGCTATACAAGCTGGACCGGGTGATGGAGGGCGACCTCGGCGAAATCGTCGACGCGCTGACCGCAGACCATCAGGCCAGACTGCTCACCGAAGAGGCGGCGGCATGAGATGACCGGGTCGGCCAGCCTTCAGGACGCCTATGACGATGCGGTCGCCCATCTGTCCCGCGCCGGCTCGCCGACGCCCGACCTCGATGTGACGCTTTTGGTCGAGCACACCACCGGCATGACCGCGCTGGACCGGCTGACCCAACCCGACAAGCCGCTCAACCCGCGCCAGCACCAGGCGCTCAGAACGGCGATCGCCCGGCGCATGAGCCACGAACCGGTGCACCGGATCATCGGCTGGCGCGAGTTCTACGGCCTGCCCCTGTCGCTGAACGCCCACACGCTGGTGCCGCGCCCCGACACTGAGACGCTGGTCGACCTGGTGTTGCCGTTTGCGCGCCACCGCGCCGAGAAGACCGGCACCTGCCGCGTTCTTGACCTGGGCACGGGCAGCGGCGCCATCGCGCTCGCCATCCTCAACGAGGTGCCCGAGGCGGTGGCGACCGGCACCGATGTCTCCGCCGAAGCGCTGGAAATGGCGATGCGCAATGCGCAGGGGCTCGGCCTGTCCGAGCGCTTCACCGCCTTGCGCTCGGACTGGTTCGCCGCGCTGACGGGACAGTTCGACCTGATCGTCTCCAACCCGCCCTATATTCCGACGGCGGTCATTCCGACGCTTGATCCCGATGTGCGCGACCATGACCCGCTCGCCGCGCTGGATGGCGGCTCGGACGGGCTCAACGCCTACGGGCTGATCGCCGCACGGGCACTGCCGCATCTGGCGGACGGCGGGCGAATCGCCGTCGAGATCGGCAAGGGCCAGAGATCGGCGGTCGCCGGGCTTTTTGCGGCCGCCGGCATGCAGGTCGCAGCCAGCGCACAGGACCTCAACGGCCTCGAAAGGGCGATATTGTTCAGCTGCTGATACGAATTCGCGTCAAAAAACGAAAAAATGCCTTGGCAATCTGTCCCGCGCTCGCTACCACTAGATAAACACGCCGATACGCAAGATTGATCGGCAGTCAGGCAACCGACAGCAGCAAGACTTTTCCCGCATGGCCCGAAGGCCGGCGGCGCACGGTTCCGACATGTTTAGTCGCAGGGGCGATCTGACACGATGATGACCAATCGCAAGCCAAGAGCTTGCTTTGACGGTAACACCATTGGACCCGCGCGCCGAAACGTTTCCTCACCAAGAAATTGCGCAATGCAAGCCGAATAACCCGAACATGAGAGATTGATGAGACCACAGCAACAAGGACGCCGTTCGCGCAATCGTGGCAGCGGCCGGCGCAACCAGAACCCGCTCCAGCGCAGCTATGAGAGCAACGGTCCTGACGTGAAAATTCGCGGCAATGCACAGGTGATCGCCGACAAATACGCCACGCTCGCGCGCGACGCGCTGTCGTCCGGCGACACGGTGATGGCTGAGAACTATTTGCAGCACGCCGAGCATTACAACCGCATCATTCTGGCCGCGCAGCCGCAGCCGCGCGAGGATGATGACGAGCAGGGCGACAACCCGCAGCAGGCCTCCGGCGACGATCGGCAGGGGCGCGATGACGGCCAGCAGCAACAGGGCCGCCGCAACCGCAACCGCCGGGACCGCGACGACCGCAATCAGGACGCCGACGATGCGCAACCCACGGCAGCGACCGCCGATGCCGGCGAAAGCCCGGCCGACGCCGCGGCACAGCCGCAGCCGGTGATCGACGGCACGCCCGCCGAAGTGCGCCAGGAAGAAGCCCAGCAGGCCGCCGATGTCGAAGAGCCGGCCAAGCCCAAGCGCCCCCGCAAGCCGCGCAAAAAGCCCGTCGAAGCCGAGGCCGCATCCGAAGGCGCGGCCGATGGCGAAGAAGCGCCGGTGGCCGCCGAATAGGCCGTTCAACACGCGGCACCTGACCGTTCGAGCCGGCGCGCCCTGGGGCGTGCCGGTTTGTTTTTGCGCCCTTTTCCCCTTTATTCGCGTCCGACGCGTCACCATATCGTGATCGTATCAGGGGCTCGCCGCCTGGCGGGGGCCCGTCATCGATTGAAGCCGCGCATTGCCTTTGAGGGATGCGGGGAAGATTGGAGACGACAAGACCATGAATCTGGAAAACTATTCCGAACGCGTGCGCGGTTTCATCCAGTCCGCGCAGACGCTTGCTCTCGGCTCGAGCCATCAGCAGTTCACGCCCGAACACATCCTCAAGGTGCTGGTCGATGACTCCGAAGGCATGGCCGCCTCGCTGATCGAACGCGCCAGCGGCAACGCCAAGGATGTGCGCATGGGCGTCGAGACCGCACTCAACGCCCTGCCCAAGGTCGAGGGCGGCAACGGCCAGCTTTACCTTGCCCAACCGCTTGCCAAGGTTTTCACCACCGCCGAAGAGATCGCCAAGAAGGCCGGTGACACTTATGTGACCGTTGAACGGCTGCTGCTGGCGCTGGCGATGGAAAAATCGGCCAAAAGCGCCGACATTCTCGCCAAGGCCGGCGTGACGCCGACCGCGCTCAATCAGGTGATCAACGATATCCGCAAGGGTCGCACGGCTGACACGGCGAGCGCCGAAGAAGGTTATGACGCGCTGAAGAAATATGCGCGCGACCTGACCGCCGACGCCCGCGAAGGCAAGCTCGATCCGGTGATCGGCCGCGACGACGAAGTCCGCCGGACGATCCAGGTCCTGTCGCGTCGTACCAAGAACAATCCGGTGCTGATCGGCGAACCCGGCGTCGGCAAGACGGCCATCGCCGAGGGTCTGGCGCTGCGCATCGTCAATGAAGACGTCCCCGAGAGCCTGCGCGACAAGCAGCTGATGGCGCTCGACATGGGCGCGCTGATCGCCGGCGCGAAATATCGCGGCGAATTCGAAGAGCGGCTGAAGGCCGTCCTGTCCGAAGTCCAGAACGCCGACGGCAACATCATCCTGTTCATCGACGAGATGCACACGCTGGTCGGGGCCGGCAAGGCCGATGGCGCGATGGATGCTTCCAACCTGCTTAAGCCGGCGCTCGCGCGCGGCGAACTGCACTGCGTCGGCGCGACCACGCTCGACGAATACCGCAAGCATGTCGAAAAGGACGCCGCGCTCGCCCGCCGGTTCCAGCCCGTCTTCGTCGGCGAGCCGACCGTCGAGGACACGGTGTCGATCCTGCGCGGTCTGAAGGAAAAATATGAGCAGCATCACAAGGTGCGTGTGTCGGACTCCGCCCTCGTCGCCGCGGCGACCCTCTCCAACCGCTACATCACCGACCGGTTCCTGCCCGACAAGGCGATCGATCTGGTGGACGAAGCCGCTTCGCGCCTGCGCATGCAGGTGGATTCCAAGCCCGAAGCGCTCGATGAACTCGACCGCAAGATCATCCAGCTCAAGATCGAACGCGAGGCGCTGAAGGTCGAGACCGATCAGGCCTCGAAAGATCGGCTCGCCAATCTCGAAAAGGATCTGGCCGGACTTGAGGAAGAATCGGCGCAATTGACTGCCACCTGGCAGGCCGAAAAGGAAAAGCTCGGCACCGCCGCCGATCTCAAGCGCGAACTGGACGAGGCCCGCAACGAACTGGCCATCGCCCAGCGCTCGGGTGAATTCCAGCGCGCGGGCGAATTGGCCTATGGCAGCATTCCCGAACTGGAGCGCAAGCTCGAAGAGGCCGAAAAGGGCGGCGACAATGACGCCTCTTCAATGGTCGAGGAAACCGTTTCGCCTGATCATGTGGCGCATATCGTTTCGCGCTGGACCGGCATTCCCGTCGACAAGATGCTCGAGGGCGAACGCGAAAAGCTGCTGCGCATGGAAGACGAGATCGCCCACCGCGTCGTCGGCCAGGGCGAGGCCGTGCAGGCCGTCTCGAAAGCCGTGCGCCGCGCGCGCGCCGGGCTGCAGGACCCCAACCGGCCGATCGGCTCGTTCATCTTTCTGGGCCCCACCGGCGTCGGCAAGACCGAGCTGACAAAAGCCCTGGCGGAATTCCTGTTCGACGACGACCAGGCGATGGTCCGCGTCGACATGAGCGAATTCATGGAAAAGCACGCGGTCGCCCGGCTGATCGGCGCCCCGCCCGGCTATGTCGGTTATGAGGAAGGCGGCGTTCTGACCGAAGCGGTCCGCCGCCGGCCCTATCAGGTCATCCTGTTCGACGAGATCGAAAAGGCGCATCCGGACGTCTTCAACGTGCTGCTGCAGGTGCTCGACGATGGCCGCCTGACCGACGGACAGGGCCGCACGGTCGACTTTCGCAACACGGTCATCATCATGACCTCGAACCTCGGCGCGGAATTCCTTGTCAATCTGGGCGAGGGCCAGGATGTGGACACTGTCCGCGACGATGTCATGAACGTCGTGCGGGCCTCGTTCCGCCCCGAATTCCTCAATCGGGTGGACGAGGTGATCCTGTTCCAGCGGCTGCAAAAGGCCGACATGGGCGCGATTGTCGACATCCAGCTCGGCCGGCTCGAAAAGCTGCTTGCCGAGCGCAAGATCACGCTGCAACTGGACACGGACGCCCGCCAGTGGCTCGCCGACAAGGGCTATGATCCCGCCTATGGCGCGCGGCCGCTCAAGCGTGTGATCCAGAAGAACGTCCAGGACCCGCTCGCCGAGCGCATCCTTTCCGGCGACATCGCCGACGGTTCGCTCGTCAAGGTGCTGGAAGGCTCCGACCGGCTCAACTTCAAGCCGGTGTCGGCCGCCAATGAGGACCAGGCGGACGAAGCGGCCTGACCGGGCGGCGAAACGATAAACGAAGTAACGGTGCGGGTCCTCGGGCCCGCGCTTTGCGTTGGGGCGGGATATGCATGGCACCGGTCGCAACCCAAGGGGGCAGGCGCCGTGGCGTGAAAGTCACAATCGGCGAATGAAACGCCGCATGGCGCCGGTTTGGTGCGATGCAACGATTTACATTGCGTCGCAACAACCGCACACTTCCGTCAAAAGACAAGAAAAACGGGATGAGAGCGATGATCGAACAGTTGCAAACGATCGGTGTGATCGGTGCGGGGCAGATGGGCGGCGGCATTGCCCAGGTCTCGGCGGCGGCCGGCTATGATGTGGTGATCGCCGACATTTCCGAAGAGGCGGCGCAGGCGGGCCTCGACAAGCTCAAGGCCCAGACGCAGAAGGCCGTCGATGCAGGCCGCATGCAGGCCGACGATCGCGATGCAATCGTCGGGCGCATTTCGGTGACAGGCACCATGGACGGTCTGTCCGGATGTGACCTCGTCATCGAGGCGGCCAGCGAGAACGAAGCGGTCAAACGCAAGATTTTCGTCGACCTGTGTCCGGTCCTGAAGCCCGAAGCGCTGATCGCGTCCAACACCTCATCGATCTCGATCACGCGGCTGGCGGCGGCCACGGACCGGCCCGAGCGCTTCATGGGCATCCATTTCATGAACCCGGTGCCGCGCATGAAGCTGGTCGAACTGGTGCGCGGCATCGCCACCGCCGACGAAGTGTTCGATGTCGCCCGCGCCTATGTCGACAAGCTGGGCAAGACCTCGACCGTGTCCGAGGATTTTCCCGCCTTCATCGTCAACCGCATCCTTTTGCCGATGATCAACGAGGCGATCTACACGCTCTATGAGGGGGTCGGCTCGGTCGAGGCGATCGACACGGCGATGAAGCTGGGCGCCAACCATCCGATGGGACCGCTCGAACTGGCCGATTTCATCGGGCTCGACACGTGTCTGGCGATCATGCAGGTGCTGCATGACGGGCTGGCCGATTCCAAATACCGCCCGTGCCCGCTTCTGGTGAAATATGTCGAAGCCGGATGGCTGGGCCGCAAAAGCGGCCGCGGCTTTTACGATTATCGCGGCGAGACGCCCGTGCCGACCCGCTGATCGCCCCCCGGGGCTGGTGCGCGATCAGAATTCTCCGAACAGGCCGGCGCGTGCCGCCGGCAGTCCGTCGGCGTTGAGGCTGAAAGCCGCCGTGATGCCGCTCGGCTTGGGCGTGTCCAGCCGGTGCGCGACGGCAAAGCCGCTGGCCCATTCGGACTTGTAGACACCCATATTGGCCGCCCAGGTGGTGCGGCCCGGCGCTGACGGCATCGGTGCATTGGCCATCGCCATGACCGCGGCGATGCCCCGCCGCGATTCGGTCTGCACCTGGTCGATGCGGCGGTTCAGATGGTCGATGTCCGATCCCACCGCGCTGGCGAGATCGCCAAGCAAAGATTGAAGCGGGACGGCGGCCAGGTTGCCGCCGGCGTCGGTCGTCACGATCTGTGTCGGACCCGACTGGGTCGCCCGGCTGGCATCGGACGCGATGCCGGGCATGGTGTATGTGTTGGCCGCCGTTCCCAGAACGATCTGATTGGCGCGGTCCGTTCTGGCGCCGGCGCCAAGCGCCGTCGAACCCGCATGGGTGGCCGAAGCGCCATGTCCGACGGCGGTCGCGCCGCTGCCCGACGCCACCGCCCGCGCGCCCTGGGCCACCGACCTATCGCCGCTCGCCTGTGCCGCCGCGCCCGTCGCCGTCGCGTCGGTTCCGCTTGCCCGCGCCCCCCAGCCAACAGCCAGCGCATCGCTGCCCGATGCAGCGGCGTCGGCCAGGCCCGATGTGTTGTTGGCGGCGATCACGCCAAAATCGCCGCCGACCGAGTTCAGCGCCGTGTCGAGCGCCGCCAGCGCCGAGCCGACATCATTGTGGGTCGTTCCACGGATTGTGAAACTCGGATCGGTAAAGAGGCCAGTGGTCGGATCGAACGCCGCGCCGCCGCCGATCGCACCGGCCAGATTGTCGCCGACCGCGCGCAACTGGCGCAGATTGACCGCGTCGGTGTCGGCGGTGCCGCCGGCGACATTGGTGATCTGCCGTTCGGCGCCCGCCGCACCGACCGAGAGCGCACCGGCGGTCGAAGCCACCGATGTGCCCGAAAAGGTCTCGTTGGCGCCGGCCATGCCGGCCCGGTTCGCCACCGTTCCTGCGCCCAGCGCGATCCCTCCTGCGGCCGATGCCGTGCTGTCGCGGCCGATCGCCACCCCGTCGACGGCGGTCACGCTGCCGCGCAGACCGAGCGCGACCGCGCCCGTGGAACCTGCGGCGGTGCTGGCGCCGTTGCCGATGGCGATGGCATCGGCTTCACCCGCCGACGCGGTTGGATTGCCGGTACCGCCCAACCCGTCGATCGAGCCGCCGCCCATGGTGATTCCCTGACCATTGTCGACATCCACGCCCTGCGTGCGCAATTCGCAGCCCGAGCCCAGCGCCACCGCATTGCCATCCGTGTCGAGGATGCTCAGGCCGATGTTCTGGCCGCTCAGCGGCACCTGAATGTCGTTGTTGACTTCGCCGATGATGAGATTGAGCACGGGATCGAGCAGGCCGCCCAGCAGGCCCGAGGCCGCATTGCTGACCGGATCGAGCACCGGCAGATCGACGCTGAGGCCCGAGCAGACATCGACGAGCGCCTGCGCGCGCGCCGGGCCGGCCTGCCAGGACAGGGCGGCTGCGGAACAGGCAAGAGAACACAGAAGCACACGGACACGGCACATGGTGAAGCCCTCTGGACGCGAAACGGTTGCGACCAATGGTAGATTATCAACCTTAACGAGCATGATATGTAGTGCACACGTTAACCGCGAATTCGATTGCACCTGCACCCGACATCAACCGGCGGTTAACCGTGACGACACCCGGCCCCGGCGACAAGCTGCGGTTAACCCTTTGTCACCCACCGCCTCGCATAATGGCGCCAGCTCAACCGGAACATTGAACATGCAATCGCTGTCGACCACCCGTTCGCATGCCATCACGCGCCGCCCCAGGACGAGCCCGGACCATGCGGTCTGGGTGCCGGCGGCTGCCTTCATCGCAACGGCGAGTGCCCTGGCCATCGGTCAGCTTCCGTTGGCTGGCGCAATGGGCCTGGCTGCATCGGCATCGGCAGGCTCGGTGCTGCTGGCGCTTGCCCGCAGCGCGCGGCACGCGCATGCGCAACCTGGTCTCGACCGTCTCCTGCAGGGCGTGCTCTGCGCTGCACTCCTGTGGATCGCCCAATTGGTGGCGGCAGGCGTGATGCCCCCCGGCGCGGGCCTGCTGCCCGTCGCCAGCGCGGTGCTCGCCCTGTTCGTCGCCCTGTCGGCGCTGGAAGCAGCGGCCTCCGGTGCGCTGTGCCTTTTCGCGCGGCGCGGGCTGCCCGGCTGTATTGCCGCCGCCATCCTGATCGACAATCGCGCCTTTTCCAGCCTTGGTGCGCTGAAGCGTTAGAGCGCTTCTTTCACCCGGACGCAGGTATATGCGAAAAGGGCGGGGACCATGTCCCCGCCCTTTTTTGATTGGTGTCGCTGCCTTTGCGACGCGCTCTTCAAAGACCTGACCGGCGGAAGCCCAGTCAGTCAGAAACCATAGTCGAGCTTGGACATGGCGATCGCCGTCTCCAGCGCGAGCTGGCCGGAGACATCGAGCGGTACCTTCTTTTGGTACATGGTCGCCGCCTTGACCGTCGCCAGCGCGAACGCCTTTTGCGCGGTTGTCTCGCCATGCGGCGCAGCACGCAGGCAGGTCAGCGTGTTCTCCCACAGCATCAGCAGCAGCGCCTGCGGCGGGATTTCCGGCATGTGCTTTTCCGCCACCGTGTAGTCGGGATAGGCGGGCGCGTTGATGGCCATGAAATTGTGCTGGATCATCGCATTGATCTGCGGCAGCCAGTCTGCGCCGGCTGCGATCAGGTCGGGCACGAGCGTGGCCGCATAGCTGTCGCCGGTCAGATCGTGGACGTGACGGTCAACATGGGCGGACACGGTGACACCGGGTCGCCGCACGCCCGATGGCGTGCGAAAATCGTCCGCGATCCGTCCGGCTTCGATCTCACGACGCACGATCCATCGTGCCGAGCGGCCGGCGAGCGCGCCGAAGGCGGCAATGAAGCTCTCGGGATGAACCCCGCGCGGGCCGTCGAGCGAGGTCGAAACCAGCTGGAAGAGCTGTTCGGCAAGGTGCGCCGGATCGGGCAGGCCGGCGTCCGCCGGCGCCCTGCGGTTGGAGTTGGCCGGACCGGGCTTGGCGGCGGCCATGCCGGCGAGAACCGGATTGAGAACTCTTGCGCTTGCAGCAGCCATTGTTGCGTCCCCCAGAAGCAAGTGTCGCCACGGTAACAGGCAAAGGCCAAGGTCCGGCTAAGGCGATGTTTACAATTTGATGAAAAAATTAACGGGACAGTAAGCACGCCCGACAAGCGGGCCGGCCATGCAGGATGAACCCATGAACGCCCTTATTCAGATGATCGACCGTTGGACCGAGGCGCTGACGCCAGCGCATCTGCGCCAGGACATCCAGGTCTACAAGCGTGTGCGCATGTTCATTCTGTCGCACCTGTTCGGCCCGTTCCTCGGCCATCCGGTGACGATCTACCTGTTCCTGAACGATCCCGACCCCTGGCCGCATGTGCATATTCTGGGCCTTTCGGTGACATTGTTCTGGTTCTTCCCGATCGCCCTGCACCTCTTCCCCCGGCGGTACGAACTGCTGGCCATCACCTCGGTGGTAAACCTCAATTTCGCGATCCTGATCACCGCCTATCATTTCGGCGGCGTCTCTTCGCCGCTCCTGATGTGGTTCCTGGTCGTGCCGCTTCTGGCGTTCTTCTATCTGGGCTCGGGCATCCGCACATCCCTGGCGATCTTCGCGCAGATCGTCATCGGTCTCGGCGCGTTCTACGCCTTCTACCTGATGAACCGGTCCTTCCCGATGCACATTCCGCTCGAGGAAATGGTCGATGTGACGATGATCTCCATGCTGTGCGCATCGCTCTACATCTTCTTCATGGCGAGCTATTACGCCTCGGTCGTCGACTCCCAGTCCGAGCTTCTCAAGGAAATCGACAGGCACCAGGCCACCATGGACGATCTGACCGCCGCCAAGGAAGAGGCCGAGCGGGCCAATGGCGCCAAGTCGGAATTCCTCGCCAAGATGAGCCATGAATTGCGCACGCCGCTCAATGCCGTGCTCGGCTACAGCGAGATCCTGCTCGAAGACGCCGAACTGGACGGCAATGGCGAACAGATCGCCGACCTGCAGAAGATTTCGGCGGCCGGCAAGCACCTTCTGGCCATGGTCAACGACATTCTGGACATCTCCAAGATCGAGGCGGGCAAGACCGAACTGTTCCTTGAAGATGTCGATCTCGATCAACTCATCGAGGAGATCGAGGTGACGGCGCGGCCGCTGGCGGCCAAGAACACCAACGTCTTCGAGGTGATCAAGGACGACGCGCTGGGCACCGCCCATCTCGACCTGACCAAGCTGCGACAGGCCACGTTCAACCTGCTGTCGAATGCGTCCAAGTTCTGCCAGAACGGCAAGATCACGCTGGAGGTCAAGACGTTCGAGCAGGAGGGCCGTTCGATGTTGTCCATGGCCGTTCACGATACCGGCGTTGGCATCTCCGAAGATGCGCTCGCCAGCCTTTTCCAGAACTTCACCCAGGCCCATGCCTCGATCAACGCCAAGTTCGGCGGGACCGGCCTTGGCCTTTCGCTGTCCAAAAACCTGTGCCGCCTGATGGGTGGCGACATCACTGCCGACAGTGTGCTCGGCGAAGGATCGGTCTTCACCATCACCGTACCGATGCAGGTGGGAGCCATCGCGCCGGCCGAAATGAGCGAGGAAGCGGTCGACGAAACGCTCAAGGACGCCGCCGCCGAACTGCGCAAGCTCAACGAGGCCGACCAGATGCTGTCGGCGAGCGCGGACGCCAACAGCCAGGCGCTGGGCACCGTGCTGGTGATCGACGATGATCCGGAATATCTCGAAATCATGGACCGGATGCTGCGCAAGGAAAATCTCAGCCCCATCCTGACATCCGATCCGGCCAGCGCGCTGCATCTGGCAAGAACGGTGCGGCCGTCACTGATGCTGATCGACGTGCTGATGCCCGATGTCGATGGCTGGGAACTGGTTGAGACCATGAAGAACGATCCCGTCACCCGCGCCATTCCGACGATCATGGTCTCTATCATGGACGATCCGAAGACCGGTGCGCCGCAACTGGCCGACGGCTTCATGAGCAAGCCGGTGGATTCGGCCAAGCTGCGCAAGGCGCTGCAACTCCACCTCGGCAAGAACGCCGCTTAGAGACGGACAGGACGAAGCGATGACGACCGTACTGATTGTCGAAGACCATCCGACCAACCGCGACATTATCGGCCGACGGCTGGGCAAGCGCGGCTATACGATCCGTTTTGCCGTCGACGGGCTGTCGGCGATCGACAGCGTCCAGGAAATCAAGCCCGACATCATCCTGATGGATATCGGCCTTGGCGACGGCATTGACGGCTGCGAGACGACGCGGCGGATCAAGACCATTCCCGACGTCGCCCACATACCGGTGATCGCGCTGACGGCGAGCGCTTTCGAGACCGACCGCCAGAACGCGCTGCAGGCTGGCTGCACCGACTTTGACACCAAGCCGGTGGATCTGCCGCGCCTTCTGGGCAAGATGAACCAGGCGCTGCACGCCTGACCGAGGCCGATGCCGGCGTTCGAGCCCGGCGGACATAAAAAACCCCGGCGCGGAGACCGTGCCGGGGTCTTATGTGTTCGAAAGATCGGTCGCGATCGCCGGTTCAGGCCGCCGCCGCAACCTCCCGGTCGAGCAGGATGTTGCGCAACACCGAGATGTCGAGCGGCTTTTGCAGACTGTGCGTGGCATTCAGGCCCAGACCCAGCGCTTTCTGCCGTGTCTGTTCCAGAACCGCAGGCTCCTGGCCGCTGACGATCAGGATGCGTCCGTCATAGCCGTCCTTTGCCAGAAGCTCGAACAGATCGTTGGCATCGAGGTTCG
Source organism: Phyllobacteriaceae bacterium (assembly GCA_024742765.1). Classification (GTDB taxonomy): domain Bacteria; phylum Pseudomonadota; class Alphaproteobacteria; order Rhizobiales; family Rhizobiaceae; genus Roseitalea. The sequence continues at coordinate 143,195 of JANSXT010000004.1, read as the reverse complement.
GCATACAGATGTCGACGGCCAGGATCGAGGGCTTGAGCGCCGTCGTCAGGTTCATCACACCGCGCGAGTCGGAGGTGGCGAACGCCTCATAACGGCAGCGTTCGGCGATCCTCACGATCAGCTCGGCCGACGACACGTCGTCATCTATGGCCAGCAATCGTTTGGCTGTCTCCAACATGATCAGGCAGCGTCCCGAACGCAGTCCGCGACCTGTGCCGCCGCCCGCTGGTTCTTCATCAGCGAGGGATGATCGTCGCAAAGCGACAGATATTCCTTCTCGGCGCTGCGCATGGCCTGCAGCATCAGGACGACGAGCTTGTCGACATCGTCATGGCTGTGGTCGGACATGACCTGCACGCGGAACCGCGCGCCGCCCTGCGGCACGGCCGGATATTCGACAAGGTTGGCGATCGCACCCAGATTGCTCAGATCGCGCGAGGCAATGCGGGCAAGGCCCTCGGCGCCGACGCGCACCGGAACGATCGCAGACGGATCGCCCAGCGTCTCAAGACCGACCTTGCCCATTTCAGAACGCATGTAGAGGATGTTGTCCATCAGCTTGCGCCGGCGGTCGCGGCCTTCGGCCGAGTCGACGATCTCGAAAGCGGCCAGAACCGTTGCGGCCTGCACCGGCGACAGCGCGTTCGAGAAGGTCTGGGTGGCCGAATAATATTTCAGATATTCCGCCGTGGCCCGGTCCTTCACCGAGATGAAGCCGCCATTGGACGCAAACGTCTTGGAGAAGCTGCCGATGATGATGTCGACATCGTTCAGAACGTTCTGAAGGCTCATGTGACCGCGGCCGTCATCGGCCATCGACCCGAAGTCATGGGCGCAATCGACCAGAAGGACGGCGTTGTACTGATCGCACAGCGCGCGCATGGCGGCGATGTCCGGCGTGTCCGAATGCATCGAGAACAGGCTCTCGGTGACCAGAAGAATGCCGTTTTCGGTGTCGTTGGCGCGAATCTTCTGCAGACGTCGCTCCATCGCCCGGATGTTCAGATGGCCGTGGAAGTGGATGTTGCGCGTCGAGGCGCGTGCACCTTCCTGCAGGCACGAATGCGCCAGAACGTCCATGACGACATGATCATCGGGCCGGACGAAACCCTGGATGGCGGCAAAGCCCGCCGACCAGCCTGTGGGATAAAGTACCGTCTCGCGGCCGTCGAGAAACTCGGTGATGCGCTTTTCGAGCAGCAGCGAATGGCGTGTGTTGCCCAGAAGCGCGGCGGAGCCTGCGCTGTGCACGCCATATTCCTTGATCGCTTCCATTGCCGCTTCCTTGACGGCGGGATGCGAAGACAGGCTCAGATAATCCTGGCTGGCGAAGTTGACGCCTTCCATCTGCGCGCCGGCATCGGTCTTGGCGGCACAATGCGTCTTCGGCGCCGTCGCGGTGGACTTTGCATAAGGCCACAGGTCGCAACGCCGGCGCTCTTCCTGCCAGTCGAAAAAGCCGTCGGTACGGCCGAGCATGTCGGTGCCCTGTTTCAACTTGAAGTCGCGCAGACTGCCGGTCAGCGCGCCAAAGGAAATGTCGTCGAACGGCTTTGTTTTGTTGGTGTTGGTCATGGTCGCCCCCATCATTTTTGATGTGGCCAGACTAATCGAACGGCGTGAAAACCGGCTTAAGTGCGACGGTAAACGGGCGCTGAATACGCAAATGGTGAATTTTGAATGACCGTCGTCCGAAATCGAACGGATCGGCCGAACCGCGCGGAACAATTGCTTAACCCGGCAACGCTAGATTGCAGGCTGCGGGGGCATGGATGTTTGTTATGACTTTATTCAGCCGGGTCGGCACATTTCTCGACGGTCTGACCGGCAGCGCCGATCTGGGTGAGCCGGAGAAAACCGCGGTCGTCGCAGCACAGGTGACAACGATATTGCGGCATCTGCCGATCATGGCCGTTTCGGGCATGATCATCGCAGCGATCACCGCCTTCGTCGCCAGGGACCAGGCCAACTTTGCGACTTTCGCCATATGGTTCGGTGGTTTCGTCTGCCTGGAGACGACGATGCTGGCGCTGTGGTGGAAGAACCGGAACCGGTCACCCGAAACGCCCGAGGAAACCAGCCGCGCCGTCCGCCGTACCGTTTTTTACGCTGCGGCAATCGGTCTCTTCTGGGGCAGCCTGGCCGCCTTGCTCATCCCCTATGTCGGACCGGAAAACACGATCTTCGCCGCCGCACTGCTGACATCGGCCATCCTGGTCACCGCATTCAGCCTGATGGCCCTGCTGCCGGCCGTTCTGGTGTTCGTTCTGATCAGCGGGTCGCTGGCGACCGCATCGGCGCTGTTTCATCCGCATGCCGAAGACTGGCCGCCGATCGTCGGTCTGATCGCAACCTACATGCTGTTCATCCCGTGGCTCGGCATCTCCTACGGCCGGGCATTCCTGCAGCACCTGAAGACCGACATCGAGAACCGGGAAAATGCCCAGGTCATCGGCTATCTGCTGGACGAATACGAGGAAACCGTATCGGAATGGATCTGGGAAACCGACCTTGCCGGACGAACCGCGCGCATGTCGTCACGCCTGTCGACCAAGCTGGGCACCGCCGGCGGCAAGGCCGGGCAGGCTCCGTTCATCGACCTCCTGAGCCATGTCGTCCGGACCGACGATCCAGGCCTGGCCGAAGTTCGTGCAGCCCTGGAAGGGAGCCGACCCTTCACCGGCATTGAATGCCAGCTCGAAAGCGGGGAGGCGGATCAGTATTGGCGGATCTCCGGCCGTCCCGTCCGCGACAAGGCCGGTGTGTCCGCCGGCTTTGTCGGCACCGTGCGCGACATCACCGCCGAGAAGGAAGCCAAGAACCAGATCATCCAGCTTGCCCACCGCGACACGCTCACCGGCCTCTTCAACCGCGCCAGCTTTACCGAACGGCTGGAAAACGCGGTCCGCGGCCTGGAACGCTACGGCACCCCATTCACGCTGCTGTTTCTCGACCTGGACAAGTTCAAGCTGGTCAACGACACATATGGCCATCCGGTCGGCGACCGGCTGCTGGCCGAGGTTTCGCGAAGGATCCAGTCGGTCGTGCGCAAGGACGATTGCGTGGCGCGCTTGGGCGGAGACGAATTCGCCATCATTCTCGAACAGTGCAACGATGCTGTCTTCGCCGCCAAGCTGGCATCGCGGCTGATCTCGGAAGTGCTTGAGGCTTATGTCATCGACGGCGAAACACTGTGGATCGGGATCAGCGTCGGCATAGCCCTGGCACCGCAGCACGGCACCCGCCCCGAACAGATCCTGCGCAACGCCGACCTGGCGCTGTACCGCGCCAAGGAGGACGGGCGCGGCGTGTTCCGCTATTTCGAGGCGCAGATGGACTTCGAACAACGCGAGCGGCGCGTGCTTGAACAGGAGATGCACCAAGCGCTGGAAGACGAGGAATTCCGCCTGTGCTACCAGCCGATGATCAGCGCCGCCACCGGGCGCATCTGCGCCATGGAAGCACTGATCCGCTGGGATCACCCCATTCGCGGCGAAATATCGCCGGTGGAGTTCATCTCGATCGCCGAACAGTCGAACCTGATCGTGGAGATCGGCAAGTGGACGCTGCGCACAGCCTGTCAGGCGGCCACCGCCTGGCCCGAAAATGTGTGCGTGTCGGTCAATGTGGCAGCGCCGCACTTCATGCGGTCGGACATCGTCGCCGATGTCCAGGCGGTCCTCGACGAGACCGGATTGCCGGCGCGGCGGCTGGAAATCGAGATCACCGAAAGCCTGTTGATCGAGGATTCCGACGACGTGCTGAACCGGCTGGTTGCGCTCAAGAAGCTGGGCTGCGTCATCGTCATGGACGATTTCGGAACCGGCTATTCCAGCCTTTCCTACCTGCTGAAGTTCCCGTTCGACCGGCTGAAGATTGACCGGTCTTTCACCCGCGATATCGAAACCGGCGACAGCGCCAAGGCGATCCTGATGGCAATTGCCTCGCTGGGCGACAATCTCGGCATCAGGATCACCGCGGAAGGCGTCGAACACCACGATCAACTCGACTTCCTGGTCAGCATCGGCTGTGACCAGCTTCAGGGCTTTTATTTCTCCGAGCCGGTCCAGCACGAGGATGTCGCGGCGATGATGCTGCGCGACTTCATGGGCGTGCACCAGGTGGCGCGGCTCGACGACAGGCGCCCGCAGCGCCGTGCATCGGCCGGCTGACGCACCGGCGTTGGAGCGCACTGCGCGTCCGATATCGAACGATTTGTCGGTTTGCGTTTACCTGCTGGCAACCATATGGATTTACCGTTCGGCGCATATCCAGCCTGAAAGGTCGTGATATGCGTAAATTTGCAATCGGTGCATTCGCCCTTCTTCTTGCCAGCGGCACCGCCGGCGCGACGGACTTTTCCGCTCCGGCAAACGGCCAATGGACCGGTGCCCAGCTCGGTGTCCTTTACGGCTATAGCTGGATGAAGGACATGAACAACGTCCTGCGCCTGACGGCCGAGGGCGATGGTGATGTGATGGGTGTCTATGCGGCCTACAACCATCAGGTGGGCCATTTCGTCGGCGGCGGCGAAGTCAGCTACAGCCGGCACGACAATATGTTCACCGATGGATCGGGCGTGCGCGTCGGCGATGTCTTCGCGGCCAAACTGCGCGCCGGTGTCGGTTATGACCGCTACAATGCCTATGGCATGGTCGGCGTCACGCACGGCACGACCAACCTGGCCGGTGAAGATTGGGGCGCGGTGTTCGGCGTCGGTCTCGACGTGCTTCTGACCCACTATCTGGTCGCCGGCATCCAGTACAACTACTACAATTATGTGGACTTCAACCACACCAAGATCGACGCCGACCTGTCCGAGGTCACCGTCCGTCTCGGCTACAAGTTCTGACGCGCCAGAACCCGCCACAAAATCGATTTCGCCCCTTGGCGCAGCAGGCGCCAAGGCCTACCTCCGTGGTCATCCGAACGATGACGAGGCAGAGCCATGGGCGAGACGATCAATGTCAATCCAGCCATTGAGAATTGGGACGGTCCGCTGGGCCTGCCCCGGCAGGATGCGATCGCCGACAGCGATCTGCCGCCCGCCATCAAGGCCGGCTTCGCCCGTGACCTTGCCGAAGCCGAGGCCGTCGCGGCCGATCCCGAGCCGCCGACCTTCGCGAACACGATCGAGGCGCTGGAACGGGCCGGCGACCTTCTGGGAAAGGCGGCTTCGATCTTCTTCACCCGCGCCGGCAATCACACCAACGACACCATCCAGGCTGCCGAGCGGGAACTGGCGCCGCTCTTTGCGCGTCACGCCGGAACGATCGCCCAGAACAAGGCCCTTTTTGGCCGCATCGACACGCTTTGGCAGAACCGCGACGCGCTGGACCTGACCATCGAGCAGACCGAAGTGCTGCGCCGCTATCGCCGCACCTTCGTGCGTCAGGGCGCGGCGCTTGAGGGCGCGGCGCAAGCCCGGCTCATCGCCATCAATGAGCGCCTAGCGGGGCTGGGGACGGCATTCGGACAAAATGTGCTCGCCGACGAGGCCGACTGGGCGCTGATGCTGGAGGGCGATGCCGATCTGGCCGGTCTACCGCCCTCGACGGTGGCCGCCATGGCCGCCGCTGCGGCCGAACGCGGCGAAGAGGGCAAGCATGCGGTGACGCTTTCGCGCTCGATCATCGAGCCGTTTTTGACCTTTTCGACCCGCCGCGACCTGCGCGAAAGCGCCTTTCGCGCCTGGACGGGGCGGGGCGAGACGAACGAGGCCACCGATAATCGGCCGATCATCGCCGAAACGCTGAAACTGCGGGCGGAAAAGGCACAATTGCTGGGTCATGACAGTTTCGCCGCGCTCAAGCTGGACGGAACCATGGCCAAGACGCCCGAGGCGGTGAACCATCTGCTCGAGACGGTCTGGGAAAAGGCGCGCACACAGGCCGAAAGCGAGGCGGCCGATATCGCTTCGCTGATGCGCGAACAGGGCGCCAATCACGATCTCGGCGCGTGGGACTGGCGGCATTATGCAGAGCAGATCCGCGCCGCGCGCTACGCCTATTCCGACGATGAGATCAAGCCGTATATGGCGCTCGAAAGGGTGATCGAAGCGGCCTTTTACGTCGCCAACCGCCTGTTCGGTTTGACGTTCGAGGAAGCCCCGGGCATTGCCACGCATCATCCCGATGCCCGCGTGTGGCGCGTCAGCGACGCCGACGGGTCGCCGCGTGCGGTCTTCATCGGCGATTATTTTGCCCGGCCTTCGAAGCGCTCGGGCGCCTGGATGAGCGCTTTGCAGGTGCAATCGGCGCTGCTGGGACGCAGCCCGATCATCACCAACACGATGAATTTCGCCAAGCCGCCGGCGGGCCAGCCTGCCTTCCTGTCGTTCGACGATGCGCGCACGCTGTTCCACGAGTTCGGCCATGCGCTGCACGGCATGATGTCCGATGTGACCTATCCGTCCGTGTCGGGCACCAATGTGGCACGCGACTTCGTCGAACTGCCCTCGCAACTGTTCGAGCACTGGTTGACCGTGCCCGAGGTGCTGAACCGGTTCGCGCTGCATCACGAAACGGGCGAGCCGATGCCCAAGGCGCTTCTGGACAAGGTGTTGGCCGCGCAGACTTTCAATGCCGGGTTCGACACGGTCGAATACACCGCCAGCGCGCTGGTCGACATGGCCTATCATCAGGACGGCGAGGCTCCGGACGATCCCATGGCGTTCGAAGCGGACAGGCTCGAAGCGCTCGCCATGCCGGCGGCGATCACGATGCGCCACCGATCGCCGCACTTCCAGCACATCTTCTCGGGCGATTCCTATGCGGCAGGCTATTATTCTTACCTTTGGTCGGAAGTGCTCGACGCCGACGCCTTTTCCGCCTTCGAGGAAGCGGGTGATCCCTTCGATTCCGCGCTTGCCGAAAAGCTCGGGCGGCACATCTATGCCTCCGGCGGAACCGCCGATCCGGAAGATGCCTATATCGCCTTTCGCGGCAAACTGCCGACACCGGATGCGATGCTGGAAAAGCGCGGGCTGGCATGAGGCCGGGCGGCGCCGTTTGAGGCCGATCCGATGAACGATCGTCTGGACCAACGGTTTTCGCAGACCCTGCCCGAGGGTGACACGCACCGGCGCGATGTGTGCGACCATTGCGGCTATGTCGCTTACCAGAACCCGAAGATCGTCGTCGGCTCGGTTGTGACACATGACGGCAAGGTGCTGCTCTGCCGCCGGGCGATCGAACCGCGTCACGGATATTGGACGGTGCCCGCCGGCTATCTGGAACTGGGCGAAACGCCAGAGGAAGGCGCCCGGCGCGAGGCCCGCGAAGAGGCCAATGCCGATCTCGTCCTGCATGGTCTGCTTGCGGTCTACACGGTGCGCCGGCTCAGCCAGGTGCAGCTTATCTACCGGGCAACGCTCGCCAACGGCGCCTTTTCGCCCGGCGTCGAGAGCCTTGAGACGCAGCTTTTCGACTGGGATGCCATCCCCTGGGACGATCTGGCCTTCCCGACCGTTCACTGGATGCTGGGCCATCAGCGTGCATTCGAGGCGGGAGAAAGCGCCGGGCCTTTCGGCAATCCACCCGAACCTGATTGATCCCACGCAAGGACGGAGCGCATCTGGCGGGTAAGGTGAAAGGCACCCGACCCGCCGGAGTTCGCCATGCCCGCTGCCACCAATGCCCAAGAGCTTCTCGCCGCTTTCGACAGGGACCTGGCCAAACTTCAAAAGACGCTCGATGGCGTCGATGAGGCGATGGCAAGCCGGCACACGGCAGCCGACGCGGTGACGATTAAGGGCGTGATCGCACACCGGACCCATTGGATTGGCCTGTTCTTTGACTGGTACGAAGGCGGTGTAGCCGGAGAAACAGTCGAAACGCCAGCGCCGGGCGTCAAATGGAACCAGCTCAAAGCCTATAATGCGCCGATCTACGAAGCGGCCAATGGCCGGCCCTGGTCTGAACTCAGGAGCGAGTTTGACGCTGCTGCGGCGCGGCTGCGCGCCTTCATCGCCGAAAACGGCGATGACCTGCTCTACGTCAAAGGGCTTTATCCATGGATGAACAATTGGACGATCGGGCGCTGGGCCGAAGCGTCCGGGCCAAGCCATTTCCGCTCGGCCAACACCCATATCCGCAAGGTGCTGCGCGAAAACGCCGCCGATTGAGGCGCTACTCGTCCTCGTCCAGCGAATGGCGCATGATCAGCGGCATCTGGGCGAGCGTGAAGGCGAGGGTGATCGGCAGGTTGCCCCACACCTTGAAAGCGACCCAGAAATCGGTCGAGAAATTGCGCCACAGCACCTCGTTGACCACCGCCATGAAGGCGAGGAACAGGCCCCAGCGGATCGTCAGCTTGTGCCATCCTGCCTCGTCGATCCGGAACGCGGTGTCGAACACGTAGCGCAGCAGCGACACGCGGAAGATGAACAGGCCGCCGAGCAGCAGCGCCGAAAACAGGCCGTTGACGATGGTCGGCTTGATCTTGATGAACAGTTCATCGTGCAGCCACAGCGTCAGAGCGCCGAAGACAAGCACCACGACGCCGGCGACCAGCGGCATGATCGGGATGGTGCGCGTCAGCACCCAGGAAAGGGACAGCGAGATGATCGTCGCGATCATGAAGACGGCGGTGGCGACGAAGATCGGTTCGCCCAGCGCGCCCAGAAAGCCGACGCGTTCGGCCAGCCATTCGCCGCGCGCATTGGCAAAGAAGAAGGCGAGCAGCGGCCCGAATTCGAGCGCGAGCTTCAGCCCCGGGCTGACTGCCGGCTTTTCCTTGGGCGTTGGCGCTATCGTTGCTTCATCGGCCATTCAGGCATCCTCATGGGCGGGCGTGCCGGCAATCGCCTGCGCGAAATCGGCGGCGCGGAACGGTTCAAGATCGTCGACGCCCTCGCCCACACCTATAAAGTAGACAGGTAAATTAAATTTTGCAGATATGGCGACAAGAATTCCGCCGCGGGCGGTTCCGTCGAGCTTGGTCATCACCAGACCGTTGACGCCCGCCACATTGCGGAAGATTTCGACCTGGCTCAGCGCGTTCTGGCCGGTCGTCGCATCGAGCGTCTGCAAAACGGTGTGCGGCGCGTCAGGATCGTGCTTTTGCAGGACGCGGACGATCTTGGCCAGTTCGTCCATCAGTTCGGCCTTGTTCTGCAGCCGGCCGGCCGTGTCGATGATCACCACGTCCGACCCGTTGTCGCGCGCCTGCTCATAGGCCTCATAGGCAAGGCCCGCCGCGTCCGCGCCCAGTTTCGTGCCGACAAAGACCGAGCCGGTCCGGTCGGACCAGATCTTGAGCTGCTCAATGGCCGCCGCGCGGAACGTGTCGCCCGCGCCTAGCGTCACCGACAGGCCGGCATCGCGCAGCTTGGCGGCCAGCTTGCCGATCGTCGTGGTCTTGCCCGTGCCGTTGACGCCGACGACGAGGATGACATGCGGCTTGACCGACAGGTCCAGTTCTAGCGGCTGGGCCACCGGGCCGAGCACGTTTTCGATCTCGGCCGCCATCACCTGGCGCACTTCTTCGGTGGAGACGTCCCGGCCAAGCCGGGTGGACGCCAGAGCGTCGGTGACCCGCATTGCGGTTTCGACGCCCAGATCGGCCTGGATCAGGATGTCTTCGAGTTCCTCGAGCGTTTCATCGTCGAGCTTGCGCTTGGTGAAAACGCCGGCAATGTTGTCGCCGAGCTGGCGCGAGGAGCGCGACAGGCCCGAGGTCAGCCGGGCAAGCCAGCCCTTTGTCTCCTCCGCCTCGGCCGGCGCGACGGGCAGCGGCTCGTCGCCGATGGTGACGGTGCGGGCGGTCGCGGGTGGATCGACGGGTGCCAATTCCGGCGGTGTGGCGGGCACCGATGGCGGCTCGACCGGTGGAAGCGGCTCCGGCGTCTCCGGCACTTCGGGGACAACCGGTTCGGGCAATTCTGGCGGGGTCGGCGGAGCCGGCTCTGGTTCGGCGGGCACTTCTCCCGGCGGGGCCGGTTCGGGCTCGGGCGGCGCCTCGGGGATCGGTTCGACCGGAACTTCTTCAGGCTCGGCCGGCTCGGGCTCGGGCGTCTGGGGGATTTCCGGCTCCGGCTGCACCGGCGCGGGTTCCGGTTCCGGCGGGACTTCGACCGGGGCCGGCGGGGGGACCTCGGACGGCTGGCCCGGATCGCCATCCGGCGCGGTGACGGCTTCCTCGACCATTTCGGCCGTCGCTGGTTCGGCCGGGACCGGCGTCGCCGGCTCGGCGGCTTCGGCGGCTTCGGCCGTCTTCGCCTCTTCGAGGGCGGCCGGATCGGGCGTTTCTTCGACCTTCTTCTTGCCGAACGAGAAGATGCGCTTGAGGAAACCGGCCATCGGCTACTCCGCTGCCTCGGCCAGTGCGGCCGATCCGGTCAGCGCCGTGCCGTCATGGCCCGATATGGCCGTTGCGACGATCGCGCCGGGGGCGCCTGCAGGGCCGGCCAGCCGCACCGGCGAGAAATCCGGCGTCCGGCCAAAGCCGGGCTTTTCCAGCAGAACCGGCTGCTCGCTACCGATAAGCCGGGTCAGATGCGCCTGCCATGCCCGGTCGGCCTTCTCACGCAGGCGCGCCGCCCGGTCCTTGACCAGCGCCCGGTCGAGCTGCGGCATCCTGGCCGCCGGCGTGCCCCGTCGCGGCGAAAACGGGAACACATGGACCCGCGCCAGCCCGCACGCATCGATGATCGACAGCGCGTTTTCGAACATGGCCTTGGTCTCGGTGGGGAACCCGGCGATCATGTCCGCGCCGAACGACGCGTCGGGACGGAGCCGGCGGACCGTATCGCAGAACTCGATCGAATGATCGCGCAGATGGCGGCGCTTCATGCGTTTCAGGATCAGATCGTCGCCATGCTGCATCGACAGATGGAAATGCGGCATCAGGCGCGGTTCGCTGGCGATGGCTTCGAACAACGCATCGTCGGCCTCTATCGAATCAATCGACGACAGGCGCAGGCGCCACAAGTCAGGCACTTGACTGAGTATCGTCTTGACCAATTGGCCGAGCGACGGGCTGCCGGGCAGGTCCGGCCCGTACGATGTCAAATCGACGCCTGTCAGCACCACTTCGCGGTAGCCGTTCCCGACCAGCTTTCGGACCTGATCGACGACTGCGCCCATCGGCACCGACCGGGAAGGCCCGCGTCCATAGGGGATGATGCAGAAGGTGCAGCGGTGATCGCAGCCATTTTGCACCTGCACGAAGGCGCGCGTGCGCCCCTCGATGCTCTCGACCATGTGCGCGGCCGTCTCGCGCACCTCGAAGATGTCGTTCACCCGTACCTTCTCGGTGCTGTTGACGCCGAAATCGGGCAGGGCGCGATAGGAGTGCGCCTTCAGCTTGTCGTCATTGCCGATGATCAGATCGACCTCGGCCATATCGGAAAAGCTCTCCGGCTCGGTCTGGGCCGCGCAGCCGGTCACGATGATGCGGGCATCGGGCGCCTCGCGCCGGGCGCGCCGGATTGCCTGTTTGGCCTGGCGCACCGCTTCGCCGGTCACGGCGCACGTGTTGATGACGACCGCGCCGCCCTCCAGCGCGCCCAAGCCCGCGGCCTCGGCCTCGCGCCGCACGATCTCGCCTTCATAGGTGTTGAGGCGACAGCCGAACGTCTTGACGTCGACGCTCATCAGCCGGCTCCGGCGCCGGTATTGTCGTTGGCGCCTTCGACCTGCCGCTGCCACTGACCGGTGGCGGGATCAAGCAGGCCTGCGAACTCGTACTCCGCGGGCCCGGTCATGATCACATGATCGTCCTCGCGCCACTCGATCAGAAGATCGCCGCCCGGAACCGTGATGGTCGCCGTTCGGCCGGTCAGCCCCTTGCGCGCGGCGCAGACCAGGGCCGCGCAAGCGCCCGAGCCGCATGCCTTGGTCAGGCCGGCGCCGCGCTCCCAGGTGCGGATGACCACATGTTCGGGATCGATCACGCGCGCAATGGTGATGTTGGCGCGGTCGGGAAAGATCGGGTGATTTTCCAAGAGCGGGCCGAACCGTTCGAGATCGTAGGACCAGACATCCCTGTCGACCCAGAAGACCGCATGCGGATTGCCCATGCTGACGACTGAGGGCGTGTGCAGCACCGGCGCGTCGATCGGCCCGATCTGCAATTCGATGCCGGTCGTATCGGCGAATTCTTCCTCCAGCGGGATCTGGTCCCAGCGGAAGCGCGGCCGGCCCATATCGACCGACACCATGCCATTGTCCTTTTCGGCCGCGTCGAGCAGGCCCGCAACGGTCTGGAAGGTGAAGGCCGTCTTGCCCGTCTCGGCAGCCAGCGCCTGGACGACACAGCGCGTGCCATTGCCGCAGGCGCCCACCTCGGAACCGTCATTGTTGTAGATGCGCAGAAAGGCGTCGGTGCCGCCCGTCGCCGGATCGTGGATCGCCATGATCTGGTCGAAGGCGGTCGCAGGATCATGGTTGAGCGCGACAGCGGCATGCGGCGTGAACGCATCGGCGCGGCCGCGCATGTCGGCCACGATGATCTGGTTGCCGAGACCGTTCATCTTCGCAAATTGGACGTCGATCGCCATGGTTCGCCACATCCGCCGGGCGCATCATTCAATTGGTTTTCAGGCCGCCTATATGGCGGATCGGCGCACCGATTGCCAGTGCGGTCAGATCGTTGCGGCGGGTGGCACATTCCAAATCTGGCCGGGGCGCATGGGCTGGAAACGGTCGGGCGCGATGCCGACGGTCTGCAGCGCCGCCTCAAGCGCCTGCAAGGGCGCTTCGACCGCCTCGTTGGTCAGCCGGAAGGTGCCCCAGTGATGGCCGGCCGCATGAGCGGCACGGCACATGGCCATGCCTTGCGCCGCTTCGAGCGGGTTCTGGTGCTGACCCTTCATGAACCAGCGCGGCTCGTAGGCGCCGATCGGCAGCAGCGCGAGGCGAAAGCTACCATGCTTTTCGCCCGCCGCACGGTAGTTGATGCCGTCGTGAAACCCGGTGTCGCCGATATGGTAGATCCTGCCCGCCGGCGTCTCGATGACGAAGGCCGACCAGAGCGCCATGCGCCGGTCGCCGCTGCCGCGCGCCGACCAGTGATGGGCCGGCTCGATATGGATCTGCACGCCATCGCCAAGCCGCACCATATCGCCCCAATTGCCGGTGGATACACGGGCCGTGGGCGCGGCCGACCGGATGATCGTGTCGTTGCCAAGCGGCGTGACGATGTACGGATCGTGCGCTGCGACCAATCGTTCGAGCGTCGTTAGATCGAGATGGTCGTAATGATTGTGCGTCAAAAGCACGGCATCGATCGGCGGCAGATCGTCGAACGCGATACCCGGCGCATTGCGCCGGTAGGGGCCGGCGAAGGAAAAGGGGCTCACCCGTTCGGACCAGACCGGATCGGTCAGAATGTTGAGACCGGCGATCTGCACCAGCATGGTGGCGTGGCCAACCATAGTGACGCGCAACGCATCTCCGCCGACACGCGGTTCGGGCTTTGCGGCCGGAAACGGGCTGGGATAGTCGTCCGGCCAGGGTTCCTTGCCGCCGCCAAGCTGCCAGCGCAGAAGGTCCGTGAACCCGCGCGGTTCGGCGCCGCCGGGATTGAAGAATGTCCGGCCGTCGAAATTCGAGGTTGCCGGCCCTGAATAATAGGGGTTGCCGGCATTGGCGCGGCGCACGGCGAACGTACCGCCCGCTGCTGCCAGGAGGCCGCCAATTCCCAACCAACGGAAAAAGCCACGTCGTGTCATGCCGGCAAAGATGGCGATGCGGCGTGGCGGATCAAGGGGCGGCCCGGCTTGTACGGTGTCCGGCGTCTCTTTATAGAAGCGCCCACCTTTTGCGTCGCGCGGGGTCGCGGCACCATCCTCTCCACGGAAAGCGCGTCCATGGAAGCCATTTTGCAGCTTGCCGCGGCGAACATCCTGTCGCCGCCCGTGCTGTTCTTCATTCTGGGCTTTGCCGGCTCCATCGCCGGCTCGCAGCTGACGCTGCCCGAGGCCGTCGCCAAGACGCTGTCGATCTATCTGATGCTCGCCATCGGCTTCAAGGGCGGCGTCGCGCTCGCCGCCGAGGGGCTGACGCTGGCGCTGATGCTGGCGCTTCTCGCCGGCATCATCCTGTCGGCGCTGATCCCGCTCGTCGCCTTCTTCATCCTTCAGCGCATTTCCAAGCTGCCGCGCATCGATGCGGCCGCCGCCGCCGCCCATTACGGCTCGATCTCGATCGTCACCTTCGTGGCCGCCACCCAGGCCGTGCGCTCGATCGGGCTCGAGCCCGAAGGGTTCATGGTCGCCGTCGCCGCGGCGATGGAAACGCCGGCGATCCTGGTCGCGCTGTTTCTGGCGCGCTCGGCGGCCAAACAGAGAAAAGCCGCCGATCCAGACGCCGGCGAAGGGCTGTTGCAGGAAGTGTTCCTCAATTCGTCGGTGGTCGTCCTGATGGGCGCGTTCGTCATCGGCGCGGTGACCGGCACCGAGGGCATGGCGGCGATCGAGGGCTTCATCGTGGTCCCCTTCACGGGCGTCCTGTGCCTGTTCCTGCTCGACATGGGCGCGGTGGCCGGGCGCGGCATGGCGCAGGCCCGCAAGGTGCTCGATGCGCGGCTTGTCGGCTTCGGTCTTTTCATGCCGTTCATCGGCGCGGCCATGGCGCTGCCCTTTGCGCTCATCGCCGGCCTGTCGCCCGGCGGCGTCGCGCTGTTGATGACGCTGGCCGCCAGCGCGTCCTACATCGCGGTGCCGGCGGCGATGCGTCTTGCCCTGCCCGAAGCGCGGCCGTCCATCTACCTGTCGCTGTCGCTCGGTGTTACCTTCCCGATGAACCTGACCATCGGCATTCCGGCCTATGCGGCGGTGGCGCGGCTGGTCACAGGCGGATAAGCGAGCGATCCGATCATGAAGACCCATGCCAAGAAACAGATGACCGTGATCTGCGAAGTACCGGTGATGCACCGCATCACCCGCGTTCTCGACAAGGTTCCGGTCACCGGATACACGATCTTCCCGGCGCTTTCGGGCCGTGGCTCGGAAGGGACGTGGGACCGTGACCGGATCATCGGTGACGCCGGCCGCATGGTGATGATCGTTTCGGTCATGTCCGTCGAGCAGGCCGACATCGCCATCGACCGTATCTATGAGGCGCTCGAGCCGCAAATGGGCATCATCACGGTCGCCGATGTGGACGTGCTGCGCCCCGAGCGGTTCTGAACAGGCCGTTAGCCGAAAAGCGCAATTGCCGTTGGTCGCCGCCCGGCGCTAAACCCGTTCACCGGCAAGGGCGGGATCATGCGCACATTTCCTCTCAGGCTTCTGGATGGCTATCGCGGCTTTCGCGGCCGCGCGGCGCAAAAGGGCAGCTACCAACATGCAAGGCTGGCGGACGAGGGCCAGAAGCCGGATACGCTGGTCATTGCCTGCTGCGACAGCCGGGTGACGCCCGAACTGATCTTCTCGGCCGATCCGGGTTCGCTGTTTGTCCAGCGCAACGTTGCCAATCTGGTGCCGCCCTACACCACTGACGGCCGCAACCTGTCCACTGCCGCCGCGCTTGAATTCGCCGTCAACGGGCTGAAGGTCCGGCACATCGTCGTTTTGGGCCATGCCCGCTGCGGCGGCATCCGCGCGCTGATGGAGAGCAGCGGCGATGCCGCGCCCCTCTCGCCCGACGATTTTATCGGCGCGTGGATGGGCTGGCTCGACCGGGAACCGCTCGGTCATGTCTGTGTCGATGCCAGCGACCAGGATGGCTATCGGGCCGTGGAGGAGGAAGGGATCCGTCAGTCGATCACCAATCTCAAGACCTTTTCTTGCGTTCGCCATCGGCTGGAACAGGGCGATCTTACGCTGCACGGCGCCTGGTTCGACATTGCCCGCGGCGAATTGTGGGTGATGGACGGACCGACCGGCGAGTTCCACTGGACCGACGGGGTCGAGTTCCGATGATCAGCTATGCCCCGGCAATCTTGACTTCTCCACCCTTATCCCCCATAGCCGCGCCGATCAGCGACGAGACCCGTCTCCGAGCCGCCGACCGGGGCGCCTGACAGACACGATCCCGGAGGTTCACACCCGACAGCGCGATGCGCCCTCGGGTGCGTTTGTGCTTTGGCGTTTGGGTCTTTTGCCGCGGGTGATTACATATTGTGTGCCGACCCTTCGAGGCTCGGCTTCGCCTCGCACCTCACCATGAGGGCCATGGGACGGCATACAAGGGAACGAACGGATGTTTGAATCGCTTTCCGACCGTTTGGGGTCGATATTCGGGTCGCTGACGGGCCGCGGCGCGCTGTCGGAGAAGGATGTCTCGGCGGCGCTGCGCGAGGTGCGGCGCGCGCTGATCGAAGCCGACGTGTCGCTGGAAGTGGTGCGCGGCTTTGTCGAGCGCGTGCGCGAAAAGGCGGTCGGTGTCGATGTCCTCAAATCGGTCAAGCCGGGCCAGATGGTCGTCAAGATCGTCCATGACGAGCTTGTCGAGACGCTGGGTTCGGACGCCGAAACGATCGACCTGAACGCGCCGGCGCCGGTCGTCATCATGATGGTCGGCCTGCAGGGCTCGGGCAAGACGACGACATCGGCGAAGATCGCCAAGCGGCTGACCGACCGCGACAAGAAAAAGGTCCTGATGGCCTCGCTCGACACGCGCCGGCCCGCCGCCCAGGAACAGCTCCGCCAGCTTGGTGAACAGACCGGCGTTGCGACGCTGCCGGTGATCGAGGGCCAGGACCCCGTCGCGATCGCCAATCGCGCCGCGCAGGCCGGCAAGCTTGGCGGCCACGACGTCGTCATCCTCGACACCGCCGGTCGCACCCATATCGATGAGCCGCTGATGGTCGAGATGGCCGACATCAGGAAGGCCGCCGATCCACATGAAATCCTGCTGGTCGCCGACTCCCTGACCGGTCAGGACGCGGTCAATCTGGCGCGCAGTTTCGACGAACGCGTCGGCATCACCGGCCTCGTGCTCACCCGGATGGATGGCGACGGGCGCGGCGGCGCAGCGCTTTCCATGCGCGCGGCCACCGGCAAGCCGGTCAAGCTGGTCGGCACCGGCGAAAAGATGGATGCGCTGGAGGAGTTCCATCCCAAGCGCATCGCTGACCGCATCCTGGGCATGGGTGACATCGTCTCGCTGGTCGAAAAGGCCGCCGAGACGATCGACCAGGAAAAAGCCGAGGCGATGGCCAAGAAGATGGCCTCGGGCAAGTTCGACCTCAATGATCTCGCCGATCAGCTCAAGCAGATGCAGAAGATGGGCGGCATGGGCGGCCTGATGGGCATGATGCCCGGCATGGGCAAGATGAAGGACCAAATGGCCGCCGCCGGCATGGACGACAAGATGTTCGGCCGTCAGCTTGCCATCATCTCATCCATGACCCCCAGGGAGCGCGCCCAGCCGGACCTTTTGAAACACTCACGCAAGAAGCGCATCGCGGCGGGCTCGGGCACCAATGCCGCCGAGATCAACAAGCTTTTGAAGATGCACCGCCAGATGGCCGACATGATGAAGTCCATGAAGGGCAAGAAGGGCGGCGGCATGATGGACAAGCTGATGGGCGGCATGGCCGGCAAGATGGGCCTGCCGGGCGGCATGCCCGGTGGTATGGGCGGCATGCCCGATCCCTCGCAGATGAGCGAGAAAGAGCTCAAGAAGCTACAAAAGCAGGCCGAACAGCTTGGCCTTGGCGCGCCGGGCGTGCCCGGCGGCGGCCTGCCGGGCCTGGGCGGGCCGAAACTGCCCGGCCTTGGTGGTCCCTCGCTGCCGGGTCTTCCGAAAGGGCCGAAGAAGTGACCTACGGCGCTATCGACATCCCGGTCATCGAGACCGAACGGCTTCGCCTGCGCGGTTTCGAGCTGCGCGATTTCGACGCCGTTGCGGCCTACAAGGCCGATCCGCACGTCATGCGCTACACGGGCGGACCCGAATCCGGCTTCAAGGCGTGGAAATCGTTTGCCGCGATGGCGGGAAGCTGGGTTCTGCAAGGTTATGGCTATTTCTGCATCGCGGAGAAGCAATCGGACGCTTGCATCGGGCATTGCGGACTGCTCGACCCGCCCGGCTGGCCCGAACGTGAGGTCGGATACACGCTGGCGCGGCCGGCGCAGGGCAAAGGTTATGCCGTGGAAGCGGCAGGCGCCGCGCTGCGCTTTGCCTATGACGAACTGGGTTGGGACACGGCGATCAGCGTGATCGACCCGGACAATCATGCCTCCCAGAAGGTGGCACGCAATCTGGGCGCGACCTTGGAACGCCGGAATGTTCGCGTTTTCGATTTCAACGCCGATATCTGGCGGCATCTGCCGCCCGAGCAGATGTTGGCGCGCAAGGGTGCGGCATGACGCACGCAATGCCGGCCGTCAGCCACACGGACATGGACGCCATGCAAGACAAGGACGATGACATCGAACGTGCACGCTCTTTGCTGGCTGTCCAGCGTGCGTCGATCGACAATATCGACGCGGCGATCGTCTACATGCTGACCGAACGGTTCCGCTGCACAGAGACTGTCAGCCGGCTCAAGGCGGAGCATGATCTGCCCTCGGCCGATCTGGTGCGTGAGGCCGAACAGGCCGACCGCCTGCGCGGGCTGGCGCGCGAAGCCGGTTTCAGTCCCGACTTTGCCGAAGCCTATCTGCGTTTCGTCATCGACCATGTCATGCGCCACCACGATGCCATCGCTGCCGGGGAAACCGGTGTCGATCTGGTCGCGCGTTCCGAACACCTACATACCAACGCCATTTGAACCGACAGGAGAAACCCTATGGCACTGAAACTGCGTCTGGCCCGTGCGGGCTCCAAGAAGCGCCCCTACTACCATGTTGTCGTTGCCGACGTGCGCTCGCCGCGCGACGGCCGCTTCATCGAGCGCGTCGGCGCCTGGAACCCGATGCTGCCCAAGGACGGCGAAGCCCCGCGCGTGACGCTCGATGAAGAGCGCATCAAGCATTGGCTCGGCGTCGGCGCACAGCCGACCGACCGCGTGCTGCGTTTCCTCGACGAGGCCGGCATCGCCAAGCGCGAGGCGCGCAACAATCCCAACAAGGCAAAGCCCGGCAAGAAGGCGCAGGAGCGCCTTGAAGAGCAGCGCATGAAGGAAGAGGAAGCCGCCGAAGCGGCAAAGGCTGCCGAGGAAGAAGCCAAAGCCGCTGCCGAAGCACCCGCCGAAGAAGCACCGGCCGAGGCGCCTGCGGAGGAAGAGACCAAGGAAGCGGCGGCCGAATAAGCCGCCTTGTTCCGGTTGCATGAAGGCGGAGCCACGGCTCCGCCTTTTTTGTTTGGACCAGCCGCTCTTGCTTCCGGCATGTCATTGGCCGGCCATGCGTGTCCGAATTATCACGCCCGCCCCGCAAGTTTGCCGGGCAAGCGGCTGTTAACCTTGTTTTTTCTTTCTTTGGCCTTTTTATTGGATGAGGAAGGGCGCAATCGCGGCGCCGGCGAAGGCATGCCGCGCAAGTGGAGATGGGACATGGGCAGGAACGTTTCGGGCAGGAACTTGGCGGGCCCGATCGCAGCCGTGGCATTGGCCGCGGTGGCCGTTTCGGGATGCACGAGCAACCGGATCGGGGCGTTGAACACGCAGCCGGCCCCGCTGAATCCGGCGCCTGCCGGCACCGTCACCAGCGGCCAGTTGCCGCCGCCGTCGCAGCCAGGGACCGGTGCCGGCGCACCTGCGCTCGGGCCTGACGGTTTCCCGGTCGCGCCGGGCGGCACGGTCATCGCCGGCACGGACACGCAACCCGAGACCGATCCGAACGCGGCACTGGACCCCAATGATCCGAACGCTAATCCGGGCAGTGTTCAGCAGGTGGCATCGGCCGAGCCGGTGACCCGCGAAGCGATGGTCGGCGCGTGGCGCGTGTCCACCGAAGGGGCCAACTGCCAGATGTTCATGGCGCTGACGCGCTGGTCGACCGGCTTCCGCGCAGCCTCGCGCGGCTGCCCGGGCGATGCGGCGAACGTGTCGTCCTGGACCATCAACGGCAACCAGGTCGTGCTCAGCGATTCAGGCGGCAATCGCGTCGCCACCCTGTTCTCGTCGGGCGGAGACCGGTTCGACGGCCAGACCACCAGCGGCCGGGCCATCAGCCTCGCCCGCTAGCCACGCAAAAGGACGGGACCGCGACCGGCGATGCCCGACAGGATCCGCCCCGGCGATTCGGTTGCCTCGCGTTATCGCGAACTGGTGCGCGAGGGCGCCATCAGCGACGATGCCGCACAGCGGGCCCTGGCCGCACGGCTGGACGATCTGAACGGACAGATCAGCTCCCTTCGGCTGGCGTCGAAATCCTCGTCGCTGGGCTGGCTGTTCGCCAAGAAGGCGCCGAAATTCAACCAGGTGCAAGGTCTTTACATCCACGGCTCGGTCGGCCGCGGCAAGACCATGCTGATGGACTTCTTCTTCCGCGCCTGTCCGGCCAAGCACAAACGCCGCGCCCATTTCCACGATTTCATGGCCGATGTGCACGACCAGATCGGCGCCCACCGCGCGGCGCTCAAGGAGGGCACGGTCAAGGGCGACGATCCGATCCCGCCGGTGGCGCGCGCGATCGCCGACGAAGCGCGCATATTGTGTTTCGACGAATTCACCGTCACCGACATCGCCGATGCAATGATCCTGTCGCGCCTGTTTTCCGCCCTGTTCGAGCGCGGCGTGGTGCTGGTCGCCACATCGAACGTACCGCCGTCCGAGCTCTACAAGGACGGGCTCAATCGCGGCCTGTTCACACCGTTTCTCGACATTCTGGCCGACCATGTCGACATTTTCAGTCTGGACGCGGACCGCGACTATCGTCTCGGCCGTCTGTCGCAGACACCGCTCTACATGACGCCTCTTGGCCCGGAGACCGAAATGGCGATAGAAGCTGCCTGGGTGAAGATCACTGGCGGTATCGCCTCGCCGCCCGGCGAAGTCTCGGTCAAGGGCCGCAGCGTGCCGGTGCCGGCGGCGGCGATGGGCGCGGCGCGCTTTGCCTTTGCCGATCTGTGCGAGGCGCCGCTCGGCGCGCGCGATTTCCTCGCCATTGCCCGGCAGTATCACACGCTGATGGTCGAAAACGTGCCGGTGATCGGCGACGGCAAGCGCAACGAAGCCAAGCGCTTCATCACGCTGATCGACACGCTCTATGACAATCATAACAAGCTGGTTATCTCCGCCGCCGCGCAACCCAATGAACTGTACCAGGCCAAATCGGGCACCGAGGCGTTCGAGTTCGAGCGCACGGCATCGCGGCTGATCGAGATGCGCTCGGATGACTGGATCGCCGCGATGAAGCCGTTGGCGGCGGCCTCGTGACGGCGCGCATCGCGACCGTGACGCTTGTCGTGCCGGACTATGACGCGGCGATCGCCTTTTACTGCGGTGCGCTGGGCTTCGAGCTGATCGAGGATACGGTTCTGGACACGACCAAGCGCTGGGTGCGCGTCACGCCCAAGGGCGGCGGCGTGGCGCTGTTGCTGGCCAAGGCAGATGGAGCGTCGCAGACGGCCGTCATCGGCAACCAGACCGGCGGCAGGGTCGGCTTTTTCCTCGAAACCGATAATTTTGCCCGCGACCATGACGCGTTCCGCAACAAGGGCGTTGTCTTCACCGAAGAACCGCGGCACGAAGCCTATGGCACCGTGTGCGTGTTCCGCGATCCGTTCGGAAATCTGTGGGATCTGATCGAACCGGCCGGCGGTCCCGTCTGACCGGCCGCGGCGCGACTATCCAAAGTTGCATTTGCCGACGGATGGCGCTGTGCTTGTCTGCGCGGCGGGGATTTCGGGTGCTTGGGCTCGGAGGAGCAAGCCGCCAGCCGGCGTCTGCCGATTTTATTGACGTTTACGTAAGTTCCACAAAATCTAACCCTTTGAAATCATTGACTACGAAAGTTTTGGTTGATTTTTCAAAGCTCATGGGCCACGCGATAGGCCCACATCGGGGCGCGGCGTGCCGTTACGGCGCGAACGAGCCCGGTGACTGAAAACGGGGACGAACGGGAAACACCGCATATGGCTCGCAACAAGATCGCACTCATCGGTTCCGGCATGATCGGCGGAACGCTTGCACACATGATCGGCCTGAAGGAGCTGGGCGACGTGGTGCTGTTCGACATCGCCGAGGGTATTCCGCAGGGCAAGGGACTGGACATCGCCGAATCCTCGCCGGTCGACGGGTTTGATGCGAAATATACCGGCGCCAACTCCTATGAGGCGATCAAGGGCGCAGACGTGTGCATCGTGACCGCTGGCGTGCCGCGCAAGCCGGGCATGAGCCGCGACGATCTTCTGGGCATCAATCTCAAAGTGATGGAACAGGTCGGCGCAGGCATCAAGAAATACGCGCCCGATGCGTTCGTCATCTGCATCACCAACCCGCTGGACGCGATGGTCTGGGCGCTGCAGCAGTTCTCGGGCCTGCCGAAAAACAAGGTGTGCGGCATGGCGGGCGTGCTGGATTCGGCCCGCTTCACCTATTTCCTGGCCGAGGAATTCGACGTGTCCGTCGAGGATGTGACCGCATTCGTCTTGGGCGGCCATGGCGACACAATGGTGCCGCTGACCCGCTATTCGACCGTCGGTGGCATTCCGCTGCCCGACCTCGTCAAGATGGGCTGGACCACCAAGGACAAGCTCGACGCGATCGTCCAACGCACGCGCGACGGCGGCGCCGAGATCGTCGGTCTGCTGAAGACCGGATCGGCCTATTACGCACCCGCCTCCTCGGCGATCGCCATGGCGGAGAGCTATCTGAAGGACAAGAAGCGTGTCCTGCCCTGCGCGGCGCATCTCAATGGCCAATACGGCGTCAAGAACATGTATGTCGGCGTGCCGACCGTGATCGGCGCCGGCGGTGTCGAGCGCATCATCGAAATCGACCTGAACAAGACCGAGCAGAAGATGTTCGACAAGTCGGTGGCCGCGGTCGCCGGCCTGTGCGAGGCTTGCTCCAACATCGCGCCGAACCTGAAATAGCAGCGGGCCGGAACCCAGCAGTGCCAGGCGAACAACATCGGGGGCAGACCGGGCGGCAGCACGCGGCGACGCTGTTGCTTGCCGGCGCCTGCCTTTTGGCGGTTGGCCAAGCCCACGCCGCCGAGAGCGTCTACACGACGCTCGACCTCGATGCCTGCGCGGTGCTCGCGCAGGATCGCGAGTCCGGCGGCATATTGCTGCAATGCGAGGGAATGCCGGACTATCCGGTGTTCGCCTCGGAGGGCGATCTGCGCTTCGACGTCGACTATGGCGTGCAGAATAACATCTGGCAGAGCTTCGGCCCGTTCAATTCGATCAATGAGACGGTCGAATGGCGGGTTGCGGACGGCGTTCCCCACGCGGCGATCCTGCGCTTTTTCATCGACACGGGCATGACGGGCGGTGCCGAGGACAAGGGTGAGGCGCTGGTCGTTTCGCGCGTCGGTACAGACACGGCGCCGGGCTGCGTCGTCGCCGTCGTCGACGCCAAGGTCGAACAGGCCAATGGCGTGGCACGCGGTGCAGCGGCCATGGCCGCCCGTTTCGACTGCGGCACGGACATGCCGGTTGCCGTTGGACCCGAGGGCAGTTTCGCCCACAGCTTCAATTCCATCGTGCCGGAAGGCCAATGAAACCCACGCTTGATCAAAGGCAGACCCAATGAACATTCATGAATATCAGGCCAAGCGCCTTCTGCATTCCTACGGCGCGCCGGTGGCGGCCGGGGTCGCGGTCTATTCGGTCGAGCAGGCCGAGGAATGGGCGCAAAAGCTGCCCGGACCGCTCTATGTGGTGAAATCACAGATCCATGCGGGCGGCCGCGGCAAGGGCAAGTTCAAGGAACTGGGCGAGGACGCCAAGGGCGGCGTGCGGCTGGCGAACTCGGTGGAAGAAGTGGTCGAAAACGCCAAGGAAATGCTCGGCAACACGCTGGTCACCAAGCAGACCGGCCCTGCCGGCAAGCAGGTCAATCGCCTTTACATCGAGGACGGTGCCGACATCGACCGTGAACTGTACCTCTCGATCCTGATCGACCGGACGACAGGCCGCCCAGCCTTTGTCGTCTCGACCGAGGGCGGCATGGACATTGAGGCCGTCGCCGAGGAAACGCCCGACAAGATCACGACGCTGCCGATCGATCCGTCCAAGGGCATGACGGAAGCCGACGCCAAGAAGCTCAACCGGGCGCTGAAGCTGACCAAGCAGGCGGCGAAAGACGGGCTGGAGCTGTTTCCGACGCTCTACAAGGCTTTCACCGAGAAGGATATGAGCCTTCTGGAGGTGAATCCGCTGATCGTCATGAAAGACGGCCATCTGCGCGTGCTCGACGCCAAGGTCTCGTTCGACAACAATGCGCTGTTCCGCCATGACGACATTGTCGAACTGCGCGATGTCACCGAAGAGGACGACAAGGAGATCGAGGCGTCCAAGCACGATCTCGCCTATGTCGCGCTCGACGGCAACATCGGCTGCATGGTCAATGGCGCTGGCCTCGCCATGGCGACGATGGACATCATCAAGCTCTACGGCGCCGAGCCCGCCAACTTCCTCGATGTCGGCGGCGGTGCGTCGAAGGAAAAGGTCACGGCGGCGTTCAAGATCATCACCGCCGACCCGAACGTCAAAGGCATTCTGGTCAACATTTTCGGTGGCATCATGCGCTGCGACGTGATCGCCGAGGGCGTCGTCGCCGCGGTCAAGGAAGTGGGCCTGGAAGTGCCGCTGGTCGTGCGCCTCGAGGGCACCAATGTTGATCAGGGCAAGGCCATCATCAATGAAAGCGGGCTGAACGTCATCGCCGCGGACGATCTGGACGATGCCGCACAGAAGATCGTTGAGGCGGTGAAGGGGTGATGCATGCAGGAGCAGGGCACGATGGAGCTGATCGCGGCATGGCTGCCGTTTCTCATTCTGCTCGCCGTGGTCTGGGTCGGCTATCGCTATTCCATGAAACACTACCGGTCGCACGTCGATGAAGTGAATGCCGTCAATCAGCAGATTGTCGACACCAACCGCGAGATGATCGCCGAGCTCAAAGAGATAAAGCAGATTTTGAAGGACCAGAACTGATGTCCATCCTCATCAACAAAGACACAAAGATCCTTGTGCAGGGCCTGACCGGCAAGACCGGCACCTTCCACACCGAACAGGCGCTGGCCTATTTCGGAACCCAGATGGTGGGCGGCATCCACCCCAAGAAGGGCGGCGAGACCTGGACCGCCGGCGAGGGCGCGGGCGAAAAGGCCGGCACAGAACTGCCGATCTTTGCCACCGTCGCCGAAGGCAAGAAGGCCACCGGCGCCAACGCGTCGGTCGTCTATGTGCCGCCGGCGGGCGCGGCGGCGGCGATCATCGAGGCGATCGATGCCAAGATTCCGCTGATCATCTGCATCACCGAGGGCATTCCGGTGATGGACATGGTTGAGGTCAAGGCCAAGCTCGACAAGTCGAAGTCGCGCCTGATCGGGCCGAACTGCCCCGGCGTTCTGACGCCGGAAGAGTGCAAGATCGGCATCATGCCCGGCCGCATCTTCAAGAAGGGCTCCGTCGGCATCCTGTCGCGCTCGGGCACGCTGACCTATGAGGCGGTGTTCCAGACGACCAATGAGGGCCTCGGCCAGTCGACGGCGGTCGGCATTGGCGGCGACCCGGTCAAAGGCACCGAGTTCATCGACATGCTCGACCTGTTCCTCGACGACCCGGAAACCGAATCGATCATCATGATCGGCGAAATCGGCGGCAGCGCCGAGGAAGATGCGTGCGAATGGCTCAAGGAGCAGGCCGCCAACGGGCGCAAGAAGCCGATGGTCGGCTTCATCGCCGGCCGCACCGCACCGCCCGGACGCACCATGGGCCATGCGGGCGCGGTGATTTCCGGCGGCAAGGGCGGCGCCGACGACAAGATCAAGGCGATGGAGGATGCGGGCATCCGCGTTTCGCCGTCGCCGGCGCAGCTTGGCAAGACGCTCGTTGAGCTGCTGAAGGGCTGAGGCCCCGCACGCGATGACCGTGTCCCGTCGGGGGGCATGGCCGGCCCGAAAGGGCGGGTGGGCAAGCCCCATCCAACAGGGGGAACGACAAGCGCGGAACCGCCGCGCGGCAAGGGAAACCCGAAGGAGCCGGAACGGGGCGTTCCGGATAGGTGACTGACATGGCACGCAAGGACCAGGCCAACGACATTTTCGCCGGAACCTCGTTCCTTTATGGCGGCAATGCGCTCTACATCGAACAGATGCAGGCGCGCTATGAGGAAGACCCCGCTTCGGTGTCGGCCGAATGGCGCGAGTTCTTCGAAGGGCTGGCCGACAATCGCGACGATGTGATCAAGACCGCCGATGGCCCGTCATGGGAGCGCGACAACTGGCCGGTGCCCGCCAATGGCGAACTGACATCGGCGCTCGATGGCGACTGGGGCGACGTCGAAGCCCATATGAACGGCAAGATCGCCGAAAAGGCGCAGTCCGCGGGCGGCATTTCCACCGAGGAACTGGTGCGTGCGACGCGCGACTCGGTGCGGGCAATCATGATGATCCGCGCCTATCGCATGCGCGGTCATCTGCACGCCGATCTCGACCCGCTTGGCCTTGCAGGCGACAAGGAAGACTATAACGAGCTTCACCCGTCGGCTTACGGCTTCCAGGAAAGCGATTACGACCGGCCGATCTTCATCGACCATGTGCTTGGGCTCGAATATGCGACGATCCCGCAGATGCTCGACATCCTCAAGCGCACCTATTGCGGCACGATGGCGGTCGAGTTCATGCACATCTCCCATCCCGAGGAGAAGTCCTGGCTGCAGCAGCGCATCGAGGGGCCGGACAAGGGCGTCGAGTTCACCCCGAACGGCAAGAAGGCGATCCTGCAGAAGCTGATCGAGGCGGAAGGCTTCGAGCAGTTCATCGACGTCAAATACAAGGGCACCAAGCGGTTCGGCCTCGACGGCGGTGAATCGCTGATCCCGGCGCTTGAGCAGATCATCAAGCGTGGCGGCCAGCTTGGCTTGAAAGACATCGTGTTCGGCATGGCGCACCGGGGCCGGCTGAACGTTCTGACCCAGGTGATGGGCAAGCCGCACCGGGCGCTCTTCAACGAGTTCAAGGGCGGCTCGTTCGTACCCGATGATGTGGAGGGTTCCGGCGATGTCAAATACCATCTGGGCGCGTCGTCCGACCGCCAGTTCGACGACAACAATGTCCATCTGTCGTTGACCGCCAACCCCTCGCACCTGGAAATCGTCAATCCGGTTGTGCTGGGCAAGGCACGCGCCAAGCAGGACCAGCATGCGGGCGGCGCGCACCGGCCGGAGATCGTGCCGCTTGAGGACCGCGCCGAGGTGCTACCGCTCTTGCTGCATGGCGATGCGGCGTTTGCGGGACAGGGGGTGGTTGCCGAGTGCCTGGGCCTTTCGGCGCTGCGCGGTCACCGGGTGGCCGGCTCCATCCACTTCATCATCAACAACCAGATCGGCTTTACGACCAACCCCTATTTCTCCCGGTCGTCGCCCTATCCGTCCGATGTCGCCAAGATGATCGAGGCGCCGATCTTCCATGTGAATGGCGACGACCCGGAGGCGGTCGTCTACGCGGCGAAGGTCGCGATCGAGTTCCGGATGAAGTTCCACAAGCCGGTGGTCATCGACATGTTCTGCTACCGGCGGTTCGGCCACAATGAGGGCGACGAGCCGGCCTTCACGCAGCCGATCATGTACCGGACGATTCGCAAGCACAAAACGACGGTGCAGATCTATTCCGACAAGCTGATTTCGGAAGGCCATGTGACGGTCGACGATGCCGAGAAGATGAAGACCGACTGGCGCGAGAATCTCGAGGTCGAGTTCCAGGCGGGCGATGATTACAAGCCCAACAAGGCCGACTGGCTGGACGGCAAATGGTCGGGCCTGCAGCGCGCCGACAATGAGGATGAGCGCCGTCGCGGCAAGACCAATGTGCCGCTCAAGACGCTCAAGGAGATCGGCAAGCAGCTCACCACCATTCCCGAAGGCTTCAACGTCCACCGCACGATCAAGCGCTTTTTGGACAATCGCGCCAAGATGATCGAAAGCGGCGAGGGCATCGACTGGGCAACTGCCGAGGCGCTGGCCTTCGGCTCGATCCTGCTCGACGGGCAGGGCGTGCGGCTTTCGGGTCAGGACTGCGAGCGCGGGACCTTCTCCCAGCGCCATTCGGTGCTTTATGATCAGGAAACCGAGACCCGCTACACGCCGCTCAATGACATCAAGGCCGGCCAGGGCCGCTACGAGGTCATCAACTCGATGCTGTCCGAAGAGGCGGTGCTGGGTTTCGAATATGGCTATACGCTCGCCGAGCCGAACGCGCTGACCCTCTGGGAAGCCCAGTTCGGCGATTTTGCCAATGGTGCGCAGGTGCTGTTCGACCAGTTCATCTCGTCGGGCGAGCGCAAATGGCTGCGCATGTCCGGCCTCGTCTGCCTTCTGCCGCACGGCTATGAGGGCCAGGGGCCCGAGCACTCCTCGGCACGGCTGGAGCGGTTCCTGCAAATGTGCGCCGAGGACAATATGCAGGTCGCCAACTGCACGACGCCATCCAACTATTTCCACATCCTGCGGCGCCAGCTCAAACGCGAGTTCCGCAAGCCGCTGATCCTGATGACGCCCAAATCGCTGCTGCGACACAAGCGGGCAACATCGACGCTCGCGGAAATGTCCGGCGAGAGCGCGTTCCACCGGCTTTTGTGGGACGATGCGGAGTATCGCAAGGACGAATCGGCGATCAAGCTGGCCACCGATTCCAAGATTCGGCGTGTCGTCCTTTGCACCGGCAAGGTCTATTACGACCTTTTCGAAGAGCGCGAGGCACGCGGCATCAACGATGTCTATCTGTTGCGGGTCGAACAGCTATACCCGTTCCCGGCCAAGGCGCTGATCACCGAACTGTCGCGGTTCAAGAATGCCGAGATGGTGTGGTGTCAGGAGGAGCCCAAGAACATGGGCGCCTGGGCGTTTATCGATCCCTATCTGGAATGGGTTCTGGCGCACATCAACGCCAAGCATGCGCGGGTGCGCTACACCGGCCGGCCGGCTGCGGCTTCGACGGCCACCGGTGTGATGAGCACGCACAAGGCACAGCTCGAAGCGTTCCTGGAAGATGCGCTGGGCGACTGAGATCAACGAAACAAGCTAACTGACTGACTTTCAAAGTCCGGGGAAGACCGACATGGCAAAAGAAATCCGCGTACCGACGCTCGGTGAATCGGTCACCGAGGCCACCATCGGCCAATGGTTCAAGAAACCCGGTGACGCCGTTGCCGACGGCGAGACGCTGGTCGAACTGGAAACCGACAAGGTGACGCTGGAAGTGCCGTCACCCGGTGCCGGCACGTTGGGCGAGATCACCGCCAATGAGGGCGATACGGTCGAAGTCGACGCGCTTCTGGGCATGCTGACCGAGGGCGATGGCGCCGGCGCGGCGGCGGCGTCCGACGGCAAGGCGCCCGACACCAAGAAGGACGAGAAGGCCGACGCGACGCCTGAACCCGCGCCGTCGGGCTCGGAGACTGAATCGCCCGGTATGAAGGGCGCCAAGGGCGACATGCCGCCGGCGCCGTCCGCGGCCAAGATGATGGAAGAAAAGGGCATGTCCGCCGATCAGGTGGAAGGATCGGGCAAGCGCGGTCAGGTGTTGAAGTCGGACGTGATGGACTCGGTGGCCAAGGGCACGCAGGCCACGCCCGCACCGAGCCCCGCGCCGCAGGCGGCGCGCGCGCCGTCGAGCGCCGACGACCAGGTGCGTGAGGAACGCGTGCGCATGACCAAGCTGCGCCAGACTATCGCGCGGCGGCTCAAGGACGCGCAGAATACGGCGGCCATGCTGACCACCTACAATGAGGTGGACATGAGCGCCGTCATGGCGATGCGCAAGAAATACAAGGAGCTCTTCGAGAAGAAGCACGCCGTGAAGCTGGGTTTCATGGGCTTCTTCACCAAGGCCGTCACCCATGCGCTCAAGGAAATCCCGTCGGTCAATGCCGAGATCGACGGCACCGACATCATCTTCAAGAACTATGCCCATATCGGCGTCGCGGTCGGCACCGACAAGGGGCTTGTCGTGCCGGTGGTGCGCGATGCGGACCGTATGTCGATCGCCGAGGTGGAGCTTGAGATCGGCCGGCTTGGCAAGGCGGCCCGCGACGGCAACCTGTCGATGGCCGACATGCAGGGCGGCACCTTCACCATCTCCAATGGCGGCGTCTATGGCTCGCTGATGTCCTCGCCGATCCTGAACGCGCCGCAGTCGGGCATTCTGGGCATGCACAAGATCCAGGAGCGGCCCATGGCGATCAATGGTGAAGTGGTGATCCGGCCGATGATGTATCTGGCACTTTCGTACGACCACCGGATCGTCGACGGCAAGGAGGCGGTGACGTTCCTTGTGCGCGTCAAGGAGAGCCTGGAAGATCCCGAGCGCTTCGTGCTCGATCTTTGACCGGCTGGGACTGACACAAAGGACCCGCAGCGGACTGCGGAGGGATGCAAGATGGCTTATGATGTTGTGGTGATCGGCTCGGGACCGGGCGGGTATGTGTGCGCGATCAAGGCGGCGCAATTGGGTCTGAAGACGGCGATCGTCGAAAAATGGCCGACGCTGGGCGGCACCTGCCTGAACATTGGCTGCATCCCGTCGAAAGCGCTGCTGCACGCCTCCGACGTCTTCCACGAAGCCGGTCACAGCCACAAGACGCTCGGCGTCGATGTCGGCACGCCCAAGCTCGATCTGAAGGCGATGATGGCGCACAAGGACGCCACGGTGAAGTCCAATGTCGACGGCGTCTCCTTCCTGATGAAGAAGAACAAGATCGACGTCAAAAAGGGCACCGGCTCGGTGCTCGGCGAAGGCAAGGTGGCCGTTACCGGCGATGACGGCAAGGTCGAGGAGATCGAGACCAAGAACATCGTCATCGCCACCGGCTCGGATGTCGCCGGCATTCCCGGCGTCGATGTCGAGTTCGACGACAAGGTGATCGTGTCCTCGGAAGGCGCGCTGTCGCTCGCCAAGGTGCCCGGCAAGATGATCGTCGTCGGTGGCGGCGTGATCGGCCTGGAACTGGGTTCGGTCTGGGCGCGGCTCGGCGCCGAGGTGACCGTCGTCGAATATCTGGACACGATCCTGGGCGGCATGGACAGCGATGTGGCGCGCCAGTTCCAGAAGATGCTGGCCAAGCAGGGGCTGACCTTCAAGCTCGGTGCCAAGGTCACCGACGTGCACAAGGCCGGCAAAGGCGGCCATGTCACCTATGAACCGGTCAAGGGCGGCGATGCCGAGACGCTGAACGCCGATGTCATTCTTGTGGCGACGGGCCGCAAACCCTACACCGAAGGGCTGGGGCTTGAGGCTGCCGGCGTCGTGCTCGACGATCGCGGCCGGGTCGAGATCAACGAACACTGGCAGACATCGGTGACCGGTGTCTGGGCGATTGGCGATGTCGTCAAGGGACCGATGCTTGCCCACAAGGCCGAGGATGAAGGCATGGCGGTCGCCGAGCGGATCGCCGGGCAGGCCGGCCACGTCAATTACGGCGTCATTCCGTCGGTAGTGTATACCGAGCCGGAGGTGGCTTCGCTCGGCAAGACCGAAGACGAGCTGAAATCCGAGGGCGCCGACTATGTGGTGGGCAAGTTTCCTTTCTCGGCCAATGGGCGGGCGCGCGCCATGCTGGCGACGGACGGGTTCGTCAAGATGCTGGCCGACAAGGCGACCGACAGGGTTCTGGGCGTCCACATTGTCGGCAAGGGCGCCGGCGACCTGATCCATGAATGCGCGGTGCTGATGGAGTTTGGCGGATCTTCCGAGGATCTGGCGCGCACCTGCCATGCCCACCCGACGATGAGCGAAGCGGTGCGCGAGGCAGCGCTGGCCTCGAGCACCGGCAAACCACTGCACATGTGAGCCATGCCATGACCGGATCGGCGACAGAACGCACCGTTGAACTGCCACACCCGGCATTTTCGGACGCCGACTGGGCCGATGCCTGGACCACAACCACGCGCCGCCGTTTCGACACCGCAAGACAGGCGGCCGAAGCGGTGCACCGGGCGATACCGGGTTGGGTCGGACCGTTGATGGGTCTGCGCACGCTCGCCGTCGCGCCCTTCGGTCTCAAGAGCGGCCTGTCCAACCGTGGCCTTGCGCCGGCCGACCGGATCGGCTTCTTCCCGGTGCGCGATGAATCGGGCGACCGCGTCGTCGTCGGCATGGACGACAGGCATCTCGATTTTCGCTGCGTGCTCGATCTTGATGAGGCGGACGACCGGCAGACCGTAACGGTGACGACGCTGATCCGCCGGCACAACCGGCTAGGCCGGACCTATCTGGCGACGATCCTGCCTTTCCACCGGCTGATCCTTCGGGCCTGTCTGAGCCGGCTTTAGAGCGGTTCAGCCGACACGGCCGCTTTGGCCGGCTATGGCATGGCCGATCGGCGCGATGAACGGATTGTAACTTTGCCGACCGCTTCTGATCGGGTAAACATCCAAAGGCTCGCTGCGGCCGTATGTGGTGAGACACGTCCCATGTGTCGCGTTCCTGTGTTGAAACGGAAATCCAGATGACCGCCATTCGTTCTTTCTCCGCCGTGGCATTCGCCGCCGCCGTGGGCACCGCCATGCCCGCAACAACGGCACTGGCCGCCGATGACCATGGCGCTGCGGCACCGCCCGGCATCGAGTTCGAGATCGGCGCGGCCGCCAATGTCGCCCCGCGCTATGAGGGCGCATCGGAAATGCTCGTCACGCCGGTGCCGCTGATCAAGATCCACCGGCTGACACTGCCGAACGGTTTCCAGATCGGCGGGCGAGACCGTGGCGGTTTTTCCGTTTCGCCGTCTTTCAATGCCCGTGGCGCGCGCAAAGCGGTCGATACGCCGGCACTGACCGGCCTTGCGGACGTCGACCTCGCCGTCGAATTCGGGGCCGAGATTTCCTATGAGGCGGAGTATTTCCGTTTGCACGCCAATCTGCGCCGTGGCTTTGGCGGTCATGAAGGCTGGACAGGCGAGGCAGGCGCCGACCTGATCGTGCGTCCGGTGGAAGGCTTGCGCGTGTCGGCCGGGCCGCGCATCTCCTACGCGGACGATAGCTATATGGACACCTATTTCAGCGTGCCGGCCGGGACGGTCGGCTTTGCCGCGTTCAACGCAGATGGCGGCATCAAGAGCTATGGCGTCGGGGTCGGGCTGCGGCAGGATTTCGACAATGACTGGGCCATCATCGGAGAAGCCGGCTATGACCGGCTGACGGGCGATGCCGATTCTTCGCCGATCACTGCCGTTGGCAGCCGCGACCAGTTCAGCGTGCGGCTCGGCGTCGTCCGCAAGTTCCGCTTCGATTTCTGATTTCCGCCGAAACGAAAAACCCGGCGCCCATGATGGCCGCCGGGTTTTCAATGTCTGAAGATCGGCAAAAGGCGATCAGGCTTTCTGCCACTCGTCCAGATATTTGATGAGCCAGGCGTCGACCGGCGCTTGCGCCACTTCGACCTTGGTCATCTTGCTATAGTCGACAGGGGTCTGCGCCACGGTATCCCTGCTCCAGTTGCAGGCGGACGCAACGGTTGCGCCAGCCAGAAAGAGCGCGGCTGCCACGGACACGGTCTTGATCGGCATTGGACAGTCTCCTTGGTTGTGGTCCCGGACAGGGACAATTGAAGGTTAGGGCGAGCCAGAGCCGCCGCAAAGGGCGCAAATGATCACGGATTGTTACCGCCTGTTTGGCGCGCGTCGTCATTGCACCGCGCAAGGTTCAGTTAACCCCGATAGCGCTAGATGGTCTGATCTGAGATGGCGGTGGCGCGGTGATTCCCTCCGGCGACGACATTGTTGATGTGCAGTTCGAAACGGTCGGGCCGGCGGCGCGAAAGGTCGGCAAACCGCGTCCGGCCGCCGATCCGGCACCCGATCGCGGACTGGGCCTGTTCCGGACGGCTGATCGCAATGCGCAAACGGGACGCAAACCGATGCCCCTGCCCCTGTTCGCCCTGATCGCGACGCTCAGCGCCTGCACATCCTTCTATGTTGCCGGCGGACATGCGCTGTTTGCCGCAACCGCGGCCATCAGCCATGCGGCGGCGCCTTTGGGCATCGTGCTCGAGGAAACCGCGACACGCATCGACACGTCCGGTGGCCGTGCCGTCATTGTGGTCCGCGCGACGATCGCCAACGCGGCCGATGCGGCAGACACTGTGCCGCCCGTCGCCATCACCTTTGACCGCTCCGACGGAGCCGGTTCGGTCACCCACACGATCACGCGTGGCGAAAGGCTGGCATCCGGCGAGCGCATGGCCTTTACAACACGCGTTCCGGCGGGCGACTATGCCGACACCGAACCGCGAATCGCGCTTGTCACCCGCCAGTGAGGCCATGCAGACCGTCCGAGGAAAGCGTATCGACGTGCTCTTCCCCGCTTCGGCGATTGCCCGGCGCAATCTCGAACTGGCGAAGGAAATCGCCGCCCATGATTACCGGGACCTTCTGGTCATTTCGGTTCTAAAGGGCTCTTTCATCTTCGCTGCGGACCTGATCCGCGCCATGCACGATGTTGGTCTGGCGCCTGAGGTCGAGTTCATGATGCTGTCGACCTATGGCGCGGGCACCGAGGCGGGCGAAGTGAAGATGCTACGCGACATCGACAGCGACGTGAAGGGACGCGATGTCCTTCTGATTGATGACATTCTGGAATCGGGCACGACGCTGACCCATGCCCGAAAAATTCTCACCGAGCGCGGCGCAAACTCCGTTGGTATCGCCGTGCTTCTCGACAAGCGGACGCGGCGGAGCGCCAAGACGCCGCTCGATGCCGACTTCACCGGCTTTGAATGCCCCGACCATTTCGTGGTCGGATACGGCATGGATGTCGGACATGCCTTCCGCGAACTGCCCTTTGTCGGCGTTGTGACAGGAGATGCCTGATCGATGGCACAGATTCTCGTGGTCGATGACGATCACTCGGTTCGCAGCTTTACCGCTCGCGCGCTGACGCTGGACGGCCATGAAGTCGACCAGGCCGACGATGGCGATCTGGCGCTGGAGCGGATCGCCGAAAAGTCGGGCGCTTACGATCTTGTCCTGTCCGACATCCGCATGCCCGCAATGGACGGGATCGCCATGGCCCGGTCGGCGGTGAAGGATTTTCCCGACCTGCGCATCCTTCTGATGACCGGTTATGCCGAACAGCGCGAGCGAGCCGCCGATGTCGAGAAGATCGTCATCAATGTGGTGTCCAAGCCGTTCACACTCGCCGACATTCGCGGCGCGGTGACCGAGGCGCTGGCAGCCTGATCGCCCTGCCCGGAATTCAGACGTAGGTTGCGGCGACGGCCGGATTGTCGCGCATCAGCGCGGCACGCAACTTTTCGAGGGCGCGATTTTCGATCTGGCGAACACGTTCCTTGGAAATGCCGAGCTCGGTGCCCAGCGATTCCAGCGTCGCGCCGTTTTCGGCGAGACGCCGCTTTGAGATGATCCGCATTTCGCGCTCGTTGAGCACATCCATCGCCTCGCGCAGCCAGACGGACCGACGTTCGGTATCGATCTGTTCCTCGACCAGTTCATCCTGCAACGGGCGGTCATCGACGAGGAAGTCCATGCGGGTCGACGTGGCGCTCTCATCGTCCGACACCGGCTGGCTGAGCGATGTGTCCGGTCCGGACAGGCGCGAATCCATCAGCGCCACATCCTTTTCGGCGACACCGAGCGCGTCAGAGATCTGGCGGTACATGGCGGCCTTGGAGACCGGCGCACCGGTCCGGCTGAGCTTGGCGCGCAAGCGCCGCAGATTGAAGAACAGCGCCTTTTGCGCCGACGAGGTGCCGCCGCGCACGATCGACCAGTTGCGCAAAATATAGTCCTGCATGGAGGCGCGGATCCACCATGTCGCATAGGTGGAAAAGCGGACCTCGCGCTCGGGCTCGAAGCGGGCGGCTGCTTCGAGAAGTCCGACATAGCCTTCCTGGATGAGATCGCTCATCGGCAGGCCAAAACTGCGGAACTTGGAAGCCATCGAAATGACGAGCCGCATGTGGGCGGTGGTAATCTGGTGAAGCGCTTCCTGATCCCGGTCATCTTTCCAGCGCACTGCGAGGGCGTGTTCCTCTTCGCGCTCAAGATAGGGGGCGTTCATGGCCATGCGGACCATGTCGCGTCGTGCCGGTTCCGACTTCATCATGCTCTCCCAAGCGCGGTTCTTTGCCCGCTCTGCCTTGGAATACGTGGCGGATCGCGTTCCGGTTCAGTCCCGACGCAAAAAATTTGCCGTCAAAGTTGCACGCGGCGTGAGATGCGAGTGCGGTCCCGGCGCCCACCGCACATGAAAAGGCCGGCGCGGGAAGCCCGCGCCGGCCGGTCATGGAATTGGTCTGAAGCGGCGTTTGCGCCGATCAGGCAGCCTGTTCCTGCGAACCGCCCTCATCGTTCTCGGCCTTGTTGGCCCGCTTCGGTCCGAGCTTGAGGTTGGTCTCGATGAGGCGCACGGCCTCGGTCTCCGACACCTTCTTCACGGCGGCGATTTCGCGTGCCATGCGGTCGAGCGCGGCCTCGTAGAGCTGGCGCTCGGAATAGGATTGCTCGGGCTGGTTCTCGGCGCGGTACAGGTCGCGCACCACCTCGGCGATCGAGATCAGGTCGCCGGAATTGATCTTGGCATCATATTCCTGCGCACGGCGCGACCACATGGTCCGCTTGATCCGGGCGCGGCCCTGAAGAACCTTGAGCGCGCGGTCGACGAAGCCGCCTTCGGCGAGCTTGCGCATGCCGATCGACAGCGCCTTTGCAACCGGAACCTTCAGGCGCATCTTGTCCTTCTGGAATTCGATGACGAACAGTTCCAGCGTGTGGCCGGCGACTTCCTGTTCCTCGATGGCCGTGATCTGGCCAACACCGTGGGCGGGATAAACGATGAACTCGTTGGTCCGGAATCCCTGGCGTTGCGAGGCTTTCTTGGGCGAAGATGCCATGTTTTTCATACTCCCTGCCGGACGAGACACTTGCCGGGCTTTGGTTTGCGGCGCGAGCCGGTTGGCAATGGCGCAGGCGCACGACAAAGCCGGGAACCCATCGGTTGCGGGGGGGAACCCACGCGACGACCGATCTGACCCGGCTTTAGGACCTCTTGGAAATGCGCGACAAGGCGCAGAGCATCGTGGCTAAAAGCGACATTACCCAGTCATATAGCATGAATCTGCGGTTTTTTCAACGCTATGACCGCCTGCCAAGCGCCGCGGTAAGAAATCGTCAACCATGTGGTTAACGCGATGCTGCGCTGCAGCAGATGCTCGACCGCTGGGCGCTGGCTGCCGGGAACTGCTGGCCGGTCAGTCGCCCTCGCCCGGTTCGGCGGAGAAGAATTCCTCGAACTTGCCGGGCTTGCCATCATAGGCGTCGGCTTCGGGCATCGGATCACGCTTGATTGTGATGTTGGGCCACTTATCGGCATATTCGGTGTTGATTTTCAACCACTTGTCGAGCCCCGGCTCGGTGTCCGGCTTGATCGCGTCGGCCGGACATTCCGGTTCGCACACCCCGCAATCGATGCATTCGTCGGGATGGATGACGAGCATGTTCTCGCCTTCATAGAAGCAATCGACCGGACACACTTCCACGCAATCGGTGTATTTGCACCGGATGCAATTGTCGGTCACGATGTAGGTCACGGTGTCACTCCAGAATTGCGCGCCGCGAAAGCTGACGTAAAAGGTTTTGTTATCGCGCACAAGGCTGCGGCGCGGCCGGCCCGGCGACTTGCGGCCCGACTTTTGGATGATGGCGACGACATGCCGCAGGCACCGGCTTTCACCATGGTTCCCCGTCGCGATCAAGCCTGTCGATGGCGCGCCGTTCCTTCTTGGTCGGTCGTCCGCTGCCGCGCTCGCGCAGCGGCACGGCGCCGTCCAGCGGAGACAGCGGCTTTTCGGGCGGCGGCGGGCTCATATCCTCATAGAGCAGCCGCGCTTCGGGCGCCGGCCCGCGCCGCGTCCCGCAATCGAGGACTTTCAGGACGAGCACACGGCGATCGGTGGCGATCGTCAGGACGTCGCCCACGGTCACCGCACGGCTTGGTTGCGCGATCTTGGCGGCATTGACGCGGATGCCGCCGGCGCCGACGAGTTTGGCGGCAAGCGACCGCGATTTGACCACGCGGGCGAAGAACAGCCATTTGTCGATGCGCTGCCGATCGGGGCCGGCAGCGGGCAGGCTGACCTCGGCCGGCGGGCCTTCGCTCATTTGTCGAGCTGGTCCTTGAGCGCCTGCAGTTTGGCGAACGGCGAATCCGGATCGGCCACCTTTTCGCGCGGGCGCGGCGGCCTGGCGGTGGTCACGCGCGGTCCGCCACCCTTTTGGCCGTTGTTGCGCGGCGGGCGCTTACCCTTGGGGCGTCCCTGTCCGCCATCGGCGCGTTTGCCTTTGGGGCCATTGCCATGACCCTCGGTTGCCTTGCGGTCCTGATCGCGGCGGCCTTGGCGAGCGCCCGCCGACCGTTCCGGACGGCCCTGACGCCAGACAAGAACCGGCGCGGGCGGTTCGGCGTCGGTTGCGGCATCGGAATCCGCGGCGGTTTTCGCGGGTTCCGGCTCGCCTTCAGCGGTTGGCTCATCGGCCTTGGCTTCTGCCGTGGACTCTTCGGTCATATCGTCTTGCGCGCCAGGCACCGCCTCAGCTGGTGCTTCCGCGACGGGTGCCGGCTGTTCGACCTCGCCCGTGGTGAGAGTAGTCGTGTCGGGTTCGGCTTGCGTGTCGGTTGCCGCTTCCGCCGTCGCCTCTCCAGTTGTCGCGGTAGGTTCAGCGGCAGGCGTGCCCTGTTCGGTTGCCGGCCCGGGCGTGGCATCGGATGCCGGTTCGGCCGGCGCCGGCGCATGTTTTGCCCGCAATTCGGCCAGTGCCTGCTCGGCCTCTACGGCATCGACGCTTTCATGGCGATAACCCAGCGCCTTGAGGACTTCGGTCATGTCGTCCATCGTCGCGCCGAGGATCGACAGCATAGCCGGCGTGACGACGAAGCGACCATTGCCATAAGCGCCCTCCGGCAGCGTGTCGCCGCCGGGCTTGAAGAAGATGCAGGGACGGATCAGATCGGCGAGCCGTTCGAGAATGTCGACGCGCACGGCGCGCGGTCCCAGATGCCGGTAGCCGGCGAGCTTGAAGAAATCGCGGTCATAGCCCTGATCGGTGACGAGCGAGGTGCGGCCGCTCGCCAGAAGTGTCACCACTTCGCCATAGCCGGGCTTGTCGCGGCTGTCCGTGGTCAGGGCCCACAACAGCGTCAGAAGGCCCGCCGGGGCCGGCTTGATCAGCGCCGGCACGAAGATGTGGTAGAAGCCGAACCGTACGCCATAGCGGCGCAGCGCGGCGCGGCCGTCCTGGTCGAGCGCCTTGATGTCGGCGGCGATGTCGCGGCGCTGGACGATGCCGAAATTCTCGATCAGGCGAAACGCAATGCCGCGTGCGATGCCCGACAATTCGTCCGCTTTTTTCAGGTCCGTCAGCGGCTTGAGATGGGTTTCGATGTGGAAGGCGACAAACCGCTCGGCGCGAGCGCGGACCTTGTCCAGCGCCGGGCCGCTCAATTGTTCGTCCGCCAGAAGGATCAGGCGCGGGGAAAGCCAGTCCTCGCCCGCGGTCAGTGACGCCACAGGGTTGCCGAGCCACCGCAACAGGCCGTCGGTGCCGATCGCCAAGTCGCCGTTCGGGCTCGCCGCGAACCGATCGGCGCGGGCGTCGAACTCGCTGGCGAGCGCCTTCTGGGCCGCACCCTTGACCGCCTTGGCGTCTTCACCCTGCGCACTCTGGTCGGCGGTGAAGCGGAAACCGTCCAGCTTGCCGATGTGATGGCCCTCGACGGACACGTCTCCCGAGGGGCTGATTTCCGCTTGCATGGTCATGTTCTCTTTGAGCCGCTTCATGAGCACCGATGTCCTGCGGTCAACGAAGCGTTTCGTCAAGCGCTCGTGCAAGGCGTCGGAGAGTTTGTCCTCGATCTGGCGGGTGCGTTCTTTCCAGTGGCCGGGATCGGCGAGCCAGCCGGGCTGGTGCGATACATAGGTCCAGGTCCGGATCTGCGCGATGCGATGGGACAGCGTGTCGATCTCGCCATCGGTCCGGTCGGCACGGCGCACCTGCTCGGCCATGAAATCCTCATCGACATGGCCGGCGCGCACCAGATCGAGGAAGATCGACGAGATGATGTCGGCATGCTGGGCCGGCGCGATCTTGCGATAGTCCGGCAGGGCGCAGACATCCCAGAGCTTTTCGACGGCGCGCTTGTCGGCGCACAGGTCCATCACCGTGTCGTCGCGCGACAGGAATTCGAGCGCCCGCTGGTCGACCGCTGGCAGCGCCCGCGTCAGGCCGGGTATGGTCGGGACGATGTCGAGCGAGGCCTTAAGACCGGCTATCGATGAAAAGTCCAGCCGACGGTTGCGCCATTGCAGGACTTGCAGCGGCTGGAAGTCGTGCCCCTCGATGCGCTGGACAAGTTCGTCGTCCAGTGGGGGCACGCGGGACGACACGCCGAAGGTGCCGTCGCGAATATGGCGGCCGGCGCGGCCGGCGATCTGCGCCATCTCCGGCGGGGTCAGGTCGCGATAGGTGCGGCCGTCGAATTTGCGCAACTGGGCAAAGGCGACATGATCGACATCGAGATTAAGCCCCATGCCGATGGCATCGGTCGCAACCAGATAGTCGACGTCGCCGGCCTGGAACAGTTCGACCTGCGCGTTTCGGGTGCGCGGGCTGAGCGCGCCCATCACCACCGCCGCACCGCCGCGCTGGCGGCGGATCAGTTCGGCCACCGCATAGACCTCGTCGGCGGAAAAGGCGACGATGGCCGACCGGCGCGGCAACCTGGTGAGTTTGGCAGGTCCCGAATAGGACAGGTGCGACATGCGCGGCCGCGCCGTGATTGTGATGCCGGGCAGCAGGTCACGCAGGAGCGGCGCGATCGTCGCCGCGCCCAGAAGTAGCGTTTCCTCGCGCCCACGCACATTCATCAGCCGGTCGGTGAAGATGTGGCCGCGTTCGAGATCGCCGGCAAGCTGCACCTCGTCGATCGCAACGAAGGCCGCATCGGTGTCGCGCGGCATGGCCTCGACGGTGCAGACCGTGAACCGGGCTTTCTCAGGCACGATCTTCTCTTCGCCGGTGACCAGCGCAACGCTGGCCGCGCCGACCTTCTCGGCCACCCTTCCATAGACCTCGCGCGCCAGCAGCCGCAGCGGCAGGCCGATCACGCCGGAGGAATGGGCGACCATGCGCTCGATCGCCAGATGGGTCTTGCCGGTGTTGGTCGGCCCCAGAACGGCGGTGACGGCGTGGCCCGAGACGGCGTGTCGCGCCCGGTTTCCGGACGATGGGGATGGCGAGCGCGTGTGGGAGAGCATGAATGATCGAAGTCCGTGTGCCGCGCAGATAGGGCGATCGCGGCGGCGATACCATGGCAGGGGAGCAAAAGCAGCGCATGTAGCGGCATTTCAGGCCGATGCGGCGGTTTTTCGTCCACAGCCGTTAACAACCGGAACGAGTCTGGAACGAATCGCTGACGAATCGCTGACTCGCATGGGTTGTACTTTTGTTCCGCACCATATGTGGTGATTGGCGCGGGCCGAACCACCATGGCTAGACTCGGTGGAAAGCGAGACGATGCTGTCACACACGGCCGCGTTAACCTTTGGTGCCGGCGCTGCCGGAGATGGTGGGCGTCTCCGATAAACGATTGAATTTGAACGATGAAATTTACGGATCGTTAACCATAAGTGCGCCGGATTGCGCCGATTTCGTTAACTTTCGGAACCGGGCGGGAACGAACCGGCGACGAATCACCGATACGGACGGGTTAGCGCTTTGTTCTCACCAGATATGGTGGGTCGGCGACCGCGCCGGATACAACCATAGCGATTCATGGCGCCATCCACAGGCTTGATCCGGGTCATGGCGTTAACGAAATGCGCGTGTCGCGCGTGGCGGAGCCTGGTGTTCAACTGCCGCGCCGGGCGGCCAGCGCGCCGTCGATCAGCGCAAACGCGTCGGGGCTCGACCAATGGGCGGGGCCGTTCATGTTGGCGATCACGCATCCGGCCTCATCCACGAGAAGCGTGACCGGAAGCCCGAACGCCAGCCCGTCGCGCTTGAGCGCGTTGAAGACGCCGATCGTCGGGTCGTGATAGAAGGCGAGCCCCTCGACGCCGATCTCGTCGAGAAAGGCGCGGGGCTTGTCGTCCGATCCACCGTCGACCGAGATCGCCACCACCTCGAAACCGTCGCCGCCGCGTTCGCGCTGCAAGGTTTCGAGCCAGGGCATTTCCTCGCGGCACGGGGCGCACCATGTCGCCCACAGATTGATCAGGCGCAGCCGTGCGCCGGTGTCGGCCAGCGTGATCACGGTGCCTTCATCGTCGTTGAAGGCCAGCGTCGACAGGTTTTCGGGTTCATTGCGGATCGCCATGGCCGCCATGTCGCCGGTGAGCAGCGGCTCGATGGCGGTCTGATAGGTGGCCGTCGCCGTGCATTGCGCATCGGACGTTTGACCGGCATGGACAGAGGCGCCGCCGCTCCCGTATATCCGCGCAGCGCCGATGGCGGCGCCCGCCACAAGGCCCAGCGCGACGAAGACGCCGATCGTCAGCGGCCAGCGGCGGGCCGGCCGATTTTCATTCTTGTCCGGGGACGGATTGTCCATGTCCAGCTCATCCAAACCTGCAAACGACGCCAAAGAGGCGTCCAACCTGATGTGGGGCGGTCGCTTCGCGTCCGGCCCGGCCGCCATCATGGAAGAGATCAACACATCGATCGACTTTGATCGCGCGCTCTACACCCAGGACATTGACGGGTCCATCGCACACGCCACCATGTTGGAAGCCACCGGTATCATTTCCAGTGGCGACCGTGACGCGATCATCGACGGTTTGACCGCGATCCGCGGGGAAATCGAGGCCGGCACGTTCACTTTTTCGCGCGCGCTGGAGGACATTCACCTGAACATCGAGGCCCGGCTGACCGACATGATCGGCCCGGCGGGCGGGCGTCTGCACACGGCGCGCTCGCGCAACGATCAGGTGGCGCTCGATTTCAGGCTTTGGGTCAAGGGCGAGCTATTGAAGACCGAAGCAGCGCTTAAGGCGCTGATCGGCACGTTCACCGATCGGGCCGAAGAGCATGCGGGCACGGTGATGCCGGGCTTCACGCATCTGCAAACGGCGCAGCCGGTCACCTTCGGCCATCATCTGATGGCTTACACGGAAATGTTCGGCCGCGACCTGTCGCGGGTGCGCGATGCGATCGAACGGCTGGACGAATGCCCGCTCGGCGCGGCGGCGCTGGCGGGCACCGGTTTTCCGATCAACCGGCACATGACGGCGGACGCGCTCGGCTTCCGCGAACCGACGCGCAATTCGATCGACACGGTCTCGGACCGGGATTTTGCGCTCGATTTCCTGTCGATGGCCTCGATCTGCGCAACCCACCTGTCGCGGCTGGCCGAGGAAATCGTCATCTGGTCGACGCCGCAATTCGGCTTCGTCACCCTGTCGGACGCGTTTTCGACGGGCTCGTCGATCATGCCGCAGAAGAAAAACCCAGATGCCGCCGAACTGGTGCGCGCCAAGACCGGGCGGATCAACGGCGCGCTGATTGCGCTTTCGACGGTGATGAAGGGCCTGC
Organism: Phyllobacteriaceae bacterium; assembly: GCA_024742765.1. Classification (GTDB taxonomy): domain Bacteria; phylum Pseudomonadota; class Alphaproteobacteria; order Rhizobiales; family Rhizobiaceae; genus Roseitalea. The sequence goes on along the minus strand of JANSXT010000004.1, from coordinate 99,642 downwards.
CCCTCGCCTATTCCAAGGACATGCAGGAAGACAAGGAACAGGTGTTCGATGCGGCCAGATCGCTCGAACTGGGACTGGCCGCCATGACCGGCATGGTGGCCGATCTGACGGTCAACAAGGCGGCGATGAAGAAGGCGGCGGGGTCGGGCTATTCGATCGCAACCGATCTGGCCGACTGGCTGGTGCGCGAACTGGGCCTGCCGTTCCGCGAGGCCCATCACGTGACGGGTCGGGCGGTGGCGCTGGCCTCCGAGCGCGGTGTCGGACTTGAAAAGCTGACGATCGATGATCTGCGCTCGATCCATGAGGGCATCACCGACGATGTGTTTTCGGTGCTGTCGGTTGCAAAATCGGTGGCCAGCCGGACCAGCTTTGGCGGCACGGCGCCGCGCGAGGTCAAGCGGCAGGTGCGCTATTGGCGCAAGCGGCTGGCAAAGATGGGGTGAGTTGAACCGGTCGTCATCCCGGAACTTGATTCCGGGATCCATGATTTGGCGCTGCGCCATGGATTCCGGAGTCAAGCCCCGGAATGACGACGCCCTACTTCCCTGAAGCGGGAGGTTAGCGCACCCCTTGCAACGCTCCGCCATTTGCCGCACACAGACGCCGTTCGCCTGACAAAGAGACCGACGCCATGACCGCCCGCACAGTCCTGACCCGCACGGCCCTTGCCGCGCTCTTGCTCGCGCTCGCCGCCTGCGGACGGGCCGGGCCGCTCGAGCCACCGCCCGCACGCACCGCGCCGGACGGCACGCCGGAACAGACCCAGCCAGAAGGCGCCGATCGTCCGTTCATCCTCGACGGGCTGATCCAGTAGCGTGGACGGCGCATCGTGAACCATTTCGACTATCGCGACGGCGTTCTGCACGCCGAGGACGTGCCGCTGCCGCTGATCGCCGAGCGGGTCGGCACGCCGTTCTACTGTTATTCGACGGCGACGCTCACGCGGCACTATCAGGTCTTTGCCGGCGCGTTTTCCGACATTGACGCGCTGGTCTGCTACGCGATGAAGGCCAATTCGAACCAGGCAGTGCTGGCGACGTTGGCCAAGCTCGGTTCGGGCGCCGATGTGGTCTCAGAGGGCGAGCTGCGCCGCGCGCTGGCCGCCGGCATTGCGCCCGACAAGATCATGTTTTCGGGCGTCGGCAAGACCGCCGACGAGATGGATTTCGCGCTGTCGGCGGGCATTCACTGCTTCAATGTGGAGTCCGAACCAGAACTCGAACTTTTGTCGGCGCGCGCCGTCGCCGCCGGCAAAACCGCGCCCGTGTCGCTGCGCATAAACCCCGATGTCGACGCGAAGACGCATGCCAAGATCTCGACCGGCAAGAAGGAAGACAAGTTCGGCATTTCATGGACGCGGGCGCGCGACGTCTATCGGCGTGCCGCCGAACTGCCGGGCCTTTCGGTCATCGGCATCGACATGCATATCGGCAGCCAGATCACCGCGCTGCAGCCGTTTGACGATGCATTCGCGCTTCTGACCGATCTGGTCGGCCAGTTGCGAGCCGACGGGCACGCGATCGAGCATGTCGATCTGGGCGGCGGCCTCGGCATCCCCTATCGCATGGACAATGATCCGCCGCCGCTGCCGGATGACTATGCCGATATCGTCAAGAAGCATGTCCGCCCGCTCGGCGTGAAGACGATCTTCGAGCCGGGCCGGCTGATCGCCGGCAATGCGGGTATCCTCGTCACTTCGGTTATCTATCTGAAGGCGCTCGAATCCAAGAACTTCGTCGTCGTCGATGCGGCGATGAACGATCTGATCCGCCCGACGCTCTATGATGCGTGGCACGATGTCTTTCCGGTGGTCGAACCGGCGCCGGACGCGCCGCGCGTGGTCGCCGATCTGGTCGGCCCGGTCTGCGAATCGGGCGATTATCTCGCCCATGAGCGTGACATGGCACGCCCGGCGCCCGGCGATCTCGTCGCCGTCGGTTCGGCCGGCGCCTATGGCGCGGTGCAGTCGGGCACCTACAATTCGCGGCTTCTGGTGCCCGAGGTGATCGTCCATGGCGATCAATGGCATGTGGCGCGGCCGCGGCCGACATTTGACGATCTGATCGGCCTCGACAGCGTGCCGGATTGGCTCTGACTTCCGGCATCCGCCCCCAGGCAGTTGTGCGCTGACAAAAGCGTGAGCCGCTTTCGCCTCGCCAACGCCACATAAGCTGCTATCTTTTCGCCGGTGAGAAGAGGGCACAGCGCCATGTCCGAGCATTCGCCCGCGCCGCCCGGCGAATCCAGGAGCCGCGACATCCCACGCGTCAATGCCGGCGCGGGGCTTGGCTTTGCCCGCTGGTTCAGCCGCGCGGTGATCGCCGCCGAACGGCTGGCGCCGCTGATCCTGCCGCTCGCCATCATTGTCTGCCTTTATGCGATCCTGTCATGGTTCGGCTTTTTCCGGGCGGTGCCCGATGGCGTGCGGATCGGCACCGGTGTCTTGCTCGCCGTTGCCGCGATTGCCGCGCTCTGGCCGCTGCGCCACCTTGCCCTGCCCGTCGAGCGCGATGTCGATCATCGGCTGGAGCGCGAAAACCGCCTTCTGCACCGGCCGATCACGACGCAGGACGACCGGCTGGCGCGCGACGACGATCCCTTCGCCCGGGCGCTGTGGAAGGCGCATCAGGACAATATTGCCAAGGGTCTCGGCCGGGTTGATCCTGTACGTGCGCGCACGACCCTGCCGGCGCGTGATCCCTGGGCGCTGCGGGCGCTGGTTCCGCTGCTGCTCGTGACGGCGTTTGCCTATTCGTTTGCGCCCGATGGCGGCCGGCTGACAGATGTGGCGCGCTCCCATGCGGCCGAGATCGTCGTGCCGGCGCGCGTCGATGTGTGGATCACACCGCCGGCCTATACCAGCATTGCGCCGATCTTTCTCACCTCCGAACTCAATGCCGACAAAACGGCCTTCACGGTGCCGGAAGGCAGTGGGATCACCGTCCGGATCGCCGGCGGAACGGGCGGCGAGACCGTCAGTTTTCCGGGCCCCGACGCGCCGATCGCCGCTGAAGCCGGGGCGCAGGGCGAGGCACGCGCCTTTGCGGCGACCGTCGATGCCGACGGTGCCCTCGAGATTGCCGACGGCGAGGAAACGCTCGGCGCTTGGTCCATCAAGATGACCGAGGATCATGCGCCCGAGATCGGTTTTGCGCCGGAAGAGCCGTTCGAGCGGGCCGCCAACGGCACAATGACGCTGCGCTATGTGGCAACCGACGATTATCGCGTGTCCGCCGCGCGCGTGCTGATCGAACTGGCCGACCCGGATGCCGAGGGCGCACGGCCGCTTTATGACGCGCCGGAGTTGCCGCTCACCCTGCCGCGCCGCAATGCCGAGGATGGCGCCGCGCAGACCATGCGCGATCTGACCGAACATCCCTGGGCCGGCGCACGGGTGCGGCTGACGCTGCAGGCCGAGGACGATCTTGGCCAGACGGGCCAAAGCGCGGCGCGGACGCTGGTGCTGCCCGGCCGCCCCTTTTCCAACGCGCTGGCGCGCGCGCTGATCGAGCAGCGCCGCAATCTGGCGCTCGACGCCAACCGGCAGGACGAGATCGTCGACCTGCTCGACGTGCTGATGCTCTATCCGGAAGAAACCATCAACAATGCCTCGCACTTTCTGGGCATGACGACGGCACGGACGCGGCTTGCCGATGCGCGCAATGACGACCAGTTGCGCGCTGTGGTCGACTATTTGTGGGAAGTGGCCCGCCAGATCGAGGATGGCGGGCTGACCGATGCCGAACGCCGGCTGCGGCAGGCCCAGCAGGCGTTGCAGGATGCGCTGGAAAACGGCGCGTCGGAAGAAGAAATCGCCCGGCTGATGGACGAGTTGCGCGATGCGATGAACGAATTCATGCGCGAATTCGCCGAACGGGCCATGAACGATCCTGACCTTGCCCAGCAAATGCCCGAAGCCAACGGCCAGGAGCTCGACCGGCAAACGCTCGACGAGATGATGGACCAGATCGAAGAAATGGCCCGGTCTGGCGCCCGCGAGCAGGCGATGGACATGCTGCGGCAGCTTGAGAACATGATGAACAATCTGCAGATGGCGCGCCCGAACCAGCAGGGTGACGGCGAAAGCCAGGCGCAGCAGCAGATGAACGAGCTTGGCGAAATATTGCGCGAACAGCAGCAATTGATGGACGAGACCTTCCGCCAGAACCGCCAGGGCCAGCAACAGCCCGGCGAAGGCCAGATGGGTCAACAGCAGCAGCAACCGGGTGAGGGCCAGCAAGGCCAACAGCCGGGACAGGGCCAGATGGGTCAGAACGGACAGGGTGGCCAACAGGGGCAACCCGGCCAGCAGGGGCAGGGCCTACAAGGTCTGGCACCCGGCCAGCAGGCCCTGCAGGACCGGCTCGACCAGTTTCTGGACGGTTTGCGCGGCATGGGCATCAATCCGGGCGATGATTTCGGTGAGGCCGGGCGCGCCATGGGCGAAGCGGGCGAGGCGCTGGGCGGAAACGAGGGCGAACAGGCGCTGGCCGAACAGGGCAATGCGCTCGACGCGCTGCGCCGCGGCGCCGGCGACATGATGCAGCAGATGCAACAGCAGGCGCAGAACGGCCAGGCCGGCTCGATGGAACCGGGCGGCAACCGCAATGGCGAGGACCGCGACCCGCTCGGCCGGCCGCAGCGCTCGTCCGGTCCCGATTTCGGCGAGTCGGTCGACATTCCCGACGAGATCGATGTGCGCCGCGCCCGCGAGATTCTCGAAGCGATCCGCGAGCGGCTCGGCAACGCCCTGTCGCCGCAGCTTGAGCGCGAGTATCTGGAGCGGCTTCTGGAACTGCGCTGAGGCTCCTGGCCGCAGCCAGTACGGTCAGTGGGTGACGGTCTTGTAGTACTGGCCCGCGACGATCGCCGCGCCTGGCTCGAGACCGTTCAGAACGCGGAAGAAGCCCGGCTTGTCGGTCGTGCCCAGCATGGTCTGCGACAGGCTTTCCACCGTGTCGCCATTTCCGGCCCGGACGATGCGGATGCGCAGCGGTTTGAGGTTGGCCTTTTCGGCGGCCGACAGCATCCGGAAGCCCGTCCGGCTGTTCTGCGCCAGCGCATCGAGCGCACCAGACCCAACCGGCACGGCAACGAGGATGCGATAGACTTGCCCGCCGCCGCGCACGACCGTGACGTCGAAATCCCATCGTCCGACGCGCGCGCGCGCCGTTGCGCCGTCCAGACCGTTGATCGACACGGCGCGCACGGTCGACGGATCAAGACCCTCGACCCAGCCGCTGGCCAGATAGTCCGTCAGAGACTGGCGCCGCGGCACGTCGACGCCGTCAAAGCGGATGCCGGCGCCATCGCTGGCGCGGGCGGCGAGCACGGCCTCGGGCCGGTTTTCGATGTCGAAGCCCGCCGGAAACTCGAACGCGATGCCCAGATCCGCATGGGCGTAGGTGCGGCCGCGCACATAGCCCTCGGCCGGACTGTCGCCGAACAACATGCCGTCAATGCCCGCCAGATAGGCCTGCTGATTGCGGTCGCCGACACCGCGTGCGCCGAATTTGCGCGCATGGCCGAGCGCAAGCGCCACGCGCTGCGGCGTCGAGGGGTGGGTCGACAGGAAATCGAGGCTGTTGACCTGCGCGTCCGTGCCGCTGTTGAAGGCATTGAACGTGCTCATCGCGGTCTGGAAGTCGGCCGCCGCATAGGGGTCGAAGCCCGCTTCGCCCATCGCCGCGATGCCGATGCCGTCTGCCTCCAGTTCCTGGTTGCGCGAGAACTGGGCGAGCGCCACCTTGCCGCGCGCCAGTGCGCGCTGGCCGGCGGCCTTGTCGGACAGGACCTCGGAGACGACGCGGCTCGCCAGGACGGCTTCGGCCTCGCGCTGCTGGCGCAACACGCCGTGATTGGCGGTCACATGGGCCATTTCATGGGCGATGACCGCCGCAAGCTCCGCCGAATCGTTGGCGACGGCGAGCAGGCCGCGCGAGACATAGAGATAGCCGCCTGGCAGGGCGAAGGCGTTGATCACCGGCGAATCGAGGATCGAGATCTGGTAGACCTGACTGGGATTGTCCGAGACCGTGACCAGCCGGCCGACAATGCCGGCGACCATGCGTTCGAGCCGCATGTCTGAATATTCGCCGCCATAGGAAGCAAGGATGCGCGGATGCTGCGCCGCGCCGATCCGCGCAAGCCGTCCGGAACGCACATTGTCGGCGATGACCGGACGCGCGGATGGTGCCAGATCCTCGTCCAGCCCCATATTGCTCAGCGATGTGCAGCCGGCGAGCCCGAACAGGGACGCGACGGCGAGCGCCATCCGCGTCCGCCGCCCGGACTTGCCGTACCAGTTCCGCATCACACTACGCATTGCGCGCTGCCTCTTGCGCGGCATTCCCGCTCGCCGCAATTGGGTCGGGGCCAGACAGCCCGCTTCATGGTTAAGGCCCGGTAAAAAGGCCGCGTCGACGGCTCCCTGACGGCACAATTGGGCGAAACAGCGTCAAGATGGAACCCTTTGCGATCCCAGATAGGCATTGACCTCGGCATTTGCATGGCCGTCGAGCAATTCGCCGACCGGACCCTGCGCCGCGACGGTGCCGTCCTTGAGGAAGACCAGATCGGTCGCGATGCGCCGCGCGTCCGCCGGATCGTGGCTGACCATGATGACCGTCATCGCTGTCCGGCGCTGAAGATCGGCGACCAGATCGAGCATGGTGTCGCGCAGGGCCGGCCCGAGCGAACCGAACGCCTCGTCGAGCAGCAGCACGGGGCGTTCGCGCACCAGCGCGCGGGCGATGGCGACGCGCTGGCGTTCGCCCCCGGACATGGAGCCGGGCATGCGCGCGTCATAGCCGGCGAGATTGACCGCTTCGAGCGCGGCGGCGACACGCGACCGCTCCTCGGTGCTGCGCTTCCTGTCGGGCGAGATGCCGAGCGCGACATTGGTTGCGACATCGAGATGGGCGAAAAGGTTGTTGTCCTGAAAGACGCAGGACACGGGACGTTGGCCGGGCGCGTGGGCGGTGATGTTCTCGTCGCCGATCAGGATGCGGCCCGACGCGGCGCGCTCGAACCCGGCAATCAGCGACAAGAGCGTCGACTTGCCCGATCCGCTCGGCCCCATCACGGCGGTGATCGTGCGGGGCGCGAACGTGCAGTCGAACCGCATCGGCGGCGCATCGGCCCCGTAGCGGAATTTCAGACCGTCACATGTGACCGGCAGCCCCTTCATTCGCTGTTCCCTTCAGGTTCTGTCGTTTGCGACCGGCGCGCGAAGTGCTCGGCGGCCAGCATCAGCGCCATTGTCATGATCATCAGGATCAGCGCCAGCCCGGCGGCATCCTGCGTGCGATAGGCGCCCATGCGCTGCATGATCAGATAGGGCATGGTCTGCACCTGCTCCGAGCCGAACAGGGCGATCACGCCGAGGTCGCCCAGCGACAGAGCGAGTGCGAAGGCGAGCGCAGCGACCAGCGGCGCGCGCAGCACCGGCCAGGTGACGAGCCGCCATCGCGCCGTGCCGGCAAGGCCGAGATGGGCGCTGAGGCGCCCGTTGCGCTCCTCGGCGGCGAGCATGGCCGGATGGATCAGCCGCGCGGCGAACGGCATCGCCATCGCCGCATTGATGGTGATGACCAGATAGGGCGCTGCGTCATAGACATTGGTGACCGTGCGCAGGGCGATGAACCAGCCCGCGGCGATGACGATCGGCGGCACGACGAGGATCAGCGACGGCGCGCTGGTCAGCATCGTTTCGGTGATGTTGGCTCCGCCAGAAAAGCGACGCCTTGCAGCCAGCGCCACCGCGCCGCGCGACAGCGCATAGGCAAGCCCGACGGCCAGCACGGCCGCGCAAAGGCCAAGACCCAGCGAGGTCAGCATGGCGCGTTGGATCCGTGGCTGCGCGATCAGGCCCGTCAGGTCACTGGCCATGCCGCCCGCAAGGATCGCCGCGAATGGCGCGCCGACGTAAAGGACGGCCACCAGCGTCAGTCCACCGCCGAGCAATGCACCGGAGGACCGGCCGCCCGCAAAACGCCGCGACGATCCGGCCGCAATGGTCATGCCGGCTTCCACCGATCCGCCGGCGAAGGCGAACAAGGCAACGGCGCCGATGGTGACGGCAAGCTGCAACAGCGTCAGCACCACGGCGCGGACAATGTCGAAATCAAACGTCAGCGCCTGATAGAGCGCAACTTCGAGCGTCGTCGCGCGCGGGCCGCCGCCGAGGATCAGCACGACGGCGAAACTGGTTACGCACAGCATGAAGACGAGCGCCGCCGCGCCGGCCGCGACCGGGCGCATCGCCGGCCATTCGACCAGCCGGAAGCGCGCCAGCGGGCCTATGCCGAGCTGCGCGGAAAGCCGTTCATGTTCGGCCGGCATCACGGCGAGCGCGCCATGCATGATGCGCGCGGCCAGAGGCAGGTTGAAGAAGGTATGGGCGATCAGGATGCCGGTCAGACCGTAGATCGAGGGTGGGTCGAAGCCCGCCCTTTCCGCCAGCCCGGTGACGAAGCCGCGCTGGCCGTAAAGCGCGACGACACCGAGCACGGCGACGATCTGCGGCAAGGCGAGCGGCAGGGCGAAGAGGGCCAGGACGGCGCGCCGGACCGGCCCGTCGGCCATGCGGGTGACCGCAATCGCCACCGGCAGCGCAAGGCCCACCGAGAGAACGGTCGACCAGAACGCCTGCCACAGGGTGAAACGCACCGTGCGCCAGACAACCGGGTCGGCCAGAACCGCACCGGCGCCTTCGGCACCGCCCGCCTGCATCACAAGCGCGCCCACCGCGACCACGCACAGGATGGCCAGCAAACCGCCCGCCAGGGCCGCGCCGGCAAGCGGTCCAAGGCGGGCTTTGGTGCCGGTCACGGGCCCGTAACCGTCAGCGGCTCATCACGTCGAGCCATTCGGCGGTCCAGGCAGCGCGGTTGTCGGCAACGGTCTGCGGATCGAACAGCAGCGAGTTCTCCGGCTCGACCAGTGCGTCGAAAGCCGGATTGAGAGGCTTTGACGTCTCGCCGGCGGGCATCATCCAGTTGGTTTCCGGGATGACATCCTGAAAGCCGGGTCCGGTCATGAAGCTCAAAAACTGCGCCGCCAGCGGGTTTTCGGCGCCGGTGGTCGTCTGCGCCGCCACCTCGATCTGCAGATAGTGGCCTTCCTCAAACGCCATTGCCTGATAGCGGCCGGTTTCCTCGACGATCATGTGATAGGCCGGCGAGGTGGTGTAGGACAAGACCATCGAGACCTCGCCATTGGTGAACAGGCCATAGGCCTCCGACCATCCCGGCGTCACGGTGAGAACACGGTCGGCGAGCTTGGCATAGGCATCGGGCGCCTCGTCGCCATGGAGCTTTTTCAGCCACAACATCAGGCCGAGGCCGGGTGTCGAGGTGCGCGGGTCCTGGATGGCGATCTTGTGCCCGTCTTCGTTTTCGAGGAACTCGGCCATCGATGCGGGCGGGTTTTCGATCGTCTCGGTGTCGTAGACGATGGCGAAATGGCCGTAGTCGAACGGCACGAAGACGTCGTCATCCCAGCCGCCCGGCACGGAGACCGCATCGAGCGAAATTCCGTGCGGGGCGAAGAAGCCGCTGTCGCGCGCTTCAGCGACCAGATTGGTGTCGAGGCCAAGCACGATGTCGGCGTCGGTGTTGCCGCCTTCCAGCCGCAGCCGGTTGAGAAGCGCAACGCCATCGGCGACCGAGACAAAGCGCAGGTCACAGCCGCATTCGGCCTCGAACGCGGTCTCGACCTGCGGGCCGGGGCCCCATTCGGCGGTGAAGCTGTCATAGGTGTAGACGGTCAGCGTTTCGGCCGCGCTGGCCGTGTGCACGGCGCTGGCCAGAAGGCCGGCGGAGAGCAGGGGAAGAAGGAAACGGACGGTCGGTCGGGTGTGCATTGCGGCACCTCCTTTGGTTCGAGTTGAACGGGAAAAGGCGCCTGCGGGTCCGACCGCGTGGATCGCGTCTAATCCCTACGCCGGTGCTAACCGGATCAGGTTCTTCGGGTTGGCATGACGCCTCTCAGCCGTTTCCGGCACCCCGTTAGAGCAAGACCGACCTAACATCGCCGCCGGACCGGTTCAAGCGCCGGGCGGGCGAAATCGGCCCACGACACGCGCCAAGCCCTTGGCCTGCCGTCGCAAACCGGGCTAGACGGACGCCATGATGACGACCGACGTCCCCGCCCGCGATGCGCGGTTCACAATTTTGATGGATGGCGATCTGACGCCGACGGAGCGGCTGCGGCCGCAGGTCGCCGGAACCCGTGTGATCGCCGCCGATGGCGGCATGCGTCATGCGTCTCCACTCGGCCTTGAACCGGAAATCTGGGTCGGCGATTTCGATTCAACGCCCGATGAACTGCTCGATGGCAACGGCCATGTGCCTCGGCAGGATTTTCCCGCGCGCAAGGCGATATCGGATGGAGAACTGGCCGTGACGCGCGCGCTCGAGGCTGGCGCCCGGTCGCTGGTCCTGTGCGGCGCGATGGGCGGTGCGCGCAGCGATCACATGCTGTTCCACATCATGCTGGCGCTGCGCCTGGCGCACGAAAAAGGCATCGAAGTGCTGCTGACGAGCGGTACGGAAGAGGCCATGCCGCTGCTGCCCGGCAAGCCTGCCTCACCCGACTGGCCTGCCGGAACGCTGTTTTCGGTGATCCCGTTTTCGCCGCTTTCCGGCCTGACGATCGAACGGGCCGACTGGCCGCTCGACGCCGTGGAGGTGGAAATGGGCAGTTCGCTGACACTTTCCAACGTGTCGGCGGACGGTCTGCGCATTATTTTGGGCAGCGGAACCGCGGCGCTGGTTGCATCGTTTGATGTGTGATATCGAACACAATGCAAGCCCTGATGGGGTGTTTAGATCGGCGCAGGCAAAATAGGAGACTGAGCCCATGAGACTTGGATTGACCATTGCGGCGGTGGCGACGGCAGGCATGCTTGCTGCCGGCTGCACGACCACCGAACAGACGACGGCAGCCGGTGCGCTGATCGGCGGCGGCGCGGCAGCCGTTGCGGGCGGCAACACCGGACAGATCATCGCGGGGACTGCGGTTGGCGCGGGCGCCGGCCTGCTCGTCGGTACGCTTGCCAACGGCAATTGCCGTTACCGCAATCCGGACGGCTCGACCTACATCGCCCGCTGCCCCTGATCGGGCGCGCACGCGACATTCGAAGAAGCCCGCCTCACCGGCGGGCTTTTTTGTGGCGGCCTGACGCGTGACGCATCGCCCTTGATTTCCCGGGGCCAAGACGGCACATCCGGCTTCTCACCCGAACGGACCCGCCATGGCCATCGCCGCACCCCTGATGCGTCTTGAAGACATCATGCTGACCTTCGGCGGCAAACCGCTTCTGGAGGCCGTGTCCTTTTCCGTCCATCAGGGCGACCGGATCGCGCTGGTCGGGCGCAACGGATCGGGCAAGTCGACGCTTCTGAAGATCGCGGCGGGACTGGTCGAGCCGAGCGCCGGCACGGTCACCGCCGAGCGCGGAACGACCGTGCGCTATCTGCCTCAGGCACCCGATCTGGACGGTTACGCCGATCTTCACGCCTATGCGACCGCCGGCCTCGGACCGCTCGATGATCCGCACCGTGCAGACATGCTTCTAACGGAACTCGGTCTCGATCCGGAACGTTCGCCGGCCAAGCTTTCGGGCGGGGAGGCGCGCCGCACGGCACTGGCCCGGACGCTGGCGCCGGCGCCCGATCTCCTTCTGCTGGACGAACCGACCAACCATCTCGACCTTCCGGCGATCGAATGGCTGGAGGGCGAACTGGCCCGGTCTTCGTCGGCGATGGTGATCATCTCGCACGACCGGCGTTTCCTGGACACGCTGACGCGCAAGACCGTCTGGCTCGATCGGGGCACCGTGCGCGAGAACGCCAAAGGGTTTGCCGGTTTCGAGGAATGGCGCGACCGGATCCTCGAAGAGGAGGAGCGCGATCTGCACAAGCTCAAGCGCAAGATCGTGCGCGAGGAGCACTGGCTGACCTATGGCGTGACGGCGCGGCGCAAGCGCAACCAGCGCCGCCTGTCGGAACTGACATCGCTGCGCCAGCGGTTTCGCGATCACGAAAAGGCGCCGGGGGCGGCCAAATTGGAGGCAAGCGACGCCCGCGCCTCGGGCAAGCTGGTGATCGAAGCCGAGAACGTCTCCAAGACGCTCGGGGGAAAGGCGCTGGTGCGCGATTTCTCCCTGCGCGTCCATCGCGGCGACCGGATCGGGCTGGTCGGGCCGAACGGCGCCGGCAAGACGACGCTGATCAACCTGCTGACCGGCGCCGCCGAGCCCGATGCGGGGCATGTGCGCTTGGGCGCCAATCTCGACATCGCTATCCTCGACCAGCGCCGCGCCGCGCTCGATCCCGACGAGACGCTCGAACATTTCCTCACCGACGGGCGCGGCCAGTCGCTTGTCGTCAATGGCAGCCAGAAGCATGTCGCCTCCTACATGAAGGATTTCCTGTTCAAGCCCGAGCAGGCGCGCACGCCGGTGCGGGACCTGTCGGGCGGCGAGAAGGCGCGGCTGGTGCTGGCCCGTCTTCTTGCCCGGCCGGCCAACCTTCTGGTGCTGGACGAGCCAACCAACGATCTGGACATGGAAACGCTTGACCTGTTGCAGGAGCTGATCGCCGGGTTCGATGGCACGGTGCTGCTGGTCAGCCATGACCGCGATTTTCTCGACCGCACCGTCGGCGCCGTCATCGCGCCCGATCCGGCGCAGCCGGGCCATTGGCTGGCCTATGCGGGCGGCTATTCGGACATGATGGCCCAGCGGCGTGCGCGGATCGCCAAGACCGACGCGTCACCGGCCAAGGCAAAACCTGCAAGAACCGGCGAAAGCCCGGCCCAGTCGGACACAAAGCCCGCTCCGGCGCGGCGCAAACTGTCCTTCAAGCAAAAGCATGCGCTCGAGACGCTGCCGGGCGAGATGGAAACGCTCGCCACTGAAATCGCAGCGCTCGAAGCGAAAATGGCCGATCCGGACTTCTTCTCCCGCGATCCGTCCGGTTTTTCGGACGCTGCGAAACGTCTCGAAGCCGCACGGTCGCGCCATGGAGCCATGGAAGAGGAATGGCTCGAACTCGAACTGATACGCGAGGAGATCGAAGGCGCGTGAGTTCGGTGCAGCGTCGCGCACAAAAAAGCGGAGCGGGATGACCCGCTCCGCCAATGATTGAAGTCTTACCGGTTCAGCCGAAGAACTGCGCGCCGTTGGCCGAGATCGTCGAACCGTTGATGAAGCCGGCATCGTCGGACGCCAGGAACGCCACGCAGCGTGCGATTTCCTCAGGTTCGCCGAGCCGGCCGGCGGGGATCTGCGCAATGATCGATTCGCGCACTTTCTCCGGCACCGCCATGACCATTTCGGTGGCGATATAGCCCGGGCAGACCGCATTGGCCGTGATGTTGTTGCGTGCGCCTTCCTGGGCGAGGCTGCGGACGATGCCGATGTCACCCGCCTTGGTGGCGGCATAGTTGGTCTGCGCGAACTGGCCCTTTTGGCCGTTGACCGACGAGATGACGATGACGCGGCCGAACTTGCGTTCGCGCATGCCCGGCCAGACCGGGTGGATGGTGTTGAAGACGCCCGTCAGGTTGGTGTCGATCACATCCTTCCACTGCTCGGGCGTCATTTTGTGGAAGGGCGCATCGCGCGTGATGCCGGCATTGGCGACGACGATATCGATCGGCCCGAGATCGGCCTCGACCTTTTCGATGCCGGTTTTGGACTCGTCATAGTCGGCAACGTTCCATTTGTAGGTCTTTATGCCGGTCGCATCGGTGAAGGCCTTGGCCTTCTCATCATTGCCGGCATAGGTCGCAGCGACCTGATGGCCGGCGTCCTTCAACGCCTTGGAGATCGCCTCCCCGATGCCGCGCGTTCCCCCGGTGACAAGCGCCACTCTGCTCATGATGTCTCCTCCCTTTGAATTGTGATGGCGTGGCGGCGAAGCGGGCGGATGGCAACCTCCATGCCATCCACCGCCTGCCGCCGGTTCCTGGTGTCAGATCAGTCCCGCTCGACGCAGAGCGCAACGCCCATGCCGCCGCCGATGCACAGCGTGGCCAGGCCCTTCTTGGCATCGCGGCGCTGCATCTCGAAGAGCAGCGTGTTGAGCACGCGGGCGCCGGACGCGCCGACCGGGTGACCGATCGCGATCGCGCCGCCATTGACGTTGACGATGTCCGGGTTCCAGCCCATGTCCTTGTTGACCGCGCAAGCCTGTGCGGCGAACGCTTCGTTCGCTTCGACCAGATCGAGATCGTCGACCTTCCAGCCGGCCTTTTCGAGCGCCTTGCGCGATGCGGGGATCGGGCCGGTGCCCATGATCTGCGGGTCAACGCCGGCCGTCGCCCAGGACACGATCCGCGCCATCGGCGAAACACCGCGCTTTTCGGCTTCCGCCACGCTCATCAGCACCGTTGCGGCGCCGCCATCATTGATGCCCGAGGCATTGGCCGCGGTGACCGTGCCTTCCTTGTCGAAGACCGGGCGCAGCTTGGCGATCGAATCCACCGTCACGCCGTGCTTGATATATTCGTCGTCTTCGACGACCAAGTCGCCCTTGAGGGTCTTGATCGTGTGGGCGACGATCTCGTCCTTGAACTTGCCGGCTTTCTGGGCTGCCTCGGCCTTGTTCTGCGATGCGACGGCGAACTCGTCCTGCTGCTCACGGGTGAGCTGCCACTGTTTGGCGACGTTTTCGGCCGTATTGCCCATCGGGTAGCCGTAGAACGCGTCGGTCAGCGCATCCTTCATCATCGTGTCGAGCATCTTGAAGTCGCCCATCTTCACGCCGCCGCGCAGATGCGCGCAATGGGGTGCCATGGACATGGATTCCTGTCCGCCGGCGACGATGATGTCGGCGTCGCCGGTGGCGATCTGCTGCATGCCGAGCGCCACCGCACGCAGGCCCGAACCGCAAAGCTGGTTGATGCCCCAGGCGGTGGTTTCCTTTGGGCAACCGGCGGCCATTGCCGCCTGCCGGGCCGGGTTCTGGCCTTCGCCGGCGGCGAGGATCTGCCCCATGATCACTTCATCGACATCGGCCGGATCGACGCCGGCCCGCTCGAGCGCGCCCTTGATGGCGGTTGCGCCCAACTCGTGCGCCGGCACATTGGCAAATGACCCGTTGAATGACCCCACGGGCGTGCGGGCGGCGCTGGCGATGACGATCGGCTCCATGATGTGTCTCCTCGAAAACTTCAAAAACAAGCGGCGAAACGCGTAGCTCGGCCTTCGTGTGCCACAGATATGCGCCATTGCCTATTGGTTAAAGGGATAGGGTCAGCTCCGGTTCCGCAGCGATTTGGTGCGATGCGAGAAACGTTTTGAATTTGACCAGATCAGGGTTTACTGTTTCGCCAACGGACAAGGTTGTCAGGGCGCTGGCAAGACCCCGGAAGGCCGATCAAGGAGATGTCCATGGGCAAAACCGATGGCGCGACAATCATCAAGAAATATGCAAACCGGCGGCTCTACAATACGGGCACGAGCACCTATGTGACGCTCGACGACCTGGCCACCATGGTCAAGGAGGATGAGGACTTCACCGTCCAGGATGCCAAGTCCGGCGAGGACATCACACACTCGGTTCTGACCCAGATCATCTTCGAGCAGGAGGCCAAATCCGGCCAGACGATGCTGCCGGTCTCGGTGCTGCGCCAGCTCATCTCCTTTTACGGCGACCAGATGCAGATGGTGGTGCCGAGCTATCTCGAACACTCCATGGCCGCCTTCTCCCAGGAGCAGGAGCGCATCCGTGAGCAGATGACATCGATGATCGGAAAGTCGCCGATGGACGTCATGGCCTCGGGTCAACAGATGTTCGGCGAACAGGCCCAGCGCAACATGGCGATCTTCCAGGAAGCCATGAAGATGTTCAATCCGTTCGCGGCGATGGCCGACGGCCAGCCGAAGAATGGCGCGCCGGCCGCCGCGCCAACCGACGGCGACCCCGGCGAACAGGACGATCTGCAGTCGATGCGCGACCAGATCGCCGAGATGCAGCGCAAACTCGACAAGATGGGTTGACCGGAGGCGCCCGTTCTAGAAATCGGTGCAGTCGTCGCCCAGTTGCACGAAGACGGCGTTGACGATCAATCCGTCGGACAGGGTGAAGGTTTCGCGGTTCAGCACTTCATTGTCGGCGAACCGGAAACAGACGGTCGCCGCGACGCTTGTTGCGTCATAGCCCGGCTCGATCCGGTGCGCGACGGTGCCGCCGGCGACCGCGTCGGCCCACACATCGAGGCTTTCAAGATATTCGTCGCGCGTCTGCGTGATGCCCAGATCGCGCAGATCGATGACCGCGTCCTCGGCCAGAAGCGCGCCGGCCCGTGCCGCCATCGCATCGGCGTCCTGACCGGGCAGGAGGCTCGCATACCAGCCATTGACCGCGGCAACCGCGTTCACCTTGTCGGCGTGCGCGGCCGACACACTCCCGACCAGCGCCATGGCAAGGCCCGCAATCCACCCAGTATGCCAACGTTTCATCTTGTTCGCGCTCCCATCGTGATGTCTTCGGACCGCCGCCCCACTGGACGGACGTCGATGTCGGACAAAGGCTCGGACAGAAGGGCGGCATCGGCCGCCAGGGTCAATTCGTCCGCACCACGTGCCCGGGTGCTGGCAAGCACATCATGGACGGATGCCGTCGCCCGCCGCAGCGCGTCCAGATGGCCGCGCCCGTTGATCAGATGCGCCAGAAACAGCGCGGCGGTCAGATCGCCGGTGCCGTTCGGCGCGCGGTCGATGGCCGCATGTTCGGCAAGGTGCTCTGTATCGGCCAGCACCAGCAGATTACCCGTCATGCCCGGCCGTGTCGCAAACGCGCTGGTAACCAGCACGGCGGGCGGTCCGAGCGCCCGCGCCGCGTCGATCAGCGCATCATTGTCGATCAGTTCACGTCCGGCCAGCCAGGCCAGCTCGAACCGGTTCGGCGTCGCCAGATCAGCCATGGGCACCAGCGTGTCGGCAATGGCGCGGGCGATCTCATCGGGCACGTAAAGCCCGCTTTCGTCACCGATCACCGGATCGCAGGCATAGACCAGATCGGGCCGCGCAGAACGCAGCGCGGCGACCGATGTCGCAATGGCACCGGCCTGACCGGCATCGCCCAGATAGCCCGACAGGACGGCATCGATCTCCACGGCAAACGGACCGTGGGCGAGATCGGCCATGAAACCGGCAAACCGGTCATTGTCGTGGACGATTCGGGTCGCCGGTCCATGGCCGGGATGCCAGGGCAAAAGGATGGTCGGCACGGCGATCACCGGATGGCCGAGCGTCTCAATGGCAAACACCGCCGCCCGATTGCCGACCGCACCCCGCGCCACATGGCTGGAGATCACGGCGACCGAACCGGGTTGCCCATTCGACCGCAGGTCCGGATTGTGCGCTTTGCCGCTCATCGGGTCAGATACGCAAACAGCCACGCCGCCAGAACAATGAAGGCGACCACGGAGAGGGCGCGGCCGACCCGCCGGCCCCACAGTTCGGCCGCATCATCGCCCTCGGCCTCGGCCGCCGTCAGATGGTCACGCGCCTTGCCTGCGGCACGAACGAAGGATGAGCGGCCCAAGACTTCCGATTCGCGTTCCACGCGCTCGATAACCCTGCGCGCTTCTTTGTCCTGCGCGTCATGTGGAGGCTTCTTGCTCATCGACCCGTCCGTCGCGTGGCGTTGCCCGTGCGATGCGCAATTTGTGCTGCAAACTGCAATCGCGCTGTTATGGTGATGACCTAAACGCCAAGTGAGCGCGAGTAAACGAAAATCGCGGACGGGATGGGGACATGGCAAAGGCACTAAACGCGGCTTCGCGGCGAAAACTGGCACGCATTGACGATCGGCTCGAAGGCCCGGCCAAGGGGCTGGCCGAGCATCTCTTGGTCGATGCCCATGGCGAGGACATGGCCGTCCTGTCAGACGAGGTGCTCGCTGGCGCCCTGAACCTGGCAGCATCGGCGGTTGCCGACCATCGCAAGGGCAAGTCGATCGTCCGCACGCAATCGCTGCCCGACGGGCCCGGCCGGCATTGCACGGTGATGGCGATCGTCAACGACAACAAGCCCTTCCTGTTCGATTCGGTTCTGGGCGAAATCAATGCGGCTTCGTCGACGGTCGAGTTCGTCGTGCACCCGGTCCTCGAAGTCCAGCACGGCAAGTCGGGCTTTGAGATCATCGACAAGTCGCGGCCGGGCATGGCGCTCGAATCGACCGTGCGCACCAGCGTGATCTCCGTGGTCATGTCGGGACTGGACGACGGCGCGGAAGCCGAACTGGAAGCCGGCATCATTGCCACGCTTGGACAGGTCGCCGCCGCCGTGCGCGACTGGCCGGTGATGCTCGATCGGCTCGATGCGATCGTCGCCGAATTGCAGGATGGCATCTTGCCCGCGCGCAAGGGCGATATCGCCGAAGCGCTCGAGTTTCTGCACTGGCTGCGCGACGACAATTTCACCTTCCTGGGGATCCGCGAATATGACTTTGTGGGCGGCGAAAAGCGCGGCAAGCTGCAGCGCGCCGACCGCCCCTCGCTGGGCATCCTGAGTGATCCGGATGTCCGGGTTCTAAGGCGCGGCGACGATGCGGTGACGACGACGCCGGAGATTCGCGCGTTTCTCAACAGCCGCGACATATTGATCGTCACCAAGGCCAACCTGAAGTCGGTGGTGCATCGCCGCACCTACATGGATTATGTGGGCATCAAGCGCTACGACGAGAAAGGCAAACTGTCAGGCGAACTGCGGCTGGTCGGCCTTTTCACCTCGACGGCCTACACGCGCTCGGTTCAGCGCATTCCCTATATCCGCTCCAAGATCAAGGCGGTCCTCAAACGTTCGCACTACGATCCCGACAGCCATTCGGGCAAGGCGCTTCTGAACGTCCTCGAATCCTATCCGCGCGACGAGCTGTTCCAGATCGAGGTGCCGGTCCTCACCCGCCATGCCGAGGCGATTATCGCGCTGGCCGACCGGCCGCGCGTGCGTGTGCTCAGCCGCATCGATGCGTTCGACCGCTTCGTGTCGATCATCGTCTTCGTGCCGCGCGATCGCTACGATTCCGATATTCGCGAGCGCATCAGCGCGCATATGGCCGAGGTCTATGAGGGCCATGTCTCGGCCTTCTATCCGGCCTTTCCCGAAGGCACGCTGGCGCGGGTGCACATCATCATCGGCCGTCGCTCCGGCAAGACGCCGACACCGACGCAGGCCTCGCTGGAACGCGGTGTCGCGGCGATCATCCGCACCTGGGAAGACGCGCTGCGCGATGCGCTGGCAGCGAAAGGCACGGCGATCGACAGCGACCGGTTCGCCTTTCCCGAAGCCTACAAGGACACCGTTTCGCCCGAACAGGCGGTGTCCGACATTGGATTCATCGACACGATCGGCACCGACAATCCGATCGCCGTGGACTTTCTGCGCGATACCGATGACGCCGACCATCAGGCGCTGCTGCGGGTCTTCCATGCCGATGAGCCCGTGGCCTTGTCCGAGCGGGTGCCGCTTCTGGAAAATATGGGGTTCCGGGTCATTTCCGAACTGACCTACAGGGTCGGCTGCGCGCCCGGCGAGGGCAATCGGCCATCCTGCATCTGGCTGCACAGCATGCAGATCGAAAGCGCGTCCGGTGCGCCGGTGAATTTGGACGATGAAGGCGCGCTGTTCGAAGACGGCTTCCGCTCGGCATGGGCCAAGGAAATCGGTGACGACCGCTACAATGCGCTGATGCTGGCCTCGGGCATGGGCGCGCGCACGATCCGGGTTTTGCGCGCCTATGGCCATTATCTGCGGCAGGCGGGCTCGGCCTACAGCCATGCCTATATGGCGGCCACGCTCGAACGCCACGCCCCACTGGCCCGGCAACTTTATGAGCTGTTCGACGCGCGCTTCAATCCCGCCCGTCAGGCCGATCCCGATGAAGACACGGCGGTAACCGAAAAGCACCTGCTGTCGGCCTTCCGCGATGCGCTGGCCGATGTGCCCTCAATCGACGAGGACCGTATCCTCAGGCGCTTCTGCAACGTCATCAAGGCGACGCTGAGGACCAATTTCTACCAGCCCGAGGAAGACGGTTCGCTGCGCCGGACGCTGGCGTTCAAGCTCGACCCAAAGGCGATCGACAATCTCCCCGAACCGCGGCCCTATCGCGAGATCTTCGTTTTCGGTCCGGACGTTGAGGGCGTGCATCTGCGCTTTGGCCCGATCGCGCGCGGCGGCCTGCGCTGGTCCGACCGCTCGGAGGATTACCGCACCGAGGTGCTCGGACTGGTCAAGGCGCAGCAGGTCAAGAATGCGGTGATCGTGCCGGTGGGCGCCAAGGGCGGGTTTATGCCCAAGCGCCTGCCGCGCGGCGGCTCGCGCGACGCGGTCTTTGAGGCCGGCCGGAGCGCCTATGTCACCTTTGTGTCCTCGCTTTTGTCGGTCACCGACAATCTCGACGGCGAGACCGTCATGCCGCCGCCCATGACGGTCCGGCGCGACGGCGAGGACCCCTATCTGGTGGTCGCGGCCGACAAGGGGACGGCGACCTTCTCCGATACCGCCAACCGCATTTCGCAAGCGCACGGCTTCTGGCTCGACGATGCCTTCGCCTCTGGCGGATCGGCCGGCTACGACCACAAGAAGATGGGCATCACCGCACGCGGCGCCTGGGAGGCGGTCAAGCGCCATTTCCGCGAGATGGACAAGGACATCCAGACCGAGCCGTTCGCCGTGGTCGGCGTCGGCGACATGTCCGGCGACGTCTTCGGCAACGGCATGCTGTTGTCCGAACAGATCAGGCTGATCGCCGCGTTCGATCATCGCGACATCTTCATCGATCCCGACCCGGACCCGGCCGTCAGCTTTGCCGAACGCAAGCGCCTGTTCGAGATGGGCCGGTCTTCCTGGCAGGATTACGATACATCCAAACTGTCGCGCGGCGGCGGCATCTTCCCGCGCAACCAGAAGCAGATCACCCTGTCCAAGGCAGCGGCCGAAGCCATCGGGCTCGACAAGGTCAAGGCAACGCCCGGCGAGATCATGACCGCGATCCTGAAGGCCGAGGCGGAACTGATGTGGTTTGGCGGTATCGGCACCTATGTGCGCGGTTCGGGGGAAAGCAATGCCGAGGCCGGCGACCGCGCCAATGACGCCATCCGCATCACGGCGAAGCAGTTGCGCGTCAAGGTGATCGGCGAGGGCGCCAATCTGGGGCTGACGCAGCGCGCCCGCATCGAATATGGCCTGGCGGGCGGGCGGTGCAATTCCGACGCGATCGACAATTCGGCCGGCGTCAATTCCTCCGACCTTGAGGTCAACATCAAGATCGCCTTTGCCGGCGCCTTGGCCGACGGCAGTCTCGAACGCAAACGACGCGACAAGCTACTCGCCTCGATGACCGACAGCGTCGCCGACCTGGTACTTCGCAACAATTATGAGCAGACGCTGACCATCACCCGCGCCGAGCGCAAGAAGGATGCCAATCTGGCGCTTCAGGAGCGGCTGATGGCGTCGCTCGAGGAGCGCGGTCTTCTGGACCGCGCGGTGGAACTGCTGCCCGATGACGAGGCGCTCGCCGAACGCCGCCAGTCCGGGCTGGGCCTGGCGCGCGCGGAAATCGGCGTTCTCCTGTCCTACGCCAAGATCGTGCTGTTCGACGATCTTGTACGGTCGCAACTGCCGGACGAGCCCTATCTGGAGGCCGATCTGTTCGGCTATTTCCCACCGCGCATGCACGGCGATTTCGACGACCGGATCAGGAACCATCGGCTGCGTCGCGAGATCATCGCGACGGTTCTGGCCAACCAGATCGTCAATCGCGGCGGCCCTTCGGTAGTCAGCCGGTTCGAGGATGCGACCGGCATGCTGCCGTCGGGCATCGCGCGCGCCCATGTGATCTGCCGCGATGCCTATGACATCGAGACATTGCACGCGGCAATTGACGCGCTCGACACCAAGGTGCCGGGCGATGTGCAGATGGAAATCTATGACGAATTGGCCGAAGCGCTGCGTGGCGCGATCGGGCAATATCTGAAATCGGGCGATATGACCGGCGATCTGGGCACGGCGATCGCCGCGCTGACCGAGGCGCGCACCGAACTGGAGCCGGACCTGATCCGCATCGTGCCGGACTATCTGGCCAACTGGGTTCGGCAGCGGCGCGAGCGTTTCAAGCAAGCCGGCCTGCCTGATGGCGTCGCGCGGCGGCTGGCGCTGCTTCCGGTCACGACGGTGACACCGGACATCATGGCCGCCGCGGCGGCGACCGGCCGACCTGTCGGCGAGACCGCCAAGGGCTATTTCGACGTCACCAAGAGCTTCCGCATCGGGCGGCTCGAACATCTGGCCCATCAGTTGCCGGCGCATGATTATTTCGACGGGCTCGCCCAGCAGCGCGCGCTCGATACGATCCATTCGGCGCGGCTGGCCATCACCACGGCGGCGCTCAAGGGCAATGGCGCGGACCCGTCCGCGGCGGTCGAAAGCTGGGTCGATGCCAACCGGGCGCGCATCGGTCGCGTCCAGGACCGGATCGTCGAACTGACCGACCATGGCGATCTGACCGTTTCGCGGCTGACGGTCGCGGCGGGGCTTCTAGGCGATCTGGTCGACTGAGGCCTGCGACGCAGACCTGTCATGAAAGCACGATAGGGGCAACGGCATGAGCGCAGTGACCGACGATCTCACCCCGGCACCGGCCGCAAACCGGCGCGGGATTTGGAGCTGGATGCTGTTCGACTGGGCAGCGCAGCCCTTCCACACGCTGATCATTACCTTCGTCTTTGCGCCCTATTTCGCCGGCCAGGTGGCCGCAAATCCCGTCGACGGCCAGTCAGACTGGGCTTTTGCCGCAACGATTGGCGGGCTTCTGATCGCCTTTCTGGCGCCGGTTCTCGGCGCCCTCTCAGATGCCACCGGTCCGCGCAAGCCCTGGATCTTCGGCTTTTCGGCGATCGCTGCCGTTGCGGTCTTCTCGCTCTGGTTCGTCACGCCCGATCCCGATCGCGCCAACGTGACGCTGGCGCTCGTCGCGTTCGTCATCGCGCTGATCGGCTTTGAGTTCGCCGCCATCTTCAACAATGCGATGATGCCGGGCCTTGTCGGGCGCGAAAAACTCGGCAGCCTGTCGGGCAATGCGTGGGCGCTGGGCTACGCGGGCGGCCTGATCTGCCTGATCGCCATGCTGGTGCTGATGGTCGCTTCTCCCGAAAGCGGCAAGACGCTGGTCGGCCTCGATCCAATCCTCGGGCTCGATCCGGCGCAGCTCGAAGGCGACCGCGCGTCGGGGCCGCTGACGGCGATCTGGTTCGTCATCTTCATCATCCCGCTGTTCCTGTTCACGCCCGATTCGGCCCGCCGCACCGGTGTGACAAACGCGGTCTCCAAGGGACTGCGCGAACTGGTCGGCACGATCCGTACCCTGCCCAAACACCCCAGCCTGTTCGCGTTCCTGGGTTCATCCATGTTCTACCGCGATGCGCTGAACGGGCTTTACACGTTCGGCGGCATCTATGCGGTCGGCGTTCTGGGCTGGTCGACGATCCAGCTTGGCGTTTTCGGAATCCTGGCGTCGGTGACCGGCATTTTCGGCTGCATTGCGGGCGGCTGGCTGGACACGCGGCTCGGCACCAAACGGGTTGTCACGCTGACCATATTGGCGCTGATCGTGGCGAGCGCGCTGGTGATCTCGACCACCGAGACGCATGTGCTGTTCATCGCGGTTGGCGCTGGGTCGAGCGCACCCGACATCATGTTCTATTGCGCGGGCGCGCTGATCGGCGCGGCCGGCGGAGCGCTTCAGGCCGCTTCACGACCGCTTCTGGTCGACCAGGTGGAGCACCCCGAGCGTATGGGCGAGGCGTTCGGCCTCTACGCGCTGTCGGGCAAGGCGACCGCGTTCCTGGCGCCGCTCGGCATCTTCATCTTCACCGAACTGTCGGGCAGCCAGCGGATCGGCATCACGCCGATCCTGATCCTGTTCGTTCTGGGGCTTTTACTGCTCATCCCGGTGCGGTCGCGGACGTGATGCGCCGCATCTAGCGCTGGTACTTGATGAACGGCGTCAGCGTGGCGATCCGGTCATAGAGCTGGCGCGCGGTGGCGTTGAAGTCCTGTGTCGTCCAGTAGACCGACGGACAGCCGGCCTTATCGGCCTTCTCATAGACCGCTTCGATCAGCGCCCGACCGACGCCCGTACCGCGTACGTCCGGGTCGGCATAAAGGTCCTGCAGATAGCAGACATTGTCGGTGCGCCAGCAATGGCGGTGGAAGATGTAGTGGACCAGCCCGACCGGCTTGCCATCCACCAGCGCGACCAGCCCGCTCGGATCATAAGGCTCGTCGCCCAGCAGACGGGCCCAGGTCGTGGCATAGACCTCCTCGGAGACCGAGGACTCGTAGAAGTCCAGATAGGCGGTCCACAGCGTCCGCCACGAATCTTGATCGCCGGCTTCGAGCGGACGGATGGTCATGCTCATCGGGTGACCTCCCGTTCATGGCCGATCTCGGCCAGATCGTAGGCTGTCGTCTGGTAGACCTGATTGATCCAGTTGCCGAACAACAGGAACGCGTGGCTGCGCCAGCGGTTGAGCGGCGTGCAGGCCGGATCGTCGCCCGGATAGTAATTGTGCGGAACCTCGATCGGGCTGCCGCCGGCGACATCGCGCTCATACTCCTCGGCCAGCGTCGTTGAATCATATTCGATATGATTGAAGATGTAGAGCCGGTTGGCGAACGCTTCGTGCAGCAGGCAGAGGCCCGTTTCGGCAGACTCCATCAGCACTTCCAGCGATCCGTCAGCCGGCAGTTCGTTGCGGCGCACCTCCGTCCAGCGTGACACCGAAATCTGGAAGTCATCGGAAAAGCCGGCGAGATAGGGCGAGGCGGGGCTGAGGTTCCTGTGCCGATAGACGCCGAACGCCTTGTGCGACAGCGTATGTTTGGGCACCTGATGAAAATGCCATGCCGCGGCCATCGCTCCCCAGCAGATGAAGAAGGACGAGTGCACATTGGTCGTCGTCCAGTCGAGGATACGTTCGAGTTCGTCCCAATAGGTGACCTCCTCGAACGGCAGCGTCTCGATCGGCGCGCCGGTGATGATGAAACCGTCGAACTTGCGGTGACGCACATCCTCCCAGGTCTCGTAGAACGAGATCAGATGGTCCTCGGACGTGTTCTTCGACTTGTGGTTGCCGATCCGTACCAGTGTCAGATCCACCTGCAGCGGCGTAGAGCCGACAAGACGGGCGATCTGCGTTTCGGTCTTGATCTTGTTGGGCATCAGGTTGAGCAGGCCGATCTGCAGGGGCCGGATGTCCTGCCGCGTCGCCGTCTTCTCGTCCATGACCATGACGCCCTCGCGCAGCAGCGTGTCGCGGGCGGGCAGGGCGTCCGGGATCCTGATCGGCATGGGCTCAACTCTCCAAAGAACAAAAAACCGGCGGCGATACATCGCTGCCGGTCCCACACATTCGGCCCTTTAGCGACTTGTTTAACGTGGCTGCAAGCCGACCGGCCAAATCACCACGGACGCCTTTCCTAAACCTGCGAGCGGCCAGCGTCAAATGTGGGGCGCGCTGTGCCTTTCGTCACACCAGTCGTCGGGCGGGCATGCCAGAAGGGTGCAGCCGGTAGTTCGTTATGGACCATGACGGGCTGTCTCCCCGGTGTGGGCGCACCGCTCCGCCTTTAATGCCCCAAGGGCGGGGCGGTGTCCTGCGACCGTCTGTGTCGTGCGACAATTTTGTGCGGTGCACAAAATTTCCTTGATTTGGCCAATGAGTTGCGTAGCCTGTCCTCATCCGGGAGGGCATGTGCAACGGAGACTGTCATGATGGCCGGACCCGCATCGTCAAATGTCATCGCCTTTCCCGGCCAGGCTCGGCCTCGGGCGCCCGCTAGGCGGACGGCCGGACCCGTTCGCCAGGGTGGCCTGAGGGGCGCACTGACGGGTCGCCTCGCCCGGCTGTCTTCGCTGCGTGATGCCGGCCTGCCGCAGCGTCCGGACATGCCGGACGGGAGCGTTTCGCCGCTCTACTGACGGCGGCCCTGTCGGTTGTCAAAGGGCGACCAAGGCGCCCCGCATGATTCGGAGCGGGCTGCCAGGGTAGGAATACGCTGGCCTTAAGCGGGAAGCACTGCGCCCTGAAGCGTGGTCAACTGATCGAGATAGGCCTGCGCCTTGGTGCGCGTCTCGTCGTCCTTGGCATCGTCGACATCCTCGCGCGCATCCTTGATGCGCTGTTCGATATCGTCGCGATCGATATCGGCAACGCGCACCGCCGATTCGGCGAGCAACGTGCAGGTCTCCGGCGTCACATCGACAAAGCCGCCAAAGACGACATATTGCTCCGTGGAGCCACCGGTCTCCGTGACCTCGGCCACGCCCGGCTGGAGCGTCGACATGGTGGGCGCGTGATTGGCCAGAACGGTGAAATAGCCGTCAGCGCCAGGCACGACAACCTCAGACACCTCTGTCGACACCAGAAGCTGTTCGGGCGAAACCAGTTCGAAATTGAAACCGTCGGCCATCTTTTACTCAGTCTCTTTGGACAGCGAGCCCAGAACACCGAACGCCGCGCCGATCAGCGCACCGCCGATAATGTTCAGCGGAACCGGATTGTTCGGGATGATGCCGATAAACTCGTCAAGCGAGTTCGGCCCGATCAGAAATCCGATCAGCGCACCGGCGAACGTAAGCTGCGCAATCAGGTTGAAATTCATCTATCGGCCCTCCCCGCGCCGCCCGCATGCCGGGCGGCGACTGTCATTGTGCCATCAAGCGGCTTCGGCCGCCAGCTTCTGTGCCTTCTCGACCGCTTCGTCGATCGTGCCGACCATGTAGAAGGCGGCTTCGGGGAGATGGTCATATTCGCCTTCGACAAGACCCTTGAAGCCCTTGATCGTATCGGCGAGGTCGACCAGCTTGCCGGGCGAACCGGTGAAGACTTCGGCGACGAAGAAGGGCTGCGACAGGAAGCGCTCGACCTTGCGGGCGCGGGCGACGGTCAGCTTGTCCTCTTCGCTGAGTTCGTCCATGCCCAGGATCGCGATGATGTCCTGCAGCGACTTGTAGCGCTGCAGCGTTTCCTGCACTGCGCGCGCCACCTGATAGTGCTCTTCGCCAACGATCATCGGATCGAGCATGCGCGAGGTGGAATCGAGCGGGTCGACCGCCGGGTAGATGCCTTTTTCCGAGATCGCGCGGTTGAGAACGGTCGTCGCGTCAAGGTGGGCAAAGGAGGTGGCCGGCGCCGGGTCGGTCAAGTCGTCGGCCGGCACGTAAATGGCCTGCACCGAGGTGATCGAGCCCTTGGTGGTCGTCGTGATGCGCTCCTGAAGGGCGCCCATGTCAGTGGCGAGCGTCGGCTGATAACCCACCGCAGACGGAATGCGGCCCAGAAGCGCCGACACTTCCGAACCCGCCTGGGTGAAGCGGAAGATGTTGTCGACAAAGAACAGGACGTCCTGGCCCTCGTCGCGGAAATATTCGGCGATCGTCAGACCGGTCAGACCGACGCGGGCGCGCGCGCCGGGCGGCTCGTTCATCTGGCCGAAGACGAGCGCGGCCTTCGAGCCCTCGCCGCCGCCTTCCTTGTTGACGCCCGATTCGATGAATTCGTGGTAGAGGTCGTTACCCTCGCGGGTGCGTTCGCCAACGCCGGCGAACACCGAATAGCCGCCATGGGCCTTTGCGACGTTGTTGATCAGTTCCTGGATAAGAACGGTCTTGCCGACGCCGGCGCCGCCGAACAGGCCGATCTTGCCGCCCTTGGCGTAGGGTGCCAACAGGTCGAGGACCTTGATGCCGGTGACGAGGATTTCCGCTTCGGTCGACTGGTCGACATATTCCGGCGCCGGCTGGTGAATGCCGCGCACTTCCTCGCCCTTGACTTCACCCGCTTCGTCGATCGGCTCGCCGACCACATTGATGATGCGGCCCAGAAGCTGCGGACCGACGGGAACCGCGATCGGCGATCCGGTGTCGCTCACCGGCTGGCCGCGCACCAGACCTTCGGTCGAGTCCATCGCGATGCAGCGCACGATGTTCTCGCCCAGATGCTGCGCCACTTCGAGCACCAGCCGCTGGCCGAGGTTTTCGGTTTCAAGCGCGTTCAGGATCGGCGGCAGTTCGCCGTCGAACTTCACGTCCACGACCGCGCCGATCACCTGTTCGATCTTGCCGGCCGCGCCCTTGGCGGCCTTCGTCTTGGCTGCTTTTGCCATCGTCTCGACCCTTCTTTCTAGAGCGCTTCGGCGCCCGAAATAATCTCGATAAGTTCCTTGGTGATCTGCGCTTGGCGCTGGCGGTTGTAGCTCAGCGTCAGCTTGTCGATCATCTCGCCCGCATTGCGGGTCGCATTGTCCATCGCGCTCATCCGCGCGCCCTGCTCGGAGGCAGCGTTTTCCAGAAGCGCCCGGAAAATCTGCACCGAAATGTTGCGCGGCACCAGATCATCGAGGATCGCACCGGCATCGGGCTCATATTCGTAGATCGACCCGCTCTCATCGTCCGCCGACACCGCGTCGTCGGCTGCCGGAATGAGCTGCTGGCCGGTCGGGATCTGGCTGATCACCGACTTGAACTCCGAATAATAGAGTGTGCAGACGTCGAACGCGCCCTCTTCGAACAGCGCGATCACCTTCTTGCCAATCGCATCGGCATCGGCGAAGGCCAGATGCTTGACCTCGCGCAGATCAACCCGGTCGATGATCAGCGACGCGAAATCCCGCTTGAGGATATCGAACCCCTTCTTGCCGACGCACAGAATCTTGATGTCCTTGCCTTCGCCCTGAAGCCGGCGCGCATCCTCGCGCACCTTCTTGGCGATCGACGAGTTGAAGCCGCCGCACAGGCCGCGTTCGGCCGTGCAGCAAACCAGAAGATGGGTTTGATCATTGCCGGTCCCGGCCATCAGTCGCGGCGCGTCGTCGCCGTCGACGGACGCGGCGAGATTGGCCAGAACGGCGCCCATGCGCTGCGAATAGGGGCGCGCGGCCTCGGCCGCTTCCTGCGCGCGGCGCAGCTTCGCCGCGGCGACCATCTGCATCGCCTTGGTAATCTTCTGCGTCGCCTTGACGGAGGAGATCCGGTTGCGGAGATCCTTCAATGAAGGCATCGGTCAAACCCTTTGCGCACTCGGCATTGCCCGCCGGTTTACGAGAAGCTCTTGGAGAAGGCGTCGATGTTCGCCTTGAGCTTTTCCTCGATATCGTCGGTCAGCTTCTGCTCGCTGCGGATCGCATCGAGCACCGCCTTACCCTCGCCGCGCATATGCGTCAGCAAGCCCTCTTCGAACGCGCCGACCTTGTCGACCGGCAGTTCGTCGAGATAGCCGTTCACGCCAGCAAAGATCACGGCGACCTGCTCCTCGGTCTTCAGCGGCGAGAATTGTGGCTGCTTGAGCAATTCGGTCAGCCGTGCGCCGCGGTTGAGGAGGCGCTGCGTGGAGGCGTCCAGGTCTGAGCCGAACTGCGCGAACGCGGCCATTTCGCGATACTGCGCAAGCTCGCCCTTGATCGAACCGGCGACCTGTTTCATCGCCTTGATCTGCGCCGAAGAGCCGACGCGCGAGACCGACAGGCCGACATTGACGGCCGGGCGAATGCCCTGGAAGAACAGATCCGTCTCAAGGAAGATCTGGCCGTCGGTGATCGAGATCACGTTGGTGGGAATGAACGCGGACACGTCATTGCCCTGCGTCTCGATGACCGGCAGCGCGGTCAGCGAACCGGCGCCATTGTCTTCGTTCATCTTCGCGGCGCGCTCGAGCAGGCGTGAGTGCAGATAGAAGACGTCGCCCGGGAAAGCCTCACGGCCCGGCGGGCGGCGCAGCAGCAGCGACATCTGGCGATAGGCAACGGCCTGTTTGGACAGATCGTCATAGCCGATCAGGGCATGCTTGCCATGGTCGCGGAAATATTCGCCGATCGTACAGCCGGCAAACGGCGCCAGATACTGGAGCGGTGCCGGATCGGAAGCCGTCGCTGCGATGATGATCGAATATTCGAGCGCGCCGCGTTCTTCGAGCACCTTGACGAACTGCGCGACGGTCGAACGCTTCTGGCCGACGGCAACATAGACGCAGTACAGCTTCTCGTTCTCGGGGCCGCTGTCGTGGATCGGCTTCTGGTTGAGGAACGTGTCGAGCAGGATCGCGGTCTTGCCGGTCTGGCGGTCGCCAATGACCAGTTCGCGCTGGCCGCGGCCCACCGGGATCAGCGCATCGATGGCCTTCAGGCCGGTCGACATCGGCTCGTGCACCGATTTGCGCGGGATGATGCCCGGCGCCTTGACGTCGACGCGGCTGCGTTCCTTGGCCTTGATCGGACCCTTGCCGTCGATCGGGTTGCCGAGCGGGTCGATCACGCGGCCGAGCAGTTCCATGCCGACCGGAACGTCCACGATGGCGCCGGTCCGCTTGACAGTGTCGCCTTCCTTGATGTCGCGGTCATTGCCGAAGATCACGGCGCCGACATTGTCGCTTTCAAGGTTGAGCGCCATGCCGCGAATGCCGCCCGGGAATTCGACCATTTCACCGGCCTGGACATTGTCGAGGCCGTAGATGCGGGCGATGCCGTCACCGACGGACAGAACCTGTCCGATTTCGGAAACCTCGGCCTCCTGGCCGAAATTCTTGATCTGGTCTTTGAGAATTGCGGAGAT
Source organism: Phyllobacteriaceae bacterium (assembly GCA_024742765.1). Taxonomy (GTDB): domain Bacteria; phylum Pseudomonadota; class Alphaproteobacteria; order Rhizobiales; family Rhizobiaceae; genus Roseitalea. The sequence continues at coordinate 69,010 of JANSXT010000004.1, read as the reverse complement.
TTCCGCGGCACGGATGTCCATCAGCCGACCTCTTTGAGTGCAAGCTTGAGTGAGGAAAGTTTCGTCTTCAGCGACGTGTCGATCTGGCGCGAACCCATCTTGACGATCAACCCGCCGAGAATCGACGGATCGACGGTCACCTGAAGGGCCACGTCCTTGCCGGCCACCTCTTTCAAGGCCGCCTTCAATTGTTTTTCCTGCGTCGCGTTCAGTTCGGCGGCAGTGGTCACCTCGGCGGTCACCTCGCCGCGCTCGCGCGCCGCAATGTCGCGATAAGCGGCGATCATCGCCGGCACCGCGAACAAACGCCGGTTCCGCGCAACGACACCCAGAAAGTTCGATGCCAGATCAGGAAGACCGGCCTTTGCGACGATGGCGTCCATCGCCGCGGCTTGCTCATCGGCCGAAAAGACCGGGCTTTCGACCAAACGCTTCAGATCTTCGCTTTCGCCGATCATCGCCTCGAATGCGCCGAGCGCCTCTTCGACCTTCTCGACGGACTTGGCTTCGGCGGCAAGCTCATAGAGAGAGCGGGCATAGCGGGCAGCAACGGAGGTCGTGGAAGTTGAACTGGCCACCGCTTGATACGTCCCTGAAGTTCGGAATGTGCAGACGCGCAGTTAGCCGGCGATCTAACACATTGATTTGACTTTATTTTTTATGGCCGCGCGAAAGCCGTCGCCGTCTCCGGCAGCCATTTCAGGGCCGTCTAGCATAGCCCCTATTGCGGTGCAAGACGGCGCACTCACCCTTTTGTCGCACGGCAAATGGCGCTGTTGACCGGCCCTATTGGATGTAGCCAAGGGCAAAGGCGAGCGGCGCGACCGCCAATGCCGCTTCAAAGACGAGCGAGCCCCAGTTGAAGCTGGTGTTGCCACGGTCGAAAATGATCGAAACCAGCCGTCCGAGCGCGGTGAACGCCCAGCCAGCGCCCAGCACCATCCAGATGAAGGGCTGCTGAAACAAAATCGCCAGGATCCCGGTGCCCAGGTAAAAACCCGCCATTGTTGCCCGGCTTTCCGACAGTGCCTCGGGCACGTCCGGCCGGGTTTGCAGCCGCAGGATGCGGTAGGTCGTGCGCGGCGCGAAAAAGCAGATCAGCCCGAAGACGATCGTGATCAGGGCCGACGACCAGGCAAGCCATTCGCCAAGGGTCTGCGGAGGGATGATGGAGAGCATCAGAGAGCCTTTCGGGAAGATCGCCAACAGGCGTTATCAGCCGCATACGTCAAAGGAAACTCTGCGGATCGACATCGACAGCGACCCGCACCGATCCGCGCGGGTTGGGGGCGGAACCGATCATCGCGCGCAGATAGGCCTGCATGTCGGCGCGCTCCGAGCCGTGCACGAGAAGCCGGAACCGGTGGCGCCCGCGCACCATGGCGAGCGGCGCCTCCGCCGGCCCGAGCACCGTGATGTCGCTTGATGACGGGGCGGCCGCCCGCAAGGCCCGGCCATGGGCTTCGGCATCGGGCCGGTTGGCGGCGGAGACGATCACCGCCGCAAGCCGGCCGAAGGGCGGCATGCGCCCGCGCTCGCGCTCGGCCAGTTGCGCAGCATAGAAGGCCTCGGCATCGCCGCTCGCGCAAGCCTGCAGGACAGCATGCTCCGGCTGATAGGTCTGGATCAGCCCATGGCTTTCAAGACCCGTTCGGCCCGCCCGGCCGGTCACCTGCGACAGAAGTTGGAACGTCCGCTCGGCGGCGCGCGGATCGCCATTGGCCAGACCCAGATCCGCATCGACCACGCCGACCAGCGTCAGCAGCGGGAAGTTGTGGCCCTTGGCGACCAGTTGTGTGCCGATGATGATGTCCGCCTCGCCCTTGGCGATCGCCTCCATCTCCAGGCGCAGCCGCTTGACGCCGCCGACCATATCCGATGACAGGACGATCACCCGCGCATCCGGGAAATGGGCGAGTGTTTCCTCGGCAATCCGCTCGATGCCCGGTCCGCAGGCGACCAGATGGTCGAACGTACCGCATTCGGGGCACGCTTCGGGCACCGGCTCGTGATGGCCGCAATGGTGGCACTGCAACTGTCCGCGGAACCGGTGTTCGACGAGCCATGCCGAACAGTTCGAACAGGCAAAGCGGTGTCCGCACGCCCGGCACAGCGTCAACGGCGCATATCCGCGCCGGTTGAGAAACAGGAGCGACTGTTCGCGCTTCTCCAGCGTCTGCGCCATCGCCTCGAGCAAGACCGGCGACAGGAAACCGCCCCGGGCGGGCGGGCTCTTGCGCATATCGACCAGTGCCACATCCGGCAGCGCCGCATCGGCATGCCGGCGATCGAGACGCAGGTGCTTGTAGCGGCCCTCAAGCGCATTGTGCCGGGTTTCGACCGACGGCGTCGCCGAGACAAGGACAACCGGACAATCGGCCAGCTTGGCGCGCACGACAGCCATGTCGCGCGCATTGTAATAGACGCGATCTTCCTGCTTGTAGGCGGCATCATGCTCCTCATCGACGATGACAAGGCCGAGATCGGCGAACGGCAGGAACAGCGCCGAGCGCGCCCCGGCAACGACCTTGACCGAACCTTCCGCGACCTGGCGCCAGACCTTCTCGCGCATCTTTGGCGGCAGGTCAGAATGCCATGGCGCGGGCGGCGCACCGAAGCGCGCTTCGAACCGGTCGATGAACGCCTGCGTCAGCGCGATTTCCGGCAGCATGACGAGCACCTGCCGCCCGGCATCGACCGCCGCCGCGATCGCCTCGAAATAGACCTCGGTTTTGCCGGCGCCGGTAACGCCTTCCAACAGTGTCGCGGCGAACCGGCCCGCCCGAACATCGTGCCTCAGCGCGTCGGCCGCCCGCTTCTGGCTGTCATGCAGGTCCGGCGGCGCATGATCTGCGTCGGGGTGTGCCACCACCGGCGGCGGCGGCAAGGTGACCGGTTCGAACGCGCCCGCCTTCGCCAGACCGTCGACCACCGACAGCGAAACGCCGGCCGCATGGGCAAGGCCGGATCGGGTCCAGGCCATCGGCGCGCTCTCCGCGGCCAGCGCTATGACGCGTTCGCGCGCCGCTGTCATGCGCTGCGGTCGCTGATCGGTCAGCATCAGGCCCGGAACCGGCGCTTCCGGATCGAACGCAGCCGGCGCGCGCAGCACCATGCGCGCGACCATGCCCGGCGCCGACAGCGTGTAGCGTGCCACCCAGCCAATAAAGCGCCGCATGTCGGGCGTCAGCGCCGGACAGTCGAAAACCGTCGTCACCGCGCGCAGCTTGGCGGGATCGACAGCACCGCCATCATCGCCCGCATCCCAGACGATGCCCGCCACCTGGCGCGGCCCAAGCGGCACCTGGACGATGGCGCCGGGCTCGGCCACGGCGCCGTCGGGCAGCGCATAGGTGTAAGGCACCAGCGACGGCGTCGGCACGAGCACCGACACGGTCTGCGGCAGAGTTTGCGAATCGTCGGACATCGCCCGTGACCTTGCCGCCGGTTTGTTCTAAACGAAAGCCGAAGTGGCGGCGCGGCCGCATAACACAGAAGCGGGAACAGGAAATCATGAAGTTCTTTGTCGATACGGCGGACGTTGGCGAAATCCGTGAGTTGAACGATATCGGACTGCTGGACGGCGTAACCACGAACCCGTCGCTGATCCTGAAGTCGGGGCGCGACATCGCCGAAGTCACCAAGGAAATCTGCGACATCGTCGATGGACCGGTGTCTGCCGAAGTCGCCGCGACCGACTTTGACGGCATGATCAAAGAGGCCGAGGTGCTCGGCAAGATCGCCGACAATGTGTGCATCAAGCTGCCGCTGACCATGGACGGGCTGAAAGCCTGCCGCGCGATCACGCAAGGCGGACAGCAGGTCAATGTCACCCTGTGCTTTTCGGCCAATCAGGCGCTTCTGGCCGCCAAGGCCGGCGCCACTTTCATCTCGCCCTTCATCGGCCGCCTTGACGACATGGCGATCGACGGCATGGAGCTGATCGAGGACATCCGGACCATCTATGACAATTACGAGTTCGACACCGAGATCCTCGCCGCCTCGATCCGCACGGTCAATCACGTCAAGGAAGCCGCCCTGCTCGGCGCGGACGTCGCCACCGTGCCGCCGGCGACGCTCAAGGCGCTGGTCAAGCACCCGCTCACCGACAAGGGGCTGGAAGCGTTCCTCGCCGACTGGGCCAAGACGGGCCAGAAGATCGCCTGATCTTTGGATCCGACAAAAGCTGGCGGGCAATCAGGAGCGGACCATGAAGACGTTTCTCATCACCGGCGCCTCATCGGGTATCGGCGCGGAAACCGCCCGAAAGGCGCGGGCCGCTGGCTACAATCTCGTTCTGGCCGCCCGGTCGAAAGACAAGCTCGATAATCTCGTGTCCGAACTCGGCGGCCCGGACCACGCGCTGGCCCTTTCCTGCGACGTGACCAATGACGACGATCAATGGGCGATGGCAAAGGCGGCGGTCGAGGCGTTCGGCTCGATCGACGTCGTGTTCGCCAATGCCGGTTTCGGCGCGAGCGGGGCCGGCACAGCCGGCGGCGATCCCGAAAACTGGAAAGGCATGATCCTGACCAACATCTACGGTTGCATCATGACCTGCCGGGTATGTCTCGACGCCGTCAAGGCGAGCAAGGGCCACTTCATCCTGACTTCGTCGGTCGCCGGCCGCGTGACATTGCCGGGTTCGGTTTACGGCGCCACCAAATGGGCCGTCACCGGCTATGGCCGCAATCTGCGCGAGGAGGTCAAGGATGACGGCGTGCGCGTGACGCTGATCGAACCGGGGCGCGTCGACACGCCGTTTTTCGACGAACCGCAAAGCGGCGCGCTGAAGGCCGACGACATCGCCAACGCAGTGCTCTACGCGGCAACGCAGCCCGCCCACGTCAACATCTCCGAAGTCATGATCATGCCAAACCGGGCGGACGGTTAGGCCCCAACCGGCTGGCGGTCTGGCACCCTCAGCCAGAAAAAACCGCGTCGGGATCACGCTTGAGCGTGTGCTCGCAATGATCCTGCAGGGCGTGCGTCATATCCTGCACGTCTCCGTCGAGCGTTTCGGGATCGATCGGCGCGCCGAGCGTCATCGCAAACGTCTTGCCCGACTTGTTGAGCAGTTCGTGGAAGACGGTCATGTCGCGCAGTTCCGGGTTGCGGTGCGCCAAAAGGTAGAACAGCCAGGAATTGCGCGCTTCCATGTGCATGGGCACGATCGGCACATGGTAGCGCTTGGCCATCTGGATGCCGGTGGCCTGCCATGAACGTTCCTTGAGCCCGCCCTGCGACCAATAGGCGATCCGCCCGGAGGGAAACAGGACGATCGCGCGATCGTCCTTGAAGGCGCGGTTGGTCCGCACCAGTGTTTCGCGGCTCTTGGCATGCGATTTCTGGTCGGCGCGCCATTCGACCGGAATGATGATCTCGGCCAGCCGCTGGTTGACGCGGATGGCGTCGCGGTTGGCAAAGAACATGAAGTCGGGACGGATGTCCTTGAGCATGTCATAGACGGCCACGCCGTCGGCGATGCCGGTCGGATGGTTGGAAACGAGAATGAACGCGCCGTCGGACGGCAGGTGCTCGCTTCCCTTGACGCGCACATCGAGTTTCAGCAGATCGCTGATATGGCCGAAGCAGTCCAGCCCGCTCATCGCGGCCACCGCATCGGCCATCCGCACGGCTTCATCATAGTGAAGCACCTTGTAGAGCGCGGGGCGCAGCACCGGCCACAGGGGGCTCTTCACAAGCGTGTGTCCGCGCTCGGCGATCAGCTGGTCGACAATATGCGGATCATTGTCGGTGGCAACATCCGTCTTCCGGCCGTTGATGACGCCCGCAAAGGTTGAAGTCGCACTCTGGATTTCCATGGCCATGATGTCCGGTCGCGATTAACCGTCCCTTGCCGATTTCTGTATCGTTATTATGACACAGGAGGCAATGGCTGGAAAATGCTGACCGGCACATTTGGCGCATGGACGTCAAAAATGCCGCAATGGCAGATATTTGGCGGTTTGGGGCGAAATCAGCTCGCCGGCTTGTCGACGCCCCGATAGGCCTCGGCGCCCCAAATCTGCTTGACCCGTTCGTCGCGTCCGCATCCCTTGCGATAGCCCTTGTAGGCTTCCGCCCGCGTGACATAGCCGAAACGCGTCAACTGGCGTTCCTGGCTCAGATAATAGTCCTGGTGGTAGTCTTCCGCCTCCCAGAACGTCACCGGGCCCTCGACAGGCGTGACCACAGTTTGCCCGAGCGTCTGCGAGGCGACATTGACCGCTTCCAGCGCCGCCGCTTTTTCGGCATCATTGGCCGCATGGATCGCCGTCTCATAGGAGCGTCCGCGATCACAGAACTGGCCGCCCGCATCCAGCGGATCGACCGTGCGCAGGAAGATATCGATCAGGGTCCTGTAGTCGGTCACCGACGAATCATAGTCGATCTTGACAACCTCGCGATGCCGGCCATGGTTCCGGTATGTCGGGTTCTGCATCTCACCGCCGGCATAGCCCGATGTGGTGCTGACGACACCGGCAACGTGGTCAAAATCGCTTTCGACGCACCAGAAGCATCCACCGGCGACGATCAGCGACCGGGTTTCGGCTTGGGCCGCTCCCGTCATGGCACCCGTGGCGAGGGCGGCTGCAAGAAAGGTGGCGCGGATGGCGGATGTCGACATGGAATGGCTCCCGTAACTGTTGTTTCGGACTTAACCGACCGCGCCGCGCTGGCAACTCAAGCCGAAACACTTCTGTGTGAGTAGCCTTTGTGTGAATAGCGTTGGGCCGCCTGCCGCTTGCCAAACGGCGTCCTCCTGCCTAAGCAGGCCGCGCATCCAAACCGGCGCCGGCGCAACCGTCTTGATAGCCCGATTGAAATCCGCTTTCCGCGAACGCCAGTCGATCTGGCGCGAAGCCTGGATCGCCGATCTGACGCGGCCATCCAACCGGCGCCGCGCCTATCTAGACATGATGGCGTTCGATCACGGTTTCCTGCGGCTCTGGTGGCGCAATCTGCACGAAATCGCGCCCGACGTCTGGCGCTCGAACCAGCCTTCGCCCGACCAGGTCGCCGATCTTGGCCGTCGCGGCATCCGCACGATCATCAATCTGCGCGGGCCGTCGCGCTGGGGATCCTATTTTCTCGAACAGGAGGCATGCGCCCGTGCCGGTATCGAGATGATCGACACGCGGCTCTATTCGCGCATGCCGCCGACGCCCGAAGAGGTCGAGGCGCTGTTTGCGATCTTCGAACGTGCCGAAAAACCCCTTTTGATGCATTGCAAGTCCGGTGCCGACCGGGCAGGGCTGGGCGCTGCGCTCTATATGCTCTGGTCCGGCCGTCCGCCCGAGGACGCGTTGGCACAATTGTCATTCCGCTACCTCCATCTCAAGCACGCCAAGACCGGCATGCTCGACGCCTTTATCGAAGCCTACAGGGACGCCCACCGCGAACGCGGCGTTGCGTTTCGCGACTGGCTGCACACCGACTATGACAAGCAGGCGATGATGGAGGCATATCAGGCAAGCCGCGCGGGCAATTTCCTCGTCGACCGGATTTTGCGCCGCGAATAAGCGGGCGGGGCAGCCGGCTCAGTTTGCGCCGGTCAGATCTTCGGCCAGCATGAGCGCGTTGCCGTCCGGATCGTAGAATGTCGCGGTACGCACCATGCCTTCGATCTCGATCGTCTCGCCGTCAAATGCGACACCGGCCGCTTCAAGGTTCTGCCGGGCGGCCTTGATGTCGGCGACGCCGAATACGGGGACCGAGTTGCCGGGCGCCGGCTCTGCCTGCTCGCCAAGGCCGAGCGTGACGCCCTTGGAGAAGGTCGACATTTCGCTCCAGCCGGCGTCGTCGGCGTGATAGAGCGCTTCGAACCCCAACATCTCATTGTACCAATTGGCGCTGGCATGTCGGTCGCGCACCGAGATTGCGATCGTGATTGTGTCTTTGAGTGTCGCTACGGCCATGATGGTTCCCCTTTTTCATTAAATATGCTAAGTATATTTTATGGACATTGCCACACTTGTCAACATGTCCGCAAAGGCGTGGTCACTGGCCATCCTGTCGGCGATGCATGAGGGCGTGCCCGGCCGACAGGCCAATCTCCTGACGGCAACGGGCGCCGGTCGTTCGGCATTTGCGCAGAGCATGGAACATCTGGTCGAACGGGGACTGATCGAGCGCAATCCCGGGCACGGGCATCCGCTGCGGCCCGAGTTCCGCCTGACCGAATCCGGGCGCCAGGCGGCCGCCATCGCCTATGCTGTCGTCCAAGCCGCCACCGATTCGCCGCACAAGGACCTTCTGCGCCGGACCTGGACCGTCCCGGTCCTCGCGCTTTTGGGCGCGCCGCGCCCGTTCAACGAGATCGGCCGGTCGCTGGGCACGGTCACCAACCGCGCCCTGTCGCAAACGCTCAAATCACTGGAAGCGTGCGATTGGGTCGTGCGAACCGTCGATGAGAGCGCTCGACCGCCCCGCGCGTTCTACGAATCCACGGGAACCGGCGCCGAGATCGCCCGTGCGGCGCGCTCCGGTGATCGTGTGGTGCCGCCGCTGGCCGATGAAAGGGCTAGACCCGCCGCTCGACCATCATCTGCTTGATCTCGGCGATCGCCTTGGCCGGATTGAGGCCTTTGGGACAGGCCTGTGTGCAGTTCATGATCGTGTGGCAGCGATAGAGCCGGAACGGGTCTTCCAGATGATCGAGCCGTTCCCCGGTCGCCTCGTCGCGGCTGTCGATCAGCCAGCGATAGGCCTGCAACAGCACGGCCGGCCCCAGATAACGGTCGCCGTTCCACCAATAGGACGGGCAGGAGGTCGAGCAACAGGCGCACAGGATGCATTCATAAAGACCGTCGAGCCTGGCGCGGTCCTCATGGCTCTGCTTCCATTCCTTTTCGGGCGCCGGCGTCGTGGTCTTGAGCCAGGGTTCGATCGATCGGTGCTGGGCGTAGAAATTGGTCAGGTCCGGCACCAGATCCTTGACCACCGGCAGGTGCGGCAGGGGATAGACCTTCACCGGCCCCTCCACCTCGTCCATGCCCTTGGTGCAGGCCAGCGTATTGGTACCGTCGATGTTCATTGCGCACGAGCCGCAAATCCCTTCGCGGCACGACCGGCGCAGCGTCAGCGTCGGGTCAACGCTGTTCTTGATCCAAAGAAGGCCGTCGAGAACCATCGGCCCGCAATCATCGAGATCGACATAATAGGTATCGAGGCGTGGATTGCGATCGTCATCGGGGCTCCAGCGATAGATTTGGAACTCCTTGAGATTGTTGGCCCCCTGGGGCCGGGCCCAGGACCGTCCCGGTTCAATTCGCGAGTTCTTGGGAAGGGCGAGTTCGACCATCTGCCTCGTCTTTCTTCTGCAACCGATGCCGGCCACGCGTCGCGGACCACACAACCGCGGTGATAGTGAACCAGCACGGCCCGATCAAGTTGGACCATAGTGCGCCCTGTTATCGATGTTGCGCTGCAATGTTGCAACCGCACAAATGGCCTCACGCCATGGCCAAATCGACGCGCTTCAACTGCCGGCCTCGATCGCCCAAAGCCGGTTGCGCAGCACCGTGTCGCCATAAATCGCCTTGTCGAGGGCGCGCAATCCGTGCTCCTCGGTCAGGGTCGGGCCCGCAGCGAAAGCCGACACACCGATCCCGGCGCGGCCGTTCGGCGGCGCATAGCCCATCAAATCGAGAAGCGTCGGATAGATGTCCATCATCGTCATGTCGCGGTCGATGACCTGCGGCGCAATGCCGGAGCCGAAGGCGAAGAAGAGGTTCCGGCGTTCGTGCCGTTCCAGCTTGGCATAGATCGTGTTGCGCATCGCCAGATGGTCGCTCTGGACAACGACGATGGTGTTGTCGAGATAGCCGCCTGCTTCAAGGCGCGCCAGCATCGCGGCGGCCAGCTCGTGCGTGCAGCGATATGCCTGGAGCGAGGGATCGTCGAGCCGCTCGACGGTCGGTCGGCCGCGGCAAGAGCGCGAGACGAAACCCTTGGGTGCATGCCCGCCCGCATTGGCCATCACGATGGCAAATGGTTCGGAGCCTGCCGACAGCTTGGCCACGCGCTCATAGACCGCGTCATAAAGGTCCTCGTCGTCGAGCCCCCAGGCGTTTCCGCCGACCGGGTAGTGCGGTCGCAGTTCCGGCAATCCAAGCAGATGGTCCCAGCCATGCGAGCTATAAAGCTTATCGGCACCGGCGAACTGCAACGGCGATGTATGCATGACGCTGGTGTTGTAGCCGTCGCGCCTCAAAAGGCCGCCCAGGCAAGCGGCGCCGCTCATGAAGCCCCGCTCGATGACGTGAAAGCTGTTGTAGGAAACAAGCCCGAGCGGCAGCAGGGGAACGCCGCAGTGGGAGGCAAGATCGCCGGCCAGCGACCAGCCCGTCAATGCCGCCTGCTGCACGCCGGTCAGTTGCAGGCCGCGTTCGGCGAACGGGATCAACGGGTCCATGACGTCGCCGAAATCGGACCGGTCATAGAGCGTATGTTCGCTGCTCTCGAGTATGATGTGCAACAGGTTCGGCGCCGCCTCGCCGGTTTGTTCGAGCGCCTCGGATTCGACAAAGCGCTCGGCAATCGACCAGTCGGGGGAAGCACGGGCAATTCCGACATATTCGAAAGCGGACACGGTGAACGGGTTTGCGACCAGCAACGGCAGCACCGCGAACCGGTCTATCCGGCGAAACCGGTAGTCGGTTGCCGAAATCAGCCAGAGCCCCGCGACCAAAGCGGCGATGAACAGGAGCGGGACGCGCGAACTGTGCAGGAATTCGCCGACAATCCCGTTCGCCTCGACGCCATACTGGGCATGAAACAGGATCGGCCCGAAACCGAAATGTCCGAACTTGATCGTGATGAAATGCCAAAACGCAAACATGAGCGCCGGGATCAGCACCAGTGGCGGCAAGAACCGGCTGCGGCCTTCATGCCTCCGGCGCGGCCCCGCAAAGCTGACCAGCACGATCGCCGCCAGAACCATCAGGCCTGACATGGCGATGTCGGCGTCCCACAGGCTGTGCAGCATGAAGCCGAACCCGAAAAACGCCAGCGTGACCCCGATCATCCAGCCAATGGCCTGCGCCATGGATCCGGTCTCGTGTGTCTGCGAAGTTGGCGTCGTCATCGGCATGCTGCTCCGGCTCGTGCCGGAGAACCCTATGCCCAAGACATTGCCATCGGGTTTACCCGCTAGGCGCGGCACAAGGACCGCTCAGACAGCGCCCGACCCCAATGGGAAGATCAATAGACCCGCGCTTTCGGCGCGATCTTGGCCAGCTCGATCCCTTCGGCCAGAAGGTCAGTATGCACCGGCCGGTAGTCGAGCGTCACGGCGCCGGTCTCGCTCATCCATGAAAGCGTGTGCTTGCGCCAAGTCTCGTCGTCGCGCCCGGCCATCGGGCCGTCCTTGAAGTCCTCGCGCGCATGGGCGCCGCGGCTCTCCTTGCGCGCCTCGGCGCCATAGACGGTGGTGATCGCGCACGCCATCAGGTTTTCCAGTTCCAGCGTCTCGACCAGATCGGAATTCCAGATCATGGACCGGTCGGTGACATTCAGGTCGGCCAGTTCCTGATAGGCCGCATCCATGCGGCGGCAGCCCTGCTCCAGCGTTTCCTGGGTGCGGAAGACGGCGGCGTCCTCCTGCATGATCGTCTGCATCTTCAGGCGCAGATCGGCGGTCGGTGTACCGCCGCTTGCATGGCGCAGCCGGTCGAACCGCTCCATGATCTTGTCGCAGGACGCTTCATTGACATCGGGAATGGCACTCTCGCGATCGACCACCTCGCCGGCGCGAATGGCGGCGGCGCGGCCGAACACGACCAGATCGATCAGCGAGTTCGAACCAAGCCGGTTCGCACCATGCACCGACGCGCAGCCCGCCTCGCCGACGGCCATCAGGCCGGGCGCGATCGCGTCGGGATCGCCATCGGTCGGATTCAGCACCTCGCCCCAATAATTGGTGGGGATGCCGCCCATATTGTAGTGAACCGTCGGCAGAACCGGGATCGGCTCGCGGGTGACATCGACGCCAGCGAAGATCTTCGCGCTTTCGGAAATGCCCGGCAGGCGCTCGGCCAGAACCGCCGGATCGAGATGGTCGAGATGCAGGAAGATATGGTCATTGTTCTTGCCGACGCCCCTGCCTTCCCGGATTTCCATCGTCATACAGCGCGAGACCACATCGCGCGAGGCGAGGTCCTTGGCCGAGGGCGCATAGCGCTCCATGAACCGCTCGCCCTCGGAATTGACCAGATAACCGCCCTCGCCGCGCGCGCCCTCGGTGATCAGGCAGCCCGCGCCATAGATGCCGGTCGGATGGAACTGCACGAATTCCATGTCCTGCAGCGGCAGGCCGGCACGGGCGATCATGCCGTTGCCATCGCCGGTGCAGGTGTGCGCGGACGTTGCCGAGAAATAGGCGCGGCCATAGCCGCCCGTCGCCAGGACCACCATCTTCGCCGAGAAGCGATGGATGGTGCCGTCATCGAGGTTCCAGGCGACGACACCCGTGCAGGTGCCGTCCTCGTCCATGATCAGGTCGATGGCGAAATATTCGATATAGAACTGCGCATTGTTGCGCAGCGACTGGCCGTAGAGCGTGTGCAGGATGGCGTGCCCGGTGCGGTCGGCGGCCGCGCAGGTGCGCTGCACGGGCGGCCCCTCGCCATAATTCTGCATGTGTCCGCCGAACGGGCGCTGATAGATGCGGCCGTCCTCGGTGCGCGAAAACGGCACGCCATAGTGCTCGAGTTCGTAGACTGCCTTGGGCGCTTCCATGGCGAGATATTGCATGGCATCGACATCGCCGAGCCAGTCTGAGCCCTTGACGGTGTCATACATGTGCCACTGCCAGGAGTCCGGCGTCATGTTTTGCAGGCTGGCCGCGATTCCGCCCTGCGCCGCGACCGTGTGCGAGCGGGTCGGGAACACCTTGGTGATGCAGGCGGTTCTCAACCCCTGTTCGGCCATGCCAAGCGTGGCACGCAGTCCGGCACCGCCGGCGCCGACCACCACGACATCGAATTTGTGGTCCTCATAGGTGTAGGCCCGGCCGTTGACGCCCGGTGCCGCTGCAGTGCCATTGGTGCTCATGTCAGCTTCCGAAACCCATTTTCAGTATGGCGAAGACCGCCAGAACCGCGATCCCGAAGGTCAAAAAGATGTTGGCGACGAGGAGGGCATATTTGGCCAATTCGCTATGCACATAGTCCTCGATGACCACCTGCATGCCGAGCTTTGCGTGATAGAGCCCCGAGCCGATCACCAGCAGCATGATCACCGCAACGAAGGGATTGGCGAAGGTCGCCGTGACGGTGGCATGATCTTCGCCGTTGAGCGACACGACGATCCAGACAAAGGCGATGATCAGCGGCACATTGGCCAGTGCGGTCAGCCGCTGGCGCCAGAAATGCTCGGTGCCGTCCTTGGCCGAACCTAAGCCCTCGACGCGCTTGAAAGGTGTCTTGATGGACATGGCATTCTCCTCAGCGCGCCAGCATGGCGATCAGCCAGACCAGAAGCGTCAGCGCGCCTGACCCGATGAACGTCGCATAGGCGAGTTTGGTCGACATCTGCTTGCTGATCAGTTTGCTCGCATCCCAGGCAAAATGCCGCAGCCCGCCCAGAAGGTGATGCATCAGCGCCCACGTGTATCCAAGCAGGATCAGCATGCCCAAAAGCGAGCCGAAAAAGCCGCTGACGAAATTAAAATAGTCCGGGCCCGCCGCCGCCGCGATCAACCACCAGGCCATCAGCACGGTGCCGAAATAGAGCGCCACCCCGGTAATGCGGTGCATGATCGAGGCGACCATGTTGGGGATCGGCTTGTAGATGGACAGATGCGGCGAAAGCGGCCGTTCCTTTCTGGCCTGGCCGCTGGTGGCCGACGAACTGGTTGAAGACACCGCTTTCCCCTTGATCGTTCTGATTTGGTGCGCGCTGCCATGCGGCCCGCGCGGCGTCGCGATTGGAACCGTTCTAGAGCGCGTTTCGCACTGCGTCAAAGGTCATGCGGCATCGTGCCATGGGCAATTGGTCGGACGCGGTAGAGGGCTGCAAAACCGGCAGTGGTACGATCGATCGTGGACCGATCAATCGCCACAACCGGTTCGCGCTTACATGAGATTGCCGGTCAGCGACGGCAATCGGTCGGCGCCTGACCGCCGGCAAACCAGCTCGCGGTACGGCCGGCGAACACCAGCGCATAGCCGGTCTTGGCATAGCGCTCGCGCTGTCCGGGCGGATCGGGCGGCAGGCTGACGGTGACGCCGCGGCTATCGGTCACATCAAGCCCCGAGCCGGTGCGCGCGATTGTCAGCCGCACGCCGCCGGTGCAGCTCCAGCTGGCAAGTCGGGGTTGGGCACCCTGGCTGACGCCGACATCGCCGCCGGCCGAACAAGCCGCCAGCGCCACCGGAACGGAGAGCAGCAACACACCGGCAAAAACGCGAATCGAAACCATCGCCGATGCTTACGCGACAGATTTGGGAGGAGCAAGCGATGGCGGCGTTCAGAAGTCCGTGTCGACCTGTTCGTCCTTTTCCAGCGCCCGGCGCAACCGCCCGAAGGCCAGCCGGATGCGCGATTTGACGGTGCCGAGGGGCAATCCGGTCTCGTCGGCGATCCGGCTGTGCGAGTAGCCCAGAAAAAAGGCCATGCGGACCAAACCGACCTGCTCTTCGGGCAAATCGGCCAGCGCTTCGCGCACCCGCGCATCGCGCTGCTCGCCATCCATCATCGCATCGGGCAGCGGTGATTCGGCCGGCCGCAGCATCGGCTCGTCCGGATCGAGAAGCCCCGACTTGTCGCGCCGCAACGCGTCGATGCGCCGGTTTCGGGCAACGCGAAAGAGCCATGTCGACAGCGACGATTTGGACGGATCGAACAGGTTCGCCTTGTGCCACAGGACGATCATCACTTCCTGCGCGATGTCTTCGGCGGCACTGTCCTCCAGCCCCAGCCGGCGCAGATAGGCCTTGATGCGCGGCGCGAAGAAGTCGAACAGTTCAGCGAACGCGACCTTGTCGCGGTCGCCGGCCACACGCGCGGCCAGCGCGGCGAAGTGTTTGTGCTGCTCGCTCATCAAACAGTCTCTGGTTCCGGACATGAGCGCGGTGCGCGCTGGCACGAGGCACTGCGCCCGGCATTTTACACCGCCGTGCCGACATTCAACCAATTTGCCGAATAAAGTCAAACTGTTGCCGTTTTCCTCGGCGACAGCCTTTCGTCGAAGCCGGAATGGACGCGTCATGACGGCCAGACACCGCTCCGCAACGCTGTCGTGACGCGGTCGGCGCGACGGTGCAAAGCCGGTCCCGTTCATGGTTTGGTAACCATCTTTTTCCAAGGTGGAAACCATGGGCGAACGGCACAAATCCGGGCGCCAAGACGCTTATGCGGCACCAAACGAACCTGGTAGGAACAATGTTTCACGGAAAACGAGTTTTGGCGGCGGCGGTCGCGGCGGGCGCCCTTATGGCCGGCAGCGCGACCGCGCAGGCACAGACGCCGCAGCGCATCGGACAGTTCAACGATTGGGGCGCCATCAGCTATCAGTCCGGCGGCGCCAAGGTCTGCTATGTGGTCTCGGTGCCGCTGACCAAGCAGCCCTCCAACGTCAATCATGGCGACAATTTCTTCGTCGTCACCCAAAGGCGCGGCCAGAACGTCACGTTCGAGCCGCAGTTCATCGCCGGCTACACGCTTCAGGAGAATTCCAAGGTCACCGTGACCGTGGATGGATCGCCCTTCTCCTTTTTCTCCAAGGACAATACCGCCTGGACCGAGAACGCGGCGCAGGACCCCGCGCTGGTTGCGGCCATGCGGGCCGGCTCGCGCATGGTGGTTCAGGCCACGTCGAGACGCGGCACCAACACCACTTACGAATATTCGCTGTCGGGCGTGACCGCGGCTCTGAACGCGATCCAGACCTGCCAATAACGGCATTGCGCCGATTGCGATTGCAGATCAGCCGGGCTTTTGAGCCCGGCTTTTTCTTGCGCTTTGGCGCGCCGTGACACATATGCGGCTTTCAGCAACCCGAACCGATCCGAACCCATGGCCGTCACACTGGACATACGCGACGATACGACGCGCGCGCAGCTTGCCGCCGGGCAGGCCGCCCGCGCCGATGACCGTCCGTCGCTGATCGGTCTGACGCGGGAAAAGCTCGGCCAGACGCTGCGCGATACCGGTGTACCCGAGCGCCAGGTCAGGATGCGGGTGCAGCAGCTCTGGCATTGGCTTTATGTGCGCGGCGTCGACGATTTTGCCGCCATGAGCAATGTCTCCAAGGATCTGAAGGCCACGCTCGCCGAGCGCTTCACCATTGCCGGACCAGAGATCGTCGAAGAACAGATCTCGGCTGATGGTACGCGCAAATGGCTGTTGCGCTTTCCGCCGCGCGGTGCCGGCAAGCCGGTGGAGATCGAAACGGTCTATATCCCCGAGGAAGGGCGCGGCACGCTGTGCGTTTCCAGCCAGGTCGGCTGCACGCTGACCTGCACCTTCTGCCACACCGGCACGCAGACGCTCGTCCGCAACCTCACCGCTGGCGAGATCGTGGCCCAGGTCATGCTGGCGCGGCAACGCCTGGGCGATTTTCCCGATGCCGACACGCCCGCCGGCGCAATCGTGCCGTCGGAAGGCCGCAAGGTCTCCAACATCGTCATGATGGGCATGGGCGAACCGCTCTACAATTATGAGCATGTGCGCGATGCCATGCAGGTTTTCACCGACGGCGACGGGCTGTCGCTGTCAAAGCGCCGCGTGACGCTGTCAACCTCGGGCGTCGTGCCGAAGATCGGCCCGATCGGCGAGGAAACCGGCGCCATGCTGGCCATCTCGTTGCACGCCGTCACAGACGAACTGCGCGACGTGCTCGTGCCGATCAACAAGAAGTATCCGATTGCCGACCTGCTGGACGCCTGCCGCGCCTATCCGGGCTTGTCGAACGCCCGACGCATCACGTTCGAATATGTGATGCTCAAGGGCGTCAACGATTCGCTCGCCGACGCCAAGGAACTGGTGCGCCTCCTCAAGGGCATTCCCGCCAAGATCAACCTGATCCCGTTCAACAAATGGCCCGGCTCGGACTATGAGTGCTCGGACTGGGAGCAGATCGAAAAATTCGCCGACTTCATCAACGCCAATGGCTATGCCTCGCCGATCCGCACGCCGCGCGGGCAGGACATTCTGGCCGCCTGCGGGCAGCTTAAGTCGGAATCCGAACGGATGAAGAAGACCGAGCGCCTTGCCTATGAAGCGATGATGATCGCCGGCCACGGCGAGTGACGGGCCGTCACTCATAAACCGGCGTGACCGTATAGCCCGCATCCTCGTAGAGCTTCGCCAGGCCGTCTTCACCGGGCAGGTGCAACGCGCCGACCGCAATGAAGGCGCCGCCCGTCTCCAAAATGGGCAGCGAGCGCTCCGCCATGGTGTGGTTGCGCGCCGTCACCATGGTCTGCTCGAACGCCGCATAACCGCCCTCATGGCTGACAGCCTCGGGCGTGAACACCCGAAGCACCGGCCAGACCAGCCCGGTCTGACCGTCATCGTAAAGCGTGATCATCGTCTCGATCACATCATCGATGCGGTCGCCGAGCGCGATCGTTTCGACCAGACCGCGCAAGTGAAACGCCATCGGCAGCGAAGCCATGGCTTCAAGCTGTTCGACGATCGTTTCAAGCCCGACCAATTCCTTGCCGGCCGCTTCGGCCCGTTCGGCCAGTGCGATGTCGAGGATCGGCTGGCCGGCCTGCTTGCGTGCCATTTCGCATTCGGGCAGCGCCACCATGGCCGCGACCAGCCAGGGTTTCATCCGGTCGACCAGCGCCAGTTGCAGCCCGCGGCTTGCCAGACCTTCACGCAACACCGCTTCATCGCCGGCATCGAGAAAATCGCTGATCCGCTCATCGGTGGTGAACATGGTCAGTTCGGGCCGGGCGAGCAGGGCCATCTGCGACTTGGCCGGATCGAGGATTTCAGTTGTTTCAATGACGAGCGTTTCCGACGCATCGAAAGCGTCCTGCGCGAAGGCCGGCAGTTCGGTGACGCGCGGATCGGTCATGTGCATCGTGCCAAACAGATGGGACGGCGCCACACCCTCCTTTTCGATCCGGAACAGGATGGCATCGCCATTGAGCGTTTCGGCGCCCTCGGCCAGAACCGCGCGGTGCGCATCCGGATCGGTTTCGGCAAGCTCTGCGAGCAAATTGACGCCCGTGCATGCCGGCAGAGCGGCGTCTTGCGCGCGCGCGCTCACCGACATGATCGTCAGCAAAAGCAGCGCAGCGAACGCAACATTGAGCGCGGCGATCAACTTCAACGCGAGGCCGCTGAGCCTGTCGGCAAATGATACGGCATTGACGGCAAGGTTTTGCATGCGCGCGAGATTAGCGGCCAGTGACGACGTTTCCGTTAAACGCCATCCTTAACGATGCACCAACGAACGCCGTCAGGCACGCGGGTGAGCGGCGCGCCATGCGTCGAGCAGGCGCTCAGCGTCGACGCCCGTATAGACCTGCGTGGTCGACAGGCTCGCATGGCCCAGAAGCTCCTGGATGGTGCGCAGATCGCCGCCCGAGCCGAGCAGATGCGTCGCGAACGAATGGCGCAGCGCGTGCGGCGTCGCCGTGTCGGGCAAGCCCAGCGCACCGCGCAGCCGCCGCATGTCCCGTTGCAGGACGGCGGCTTGCAGCGCACCGCCGCGCACACCACGAAACAGCGGCGAGCCAGACGACAGATCATATGGACACAGATCGCGATAGGCATCCACAGCTTCGAAGACGATCGGCAAAAGCGGGACCGTGCGTGTCTTTTCGCCCTTTCCGGTGACCGCGATCGAGCGCGCCGAGGGATCGCGCAGATCGCCGCCATCGAGCGACAGTGCCTCGCCGATGCGCAGCCCGCAGCCATAAAGAAGCGTCAGCACCGCCGCGTTGCGGGCACGCACCCAGGGTTCATCGTTGAGTTGCTCGTCCGCATCGACCGCACGCACCGCATCAGCCGCCGTCAGCGGCTTGGGCAGGGATTTGGGCTGGCGCGGCGCGCGCATCGCGGTCGCCGCCGCCGCGTTCGCCAGACCCTCTTTTTCGAGATGGCGCAGGAAGGAACGCACCGCCGCAAGATTGCGGCCCAGTGATCGCGTGCCCGCGCCCTGCGTCCGCCGACGGGTCAGGAATGCGCGCAGATCCATCGGCTTGAGGTCGGCGATCTGCTTGATACCAGGCGGACCGCCCTGATGATCGGCGAGAAAGTGCAGGAACTGCCGTGTGTCGCGTTCATAAGCCTCGACGGTGTTGGCCGCCAGTCGCCGTTCGCCGGCAAGCTTTTTCATCCACGCCTTGCGTGCGGCAATCAGGTCCGGTCGTGCAGGCAGAAGCGCTTCGGTCATGTCGGCAGTCTAGGCCGGCACGGTTACCGCTTGCTTGATGACGGCCACAAACCCGCCGCTTGGCGCGCCGCACAAAACCGATTATCGCACTTCCATGAGCACGAAACCGGCCAACCCCGTCCTGATGGGCGTGATCGGCGCGCCCCATGGCGTGCGCGGCGAGGTGCGCGTCAAGTCCCACACGGGCGATCCGTTGGCGCTGGGCGACTATGGCCCGCTATTCGACAAGGACGGCAACGCCTTCAAGATCACCGCCATCCGGCCGTCCAAGACCGTGGTCGTCGTCCGCTTCAAACAGGTCAATGGCCGGGAAGCGGCCGAAACGCTCAACGGAACCGAACTCTTCGTCGACCGGTCGCAACTGCCCGATGGCGAACTGGCAGACGATGAGTTCTTCATCGACGATCTGGTCGGGCTGGAGGCGGTTGGCTCGGACGGCACGCGTTTGGGCCCGGTTGTCGCGGTCCACAATTTCGGCGCCGACGACATGATTGAAGTGCGGCCAGCCGGCGGGGGCCGCACCGAACTCTATCCGTTCACCCGCGCGGTCGTGCCCGAGATCGACATGGGTGCCGGGCGCCTGACGCTCGTTCCGCCCGGCGAGATCGTCGCCCGTCCCGACGAGGACGAGGCGTCATGAGTTTCAAGGCGTCCGTCCTGACCCTCTATCCGGACATGTTTCCCGGCACGCTGGGCCAGGCATTGGCGGGCAAGGCGCTCACATCAGGCGCGTGGTCGCTCGAAGTGACGCAGATCCGCGATTTTGCCACCGACCGCCACCGCAGCGTCGACGACACGCCCGCGGGTGGAGGCGCGGGCATGGTCTTGCGTCCCGATATCCTCGCCAGGGCCGTCGATCACGTGTCGCCCGCCGATGATCAGCGTCCCCGCCTTTTGATGAGCCCGCGCGGCAAAACCCTCACCCAACAAATGGTGCGCGATCTGGCCGCCGGCCCCGGCGCCGTCATCATCTGCGGGCGGTTCGAGGGCGTCGACGAGCGTGTGATCGAGGCACGGCAGCTTACGGAAGTGTCGATCGGCGACTATGTGCTGTCGGGCGGCGAGGTCGCCGCACAAGTGCTGCTTGATGCTGTTATTCGCCTGCTTCCCGGCGTGATGGGCAATGCCCAATCCGGGCTGACTGAGAGCTTCGAAACCGGCTTGCTGGAACATCCGCACTATACCCGACCTGCCGAGTGGGAGGGCCGGACGATTCCCGACGTGCTGACATCGGGCAACCATGCCAAGATCGAAGACTGGCGCCGCGAACAGTCCGAAACGCTGACCAAGGCACGGCGCCCAGACCTTGCTTGTGTAACTGTACCGCTCACCGAAGCCGACCGAAGTGACCTTGAACGACTGGAAACCAGCCTTTGGGTCGCAGAGTCCCGGTTCAACAACACATACATGGATGCGATCTTTGCAGCCGATTTCATCGAGTTCGGATGTTCAGGCCGGCGTTACAAGCGTGATGAGTTGCTTTTTAGCGCCGGTGAGCGGCAAGAGATCGAGGCTCGGCTCCCCTTGGCCAATCTGCACCTGCATCCGCTAGACGCAACGACGGTACAAGTCAGCTATGTCAGCGAAGTGCGGTACGGCGAGGCGGTACAGCGATGCAACCGCTCGTCAATCTGGAGCCGGGGTGGCAAGCATGGCTGGCAGCTGCGGTTTCATCAGGGAACGC
Organism: Phyllobacteriaceae bacterium; assembly: GCA_024742765.1. Taxonomy (GTDB): domain Bacteria; phylum Pseudomonadota; class Alphaproteobacteria; order Rhizobiales; family Rhizobiaceae; genus Roseitalea. Next base: position 47,963 of record JANSXT010000004.1, on the reverse strand, counting down.
CGGTGTTCGATGCCGAGAGGAACGTCTGACACCAATGGTGTTTTGGGCACGACTCAGTGGTATTGCTGCCCTGTGCCGTTTTTCGACGCAACAGGGTGACAAAACCGCCGGCTTCCTGTATGAGCGCGCGGAATTTCGGGCAAACCGAAGTCTTTACAGCAACTACGGGCATGACCACCGCTCCGGTACGGGACGCAAATCCGGACCAGGCCGCACGATGAGACCCTAACCCGGCGATTGTGCACCCAAGCGAGCGCTCTGGCGGTTCAAAAGAACAAAAAGGACAGTCGAGATGGACATTATCCGTCAGCTCGAGGCCGAGCAGGCCGCCAAGATCAGCGAAAAGCGCACCTTTCCCGATTTCTCGCCCGGCGACACCGTGCGGGTGCAGGTCCGCGTGACCGAAGGCAAGCGCACCCGCCTTCAGGCCTATGAGGGCGTGTGCATCGCCCGCGCCGGTTCCGGCCTCAACGAGAACTTCACCGTACGCAAGATTTCCTATGGCGAAGGCGTTGAGCGCGTCTTTCCGATGTTCTCGCCGCTCGTCGAGGCAGTCGAAGTCGTGCGCCGCGGCAAGGTCCGCCGCGCCAAGCTCTATTACATGCGCGGTCTGCGCGGCAAAAAGGCCCGCATCGCCGAGAACACCGGCGCGCGCGCCCGCAAGCTGAACGAGGCCGAGCGTCAGGCGCTGGCCGAGGAGCGCGCCCGCATTGAAGCTGAAAAGGTTGCCGCTGCACAGGCGCTCGCTGCAGAAAAGGCCGCCGAGGAAGCGGCCGAAGCCGCAAAGGCCGCCGAAGCGGAAGCTGCGGCTACGGCTGAGGCGGACGCCAAGGAATAAGGCGCAAGCCGATTGCATAACCGCGCAAGCGGGGGACGACGCGAAGGCGGGCCGAACGGTCCGCCTTTTCGTTTGCGGCACCGCACAAGCCGCCCTTGCCTGCCATCCGTTTCCGGGCCACTGTCGGCCTTTGCCCGTCCGCCTCCCGGACGGGGCACCTCACAATGAGACAGGGAGTAAGCGCGATGTTCACACGGCGATGGGTAATGACGGCAGCGGCGGCAACGGTGATGGCGGCCGGCGCTGCAAGCGGCGCGATTGCGATGGATCTGCCCGATCTGGAAGGCCGCACGATCACGGTGGTGACCGAGAACGCCTATCCGCCGCTGCAATTCCTCGATCCCGCCACCGGCGAGCAGATCGGCTGGGAATATGACGCGATGGAAGAGATCGGCGAGCGGCTGAACGCGACGATCGAATATCAGAACATCTCCTGGGACGCGATGATCCAGGCGGTTTCCGACGGCCAGTATGATGTCGGCATGACCGGCATCACCATTCGCGAGGACCGGCTGGAGAAGGTCGATTTCTCCGACAAATACATGACCAGCCAGATGTTCATGCTGGTGCGCGGCGACGAGGAACGCTTTGCCGACGCGCCGAGCTTTGCCGCCTTCGAGGACGGGCTTGTCGGCGCCCAGCCGGGCACGACCCCCTTCTATGTCGCAGTCTACGACATGCTCGATGGCGACGAAGCCAATCCGCGCATCAAGCTGTTCGAGACCTTCGGCGCCTCGGTTCAGGCGCTGCGCACGGGGGATGTCGATGTCGTTCTGACCGACGGCACCGCGGGCGAGGGTTATGTGAAGGCTTCGGACGGCGCGCTCAAGCTGGTCGGCGAACCGCTCGGAACCGAGGATTTCGGCTTCATCTTCCCCAAGGGCTCGGACCTGGTCGAACCGATCAATGCGGCCATCGCTTCCATGGAAGCCGACGGCACGCTCGACGCGCTGAACACCAAATGGTTCCTGGAGTATTCGCTGGGCCAGTAGGCGTTAGGCGTTTTTCGAGCCCGGCCGGCGCGCGCATCGCACGCGTGCCGGCCTGTGCCCCATGCGAACCACCGGTCAGCCGGTCACGGTGCGGACATAGGTCACCAGGACGAACGCGATCAACAGCGCCAGCGTGATCGTCACCAGCGACGAAAAGGTCGGCTCGTTGCGCGCCATGCGCTTGACCTGATCCCAATGCCATCTCGGCGAAAAGACCTTTGCGCCGTAGAAAAGGTAGAAGATGCCGAACGCGATGATCACCCATACGATTCTGGACACGTCTTTTCCCTCCGCCCACCACGGCGCTCTATGAAATCCCCGAGCCGCTGGCAAATCCGATGACCGCCCTGCCGCCAGAACCATCGCAAGACGCACCCGACGGCGACTTTCCCTGGTGGCTGGTGGCGCTGGCGGTCATCGGTCTCGGCCTCGCCATCCTGATCGCCACCAATGACCTTTACACCCAGGTGTTCCGTACCGTGTGGCGCGGCGTCCAGATCACCGTCTTCGTCACGCTGGTCGGCTTTGCGATGGCGAGCCTTCTGGGCCTTCTTCTGGCGCTGATGGCGTTGTCGAACTCGCTCGTCCTTCGGCAGATCGCGCGCTTTTATGTCGAGGTCATCCGCGGCATCCCGATCATCGTTCTCTTGTTCTACATCGCCTTTGTCGGCGCACCCGGTCTTGTCTGGCTGATCAACGCCGCGACATGGCCCGCCCAGCAGGCCGGCTGGATGGAGCCGCTTCTGGTGCGCGACATCTCGCTCTTGTGGCGGGCGATCCTGGCGCTGATGATCGGCTATTCGGCGTTCATCGCCGAAGTGTTCCGCGCCGGCATCCTGGCCGTCGACAAGGGCCAGATCGAAGCGGCCGAAGCGCTGGGACTGTCGCCGTTCCAGCGCTTCCGCTTCATTGTCTTCCCGCAGGCGATCCGCACCATCCTGCCGCCACTCGGCAATGATTTCGTCGCCATGGTCAAGGATTCCTCGCTGGTCTCGGTGCTCGGCGTCGCCGACATCACCCAGATGGGCAAGGTCTATGCCTCCGGCTCTTTCCGCTTCTTTGAGACCTATTCGATCGTCGCTTACATCTATCTCATTTTGACGATCGGCCTGTCGCTGGCGCTGCGGCAACTCGAGAAAAGGCTGCGGAAGAGCCAGCAGCATTAGCCCGCAAAGATCAAGGCGCTGCCGATGACGACGAGCGCGGCGCCGATCCAGGCGCCGGCAGCCGGCATTTCCCGCGTCCGCCACCACAAGAGCGGCAGCATGATCGCCGGCGTCGTCGCCGAAAGCGTCGTGACGATGCCCACTTCGCCGCCCGACAAGGCAAACAGCAGGAAGGTCATGCCGAGCGCCATCGCCAGAAAGCCCGACAGGGCAGTATAGCCGGCAATGGTCCAGGTCGGTGGATTGGCCTGACGGATCGCCGCGGCGGGCACCTGCATCAGCACGGTCAGGCACAGTGCCGCCACACCGATCCGCACCGCCGAGGCCGCGGCCGGATCGACCATGCCCGTTTCCATGACAGGACGCGCGATCAGTGCGCCGATTGACTGGCACAGCGCCGCAGCAAGGCCGAGCCCGACGCCAACCCACAGCGGCTCGGTCACGCTCTCCCATTGATGGAGCTGATCCTTGCGCTTGCCGAAGACGATGGCGAGCACGACGCCGGCCATGGCGATGACGATGCCGGTCAGGGTCACCGCGGACAGTGCTTCGCCCAAAACCATCCAGCCCAAAACGACGGACATGGGCGCATTCATCGAAAACAAGATGCCCGTGCGGCGCGGCCCCAGCCGGTTCATGGCCAGAAACAGCGCCGTGTCGCCCAGAAAGATGCCGATCACGCCGGACCAGACCAGCGGCCAGAACGCGTCGCCGGAAAGCGTGCTCCAGGTGCCCGTCGCCGTCACCCACACCGCCAGCATGGCGAACACCATCGCCATGCGCAGCCGGTTGAAGGCGATGGCGCCCAGATGCCTCGCCGGCGCCACCGAGACGAGCCCGGTCAGCGCCCAGACGGTGGCGGCCGCCAGAGCGGCGATCTCGTGGATGAACATCGTCCAAGCGCCCAACAAACAGACGCCGCGCGATGCGCCCGATCGCCTGGCCGGTCAAGCGGAGAATTGCACCGATTGCACCTGCCGACCAAATGCGTTGACGTTGATTTATGTCAACTAAGCTTGACAAGTCGGGCGTACGCTTCCCGCAAAACGTCGGGAGGCCCGCCATGCATGTCGTACTCGTTCATCCCAACTACCATTCGGGCGGGGCGGAAATCGCCGGCAACTGGCCGCCCGCATGGGTCGCCTATCTGGCCGGATCGCTGAAGAAGGCCGGTTTCGACAAGGTCACCTTCATCGATGCGATGACCAACGAGATCGACGATGTCGATCTGGGCAAGAGGCTTGCCGATCTGCAGCCCGATATTGTCGGCACGACGGCGATCACGCCCTCCATCTATGTCGCTGAGAATGTGCTGAAGATCGCGCATCAGGTCTGTCCGAAGGCCGTGCGTGTGCTGGGCGGCGTCCACGCCACCTTCATGTACAAGCAGGTCCTGTCCGAGGCGCCGTGGGTCGACGTGATCGTACGCGGTGAGGGCGAAGAGATTTTCGCCGAATTCGTTACCGCCGTCGATCAGGGGCGTTGGCCGGCAGAGCGCGACCAGATCAAGGGGCTGGCCTTCCGCAATGGCGAACAGATCGTCGCCACGCCCGCCGCGCCGACGGTCAAGAAGCTTGATGCGATCGAGCCCGACTGGTCGCTGCTCGAATGGGACAAATATATCTACGTGCCGCTCGGCGTGAAGGTGGCGATCCCGAACATGGCGCGCGGCTGCCCCTTCACCTGTTCGTTCTGCTCGCAATGGAAGTTCTGGCGCGACTATCGCGTCCGCGATCCTAAAGCCGTCGTCGACGAGATCGAGACGCTGGTCAACGGTCACGGCGTCGGCTTCTTCATTCTCGCCGACGAAGAACCGACCATCAACCGCAAGAAATTCATCGAATTCTGCGAAGAGCTGATCGCGCGCGGCCTGCCCGACAAGATCAAATGGGGTATCAACACGCGCGTCACCGACATTCTGCGCGACGAGGAACTGTTGCCGCTCTACCGAAAGGCGGGTCTCGTGCACGTCTCGCTGGGCACCGAAGCCGCCGCGCAGATGAAGCTCGACCAGTTCAACAAGGAGACCAAGGTCGCCGACAACAAGCGGGCGATCAAGCTGCTGCGCGACGCCGACATCTTCACCGAAGCGCAGTTCATCGTCGGCCTCGACAATGAGACCGCCGAGACGCTGGAAGAAACCTACAAAATGGCCTGGGACTGGCAGCCCGATCTTGCCAACTGGGCCATGTACACGCCCTGGCCGTTCACGCCGCTGTTCCAGGAACTGGGCGATAAGGTCGAAGTGTTCGATTTTTCGAAGTACAATTTCGTCACGCCGATCATGAAGCCCGAGGCGATGGACCGCGACGAGCTTCTCGACCGGGTGATGAACAATTACCGGCGCTTTTATTCCAAGAAGGCGCTGTTCCACTATCCGTGGCGCGGCACGGGTTTCCGTCGCCGTTATCTGCTCGGCTGCCTGAAAGCGTTCCTGAAGGCCGGCTTCCAGCGCAAATTCTATGACCTCGGCAAGCACAATTACTGGGGTCCGCAATCCAAGGGCAAGGTCGATTTCCACTTCGACGAGACCCGTACGATCGCCAAGGCACAGCTCGACGACTGGGCCGCCATTCACGACAAGAAGGTCGCGCTGCAAGAGGCGCGCAGGAAGATCGAAAAGAACGAGGAAGGCGTGCCGATGGCATGCGGCGGCGGCACCGAGCAGATGGAAGACTATTCGGGACTGCCGACATCAACGCGCCGGCCAAGCGCCAAGCGGCCGCCGAGGGTAAAGCTGCCGACTGACGCGCCGCCGGCCGCGGAATGACAGCCCGGCGTCGCCTTGGCCGGGGAGACGCATCATGACGGCCCTTGATGCCGGAACGGCCGGCGCGCCGGTCTTTCATGTTGCGGCGGGAGCGCCCAAACCGACCGTCGGACCCAACGCCATCATCCAGACGCGGATGGCGCTCCGCGAGTTGGCCGGCGGCGAAACGTGCCAGACCATCTTTGCCGCCGCGGGCCTCGAGCACTTTGCCGATGCCGATCCCCACGCCATGGTCGAGGCCGATATCGTCAACGCTCTGAACCGCCAGATCGCCGCCGAGCTCGATGCGAAAACCGCCCATGCGGTGATGAAGCGGGCCGGCGAACTGACGGGCGACTATATCCTTGCCAACCGCATCCCCAAAGCCGCCCAGTGGCTGTTAAAACATCTGCCAAGGGGCATCGCGCAACGCCTTTTGCTGACGGCGATTGCCCGCAACGCCTGGACCTTTGCCGGCAATGCGCGCATCGAGCAGGGCCCGGACTTCATCGCCATTCACGACAATCCGATCTGTCTGGGCAAGGTCGGTTTTTCATCCTGCGTCTGGCATGCGGCGGTGTTCCGGCGCCTGTTCCAGACCCTCGTCGATCCGGCCATCACGATCCACGAGACCGAGTGCGTGGGATGGGGCAGCGATGTCTGTCGCTTTGAGATCGTCAAGGTCTAGGTGCCCGCCCGGCGATCGCCTCGAGCCGCGACGCTGCCTCACGACAATATGTTCGGGCGCCTCTGGCAATTCGCTCATCATGGGACCAGATAGCGGGTGACGATTGTGTCCACCTTGGTGCGCAAAGCGGAGGCCGATATGAAAAGACGGGCTTTTCTTGCAGCGATTCTGGCGCTTCCCGCAGCCCCGGCACTCGCATTTGAAGGCTCTCGCGGCGGCGGACGGCTCAACGCCATTGCCTCGGGCCGCCTGTACGATCCGATCCTGACACCCAAGCTCAATCCCAGCTTCGCACTCGACAGTCGGGCCGAGCAGCAGCTGTTGCGCGACATGCGTAATGGTCGGGTCGACCGGCGCGATATTCCTGAGCAGCAGTTGCGCTACTTCGAGTTCCGCCTTCAACAGCAACGTTAGTCAGGCGGTTGGCTGGGCGCGGCGCTTCAACGAGGCCGCACAGGAAGCGCGCATCCTTGACGCCCCTTCCCCCGCCGTTGCATATCGGCGCGATACCGCCAACTCGCCAATGAGGACACGCCGCCATGGCCGCGCCGCGCACGCTCTATGACAAAATCTGGGACGATCATCTGGTCCACGAAGCCGAAGACGGCACCTCCCTCATCTATATCGACCGGCATCTGGTACACGAGGTGACGAGCCCGCAGGCGTTCGAGGGCCTGCGGATGGCCAACCGCACCGTCCGCCAGCCCGACAAGACGCTGGCCGTGGTCGACCACAATGTGCCGACCTCGCCCGACCGCCATCTGGGCATCAAGAACGAGGAAAGCCGCATCCAGGTCGAGGCGCTGGCGAAGAACGCCGCCGAATTCGGCATCGAATATTATTCCGAAAGCGACCGCCGGCAGGGCATCGTCCATATTGTCGGCCCCGAACAGGGCTTCACCCTGCCGGGCATGACCATCGTCTGCGGCGACAGCCACACCTCGACCCACGGTGCATTCGGCGCGTTGGCGCACGGCATCGGCACGTCCGAAGTGGAGCATGTGCTGGCAACCCAGACGCTGATCCAGAAAAAGGCCAAGAACATGCTGGTGCGCGTCGATGGCGTCGCGCCCGAGGGCGTGACGGCCAAGGACATCATCCTCGCCATCATCGGCCAGATCGGCACCGCCGGCGGCACGGGCCATGTTATCGAATATGCGGGTGACGCGATCCGGGCGCTCTCCATGGAAGGGCGCATGACCGTCTGCAACATGTCGATCGAAGGCGGTGCCCGCGCCGGCATGATCGCGCCCGATGAGACGACGTTCGCTTACATCAAGGACAAGCCCCGCGCGCCCACGGGCAAGGCGTGGGACATGGCGCTCGCCTATTGGCAGACGCTGCACACCGACGAAGGCGCCCATTTCGACAAGATCGTCACGCTCGATGCAGCCGACCTGCCGCCGATCGTCTCCTGGGGCTCCTCGCCCGAAGACGTCGTCTCGATCGAGGGCAGCGTGCCGAACCCGGACGAGATCGAGGACGCCAACAAGCGCGCCTCCAAATGGCGGGCGCTCGACTATATGGGTCTCAAGCCGGGCACCAAGATCACCGACATCGAGATCGACCGTGCGTTCATCGGCTCTTGCACCAATGGCCGCATCGAGGATTTGCGCGAAGTGGCCCGCGTCGTCGAAGGCCAGCGCGTGGCCGAGCGGGTCGATGCGATGATCGTGCCCGGCTCGGGACTGGTCAAGGCGCAGGCCGAGGCGGAAGGGCTGGACACGATCTTCAAGGCGGCGGGCTTTGACTGGCGCGAGCCGGGCTGCTCCATGTGCCTTGCGATGAATGACGACCGGCTGAAGCCGGAGGAGCGCTGCGCCTCGACATCAAACCGCAATTTCGAGGGCCGGCAGGGCTACAAGGGCCGGACGCACCTCGTCTCGCCGGCCATGGCCGCCGCCGCGGCGATCGCCGGCCGCTTTGTCGACATTCGCGCGCTGAAGGGCTGAGCTCCGGCCGGCCGCGCCCGCCGGGACGCGATCACTCGAAAACGATGGCGGGTGCGGGTTTCGCGCCGGCACCGGCCGACAGCGCCGCCGAAACCTGTTCGGCGATGGCCGTGTAGGCGGCTGCATGCGGGCCGTCCGGTTCCGCCACGGTTATTGGCCGGCCGGCATCCGAGGTCTCGCGGATCGCCATCACCAGCGGCACCTCGCCCAGGAAGGGGACACCGAGCCGCTCGGCTTCCGCCCTGGCACCGCCATGGCCGAAAATGTCGTAACGCACGCCCGTGTCCGGGGCGACGAAATAGCTCATATTCTCGATGATGCCCAGAACCGGCACATTGACCTTCTCGAACATTTTCAGGCCCTTGCGCGCATCGATCAGCGCCAGATCCTGCGGCGTCGAGACGATCACCGCGCCGGACAGCGGCACGTTCTGCGCCATGGTCAATTGCGCGTCACCCGTGCCCGGCGGCATGTCGACGACCAGAACGTCGAGATCGGCCCAGGCGACTTCGCGCAGCATCTGCGTGATCGCCGAGACGACCATCGGCCCGCGCCAGATCATCGGCGTTTCTTCCTCGACCAGAAAACCGACCGACATGGCTTGGAGCCCGTACTGCTCGATCGGCTTGAGAATGCGCCCTTCGAGCTGCTGCGGTTTGGTGTCCTTCAGGCCCAGAAGGCGCGGCAGGGACGGTCCGTAAATGTCGGCATCGAGGATGCCCGTCTTCAACCCGCAGGCGGCCAGGCCGAGCGCCAGATTGATCGCGGTGGTCGACTTGCCGACCCCGCCCTTGCCCGAGGCGACGGCGATGATGTGCTTGACGCCCGGAACGTCGGCCTTCGGCCGGTCTGTCACCGGACGCCGCTCTGCCGATGGCTGCGGCGGGGGCACATTGCGCGCCTGCGGCGCCGAGCCGTTCGCGCCACCCTTCTTTTCGGCGGTCAGTGCGACCATCGCCGAACTGACGCCGGGCAGCGCGGTGACGGCGGCCTGCGCCGCCTTGCGGACAGGTTCGAGCCGCTCGGCATCGGCAGCAGCGCAGGTCAGCGAGAAGAACACCTTGCCGTCGGCAATGAAGATGTCCGACACCATCCCGGCGCTCACCAGATCGCGTCCGTCAGGCAGCGTGATCTTGCGCAGCGTGTCGGTGACCAAATCTTGGCTCGGTGCCTGTGCCATGCTCATTCCCCTTGGGTGGACGGCCAACAAATATGCATGCGGCCGTCACTTGCCAAGCGATAGGCGCAGGCACGGGCGCGGCAGGCTGACGCGGATTGGCGGACGCGACCGGGGGTGTCAGAGGTTGCGGCCGATGGCGAGGAACTTCTCGCGCCGCTCGCGCCTGAGCGTGTCGCCATCCTTGCCGTCCATCGCCGCCATGGCCTTGGTGAGATGGCTGTCGGTTTTGGCCATCACGGCGGATACGTCGCGATGCGCGCCGCCCAGCGGTTCGGAAATGATCGCATCGATGATCTTCAGTTCGAACAGGTCCTGGGCCGTGATCTTCATGGCCGTGGCGACGTCCTTGGCGCGCGCCGCATCGCGCCACAGGATCGACGCGCCCGCTTCCGGCGAGATCACCGAATAGATCGCGTGTTCAAGCATCAGCACGGTGTTGGCCGTGGCAATGGCGATCGCACCGCCCGAACCACCCTCGCCGATGATCACCGACACGATAGGGACCCTCAGGTTCAGGCACTTCTCCGTCGACCGGGCGATCGCCTCGGCCTGTCCGCGCTCCTCCGCGCCGATGCCCGGATAGGCGCCGGCCGTGTCGACCAGCGTGATCACCGGCAGGCCGAACCGGTCGGCCAGTTCCATGATCCGCACAGCCTTGCGATAGCCCTCCGGCCGCGCCATGCCGAAATTGTGCTTGAGCCGGGATTTGGTGTCGTTACCCTTTTCCTGGCCGATGACCGCGACGGGCTGCCCCTGATAGCGCGCAAACCCGGCCAGGACGGCCTCATCCTCGGCGAAATTGCGGTCGCCGGCGAGCGGCGTGAATTCGGTGAACAGCGCCTCGACATAATCGATGCAGTGCGGCCGGTCGGGATGGCGGGCGACCATCGCCTTTTGCCATGGGGTCAGCTTGCGATAAGCCTCGACCAGCGCCTCGTGCGAACGCTTTTCGAGCCGCGCGATTTCCTCGGCGACGTCGACGGCCCCCTCGCCGCTTTCGGCCAGCTTTTTGAGTTCGAGGATCTGGCCTTCCAGATCTGCGATCGGTTTTTCGAACTCAAGATAGCTGTACATCGATCATCCTGCGGCCATCGGCCGGTTCCTGCGCCCGTTGCGGCATGCAGGTGGCGGCAAACGGGCATGATGTCAAGGATGGCGGGCGCGCCTTGCCTTATTGTCGGTTTCCGGACGCCGCCAACGGATGATGCGCGCTGACCAGCGCATGCAGCCGTTCATCCATGACATGGGTGTAGACCTGCGTGGTCGATATGTCCGCATGGCCCAGCAATTGCTGCACGACCCGCAGATCGGCACCGTTTTCAAGAAGATGGGTCGCAAAGGCATGGCGCAGCACGTGCGGTGAAAGGTCTGCGGCGGCGATGCCGCAGCGCGCGCCCAGCGCCTTGAGATCGCGCGCCAGAACCTGCCGCGCCACAGGCCCCGAAAAACTGTCATCAGGGAAAAGGAACGGGCACTGGCTGGCGCGCTCATCGCACTCCAAAAGCGCGCGATAGGCCTGTCCCGCGCCGCGCGCGCCCTCGGACAGGGGGACGAGGCGCTCCTTGGCGCCCTTTCCCTTGACCATGAAGAACGGTTCGTCGCGATAAAGTATCGTCACTGGCAGGCGCGTCAGTTCGCTGATGCGCAGTCCGGTGGCATAGAGAAACTCCACCATCGCATGGGTACGCGCCGTCCGCCGCGCCTGCGCCGGCGCTTTGTGGCCTTCAAGCGCTTCGCTGCGCGCCGCCTCGAGCAAGCGCGACACCGCATTCATACTCAGATGGCGCGGCAGGCCCCGCTGTTTTTTTGGCGAGGCGATGACGCCGGTCGGATCGTCGGAGCGGACATTTTCGGCAAACAGGAAACGGAAGAACTGGCGCAGCGCCGACAGGCGCCTCGACTGCGAACTGGCGGCAAACCCCTGCGCTTCCAGATCGTGCAGATAGGCCGAAAGATCGGCGGTTTGCGCAACGTGCAATCCGCTCACGCCGCGGGCGCGCACGAAACGGTCGGCATCCTCCAGATCGCGGCGGTAGGAATGAAGCGTGTTGGCCGCCGCACCCCGCTCGGCGCTCATCATCTCAAGAAACGGTTCGATCATGGCGGTCAGCCTATCGGCGAGACCTTACCGAAACGCTGCCTATTGCGCGGTTTCCGTGTTCGCCTCATCCGTTTCGACCGGCGGCGGCGCGGGAACGGTGATCCGCACCGGATTGAGGCGGTCAGCGGGGATCGTGACTGTCATCGGACGCGGCTCGGGTTCGACGAAAACCACCAGAGCGAACATGGCGCCATAGGCCAGCGCCACTAGAACACCCAACACGAAGAGGAACCGGAACAGACTGGGCATCACACACAACCATCTTTGCCCGAAATCGGACAATTGCGCTTCTTATGCAGCGTCGACGGGGGAAAGATCAAGCGCCGGCAAACGGCTTGACTCGGCCATCGCCATGATGTGCTAACATCATATGATGACAGAAAAATCGCCCGACCCGGCCAAACAGGTCGTCGCCCGGCTGGACGGGCGGCCGATCGTGCTGATCGGCCTGATGGGCGCCGGCAAGTCGGCCATCGGGCGCAAGCTCGCCGCACAGCTCGAACTGCCCTTCATCGATGCCGATCATGAGATCGAGGAAGCGGCGAGCATGTCGATCGCCGACATATTCGAGCACTATGGCGAGGCCGAGTTCCGGCGCCTTGAGGCCAGCGTCATGACCCGGCTGCTCGGCGCCGGCGCAACGGTGCTGGCGACCGGCGGCGGCGCTTTCATGAACGCCGACACACGGGCCGCGATCGGTGCCGCCGGCGTCTCGGTCTGGCTATCGGCCGACCTTGATCTCTTGATGGCGCGCGTCTCGCGCAAGGCGACGCGGCCGCTACTCAAGGCGCCCGATCCGCGCGCGGTGATGCAAAAGCTGATGGACGAGCGCTACCCGGTTTATGCGACCGCCGATGTAACCGTCATATCCCGCGATGTCGGCAAGGAGGAGATGGCCGACATGGTCGTCAACGCCCTCCACGACCATCTGCACGTCAAAACACCCCAAACCGGAACGATCGGCTCATGAGCGACCAGTCCCTGCACCAGACGGTTCGCGTCGATCTGGGCGACCGAAGTTACGACATCGTCATCGGCCCGGGCGTTCTCGGCGAGACCGGTGCACGGCTGGCCGATTTGGTGCCCGGTGCCCGCTGCGCGATCGTCACCGACGAGAACGTGGCCGCACTTCATCTCGACATGCTGCACGATAGCCTTTCCGCAGCCGGGCTGGAGGCAACGCCCATCATCCTGCCGCCGGGCGAAGCGACCAAGGATTTCGGCCATCTCCAACAAACCGTCGAAGCGCTGCTCGATGCGCGTCTCGAACGCGGCGATCTGGTGATTGCGCTCGGCGGCGGGGTGATCGGAGACCTGACCGGATTTGCGGCGGCGGTGACCCGGCGCGGCACGGGCTTCGTGCAGGTCCCCACGTCACTTCTGGCTCAGGTGGACTCGTCTGTCGGCGGCAAGACTGGGATCAACGCGCCGCAGGGCAAGAATTTGGTCGGCGCATTCTATCAGCCGCGCATCGTCATCGCCGACACGGCCATTCTCGATACGCTCCCCGAACGCGAGTTCCGCGCTGGCTATGCCGAGGTGGCCAAATACGGACTGATCAACGATGCGTCCTTCTTTTCCTGGCTGGAAGACAATCTCGATGCGATCACCACCGGCGGCCCGGCGCGGACGCAGGCGATCGCCACATCGTGCCGAGCCAAGGCCGCCATTGTCGCCCGCGATGAGCGCGAGGCCGGAGAACGGGCTCTGCTCAATCTCGGCCACACATTCGGCCATGCGCTGGAAGGCATCACCGGCTATCGCTCCGATGTGCTCGTTCATGGTGAGGGCGTCGCCATCGGCATGGTGCTGGCGTATGCCTTTTCGGCGCGCATGAATTTGTGTAGCCCCGACGATGTGAAACGCGTCACCGCCCATCTTGAAACGGCCGGCCTGCCGACCGATCTGACGCCGGTGCGCGCCCACATACCGGACGCCGACGCGCTGATGGATTTCATCGCCCAGGACAAGAAAGTCTCGCGCGGCGCGCTCACCTTCATCCTGACGCACGGCATCGGCGAGGCTTTCGTTGCCCGTGACGTGCCACCGTCCGAGGTCAGGACGTTCCTTCAACAGATGCTCGAGAGCTGACTGTCATGGAAATCTGGATCATAGCCGGCGCCATCGCGGTGCTGATTGTCATGTCGGGCTTCTTTTCCGGATCGGAGACGGCGCTGACCGCCGTGTCACGCGGCCGCATGCGCCAGATGGAGGCCAACGGCAATGCCCGCGCCGGCGCCGTCGGCCGGCTGACCGAAAACAAGGAGCGGTTGATCGGCGCGCTACTGATCGGCAACAATCTGATCAACGTGCTGTCGTCTGCGCTTGCAACCACCCTGTTCCTGTCGCTGTTCGGTGAGACCGGTGTCGTCTACGCCACTCTCGTCATGACGGTGCTGCTGGTCATCTTCGCCGAGGTGATGCCGAAATATTTGGCGATCTCCAAGACCGACCGGTTCGCCATGTTCGTCGTGCCGGCCATCCAGATCTTCGTTGCGCTCGTCTCGCCGCTGGCCCGCGCCGTCGACTTCATCGTCCGTCGCATCTTGAGCGTTTTCGGCGTCACCTTCGAGGCGAACGAATCGATCCTGTCGGCGCATGAAGAACTGCGCGGCGCGGTCACGGTGCTTCATGAGGAGGGCTCCTTCGTCAAGGAGGAACGCGATCGCCTCGGCGGCGTGCTCGACCTCAGCGAACTCGATGTCGGCGACATCATGATCCACCGCACGTCGATGCGTATGGTCAATGCCGACGATTCGCCCGAAATCGTTGTGCGCGAGATCCTCGAAAGCCCCTATACGCGCATGCCGGTCTGGCGCGGCGAGACCGACAACATTGTCGGCATCGTCCACGCCAAGGACCTGTTGCGCGCGCTGCACGCGGTCGACAACGATCCGACGCGGGTCGATATCATGAAGATCGCCAACAAGCCCTGGTTCGTGCCTGATACGACCATGCTGCAGGACCAGCTCAACGCATTCCTGCGCCGCCGGGCCCATGTGGCGATCGTCGTCGACGAATATGGCGAACTGGAAGGGCTGGTCACGCTCGAGGACATTATCGAGGAGATCATTGGCGACATTGCCGACGAACACGATGTCGAGGTTGCCGGCGTTCAATCCGAGGCGGACGGGTCTGTCGTCGTCGATGGGTCGGTACCGATCCGCGACCTCAACCGCGCGCTCGACTGGGACCTGCCGGACGACGATGCCAACACGATTGCCGGGCTTGTCATCCACGAGGCCAAGACGATCCCCGCCGAAAAGCAGGCCTTCACCTTCCACGGCAAACGCTTCATTGTGCTCAAGCGCGAGAAGAACCGGATCAGAAAGCTGCGCGTCCGGCCGGTATGAGGATAGTCGGGCTCTGAACTGCAGTGTCAGACCCGCGCCCTTCGAAGCCCGGCAATCACAGCCCTCATCCTGAGGTGCGAGCGTAGCGAGCCCCGAAGGGCGAGGGTGAACCTACCACCGCACCGCCTCGCCCGGTGCAGCCGGCTCGATGGCAAGCGCATGCACGCCGCCGGCCAGTTCCTCGGCCAGCGCATCATTGACCGCCCGGTGCCGCGCCACGCGGCCAAGGCCGTCAAAGGCGGCCGACATGATCCGAACGCGGAAATGGGTTTCGCCGGTGCCGTCCACCGCACCGCCCTGATGGCCCGCATGCAGATGGCTTTCATTGATGACATCGAGCCGCTCGGGCGCAAAGGCCGCAGCCAGCCTGTCGCGCATCGCGCTTTCAATCGGACCCGCCAATGCCTATCTCCTGCTTGCCACGTGTCGTGATCACCGGTAAACGGGTGCGTCGTTTTTCCGCGCCCTTGCGTCTGGCGTACCGCGCGCATTCCCGATGTCAATCCTTGTTTGCAGATGGCGTTGCGCCATAATCGGTTCCGCATGAAATCCAGCTCGAAATATTTCGATTCGATCCGCATCAAGCCTGGCGGCAAGAAGAGGCAGGCCGAGGAGGAAGCGCGCAACCGCTGCCAATGGGCGGGGTGCGAGCGGCCGGGCACGCACAAGGCCCCCGCCGGCCGCAACCGCGACGGCGAATATCTGTGGTTCTGTCTCGACCATGTGCGCGAGTACAACAAGAACTACAATTATTTCTCAGGCCTGTCGGATGACGACATCGCCAAGTTCCAAAAGGACTCCATGACCGGCAACCGACCGACCTGGAAGATGGGGACGGCGAATGTGAAGACGACCGCTGCGCCGGTCTTCTCCGATCTGAAATCGGGATCGGCCAAGGCCATGCGGATGCGCGATCCCGCCGCCTGGGAAAGGGCGCAGAGCCAGAAGCCGGTGCGCCGGCTCAAGCCGCTTGAATCCAAGGCCATGCGGACGCTCGGCCTGAAAGACGATGCGACCTCTGACGACGTCAAGACGCGCTACAAGGAACTGGTCAAGAAGCACCACCCCGACGCCAATGGCGGCGACCGGACATCCGAGGAGCGGTTCCGCGACGTGATCCAGGCCTATCAACTGTTAAAGACCGCCGGCCTGTGCTAGCGCGCCATCCATAGGACAATGAGAACGGGCGTGGCCGGGGGCGCCGCGCCGGAGAAGACGCAATGAACAAGATCGAACTCGACATCGCAGACATGCCCGACACGAGCGTCGATGTGCGCGAAACCTTCGGCATCGATGTCGACATGACCGTTCCAGCCTTTTCGGCGGGCGACTCCCATGTGCCGGAAATCGATCCGGACTATATTTTCGATCGTGCCACCACGCTGGCGATCCTCGCCGGCTTTGCCCACAATCGTCGCGTCATGGTGTCGGGCTATCACGGCACCGGCAAGTCGACCCATATCGAGCAGGTCGCAGCGCGGCTCAACTGGCCGGCTGTGCGCGTCAATCTCGACAGCCACATTTCCCGTATCGATCTGGTCGGCAAGGACGCCATCGTCGTCCGCGACGGCAAGCAGGTCACCGAGTTTCGCGACGGCATCCTGCCCTGGGCCTACCAGAACAATGTCGCGCTGGTCTTTGACGAATATGATGCCGGCCGCCCGGACGTGATGTTCGTCATCCAGCGTGTTCTGGAAAGTTCAGGCCGGCTGACACTGCTCGACCAGAGCCGTGTGATCCGCCCGCATCCGGCCTTCCGTCTGTTCGCCACCGCCAACACGGTGGGGCTGGGCGACACGACCGGCCTTTATCACGGCACCCAGCAGATCAACCAGGCGCAAATGGACCGCTGGTCGATCGTCACCACGCTCAATTATCTGCCGCACGACAATGAGGTCGAGATCGTCCTTGCCAAGGCGAAGCATTACCAGACCAAGGATGGCCGCGAGACCGTCAACGCCATGGTCCGGCTCGCCGACCTGACGCGGCAGGCCTTCATGAATGGCGATCTGTCGACCGTGATGAGCCCGCGCACGGTGATCACCTGGGCCGAAAACGCCGAGATCTTCGGCGATCTCGGCATGGCGTTCCGCCTGACCTTCCTCAACAAGTGCGACGATCTCGAACGCACGCTGGTCGCCGAGTTCTACCAGCGCTGCTTCGGCGAGGAACTCAAGGAATCGGCGGCGAACGTCGCGTTGAGCTGACGAGGTCCCGACCGCGAGCAAATGGCCAGCCCCGGAGACAATTCCCGCAAGCGCGTGCAAAAGCCCGCCGACACCGAGCCCTTCAAGCGGGCGGTGACCGGCTGCATGCGCGCGATTGCGGGCGAACCGGAACTGGAAGTTGTCTTTTCGACCGACCGGCCGGCCTTCGCCGGCAAGCATGCGCGGCTGACTGACCTGCCCAAGCGCGTGACCAAAAACGACGTCATGGTGACGCGCGGCATGGGCGATTCGATCGCCCTTCGCTCGGCCTGCCATGACAATGTCACCCATCGTGCCATCGCGCCGGAGGGCGATCAGGCGCGCGCCATCTATGACGCGGTGGAACAGGCGCGTGTGGAATCGCTGGGCACGCGCCGCATGGCCGGCGTCGGAGACAATCTCGCCGCTATGCTTGAGGACCGGTTCACGCGCAACAACCTGTCGGCGGTCACCGAAAAGGATCAGGCGCCGCTGGAAGAAGCGGTCGCGCTGATGGTCCGCGAGAAACTGACCGGCCGCCCGACGCCGGACGCGGCGAGCGCCGTCGCCGATCTCTGGCGCGACTGGATCACCGACAAGGCCGGTGCCGATCTCGACGCGCTCGCCGCCAATGTCGAAGATCAGGACGCGTTCGCGCGCACCGTGCGCCACATGCTCGCCGCCATGGAAATGGCGGACGATTATGAAGGCGATGGCGCCGACGAAGCCGACGACGATGACAGCCCCGACGAACAGCCGCCCGACCAGGAAGAACAGGACGATGGCGGGCTGGACGACCAGCAGTCGGGCGAGGAAAGCGCCGACCAGGACGAAGCGCCCGCCGAGAGCGAGGAAACCGAAGCCGGCGAGATGGAAGCGTCCGACGCCACCAGCGACGACATGGACGACGATTTCGATCTCGACGCCGAGGAGCCGGGCGAGGTCGAACGGCCCGATCCCGGTTTTCAGGACATTTTGTCGGACATCGACTACCGCATCTACACGACCGAATTCGACGAGACGATCGCCGCCGAAGAACTGTGCGACGAAGCTGAACTGGACCGTCTACGCGCCTATCTCGACAAGCAGCTCGCCAACCTCCAGGGCGTCGTCGGCCGTCTCGCCAACCGGCTCCAGCGGCGCCTGATGGCCCAGCAGAACCGGTCATGGGATTTTGACCTCGAAGAAGGCTATCTCGACCCGGCGCGACTGCCGCGCGTGGTCGTCGAGGAGATGAAGGGGGGCTTTGGCGCGCTCACCTTCAAGCGTGAGCGCGACACAAATTTCCGCGACACCGTCGTCACGCTTCTGATCGACAATTCCGGCTCCATGCGCGGCCGGCCGATCTCGGTCGCAGCAACCTGCGCCGACATTCTGGCACGGACGCTCGAACGCTGCGGCGTCAAGGTGGAAATCCTCGGTTTTACCACGCGCGCCTGGAAGGGCGGGCAGGCGCGCGAAGCCTGGCTCAAGCGCGGCAAGCCGGCCGAACCCGGCCGTCTCAACGATTTGCGCCACATCATCTACAAGAGCGCCGATGCGCCGTGGCGCCGGGTGCGCAAAAATCTCGGCCTGATGATGCGCGAGGGTCTCTTGAAGGAAAATATCGACGGCGAAGCGCTGACCTGGGCCTATCGTCGCCTTGCCGCCCGCCCCGAACAGCGGCGCATCCTGATGATGATTTCCGATGGCGCGCCGGTCGACGATTCGACCCTGTCGGTCAATCCGGGCAACTATCTTGAGCGTCATCTGCGCGCGGTGATCGAGGAGATCGAGACGCGCTCTGACGTCGAATTGCTGGCAATCGGCATCGGCCATGACGTGACCCGCTATTATCGCCGCGCCGTGACCATCGTCGATGCCGAAGAACTGGCCGGCGCCATGACCGAGCAACTGGCGGCCCTGTTCACCGATGAGGGCGCATCCGGACGCCTTCAGGGCCGCCCGGCGCCGCGCCGGCGGCGGGCCGGCTGAATGGGCATGGTGCGAGCAGCGCTCGCCCTGGCAACACTGACCGTTGCGGCATTGACGGTCCCGCCGGCGCCGGCCGAAGCCCAACAGGCCGAACTGCTCCGCATGGAAGCCCGGACGCGACCGATCACCCGCTTCCGTATCGGCTCCGACGAGATGCGCTTCGGCGATCTGGAATTTGCCGGCGGCCTCGAGATCAACGCCTCTTCACGCCATCTCGGCGCCCTGTCCGGCTTTCGCTTCGTCGAGGGGCAGGGCCGTTTCACCGGCGTCACCGACACCGGATTCTGGGTCGACGGAACCCTCATGCGCCATCAAGACGGCAGGCCCGCTGGCGTCGACGAACTGACCATGCGCGAGATTGCCGGCGAAAACGGCCGGCCAATGGAGGGCAAATGGTTGGCCGATGCCGAGGGCATCGCGATCCGCGGCGCCGATGTCTGGGTGTCGTTCGAGCGCGAGCACCGCGTCGCCCGATACCGCAGCGAAGATGGCGAACGCCGGTGGCAGACCAGCGCCCCGCCGCCCGTGCCGCTGCACGAACTGCGCCGTAATCGCGGGTTCGAGGGCATCGCCATCGGCACGACGGCAAGCGCGCTGGCCGGTGCGCTGATCGGTGTCAGCGAAAACAGTCTCGATGCGGCCGGCAACATCATGGCGTTCGCGAGGCCGGAAACCGGAGAAACGTTCGAGTTTTCCGTCGTCAAGCGGGACGATTTCTACGTCACGGACATGGATTTTCTTCCCGACGGCGATCTGGTTCTGCTGGAGCGCCGCTTCAATGTGCGGGACGGCGTTGCGATGCGCTTACGCCGGATCGACGATGCCGACATCAGCGCGCGCGCCACGGTCGATGGCGAAATCCTGCTGGAGGCCGACATGCGCTTTCAGATTGACAATATGGAAGGTCTGGCGATCACCGAGGATGCCGATGGCGTGCCGCGCCTGACCATCGTCTCGGACGACAATCATTCCATCCTGCAGCGCAATCTCTTGATCGAGTTCCGCTATCTCACGCCGCCGGCAGATGCCGTGGGCGGCTGACATTCAAGAGCAGGCCGTAAGGCACCAGCATCGCCAGCCCGACAAGAAGCTTGACCAGAAGATCGCCTGCGGCCAGCGACACCCAGAGCGGTGACGCTCCGAAAACGCCCAGGAACGGCACGGCAAAGCCGAGCGAACCGTCTTCCATGCCGAGCCCGGTATCGATCAGCGCAAAGGCCGGCGCAAATGCCAGCGTGAAGAAAATGAACGTATCGAGCACCGAGCCGAGCACCGAGGAGACAAGCGGCGCGCGCCACCATGCCTGCGTGCGCAGACGGTCGAAGATGGCGACATCGAGCAGTTGCGCGGTCAGGAACGCGGTCCCCGAAGCGATCGCAATGCGCGGCGTCGCCAAAACGATCGAAAGGATCACGGCGAGTGCAAAGCCGGCGAACACCACGATACGCGCAGCGGATGGGCCGAACCGGCGATTGGTCAGGTCGGTGACCAGAAAAGCCACCGGGTAGGTGAACGCACCCCAGGTCAGAAGGTCGGCCAGATTGACGCCGCCGAGCGTCGCTTCGACCGGGAACTGGACGAGATAGTTGGACGCGGCGACGACCGCGCACATGGCGGCAACGAAGCCGAGCGTTGGGACAAGCGGAAAGGAACGCATTTTTTTATCCTGGGTGATGCCACCAGTTGCAGATGAAGCCGGCCCACGACAGGCCGGCGATGAAACTGGCTTTACGCCTGTGCGCCTTCGGCCTGCTTCTGCGCAATGCGGCGCTTGATCAGGCGCGCACGCTGCGACAGTTCGGCGGGCTTTGCCTTGGCCAGATAGGCATCGAGACCGCCGCGATGCTCGACCGAGCGCAGGGCAGCAGCGGAGACACGCAGGCGGAACTTTTCGCCCAGCGTTTCGCTCATCAGCGTCACTTGGCACAGATTGGGCAGGAAGCGGCGGCGGGTCTTGTTGTTGGCGTGGCTGACATTGTTGCCGGCCATGACCGCCTTGTTCGTCAGTTCGCATGCGCGCGACATGGGATTCACCTTCGATCGTCTTGCAATTGTCGGGTCCGGCAGCGCAAAACGGCCCAGACGCCCCAATTCCGGAAACCGGATGCGGCAATGGACCTGGCGCATTGCGGAAAAGTCGCCGCTCTATAGTGTTTGCGCGGCTGGCCGTCAATGCCGTTCGTTCAGCCGCCATTCAGCATGCCGGCGCCATATCCGTCCACACAATCGGCATATTGCTGACCCAGCAAGGCCGAAGGGACAGTAAAGGAACGGGACCATATTCATGCGACGCATCGTCACCGCCGCATTGGCCGCGCTGGCCGCAACCACCATCAGCACACAGCCCGTGAAAGCGGCCAATTATGCATCGGAATATTCCGTATCCGCCTTTGGCCTGCGCATCGCCTCCACAAGCTTCCAGTCGACAATCGACACCAGCAGCTACACGGTCAACGCCACCATGCGCGCCCGCGGCGTGGCGCGGCTGTTCACCACCACGGCGGGCACGCTCAACGCCTCGGGCGCGATCGCCGGCGGCAACGTCCAGTCGGGCAATTTCGATGTCCGCTACACCGACAATGGCCGCGACAAGCGCACCGTGATCGCCTTTTCGGGCGGCAGGGTCACCTCGGCCAGCAACACGCCTAACGTCTCCAAGGGCGATGACTGGATCGAACCGACGCCGGCGCAACTGTCCGGCGTCCTCGATCCGATCGGCGCCATGCTGGTTCCCGCACCGTCCTTGCGGCAGGTCTGCGCCCGCACGATCAGCACATTCTCGGGAGCGCTGCGGGCCGATCTGAAGATGAGTTATCTGCGGACCATCCCGTTTTCGGCCAAGGGCTTTAGCGGCGATGCCGTTACCTGCCGGGCCCAATTCGTGCCGATTGCCGGTTTCAACCGCTCCAAGCGCGAGATCAACTGGATGCGCGACAAGGGCCGCATCGAGATCAGTTTCGCTCCGGTCGGCCAAACCGGCCTTTATGCGCCGGTCAAGGCACGCGTGAAGATCGACGGCGCCACGGTCAATGTCACCGCCACGCGCTTTGAACAATTGACAAACTGACCGCCCGCCCCGAAACGGCGGGGCATGGACGCAGCCAGCCCCACAACTCGACCTGCTTCATCCCGGCATCGCAATCTGGCGACGCTGGCCGGGTTCCTTGCGGTCGTCATGTGGGGTTTTCTGGCGCTCTTGACCGATGCCACCGGCGCCATGCCGCCCTTCCAGACCGCGGCCATCAGCTTTGCCGTCGGGACGCTCGTCGGGCTTTTGTGGCACGCATCGCGCCGGAACCGGCAGAGCCTGTTGCCGGCAAACGGGCAATGGCTCGCCTATGGGCTCGGCAGCATCGGCCTGTTCGGCTACCACGCACTCTATTTCGCCGCCCTGAAGGCGGCGCCGGCCGTAGAGGCGAGCCTGATCGCCTATCTTTGGCCGCTTCTCATCGTCGTCGGCAGCGCGCTCCTGCCCGGTGAAAAACTGCGCTGGTATCACATTGCCGGCGCCCTTATGGGCTTTTCCGGCGCGGCACTGATCGTCACGCGCGGCACGTCGCTTTCCATCGATCCCCGGTTTGTCGATGGCTATGCGCTGGCCTTCGCCGCCGCATTCACATGGGCCGGCTATTCGCTGATCGCCCGGCGCTTTGCGGCCGTTCCGACATCGGCCGTCATCGTCTTTTGCGCGGTCGCAATGCTGCTTTCGACACTCTGTTGGTGGCTGTTTGAGCGCGAAACCGCCGTCTGGCCGCTCGATGCGACGCAATGGCTGGCCGTCATCGGCCTCGGCCTTTTGCCGGTCGGCGCGGCCTTCTATGTCTGGGACCATGGCGTCAAGCACGGCGACATACAGCTCGTCGGCACGTCCAGCTATGCCGCCCCTCTTCTGTCGACGCTCATCCTCATCGCTGCCGGACGGGCCGACGCCGGCTGGCCGGTTCTAGTTGCCTGCGTTCTGATCACAGCCGGCGCCCTTCTGGCAGCCCTATCGACCATCGGCCGGCGGAGCGCGCCATGACGCAAGGCCTGCTCCTCGTCGCCTTGGCATGCGCCGTCGGCTATCTGTTCATGCCGCAGGGGCGCGCCGTCATCGCCCGCGCGATCGTCAAAACGGTTCCGGTAACATTGTTTGCCATCGTGGCGTCGATGGCCGGTGCGCCCATGCTTCTGGTCGCCGCGCTCATTCTGTGTGCGCTGGGCGATCTGCTTTTGGCCTTCGCACGCCCCGCCTCCGATGGTGACGACCGGCCGGACATCACGTTTCTTGCAGGTCTGATCGCCTTTCTCACTGGACATGTGATCTACGTCCTGCTGTTCGCTCAAAGCCGCTTCACCGACATGCCGGCCCTTTCCTGGCCGATTGGAGCCGCGATGGTCACAGTTGCAATCATCCTGGGCCGGATCCTGTTTCGCCATGCCGGCCCACTGCGCTGGCCGGTCATGGCCTATGTCGGAGCCATCCTTGCGATGGGCGTGACCGCATTGCTGACAGGCTCCTGGCTGGTCATTGCGGGCGCCGTGCTGTTCATGGCATCGGACGCCATCCTCGGCATGGAAAAGTTCGTGATCGCGCCCGACAACGCGGCAAGGCGCACGGTCACCGGCCCGTCGATCTGGGTGCTCTATGTCGCAGCGCAGACCCTGATCCTGTCGGCCTTCATCTGAATTCAGAAGCGGTCCTTGCGCGCCCGCAATTCGGCGAAAACGGCGACATCGTCGGCGACATCCATGTCCAGTTGCTTGCGAATGCCCGCATCGTCTGTTCGCAGGAACGGATTGGTGGCGAGTTCGCGCTCCAGCGTGACCGGCAATGTCGGCAAGCCTTCGGCACGGAGCGCCTCCACCTGATCGGCGCGGACTTTCAGCGCATCATTGTCCGGATCGACAGACAGCGCGAAGGCCGCATTGGCCCTTGTGTATTCGTGACCGCAGTAAAGATGCGTCTGCGGCGGCAGGACCTTGAGCTTTTCGAGCGAGGCGAACATGTCGGCGGCGCTGCCCTCGAACAGCCGACCGCATCCCAGCGAGAACAACGTATCGCCGGCAAAGAGCGCATTGGCCTGCGGGCAGTGGTAGTTGATCTGGCCCAGTGTGTGGCCCGGCGTTTCGATCACCGAAAACACCATGGACCCGGCCTCGTACACATCGCCTTCGACCAGTTCTTCATCGAGCATGCCGATCGCGTCCGCTTCGGCCTTGGGGCCGGTGATCGTGCAGCCATAGGCCTCCTTGAGCGGCTTGAGACCGTCAATGTGATCGAAATGCTTGTGCGTGACCAGAATGTCGGTCAGCGCCCAGCCCCGCCGCGAAAGGGCCGTTTCGATGGCAGCGGCCTCCGGCGCATCGATCGAAACCGTGCGCCCGGTCTTCGCATCATGCACCAGAACGCCGAAATTGTCGGACAGGCAGGAAAACTGTTCGATCTCGATCATGTTGCATGTCCTTCCGATCCGCGTTGCCCTGACCGCACAAATGCGGTTTTCTGGCGCCGCGTCAATGCGAGGGGTCGCGCCGAACCATGCATACCGACATTGTCGAACTGCGCGCCTTTTACCATTCGGCGCTTGGCAAGCGCACGAGCCGCGCCATTGGCCTCGCCCTGTCGCGCATCTGGAAGCCGATGCCCAATGAGCGGCTGGTCGGTCTGGGTCACACACGGCCATGGCTCGATCGTTTCGAGCCCGACACCGAACGCACGCTCGCCTTCATGCTTGCGGCCCAGGGGGCCGCCCGCTGGCCGCGCACCGGACCGTCGAAGACCGCGCTCGTCTTTGACGAGGAATTGCCGCTGCCCGATTCCTCGATTGATCGGATGCTGCTGGTTCATGCGCTTGAACATGCCGAAAGCCCGCGCGAAACGCTGATGGAGATCTGGCGCGTTCTGGCGCCCAATGGCCGCCTCGTCATCGTCGTGCCCAACCGGCGCGGCGTCTGGGCGCAGATCGAGCAGACACCGTTCGGCAATGGCCGGCCGTTCTCCCGCGGTCAATTGGTCAAGCTGCTGCGCGACGCCAATTTCACCATGACCGCCGAAACCGAAGCGCTGTTCTTTCCTCCCTCGCGGCGCTTTCTCGCCTTGCGTCTGTCGACCCGGCTCGAGGCATGGGGCCTGCGGCTCTGGCCGGTCTTCGGGGGCGTTCTGGTAATCGAAGCCCAGAAGCGGCTTTATCAAGGCCTGCCCGTCGCTGAACGCCAGTCGCGCCGCGTCTTTGTGCCGGCTCTGGCGCCGCAAGGGACCGTCGCCGGACGCGAGGTCGAGGGCTGACGCCGGTTTTGCAATTGCCGGATCGCGAGACTATGACTTCGCGACACGACGAGACCGAACACTCATGGCCCAAACGCCTCCCAATCCGCAGCGCCTGACAGAATTGCGCGCCAAGATCGACGCGGTCGACGAATCCATGCACGGGCTCTTGATGCAGCGCGCCGGCGTGATCGACGAACTGATCCGCATCAAGGGCGCCGACCAGGCCAAGGGCGCCGCCTTCCGGCCCGGTCGCGAGGCGCAGATGATGCGCATCCTGGCCGAACGGCATTCCGGCTCGGTGCCGCTGTCGATGATCGTCCATGTCTGGCGTGAGATCATCTCGACCTTCACCTGGCTTCAGGCGCCCTATCGCGTTCATCTGGTCGGCGGCGCGGAAGCCGCGACAATGCGCGACATGGCGCGGTTCCAGTTCGGTTTCACGGTCGCCATCGAGGAACACGGGGACGCGGCCGGCGCGATGGACGCGGCGATTGTCGAACAGAATGCGCTCGTCATCGTATCGCTCGAAGGCGCGGGCGCCTGGTGGGACGGGCTCGATTCGTCGGGCGGCTTGTCGGTGATGGCGCGCCTTCCGGTTGCCGACGTGCCGTTTCCGACGGTCGACGCGTTCGTCCTGTCGCCGCCCCTGTCCGACCCAGTTCCGTTCGACATGCGGCTCTATACCGGACTTGTCAAAAGCAAGAACACGCTCGACCAATGGACCGGCGGCGAGGTTATCAGGCCCGGCTCGGCAAGCGAACGCGCCCTGATCGCTATTCCCGCTGGCGGCAGCGCACCGCACGATTTGCTCGACATCCGCGCCGCCGGGGGCTATTTCGCGCCCGCGCAAGCCATGGACAGTTCAGCATGACCCGACCAGACCGCTCGATACCGCAGCCCAATGAAGGCGTGATGCAGATCGCCGCCTATGTGCCGGGCCGTGACAAGGCCGCCCCGGGCGTCAGGCTGCACAAGCTGTCGTCCAACGAGACACCGCTCGGCGCAAGTCCGGCTGCCATCGAGGCCTACAAACGCGCGGCCGAGAATTTGGAAATCTATCCGGACGGATCGTCCACAGCGCTGCGCACGGCGATTGCCGACGCGCACGGGCTCAACCCGGACAACATCGTATGCTCGAACGGCTCGGACGAACTGCTCGGCCTTCTGGCATCGATCTATATCGGACCCAGCGATGAGGGGGTTTTTTCCGAGCACGGCTTCCTCGTCTACAAGATCCAGATTTTGGCCGCCGGCGGCACACCCGTCACCGTGCCGGAGACCGACCACCGGGCCGACGTGGACGCCATTCTCTCTGCCGTCACCGAACGCACCAAGATCGTCTTTCTGGCCAATCCCAACAACCCGACGGGCACCTATTTGTCCGACGCCGAAGTCCGGCGCCTGCATGCGGGCCTGCCGCCGCATGTCGTTCTTGTGCTCGATGCTGCCTATGCCGAATATGTCCGGCGCAACGATTATGCCTCGGGGATCGAGCTGGTCTCGGCCAACCGCAATGTCGTGATGACGCGGACCTTCTCCAAGATCCACGGGCTTGCCGCCCTGCGCATCGGCTGGCTCTACGGACCTGCGGAAATCGTCGACGCGCTCAACCGCGTGCGTGGTCCGTTCAACGTCAACGCCCCGGCCATCGCCGCCGGCGCCGCCGCGATCGCCGACCGCGCCCATATCGACAGGGCGATCGCGCACAATGACACATGGCTGCCGAAACTGACCGAGGCGTTCGAGGCGCTCGGCCTGAATGTCACGCCAAGCGTCGGAAACTTCGTGCTCATCCATTTCCCCGACGACGATCCGGACCGCAGCGCTGCCGCCGCCGATGCCTGGCTGGTCGAGCGCGGCTATGTGCTGCGTCAGGTCGTCCCTTATGGGCTACCGAATGCGCTGCGTATGACGATCGGCACCGAAGAGGCCAATGAGGGCGTGATCGAGGCGCTGACCGCCTTCATGAAACGTTAGCGATGACTGACCAAGCCAAACCCCTGTTCGGCCGGATCGCCCTGATCGGCATCGGCCTGATCGGCTCGTCGCTGGCCCGCGTGATCCGCCGGGAAGAGCTGGCGGACCATATCGCCATCGCAACGCGCAGCGCTTCGACATTGCAGCGGGCCGAGGAGCTCGGGCTTGGCGACAGCTATCACACCGACGCGGCCGAAGCGGTGGACAGCGCCGACCTCGTCATCGTCTCGGTCCCGGTCGGCGCATCCGGTGCGGTCGCCAAATCCATCGCCGGCGCGCTCAAGCCCGGCGCCATTGTCACCGATGTCGGGTCCACCAAGCGGTCGGTCATAGACCAGATGGCGCCGCACATTCCCCAAGGCGTCCATTTCATTCCCGGCCACCCGATCGCCGGCACGGAATATTCCGGCCCCGATTCCGGGTTTGCGACGCTGTTCGAGGACCGCTGGTGCATCCTGACGCCGTTGCCGGACACCGATGCCGCGGCGCTCGACAAGCTTACGGCGTTCTGGCGCGCCTGCGGCTCCGATGTCGACGAGATGGATCCCGATCATCACGACCGCGTTCTTGCCGTCGTGTCGCACCTGCCGCAACTGATCAGCTACAACATTGTCGGCACCGCCTCGGATATGGAGACGGTCACCGAATCCGAAGTCATCAAATACTCCGCGTCCGGCTTTCGCGACTTCACGCGTCTGGCCGCATCCGACCCGACCATGTGGCGCGATGTCTGCCTGCACAACAAGGAAGCGATCCTCGAAATGCTGGCGCGCTTTTCCGAGGATTTGGCATCGATGCAGCGGGCAATCCGCTGGGCCGACGGCGACAAATTGTTCGATCTGTTCACCCGCACCCGGCAGGTCCGCAAATCGATTATCGAGGCCGGTCAGGACGTTGAAGTGCCCAATTTCGGCCGGCAGAGCGCAAAGCGTGGTGAGTCACAGACCTGACGACAGGTCGAGCCGGATCGGCGGAATGCGGCCGAGCGGCAGGAGCCCTGCAAAGACACGGCCCTCGCGCACGGTGAAGGACAGGGACAGTTCGTCGTCGGGCATGGATGCCTGGCGGGGCGTCGCGGCCGCAAGTGTCTCGATCTGCGGCGCGAACTCCGGAACCACATCGCGCGCAGCCGCCAGAACGCCGGGCACGTCGACAATCCGCACGGTAAAATCGCCGCTGATCAGACCATCGGCAGACAGGCTGAACGGCCCGTCGATGATCACCCCGCGATCATCGGTCAGAAGCAGCGCCGCGCGGTTGACGATTCCCGTCCCGGCGGAAACAGGGCCGGATGCCCATGTGGACGCCCAGTCCTCGAGCCGCAGATCGACATCGAGCCCGACCGGCGGCAGCGCAAGATCGCCAACCAGCGCCGGATCGACCGTCAGCGCGCGCGGACGCATCGCCACTTCCACGGCCGTCCCCGCTTCGCGCGCAAAGAGCCCCAAACGGTCGGCCCGCGCCAGCTCGCCGACCCCGTCGAGACCGATGCGTATGTCATCCGCCTCGAAGGCC
Organism: Phyllobacteriaceae bacterium; assembly: GCA_024742765.1. Taxonomy (GTDB): domain Bacteria; phylum Pseudomonadota; class Alphaproteobacteria; order Rhizobiales; family Rhizobiaceae; genus Roseitalea. Next base: position 19,042 of record JANSXT010000004.1, on the reverse strand, counting down.
ACCATCCGTTCGTTCACCGGTGCAGCCACCGCATTGATCCGGCCCATGCTCCAGTCAAAGTGAAAGGCCATCCCCGTCCCGTCGTAGACGGTGACGGGGCTGTCGATTTCCGCGACCACCCGGCGGAGATCATAGATCTGCGCGGCCGAGCGCACGGCGTTGCCGCTCGCCGCAAAGGACCCGTCCACCGCGGCCACTTCAAAAGCGTCGCAAAAGACGCCGATCCGGAACGGAAAGCCGCGCACATCCTGTCCGGGACAGGAAAAGCGGAGCGACGCGTCCTCGTCATTGGCCGAAGCGGTCACCGTTCGGTCGACCATGTCCGCCGCCCAGAACCAGCCGGCGGAATAAAGGACGATGGCGGCAATGATAGCGGTCATCAGCCAGCCGATCCGCCGCCCGGCATTGTAAGACGGTTTTTTCCCGGCCCCGCTCATGCTAGCTGCAACCTTCTTTCCCCAACGACCAAGCGAACGTCGCACTTATGAACCAATTGTGGATATTCGGCTATGCGTCATTGATGTGGCGACCGGGCTTTTCCTTCGCCGAACGCAGGCGTGCGCGGCTGGTCGGCTATCACCGCAGCCTGTGTATCCGCTCCTTTGAACATCGCGGCACGCGCGAACGGCCTGGTCTGGTCATGGGGCTGGACCGGGGTGGCGCCTGTGTCGGTGTTGCCTTTCGCGTCATGCCGGATGACGAGGACGCAGTGATGGCCTATCTGCGCGAACGCGAACTGATCACCCATGTCTACAAGGAACGGCGCAGCCGCATCATTCTGTCGGACGGTCAGGCCGCCGAAGCGGTCACCTATGTCGCCGACCGCAATCATGAGCAATATGCCGGACGACTTGGGGTCGAGGAAGCAATCGAGCGGGTGTGCGGCGCAGTGGGGCAAGCCGGACCGAACGAAGACTATGTGCTGAACACCGCAGCGCACATGCGCGAGATGGGCATTCGCGACCGCTGGATCGAAGCGGTTGCCGACGGCATCAGGCAGCGTCTGGATCGGCGGCCTGCCGCGCCCTGATCGCGTCGAGCCGGGCTTGCGCCGATGGCGGCAGGGGCGGCGGGTTGGGCCCCTCGACAGCGCGCAGCAACAGCCGGTCGCACGCTTCTTCCGTTCGCCGTTCCAGTTCGGCCATGAAGGCGGATCGGGTCAATCCCGGCTGGATCGGATCGAGCACCTCGACCTCGATCAGTCCCGGATGGCGCAGGAATTTGCGCCGCGGCCAGTAAAGGCCGGCCATGTGGGCAATGGGCACGACCGGCACGTCCAGCTTGTCGTAAATGTGGGCAATACCGCTCTTGTAGGACGGCTCGGCGCCCGGCGGCCGGCGCGTGCCCTCCGGATAGATAATGATCTGGCGCCCATCTTCGACGGCCCGCTGCGCGCTGGCATTGATCGACCGGATCGCCTGTTCGCGATTGCCGCGATCGATGGCGATCATCTTCATGCGCGCAATGTACCAGCCAAACAACGGGATCCACATCAGTTCGCGCTTGAGAATGTAGATCGGATCCGGCCACCAGGGCAGGAAGGCGATCGTGTCCCATGCTGACTGGTGCTTGGGCGCGATGATGTAACCGCCCCGGGGCAGTTTCTCGCGCCCGCGCACAACATGGTCGGTGCCGGCGATCACCTTCATCAGCCACAGATGGGTGCGCGACCAGAACCGGACGATCCACCAGGCAAAGCTGCGCGGGCCGAGAAAATAGAACGGCGTCCAGAAGATCATCTGGACGACATTGTTCGCATAAAAGGCCAGATTGAACAGAAAGGACCGGATGACGAGCACGGGGCGAACCTTGCGGAACCGATGGCGGCGCGGCGGGCGACTGCCCTCTTAACCCGCTTGACAGCTAGAAGGAAAGGGTTCGCGCCCGCGCCACCAGATATTTGGCATACTCGCCGAAAAGCACACGGTACCGGTCCGCGAACGCGGCCAAATCGTCGGCATCCGCCTCGGTGTTGACGACCGGGTAGGGCACGATCGCCACGTCGGGCAGTGCGCTGCGCATCTCAAGCATCGACCGGGGCAGGTGATAATCGTTGGTCACCACAATCAGGCTTGCATAGCCGTTGCGCCGTGCCCAGGCGGCGCTGCTCTCGGCGTTTCCCCGCGTGTCGAGCGCCTCGCGGTCGATGTCGATGCAGCATTCAAACAAGTCGGCATCGATACCCAGCGTGCGGCGCAGCGTGGCGTCGCTGATGTCGGTATCGACGCCGCTGATCAAAAGCCGCGCGCCGCGCTTCTGACGCAACAAGGTGACCGCCGGTTCGAGCCGGGCACGGCCGCCCGTCAGGACGACGATTGCATCGGCGGAGACTGCGGCCGGCCGGTTCTCGGTCTGCCCGCCGACACGCCCGGCAAAAACGAAAAACCCGACCACGATCGCAATCAGCGCCAACGCCGCCAGAGCAACGAGAAGGTCGCGCAGCCGATGCATGCGCCCGGCAATGCGGCCCGGCCGGGGTTCGAGCACACCGGTCGCCTTGTCGATGTTTTCGCTGTCCGACATGTGTCGAACCCTAGTCCGCAATTGCGGCGCGCGGTAGACCAAAAAACAGCCGCCGCCGCCGTTCGCAATACGCCATCACCGACATTTTGCCGTGGTACAGAGCGCGCGCCAGTGCCGGCAGGCCTCAAAGCGACGGATCGGCGCGCTTCTCGTCGATCTCGTAAAGAACACGCAGGACCGTGACCCGGGTCGTCACCATGGTCAGCGTGCCAACCAAAACGACCACCAAACCCACGCCCACATAGGCAACGGCACCCATCGAGAAATCGCCGAAAAAGGCGGACAATTGTTCGGTCTCGGCACTCGTCAGGTTTCGGCTCGCCCAGAATCCCGTGACAAGAAAAACCGCCACCGCCGCAAGGCCGCCGGCAGCCGCGCCCTGCAGGCCAATGATTAGAAAGCGGCGCTCGAACTGCCGCGCGATAAAGCCGGCACGCGCGCCGACAAAGTGCAACACCTCGATCACATCGTGATTGCCGGCGAGGGCACCGCGTGTGGCGAAGACGACCGTCATCACCAGCGCGACCATCACCAGAGCCAGGACGGCGAGGCCGGCCAGCGTCGTCGTGCGCGCCATCGCCACGAGCCGCCCCACCCACGCACGATGATCGTCGAGCGTCGCATTGGGCACCGCTTCCGTGATCGCCGCGCGCATGCCGGCAAAGTCCGGCGGCGCCGTCTCGTCGATGGTGATCACGACAAGGCGCGGCACCGGCAGTTCGTCGAGCCCCAGCCCGCTGCCGAGCCAGGGCTCCAGAAGGCCCAGCGTCTCCTCGCGGTCGATGATCCGTGCCGAGCGCACCCCGTCATAATCGGCGGCGATCGCCTGCGCCTCGGCCAGTGCGGTTTCGATGTCGAAGTCGCGCGCCGGCCGGATCTGAACCGTCGCCTCGCGCGAAATCTGGCTTTGCCACGTGGCCGCGCTCTGGCCGACGAGCGAGACGCCGCCGACCGTCAGGCAAGCGAGGAAAGACATGATGGCAACGACCAGCGCCATCGCCTGACCGGCAATGTTGCCCGGCGGGACGATGGGCGAGGCCGGCGGAAGGGGCTGGGTGTCCTGACCGCTCATCCGAACACATCCAGATGTCCGTTGGAGAGGATCATGCGCCGCGCATCCACCTGCTCCATCAGGCCAAGATCGTGGGTCGCGATGACCACCGCCGTGCCCGAGCGGTTGAGTTCGATGAAGAGCCGCAGCAGCCGCCGCGCCATCGGCGGATCGACATTGCCGGTCGGCTCGTCGGCCAGCAAGATCTCGGGCTGGTCAATTAATGCGCGGGCAATCGCAACCCGCTGTTTTTCGCCGCCCGACAGCACTGGCGGCAGAGCGTTGAGCTTGTCGCCGAGCCCGACCCAGTCGAGCAGTTCGCTGACATCGCGCCGATAGCTGGCCACCTCCTTGCCCCGCACCCGCAGGGGAAGCGCGACATTTTCGAAGATGGTCATGTGGCTCAGCAGCCGAAAGTCCTGGAACACGACGCCGATCCGGCGCCGCAGCATCGGCATCTCATGACGGTCGAGCGACAGGACATCCTTGCCGAACAATGTGATCTGGCCGCGTGTCGGCCGCAGCGACATGAACAACAGGCGCAGCAAGGAGGTCTTGCCCGCGCCGGACGGCCCGGTCAGGAACTGGAAGGACTGCGCCGGAATGTGAAACGACACATCGGACAGAACCTCCGGCTCCAGCCCGTAGCGCAGCCCCACATTGTCAAATCTGATCAAACCGCACCGCTCGCGAATCGCCTTTTGCGCCTGTGCCAGCAATAGTGCGCCCGAACCATGATGGAAACAGGCCGCCTCGGACGGTTGCGGTCAGCGCGCCTGCGCCGTCAGGATCTTTACCGCAAATGCGCCGAACACGCCGGCAAACAGCCAGTCCAGCGTCCGCGTGACGCGCGGCCGGGCGCGCAGCGCGGCAGCGAACCGGTCGGCGGCGAAGATCATCGGCAGGATGATCGGAATGGCGATGACGAGGAAGAACAGGCCGAGGAAAACCAGCTTTCCCGGCGCGTTGGGATCGCTGGCGGACACGAATTGCGGCAGGAAGGTCAGAAAGAAAAGGGCAATCTTGGGGTTGAGGATGTTGATCCCGATACCGGTCAGATAATGGCCCCACAGCGATCCCGCCTCGGCGTTCCTGCCCGAGCGCGGCGAAAAGGACGAGCCGTGCCGGATGGCCTGCCATGCAAGACAGATCAGATAGGCCGCGCCGATCACCTTGAGGACGAGGAACGCCGTCGGCGCCGCCACCAGCAGGGCGGAAAGGCCCAGCGCCACCAACATGGTGTGCACCAGAATTCCCGTCGCCGCGCCGGCGAAACAGGCAAGGCCCGCCGCGCGCGAATGGGTGATCGAACGACCGACATAGAGCGCCATGTCCGGTCCTGGCGTGATCGCGAGGATGGCTGCGGCAAGGGCGAACTGCGCCAGGATCGTCGCATCGGGTATGAAAGCGCTCATCGGTCGTCACTCTCGGTTTCGCCAGTCCAGGCATTGAAGGCCGGACCAGGCCGCAAAGCAACCCGGAACTTGCAGCAGGGGCAAGCGCGCCACCGCCGGATTTCCTCCTTCGGCGAACTTGCGCCCCGACGGAAACCCAATATGGTGCGCGCCGGCGCGCAAAGCGTCGCCGACACTCGCACTTTTCACGGAAATTCCATGTCCATCGACCTGAAGAACATCAACAAGGTGGTGCTCGCCTATTCCGGCGGGCTGGACACCTCGATCATCCTCAAATGGCTGCAGACCGAGCTTGGCGCCGAGGTGGTCACTTTCACCGCCAATCTCGGCCAGGGTGACGAATTGGAGCCGGCGCGCCGCAAGGCCGAAATGCTCGGCATCCGCGAGATCTACATCGAGGATCTGCGCGAGGAGTTCGTGCGCGACTTCGTCTTCCCCATGTTCCGTGCCAATGCGGTCTATGAGGGCATCTATCTTCTTGGCACGTCGATCGCACGACCGCTGATTTCCAAGCGGCTGGTCGAGATCGCCGCCGCAACCGGCGCGGACGCCATTGCCCATGGCGCAACCGGCAAGGGCAACGACCAGGTCCGTTTCGAACTGTCCGCCTATGCGCTTGATCCGGACATCAAGGTCATCGCGCCGTGGCGCGACTGGGCCTTCAAGTCCCGCACAGATCTGATCGACTTTGCCGAAAAGCACCAGATTCCCGTGCCCAAGGACAAGCAGGGCGAGGCGCCATTCTCGGTGGATGCGAACCTTCTGCACTCCTCCTCGGAGGGCAAGGTTCTGGAAGACCCGTGGGCGGAGCCGCCCGAATATGTCCATATGCGTTCGGTCTCGCCGATGGACGCACCCGACGAGCCGACCGACATCGAAATCTCCTTCGAAAAGGGCGACGCCGTCGCGCTCGATGGCAAGCCAATGAGCCCGGCGACGCTTCTGGCGGCGCTCAACGATCTGGGCCGCGACAACGGGATCGGCCGTATCGATCTGGTCGAGAACCGCTTTGTCGGCATGAAGTCGCGCGGTGTCTATGAGACGCCCGGCGGTACGATCCTTCTCGCGGCACATCGCGCCATCGAGTCGGTCACGCTCGATCGCGGCGCGGCGCATCTGAAAGACGAACTGATGCCGCGCTATGCCGAGCTGATCTATAACGGTTTCTGGTTCTCGCCGGAGCGTCTGATGTTGCAGGCGGCGATCGACGAAAGCCAGAAACGCGTGGAGGGCACGGTCCGTCTCAAGCTCTACAAGGGCAATGTGATCGTCACGGGCCGCAAGTCCGATGCGTCTTTGTATGACGATGCGCTGGTGACCTTCGAGGATGACCGCGGCGCCTACGATCAGAAGGACGCGGCCGGGTTCATTCGTCTGAACGCCCTGCGTCTTCGCACGCTGGCCGCCCGCGACCGCGGCACCTGAACAGGCTCGGGATGGGCCGATGAACAAGGGCGATCCACGCAAAGACGAAAGGCCCGTTGCCGAAAAACGGCGGACAGTCTCGTCGGCCAACGTCCGCTCACGCCGGCAACGGCTTGTTCGGCGCGGCACACTGATCAGCCTCGCCGTCATCGCCGGTGCCCTTTTCCTGACCTGGCAATGGATCACCCGCGACCCGGCCCCGGCCATGCTCACCGTGGCGACCGGGCCTGCGGGCTCGGATGCCTATACGCTCATGCGCGAGACCGCCGAGGTCATCGAACGCCATTCCGACACGCTTCGCCTCAGGGTCATCACCTCGCGCGACGCGTCGCAGAACATCGCGCTTTTGAACGCCAAGCGGATCGATGCGGCGGTGATCCGCGCCGATACGCCGGTCTTCACTGACATTCGCGGCATCGCCAACCTTTATCCGGACCTGTTTCACCTGATCGTCCGCGACGATGTGCCGGCCTTTTCGGTCCATGATTTGGACCGCATCAGTGTCTCGATCCCGGATTTCGATACTGCCAATTTCCGCTCCTTCTGGGTGGTCGGCGACCATTATGATCTGCCGATCGGCGACTTTGACTGGACAGCTGAGCCTTTTGTCGACGGTGCCGACCGACTGCTCAGCGGCGATGTCGATGCGCTTTTCGCGGTCCGGTCGATGCGCGACCGGCAACTGATCCGCATGTTCGAGGACGCTCAGCTCACCGGCCTGAAACTGCGCTACATTCCGATCCGGCAGGCCGATGCGATCGCGGTCAAACGGCCGTTTCTGAACCCTGCCACTGTTCCGATGGGCGGATTGACGGGCGCATTGCCCGTTCCCACCGGCCGAACCCCGACGCTCGGCGTCGCGCGGGTTCTGGTCACCCGCGCCGATGTCGATGCCGAAGCGATCCGCGAACTCACCCGCGTCCTGTTCGAGCACCGGTTGGATTTGACGATCCGCTTCGCGCTGGCATCGGCGATCACCGCACCCGACACGGCCCGCGGTCTTTCGGTGCCACTGCATGAAGGGGCCGAGGCCTTCTTCAACCGCGACGAGCCCAGCTTCGTCCAGGAAAACGCCGAGCCTCTGGCCTTGCTCGTAATGATCATGACGGGACTGGTCTCGGGAATGTTGGCACTCCGGTCACGTTTCGTCGCCAACCAGAAGAACCGCGCCGACGTCTACAACTACCAACTGCTCGACATCCAGGAACGGGCGGCAAAGGCCGCCGACCGTGCCGAACTGTCCATGCTGAAGGACGAACTGAACGCCGTCCTTCATACGGTCGTCCGCGCGCTGGACACCGACGAGGTGACCGACGAGGGCTTCCAATCCTTCTCGCTTCTTTGGGAAGCGGTGCGCGAAACCATCAACGATCGTGCATCGGCGATAGGGCCCAACACCGACCAGTCCGTGCCGGCAGCGAAAAGCCGCTGATCTGTCCACAGAGCGCTAAGGCGCAGATTGTTGAATTCAAAAGATGATGGTCACGCGCGCCGGGTTTTGCACAGCCATCCACATCCCCGAAAGCCACCCGACTCGACAGACGGGCCATGTTGCGAGAGTATTCATACAGGCAATCGGGAAGCGATCTTTCAACGGAATGCGGATCGATTGTTCCAGTCCTTCGGGACAGGCGGCTTTTGCTTTCGGGTGGAAGTCGAGGGGTTGATTGCGGATGCAAGTCCCAAGAAATTCCGACCGGCATTCATGTCTTCGGACGGGATTGCCTAGCGCCAGCCAGGGCGCGAAGAAAATACGTCCGGCGGAGCCTTCGGGCAAAGTCGGAGCGGTGCGGAAGGCTTGGTCCTTGCGATCAGGCAGTCCGGTTCTGCGGGACGGCCGGCGCGGATGCCGACCGCCGCAAGGCGGACAGGCCGAAGGGCCGGTTCGGACCCGGAAAATGCAGGGGGGCGGGAGCTTAGGCGACCGCCTTCCTCATTTGTGCGCCGGCCGCATCTGGCAGGCGATCATCTTTCCAAATGCTTCCCGTCTGCATATATGAAGTTTTCCGCAACCGAGCAGTGTTGGGTGTAACCGGCGGCGCCATGGGCATCTATGACCCCAAGACAGACTGGAAGGATCGCTTCGCGCCGGGCTTGGCCGAGGTCGAGCAGATCGCGCGCGAAGCCTATGCGCATCTTCCGGCCGAATTCCGCGCCCTGACCGGTGACGTGCAAATCCGCATCGCCGACTATCCGACCGAAGAGATCGCCGACGATCTGGGCCTTGAAACACCGTTTGACCTGCTGGGCCTGTTCGAGGGGCGCGGCATTGCCGAACTATGGAACCCGGCCACCGGCGAGCAGGCCAACCGGATCACGCTCTATCGCCGCGCCATCCTCGACTATTGGGCCGAGAATGACGAGACACTGGGCGACATCGTCACTCACGTGCTGATCCACGAACTCGGCCATCATTTCGGTCTTTCCGACGACGACATGGCCCATATCGAGGCATCGGCGGGCTGAAACGGGATTGCGTCATTTCAGGCCGGACAAGGCGCCACCGACGATCTCGCGCAGCAGCTTGCGCTTCATCGCCGCCTCGAAATCGGCGAACCCGTTGGCCACCTCCATGAACGCGCCCGGCCCGAACAACACCTCGTTGCGGTAATAGGCGACCGGATCGGGGTCCGCTCCGGCGATCACCAGCCCATTGACCTGGACATCATCGAACGGGAAGTTCGCATAGGCCGGGCCGGGCCCGAACCCTTCATTGTTGACGCCATCGCCCGAGACGTCGATCACATGCCGCGTACAGCGCAGCGGCGCGGCCCCGAAACGGCCGGCCGCATGGCCCAGCGCATAGCCGAGCGCAGTGGGAAACTCTTGGTATCGCCGGGGATGACCTTGCAGACGATCGGCGAGCGCGAAAACGGTCTCGTCGCCCGCAACAAAGGTCCAAGGAACGATCTCGACCTGTTGGCGGCGGCCGCTCCATTCGAAGGCCGTCACCTGTATGCCGCCGACCTGCGCGATCGCACGGCGCACGGTCTCGTCGCGCAACGCATTGGCCAGGCCGTCCATCTGCAGCCGATAATCGCGCTCGTCGACGCTCGATGAGACATCGATGGCCAGGACCAGCGACAGCGCGCATTGCGATTGCGCGTTGGCCTTTGATCCCGTCCAGACCATCAGCGCCAACGCAGCGAGGATCACCAGGCCGCCAAGGCGCCCGTGATGCGACAGCGCCGGCGCTGTCGCGATCACAGATTGCCCAGCTTGAGCACCGGATCGTAGTCGTGATCGGGCACATCCTTGGTCACCGCCTGTCCGCAACGCATCTGTGCCGCAACCGGATCGAACGCATAGACCGGATCGCCCGAAAGCTCCCAACCCTTGCTCAGCGCCTCGGTCACCTTGTGACAAAAGGCGGAATCGTCAAATCCGGTCAGCAGCCGATAGGCTTTCATGGGCTTTCACTCCGTTCCCTTCGAGCGGCCGCGGCGGCGCGCGCGAGCAGCCGTTCAGCCTGTTTCAGATGCAAGAGCTCGGCCATCGACCCTTCGAACGTGATCACGCCCTTGCCGGCATTGTCTTCGGAAGCGAACGCGGCAACGAGCCGCTCCGCGCGTTCTATCTCTTCGGCAGCGGGCGCGAACGCCGCATTGGCCGGCGCGATCTGCGACGGGTGGATCAAAGTCTTGCCGTCAAAACCCATCTCCGCGCCCTGCCGGCATTCCGCCGCAAAGCCCGCTTGGTCCAAATGGTCGTTGAAAACGCCGTCGAGAATGGCAATGCCGCCGGCCTTGGCCGCCAGCACGATCTGCATCAACAAAGGGTGAAGATGCTGACGCGCCGTGGCGCCCGCCATGCCCGCCTCCTTGGCCAGATCGTTGGTCCCGACGACCAGGCAATCAAGACGCGCATCCGGGCGCCCCGCAAGATCGGCGATGGCCGGTGCGTTCAAGACGCCGCGCGGCGTTTCGATCATCGCCCACAGGCGCATCGTCTTCGGTGCATCGGTCTCGTTCAGCGCATCCGTCACTGCCAAAACATCAGCGACATCGTCGACCTTGGGGACAAGGATCGCGTCGGGCACGGCCGCGCGCGCTGCCAGAAGGTCCTCGGTGCCCCACGGCGTCGACAGGGCATTGATGCGGATCACCCGTACCTTTTCGGACGCCGGAAACGCTGAAAAATGGGTGCGCACCGTCTCCCGCGCCTCGGCCTTGGCCCCGGGCGCGACCGCGTCTTCCAGATCGAATATGACCGCGTCTGCAGCCAGCGTTTCAGACTTGGAAACGGCACGGGGCCGGTCACAGGGCACGTAAAGAACGGAACGCAAAAGCTGCGCGCGGTCGAAATCGGTCATGGCTTCTTGTGCCGCCGAAGGACATGGTCGCGCAAGTCCCCGCTCATGCGCGCCGGCGCTTCATTTTTGCGCAACGCTTTGCTAAGCGGTGCGCGAACGAACGCAAAGAAGAAGACCCATGGAAAAGTTCGACAAGCTCACCGGTGTCGCCGCCCCGTTGCCGATCATCAACATCGACACGGACATGATCATTCCCAAGGATTATCTCAAGACGATCCAGCGAACCGGTCTGGGTCGCGGCCTTTTTTCGGAGATGCGTTACCGCGAGGACGGATCGGACAATCCGGATTTCGTTCTCAACAAGCCCGCCTATAATGACGCGTCGATCCTGGTGGCCGGCGACAATTTCGGCTGCGGATCGTCCCGCGAGCACGCGCCCTGGGCCCTGCTCGACTACGGCATACGCTGCGTGATCTCGACCAGCTTTGCCGACATTTTCTACAACAATTGCTTCAAGAACGGCATCCTTCCGGTCGTCGTCACGCCCGAAGAGCTCGAAAAGCTGCTCGACGATGCCGATCGCGGCGCCAACGCGACCCTGTCGGTCGATCTGGAGGCGCAGGAGATACGCGGACCCGACGGCGGTGTCATCCGTTTCGACATCGACCCGCACCGCAAGCACTGCCTTCTCAACGGGCTGGACGATATCGGCCTGACGCTGGAGAAGGCCGCGGCGATCGACACGTTCGAGGGCACGATGAACGCCGAACGCCCCTGGGCGTGACGCGGTAGCGACCGCCGGTGGCAATTTTCGGAAGGGCCTTGTTGATTGACATTGCCGCGACCAAGCACCACAAGGCTTTTCGGGGACCACAGACGGCGTTGGCCGAACCCCGGCCAGCGCCGGACAAAGGCACATGCACATGTCAGACACTATTTTTTCCGAGACGGCGCGCATCATCGCCGAAAAGATCGAGCGCGATCCGGCCGAAATCACGCCGGAAACGGAACTGTCGACCATCGACATCCAGTCGCTCGAACTGGCCGAGGTCATTTTCGATCTCGAGGACCGGTTCGAGATTGAGATCGAACTGAACGCCGCCGACGCGTGGGAACAGCTCAAGACGGTGGGCGATGTGTGCGACGCCGTTCGCGGACTGGTCGAAAAGAGCGCCAGCGCGTGAGCCGACCCCGCATCGTCATCACCGGGCTGGGCGGCATCAGCGCGCTTGGCACCAACGCGCCGGCGATCTGGAACGCCATGAAGACCGGCACGAATGGCATCGCGCCGATCGACATTCCCGAAAAGGACGAGTTGAAGGCAAAGCTGGCCGCGCAGGTCCGCGAACTGCCGGATCACGGCTTCGAGCGCCGTCTGCTCCTGACCACCAGCCGGTTTGGTCTCCTGGCGATGATCGCCGCCAAGGAGGCGCTCGCCGACAGCGGCATCATGGATCATGGCATCGACCCGCTCCGCACCGGCGCGATCATCGGGACGGGCATTTTCGGCGGCGATGTCATCGACACCAATTACAAGGCCATCCTTCTCGAAAACAAAAAGCGCACCGACATCTTTCTGGTGCCGCAGGCCATGCCGTCTTCACCTGCCGTCCACGTCTCCATGGCGTTCGGGCTGAAAGGGCCGGTCTATGGCACCAGTTCGGCCTGCTCGTCGGCCAACCATGCGTTTGCGGCGGCGCTTGACACGCTCCGCGCCGGACGCGCTGATGTGATGATTGCCGGCGGCTCCGACGCGCCTCTCAATTTCGGTGTGCTGAAGGCTTGGGATTCCATGCGCATCCTGTCGCGCAACGGGTGCCGGCCCTTTTCCGCCGATCGGGACGGGCTTGTTCTGGGCGACGGTGCCGGCGCCGTGGTTCTCGAAACCGAGGAGCATGCACGGGCGCGCGGTGCGACCATTCTTGCCGAACTGGCCGGCGCGGGCCTGACCGCCGATGCGGGTGATATCGTCGCGCCCGATATGGACGGTGCCGCCCGGGCCATGGAGCAGTGCCTGAACGATGCGGATCTGACGCCAGGCGACGTCCAATACATCAACGCCCACGGCACCGGAACCATGGGCAATGACAAGACCGAGACCCAGGCGATCCGCCGCGCCTTTGGCAGTCATGCCGATTCGCTGGCGGTCTCGTCCACCAAGTCGATGCACGGCCATTGCATGGGCGCATCGGGCGCACTGGAGATGATCGCAGCGGTCGGCGCGGTGCGCGATGGCGTCCTGCCGCCGACGCTTGGCTATGAGAATCCAGACCCCGATTGCGATCTCGACTATGTGCCGAACGAGCCGCGCAAGGCCGACGTCGTCGCCGTGGTCAGCAATTCCTTTGCGTTCGGCGGGTCGAACGCCGTCATCGCCGTCAAACGGGCTTGAGCCCGTGCGCAAGCGGGTTTCCACGGGCTCTCTCTTTGAGGAAACGGCTGGCTATTCACGCGCGATCGTCGCCGGCAAATGGTGCTTTGTCTCCGGCACGACCGGATACGACTATGCGTCGATGACAATGCCTGACGATGTCGCAACCCAATGCAAAAATGCCCTTGCGACGATTGACCGGGCACTGGGCGACGCCGGCTTCGCGCGGACCGACATTGTCCGCGCCCGGTATGTGGTGACCGATGCGTCCCACGCCGACATCGTCTTCCCCGTGCTGGGCCAGTTCTTTTCCGGCATCCGTCCCGCGGCGACCATGACGGTGGGCGGTCTGATCAGGCCGGAAATGAAGATCGAGATCGACGTGACGGCCCTGCGGGACTGAGCGCATGGTCAGGCGTTGAGTTGTCCGGCGCCAGCGCATAGAAGCGATCAGACTTCTTTCAAAGACGAGACCTTCCATGACAACGCGTTCGCTCTTCCTGCTGCCCGGCGACGGCATCGGCCCCGAAACCATGGCCGAAGTCGTCAAACTGATCGACCACATGAATGCGAAAGAGGGCGCCGGTTTCGTCACCGATCAGGGCCTTGTCGGCGGGTCGGCCTATGACGCCCACGGCGAAGCAATTTCCGACGCGGACATGGACAGGGCGATGGCCGCCGACGCGGTGCTGTTCGGCGCCGTCGGCGGCCCCAAATGGGATACCGTTCCTTACGAGCAGCGCCCCGAAGCCGGTCTTTTGCGCCTGCGCAAGGACATGGCGCTTTTCGCCAATCTGCGTCCGGCCATCTGCTATCCGGCGCTCGCCGATGCATCCTCGCTCAAGCGCGATGTGATCGAAGGACTCGACATCCTCATCGTCCGCGAACTGACGGGCGGCGTCTATTTCGGCGAGCCCAAGGAGATCACCGATCTCGGCAACGGTCAGAAGCGCGGCATCGACACGCAGGTCTACGACACGTTCGAGATCGAGCGGATCGCGGGCGTGGCCTTTGAACTCGCCCGGACGCGGCAGAACAAGGTCTGTTCGATGGAAAAGCGCAACGTGATGAAATCGGGCGTGCTTTGGAATGACGTCGTCACGGCAACCCACGCCGCGCACTATGCCGATGTCGAACTGACCCACATGCTGGCCGACGCAGGCGGCATGCAGCTCGTGCGCTGGCCCAAACAGTTCGACGTCATCGTCACCGACAATCTGTTCGGCGACATGCTGTCGGACGTCGCCGCGATGTTGACCGGGTCGCTCGGCATGTTGCCATCCGCTTCACTCGGCGCACCCGATCCCGCGACCGGCAATCGCAAGGCGCTCTACGAGCCCGTGCACGGTTCGGCGCCGGACATTGCCGGTCAGGGCATCGCCAATCCGATCGCGATGATCGCCTCATTTGCCATGTGCCTGCGCTATTCGTTCGCCATGATCGATGAAGCGGCGCGGATCGAGGCCGCCATCGCAAAAGTGCTCGACGACGGTCTGCGCACCGGCGACATCATGGGCGATGGCGCGCGGCAGGTCTCAACCGCCGAGATGGGCGATGCGATCGTGGCGGCCTACGCGGCCGGCTGACGGCACGCCAAAGCTCAAGACACCAGCCCTTCCGGACAGGTCGGAACCCGGTCCGACCGCCAGCCCTGTGCGGTCCAGTCGTAGCCGGCGATGATCGCGCTTGGCGTGGCATCGGGCTCGTCGGTGTCCGGATCGACCGCATAGAAGTCGAAACAGTTGTCGGCGCGCTGCATGACGATGAAGCAGCCGCCGTCCAGATCGCCATCATAGAAGGTGCAGAGAAGATCGTTGCGCGTGAACCATTCGCCGCGCGCGGCGGCAAAGTCGTCCGCATAGTCGACCTCACCATCTACCAGATAGGCCTCGCGCCAATTGACCCCGTCCTGATAGAGGCCGCGAAAGATCTTTCCGACGAATGTGGCCGTCAGACGGTCGGCCGTCAGCCGGCCTACCAGCGCATCGCTCTGCGCCGGTGCCGGCTTCGCAGCGCCAAGCCAGCAGCCAAGCGCCAAACCGATGACTGTTGACGATCTGATCCCGATTGCTGCCATGGTCTGAGCCTATCAGACCCTCGGGTCGATTGACATTGATCGCGCATTCCGGCACTAGGCGGCCACCATGCGCACCATGATCAAGAAGACCACCACGATCTGACCCGTTCCGCCCCACACTCTCCCGGGGGCGGGAAGAGTGGCGCACGACCGCAAGTGGGGAGACAGGAGACGGGAACCATGGGTTTCACAATCGCCATCGCAGGCGCGACCGGTAACGTCGGTCGCGAAATGCTCGATATCCTCGCCGAACGCGGCTTTCCGGCTGACACCGTCGTGCCGCTGGCCTCGCGCCGCTCGGTCGGTCAGGAAGTCTCGTTCGGCGACAAGACGCTGAATGTCCAGGCGCTTGAGAACCATGATTTTTCGACCACCGACATCTGCCTTATGAGCGCCGGCGGCTCGGTGTCCAAGGAATGGGCGCCCAAGATCGGCGCGGCCGGCTCCGTGGTCATCGATAACTCGTCAGCGTTCCGCTATGACCCCGACGTGCCGCTGATCGTGCCCGAAGTGAATGCCGACGCGATCGAAGGCTTTGCGAAGAAGAACATCATCGCCAACCCGAACTGCTCGACGGCCCAGCTCGTCGTCGCGCTCAAGCCGCTGCATGATGCGGCCACGATCAGGCGCGTGGTGGTGGCGACGTACCAGTCCGTTTCCGGCGCGGGCAAGGAAGGCATGGACGAACTGTTCGCGCAGACCCGTGCGGTCTATGTCGCCGATCCGGTGGAAGCCAAGAAGTTCACCAAACGGATCGCCTTCAACGTCATTCCCCACATCGACGTCTTCATGGAAGACGGTTCGACCAAGGAGGAATGGAAGGTGATGGCCGAGACCAAGAAGATGCTCGACCCGAAGATCAAGGTCACCTGCACGGCGGTGCGTGTGCCGGTCTTTATCGGCCATTCCGAGGCGGTCAACATCGAGTTCGAAAACGAGATCACCGCCGACCAGGCCCGCGACATCCTGCGCGAGGCGCCGGGCTGCCTTGTCGTCGACAAGCATGAGGATGGCGGCTACACCACGCCCTACGAATCCGCAGGCGAGGATGCGACCTACATCTCGCGCATTCGCGAGGATCAGACCCTCGACAACGGCCTGAACATGTGGGTCGTCTCCGACAATCTGCGCAAGGGCGCCGCGCTTAACACGGTCCAGATCGCCGAAATCCTGGTGAACCGCGGCCTGATCACGCCAAAGCGGCAGGCGGCCTGATCCGCACCGCGCGACCTGCAAGTATCGGGTGGCGCAGGACAAGACCGAAATCCATCATGGGCGTTCCAACAGATGAGGACGCCCATGACATTCCAGATACACGCCCTGCCGAAAGCACCCTTCGAACCGCTGTTCGCCATGGGTGAGGCTGAACTGGTCGAACGTCGCGCCTGCTGGCGGACCGCCGATTGCGAACCGGGTTATCCGTGCCGCGTCAGCCTTGAGGACGCAAAGGCCGGCGAACGGCTGTTGCTCGCCAATTTCGAGCATCTGGGCGAAGATTCGCCCTACCGCGCCAGCCACGCCGTGTTCGTGCGAACGGGCGCCCGGCAAGCGCGACCTGAGCCAGGTTCGATCCCGGATGTGATCCGCCGCCGTCTCATATCGGTCCGCGGTTTCGATGCAGACTGGATGATGGCGGCAGCCGACGTGGTCGACGGCGACAAAGTCGACGACGCGATCGAAACGATGTTTGCCAATCCGGACGTCGCCGAACTGCACCTCCACATCGCCAAGCCGGGCTGCTACCTGGCGCGCGTGACGCGCGCCTGACGGAACGGCCTACTCCGCCGCCTTGGGGAACGGCCTGACATCGTCGGGCAGTTCCTCGGGCATCGGTTCGGCAGGCTCTGGCTTTGCGGGCGGTTCGGCTGTCTCGTGCTGCGGCGCGGCGGCCGGCGCTTTGGCCTGTTTCCGGCGGACCCGTGTCCGCAGCCAACGGCCGAAGCGGGTCAGGAAGTGACCAGCCGCCAGGCTTTCATTGTCGCGGGTGAAGATCATCAGCGCGGCGGGCGTGACGATCAATGTCAGGATCGTCGAGAAGGCCAGCCCGAACACAATGGCGCTCGACAGGGCGATCCACCATTGGGTGGACGGCGCACCGATCGTCACCTCGTGGCTGAGCAGTGCCAGATTGACGCCGAACGCGATCGGCAAGACGCCCAGGATCGCCGTCACGGCGGTTAGCATTACCGGTCGCACGCGCTCGCGGCAGGTCTCAAGGACCGCCTCCATCTTGTCGACGCCCTTGTTGCGCAGATGCGCATAGGTGTCGATCAGGACGATATTGTTGTTCACCACCACGCCGGCCAGCGCGATCGTGCCGACCGCCGTCATCACGATCGAGAACGGCATCTCCATGACGACAAGCCCCAGAAGCACGCCGATGGTCGACATGACCACCGCCGACAGGACCAGCCAGACATAGGTGAACTTGTTGAACTGGGCGAGCAGCAGCGCAAAGATCAGGAAGATTGCAACGCCAAACGCCTGGCCAAGGAACGCGGCCGCCTCGTCGCTCTCCTGGTCGGAGCCGACCATCTCCCAGCGAATGTTGGGCGGCAGGTCCATCGACGCCATGTGGTCGGCCACCTGCGCCTGTAGGACCGAGTCCTGAACGCCTTCGACCAGGTTTGCCTCAACCGTGATGGTCCGGGCGCCGTCGATGCGCGTCAGCGTGCCGAGCGATGCCGCCGGCTCGCGGCTGACGAAATTCGACAGCGGCACCGAGCCTGCTGCTGTTTCCACGCGCAGTTCGTCCAGCGTCGACAGCGTCCGCCGGTCCTCGGGAAGTCGCAGGCGGATATCGACCGCATCGTCGGTGCCGGCGGGACGATAGTCCGACAGTTTGAGACCGGTGGTCACAAGCTGGACGACGCGACCGACCGAGTCCGGACCCAGCCCGAACTTGGCAGCCTCTGTCCGGTCCACCTTGAGCTCCCAGTCAATGCTCAGCGGTGGAAGTCCCGTGTCCAGATCGATGATCTCGGGCAGCGTCTGCAGATAGGCACCGACCCCGGCGGCCGCCTCTTCAAGGCCGGTCGGATCGTCGGCGGACAGCCGCACCTGGATCGGCCGACCCTGCGGCGGTCCGGCATCGGGCACCGATATCTCGATGTTGACGCCCGCCACATCGGCAAACTGCGCGCGCAGGTCGGTCAGAATGTCGCTGGCCGGCTTGCGTTCGCGCCAGTCGATAAATTCGTACTGGATCGTGCCGATCGTGTCTTCCGACCCGCCGGAGCCCAGTTGCAGGCCACCGCGGCTCGATCCGACGCGGGTGTAGACCGTCTCCACACCGGGCCAGGACAACAGTCTTTGTTCAGCGCGCCGGACCAGATCGTCCTGCTCTTCCAGCGACAGGTTGCCACGCGCCTTGACATAGAGAAGGCCATATTCGGGCTCGACCGTGGGGAAGAACTCGACGCCATTGTTGTTCTGGACATAGGTGGTCACCACACCGCCCATCAGCGCGGCCACCAGAAGGATCGTCAGGATCGGATAACGCACCGCCTTCTTGATCATGCCCATATAAAGGCCGTCCGGCTTGCGCTTCTGAACTGCGGCCTTGCCGACGATCGAGCCGATGGTCGGCGCGAACAAGAGCGCATAGATGGTCGATGCCGACAGCGTCGCGATCAGCGTGATCGGCATGTAGCTCATGAACTCGCCGACAATGCCGGGCCAGAACAGAAGCGGCGAGAAGGCGGCGATGCGCGTTAGCGTCGACACGACCACCGGTCCGAACATGCGCCGTGCCGCTTCGGCAAATGCGGGCGGCGCGGCCACCCCTTCCGCCATCCGCCGTTCCGCATATTCGGTGACGATGATCGCATCGTCGACGAGCATGCCGACCGCCAGGATCAGGCTGAACAGGACGACGATGTTCACGGTGTAGCCGGCGATCGACAGGAACATGATCCCCATCAGGAAC
>JANSXT010000034.1 GCA_024742765.1 Phyllobacteriaceae bacterium | reverse complement strand
CCGAGGAGATCAGCGCCTGGGCGGTCACGCCTTCGCTGTCGGCCAGTGCGTTCGTCAGGGTCAGGCCGGCGATCAGGCATGAGGCGGGGATCAGAAAGCGGTGTAGCATGCGCAGGTCTCCATTGGGTCGTGATGCTTGCTCTGCCATGCACCATACCCGCAAAGCGGCCGCCGCGTTAGGCGCCAGGCGAAGATGCGGCGTTGGCCGCGTTGCTTTATGGCGCGACCGAGGAACTCCCTCCGGCCAGCAGGCTGGACGCGTTGCGCTAAGTCGCGAGAGGACGAGCCGCGCGCCGGCGGTCCATGACGTGCTCAGAAGTCGATTTCAAACTCGGCATCGGCATCCGATGGTTCCTGGGTGCTGCCGGCGATTGCGCGGGCGGCTTCTGCGGCCCGCAACGTGTTGATCGCCCGTTGCTCATCGTAGAGCACGCTGACGATTGCATGGTTCTGGTCCTCGGGAAGGCCAAAGCTGGGGCGAAAACTCGAAGTCCGAACGGACAGCGTTGGCGGGCAGAGCCACCCAACTTGCACGTCCTCGCTCATCAGGTATCTGCCGACATTCGGCCTTGTTCGCAGGTCCGGAAGGGCAAGATCATAGATGGCGAAGGGTGGCTGGAACGGTGCGTCCGGATTCTGCAGTTGCCAGATATCGCTTTGACGACGTGCGGGAACATATCCGCAGTTCGCCTGAGTGCTTGGCCCGGTCCACGTCCACAAAAAGCCCGTGGACACCGCGTCCTCCATGGGCGATGCCTCAAAGGGCGAACCGTAGCGCTGCTGCAACGCCGGCCCCAGGCGCGTCCGATCAACGGACTGAGCTTCTACGAAGACCCACCGCATGACGCCGACAAGCCCAAAGTCCGGAGCATCAGGCTCATAATAGAGCGCGATGAACTCGCGGTTGCTCTCGTCGACGAACATTCGACCAGAACTCCACGCGGACGGCACGGCGTTGGTCCCGATCATCGCCGATCTGCGGTCGGCAACCAGTGTCCATCCAACCGGCATATGGTTGGTTACGATGCCTTCAGCCTCATCGATCGCCATGCCGATGGACAGGCCGAGGATATCCAAATCTGCAGTGTCGGATGCCCCGTCGGACGGTACGTCCGGTACCGCGACCATCGCCGATTCATCTTCCAGGGAAGCCTCCCGTTCCGATATCGACGCCAAGGCATCGATGAATTGGTCAACGGGAAAGCTGTTGATGTCCTGCGTTGCGAGTGTCACTGGTTCGCTGCGCCCGTATTGGTCTGTCATGGACACACTCTGAACTTCGGCGGCGAAGGACGTCAGCGACGAAGCCAGCGGGCGGGACTGCAGCGTGTCCAGACGAACCTCGATCGGCTCGCCTTCCATGATTGCTGACGCAACCTGTTCGCCGATTTCCGCCGGGATCGGGTCAACCATTCGCATCTGCGAAGCACCGCTCACGCGCACAACGACATCGAGTTGGGAAAGGCCTACAACCCTTTCGGCTCGCATTGCTTCCGTCACGGCCGGCGCCTTGTCCAGATCGAAAACAACTGTCTGATCGTGAGGCCTTGGTCGTTGCGCATATTGGTATGCGAGCACATGTGCAGGCGACATCGCCGTTTCGCGGCCTGCAAGAATGGCGGCGCAAGCGAGGATTCTTCGAGCGCCATCCGGCTCGGCCTCGCTCACTTCCGCCATGAGGCCCGATGATGCCCGGTCGATCTGGCAACTGGGGTGGAATCCCCTGAACCACGTGTTCGCTGTCCAGTTGCCGTGACTGCGAAAGTTCCTGAAGGCCCCGCCAAACGCTGGATCGATCGCCGCATTTTCCAATCGCAGAACCAGCGGCCTCTCGACGAATGGGAACCTGGATTGCGACCAAGTTAGGAATTGCGCTTTGCTTTCGGCGTCGGTTGGCAGTTCATCGACGAGATTGAAGAAATGCGGCTCCGGCGTATCAGGGTCGTTCTTCTCGGCGTCGAACCGCCGCGCCATCATCTGCTGAAGCTCTGGGTCGTCCACACCTGGCGCAGCGTGAAGCAGGCGCAACAAGTCGAGAGTTTCCCAGTATATCGGCCCGTCAATGAGCGGCGCCGGAGCAAGCTCGGCATCGACTGTGCCGAACTCGCGCTCCGGCACATCGAGTGTCAGCATGGCAAGTTCGATGTCGTCTGATGTGTCCCGGAGGTCGTAGGCGACAAAACGAACTTGAGTTGGCTGCGCCTCAACAATCAAGTTTCCGTCTTCGGACTGTATATGTCCGATTTCCAACGTCAGATCGGTGATAATCGTCTTGTCCTGCTCCTCCAATCCGCGCGCTTGGTCAAGCAAATCTGACGGGGGGTCTATGTGATAGTCGCCGGCAAAGGCAGGAAGGCGAATTGCGACCCGTGGTACCAACGGAACGTCCCGGCTTTCGATGTCCAGCGGCTGGACACTCGCTGACAGTCGGTGCCCCAGAAGTGTCGGTGATGCTCCGCTCTCAAAGCCATTCAGGCCCCAGGAACTCAAGACCATCTGCTGCGGAAGCGCAGCGACACGCGCCCGGTTCCACTGCTCGAACTCGCCGCGAAAAACGGTCAAGTCGCCGCTTTGGAGGTCTCTTGGGAAGAACCTTGGCCACGGATCGGCCCAGCCCCTCAAGCGGCCATTGCGGGATGCCTGCCGGATCCTTCGGTCCTGGTCGAGTTCCACGGATCGACGTGATCGCATGGCTTCAAACCAGTCGCGATCGTCCAATGACAATCCTGCCGCGAGCCGAAGAAGGAAAACCGTATCTTCAGTGACATGTCTTTGATGGGAGCTGGCCAATAGCGGGCCGGTGGGAGCGACATCAGTTCTGTCTTCGACCCAACTGTTCTGCTGCGGTACCGCCTCCTGCGTATCGCTGTCCTCCCATTGCCAGAGAATGTCCAGGCTGTCTCGGTCCTGCAGGCTGAAGGGGCCCGTCGCCTGCAAGACGTATCTGAAGGATTGTTCCGTTCGCGTGTCTTTGTTGCCGCTGACGGACAGCGTTGCAGGCAAAATCAGATCCACGAAATCGCCGGTGATGTTGCGAAACGCCTCCGCATCGCTTGCCGGGATGGACAGCATGTCGGGCAGCGCTGGTATTGTCGCGGCGTAGTTGTTGCCAAGGCGACGTTGGCCAATGGAGTTTGTATCCAGGTTCGAAAAGCAGGATGCGCGGATCTGCGCTGGGCTGAGCGGGAATGCCTCTTGGGAAAAATCGTACGCGCCCAGGCCGATGGTGCACACCGCAGTGACCGGCAGCGGATTCGGCAAACTGATGTCCGCTATGTGTCTGTCCAAATCGCGCCGCAACGCCGACAAAAGACGGTTGAACTCGAACTCGTTCATCGAGTCCGGGATGCGCTGCCTGCCGTCCAGGAAGACTTGGAACGGCCAGTTCAATCTGCGCAACAGTCTGGCGGCCTGATTGGGCGCCGTTCCCGGCGGGATAAAGAAGCCGTCTTCCGCATATTGATCCAGCCGCTCAAGCTCGCGGTCGCCGTCCTCGCGTCCATAAACCTCGACATACAGGTCGCGAAGATGCAGCGGAGGGAGCCGGAAATAGATGTTCTCGACGACCTGCATGCCGAGAGGGTCGGAGAGAATGTCCTCCGCACTCGACAGCGCAACTCTTTGACGGAAGAGCAAATCGTCTTGGGTGTGCCGGTCGAGCGGGGACCGTGCAGAATTTGTCATGCTGCCCTGGTTCAGCCCCAGCTGTGCGGCGCCAAGAAGCAGGCCGGTGGGACTGGGCTGTTCAAGGCGAGCTTCCTGGCCGAATGATGAACTCGCAAGCGCAAGCGTGACAATGGCAACTCCAAGCACACGCTGAAGTTGCCTCAACATCGTGGTCCGCATCTATTGGTTCCGTAACAATATGCCCCTTGACGGCAGCACGTTACCACACGGCCACGCGAGCGCACGAGGCTCGTCTCGAAAAAGCCACACGTCGGTCTTTCGCCCAAAGCTGGCTTACACCTGCAAGGAATACCGCTGGCGTGGGAATGGCGGGGCACATTTGTTGGTTGCGAGGCCTCGGCTCAACGACACACATCCACTGCTTGCCCGACTAAGTACTTGGGCCCGAAGTCAATCAGCGCCGGTGCCGGGTTCGTTCTTTGACGCGCCCGCTTCACTCCGTCCAGCGCACGCCCGTTACGTCATTGGCCTGGACCGGTGAATTCTCCCACAGCCCTTCGAGGCGGGCGTCCCACACGCCGTTCTTGGCGAGCTGGAACAGGAAGCCGTTGACGGCATCCTCGGCGAGGATCTGCTGCGCCTGGCGCCACAGTTCGTAACGCGCGTCCTCGTTGGCGGTGGTCGACAGTTCCGCGATCAGCGCGTCGAAATCGGCGTTCTCGTACTGGAAGTAGTAGTTCTCGCGCGCATAGATGCCGATGTCGTTGGGCTCGGTGTGCGAGACGATCGTCAGATCGAACTCCTTGTTGGTGAAGACCTGTTCGAGCCACTGCGCCCATTCGACCGGGATGATCTCAAGATCGATGCCGACATCGCGCAGTTGCGAGGCGATGATCTCGCCGCCGCGCCGCGCATAGGATGGCGGGGGCAGGTGGATGGTCGCCGAAATGCCGTCGCCATGGCCGGCCTCTGCGAGCAGCGCGCGCGCCCGGTCCGGATCGAACGGGTAGGTCTCGATCAATTCGACATAGGCGGGGTGGTGCGGCGCGAAATGCGTGCCGATCGGCGTGCCAAGGCCAAACATGGCGCCATCGATGATCGCCTGCCGGTCGATGGCGTGGGCAATCGCCTGGCGCACGCGGATGTCGTCAAATGGCGGCTGCGCGTTGTTGGTCGACAGGATCGTTTCGCCCTCGGTCGAGCCGATGGCCACGGTGAAGCGCGGGTCGGCCTCGAAGATCGGGATCGATTCCGGCGCGGGCAGGTTGGGGAAGGCGTGCACGTCGCCGGCCAGAAGCGCGGCGGTTGCGGCGGCCGGATCGGGAATGAAGCGGATCTGCACGCTTTCGAGCGCCGGCGCCTCGCCCCAGTAATCGGCGTAGCGCTCAAGGTTCACCGCCGAACCCTTCTGCCAGGAGACGAAGCGGAACGGGCCGGTGCCGACCGGGCTTTCCTGGTTGGTGTCGGCGCTTTCGGGCGCGACGATCACCGCGTCGCCCCAGCCCATGTTGTAGAGGAAATCGCCGGTGGGCTGGCTGAGCGTGATCGCAACGGTCAGTTCGTCCATCTGCTCGACTGTGTCGATGGCGGCGAACAGCGCCTTTTGCGCGTTGACCGAATCCTCGGCCATGGCGCGTTCGAGCGAAAAGACGACATCGCCGGCATCAAGTGTCGTGCCGTCGTGGAAGGTCGCGCCCTCGCGCAGTTCGAATGTGTAGTTCAGCCCGTCGTCGGAGACGATCCAGTTCTCGGCAAGGCCGGGCAGTACCGCGCCATCTGAACCGATGCGCGTCAGGCCCTCGAAGACATTGGCATAGACCACCTCGTCGATGGCGGCGGCCGCGCCCGCCGTGGGGTCGAGATGGGGCGGCTCGAGCACCATGCCGAAGATCAGATCGGTGCGCTGGGCGTTGGCGGTTGCAGCGAGCGCAAAAAGCGCGCCGGCGGTCAGTGCGATACGAACAATCATGGTCGGGCCTCCCGAATTTCGGTCAAGTTAAGCAGGTTCGGTGGCGCCTGTCAGCAGCGCATGCAGCGCGAACGCCATGACGGTCGCCGACTGCACCATGTCGTCGATGCCGATCCATTCGTCGGGCTGATGGGCGAGGTCGAGGATGCCGGGGCCGTAGGCGATGCAATCGTGCAGATGGCCGATGCGCGCGATGTGCTTCTGGTCATATGTGCCGGGCGAGACAACGTAGTCGGGTGCGCGGCCGAACTCGGCCCGAATGCCGGCTGCGACCGCTTGCACAACCGGAGCGTCGTGCGCGGTCATGGTCGGCAGCACCTCCATCACGTCGGTCAGCGCATAGTCGAATTTCGGCCGATCGCGCTTGAGCCGGTCGAGCAGCGCGCGGATTTCGGCTTTCACATCGGCCAACTCCTCCTCGATTGGAAAGCGTCGGTCGATGGTCATCGCGCAGCGGTCGGGCACGTTGGGCGAGGGCAGGCCGGTGTATTCGTCGGTCTGGCCGCCATGGATCGCGTTGATGTTCATGGTCGAGGCGCGGGCGCCTTCCGGCACGACGGGCATATCGGTGCGGCGGGCGGCGAGCGCCGGGAAGAGATCGTTCTCGAAGGCCTGCATCACCGCGCCCATGTGGCGGATGGCGCTGTCGCCGAGAAACGGCATGGAGCCATGCGCGATGCGGCCATGGGTTTCGATCTGCGCCCACCACACGCCGCGATGGCCCAGGCAAATCCGGTCCTTATTGAGCGGTTCGGGGATGATCACGTGATCGACGCGCGGCTTGGAGAAGAGGCCCATCTCGGCGAGATGGCCGACGCCGGCATAGCCACCGGATTCCTCGTCCACCGTGCCGGAAATCTCGATCGCACCCGGATAATCCGGGCAGAGGGCCACGAAGGTATCGGCGGCGATGACGGCGGCGGCGAGCCCGCCCTTCATGTCGCAGGTGCCGCGCCCGTAGACGCGGCCATCCCTCACCACGCCTGCGAATGGATCGACGCTCCAGCCATGGCCGGCTTCGACCACATCGATGTGGCCGTTGAAATGCACGGTCTTGCCGGCAACGCGCCCCTCACGCCGGCCAACGACGTTGACGCGTGGATAGCGCGAGGTGTGGCCCGGCTTGTCTTCGGCGACGATCAGTTGCGTCCGGTAGCCGGTCCTCTGCAGGCGCTCGGCGATGAACTCGGCGCAAGGTGCATAGGCTTCGCCGGGTGGATTGACGGTGGGAAAGCGCACCAGATCACGGGTCAGCGCGACCAGATCGTCACGCCGCTCTTCCACGGCTCTGCGCAGCGCGTCATGCATGGCGACATAGTGATCAGCGGCGCGCTGAATGCAACCACGATCGGTGTCCGAGAGCCTTGCGGCGGCGGCATGGCAAAAGGTCGGGGGTCCGTGTCCTGCGGCCATATGCTAACTTGACGCAGGCCGCTTCATTGCGCGGTCGCGGGGCTCGCGGGAGACCAACCATGATTCGTTTTGTCTTTTTGGCGCTGATTTTGGGCGCCGTCACACTCACCGGCGCAAGCGAGGCACTGGCCGCAAGGCTCGTTGCCAGCGTCGATCTTTCCAGCCAGACCATGACCGTCATCAAGGATGGTCGGGTCATTCACCGGTGGAAAGTCTCCACGGCACGGCCGGGCAAGGTGACGCCGGTCGGCACCTTTCGGCCGCAGCGCATGCATCGCAAATGGGTGTCGACGATCTACGGCTCCAACATGCCGTATTCGATCTTCTTTCGGGGGCCATACGCCATTCACGGCACCAATGCCGTGTCGCGGCTCGGTCGCCCCGCATCGGCCGGTTGCGTGCGCCTGCACACCGCCAACGCCAAGCGGCTTTACAATTTGACCCGTCAGGTCGGGCCATCGAACATGCGCGTGCGCATCCGCTACTGACGCGGTGCCGGCCAATGCGTTCTAATTGTTGAACACATTGTCCGGCACCGAATACCTGTTCAATTGGCGGTCTGGCATCGATGCATCAATGCGGGCTCGGCTTGGCCCTTAATGCTTTCGACGAGGTGTTCGTTGATTATGATGGCGGCAATTGCGGCGATTCACGGCCGGCTTTCAATCAGGTGAGACCCGGCTGACGCCGCACGAACGGCGGCATGAGATCGCGCGTGTCGCGCGGCTCATCGTTCAGTGCATTTTCAGGTCCCAGCGGCGGTGGAGCCACATCCACTGATCGGGATGTTCCCGCACCCAGCGCTCGACGACGTCGTTGAGCATCTGCGCCGACGCATCGAGGTCGATCCGGCCGTCGGTGTCGCGGGGCAGGGTGATGGCTTCTTCAAGCTCGACGCGGAACCGGTTGTGCGGTAGTCGCACGCAGCGGGCCGGATGGACCGGGCAATCGAACATCTGTGCCAGACGCGGCACGAGCGGATTGGTTTTCACCTTGTGGCCAAAAAAGGTGCCGGGCCGGCCAGCCAGGAATTTCTGATCGACCAGGATGCCGACCGAGTTGCCGCGCCCAAGCGCCTTGGCGAGGCCGGCGGCCGCGCCGGTCTTTGCCGGAACCAGCAGGCCTGAGCGCGTGCTGCGGGCGGCGAGGACGCGCTCGGCGATGAATGGATTGTTGGGCGGGCGGAACAGGGCCGTGACCTCAAGGTCGAGGCCTTTGGCGCAGATCGGCAGCAGCTCGAAATTGCCCGTATGGGCGGTGAAGAAGATGGCCGGCTTGCCGCTGTTGCGGATGCGCTCGACGATGTCCATGCCGGTGAACTCGACGCGGCCGGGGCTCGCTGCGTGCGGGTCGAAATCGATGAACTCGTCGAGAAAGACGTATTCGGAGAGTTGACGCCCCATGTTGCGCCACATCTGCTTGGCGATCTGGCGCCGTTTGGCGATGGGCATGTCCGGGAAGGCGCGTTCGAGATTGTCCATGACGACGCGCTGGCGCGTGGTGAACGGGCCGATCTGCTGGGCAGCCCCCGCCAGCACATTGATCGCCGGTTCGGGTGGCAACCGTTTGATCACTGCGGCAATCGCGCCGCCGATGCCCGCTTCCACCGCATAGCGCAGATAGCGCAGGCGCCGGACGAGCCTGCTCGGTGTTCGGCGTCGGTGTTTCATGGTCCGCACGCGTCGTTGATTGGCACCGATTCCGGCGCGAGCCGGGAGATCGTGGGCGCGGTAGCGGGCATGGGCGGTGTCTATTCAGGTTGCGGGTTGAACACAAGCGGCGCAATGGGCCTTGCGCCGCTGCGCTTCATCTGGGCGTCAACGGGCCGGCCGCAGCGCGTCCATCGGCATCAGCGCGCCATGATGACCGATCACACGCGCCGCAATTGCGTGCGCATTGCGGGCAGCATCCAACCGGTCACGGCCTACCAGATGGGCGGCCAGGAACGCGCCGTTGAAACTGTCGCCGGCACCGGTCGTGTCGACCGGTGTGACATTGGCGACAGGGTCGACATGATCGATCTCGGCGCCGTGTTTGATCAGGCAAGGCGCATCGCCCGCCTTGACGATGATGGTGTCGACGCCGTGCGCGGCGATACGTTCGGCGGTGTCCTGCGCGGTGGCATCGCCATAGAGCGCCTGTTCGTCGTCAAACGTCGGCAACGCGATGTCGCAGACATCATAGGCGCGATCGACGACCGATCGTGCCGTGTCGCCGTCGGGCCACAGGCGCGGGCGGTAGTTGGGGTCGAATGCGACAAGACTGCCGGCCTTGCGTGCCGTTGCAAGCGCGCTGAAGAGCGTGTCGCGCGCGGCCGGCTCCAGCACCGCCAGCGTGATGCCCGAGACATAGGCAAGGTCCGCGCCCGCCAGGCTGTGCGACAGGGCGTCAGCATCGTCGGCAAGGCGTCGCGCGGCGGCCTGGCTGCGCCAATACGTGAATGAGCGCTCGCCGGCGTCATCGAGCGTGATCGCGTAAAGGCCGGGCACGGCGCCATCGATTTGCGGGCTTTTGGCAATGCCGATGCCATGGTCGGCCAGAAAAGTGATCTGGTCGACCGAGAACGGATCATCGCCGAATGCTGACACATAGTCCGTCATCGCATCGGCCGGCAGCAGCGCGCGCAGGTACCACAGCGTGTTGAACGTGTCGCCCGCATAGCCCATGCGCCAGCGGTCGCCTTCGCGGCCGGACAGTTCGATCATGCATTCGCCAATGGAAACAACGCGCATGGCGCGCTGATAGACGCGCACGCCACGCGCGTCCATAGGGTGGTGCCCGTCCATAGGTTGATTGCATCGGGTGCCGGTGCCGTCGCATTATGGCGGCAACCACGGATGGAGGCTCGCGGTGAGCGACAGCGGAAAACCCCAGATGGCGCAATGGAAGGCGCTTGCCGAAAAGGAACTGAAAGGCCGTTCGCCGGACGATCTGGCCTGGCAGACGCCCGAAGGCATTGCCGTCAAACCGCTCTACACTGAAGCCGATCTTGAGGATGTGGACCATCTGGGCGGCGTGCCGGGGATCGATCCGTTCCTGCGCGGCCCGCGCGCGACGATGTATGCCGGCCGGCCCTGGACGATCCGGCAATATGCCGGCTTTTCGACCGCCGAGGAATCCAACGCATTCTATCGCAAGGCGCTGGCCGCCGGGCAGAAGGGCTTGTCGGTCGCCTTCGATCTGGCGACGCACCGGGGTTACGATTCCGATCACGACCGGGTCGTCGGCGATGTGGGCAAGGCCGGTGTCGCCATCGATTCGGTCGAGGACATGAAGATCCTTTTCGACGGCATTCCGCTCGAGGAGATGAGCGTCTCGATGACGATGAACGGCGCGGTGATCCCGGTGCTGGCCATGTTCATCGTCGCCGGCGAGGAACAGGGCGTTGACCGCGCCAAACTGTCGGGGACCATCCAGAACGACATTTTGAAGGAGTTCATGGTCCGCAACACATACATCTATCCGCCCGAAGCCTCGATGCGGATCGTTGCGGACATCATCGAATATACGGCCAACGAGATGCCGAAATACAATTCCATCTCGATCTCCGGCTATCACATGCAGGAGGCGGGCGCGACGCTGGTGCAGGAACTGGCCTTCACGCTTGCCGACGGGCGCGAATATGTCCGCGCGGCGCTGAAAAAGGGCATGGATGTCGACGCCTTCGCCGGCCGGCTGTCCTTCTTCTTCTGCATCGGCATGAACTTTTTTATGGAGGCGGCCAAGCTGCGCGCTGCGCGCCTTTTGTGGGCGCGGATCATGGAGGAGTTCGAGCCGAAAAAGCCGCAATCGTCGATGCTGCGCACCCATTGCCAGACATCGGGCGTGTCGCTGCAGGAGCAGGATCCCTACAACAATATCGTGCGCACCGCCTATGAGGCGATGGCGGCGGCGCTCGGCGGCACGCAATCGCTGCACACGAACTCTTTCGATGAAGCCATTGCGTTGCCGACGGAATTTTCCGCCCGTATCGCGCGCAACACGCAGCTCATCCTGCAGAACGAGACCGGCGTGACCAGAACCGTCGATCCGCTGGCCGGTTCCTATTATGTCGAAAGCCTGACGAGCGAGATGGCCGACAAGGCCTGGGCGCTGATCGAGGAGGTGGAAAGCCTCGGCGGCATGACCAAGGCGGTGCAGGACGGGCTGCCCAAGCGGCTGATCGAGGAGGCCGCTGCGAGGCGTCAGGCCGCCGTCGACCGTGGCGAAGAAGTGATCGTCGGCGTCAACCGGTTCCGCCTCGAAAAGGAAGACGAGATCGATATTCTCGACATCGACAACACCGCGGTGCGCGCCAGCCAGGTGGCGCGGCTGAAGCGGATCAAGGCGAGCCGCGACGAAGCGGCCTGTGTGGCTGCACTTTCCGCCATGACCGAAGCTGCCAAGTCGGGCGAGGGCAATCTCCTCGAACTGGCCGTCGAGGCGGCGCGCCAGCGCGCCACGGTCGGCGAGATTTCGCAGGCGATGGAGGCCGCGTTCGGCCGGCATGTGGCCGATGTGATCACCATCAAGGGCGTTTATGGCGAGGCCTATGCAGGCGACGAGCGGTTCGCCGGCGTGCGGGCGCGCATCGAAGAACGCAAGGACCGTGCCGGCAAGCCGCCGTCCATCTTCATCGCCAAGATGGGGCAGGACGGCCATGACCGGGGCGCCAAGGTGATCGCAACCGCCTTTGGCGATATGGGGTTCGACGTCCATGTCGGGCCGCTGTTCCAGACGCCGGACGAAGCGGCGCAGATGGCGGTCGACCATGATGTGGAGCTTGTCGGCATGAGTTCGCACGCGGCCGGCCACAAGACGCTGGCGCCGATCCTGGTCAAGGAACTGGCAGCGCGCGATGCGGCGGACAAGGCAGTGATCGTCGGCGGCGTGATCCCGGCGCAGGATTACGACTTCCTGAAAGAGGCGGGCGTTGCGGCGATCTTTGGGCCGGGCACCGATATTCTGAAGGCGGCCGAGAACCTGCTCGACCTGCTCGACGAGCGCGAACGCCGCCGCAACTATCCGACCGAAGCGGCCGAATAGGCGTGGGAAAGCCGCCCGGCCGCCGGTGCATTTCAATCCTGTCGGCCGGTCCCGTAGGCAGCCAGGAAGATCCTGACCGTTTCGGCGGCATGGGCCTCGATCTGCGCGGGCGTAGGCAGGCCCGCATCGCCCAGCAGCATCGCGCTGTTGGTGGGCGCACCCATCAGCATCCAGTTGAACCAGGTGGCGGCGTCGACCGGATCGGATATGTCGAGCTGGCCAAGCTGCGCATAGTGTTCGAAGGCCCGGGCCAGCTTGCCGATCGACTTGAGCGGCCCGTTTCCAAACAATGAGCGGCCCAGCGCCGGGAAACGGTCGACTTCACCGATCACCATGCGCCGCAGCCGCATCAGAGAAGGCGTCATCACGATGGTCAGCTGGTCGATGGCCGTCTGGTGGAGATAATCCTCGACCGGACGGTCGTCGAATGTCTCCTCGACATCCTCGCGCAGGTCGCGCGCCGCGCCGCCCGTCATCGCCTCAACAACATGGATGAACAGCGCCTCTTTTGAGGCGAAATGGGCGTAGACCGTCTGTTTGGAGACGCCGGCCCTGTCGGCAACGCTGTCCATGCTGGCCCCGAGAAACCCGGTTTCAAGGAACACATCGCTCGCCGCGGCGACGATCTTCTCCCGGCTGCGCCGCCGGCGGGTGGCCGCGCCGCTGGTCATGGCCGGTGGAGTGGTCTTCGCATCGCGATCATGGCGGCAGACTATCAGCTTGGCTTGACAGATCAAACTGGACCGTCCAGTCTAATTAGCAATGCGACGGAGGCGATCATGGCCGATGCGACCGATCTGACATGCCGATGCGGGCAGGTGGGCATCCGCCTTCAGGGCGCGCCGATCCTCAGCGTCGAATGCCTGTGTTCTGACTGCCAGACCGCCGGGCAGGCCTTTGCGGCACAGTCCGGCGTTGGCCCGATGTTTCTGGAAACCGGCGCGACGCCGTTCGTGCTCTACAGGAAGGATCGCATCTCGTTCACCAGCGGTGCCGACCGGTTGCGCGAACATTGTCTGAGCGAGACCAGCACGACCCGGCGCGTGATCGCGTCCTGCTGCAACACGCCGATCTTCCTCGAACTGTCAGGCGGGCACTGGCTGAGCCTTTACGGAACGCTGTGGGCCGACGGGGCAAGGCCGTCGCTGCAACTGCGGACGATGACGAAGGACGCGCCCGCCGACACGGTTCTGTCCGGCGATGTGCCCAACCCGGCAACGCACACGCCGGGATTTTACGCCAAGCTGTTTTGCGCCTGGATGGCGATGGGCTTCCGCAATCCGAAGATCAAAGGTGTGAAGGGGAGGCTCGATGCCTGGTGACGACAAGATCGAGATCGAAAACATCAACACGCCAGGGCGCACCGAACGGGTCGACCGGGCCAAGTATGAAGCGATGCGGGAGGCCCTGGTTGCCGTGTTGCCGGCCGAAGCACCGGGCTTGACGGTGGCCGAAGCCAAGGCCAAACTGATACCGCTTTTGCCCGCCGATCTTTTTCCCGGAGGCGCAAAGGCGGGCTGGTGGCTCAAGGCGGCGCAGCTCGATCTCGAGGCCAAGGGCGTGATCATGCGCGCCAACACCAAGCCCATGCGGCTCTATCGGAGCGGCTGAGGCGCGCGCCCGACCTTGCCGCTATCGCCGAGCCCGAGCGTCTTTGACTTCCTCAGGTTGCAACAGGTCGGCGTCGTTGCCTCTTCAGGATCAGCACGCTGCTGGCGGCAACAAGCCCGGCGAAAGATGCCAGCAGCATGAGGACCAGCAATGCGGCCGGCGCCGCCTCGCGCGTCAGAACGAACCCGGTCAGGCTGGTCAGCGCCGCCCCGCCCGCCAAGGTCAGCGCGCCGGTTATGCCAGTCGCGCTGCCGGCGAGACGCGGCCTGACGGACATGGCGCCCGCATTGGCGTTCGGCATGGTCAGCCCGTTGCCCAGTCCGACAAAGATGGTGCAGCCGAAAAAGGTGAGAGGCGTGGCAATGCCGGCTCCGAGAAACGTAAGACCCGCCAACATTGCCGCGCAGGCGAGAATGCGCCCCGCCAGCATGATCACATCGGACGCAATGTGGTGCACAAGACGGGCGGTGAGAAAGCTGCCGACCAGAAAGCCGGCGGTGATCGAACCGACGAAGACACCCAGTTGCGCGGTCGTCATCCCGAATGCGGCGACTGCGATCAGCGGCGCGCCGGCGATGAAAATGTAGAAGGCGCCCGTCGAAAAGGCCGTGCAAAGCGCATAGGACCAAAAGATCGGCTCGCCGAGGAGCCGCGCCGTCTTGCTTTCGCTCGGGTCGTCTTCGCCCGATGTTCCGGGCAGGGTCTCGCTGAGATCGACCCAGACCCGCAACAGAAGACCCGCGCCCACGACGGCATAAAGCCCGAACACGGCGCGCCAGCCGATCGCCGCGTCGAGCAGACTGCCGAGAACCGGGCCAAGCATCGGCGCGAGCGCCATGACCATGCTGATCCTGCCAAGCCGTTTGGCGACATCCGGGCCGTCCTCAATGTCGCGGACGATGGCCAGCGACAGGACGAAGCCGGCAACCGCACCGGCCTGGAGCATTCTGAAGCCCAGCAGCATGGTCACATTCTGCGCCAATGCGCAGCCGATCGAGCCGATGGTGAAGATGGCGAGAGCGGCGAGAAGAACCGGACGCCGGCCGATGCGATCGGCCACCGGGCCGATAGCCAGTTCGACCAATGCTGTGACCGCCAGATAACCACCGAGCGCCAGGCTGATGACGCCATAGCCGACCTGCAGGTCGGTTGCGATGTTGGTCAGCGACGGCGCGATCATGTTCAACGTCAAGGGCGGCAGCGCGGCCAGCATGAACAGCGTCGTCGGGGCAGGCGGTGTAGGGGCAGTCCGCATGGTTTTTCCGTGCCTTACAAACAAAAAAGCCCCCGAACATTGTTCGGGGGCGCATGACGAAACGATCGGGTTCCCGCTAGGGTCCCGTGCACCTGTTACTTGCGAATACGATCGTCAAAACGGTCATCTCGTCTCTCCGCGGCGGGACGCTAATACGCCGCGCCCGACAACACAACGGCCATACTCAACCGTAGGCGGCCTGGCGGCGGCGGATCGCGGTCTGGTCCTCGGAGACGCGCAGCGCGTCGCCCAGCGTGACGACGCCGCCCGCTTCCAGCAGCCTTACCAGCTTGACGAAGACATGGGCCGTCGCGATGGCATCGCCCCTAGCGGTGTGGCGGTCCTGTTCGGCGATCTCGACATTGAACCGTTCGGCGAGCCCGTCCAGCGTCAGTTCGCCGTCGGCGCCCTGCAGATAGGCGGCGAGCAATACGGTATCGAGCACCACATTGTCGAACTTGACGCCGGCCGCCTTTTCGCCCTTGGCCAGGAACGCCATGTCGAAAGCGGCATTGTGGGCGACCAGAACCTGATCCTTGGCAAAGCCGTGAAAGCGCTTGAGCGCGGAGGGCACCAAGGGCGCGTCGGCCACCATCGCGTCGGTGATGTGGTGGATGTTGGTCGATGCGGGCGGGATGGCGCGGCCGGGATTGACGTAAAGGTCGAAAATCTCGCCGCTCAGCACACGGCCATTGACGACGCGCGCACCCGCGATCGAGACGATCTCGTCGCCGCGCCGCGGATCGAGCCCGGTCATCTCGCAGTCGAAGACGACGGCGTGCAGTTCCGAAAGGGGCACATCGAGCAGATCCTTGGACGTATCGCGCTCGAACAGGTCGAAATCGTAGAATTCCGGCCGTGCATCGGGCGCCGGCGCGACCTGCTTGCCCTCGGTTCCGCGCGCGCCCGTGTTGACGGGGAAATCGATCAGGATCGTCTGGCCGTCGATGGTCGCCGTCGCGCAATGGCGTTCGAGGATGGAGCGGCCCGACAGGAAGGCCGTGCCGGCATCGGCATTTTCCGACAAGCGCGCCTCCAGCCATGCCGCATCGGGCGGCGCGCCGGTCACGGTGATCGCGATCTGTCGCGCATGGCCCGAGCCGCTCGCCTTCAGCGCCAGTTTTTCGACATCGCCGCGCTCGGCCAGCCCGTCGGCGAGATTGCGCAGAAGGGCGATCAGCGTGGCGCTGTCGGCATGGATGAGTTCGCCATTGCCGGCGGTCTCGACGGCGATCGCGGTGCCCGAAAGCGTCTTGCGCACGGCGCCGAACAGCCGCCCGGCGGGCACGTCCGCCATCGGCCAGGCCGAGGCGATGATGTTGTTCGATGCCCGTTCGAGGCGCGTGAGCGCGGTGGTCAGCGGCGGCGATGCGGCGGTCTCGCCGCTGTCATTTATCGCCGCGCGGATGCCGTCGATCGCCTCGCGCAGCACGCGGTCGCGCTCGAGACCGGCGGCCAGTTCGGTGGTGATGTCGTCGAAGACGGTGATGAAACCGGCCGGCGCGTTGCCGGCTTCGTTCAAGCGCAGGGCGACATGGCCGCGCATCGTGACTGCGCCGTCGCAGGTCGAAAAGACGATCGGAAACGAGCCGAGCCCGTCGATCGGCAGCGGATTGGTCGGGTCGGCGGGCGTTTCGAAGGCGCTAAGCGCGGCGTGGAACGGCGCCGCATCGACAATGTTGAAGAAGTCGCGGCCAAGGCCGAGCGAGCCGATCATCACATCGGTGGATGCGAGATCATCGCGGCGGAACTCCTCGACATGGAGGATATCGACCGCGCGGTGATTGTAGAGCGTGACGCGGCCCGTCATGGTGCACACGACAAGCCCCTGGTGCAGATCGCGCAACAGCGCTTCGAGCGCCGCCTTCTGGCGCGCGGCATCGCGGGTAGCGGCCTCGATGGCAGCGTCGGTGCGTTCGCGCGCCTCGCTCAGCGCACCGGAGACCTCGCGGGCGGCCGGCGCGATCATGCCCAGATATTCGCCCTCGCTGTCGAGCTTCATCGCCTTGCCGTCGCTGTGGGCGATGGTTTTCAGATCGGCGGCGATGGCCATCAGCGGCTTGGCGAGGTTCTCGTCGAACTTGAGCGCCACCCATGCGATCAGGCCGGCGATGGCGAAGGCCGAACTGCCGACGATCAGCACGATATGGTCGGCTGCCTCGGCGCCGAGGCGCATCGACAGCCAGACGATCGCAGCGACCAGCAACGCCACGCTGACCGTGCCGATCAGCGCGAAGAACAGGGCAATGCGGGCGCGCAGGCTCAGGCGCTCCACCCAAGGCATGTTTCGGACCTCCCGATCCAGAACGTCGATGCGTTCCGGCCGCACGCACACACCGCGCGGCCAAATGCTCGATGGACAATTCGAGTGTGGGCCTTCGGGGGCCGGGAAACCAGCCCGTCTTTGGGCCTATGAGCTGCTGGTGTCGCCGTTCGTGTCCGTGCCGGTGACCGGCGCATTGCACACGGTGCCCAGAAGGTCGCCGTCGGCGGGAATGTCCTGCCAATCATCGATCTGCGGCCGGCCCGCATCGTCGAGGGCGATGTCGTCGGTCATGTCGGCGCGGCGGGCGTTTTCGCAATCGATCACCTGGCGGGTGACGATGGTGCGCGCATAGCGCTGGACCAGGATCACCTCGGCAAGGCGCAGCGTCGGATCGGCCTGGTTGACCCGGACGGTTGCGGTGTCGACCAGCATGAAGCGATTGATGCGCGGGAAGATGAGCGTCCAGGGCTGGATGAAGTTGGAAAAGGGTTCCCCGGTGGCGACCACGACATGGGTTTCGGGCAGGTCGGCGACGATCCGGCTGTACCAGGAGTTTTCGATATAGGCGATGAAGGCGATCATCGCGACGCCGGCGGTCAGCGGCAAGACGCCCTTGGGCGCCTTGCGTCCCATGGCCCGGAACGCCAGCGAGACCACGCCGACGCAGCCGATGGCCAGAACGATGGCGCCAATGAATGTGAGCAGCATGACTTGGATCCCCCGTCGAGACTAGCGCCGCGCGCCGGCCTGGCCAATGGCCGATTGCAGCGTCTTGACCACGGAAAACGCGTCCTTGAGATGGTTGCGCTCAAGCGCGGACAGCGTGTCGGGCACCATGAAATTGTCCGGCTTGGCGCCGGCGCGGATCTGCGCGGTCTGGTGCTTGAGGCGCAACTCGACGATCAAATCGTAAGCGTCGATCAGGTCGCTGCCGCCGGTCTTGGACAGGATGCCGTCCATGTCGCGCGCCGTGATCAGCCGCTGGCGTGTGTTGACGGCCTCGATCCGCCCTTCCAGCGCATAGGCGCGGCCCAGATCGGTGATCGGCACGACGCCGGAAAGCTTCATGTCGATCGTTTTCTTGTGCTCGCCGCCGCGCACATAGCTCAGGCCGCCGAACAGGCCGAGCGGCGGTGTGTGGGTCAGCGAATTGGCGATCATGTGGGCGCGGAAGATGGAATCCTTGCTGGCCTTTTCGAGCGTGCGCACGTTGAGATCGCCGAACAGCGTCTCGTCGCCGGCGATCGGCCGCAGGTCGAACATGACGCTCGCCAGCATTTGCGCCATCGGGTCGGGCTTGGCGATCCAGCCGTCGAAATAGCGCCGCCAGACACGCACGGGCTGACGCCATTTGGGGTTGGTCGCCATCATGTCACCGGGGCAGTAGAAATAGCCGACCGCGTCCAGACCGTCGGAGACGAATTTGGCGAACTCGGTAAAATATCCGCCATGGGCGTCTTCGTCGTATTCGTCGGACAGGAACAGACAATTGTCCTGGTCGGAGACGCCGGTCTGCTCCATGCGCCCCTGGCTGCCGCAGGCAAGCCAGAGCCATGGCACCGGGGCCGGACCGAGCTTTTGCCCGGCGAGCGCGATCAGCCGCCTTGTGACCGCATCGGTGATGCCGGTCATCATCCGGCCGACCTGATGACCCTCAAGGCCGCTGGCGACCAGTTCGACCAGCATTTGCGGGTTGCGCGCGACGACTTCCGCCAGCCCCTCATAGGTGTCGCGGCGGTTGATGTCGGCGATCATGTAGATCAGCGAGTTGGAGTTGCGGCGGACCAGATCGGTCTGCGTGACGATGCCGACCGGTGCGCCGTCGGCGCCGACCACCGGCAGATGGCCGATGCGCTTTTCGGTCATCACCATGACCGCGTCGAGCATGGTCGCATCGGGGCCGAGTGCGATCGGATCGCGGGCCATGATTTCGGTCAGCGGCGTTTCGGCATCCATGCCGCGCGCGATGACGTTGCCGACCAGATCGCCCGCGGTGACGATGCCGACCAGCTTGCCAGCCTCGCCGGTGACGAGGGTGCAGGATATGTGCCGTTGCCACATGGTTTCGGCGGCCTGCCGCACGCTGGCGGTCTGCGGCAACGCCATGGGCTCCTTCGTCATCAGGTCGCCCAGGCGCATGGCGGCCATGTTGGTCGCCGGTGCCGCGCGCGTTGCGGCGTTTGCCGGCGCATCGGCCCGGCGCCGGAAGAAGGCGGCGAAGACCGGGTCGGCCTCCATGATCGACAGGAAGGTCGGCGCCGCGATGACGACATAGTCGGCATCGGTGCGCGCCTCGACGCGCAGGATCGCCTTGCCTTCACGCAGAAGTGCGCGGTGGCCGAACATGTCGCCGGCATGCATGTCGGCAAGTACTTCGCCCTCGGCCGAGATCAGTTGCATCGTGCCGGCGGTGATCACATGCAGCCCGGCGATCGGGTCACCGATGGCGCAGACCAGTTCGTCGGCCGCGGCGCTGTGCTCGGTGGCGTTTTCGGTCAGCGCGGAGAAATGATCGGGGTTGAGCGCACGGAACGGTGCGCGGCCCTCGGCGAAGGCGGCAAAGGCGCGGGCTTTGTCGGTCATCGATGCAGCCGTCATGGGTCTCGGTCAGGGTCTAATAGAGGGTTATGTGCGATGCAAAAAGCCCCGCCTTTGCGAAAAAGACGGGGCTTTTCGTGGGTGGCGGGGCGGAAGGACCGCCCCGCTGTCCGGTTTAATGGTCGACGGCCGCGCCGGCGCCCCGGGGGATCCGGACGCTTTCGACCAGATCCTGGATGTGCTGGGGCGGAGCCGCAGTGGCGTTGGCGACCACATAGGCCACAGCGAAGTTAAACACCGCGCCGATCGGGCCGAAGTGGGTTGGCGGGATGCCGAACAGATATTGCGAGCTGTCCAGAACCGCCGTTCCCGGGATGAAGAAGAAGCCGAGATACAGGAACAGGTACAGGCAGGTCGTGATCAGACCGGCCAGCATGCCTGCCGTGGCCCCGGCGGAGTTCATCCGCTTGGAGAAGATGCCCATCATCAGCGTCGGGAAGAGCGTTGCAGCGGCCAGACCGAAGGCCAGTGCCACAACCTGCGCCGCAAATCCGGGCGGATTGAGCCCCAGATAGACCGCAACACAGATCGCAACCGCCATCGATATGCGCGCTGCGAGCAGTTCGCCCTTTTCCGTGATGTTCGGATTGAAGACCGACTTGATCAGATCGTGACTGATCGCCGACGAGATCGCCAGAAGCAGACCCGCCGCTGTCGACAGCGCCGCCGCGATGCCGCCTGCCGCGATCAGGGCGATCACCCAGCCGGGCAATTGCGCGATCTCGGGGTTGGCGAGCACGAGAATGTCACGGTTGAAGGTGACGAGCTCGTTGCCCTCCCAGCCACGCTCGGCCGCGATGGCCGCCATGTCGGGATTGGCATCGTTGTAGTACTGGATGCGGCCGTCGCCATTCTTGTCTTCGACACCCAGAAGGCCGGTGACCTGCCATGTTTCGAACCAGTCGGGAAGGTCGTCGACGGCGACAGCCTCGCCCTCGATGCCGGCCGGCCACATGGTGGTGGTGATGTTCAGGCGTGCCATGGCACCCACAGCCGGAGCGGTGAGGTACAGAAGCGCGATGAACACCAGCGCCCAGCCTGCCGACCAGCGCGCATCAGCCACCTTGGGAACGGTGAAGAAGCGGATGATGACGTGCGGCAGACCCGCGGTACCGATCATCAGCGACAGCGTGTAGAGCGCCATCAGCCATGGATTGGTCGTCGCCGTATATTCCCTGAAACCAAGGTCTGTCAGCAACTGGTCGAGCACAACCAGCAAATGCTGCCCCTGGCCGGTATTGCCTTCCGACATCGTCGAGAACAGGCCCAGACCCGGGATCGGGTTGCCGGTCAGGTTCAGCGAGATGAAGATCGCCGGGATGGTGTAGGCGATGATGAGCACGCAATACTGCGCCACCTGGGTGTAGGTGATGCCCTTCATGCCGCCCAGAACGGCGTAGACGAAGACGACCGCGCCCGCGGTGATCAGACCCCAGAAGATGTCGATTTCAAGGAAGCGCGAGAAGGCGATGCCGGCGCCGCGCATCTGGCCGATAACGTAGGTGACCGAGATGACGATAAGGCAGATCACCGCCACGACGCGGGCGGCGTTCGAGTAGTAACGGTCGCCGACGAATTCGGGCACGGTGTACTTGCCGAACTTGCGCAGATAGGGCGCAAGCAGCATGGCCAT
>JANSXT010000035.1 GCA_024742765.1 Phyllobacteriaceae bacterium | reverse complement strand
GGCCGCGCCGAAACTCGTTGCGTTCGAGAGCGTCTATTCGATGGATGGCGACATCGCGCCGATCGAGAAGATCTGCGACGTGGCCGACAAATATGGCGCGCTCAAATATATCGACGAAGTGCATGCGGTGGGCATGTATGGCCCGCGCGGCGGCGGCGTTGCCGAGCGCGAAGGGCTGATGGATCGGATCGATGTCATCGAGGGCACGCTCGGCAAGGCGTTCGGCGTGATGGGCGGCTATATCACCGGCTCGAAGAATTTGGTCGATTTCGTGCGCAGCTTTGCTTCGGGCTTCATCTTCACGACGGCCTTGCCGCCCGCATTGGCCGCTGGCGCGGTCGCCTCGATCAAGCATCTGAAGGCCCATGACGACAAGCGCCTCGCCCATCAGGAGGCTGTGCGCAAGGTGCGCGCCGCGCTCGACCGTCAGGGCATTCCGCACATGCCGAACCCGAGCCACATCGTTCCGGTGATGGTGGGCGATGCGGCCAAGTGCAAGTGGATCTCGGACATCTTGCTGGACGATTACGGCATCTATGTTCAGCCGATCAACTATCCGACGGTTCCCGTCGGCACCGAGCGGCTACGCATCACGCCGACACCGTTCCACACCGATGCCGACATCGCCCATCTGGCCGGCGCCCTGTGCGATCTTTGGAGCCAATGCGCGCTGGCACGCGCGGTGGCGTAGGCATTCGGCCGGCGCCGACGTCAGTCGGCCTCTAGCTCCGCCAACACCTCGTCGGTATGCTCGCCCAGTCGCGGTGATGGCCGGTCGGCGCAAGCAGCGATACCGTCGAGCATCACCGGCATGCGCACCGAGAGGATGGCGTTGCCCGCAGCGTCGGACAAATCGACGCGCATGGCGCGGGCGACGATCTGCGGGTCGGCGAACGCGTCGGCAATCGAATTGATCGGGCCGGTTGGCACATTGGCCGTTTCGCACGCCGCGACCAGATCGTCGCGTCGCCATTGCCGCGTCTTCTCCGAAAGCAGTCCCGTCAGCACCGCGCGGTTTTCGACGCGGGCTGCATTGGTCGCAAAACGCGGATCGGCCGGCAGCGCCTCAAGGCCCAGCAGCGCGCAGATGCGCGCGAACTGGCCGTCATTGCCGACGGCGATGATGATGTGTCCGTCGGCGGTTTCGATCACCTGATAGGGCGCGATGTTGGGATGGGCGTTGCCGAGCCGGCGCGGGGCGTTTCCCGTCGCCAGGAAGTTCATGTTCTGGTTGGCCATCGCCGCCAGCATCACATCCATCAGCGCCATGTCGATCTGGCAGCCCTTGCCGGTCTTCAGCGCCCGGATCAGCGCCGCCTCGATCGCCGAGACCGCATAGATGCCGGTGAACACATCTGCGATGGCAACGCCCGCCTTCATCGGCTGGCCGTCGGGTTCGCCGGTCACCGACATGAAGCCGGCCATGCCCTGGATGATGAAGTCGTAGCCGGGCCTGTCGCGATAGGGACCGGTCTGCCCGAAACCGGTGATCGAGCAGGTCACGAGCCTTGGGTTGACCGCAGCAAGGCTTGAATGATCAAGGCCGTATTTGGCCAGCCCGCCCACCTTGAAATTCTCGATCATGACATCGGCGGTTGCCGCAAGGCGGCGAATGATCGCCTGACCCTCGTCGGTCTTGAAATCGACGGCCACCGAGCGCTTCCCCCGGTTGGTGGCGTGAAAATAGGCGGCCGAAAGCGGCTTGCCGTCAGCCGCAGTGATGAAGGGCGGTCCCCACCCCCGCGTTTCGTCGCCGCCGTCCGGATGCTCGATCTTGATGACGTCGGCACCCAGATCGGCCAGCATCTGGCCCGCCCAAGGGCCGGCCAGCACGCGGGCCAGTTCGATCACGCGGATGCCGGCGAGCGGCCGCTCGGCGCCAATTATCTGTGTCATGTCTCGCCGTCGGTTTCAGACCTTCTGGCGGACCTTGCGTGATTGCAGACGCTTCTCCGCCAACAGCTTGCGCTGGTAGCGGCCCTGCACGATTTCGACAAGCACCATCGTGACCAGAACGAAATAGAAGGTCGTCTTGCTCATCGCCTCGACGGTGAAGCCGAAGAAGGACAGATGCGCCAGATGGCCGCCTTCGGTGGTCAGAAGAATGCCCACCAGCAGCAGGACGAACAGGCCGACCACCTCATACATCCGGTTGCGGTTGAGAAAATCGGCGACCGTTTCGGCCATCAGCACCATCAGCGCACCGGACACGATGATGGCGGCTGTCATCACGATGAAATTGTCGGTCAGCGCGACGGCGGACAGAACCGTGTCGAAGGAGAAGACGACATTCATCGCGGTGATCCAGAACAGCGCCCGCATGGGTGATGCGTTTGCCGCCCGGTCGGCTGCGTGTCCGATATCGTCAATGGCAAGCAGGTGGAAGATTTCACGCATCGCCGTGTAGATCAGGAACACGCCGCCGGCCAGGACGATCAGCGCGTGGCCGGAAATCTCGCCTTCAATGAAGGGCGGAAGGGAGATGGTCGCGAACGGTTCCTGAAACGCCCGGATCAGCTGCA
Source organism: Phyllobacteriaceae bacterium (assembly GCA_024742765.1). GTDB lineage: Bacteria > Pseudomonadota > Alphaproteobacteria > Rhizobiales > Rhizobiaceae > Roseitalea. The sequence continues at coordinate 17,253 of JANSXT010000035.1, read as the reverse complement.
GGACCACGAACAGAAGCACGATGCGCAGCACGATGGCGAGGATGATGCCCAGCCGGCGGATACGCTCCTCATGCTCTTCGCCGGCCTTCTTGGCCTCAAGCGAAATGTAGAGAAGGTTGTCGAAACCCAGGACCGTTTCCAATGCCGTCAGCACGAGGAAGGTCGTCAGGTTCTCGATCGTGAAGAGACCTTGCAGCAGTTCCATGGCGCACCCCTTTCCAATGGAAGTGGGTCTGCCCTATCAGAGCTTTTGGGATGCGTCACCCTGCCGCAGGCGCCGATCCACGATGATATAAAAGAGCGCGGTCAAAAGCGCGATGAAGGCCGCGCTCATATAGACGCCGCCAATCCCGCCCAGCGGGTCGATCATGAGCACGAACGGTGCGGCCAGAAACTGCGCCATGAACACGGCCATGGTCATCAGGCCGGCCGCCTGGCCCCGCATCGCCGGCGGCACGCGGGAATAGAGCCAGGTGGTCGCGTTGGGCAGCACGATGCCCGACGCGCAACCGATCAGCACCATCAGGCCGAACACCAATGGCACGGGCGGTTGCAGCGACAGGGTGGCGAAACCGGCTGACGCCAACAGGAATGCAAGCGAAGCCAGAAGTGGCGGCGGTGCCATCGCCCGGATACGTCCGAAGACGAGCGATACGATACCGCTCGAAAAGGTCAGGAGCGCGATCGCGCTGCCGGCGAGTGCGGCGCTGTCGAGGCCCATGTCGCGCAACATGAAGGGCAGTTTCAGCGGGATGGTGAAATAGGTGAAGAAATTGGCGAAGGCGGCAACGCCGATCATCGCGGTGAACGCCCAGGGGAACGGTCCCTTCGGCGACGGGGTATCCGGCAGTTTGGCCGCAGGCAGCCCGTACGGCACCCACGCGACAATGAAGGGGATCAGCAAGAGCGGCGCCAGATAGACGGCGAACGGTCCGCGCCAGTGCAGATCGGCCAGAAAGCCGCCGGTCAAGATGAAGCTCATCCCGCCAAAGCTCATCGCCGCCGCCTGATAGCCCAGAATACGCCCGCGCTCGGCATCGTCGAACAGGTCGGCGATCAGCGCCATCGCCGATGTCATGATCGCGCCAACGGCAACGCCGAGGAACAGCCGGCCGAAGGTGATCAGGCCGATCGTGTCGAGATAGAGACCCGACGAACCGGCGACGACATAGACGGCGACGCCGATCAGCAGCACGCGCCTCTTGGGCGTCCGGTCGGCGAGAAGGCCGGCAAGCGGCGCGGCAATGGCGATTGCCAGACCCGGGACGGTCAGGATCAGCGGCACCAGCGCTGCGCCGCCCGGTTGCGTTTCGAAATGGGCGGCGATGCCCGGCAGCGACGGGGCGATGGTCGCCCCTGCCATGACGGTCAGCGTCGCGCACAGCAGCAGGATGACGAGCGCGGGCACGCGCGACGCGAGCCCGCCGGCCGCGTCGGGTTCAGGCGATGCGCGCATCGAGCCACGTCACGAACTGGGAAATCGCGTCATCCGCGATACTGCTGTTCAGCGTCTCGTGGGCCGTGTCCGGATAGATTATCGCGGCAACATCGGCAAAGCCGGCCTTGCGCAGGCGGTCGGCCTGCGCGGTCACGGCCTTGCTGCCATCGGTCGCCGGGTCCTTGCCACCGCCGACGAGATGGAACGGCAGCGCCCGCGCCGCCACCGGCGCATCGCCCACCGCACCACCGGCAAAGATCATCGCGAACACGTCCTGCCACATGCCGACCGACGCATCCCAGCCGCACAGCGGATCGTCGATATAGGCATCCACTTCAGCGTCGATGTCGCTGAGCCAGTCGAAATCGGTTCGCCGGTTCGGCACCGCCTTGGCCCATTGCGCGAAGGTGAGTTTGGGCAGAACCCGCGAGGGCACGTCATTGCCCAGCCGCATGCGCTCCCATTTCAGGATCAGTTGCGCCGCCCGGCCCGCCAGTCCACCGGAAAAATTGGCGTTCCAGACGGCAGCGCCCGCCAGCCCGTCCGGATGGCGCAACGCATAGTTCATGGTGATCAGCCCGCCCATCGAATGGCCGAAGATGAAGATGGGGATCGACGGATGCCGGTCACGAATAAGGGCGCGCACCGCTCCGACATCGGCCATCACCTTGTCGACGCCATCACCTTGGGTGGAAAAACTGCTGGGCGGCGCGTTCGGTGCCGTGGTCGACCCATGGCCGCGATGATCATGGGCATAGACGGCAATGCCTTTTGCCGAAAGGGCGTGCGCGAAGCGTACATAGCGCGCGGCATGTTCCGCAAGGCCGTGGTTGATCTGCACGACCGCACGGAGATCGCCCGCCGCCGGCTGGTGATAGACGTTCAGTGTCGCCCCGCTTGGCGAAGCGACGTCGAACTGTTCGGCGAAGTCGGTTGTCATGGCGCGCACTTGGACGGGCGCGCCCCCGGGCGTCAAGCCAAACGATGGACGCGGATCAGTAGCGCCAGGACCGGTCTTCGCTCGCAGCAACGATTGCCTCGGCCAGTTCGGCATAGCCACGGCAATCACGGCCGCAGCGTGACTCAATGGCATCGAGCTGGGCGATGGCACCGGCGCGGTCGCCATCGAGCAGCAATGCCTGGCCCATATAGGAGCGGGCCAGCGTGTAGTCCGGGTCGAGCGCAATGGCGCGGCGATAATGGGCGATGCCCGCCTGAAGGTCGCCGGCATTGCGTGTTGCATAGCCCAGATAGTTGAGCACGTCCGGCCGGTTCTGGTCTTCGATCATGGTCAGGACGGCAACCGCCTCCTCGAACCGGCCCAGATAGGCCAGCGCCCGGCCGTTTTCGAACAGCGCGTCATCGCCAAGGCTTTGCTGATCGGCGGGCACGCACCGGCTCTGGTCGCGGTCCCAGACTTCGCCGTTGGCGCACTCGCGCACCGCGTCACTTGACGCATCGTCATTGCCGCCCCCGACGGCAAGGGCCGGCGATGCGATGATGATCGTCGACAGGAAGGTTGCGGCTAGGACCAGACGGCGCATGTTCGAACTCCCATTGTTTGTCGACAATGTTGGACGTTGGCCCGGAACGTCGAGCCCTTCGGACAGTGAACACGCAAATGTGATGCCTTGCCGATGCCGGATCGGCGCCGGCACGACGGTTGCAAGGCCGGGCTCCTTCGGCCACTTTGCACTGGCGGGGAAGGGGATGCGGCGGTGAGCGAGCCGGACATCAGCGACGAATTGCCGGAAGGCAGGCCGGACGGCGAACCGGGGTACCGCTACCTGCCAAGGCGGAGCTTCCCGTTCGGCCTCGTCGTCTTCGTGCTCGGCTTTGTCTGCGGCATTCCGATCGCCATGTTCGCGCCGTCCATGGTCGCCGACTACGGCCAGCTTGTCATCACGGTGATCCTGTCGGTCCTGTTCGCGCTGGCGCTGATCCTGTCTATGGTGTTCGCGCTGCGCGACCGCATCTGGCGCTGGCTGTTCCGGCGCAGCGAGATCGAATTGAGCCGCTTTGCCGGCCCGTTGAGCGACGTCGCCAAGAGCGCCGCCGAAGGCAAGGTCGATGCGGCGACCGACGCGGCACGCACCTTCGCCGAGATCGCGCTGGCACGCTATGCGTGGGTGTCGACGCGCCGCTGGCTGATCGGCTCGATCACCGGGCTGATAGCATCGATCGCGGCGCTCGCCGGATCGGCGCTTTTGTTCGAGCAGAACCGGCTTTTGCGCGCCCAATCGACGCTGCTGGCCGAACAGAACACGCGCATTGATGACCAGACCGAACTTTTGCGCGCGCAGGCCCGCCTGTCCGATACGCAGACCCAGTTGGCCGAAGCCGAGCGCAGCGCCCAGGTCGGCCCGGAAGTGATCGAGATCGGCGCGCTGATCGGCGCCGAGCGGCAGGCCTATCTGGAGGCGGGCAACGACATCGACGATTTCGGCCTGGACGACCTGACCACGTCCGTGCGCAGCCGCATCGTCGCCGCGACGCTCGTCGCCCGGCCTTATCTCTACCTGCGGCCGCGCCAGGCCAACCCGCTCGACAACAATGCCCTTGCCATGAAGGCACTCAGCCGCCGGCAGGACGCGCTGATTTCGCCGGAGATGCTGGCCGATTTCGACGCCGACAACGTGACCACTGAACTGATCGATTCGCCGCTCAGCCCCGAGCGCGGCGATCTTCTGTCCATGCTGGTCGACAATTCGATCCTCGACACCGAACGGCTGAGCTTTGTCGGCGCCGATTTCAGTTTTGCCGAGATCAGGCGCGAGGTGATGCCCGGCCTGTCGATGCGCCATGCACGGCTGTCGTTCGCCGACTTCACGCTTGTGCGCGTCGTCCGCTGCCGGTTCGGCGGCGCCAAGCTCGAACATGCGGTGTTCGATCAGGCCGTCGTGCGCGGCTCGGACTTTTCCAGCATCGAGGCTGCCGAGGTGGAGCCGCCCTTTTCGGGCGAAGGTGTCGACCTGATCCCCACCTTCATGACCGGCGCCATGTTCACCGGTGCGATCGTCATCGACACCGCGTTCCGGCGCATCCAGGCGATCGCGCCGTCCTTTTCGGGATCGGTGGTGGCGCGCGCCGACTTCACGGGCGCCGGTCTGAACGCGGCCGAATTCCGCAACGCCATCATCATCGACAGCACCTTTGCCGGCGCAGAACTGCGGTCGATCGACCTTGAGGGCGCCATCGTCTTCGATCTGGGATTTGTCCAGATGCTGTCGCAGGCGGCCGTGCCGGGCACGTTCGTCGCCGAACGCTGGTCGCTCGAGCCTTTGTCAGCCGCCGAACTGGCCGAGCATCCGCGCTATGACGCGATGACGATCTATCTGCCCGAGGCCGCCTATGCCGGGCGGCAGGCGTTCCGCATCGTCCGAAACGAAGGGCAGTAGGAGCGGTTCGCGCGCCGATTGCCCTTGATGGCGGTTTCGCCTAAGGAACCGCAAATTCCACCCATGATCAGACGGGAGCGCGCGCGTGGCACGCCAGTTCATCTATCACATGTCCGGCCTCAACAAGGCCTATGGCTCCAAGAAGGTGCTCGAGAACATCCATCTGTCCTTCTACCCGGACGCCAAGATCGGCATTTTGGGCCCGAACGGTGCCGGCAAGTCGACCGTGTTGCGCATCATGGCCGGGCTCGACACCGAGTTCACCGGCGAGGCCTGGCTGGCCGAGGGCGCAACGCGCGGTTACCTGCCCCAGGAACCGCAGCTCGATGAATCAAAGACCGTGATGGAAAACGTCATGGAGGGCGTCGCCGACAAGAAGGCGATCCTCGACCGCTACAACGAACTGATGATGAACTATTCCGACGAGACCGCCGAGGAAGGCGCCAAACTCCAGGACGTCATCGACAGCCAAAACCTGTGGGACCTCGACAGCCAGGTCGAAATGGCGATGGACGCGCTGCGCTGCCCGCCCGGCGACTCGGCCGTCGACCACCTGTCCGGCGGTGAAAAGCGCCGCGTCGCACTCTGCCAGTTGTTGCTGCGCCAACCCGATCTCCTGTTGCTGGACGAGCCGACCAACCATCTGGACGCTGAAACCATCGCCTGGCTTGAAAAGCATCTACGCGAATATCCCGGCTCGGTCCTGATGATCACCCACGACCGCTACTTCCTCGACAATGTGACGGGCTGGATCCTCGAACTCGATCGCGGCCGCGGCATTCCCTATGAGGGCAATTACACCGCCTATCTGGAAGCCAAGGCCAAGCGCATGGCCCAGGAAGGCCGCGAGGAAGCATCGCGCCAGAAGGCGCTGGCCCGCGAGGCCGAGTGGATCAATGCATCCCCCAAGGCCCGGCAGGCGAAATCCAAGGCGCGCATCAAGGCCTATGACGAACTGGTCAAGAGCGCCAATGACCGCCGCCCCGGCGACGCGCAGATCATCATTCCGGCCGGCGAGCGTCTCGGCAACACGGTGATCGAGGCCGACGATCTGACCAAGGGCTATGACGACCGGTTGCTGATCGATGATCTCGACTTCAAGCTGCCGCCGGGCGGCATTGTCGGCGTGATCGGACCGAACGGCGCGGGCAAGTCGACCCTCTTCCGCATGATCACCGGTCAGGAAACGCCCGACGACGGCCAGATCACCATCGGCGACACGGTGAACCTCTCCTATGTCGACCAGAGCCGCGATGCGCTTAATCCCGACAAGACGGTCTGGGAGGAAATCTCCGGCGGCAATGACATCATCAAGCTCGGCCCGCACGAGGTGAACAGCCGCGCCTATTGCGGCGCCTTCAACTTCAAGGGCGGCGACCAGCAGCAAAAGGTCGGCACCCTGTCGGGCGGCCAGCGCAACCGCGTCCATCTGGCCAAGATGCTGAAAGAGGGCGGCAATGTGCTGCTGCTCGACGAGCCGACCAACGATCTGGACACCGAAACGCTGGCGGCGCTCGAAGAAGCGCTGGAAAACTTCGCCGGCTGCGCCGTGGTGATCAGCCACGACCGCATGTTCCTCGACCGGCTCGCCACGCACATATTGTCGTTCGAGGGCGACAGCCATGTCGAATGGTTCGAAGGCAATTTCGAGGACTATGAGGCCGACAAGATCCGCCGCCTCGGCCCCGAAAGCGTCAACCCGAAACGGGTGACGTATAAAAGGCTGACGCGGTAAAGACGATTGACACTAGTTTATGTTCATACTATGTTCTACGCGAGGTTATCATGAATGATCCGCGAGGAGTCGCCAACGCGATCATCGATTGCGCACAGAAGCGAGGCGTTTCATGTACGAACTTGAAACTTCAGAAGCTTTTATTCTTTGCGCATGGGCGATGGTTGATGGAGAACCCAGAGCCTCTTTGTTCTGGGACATTTGAAGCCTGGCAGCACGGTCCGGTGCATCCGGTTGTTTATCGCGCGTTTCAGCCGTTTGGGTCGGGAACGATTACGGAAAAAGCCCAAGCTCTGAACCCGGTTACAAGAGAATTAACAGAGATACGTGAACCTCAGCAGGTGGAGGTTTGGGATACAATAACCAGCGTGGTCAAACACATGGGCCATTTGACGGGATCCCAGCTTCGAAACCTTTCACATGCAAAAGGTAGCGCTTGGAGTGTGATTGTCCAAGCATCGCATAACTCGGCAAATGTCGGCCTGCAGATTCCGAATCAGCTAATTCGTGATACTTTCGGCAAGCACGTCTATTTGTTGGGCAATGAGCCTGAGGAAGGGGATTTAAGTGAGAATGCGCCGTATTCCTGAAACGGACCTCGCTAGAATTGTTGGTCGACCATCAGATGAACAGCGAGTTTTGCTCGCTCAGCTTAAGAGCTTTCGACCACCTCACACCCTCAATCCATTCAGAAGCGCAGTAGCTGACATAATGAACGTACAGCATACGATGCTGGGTACGTCGCGTAGGTCTAGTTGGCCAGTTATCAGGGCACGCATCGAGGCATCCAAGGAGTCGGAGGACGGCATTAGCCGAAATTTGGATGTTGCTCATGCTTTGTTTGAGTTCGCGGAGCGAGTTAGACTGATCTCGTATGATAAACCTGTGCCAAAGTGGTCTGTTGGCTTCGGGCACTCGGTTGAGTACTGGCAACAATTCTACTCCGTTTGGAATGGAGCGGCGTCGTTCGTTTATTTTGATCCACGTAAGAGCAGCCCGCTCAACAAACGCGCGATGCGCTTTGCATTTTCGATGATGCACGAACGGTTGAGGGTTGATGATCCAGATTTCGCGGACGCGGAACTCACAATCTTCCGGTTCGGCTGCCACGATGATGGATCGCGGTTTGTGCGATCGTTTGATGCGAGCAACGTTGATCTATTTTCGCGCGACGAGCTCAATGAGATGATCACTCTTACATACAGATTATGGACCGAAGAGCTTGAACGGCGGTCTACGGAAGATCGCAAAGCCACTGGAACCGAGAACCCTATGGGATTCTAATTGAGCTCGGTTGCCGCTCAGTGCCTAAAATTTGATGTTTGCAAACAAAAAAGCCGGACCGCTGGGAGGAGGTAGCGGTCCGGCTCAATGAGAGTTGCAGAAGCGGGAGGAGGTGCTCCTGCAAAACACATTCAGGTGGCGATCGGGAGGAGGTGATCGCGTTCCTGATGAGTAGAATATGGTCTCCGATATCGACGGTTTCAATTGCATTTTGTGCATTGCACATATGCAAAACTGCATGGCTGATGCGGCAATCGGTAGCAAACAATCGTTTGCCGCCGTGTTTTTCGCCAATAGCGGGAAATATTCGCCCGGAAAACGGGCAGCATGGGCGCCGGCGTGGCCGCAGTGTGTGCGGTGCACGGACGGCGTTGGTCACGGCGCGGATCGTTCAGAATTCCCAGCCGCGCGCCTTGGCGAACAGGAAGTCGCGGAACGCCTGCAGCTTGGCTGACGAGCGCATCGATTCGGCATAAGCGAAATAGGTGTCGAACGAGGGTAGGGCGACGCCCTCGACCACACGCACCAGCCCCGTGTCGCGCTCGACGGCATAGTCCGGCAGCATGGCGATGCCCACGCCGCGCTGCACCGCCCGCTTGATCGACATGATCGAGTTGATCTCCAGCACCGCCCGGCGCGGCTCGCCATCCTCGCGGCCCAGCGCCAGCAGCGAATTGAGTTCCTGCAGATAGTCCGGCGCCGGCTCGCCGAAGGCGATGATCCGGTGATCATCGAGATCGTCCACCGTCGTCGGCGTGCCGAACCGGGCGACATAGCCCGGAGAGGCGTAGATATGAAAATGCACGATGAACAGCCGGCGCTGGATCAGGTCGGGCTGCTGCGGCTGGCGCAGGCGGATGGCGCAGTCGGCCTGCCGCAGGTTGAGGTCCAGTTCCTCGTTCGACAGGAGCAGTTGGACCTTGATGTCGGGATAGAGTTCGAGGAATTCTTGCACCCGGTAGGTCAGCCAGCCCGAGCCGAGCCCGACCGTGGTCGTTATCCGCAGCGTGCCCGACGGTTTGTCGGTCGTATCGACCAGCCGCGCCTTGACGTTTTCAAGCTGCAGATAGACATCGTGCGCCGTGCGGAACAGAAGTTCGCCCTGTTCGGTCAGCACCAGCCCGCGCGCATGCCGGTTGAAGAGCGGCGCGCCGATATCGCTTTCAAGGGCCGACACCTGCCGGCTGACCGCCGATTGCGAAATGTGCAGCTTTTCGCCGGCCTGCGTGAACGAGCCCGCCTGCGCTGCGGCGTGAAAGACCCGCAATTTGTCCCAGTCGAGCGGCATCGCCGGACCTTTTCCTGACCGCTGGAATGGGCGGCCGTGTCACCAATAGGCGATGGCGCCGCCTATTCGGCCGCTTCCATCTGCGCTTCCTGCGCGGCGAGATATTTTTCCGCTTCCAGCGCCGCCATGCAGCCGAGCCCGGCGGCCGTCACCGCCTGGCGATAGATGTCGTCGGTCACATCGCCCGCCGCATAAACGCCCGGCATCGATGTCGCCGTCGAATCGGGTGCCGTCCACAGATAGCCGTTCGATTTCTGCTTGAGCTTGCCTTCAAACAGTTCGACCGCCGGCGCATGGCCGATGGCGATGAAGACGCCGTCTGCGGTGTGGTCGGTGATCGCGCCGGTATGCACGTTCTTGAGCCGAACGCCGGTGGCGACGGCCGGCAGCGCCGGGTTGGACTTCTCGCCGACGATCTCTTCGAGCGTGCTGTCCCAGACGATTTTGATGTTTTCCTTCTTGAACAGGCGATCCTGCATGATCTTTTCGGCGCGCAATTCGTCGCGCCGGTGCACCAGCATGACGGTCCTGGCGAGGTTTGAGAGATAAAGCGCTTCCTCGACCGCGGTATTGCCGCCGCCGACCACCACCACGTCTTTCTCGCGGAAGAAGAAGCCGTCGCAGGTGGCGCAGGCCGAAACGCCATAGCCCATATAGGTCTGCTCGCTCTCGATGCCGAGCCATTTGGCCTGGGCACCCGTCGCGATGACCAGCGCGTCGCCCGTATAGATTGTGCCGCTGTCGCCGACCGCGCGGAACGGCCGGGCGTCGAGATCGACCTCGGTGATCACGTCATGGCGGATATCGGCGCCGACATGTTCGGCCTGAAGCCGCATCTGCTCCATCATCCACGGGCCTTCGACCGCCTCGGCATAGCCCGGATAGTTTTCCACTTCGCTGGTGATCATCAACTGGCCGCCCTGTTGCAGGCCGGCGACCATGACCGGTTTGAGCATGGCGCGCGCCGCATAGATGGCCGCCGTGTAGCCGGCCGGCCCCGAACCAATGATCAGGACGGGTGAATGGATGGTCTCGGTCATGATGTCCTCGCCGTGCCCGCGGGCAACGCAGATGAAGGTGGGTTGCCCTCAAGATAGGTTTCCACTTGGCGCTTCCGCAAGGCGCGCCACGGCCATCGGTGCGGCTTTTGACAGGAAACATGTCTGCAGGCTGCCCGCATCGCGAAAAAGACGTGCGCAGGCGCCGACGCGATCAGTCCGAAAGTATGGTTTCGACCAAATCGGGCCGGACGCTGGCGCGCACGGCGTCCTCCACGTTCAATCCGGCGAAACGCGGGCCCAGCGCCGCATCGCGCGACACCAGAAACCGGCGCTTGTCGTCGAACATGCCGGCGATCCGGCGTGCCGGTGATGGCGCGCGCATCCGCGCCAGCGCGTCCAGAGACGTGACCGCGCCGCTGGCCTGCACCCGCAATCGCTTGCGTCCGAACCGACTGTCGGGATTGGCCTCCAGATCGTAATTGGCAAAGCCGAGCCCCGGCTTGAGATGTTTCAGGTGCCAGTAGAGATACCCGCAAAAGCGCCGATTGAGCCCGGCGCGGGGCGTTCGCTCAAAGCGCGCGTCATGGGTGAAGACGCGATCCTCGCGCACATCGAAAAATCCGATATCCCCGCCGCCGGACACGGGATCGGCGGCCAACACCGACAGCGGCCCGCTCTGGTCGGACCCGCGCCACACATTGAGACCCGAAAAGCCGAACAGCGTGTCACCGGCGCCGCCCTGCTGCCGCAGCATGGCGACCGTGCGGGCAAGGTCGGCATCGAGCGCCAGATGGTCGTCATCGAGCTTGGTCACCGTGCGAAACCGCGTCTGCGCCATGGCCACATTGGAATAGTTGACCATGCTGGCCGGATCGTCCGGTGCGGTTTCCGCATGCCCCTCGCTGCCCGGCGGGTGCACCGGGTCGGCATAGCGCACGACGCGCAGCTTCTCGCCGAATTCGGCTGCAAGGCGTGCCAGAATGTCCGGCGTTGCGTCGGTGCACCGATTGTGAACCGCGACGATTTCGTCGAAATGGGCGATATGGGAGCGGATGGTCGCTTCAAGAAAGGCGGCGCCGTCGCGGATGCGCATGAATGCGCTGATACCCGGCCGGCGGCCGGCAACGTCCAGATCGGCCGGTGTGAAGACATGGCCGGCGACCGTTTCCGTCATCGCATGCCGGCCTCGCGAACCAATAGTGTCAGACGAACTTGACCGCGTCGATCTCGTAGCCGCGCGCGCCGCCGGGGGCCTGCACCTCGACCGAATCGCCCACCGTCTTGCCGATCAGCGCACGGGCAATCGGCGAGGAAATCGAGATCTTCCCGGCTTTGACGTCCGCCTCCTGGTCGCCGACGATCTGATACATCTTCTCTTCTTCGGTATCCTCATCGATCAGCGTGACCGTGGCGCCGAAACGCACCGTGTCGCCGCTCATCGCGGTCACATCGATCACCTCGGCGCGCGAGATCAGACCTTCGAGTTCGGAGACACGGCCTTCATTGTGGCCCTGGGCTTCCTTAGCGGCGTGATATTCGGCGTTCTCGGACAGGTCGCCATGGGCGCGCGCCTCGGCGATCGCCTCGATGATGCGCGGACGTTCTTCCTGGGTGCGCCAGCGGAACTCTTCCTGCAACTGCGCATAGCCCTCACGTGTCATCGGCACCTTGTTCATCGCGCGTTCCCCATGCATCCAGCGCACCGCCAAAAGCGGAACGTTATCGAATAAAAGCGGCCCGCCAAGCACAAAGCTGGCGAACCGCCGGAATTGTCGGCATCTGCTCTACGCGAAAATCGCCGCGATTGTAAGGGCTCCCGGCCGTTCGCGGCCTCTGTCAGGCGTGATAGGCCTGAAGCGGCTTGACGCCCAATTCACCCCGCGCCAGCGCGGCGATCGCTTCGCCCGCGGCGACCGCGCCAGCAATGGTGGTGAAATAGGGCAGCTTGTTCTCAAGCGCCGCCCGGCGCAACGATTTGGAGTCCGACAGTGCCTTCTTGCCCTCGGTCGTGTTGATCACAAGCTGCACCTGCCGGTTTCGGATGGCGTCCTCGATGTGCGGACGGCCTTCCAGCACCTTGTTGATCTTCTTGGCCGCAACGCCGCTGTCGGCGAGAAAGCGCTGCGTGCCGCCCGTCGCAAGCACCGCAAAGCCCAATTGTTCGAACAGTTTCGCCGTGTCCAGAATGCGCGCCTTGTCGCCGTCGCGCACCGAAATGAAGACCGCGCCCGTCTTGGGAAGCTCGGTACCGACGCCGAGCTGAGCCTTGGCAAAGGCAACGGCGAAATCGTCGTCGAGCCCCATCACCTCGCCGGTCGACCGCATTTCCGGGCCGAGCAGTGTGTCGACGCCCGGAAACTTGGAAAAGGGGAAGACGGCTTCCTTGACCGCGATGTGCGAGATCGCGCCGCTATCGACCAGGGTGCCGTAATGGCCGGACGCATCGGCCAGGTTTTCGCCCGCCATGATGCGCGCGGCGATTTTTGCGATCGGCCGGCCGACCGCCTTGGCCACGAACGGCACGGTGCGCGAGGCGCGCGGATTGACTTCAAGCACATAGACCGTGCCGTCGAGAATGGCGAACTGCACATTCATCAGCCCGCCGACATTGAGCGCGCGTGCCAGAACGTCCGATTGTCGCTCCAGTTCGGCGACGGTCTCGGCCGACAGCGAATGGACCGGCAGCGAGCAGGCGCTGTCGCCCGAATGGATGCCGGCCTCCTCGATATGCTCCATCACTCCGGCGACATGCACGTTTTCGCCATCGCACAGGCAATCCACATCGACTTCGATCGCGCCGGCCAGATAGGTGTCGAACAGCAGCGGATTGGTGCCCAGAAGCGTGTTGATCTGTCCCGTCTTGTCGTTGGGATAACGGGCCTTGATGTCCTCGGGGATCAGTTCGGGCACCGTGCCGAGCAGGTAGGAATCGAGCGCCTGATCGTCGCGGACGATCTGCATCGCCCGCCCGCCGAGCACATAGGAGGGCCGCACGACGAGCGGGAAGCCAAGCTTTGTCGCCACCAGCCGCGCCTGCTCCACCGAATAGGCAATGCCGTTTTCGGGCTGGGTCAGATCGTGCTTGATCAGCAGTTTCTGGAAACGGTCGCGGTCCTCGGCCAGATCGATCGCGTCCGGCGAGGTGCCGAGGATCGGAATGCCCTCGGCCTCGAGCGCGTTGGCGAGCTTCAGCGGCGTCTGGCCGCCGAACTGCACGATCACGCCATGCAGCGTGCCGGCGCTTTTCTCGATCGTCAGGATTTCCAGCACATCCTCGACCGTCAGCGGCTCGAAATAGAGCCGGTCGGACGTATCATAGTCAGTCGAGACCGTCTCCGGATTGCAGTTGACCATGATCGCCTCATAGCCCGCTTCAGCGAGCGCAAAGGCGGCATGACAGCAGCAATAGTCGAACTCGATGCCTTGGCCGATCCGGTTAGGACCGCCGCCCAGGATCACAACCTTCTTGCGGTCGGAGACGCCTGCTTCCGAGCGCGGCGCGCCGGCAAACGGCGTCTCGTAGGTCGAGTACATATAGGCGGTGGGCGAAGCGAACTCCGCCGCGCAGGTGTCAATGCGCTTGTAGACCGGATGCACGTCGAGCGTCTGGCGATGGACGCGCACTGCCGTTTCGTCGGCTGCCGTCAGGGTCGCAAGGCGCTGGTCCGAAAAACCCATCGCCTTGAGCATGCGCATGTTCGCCGCATCGTCCGGCAGGCCATGGGTCCGCACGCGCGCCTCGGCGGCAATGATGGCCTCGAGCTGGCGCAGGAACCACATGTCGATCTTGCAGGCCGCATGGATGTCGTCGAGCGAGAAGCCCAGCCGCATCGCCTGCGCCACCATGCGCAGCCGGTCCGGCGTCGGCGTTCCGAGCGCGGCGCGGATCGCATTCTTATCGTCGCCCTCGCCAAGGCCGGGAATTTCGATCTCGTCGAGCCCTGTCAGCCCGGTTTCGAGCCCACGCAGCGCCTTTTGCAGCGATTCGGCGAAGGTCCGTCCGATCGCCATCACTTCGCCGACCGATTTCATCGCGGTCGTCAGAAGCGGTTCCGCGCCGGGAAACTTCTCGAACGCAAAGCGCGGGATCTTGGTGACAACGTAATCTATGGACGGTTCGAACGAGGCGGGCGTCGCGCCGCCGGTAATGTCGTTTTCAAGTTCGTCGAGCGTGTAGCCGACGGCCAGTTTCGCGGCGACCTTGGCGATCGGAAAGCCCGTCGCCTTCGACGCCAGCGCCGAGGAGCGCGACACGCGCGGGTTCATCTCGATGACGACGAGCCGGCCATTGTCCGGATTGACGGCGAACTGGACGTTCGAGCCGCCGGTCTCGACCCCGATCTCGCGCAGCACCGCGATCGAGGCGTTGCGCATGATCTGGTATTCCTTGTCGGTCAGCGTCAGCGCCGGCGCGACCGTGATCGAATCGCCCGTGTGGACCCCCATCGGATCGACATTTTCGATGGAGCAGACGATGATGCAATTGTCGTCCCGGTCGCGGACGACTTCCATCTCATATTCTTTCCAGCCCAGCACGCTCTCATCGATCAGCACTTCGGTGGTCGGCGAGGCGTCGAGCCCGCGTTCGACGATCTCGAAAAATTCCGACCGGTTGTAGGCAATGCCGCCGCCAGTGCCGCCGAGCGTGAAGGAGGGCCGGATGATCGCCGGCAGGCCCACATCGTCGAGCGCCTGCGCGGCGAGGCCCATGGCGTGCGTCATGTAGCGCTGCTTGCGGTCCGATGTGCCGTCGCGCCATTCAAGTTCCAGCGCGTCGAGCGCGGCATCGAGGTCGGCGCCGGATTTTTCCTCGCGCAGCACCTGCCGCCTGGCCTCATGCGCCTTGCGGTCTTCCTCCTTGATCGCCGAGGCATTGACCAGCACCGAGCGCGGGCTTTCAAGGCCGATCCGGTCCATCGCCTCGCGGAACAGTTTGCGGTCCTCGGCCTTGTCGATGGCCTCGGGCTTGGCGCCGATCATCTCGACTTCAAACTTGTCCAGAACGCCCATCGCCTTCAAAGAGAGGGCTGTGTTCAGCGCGGTCTGCCCGCCCATGGTGGGCAGCAGCACCATCGTCTCGTCCGGGCGTTCGGTGCGCTCCTTTTCGATGATTTTGGCGACCACCTCAGGCGTGATCGGCTCGATATAGGTCGCGTCCGCCAGGTCCGGATCGGTCATGATCGTCGCCGGGTTCGAATTGACCAGCACGATCCGGTAGCCCTCCTGCTTGAGCGCCTTGCAGGCCTGGGTTCCCGAATAGTCGAACTCGCACGCCTGGCCGATGATGATCGGTCCCGCGCCGATGATGAGGACGGTGTCTATGTCTGTGCGCTTTGGCATGAGGAGGCGCGACGTTCCTTGCGCGAAAAACCGGCAGGCGCACAACGCCGACCGGCCGATGAATGGTAAGGGCTGGACGGTGGCTATATCGGGGTTGGCAGGCGTTTGGAAGGTCGGAAAAACGAAAAGTGGGATGACCGGACGGCCATCCCACAACTGCTTTCTGTCGTGTTCGACGATCTACATCTCGGCGGGCATCGAGACGGCAAATCCCGAAAAACCACCCATGCCGAGATCGCTCAGCAATGTTGCCGCACCTGTCGCCAGATCAATGTCGTAAAGGCCGGCCGAATCTGCGCCATCGATCTGCATGATGGCGTAGGCATGATCGTCGCCTTCGCTCGCCGAGACGATGTCAAATCCGCCCATCGGCGTGATGTCTGCCGGTTCGCCATCGATCGTGATCAATCCGACCGTTTCCAGCGTGCCCGCATTGTTGGCCAGACTGACGAGCGCGTTCGCGCGCGCGTCAAGCGCGTATTGAAACGTGCTTTCGGCGGTCATGCCGTTGATGGCGTTGGTGTAGGCGTTGGCGAAGATGAGCGGTTCGGCGCCTTCGCTCTCGTCACCGGCCGCATAGGCCAGGTCCGTGAAACGGCGCACCGAATTTGCGCGTTCATCACCATCGCCGAACCCGTCGGGGAAGTAGACAAGATTGTCGCCATTGGACGACACGGCGCGCACGGCATCGATCGCATTGTTGAAGTCGAAGGCGACCATCGCATCCTCGCCGATCATCGCATCGTCCATGAACGTTGCGCCAAGATCGGTCAGTTCGCCCGAGCCGGTGTCGATCGTGTAGACCGTGCCATTTGTGAAGCCGAGCAGTTCCCCGGTCACCGGGCGCCAGGCAATTGCATCCAGTGCTTGGGCAAGTTCGAAGGTCTGTGCTTCGCCCGGATTGGCGATGTCGGCCATCACCACGAGCGTGCCGCCGTCATTGGCCAGCGCATAGCCCATTTTTCCCGCATGGCCGTGCGCAAGGGCTGGAGTGGCCGCAAGTGCCAGCGCTGAAACTGCCGTGATTGTTCGAATAAGCATGTCTGTCCTTCCTGTCCTTCGTCTCGGTGATGGCCGCATTTCACTGGCGAGCCGACTTCAGCAACGAGAGCAGGCGCTGAAAAGTTTCAGAAAATCTCATCTGGACGACAGTCGCTGCATTGACCGAGCCTTGAACGCCGTCATCAACTGGGCCAGAACAGAGCCAATCAGGGAAGGAACCGGTCCATGCGCTGGCGCGGGCGCCGCCAAAGCAGCAACATCGACGATCGCCGCGGGCGCGGCAGCCGCCGATCGCCGGCGGGCGGTCGCGGTATCCGCATTCCCGTTTCGGGCCGGCGTGGCGGGCTGGGCGGCATCGTTTTCATCGTTGTGATCGTTCTGGTCGCCGGCGCTTTGGGCATTGATCCGGTGCGCCTTCTGGGCGGCGGGCCGGCGACAGTCAGCGCGCCGCCAACACAATCATCGCCGCCAAGGGATGATGCGACCACCCAGTTCGTTGCCACCGTCCTCGCCGAGACCGAGGATGTCTGGAACGCCATTTTTGCCGAAGCGGGCAGCGACTATCCCGAGCCGACGCTGGTCCTGTTCGAGGGGCAGGTGCGTTCGGCCTGCGGCTTTGCCGGAGCCGCGTCCGGCCCGTTCTACTGCCCCGCCGATTCGCGGCTTTATATCGACCTGCAATTCTTCGACGAACTGGCGCGGCGGTTCAACGCGTCGGGCGACTTCGCGCAGGCCTATGTGATCGCCCACGAGGTGGGCCATCACGT